>NZ_LNJT01000006.1:0-1255753 GCF_001636105.1 Burkholderia sp. MSMB1589WGS
GAGGCGGGCAGCCGGGCGGTCGTCAAGGATGCGTTTCCGTTTCTGACGGCGATCGTCTGCACGTCGCCGTGAGCGCGCCGGCATACGACGGCCGACAGCCCAATGCGCGGGCGGCACAACCGGATCACGCGCCCGTATAGACGACGCGATACGGAATGCCGACCTTCTCCCACTCGGCAGCCTCCTGACTGAGGCTGTAGTCGGTGAGCGGATTCTGCTGGACCCACGCGCTCGGCAGGTGCACCTCGTAGCCGCCCTTTTTCATCTGCGCGACGCTGATGTCGGGCAGGCCGGCGTCGTTCCGGCGCCGGCACAGCAGCGACGCGAGGCGCAGGCAGAACAGCAGCGGCCATTCGACTTCGCGCGACTGCGACAGCTTGCCGAGCTTGCCCGCGTGCCCGAGCACGAGCGCGGCGAGCCGCGCCTGGTCGGTGCGCGAGAAACCCGGCATGTCGGCGTTGCTCGCGATGTACGCCGAATGCTTGTGGTACGCGCTGTGCGAAATCGACAGCCCGATCTCGTGCAACGCGGCCGCCCAGCCGAGGAACGTGCGGCTTTCGTCGCGAGCCTCGCCTTCGGGCTCGTCGAGCTGGTCGTAGAAACGCGCGGCGAGCGCGCCGATGCGCGCCGCCTGCGCGCGATCGACGCCGTAGCGGCGCGTGAAGCCGTCGACCGTCACCGCGCGCATGTCCTCGTGCTGCGTGCGGCCGAGCAGGTCGTACAGCACGCCCAGGCGCAGCGCGCCGTCCGTCGTGTCGACGTAGTCGATGCCGAGCTCCTCGAACACCGCGAGCATGATCGACAGGCCGCCCGCGAGCACCGGCACGCGATCGGGCTTCAGCGCGACGAGCTTCAGCCGGTTCACGTTCTCGGCCTTGATGAGCGCGCGCTTCAGGCGCTCGAGCCCGCCGCGCGAGATGCCGTGCGACACGCCCGCGTCGTTGAAGCCGTTCGCCTCGACGAGCTCCGCGAGCGCGCGCGCGGTGCCGGACGAGCCGATCGCCTGATCCCACCCGCCTTCTTGTATTCGCCGGAAATGATCTGGATTTCGCGCTTCGCGGCGAGCTCGGCCTGGCGCATCGTGTATTCGTCCACGTTGCCGGCCGGAAAGAACGCGCGGCTGTGACTCACGCAGCCAATGTAGAGGCTCTCCATCACGAGCGGCATGTAGTGCTGGCCGATGATGAACTCGGTCGAGCCGCCGCCGATGTCGACGACGAGCCGCTTGCCGGTGTTCGCCGGCACCGAGTGCGCGGCGCCCGCATAGATGAGGCGCGCTTCCTCGCGGCCCGCGATCACCTCGATCGGAAAGCCGAGCGCCGCCTCCGCCTCGGCGAGAAACTCGCCGGCGTTCTTCGCGACCCGCAGCGTATTGGTCGCGACCGCGCGCACGTGATCGGGATGAAAATCGCGCAACCGCTCGCCGAAGCGCTTGAGCGCCTCCCACCCGCGCTCCTGCGACGCGCGATCGAGCATCTTGTCGCGGGACAGGCCCGCCGCGAGCCGCACGGGCTCGCGCAGCGCGTCGACGGGATAGATCTGGCTGCCGGCGGGCGTCTCCTCGACGCGCCCGACAATGAGCCGGAAGCTGTTCGAGCCGAGATCGACGGCAGCCAGTAGATGCGGGGATGTAACCATCGAGGGGGCTCCGTTCTCGCCTGGTGCGCGCAGGCGATGCTGCGCGTACCGAAAAGATCAAAGGCGCCATTTTAAGCGCTGCGCGCCTTCCGGTGTCGGCCGCGAGCCGGCCGACACATGCTTTCATTGTATCCAGAGGACGCTTTTATGAAATCCCAGGTTTTCGAGCGTATGATTTGCCGATAAACATCAAACTGTCATCAGCACGTCATCGCACCGTGAGAATTTCCGAGCGACCTTTCGAGTCTGCGCCTGACCTTCCGTATTCTCTGCCGATGTCCCTTCGTTATCCGCTTCTGAATCGCGAGCTCGGCATCCTCGGCTTCAACGAGCGCGTGCTCGCCCAAGCCGCCGATCCGCACGTCCCGCTCCTCGAACGCCTGCGCTTCATCTGCATCACGAGCAGCAACCTCGACGAATTCTTCGAAGTCCGGATGGCCGGCCTTCAGGAGCAGATGCGCGACAATCCGGGCGCGCTCGCGCCGGACGGCATGTCGCTGCAGCATGTGTACGACCTCGTCGTCGAGCGCGCGCAGCGGCTCGTGCACCGGCAGTACACGATGCTGCACGAAACGATCCTGCCCGCGCTCGAACAGGAAGGCATCTATTTTCACGGCACCGAGACATGGAGCGACGCGCAGATCGAATGGGCGCGCCGCTATTTCTTCGACGAGCTGCTGCCCGTTCTCACGCCGATCGGCCTCGATCCCGCGCATCCGTTCCCGCGCGTGCTGAACAAGAGCCTGAACTTCGTGATCGAGCTCGAAGGCCGCGACGCGTTCGGCCGTCAGGCGGTGATGGGCATCGTGCAGGCGCCGCGCGCGCTGCCGCGCCTCGTGCGCGTGCCGCAGGAACTGTCGGGCTTTCAGCACGGCTTCGTGCTGCTGAGCTCGCTGATGCAGCGCTTCGTCGGCGAGCTGTTTCCGAAGCTCGTCGTCAAGAGCTGCAACCAGTTTCGGATCACGCGCAACAGCGAGCTCTTCGTCGACGAGGACGAAATCACGAACCTGCGCGTCGCGCTGCAGGGCGAGCTGCCCGCGCGCCATCTCGGCAATGCGGTGCGGCTCGAGGTGTCGGCCGACACGCCGCCGCATCTCGTGCGGCGCCTGCTCGACGAAAGCGGCCTGACCGAGAAGGATTGCTATCGCGTCGACGGCCCCGTCAATCTCGTGCGGCTGATGCAGTTGCCGGATCTCGTCGACCTGCCCGAGCTCAAGTTCACGCCATTCCTGCCGGCGATCCCGCCCGCGGTCGCGAACGCGCCGTCGATGTTCGACGCGATCGATCGCGGCGACATCCTGCTGCACCACCCATACGAGAGCTTCCAGCCGGTGCTCGAACTGCTGCAGCAGGCGGCGCGGGACCCGAGCGTCGTCGCGATCAAGCAGACGATCTACCGCACGGGCACCGATTCGCCGCTGATGGACGCGCTGATGGAAGCCGCGCGCAACGGCAAGGAAGTGACGGTCGTGGTCGAGCTGCTCGCGCGCTTCGACGAGGAGACGAACATCAACTGGGCCGCGCAGCTCGAATCGGTGGGCGCGCACGTCGTGTACGGCGTCGTCGGCCACAAGTGCCACGCGAAGATGATGCTGATCGTGCGCCGCGTGACGCAAGGCGGCAAATCAATGCTGCGCCGCTACGCGCACCTCGGCACCGGCAACTATCATCCACGCACCGCGCGCGTCTACACCGACTTCGGATTGATGACGTCGGAGCCCACGATCTGCGAGGACGTGCATCACGTGTTCCAGCAATTGACGGGCATCGGCGGCGAGCTGAAGCTGCACGAGATGTGGCAATCGCCGTTCACGCTGCACCCGCGGCTGATCGAGCACATCCGCGCGGAAGCCGGGAACGCGCGCGCCGGCAAGCGGGCACGGATCGTGGCGAAGATGAACGCGCTGCTCGAGCCGACCGTGATCGCCGAGCTCTACGAGGCGTCGCAAGCCGGCGTGAAGGTCGACCTGATCGTGCGCGGCGTCTGCGCGCTGCAGCCCGGCGTGCCGGGGCTGTCGGAGAACATCACGGTGCGCTCGATCGTCGGGCGCTTTCTCGAGCACCATCGGATCTATTACTTCCACGCGGACGGTGAAGAGCTCGTCTATCTGTCGAGCGCCGACTGGATGGATCGGAATCTGTTCCGTCGTGTCGAAGTCGCGTTCCCGGTGCGCGAGCGCAAGTTGAAGCGCCGCGTGATCGCAGAAGGGCTGTCGGTGTTCCTCGGCGACAACCAGTCCGCGTGGCTCATGCAGAGCGACGGCCACTATCGCCGCCGCCGCGCGGGCAAGGCGCCGCGCAACGCACAGCTCGGGCTCCTCGCGAAATTCTGCTGACGGGCGGCGGCGCGGCGCGTTTTCCGCCGAGTCGAAAACCGTTGACGGAGAAGCACGACACCCTCCGGCGCGGCGCAGGCGTCGAGCGCACCGCGCCGCACGCGCGTCACGTCACGCCGCATGCCGCCGGCTGATCGTCCGATGCGCGGGAAAGCGCGCGGCAAACGTGCTGCCGCGCCCTTCCTCGCTCTGGATCGCCAGTTGCGCATCGTGCCGTTGCAGCACGTGCTTGACGATCGCGAGCCCGAGCCCCGTGCCGCCCGTGTCGCGCGAGCGGCTGCGATCGACGCGGTAGAACCGCTCGGTGAGCCGCGGCAGATCGGCGACCGGGATGCCGAGCCCGCTGTCCGTGACCGAGAACACCGCCTGCGCGCCGTCACGCCGCCATTCGACGCGAATCGTCCCGCCCTCCGGCGTATAGCGGATCGCATTCGTCACGAGATTGCCGAGCGCGCTGAAGATCTCGGTCTGCGCGCCCGTCACCGCGAGCGTCTCGTCGACCTTGAACGTGATCTCGTGATGCCCGTTCGACAGCGTCTGCGCATCGTCCTTCAGGTGATCGAGCACCGTGCGCATGTCGACCGCGCGATCGGCAGGCGGCTTGCCTTCGCCCTCGAGCTTCGCGAGCACGAGCAGATCGGTGACGATGTGCCGCATCCGCGACGCCTGCTGCTCCATCAGCTCCAGATAGCGCGCGCGCTCGTCGTCGGACAGCGGCAGCTCGCGCATCGTCTCGAGAAAGCCCGACAGCACGGTGAGCGGCGTCTTCAGCTCGTGCGACACGTTCGCGACGAAGTCGCGCCGCATCGCGTCGGTGCGCTCGAGCTCGGTGATGTCCTGCGTGAGCAGCAGCTTGCGATTCTCGCCGTATGGAAACACCTGCACGGCGAGCACGTTCTGCCGGTTGCCGCCCATGCCGCGCATCACGAGCGTCTCGTCGTAATGCTGGCCGTTCAGGTAGCGGACGAAATCCGGATGGCGGACGAGATGCGTGATGTGCTGGCGCAGGTCGCGCTTCGTGTCGAGTCCGAAGTGCACTTCGGCGATCGCGTTGCACCACTCGATCTGATCGCGGTCGTCGAGCATCGCGACGCCGTTCGGCGACGCCTGGATCGCCTGGATGAAGCGCGAATGCTGCTGCTCGACCTGGCGCACCTGCGCGTGCCATTGCTTCGCGAGCTTGTGCAGCCGGTAATAGATCTCGCCCCAGATGCCCGGCGCGCTCGGCACTTCTCCGTAGACGGGCGCATCGAGCAGGCGCCAGAGGCGCTGCGTGTGAAACGTGCTGACGAAGCCCTGCACGACGAGCATCGCGAGCGCGAAAACGAGGCCCGGCACGGGGCCCGCGATTGCGCCGATGATCGCGCTGACGAGCGCGAGCAAGACGAGCGACACCAGAAAGCGCGCCCAGATGATGTTCATGATACGGCGCCCGACGAAAGAGGAAAACGATGGCACGCTGCGGCGCGGCTCCCTCGCGCCGCGCGCCCGTTACGCGTGTTTCGCGAGCCGGTAGCCGCTGCCGCGCACGGTTTCGATCATAGCATCGCAGCCGGCCGGCTTGAGCGCGGCGCGCAGCCGCTTGATGTGCACGTCGACCGTGCGCTCCTCGACGAACACGTGGTCGCCCCAGACCTGGTCGAGCAACTGCGTGCGGCTGTGGACGCGCTCCGGATGGGTCATGAAGAAATGCAGCAGGCGGAACTCTGTCGGGCCGAGATCGAGCTTGATCTCGCTGCCGTCCCCCTGCGCGGCGACGCGATGCGTCGCCGGGTCGAGCCGCAGCCCGTTGATCGACACGACGTCCTCGGTCAGTTGCGGCGCGCGACGCCGCAGCACTGCCTTGATCCGCGCCATCAGCTCCTTCGGCGAGAACGGCTTCGTCACGTAGTCGTCCGCGCCGATCTCGAGGCCGAGCACCTTGTCCTGCTCGTCGCCGCGCGCGGTCAGCATGATGATCGGGATGTGCTTCGTGCGCTCGTTGTTGCGCAGGTCGCGCGCGAATGCGATGCCCGACTTGCCCGGCAGCATCCAGTCGAGCAGCACCAGATCGGGCAGCACGTCGCTGATCAGGCTCTGCGCCTGCTCCGCGTTGTAAGCGCGAATCGGGCAATGTCCCGCGTGTTGCAGGTTCACCGAAATCAATTCGGAAATCGCGGGCTCATCTTCGATGACGAGAATGTTGCTGGGCATCGGCACCTCGGTCCGTCCTTGTCGGCAGTTAGCTATTGGCTTCGCGATCGAGCAGGTCGCGCGGCTGGTGCCGCACGTCGGTGCCCTTCACGATGTAGATGATGAATTCGGCGATGTTCTTCGCGTGATCGCCGATCCGCTCGATCGCCTTCGCGATGAACAGATAATCGAGGCCGACCGAGATCGTCCGCGGATCTTCCTGCATGTACGATACGAGCTTGCGCACGAACGCACGGAATTCCTGGTCGATCTCCTTGTCGTCCTTGACGATCTGCGCGGCGGCGACGGTATCGAGGCGCGCGAACGCATCGAGCGCGCGGCGCAGGATCGTGACCGCCATGTCGCCCGACACCTTGATCTCGGCGATGTTCACGCCGCGCGCGGCGGGCTCGTCGACGAGACGGCGCACGCGCTTCGCGATCTTCTCGGCCTCGTCGCCCGCGCGCTCGAGGTTCGTGATCGTCTTCGAGATCGACATCAGGAGACGCAGGTCGCGTGCGGCCGGCTGCCGGCGCGCGATGATGTTGCCGCACTCCTCGTCGATCTCGACTTCCATGTGATTGAGGCGCTCCTCCGTCTCGATCACGCGCTCGGCCGCGTTGCGGTCGAACTCGTTCAGCGCATGCATCGCTTCGGTGATCTGCGCCTCGACGAGGCCGCCCATTTCGAGCACCTTCGACGACACCGCGTTGAGATCGGCGTCGAACTGGCTCGACAGATGTTTATCCGACATTGTTGCCCTCCGTCACCCGGTCAGCCGAAGCGGCCCGTGATGTAGTCTTCCGTTTCCTTGCGCACCGGCTTGATGAAGATCTTCTCCGTTTCGCCGAACTCGATCAGCTCACCGAGATACATGTACGCGGTGTAGTCCGAGCAGCGCGCCGCCTGCTGCATGTTGTGCGTGACGATGACGACCGTGTAGTCGCTCTTGAGCTCCGCGATCAGCTCTTCGATGCGGCCCGTCGAGATCGGATCGAGCGCCGAGCACGGCTCGTCGAGGAGCAGCACCTCGGGCCGGATCGCGATGCCGCGCGCGATGCAAAGACGCTGCTGCTGGCCGCCCGACAGGCCGTAGCCGCTCTGGCCCAGCTTGTCCTTCACTTCGTTCCAGAGCGCCGCCTTCGTGAGCGCCCATTCGACGCGGTCGTCCATCTCCGAGCGCGTAAGCCGCTCGAACATCTTCACGCCGAACGCGATGTTGTCGTAGATCGACATCGGGAACGGCGTCGGCTTCTGGAACACCATGCCGATGCGCGCGCGCAAGAGCGAGATGTCGAGCTTCGACTGCAGCAGGTTCTCGCCGTCCATCACGATCTCGCCTTCCGCGCGCTGCTCCGGGTAGAGCGCGTACATCTTGTTGAACGTGCGCAGGAGCGTCGACTTGCCGCAGCCCGACGGGCCGATGAACGCCGTCACCTTCCCCTCGGGAATGCTCAGGTTGATGTTCTTCAGCGCGTGGAAATTGTTGTAGAAGAAGTTCAGGTTCTTGACTTCGATCTTCGCGTTGAGCGGCGCGAGCGGACGCTGCCCCGCCGCCGCGCCGACGCCGGCCGGACCCGTGGCGAGTTTCGAGGGATCGAGGTGGCTTTCTGCCATGTTCATCGGATTGCTCCGCCGTTACTTTTTCGAGAAGACCGAGCGCGCGAGGATATTGAGTCCCAGCACCCCGAGCGTAATCAGGAACACGCCCGCCCATGCGAGCGACTGCCATTCCGCAAACGGGCTCATCGCGAACTTGAAGATCGTGACGGGCAGGTTCGCCATCGGCTGGTTCATGTCGACCGAGAAGAACTGGTTCGACAGCGCGGTGAAGAGGAGCGGCGCGGTTTCGCCGGCAATCCGCGCGACCGCGAGCAGCACGCCCGTGATGATCCCGCCCACCGACGCGCGCAGCGTGATCTTCAGGATCATCCGCCACTTCGGCGTGCCGAGCGCGAAGGCAGCCTCGCGCAGCGCATTCGGCACGAGCTTCAGCATGTTCTCGGTCGTGCGGATCACGATCGGGATCTGCAGCAGCGCGAGCGCGATCACGCCCGCCCAGCCGCTGAAGTGGCCGGATTTCGCGACGACGAGCGCGTACACGAACAGACCGACGACGATCGACGGCGCCGACAGCAGGATGTCGTTGATGAAGCGCATCACGCTCGCGAGCCAGCTCTTCTGGCCGTACTCGGCGAGATAGACGCCCGCGAGAATGCCGATCGGCGTGCCGACGAACGTCGCAAGCGCGACGAGCAGCAGGCTGCCGACGATCGCGTTCGCGAGCCCGCCGCCCGCCGTGTTGGGCGGCGGCGTCGATTCGCTGAAGAGCGTGAGCGACAGCCCGTCGATCCCCAGATGCAGCGTCGTGTAGAGAATCCAGACGAGCCAGAGCAGGCCGAACGCCATCGCGGCGAGCGACGCGGTCAGCGCGATCACGTTGGTCGCCTTGCGGCGGCGCTGCAATCGCGCGCGCATCGCGTCGAGCACGGCGCCGTCCGGACCCGGCATGTTGACGATCGGCGCGCTCATTTGCGGCCCTCCCCGCGTTCGAGGCGCAGCAGCATCAGCTTCGAGATCGCGAGCACGATGAACGTGATCACGAACAGGATCAGGCCGAGCTCCATGAGCGCGGACGTGTGCAGCCCCGGCGCCGCTTCGGCGAATTCGTTCGCGAGCGCCGACGTGATGCTGTTGCCGGGCGAGTACAGCGACACGTTGTCGAGCAGGTTCGTATTGCCGATCACGAACGTGACGGCCATCGTCTCGCCGAGCGCGCGGCCGAGGCCGAGCATCACGCCGCCGATCACGCCCGTCTTCGTGTAGGGCAGCACGATCTTCCACATCACTTCCCAGGTCGTGCAGCCGATGCCGTATGCGGACTCCTTCAGCAGCACGGGCGTCACCTCGAACACGTCGCGCATCACCGATGCGATGTACGGAATGATCATGATCGCGAGAATCACGCCGGCGGACAGGATGCCGATGCCGATCGGCGGCCCCTGGAACAGCGCGCCGATGACCGGAATCGGGCTCAGCAGCGCGCCGATGGGCTTCTGGAAATACGTCGCGAAGATCGGCGCGAACACGAGGAGGCCCCACATCCCGTAGACGATCGACGGGATCGCGGCGAGCAGTTCGATCGCGACGCCGAGCGGCCGGCGCAGCCAGACGGGCGCGAGCTCGGTGAGAAAGAGCGCGATGCCGAAGCTCACGGGCACCGCGATGACGAGCGCGATGATCGACGTGACGACGGTCCCGTAGATCGGCACGAGCGCGCCGTATGTATCCGAATTGGGGTCCCATTCCGAGTGCCACAGGAACGGAAGGCCGAATTTTCCGATGGTCGGCATCGACGCGATGATGAGCGACACGATGATGCCACCGAGGAGGAGTAGCGTCACGATGGCCGCGAGGCGCGTGAGGCCGCCGAACACGATGTCGCCGTAACGGCTCGGCGCGCGCATGGGCGCCTGGTCGCCGGATCGTGTCGACGCGAAAGGAATGTCAGACATGGGAGCCTGTTTCTCAATGACGGGCGGCTTGCGTCGCCCGCCTGTACCGCACACGCCGCCCGGCCCTGCAGCCGGGCGGCGAACCGCTATGACGCTGCCGTCAAGCTTACTCGGCGACCGTCTTGCCGGCCGCGTCCGTCACCTTCGCCTTCCACTGCTTGCGGATTTCCGTCTCGACCGACGCCGGCAGCGAGATGTAATCCAGATCGTCCGCCGCCTTCGCGCCGTTCTTGAACGCCCAGTCGAAGAACTTCAGCGTCGCCGCGCCTTGCGCCGGCTTGTCCTGCTTCGCGTGCAGCAGCACGAACGTCGCGCCGACGACCGGCCACGCTTCCTTGCCCGGCTGGTTCGTCAGGATCTGATAGAACGACTTCGACCAGTTCGCGCCGGCGGCGGCGGCCTTGAACGTCTCGGTCTTCGGCTCGACCACGGTGCCCGTCGAGTTCTTCAGCGCGGTGTAGACCATGTTGTTCTTCTTCGCGTACGCCCACTCGACGTAGCCGATCGCGCCCGGCAGACGCTGCACGAATGCCGCGACGCCGTCGTTGCCCTTGCCGCCCGTACCCGTCGGCCAGTTGACGGTCGTGCCCTCGCCGACCTTCGACTTCCACTCGTCGTTGACCTTCGACAGATAGTTCGTCCAGATGAAGCTCGTGCCCGAGCCGTCCGCGCGGCGCACGACCGCGATGTCCGTATCCGGCAGCTTGACCTTCGGGTTCAGCGCCGCGATGGCCGGATCGTTCCACTTCTTGATCTTGCCGAGATAGATCTCGCCAAGGACCTCGCCCGACAGCGCCAGTTCGCCCGCCTTCACGCCCGGCACGTTGATGACGGGCACGACGCCGCCCACCACCGTCGGGAACTGGAAGAGGCCTTCCTTCGCGAGTTCGTCATCCTTCAGCGGCGCGTCCGAGCCGGCGAAATCAACCGTCTTCGCGATGATCTGCTTCAAGCCGCCCGACGAGCCGATGCCCTGATAGTTGACCTTCACGCCGCCCGACTGCTGATAGTCGGCTGCCCATTTCGTGTAAATCGGCATGGCGAAGGTGCTGCCTGCTCCCGTGATGTCGGCATGTGCGGCGACCGCGAAAAGCGCGCTGGCAAGACCGGCGAACGCGGTTTGCATCAATTTCATGAGACCTCCAGTGTGTGAGCGGATGACTACGGCACCGCGAAGATTAGGGGCTACTCATGACAGTAATGTGACAATCGATGAACCTCGTATGACAGTAACATGACTTAATTGAAAGGCGGCAGCGCCGTCTGTCAGGGGTGCCTGCGAGCGCGAGCGGACCGCCTGTAGAGCGTAGGAAAAAATTCACGCAAAGGAAAAGCCGACGTTGGCGGAGGATCGCGGGCGGACCGCATCGCCGCGATCGATGCGCGCCTGCCTTTTGTTTTTCTATTAGCCGGACGAATTTTCGAGGGGATGCGCGGTAACGCCGCGGGGCCGCCGATTCGTCCCGGATCGGCGGCCCCGCGATATGAGGTCCAGCTTCGGCTTCGACTCCGGTCCGGCCCCGCCCGACCGCACCGGCGCCGGCGCGAGCGCGCCGCGCTTACGCTGTCGCCTGCCTGACCGCGTTGGCGATCGCCTCCGCATGATGGTTCGCGTCCGCCGCCTGCCGCGCCTCGACCATCACCCGCAGCACGGGTTCCGTCCCCGACGCGCGGATCAGCACGCGGCCGCTGCCGGCAAGCGCCTGCTCGGCCGAATCGATCGCGCGGCGGATCGTGTCGCTGCCCTTCCAGTCGGCGCCCGGCTTCATCCGCACATTGATCAGCTTCTGCGGAAACAGCGTGACGCCCTCCAGCATCTGAGCGAGCGTCTTGCCGCTGCGCTTGAGCGCCGCGAGCACGAGCAGCGCCGAGACGATCCCGTCGCCCGTCGAATGCCGATCGAGCGACAGAATATGGCCCGAGCCCTCGGCGCCGAGCTGCCAGCCGCGCTCGCGCAACTGCTCGAGCACGTAGCGATCGCCGACCGCCGCCCGCACGAACTGCACGCCCGCATCTTTCAGCGCGACCTCGACGGCGAAATTCGTCATCAGTGTGCCCACCGCCCCTTCGACTTGGCCGTTAGTTGCAATGCGATCCTTGACGAGCACGTACAGCAGCTCGTCGCCGTTATACAGCCGCCCGGTGTGGTCGACGACGAGCAGGCGATCCGCATCGCCGTCGAGCGCGATGCCGAGATCGGCGTGATTCGCGCGCACCGCGCGCATCAGCGCGTCGGGCGCCGTCGCACCGACGCCGTCGTTGATGTTGAAGCCGTTCGGCGCGACGCCGATCGGGATCACGTCCGCGCCGAGCTCGTGAAACACGTGCGGCGCGACCTGATACGCGGCGCCGTGCGCGCAATCGACAACGAGCTTCATCCCGCGCAGATCGAACGCCGCCGGGAACGTGCTCTTGCAGAACTCGATGTAGCGGCCGGCCGCGTCGTCGAGACGCCGCGCCTTGCCGAGCCCGTCCGACGGCGCGCATTCGAGCGGCTTGTCGAGCCACGCCTCGATCTCGGCCTCGATCTCGTCCGGCAGCTTGTTGCCGTCGGCCGAGAAGAACTTGATGCCGTTGTCGTGATACGGATTGTGCGACGCGCTGATCACGACGCCCGCCGACAGCCGCAGCGCGCGCGTCAGATACGCGACGCCCGGCGTCGGCATCGGGCCCGCGAGCATCACGTCGACGCCCGCCGCGGAAAAGCCTGCCTCGAGCGCGGCTTCGAGCATGTAGCCCGACACGCGCGTGTCCTTGCCGATCAGCACCGTCGGGCGAGCGCCCGACGCCGCGCGCCCGGGCGCGCTCGCGAGCACCTTGCCCGCCGCGTAGCCGAGCCGCAACACGAAATCGGGCGTGATCGGCGCATCGCCGACCTTGCCGCGAATACCGTCCGTGCCGAAATAACGACGTCCCATGTAGAACCTTCCTCCTTGTTTCGACTTATTCGCGCCGCGCGGCATCGCGCACGGCGCTCCATACTTTCAGTGCGTCGACGGTCGCCGCGACATCGTGCACGCGCACGATCGCCGCACCCCGCTCGGCCGCGCAGACCGCTGCGGCGACGCTCGCCGCGACGCGTTCGGGCGCGGGCTTGCCGATCAACGCGCCCAGCATCGATTTGCGCGACATGCCGGCGAGAATCGGATACGCGCGCCCGTCGGGCCGCGCGGGCGCCGTCCGCGGCAAATGAGCAAGCAGCGCATAGTTGTGTTCTATCACCGACTTGCCGAAACCGAACCCCGGATCGACGCTGATACGCCGCGAATCGATGCCGGCCTGCACGAGCGCGTCGGCGCGATCGGCGAGAAACGCGCGCACGTCGGCGACCACGTCGCGATAGTCGGGCTCGCGCACCTGCATCGTCTGCGGCTCGCCGAGCATGTGCATCACGCAGAGGCCGCACGCGCTGTCGCGCACCGCGTCAATCGCGCCCGGCTGCCGCATGCCCCAGATGTCGTTGATCAGATCGGCGCCCGCGGCGAGCGACGCGCGCATCACGGCGGGCTTGTACGTGTCGATCGATAGCGGCACGTTCATGCCGCGCAGCGCTTCGACGAGCGGAATCACGCGCTCGAGCTCCTCGTCGAGCGGCACGGGCGGCGCGCCGGGGCGCGTCGATTCGCCGCCGATGTCGATGATGTCGGCGCCTTCGGCCAGCATCCGCTCCGCCTGCGCGAGCGCGGCGTCGCGGGCGACGTAACGGCCGCCGTCGGAGAACGAATCGGGGGTGACGTTGAGGATCCCCATCACGAGGGGCCGCTCGAAGGTCAGCGTGAAACGGCCGCACAGCAGCGGCTCAGGAACGGGAAAAACGGGATCGGAACTGGACACGGGCTGAAGCGTCGGATCGAACGCGATGGGAAGCGGCGAAAAGCGTCTGACAAGAAAGCAAAACGGGCCGGTGTGACAGCCACACCAGCCCGTGAACGAAAACCGCGATCGTTTATGCCGGCGCGGTGGCGTTGCCCGGCTTGACTTCGGCGCCGGACGAACCGCCCGACGAAGGATCGCCGGCCGGCGGCACGCTCTTCGGCGAGCGCGGCGGACGCCCTTCCATGATGTCGTTGATCTGATCGGCGTCGATCGTTTCCCATTCCATCAGCGCGGCCGTCATCGCCTCGACCTTGTCGCGGTTCTCTTCGAGCAGACGGCGAGCAAGGCCGTATTGCTCGTCGAGCACGCGGCGGATTTCCGAATCGACCTTCTGCTGCGTCGCCTCCGAGATCGTGCGCGTGAAGCCGCGCCCGAACGGACCGCCGTCGTTCTCGTCGTCGACGTAGACCATCGGCCCGAGCGCGTCCGTCATCCCGAAGCGGGCCACCATCGCGCGCGCGGTCTGCGTCGCCTTGTTGAAGTCGTCCGACGCGCCGGTGCTGACGAGATTCAGGAACAGCTCTTCCGCCACCCGGCCGCCGAACAGGATCGCAAGGCGGTCGAGCAGGTAGTCCTTCGAATACGTCTCGTTGTCGTGCTCGGGCAACTGCCACGTGACGCCGAGCGCGCGCCCGCGCGGGATGATCGTGACCTTGTGGACCGGATCGGCCTTCGGCAGCAGCTTTGCGATCACCGCATGGCCTGATTCGTGGTAAGCGGTCGCGCGCTTCGCCTCCTCGCGAATCACGGCCGACTTGCGCTCCGGCCCCATGAAGATCTTGTCCTTCGCGTCCTCGAAATCCTGCATCTCGACGATCCGCTTGCCGCGGCGCGCCGCGAAGAGCGCGGCCTCGTTGACGAGGTTCGCGAGATCGGCGCCCGAGAAGCCCGGGGTGCCGCGCGCGATGACCGCCGCATCGACGTCGTTCGCGATCGGCACCTTGCGCAGGTGCACGCGCATGATCTGCTCGCGGCCGCGGATGTCCGGCAGGCCGACGTAGACCTGGCGGTCGAAACGGCCCGGACGCAGCAGCGCCTTGTCGAGCACGTCGGAGCGGTTCGTCGCGGCGATCACGATCACGCCCGAATTCGCCTCGAAGCCGTCCATCTCGACGAGCATCTGGTTCAGCGTCTGCTCGCGCTCGTCGTTGCCGCCGCCCATGCCGGCGCCGCGATGACGGCCGACCGCGTCGATTTCATCGATGAACACGATGCACGGCGCATGCTTCTTCGCCTGCTCGAACATGTCGCGCACGCGGGCCGCGCCGACGCCGACGAACATTTCGACGAAGTCCGAGCCCGAGATGCTGAAGAACGGCACCTTCGCCTCGCCCGCGATCGCGCGCGCGAGGAGCGTCTTACCGGTGCCGGGGGGCCCGACGAGCAGCACGCCGCGCGGGATGCGGCCGCCGAGCTTCTGGAATTTCTGGGGATCGCGCAGGAAATCGACGAGCTCGGACACTTCCTCCTTCGCTTCGTCGCAGCCGGCGACGTCGGAGAAGTTGACCGCGTTGTTGTTCTCGTCGATCAACCGCGCGCGGGATTTGCCGAACGAGAACGCGCCGCCTTTGCCGCCTCCCTGCATCTGTCTCATCATGTAGAACCAGAACACGATGATGAGCAGCGTGGGACCGAGATAGTAGAGCGCGGAGACGAGCGCGTTCGGTTCGTCATCGGCCTTGCCGCTGACCTGCACGCCGTACTTCATCAGATCGCCGACCATCCAGATGTCGCCCGGCGACACGATCTGGTACTTCTGACCATCCGCGGGAGTGACGGTGAGGTTGCGCCCCTGCACGACAACGTTCTTGATCTTGCCGTTCTTCGCGTCATCCATGAACTGCGAATAGGAGACGCCTTCCTGGACGCGGGGCTTGTCGAACTGCTTGAACACCGTAAACAGCACCAGTGCGATCACCAGCCACACTGCTGCCTTCGAAAACATATTGTTGTTCAAAGCACCACTCCTTCACTCATAGACGAGCGCCTACATTTGCCTTGCGGCGCTCATCAGGCATTCTAATCCAGTCCGCAGCCCCTCGCCATAAGGATTCGCTACCGCGCCGAGAGGCGCGCGGCACGGCTGGCAAGGGCTCCGGCTCATCCTGCCGCGCGAAGCCACGTTCAGCGCGGCTGCTTCAGATGCCGACCCAAAATAAACGTTTCGGACGATTTGTCGCGGGAAGCTTTTGGCTTGCGCGGCGCCACCGTTTTAAATTGGTGCTTGAATTTCTCGACAATCTGGCTGTAGCCGCTGCCGTGGAAGCACTTCACCAAAAGGGCGCCATCCGGTTTCAGATGGTTTTGCGCGAATTCGAGCGCCAGATCGCAGACATGCTCGATCCGCGCCGCGTCCGCGACCGCCACGCCGGACAGGTTGGGGGCCATGTCGGAAATTACAAGGTCGACCGAGCGCCCTGCGAGGACTTCCTCCAATTGGTGCAGCACGCTCTCTTCGCGGAAGTCGCCCTGGATGAAATGGACGTCGGCGATGGGCTCCATCGGCAGCATGTCGAGCGCGACGATCGTGCCGTCGATGCCGCCTTCGCGCACCGCGTCTCGCCGCGAGCCCTGCGCGAGCTTGTTGCGCGCGTACTGGCTCCAGCTCCCCGGCGCCGCGCCCAGATCGACGATCACCTGGCCCGGACGGATCAGCTTGTCCTGCTCGTCGATCTCCTTCAGCTTGTACGCGGCGCGCGCGCGGTACCCTTCCCGCTGCGCCATTTTGACGTACGGGTCGTTGATGTGGTCGTGCAACCAGGATTGGTTAAAGCGGTTCTTTGCCATGCGATGGAGAGATTGCTGCCAATTGCTTCGTGAAGCCGCGCTTTTGGCGGATAATACGGGTCTTATTGGCGCGGCTTTCGGCCCCGAGGGGCCCAAGCCGCGATTTTACGTGGTTTCGGCACGCCGCCGCGGAAAAGCTTCGTCGCTCGTCCCGGCCCGCCGCCGTCAATTTGATTCGAATTCCTCATTCCGATGCCCGCCCTTTCGCTTTCCCCCGCCGAGCGCTCCGCGCTGCGTTCCGAAGCCCATGCGCTCAAGCCCGTCGTGCTGATCGGCGCCGAAGGGCTGACCGACGCCGTGCTCGCCGAGATCGAGGTCCACCTCGCCGCGCACCAGTTGATCAAGATCCGCGTGTTCGGCGACGAACGCGACGAGCGCGTCGCGATCTACGATGAAATCTGCGATCGCCTGAACGCCGCGCCGATCCAGCACATCGGCAAGCTGCTCGTGATCTGGAAGCCCGAGCAGGCCGAAGCGGCGCCGCAGCGCGGCCGCCGCGGCATGCCGAGCGCGCGCGAGGCGGCCCGCGCGGGCGCCGCGCAGCCCGAGGCCGCGAAGGGCCGCGCGCCGCGCGTCGTCAAGGTGATCAAGCAATCGCCCAACGCGCCCGCCGTGCGCCGGCCGAAGCCGCAGGCCGTGCGCGTGCTCGGCAACGAGCGCGTGACGGCAGGCGGCAACGTGAAGCGCGCGAAAAAGCGCCAGTCGAGCGCAAAGCGCCAGCATCAGAACGAGAAGTGATCGCCGCCCCGGGCGCGCCGCGCGGCCGGATCGGCCGGCCGGCGGGCCCGCGCACCGACGCGCGCAGGCCGCGCTCCGCAGGCTCAGGCGCGCCGCTCGCCGCCGAGCGGGCTCGTGCCGCCCTGCCCCGGCAGCCGCCAGATCAGCCACACGCCGACGAGGCTCTCGACGAGATAGAAGAAGCTCGATACGCCGTGCAGCAGCGCGAAGCGCCCTGCATACGCGGTATGGCCGACATCCGTGCCCGCCTCGAGCGCGGCGACGCGCAGCGCGTTCATGAACGGCTGCAGCGCGAAATAGCCGACGAGCACGCAGCCGAGCATCGCCGCGAGCAGCCAGCGCAGCCGCCGGTACGCGTCGTGGCCGCGCCGCACGAGCAGATTCGACAAGCCGATCAGCAACACGCCGCACACCGCGCCGATCGTCGCCTCGATGCTGAACAGGCGCGCGGCGACGGAACCCGCCGCCACCCGGTCGAGCGTCGCGAACAGCACCGGCGCGACCGCGTAGCCGATCGTCAGCAGGCTGCCGACCCAGACCGTCGCCAACAGGCGAAAGAGGCGATGCGGCGCCGCGGAACCGGCCATCAGATGTACAGCACCGAGATGATTTCGTACTCGCGCACGCCGCTCGGCGCCTGCACCGCCGCGACGTCGCCTTCGGACTTGCCGATCAGCGCGCGCGCGATCGGCGAGCTGACCGAAATCAGGCCGTGATCGAGATCGGCTTCGTCGTCGCCGACGATCTGATACTTGACCGTGTCGCCCGTCTCGAGATCCTCGAGCTCGACCGTCGCGGCGAACACCACACGGCCGTCGGCATCGACGACCGTCGGATCGATGATCTGCGCAGCCGACAGCTTCGATTCGATTTCTGCGATGCGACCCTCGATGAAACCTTGCTTTTCCTTCGCGGCATCGTATTCGGCGTTCTCGGACAAGTCACCCTGCGCGCGCGCCTCGGCGATCGCGTTGATGACGGCCGGCCGCTCGACAGACTTCAGGCGCTGCAGTTCATCGCGCAGTTGATCTGCGCCACGCTTCGTCAACGGAATGGTGCTCATAAACGACTCAATAGCTAAAAACGGCCATATAAAAAATCACCGCGATTAAGCGCATTTCCGAAACATCGGAAACGCCGCTTAATCGCGGCACGAATTGTCTTCGACAGGTAACTGGAGGCTTAGTTTAGGCGAGCGTGCAGACCTTGTAAATCATAGACTTCCAAGTCCTTCAGGTACCGAAGCCCCTCCACCGCCGCGCGCGCGCCCGACATCGTCGTGTAATACGTGACCTTGTGCGCCTGCGCGCTCATCCGGATCGAACGCGAATCGGCGATCGCCGCGCGCGTTTCATCGACCGTCGTGAACACGAGCGCGATCTCGCCGTTCTTGATCATGTCGACGATGTGCGGACGGCCGTCCTTCACCTTGTTCACGACCTTCACCGGCACGCCCGCCGCCTCGATCGCGGCGGCGGTGCCGCGCGTCGCGACGAGCGGATAGCCGAGATCGTGCAGCATCTTCGCGACCTCGACCGCCTTCGGCTTGTCCGCGTCCATCACCGTGAGCAGCACCGTGCCCGACTCCGGCAGGCGCGAGCCCGCCGCGAGCTGCGACTTGAAGAGCGCTTCGCCGAACGTCGCGCCAACGCCCATCACTTCGCCCGTCGAGCGCATCTCGGGCCCGAGCACCGGGTCGACGGTCGGGAACTTGATGAACGGGAACACCGCTTCCTTCACGCTGAAGTACGGCGGCACGACTTCCTTCGTCACGCCCTGCTGCGCGAGCGTCTGGCCGACCATCGCGCGCGCGGCGATCTTCGCGAGCGGCAGGCTCGTCGCCTTCGACACGTACGGCACCGTGCGCGACGCGCGCGGGTTCACTTCGAGCACGTAGATGACGTCTTCCTTCGAGCCGTCGGACTGCGGCACCTGCTGGATCGCGAACTGCACGTTCATCAGGCCGACCACGTTCAGCGCCTTCGCCATCGCGGCCGTCTGGCGCTTCAGCTCGGCGACGGTTTCCTTCGACAGCGAGTACGGCGGCAGCGAGCACGCCGAATCGCCCGAGTGGACGCCCGCCTGCTCGATGTGCTCCATCACGCCGCCGATGAACACGGCGTCGCCGTCGCAGATGCAATCGACGTCGCATTCGATCGCGTCGTTCAGGAAGCGGTCGAGCAGCACCGGCGAATCGTTCGACACCTTCACCGCCTCGCGCATGTAGCGCTCGAGGTCGCGCGGCTCGTGGACGATCTCCATCGCGCGGCCGCCGAGCACGTATGACGGACGCACGACGAGCGGGTAGCCGATCTCGTCGGCGAGCGCGAGCGCTTCGTCCTCGGCGCGCGCGGTGCGGTTCGGCGGCTGGCGCAGGCCGAGGTCCTGCAAGAGTTTCTGGAAGCGCTCGCGGTCTTCGGCCGCGTCGATCATGTCCGGCGACGTGCCGATGATCGGCACGCCATGCGCCTCGAGGTCGAGCGCGAGCTTCAGCGGCGTCTGGCCGCCGTACTGGACGATCACGCCAACCGGCTTTTCCTTGTCGACGATCTCGAGCACGTCCTCGAGCGTGAGCGGCTCGAAGTACAGGCGATCGGACGTGTCATAGTCGGTCGACACCGTTTCCGGGTTGCAGTTGACCATGATCGTCTCGTAGCCGTCCTCGCGCATCGCGAGCGCCGCGTGCACGCAGCAGTAGTCGAACTCGATGCCCTGGCCGATCCGGTTCGGGCCGCCGCCCAGCACCATGATCTTCTTGTTGTCGGTCGGCTGCGCCTCGCACTCTTCCTCGTAGGTCGAGTACATGTAGGCGGTCTTCGTCGCGAACTCGGCCGCGCAGGTGTCGACGCGCTTGTAGACCGGGCGCACGTTCAGCTCGAGGCGGCGCGCGCGCACGTCGGCGGGCGTCGCGCCGAGCAGCTTCGCCAGGCGCCGGTCGGAAAAGCCGCTTTGCTTCAGATAGTGCAGCTCGTCCTTCGTCAGGCTCGCGAGCGTGCGGCCGGCGAGCGCCTTCTCCTTCAGCACGATCTGCTCGATCTGCGCGAGGAACCACGGATCGATCGACGTTTCCTCGAAGATCTGCTCGCGCGACATGCCGACGCGGAACGCGTCGCCCACGTACCAGATCCGGTCCGGGCCCGGCTCGCCGATCTCGCGGATGATCTCGTCGCGGCTCGTCGTCTTCTCGTCGAGGCCGTCGACGCCGACTTCGAGGCCGCGCAGCGCCTTCTGGAACGATTCCTGGAACGTGCGGCCGATCGCCATCACTTCGCCGACCGATTTCATCTGCGTCGTGAGACGCGAATCGGCCTCGCGGAACTTCTCGAACGCGAAGCGCGGAATCTTCGTGACGACGTAGTCGATCGTCGGCTCGAACGACGCCGGCGTCGCGCCGCCCGTGATCTCGTTCTTCAGCTCGTCGAGCGTGTAGCCGACGGCGAGCTTCGCCGCGACCTTCGCGATCGGGAAGCCCGTCGCCTTCGACGCGAGCGCCGACGAACGCGACACGCGCGGATTCATCTCGATGACGACCATGCGGCCGTCCTTCGGGTTGATCGAGAACTGCACGTTCGAGCCGCCCGTGTCGACGCCGATCTCGCGCAGCACCGCGAGCGATGCGTTGCGCAGGATCTGGTATTCCTTGTCGGTGAGCGTCTGCGCGGGCGCGACGGTGATCGAGTCGCCGGTGTGCACGCCCATCGGGTCGAGGTTCTCGATCGAGCAGATGATGATGCAGTTGTCGGCGCGGTCGCGCACGACTTCCATCTCGTATTCCTTCCAGCCGAGGAGCGACTCCTCGATCAGCAGCTCGCGCGTCGGCGACAGGTCGAGGCCGCGCTTGCAGATCTCCTCGAATTCCTCGCGGTTGTACGCGATGCCGCCGCCCGAGCCGCCGAGCGTGAACGACGGACGGATCACGACCGGGTAGCCGCTGCCGCCCGTGGCCGCCATGATCTCGCCGTGCACCTTGTTCGCCTCTTCCATCGAGTGCGCGATGCCGGACTTCGCGGAACCGAGGCCGATCTTCGTCATCGCGTCCTTGAACTTCTGGCGGTCCTCGGCCTTGTCGATCGCTTCCGGCGACGCGCCGATCAGCTCGACGCCGTACTTGTCGAGCACGCCGTGGTGGAACAGGTCGAGCGCGCAGTTGAGCGCGGTCTGGCCGCCCATCGTCGGCAGGATCGCGTCGGGGCGCTCCTTCGCGATGATGCGCTCGACGACTTCCCACGTAATCGGCTCGATATACGTGACGTCCGCCGTGTTCGGATCGGTCATGATCGTCGCCGGATTGCTGTTGACGAGGATGACCTTGTAGCCCTCCTCACGCAACGCCTTGCATGCCTGCGCGCCCGAGTAGTCGAACTCGCACGCCTGGCCGATGATGATCGGGCCGGCGCCGATGATGAGGATGCTGTTGATGTCTGTGCGTTTTGGCATGGCTCTTGGGATTCAAAAAATAATCGTTGATGCGCGATCCGCGAACGGCGCTCAGCTCATTGTCGCCAGCGCGAGCTTCACGGAAAAGCCGACGAACAGGCCGCCCACGCCGCCCGACGCGCCCGCCGCGAGCTTGCGGCGGCGGCGGAAGTGATCGGCGAGGCGCGCGCCCGTGAAGATCAGCGTGCTCAGATACACGAAGCTCGCGAGTTGCGCGATCGCGCCCAGCACGACGAACGTCAGCGCCGGATGCGCGTAGGCCGGATCGACGAACTGGATGAAGAACGAGATGAAGAACAGGATCGCCTTCGGATTCAGGAGGCTCACGACGAGCGCCTTGCGAAACGGCCGCTCGCCGTCGACCGCGCGCGGCGCATCGGCGCCCGCGTCAGCGGGCCGCGCGAGCTTGCGCCACGCGCCGCGCAGCATGCCGAGCCCGATGTACAGCAGGTACGCGGCGCCGCCGTACTTGACGACCGAGAATAGCAGCGGGTTCGCCTTCAGGAGCGACGCGACGCCCGCGGCGGACAGCACCATCAGCACGGTGTCGCCAAGGAACACGCCGCACGCGGCGCGGTAGCCGGCTCTCACGCCGCGCTGCGCGGCGAGCGACAGCACGTACATCGAGTTCGGCCCCGGCAGCAGAATGATGAACACCACGCCGAACACGTAGGTCCAGAGATCCGTGATGCCGAGTGCGTGACCGAACATGATGCGAGGCTCCGTAACCGATGCGATGGGCTCAGGCGCTGCGTGTCTTCGCCGCGTCCATCAGCGCGGTGAAGCGGTCGAACAGATAGCCGATGTCGTGCGGGCCGGGCGATGCTTCCGGGTGGCCCTGGAAGCAGAACGCGGGCTTGTCGGTCAGCTCGAAGCCCTGCAGCGTGCCGTCGAACAGCGAGACGTGCGTCGCGCGCGCGTTCGCGGGCAGCGAATCGGCGTCGACCGCGAAGCCGTGGTTCTGCGACGTGATCACGACGCGGCCGTTCGCGAGATCCTTCACCGGATGGTTCGCGCCATGGTGGCCCGTCTTCATCTTGAGCGTCTTCGCGCCGACCGCGAGGCCCATGATCTGGTGGCCGAGGCAGATGCCGAAGGTCGGCACGCCGCGCTCGATGAATTCCTTCGTCGCGGCGATCGCGTAGTCGCACGGTTCCGGATCGCCCGGGCCGTTCGACAGGAAGATGCCGTCCGGATTGAGCGCGAGCGCTTCGGCCGCGCTCGATTGCGCCGGCAGCACGGTCACGTGGCAGCCGCGCTCGGCGAGCATGCGCAGGATGTTGTATTTCACGCCGAAGTCGAACGCGACGACACGGTAGCGCGGCGTCTCCTGCATCCCGTAGCCGCTGCCGAGGCGCCACTCGCTCTGCTTCCACTCGAACGGCTTCGCCGTCGACACGACCTTCGCGAGGTCCATCCCCGCGAGCCCCGGGAACGAGCGCGCGAGCGCGAGCGCGAGCGCCTTCGATTCATCGTCGGAGCCCGTCAGGATGCAGCCGTTCTGCGCGCCCTTGTCGCGCAGGATGCGGGTCAGCTTGCGAGTGTCGATGCCCGCGATCGCGACGACGCCTTCGTCGCGCAGATAATCGCCGAGCGTGCTCGCCATCCGGAAGTTCGACGCGAGCGCGGGCAGATCGCGCACGATGAGGCCGGCGGCATGGACTTTCGTCGCTTCGACGTCCTCGGCGTTCACGCCGACGTTGCCGATGTGCGGATAGGTCAGCGTGACGATCTGGCGCGCATAGCTCGGATCCGTGAGGATTTCCTGATAGCCGGTGATCGCGGTGTTGAACACGACTTCGCCGATCGTATGGCCGGCCGCGCCGATCGAATAACCACGAAAGACCGTGCCGTCGGCGAGTGCGAGCAAAGCGGGAGAAAAAGACGGCAACACGGGGGGCTCCTTGGGGGACACCCTTGCCGCCGACCTGTCTATCCTGCCGCGCGCTCGCGGGCCGCGTGACGCATCACGCGCGCGTGGGCGCTTTCGCGCGCGGGCTTGCGGTCGAGCGCGAAACGGCGCGCGCAGGCGCGGGTTTCGCGGCATCGCCTGCATCAAGCGGCGTGCGGCGGACGAACGGGATGAAGGAGGTAGGCGCTAGGGTGCGAGGTTGATTAGCACAAACTTTCAAATTATAGCGTGAAATTGGCCTTATCTTCAATCGATCAGCGCACTTCCCGCGCGCTTCGCGCCAGCCGGGCGGAACTCGGCTGCGCGAAGCGCCGAGCCGGCGCGGCTCGCCTCCCCTCTTTCAGTGTCGCTTGGTTGTATGCGGCGACGATCGATTCGTCAAGCCGATATTCATTCCTCAGCCGATTCGCGCCGCCGGCCTGTCGAGCGCGCGATCGGGCAGCACGTACCAGACCGCGCTCGCGATCTGCAGCGCGACGAGCGCGCCCCAGGCGCTCAGGTGCGCCGCGGCCGGATAATGCCCGGCCTGCGTCGGCCAATGCGACAGCACCGCGCCCACGCCGACCTGAAAGCCGAAGATCAGCACGAAGATGACGAGGGTGAGCGTCGTGTTCGCGCGACCGATCAGGTGCACGGGGAAGTATTCGGCCAGCACGGCGTAGCTCAGAATGCCGACGCCTCCGAATACGCCGTACGCCGCCCACAGCACCGTGGCGGGCAGCGGCGCGCGCAGCATGATCGCGAGCTGGGTCGCGACGAAAAGCGCCATCCCGAGCCCGCAGAACGCGTACAGCGATACGCCGCGCCGCTCGAGCCCGCGCGCCGCCGCGCCGAAGCCGACGCAGCCCGCCATCATCGCGAAGCCGAGCACCGACACGAGCGCAGCCGCGTCGCGCGGCGCGAAGCCGCTCACGTCGCGCAGGTACGCGCCGACCCACAGCGACTGCATCGCGTAGAACACGCCCTGCGTGGCGACCGAGAACGAAGCGATCTTCCAGAAGGTCCGGTTCGTGACGATCCGCCAGGTGCCCGCGAATTGCTCGGCGACGCTCGCGTCGTGGCGGCCTGCCTGCGCGTCAGGGGCGAACGCCCACAACGCGGCCGCGACCGCCGCCGTGAACGCGCCGAGCCCCGCGCACACCGCGCGCCAGCCGGCGAAGCCGAGCAGCCATTCGAGCGGCGAGCCGACCGCGACGCCGCCCAGGCCGCCCACCGCCATCACGAAGCCGTTCAGAAGCGGCAGCCTGGCGACCGGGAAATGCTGCGCGAGCGCCTTGAACGCACCGCCGAGGCACACCGACACGCCGACGCCGATCAACAGCCGCCCCACCATCATCGCGCCGATGTCGTGCGCGGCGCCGAACACCCATGCGCCCGCCGCCGCGACGAGCAGCAACGCGGCGCTCACGCGGCGCGGGCCGTAGCGGTCGAGCAGCACGCCGGCCGGAATCTGCGCGCAGGCGAAGCCGAGGAAATAGAGACTCGTCAGCAGCCCGAGATCGGCGGCGGACAGACCGAGGTCGCGCGTGATGAGCGGCGCGAAGCCGAGATTCACGCCACGAAAGACATACGAAACGAAGTAGCCGATCGCGAACAGCGCGAACACGCGAAATTGCACGAGGGACATCAACGGTCACCGGTAAAGCGCCGGCCGACGAACCGACGGCGACGCGCACAAACGAAAACGCCGTCACCTGGGTGACGGCGTCCGGCGATGATAGTCGATTGCGCGCCAGCGGCCGGAAAGCCCCCGCGGCGCGCGCGCCCTTTCGTCTTACTTCTTCTTCGCCGTCTTGCGGCTCGAGGTCTTGGCGGGCGCGGCCTTCGCGCCGCTCTTCGCCGCGGCCTTCGCCGACGGCTTCGCGGCGACGGGCGCCGCCTTGCGGCCGCGGCTCGACGCCTTGCCGCCCGTATGCAGGCTCGCGCGCTCGATGTGGCCGCCCGCGACCGACGTCGCGATCCGCTCGGGCCCGGGCTCGGCCGGCACCGCGCGGCCGACGGGCACGTGCAGCACCATCGTCTGGCCCGGCATCACGACCGCGCGGCGCGTGCGGTTCCATCCGCGAAGCTGCGCGACCGACACGCCGTAGCGGCTCGCGAGCGCCTCCATCGACTGCTTGCGGCGCACGCGGATCAGCATCTTGCGCGTATCCGGCACGTCCGGCTCCATCGCGAGCACGCCGTTCTCGGCGACGTCGGCGCTGATGTCCTCGTCGTCGTCGTCGGTGCGCGGCACGACGATCGTCGAGCCGGGCTTCAACCGCATGCCGGCCGGAATCTTGTTCACCTGCATCAGCGTGTCCGCGTCGACGCCGATCTTCTCCGCGATCGCGGCGGGCCGCGCGCGCTCGGTGACGGTGTACGCGGTCCACGACGACAGTTGGCCGTCGTACGACTTCAGGCTCTTCTCGAACGCCGACGCGTTGTCGAACGGCAGCAGGATCTGCGGCTGCGTCGCGCCGAGGATCACGGGCTTCGAGAACGACGGGTTGAGCGACTTGAATTCGTCGAGCGGCAGATTCGCGAGCTTCGCGGCGACCGTCACGTCGATGTCGCGCGACGTCGTGACCGTCACGAAATACGGGTGGTTCGGAATCTCCGGCAGCGCGAGGCCGTACTGCTGCGGGTTCATCACGATGTTCTTGACCGCCTGCAGCTTCGGCACGTAGTTGCGCGTCTCGTTCGGCATCCGCAGGCTCTGGTAATCGGTCGGCAGGCCGGCCGCCTGGTTGCGCGCGATCGCGCGCTGCAGGTTGCCCTCGCCCCAGTTGTACGCGGCGAGCGCGAGATACCAGTCGCCGAACATGTCGTGCAGGCGCGACAGGTAATCGAGCGCGGCGCTCGTCGACGCGAGCACGTCGCGCCGCTCGTCCTGCCACATGTTGCGCTTCAGGTTGAACGTGCGCCCCGTGGCCGGCATGAACTGCCACATCCCCGCCGCCTTCGCGACGGACAGCGCCTGCGGGTTGTACGCCGATTCGATGAACGGCAGCAGCGCGAGCTCGGTGGGCATGTGGCGCGACTCGAGCTCCTCGACGATGTGATACAGGTACTTCTGCGAGCGCTCGGTCATCCGCTGCACGTAGTCGGGACGCTGCGCGTACCAGGACGCCTGCATGTCGACGAGGTCGCTCTGCAGATCGGGCATCTGGAAGCCGCGGCGGATGCGCGCCCAGAGATCGCTGTCGGCGGTGGTGAGGTCGCCGACCGATTGCTTGTCGACGTCGACGGTTTCTTTTGCGGAAGCAGACTTGCGCAAGTAGTCCGAAGCGGCTTGCGGGTCGGAGGCTGCGGGATTTTGGGCAGTCGGCCCGGTGCCCGCGCACGCGGCGAGCGTCAGGACCAATAGCGCACTGAGGAGGAATCGCATGAAAATCTCGGCTTCCAACGGCTGGAAATTGCAGGCGATAGTACGAAAGTGCGTGCTTCGCGTCAACAAAAAGGCCGGAAAAACCCGCTAAATCGGATATTTGGGGCCGATTCTCCAGATTCCGGTTGAGCTTGACCCGACTGTCCGCGAGCTCAACGAAAACGGTTTTTCCACTCCCGCATCAGCGTGAATGCCGCGAGCCGGTCGGGCGCCGCCTCGTGCAGTTGCGTTTCGAGCGTCGCGCGGATTGACGGGCTGTCCGCGCGCAGGAACGGGTTCACCGCGCGCTCGTGCGCGATCGTCGTCGGCAGCGTCGGCTCGTGGCGCGCGCGGCGCGCGAGCGCTTCGTCGCGCCACGCGGCGAGCGCCGCGTTCTCCGGCTCGCACGCGAGCGCGAACTGGATGTTCGACAGCGTGTACTCGTGCGCGCAATGCACGCGCGTGTCGCCCGGCAGCGCCGCGAGCGCGTCGAGCGACGCGAGCATCTGCGCGGGCGTGCCCTCGAAGAGGCGCCCGCAGCCGCACGAGAACAGCGTATCGCCGCAAAAGAGGTGTGGCGCGGCGTTGCCCGGCCCGGCCGGCTGGAAGTACGCGATATGGCCGCGCGTGTGGCCCGGCACGTCGATCACGTCGAACTCGAGCGCGGGCGAACCGATGCGCACGCGCTCGCCGCCCGTCACGCGGCGCGTGATGTGCTCGATCGCCTCGTGCGCGGGGCCGAACACCGCGAGCGGCTCGCCTTCGCGCGCGGTCGCGAGCAACTCGGCCACTCCGCCGACGTGGTCGCGATGGTGGTGCGTGAGTAAAATAGCGGTCAGCCGCCAGCCTCGCGCGTCGAGATGGCGGCGCACCGGCGCGGCTTCGCCCGGATCGACGGCGACCGCATGGCGGCCATCCGACACGAGCCAGATGTAGTTGTCGTCGAATGCCGGCACCGGCACGTATTCCAGCTCGTTCATGGGCGCGCAATCACCGAGATATGTCTGACCGTTCGATTATAGACTGGCCCGCCTGGACCGACTCCCCGCCCGGGCGCTACGTGCTCGGCTGGGAGCAGGCGCAGCTCGACCGCACCGTGTCCGACGTGTTCGGCTTCCACGCGCTGCAGCTCGGGCTGCCACAGCTCGACGCGCTGCGCGAGAACCGCATGCCGTGCCGCGGCCTCGTGCTCGATCCGGCGAGCGGCGCGAGCGCGCCCTATCATTATCCGTGGGCGCGCGAGGCGCGCAGCGCCGAGCACGCGCCCGCCGGGCGCAGCACCGTGTGGTGCGACCTGCTCGATCTGCCGTTCGAATCGCAAAGCGTCGATCTGATCGTGATGCCGCACACGCTCGAGTTCACGTCCGATCCGCATCGGCTGTTGCGCGAAGCCGAGCGCGTGCTGATGCCTGAAGGCCAGCTCGTGATCACGGGCTTCAATTCGCTGAGCCTCTGGGGCGCGCGGCATTCGGTCGGCAAGATGGCAAGGCGGCCGTTCGTCCCCGCCACGCGCGACCAGATCACCTTCATCCGGCTGAAGGACTGGATCAAGCTGCTCGGTTTCGATCTCGAGCGCGGCCGCTTCGGTTGCTACCGGCCGCCGCTCGCCACCGACAAGTGGCTGTCCCGCTACGCGTTCATGGAGGCCGCGGGCGACCGCTGGTGGCCGATCTTCGGCGCCGTCTACATGGTGACGGCGATCAAGCGCGTGCGCGGAATGCGGCTCGTCGGCCCGATCAAGATGAAGAAGCCGGTGCGCGCGCCAGGCCTCACGCCCGCCGCCACCCCGACCACCCACCAAGAACATTCATGACGTTGCAAACCATCGACATCTATACCGACGGCGCCTGCAAGGGCAACCCCGGCCCCGGCGGCTGGGGCGCGCTGCTGCGCTACGGCACGCAGGAGAAGGAACTCTTCGGCGGCGAAGCCGGCACGACCAACAACCGGATGGAGCTCACTGCGGTGATCGCCGCGCTCGCGGCGCTCAAGCGCCCGTGCAAGGTGGTCGTCCACACCGATTCGCAGTACGTGCAAAAAGGCATCAGCGAATGGATCCACGGCTGGAAAAAGAAAGGCTGGGTGACGGCCGCGAAGACGCCCGTGAAGAACGCGGACCTCTGGCAGCGGCTCGACGCGCTCGTCGCGCAGCACGACGTCGAATGGCGCTGGGTGAAGGGGCACGCCGGCCATCCGGAGAACGAGCGCGCGGACGCGCTCGCGAACCGCGGCGTCGAATCGCTCGCGCAGGCATGAGCCCGCTCGCGCCCCTCTTTCCGCTTCACGACTGACTCGAATTCCGTATTCCCGACATGCGCCAGATCATTCTCGATACCGAAACCACCGGCCTGAACGCCCGCGCGGGCGACCGCATCATCGAAGTCGGCTGCGTCGAGCTGCTGAACCGGCGGCTCACCGGCAGCAACCTGCACTTCTATGTGAATCCCGAGCGCGACAGCGATCCGGGCGCGCTCGCGGTGCACGGCCTCACGACCGAATTCCTGAGCGACAAGCCGAAGTTCGCCGAAATCGTCGATCAGTTGCGCGACTTCGTCCGCGACGCGGAACTGATCATCCACAACGCGCCGTTCGACCTCGGCTTTCTCGACGCCGAGTTCGCGCTGCTCGGCCTGCCATCCTTCACCGACCACTGCGCGGGCGTGATCGACACGCTCGTGCAGGCCAAGCAGATGTTCCCCGGCAAGCGCAATTCGCTCGACGCGCTGTGCGACCGGTTCGGCATCAGCAACGCGCACCGGACGCTGCACGGCGCGCTGCTCGACTCGGAACTGCTCGCCGAGGTGTATCTCGCGATGACGCGCGGGCAGGAAAGCCTCGTCATCGACATGCTCGACGAAGCCGGCGACGCGCACCGCAACAGCGACGAGCCGCGGATGGCGTTCAGCGGGCTCGACCTGCCGGTGCTCGCCGCGACCGGCGAGGAGCTCGCCGCGCACGAGGCGCAGCTCGACGCGCTCGACAAGTCGGTCAAGGGCTCGTGCGTGTGGCGCAAGGAAGCAGCGGCCGGCGAGGCCTGACGGGGCGGTGGGCGGCACGGCGCGCATCGCCGCGCCGAACCGGTCTCACCCGCGCGGCTGGAGCGCGATCACCGACATCCCGGCGAGCGCGAGCGCCGCGCCCGCCGCATCCCAGCGCGACAGCGGCACGCCGTCGACGATCCTCAGCCACGCGAGCGCGACGGCGATGTAGACGCCGCCGTACGCCGCGTAGGTGCGCGCGGCGGCGGCGGGATGCAGCGTCAGGAGCCACGCGAAGAGCGCGAGCGACATCGCCGCGGGCGCGAGCAGCCACGCCGGCTTGCCGGCCTTCAGCACGAGCCACGGCAGATAGCAGCCGACGATCTCGGCGACGGCGGTCAAGACGAACAGCGCGGCGATCTTCGCGAGTGAGAGCATGCCGGAGAGCGCGCGAGACGCGCGTCGAAAACGCCGCGCGACGCCGCGGCAACGGGCGCGATCATACCCCCCGCAGCGCCCGCGAAATCGGCACCCGATCGGCAATTTGCGCGATCCTCCGCTATCGTGCTATCATGTCGCTTCTTTCAACAGTCTACGTCTGCCATTTATTTCGGTCATCAGGCCGTCCGGCTTTACGCCGCAACGGGTTGACCGGAATTTCGCTCACAAGAAAGCACGCCTTCGGGCAGCTTTTTTCGTTTCGACGCCCTTGAAGGGCATTCAACCGGCCGCGCGCGCCACGCGATGCGCCGGTTCGCCGACCGTCCCCAAGCGGCGGTCTTTTCTCACGAGTGCACGTGCGCGACAACCACCGGGTCCGCGCCGATCGGCTCCCGTTATGGATTAAGCGCTTCATGCGCCCGGTCACGCTCGCGACCCTTGTCCGATCGCGAGCCGCACTCCCCGGCGAACCGTGCGCCCCGTCGCGCGATTCGGCCGCCGTCACAGGAGTTTTCGACCTTGACTGCAACACCCGCTCCCTCTACTTCGTCCATTGCGTCCGCCGAAGGCGCATCCGCCGCTCCGCACGAAATCACCGTCGTCGACCAGGGCCTCCTGAAGCGCGCCGTCGGCGCGATGGCGCTCGGCAACGCGATGGAATGGTTCGATTTCGGCGTCTACAGCTACATCGCCGTCACGCTCGGCCAGGTGTTCTTCCCGTCGAGCAGCCCGTCCGCGCAGTTGCTCGCGACGTTCGGCACGTTCGCCGCCGCGTTCCTCGTGCGCCCGCTCGGCGGGATGGTATTCGGGCCGCTCGGCGACCGCATCGGCCGCCAGCGCGTGCTCGCGATGACGATGATCATGATGGCGGTCGGCACCTTCGCGATCGGCCTCATTCCGAGCTACGACTCGATCGGCCTCCTCGCGCCCGCGCTGCTCCTCGTCGCGCGCCTCGTGCAAGGCTTCTCGACGGGCGGCGAATACGGCGGCGCGGCGACCTTCATCGCCGAGTTCTCGACCGACAAGCGCCGCGGCTTCATGGGCAGCTTCCTCGAGTTCGGCACGCTGATCGGCTACGTGATGGGCGCGGGCGTCGTCGCGCTGTTGACGGCCTCGCTGTCGCACGACGCGCTGCTGTCGTGGGGCTGGCGCGTGCCGTTCCTGATCGCCGGCCCGCTCGGCCTGATCGGCCTGTACATCCGGATGAGGCTCGAGGAGACGCCCGCGTTCAAGCGGCAGGCCGAGGCACGCGAAGCGCAGGACAAGGCGGTGCCGAAAGCGCGTTTCCGCCGGCAGCTCGCGCTGCACTGGCGCGCGCTGCTGCTGTGCGTCGGCCTCGTGCTGATCTTCAACGTCACCGATTACATGGCGCTGTCGTACCTGCCGAGCTATCTGTCGTCGACGCTGCATTTCGACGAGGCGCACGGCCTCGTGCTGATCCTGATCGTGATGGTGCTGATGATGCCGATGACGCTCGCCACGGGCCGCCTGTCGGACGCCGTCGGCCGCAAGCCGGTGATGCTCGCCGGCTGCATCGGGCTCTTCGCGCTCGCGATTCCCGCGCTGCTCCTGATCCGCACGGGCGAGACGTCGCTCGTGTTCGGCGGCCTGCTGATCCTCGGCGCGCTGCTGTCGTGCTTCACGGGCGTGATGCCGTCGGCGCTGCCCGCGCTCTTCCCGACCGAGATCCGCTACGGCGCGCTCGCGATCGGCTTCAACGTGTCGGTGTCGCTGTTCGGCGGCACGACGCCGCTCGCCGCCGCGTGGCTCGTCGACGCGACGGGCAACCTGATGATGCCCGCGTACTATCTGATGGGCGCGGCCGTGATCGGCGCGATCTCGGTGCTCGCGCTGCCGGAGAGCGCGCGCCAGCCGCTCAAGGGCTCGCCGCCCGCCGTCGCGTCGCACCGCGAGGCGCACGCGCTCGCGCGCGAGATCAAGCGCCGCGAGGCGGCCGAGCGCGACGACGGCGGCTATGCGAGCGCGGCGGCGCTGCGCGCGTGAGATTCGAGCGCCGCGACGCGGCCGTGCAGGCGCGTCGTTCGATGACGGACCGCGGAGGCGGCTCCCGCGATACCCAATGGGCGTGGCGGGGCCGCCTCCGCGTTTTTGCGCGTGGCGTGCAGCAGGCGGGGAAGCACGCCGCACGCCCGAACCGCCCCGCTCAATCGAGCGGCGTGCTCTCGAACTCCGGCAGCGCCTCCGCACGCGCGGACAGCGCGGCGAGCGCCGGATAGCGCGCCGGATCGATGCGCGCGAGATCCGGGTAGTCGCCCTTCATGAACTGCGTGAAGCGCCACGCGACCGCGACCGTCACGTCCGCCTGCGTGATCCGTTCGCCGACGAGCCAACCGCCCGCGCGCTCGATGCGCGCATCGAGCGCGCCGTACGCGGCGTCGAGCTGGCCGAGCACGCGGTCGAGCCAAGGCTGATGCTGTTTTTCGCCCGGCCGCAGGCCATGCTCGTAGACGACCTGCACCGTCTTTTCGGCCGCCGCGAGCGCGAGGCCCGTCAGTTCCAGCACGCGCACGCGGGCCGGCGGATCGTCGGGCATCAGCCGCCGCTGCGGCGCGACGAGCCGGTCGAGGTAATCGACGATCAGCGACGAATCGACGAGCATCGTGCCGTCGTCGGTAAAGAGCGTCGGCGCCTTCACGACCGGATTGAGCGACTTGAACGCGTCGAACTGGCGAAACACCGATATCGAGTGATGCTCGAACGGCAGACCAAGCAGCTTCGCCGAAATCGCGACGCGGCGGACGAACGGGGAATCCAACATGCCAATCAGCTTCATCGGTAACGCTCCGCGTGACGTGGGGGAACCGACGACTTTAGCGCGTCGCGCGCGCTTCGCCTAGCGCCTGTTCACGTTCATGACGGGCTTGCGCCGGCCGCCCGCCGAGGCCACGTGACGCGATACGACATGATCCGGTTTGGCCAGACCGGACCGGACCGGGCCGTGCCGGGCTCGGCTCGATGCGTGCGGCCGCGCGAGCCCGTCACTGCTCGCGCAGCCACGCCGCGCCGAGCGGCCACAGCGCGCGATTGTCGTCGCGGAAATAGCCGAAGTGGCCGATCGCGTGCTGTCGGCGATCCGGCGAGATCTCGCGATGCTCGACCTGCGCGCTCGAATAGAAGCGATGCAGCGCCTGCACCGCGGCGGGCGGCGCCATCCAGTCGTCGCTGACCGTGTACGCGAGAATCCGGCCGCGGAAGCCGCGAAAGTGCTCGCGCAGCGGGCGGCCTGCGCCGTCGACCAGATAGTCCGGGTGGCGGCACCAGCGCGCCCACTCGCGCATCACGCCGGATGGCAGATCGGCGCCGCGCGCGAGGCCGGCGCGCCGCGCCGGCAGATGCGACAGCACGCCGCCCAGCACCGGCACGATGCCGAACCACAGCGGCGCGAGCATCAGCCGGCGCGGCCACGGCCAGAGCCACCAATAGCCGCTCGGACAGCAGATCGACAGCAGCGCCGCCGCGCGGCCGTTGTTATAGGCGAGGCCGAACATCTGGCCGCCGACGCTGTGCGCGACCGCGAGCAGCCGATGCGACGGCGCGCGTGCGGCCAGGTGATCGAGCGCAGCCGGCAGATCGGCCTCGCCCCAGTCGCGCAGCGACGCGGCGTCGGCCTCGGCGGGCGGCTTGCGCGAATCGCCGACGCCGCGATAGTCGTAGGTCAGCACGGTGAAGCCGTCGCTCGCCAGGAAGCGCGCGTAGCGCTCGTAGAAGCCGCGCGGAACGCCGAGCGCGCCGTTCATCAGCACGCTGCGGCCGTTGCTCGCCGACGGCGCGCCAGGCGCATAGAAAGTCCCCGTCAGCAGCCGGCCGTCCAGTGCGGCAAACCGTGTCGTCTCGGCCGTGATCGGCGGTCGTTCGTGCATCGACATCCTCGCTATCGAGCGGCTATTGTGCAAGCGAACGCGATCGGCCGCCAGCCGCCCTCCGATTCGACGGCGCGGCGGCGAACCGGAACCGGTTGCGGCGGCCGCGCCGGTCCGACCGGCGCGGCGAAGTCGGCGACGCTGCCCAACGCGGGCATCGCGACGCACGCGACGGCGCGACACGTCCCGCGCTCACGCCGCCCACGGCCAGCGCGCAGCCAGCAATCTGCGCCCGCGCGCCGTGACCGTCGCCCGTTATCGGCGCGCCAGGCCGTAGAGCCGCCAGAATTCCGTCGCATACGACCGCGCGAGCTGCGGCGCGCGATAGAACACGTTGAAGTTGCCCGCCGCGCGCTCGTCGCGGGTCTGCGCGAAGCTCGCGCTGCCGAGCACGACCGCATCGACGCGCCGCCCACGACCAGCACGCGCGCGCGTGCGCGGCGGATCAGATCGACTTCGACCTCGGTCGAGCCGGCGTCGGCCAAACGCCGAAGCTGCGCATAGCAATGCGCAGAAAGATGAGAAAACGGGAGCGAGACGAACGCGGTAGGTCATGGGGCGGCAATTGTAGCCACCTCCCGTTTCGTTGCAAACCGTTTTGCCGAGAAGCGGCGCGCGACGCGCGCTATGCGTCGAGATCGACACGGGAAAGCCACGCGCGCACGCCGTCCCACGAGCGGAAATCGGCCAGGCTGCGCGCCGGCAGCGCGGGATACGCGGCGGCCGCCATCTCCGCGAGCGCGCGGCCCGGACCGAGTTCGACGAACGCGCGCGCGCCCGCCTCGACGCAGCCCGCGACGCACGCGGCCCAGTCGAGCGGCTCGGCGATCTGGCGCGCGAGCTTGTCGACGCCCGCCGCGACGTCGAGCACCGGCGCGCCGTCGATGCCGGACACGAGCCGCGTGCCGGGCGTCGGCGCGCGCGCGATGCGCGCGCCGGCAAGCGTCGCGCGAAACCGGGGCACGGCGGCATCGAGCCAGCGCGTATGCGACGCGACACGCACGCAGACGGGCGCGACGCGCACTGCGCCGCGCGCGCGCGCGGCCGCCGCGAGCGCGTCGAGCGCCGCGTGCGGGCCGGCGAGCACGTACGCGTCGCCCGGGTTGACGATCGCGACCGCGGCGCCGTGCGCGGCGCACGATGCGTCGACGACGTCGCGCGCGAGCCCGCGCACGAACAGCATCCGCGCGTCGCCGTCGCTCGCCGCGTCCATCGCGCGTGCGCGCGCCGCGACGAGATCGAGCGCGTCGCGCGCGTCGACGAGCCCCGCGACGCTCCACGCGGCGACCTCGCCGACGCTGTAGCCCGCGACGCAGCGCCGGCGCGGCAGCAGCGCGTCGAGCCGCGCCATCGCGGCCACCGCCTGCAGCGTGCAGACGAGCTGCGCGGCGAAGTTCTCGCGCAGCGCGTCGTCGCCAGCGTCGCGCGCCCAGGCGCGCGGGTCGGCGCCGAGCAGCGTCGCCGCATGCGCGAAAAGCGGCTCGGCTTCCGGCACGTCGGCCGTCAGCTCGAACATGCCGGCGCGCTGGCCGCCCTGCCCCGAACAAAGAATCGCAATCGTCATTGCAAGCCCTCTGCGTCCAGTGCGGCGACGAACAGGCTCATCGCGAGCAGGTCCGCCGCGCCGCCCGGGCTCAGCCGGCGCGCGACGAACGCGCGATGCGCGGCGGCCGCGCGCGCGCGCCAGTCGAGCGCGCCCACGCCGCCCGTTGCGAGAAATTCGCGCGCGGTTCGTTGCGCGAAGTCGAGGCCGTCGCGACCGCCCCGATGCAGCAGATTCGTGTCGTCGAGCGCGGCGATCAGCGCAAAGCACGCGTGCACGCGCGCCGCCTCGGCATCGTCGGGCGCGAGCTGCGCGCCGTCGCGCAGCGCCGGCACGCCGACCGCGTAGACGCGCGCGAAGCCTGCCGCCGCTTCCGCGCGCGCGCCGCCCGCGCCGTAGCGGTGGCCGGCGCGTTCGCCGTGACTGTCGGCGAGGCGCGGACCGCCGACGATCTCGCCGCCCCAGCGCGCGGCGACGAGCGCGCCGAGTGTCGCGCCGGCGTGTGGTGCTGGTGCGTATCGCTCGCGTTCCGGCGATGCGCGCAGGCCCGCGCCCGCGCACAGCAGGCCAAGCCCGAATATCGCGCCGCGATGCGTGTTCACGCCGCCGGTTGCCGCCAGCATCGCGCGCTCCGCGCGCAGGCCGATCTTGCGCAGCGTCGGCATGTCGGCGTCGTGCGCGCCGGCGTCGGCAAGCTCGGCGAAGAACGGCGCGAGCGCCGCCGCGCTGCGGTAGAAGGTGTCGGCCGTCATGTCGTCGTGGCTGCCCGCGTCGACGTGGCTCACGAGACCGGGCTTCGGCCACGTGTCGATCTCGAGGCGCAGGCAGCGCGTCGCTTCGGCGGCGATTGAAGTTGCTGTCGGCGCCGGCGTTGCCGGCCGATGCGGACCGAGCGCCGGATAGCCGCGACGTCCTGAGCCAGTCCACGCATCAGATCCGCCTGAAGCGTCCTGCATGGCCGGAAAGTGCCGGGAAACGTACACGTTCGATACAGCAACGGCGCTCGACGCATTCGACGCGCCCAGCAGCGTACCCTCCACGCTCGCGCCGTCAAGCGCGCGCGCCGAATCCCGACGCATCGCATCGCGCCGGGCCGCCTTCGCCGCCGCGCATGCGGCCCGCTTCATCGCCACGCCTCCAGAAACGTCTGCGGCGCGGCCAGCTCGACGCCCGTCGCCGTCTTCATCGCGACCTCGCGCTCGCCTGCGTGCAGCTCGCGCCAGTTCACGCCCGTGCCGTCCGCGCAAAGCAGCTCGCCGTCGATGCGCATCGGCGCATGTGCGTCGATCTCGGCGAGCGCCGCGAGGAACGACGCGATCGCGCCGCGCCGCGACAGCGTCGAAGACAAAGGCGACGACGGCGACGAACACGAAGACGAAGACGAAGCCGGCCTCGAGGGCATCAGCAAAACGTCGAGATCCGATCCGTCGCCCAGATAGCGCAGCCCCGTCAGCGTCTGCCACGCCAGGCTGCCGAACACGCGACAATCGACGCGATGCGCGTCGGCGAGCGCGCGCAGCCGCGCAAGCGTCGGCCGCCATGCGGGCGGCGCGTCCCGATCGACGTCGGCGAGCGTCGGCAGCGCGCACACCTCGCCGATCTGCTCGCGCGCGGCCGCGAGCGCGATGCGCCGCTTCCCCGCCGACGGCGGCAGCGGCAAGCCGAGCGGCACACCCGCTTCGCACGGCGAGCGCCGCCGCACGACGAGCGGCCAGCCGCGCACCGCCCAGTCGCGCACGAACGGCTGCGCGTCGGCATCCTCGTGCGCGGCGAGCAGCCCGGGCCACGCATCCGCGCGCACGCGCACGAGCGCGTGCCGCACGAGCGGCGCGTCAGCGGCCGGCGCGCGCGAGTTCATACACGCGTTGCGCGACGTCGGCCGCGACGGGCCGGCCGCCGCGCTCGGCGCCGAGCCGGTCGCGCCGGTCGGTGCGGTCGGTCGGCCGCGCGACGATCGCGGCCAGTTGTTCGGCGAGCGAGCGCGCCGGATCGAGCACCGCATCGACCGCGCCCGTCTTCGCGAAGTTCTCGAGCCCCGGCGCGAACACCGCGGTCGACCGCGCCTTCTCGCGCAGCACGTCGACGGACAGCTTCGTCACGCGCGACATCGCCTGCAGATCCATCACCTCCGGCTCCGCGCCGGGCAGCGCGACGAGCGTGCGGGTCGCGAGCGCCGTCGCGATGAACGCGCCCGCCGCCGCATGCCCGTACAGCACGCCGATCGTCGGATGACCGAGCGCGTCCGCGTGCAGCAGGCACTTCGCGAGATGCGCGAGGCACTCGTTCAGGCCGAGCAGTTCGTCTCGCTTGCTCATCCGCTGGCTGTCGCCGTCGACGAGCACGAGAATCGGCGTATCGCCGCCGCGCCGGATCGTCGCGAGCACGCGCCCGGCGAGCGCAAGCGCGCCGTCCACGCCGAGCGCCGCGCCATGCGCGACGCCGATCACGTCGACCGCGCGCCCCGCGAGCGCGCCGCGCCCGGCGAGCAGGCCGCCGGCATCGGCCGCGATGTCGTGCCCCGACGGAAACAGCGAAGCCAGCACGTCATCGAGCGTCATTGCGCACCTCCGTCAGCCGGTCCGCCAGCGCCGCGAACGCGGCGGCGTCGAGCGCGGGAATCGCGTTCGCGTCGGGCGCGCCGAGCGCGCGCCACACGTCGAGCGCGTCGTCGCAGTCGCCGAAACGCGCAAGGCGCCCGGCGAGCCGCGCATGCTCCGCTTCGAGCGTCGCCGTGCCGAACCCCTCGCCCGCGCGCACGCGCGCGAGCAGCGCGATCGCCGCATCGCGAAACGCGTCGATCGTATCGTCGACGAAGCGCTCCGCGCCGCCGACGAGCCGCCGATGCTTGCCGCCCATCGTGCGCCAGACGAGCCCGCGATCGCGCGAATCGAACTCGTCGACGCCGCGCCGGCTCTCGATCACCTCCGGCCCGGACACGCCGATGCGCCCGGCCTCCGACACCGCGAGCGCCGAGCAGCACGCGGCGATGATCCCGCCGCCGCCGTAGCAGCCGGCGCGCCCGCCGACGAGCCCGACGACGGGCACGCCCGCCGCGCGCGCATCGATCACCGCGTGCACGATCTCGGACACCGCGATCTCGCCCGCGTTCGCCTCCTGCAGCCGCACGCCGCCCGTGTCGAACAGGATCAGCACGGGCGCGGCGCGCAGCTCGCGCGCCGCGCGCAGCAGGCCCACGAGCTTCGCGCCGTGCACCTCGCCGAACGCGCCGCCCATGAAGCGCCCTTCCTGCGCGGCGACGAAGACGGGCGCGCCGGCGAGCGTCGCGCGGCCGACGATCATCCCGTCGTCGAACTGCTGCGGCAAATCGAAGAGCGGCAGATGCGGGCTCACGAGCCGCGCTTGCGGGCCGGCGAACTCGTCGAACGAACCGGCGTCGACGAGCCCCGCGAGCCGCTGCCGCGCCGACGCCTCGAACCAGCTCGCGCCCGCCGGCGCGACCTTCGGATGCAGGGTCGTGGCGGCCGCGTTCATCGCGCGTCTGCCTCGATCGCGCGCACCGCCTGCGCGAGCCGCAGCGACACCATGTCGGGCCGCGCGCCGCCGTCGTTGACGGACAGCCGCAGCCCGCCCGGCGAGCGGCGCTCGACGAAATCGGCGACGACCGCCTGCCACACGTCGCCGAAGCCGACGGCGGCCGTGCGGATGTCGACTTCGCATGCGTTGCCGGGCAGCACGCGCTCGACGAGCACTTCGAGATTGCCCGACGCGACGACGCCGACGAGCGCCCACGCGGCGTCGCCCTTCGCGCGCTCGCGCGCGGTGTGGCGATAGTTCAACTGTTCCATTGCGAAACGCTCCTCACCAATTGCGGAATCGGGCGGGCGGCGCGTAGAGGCCCCCCGACCAATGCACGAGATCCTTGATCGACCGCGCGGCGAGGAGCCGCCGGTCGGCGTCGAGCGGATCGATGCCGAGATCCTCCGGGCGCCGGATCGCGCCGCGCTCGCGCAGCCGCTCGACGAGCCGGCGGTCGCGGCCGCGGCCGATCTCCGTGTAGCCGGCCACGCCGCGAATCGCATGCTCGCGCTCGTCCGCGTCGCGGCAGAGCAGCAGGTTCGCGATCCCTTCCTCGGTGACGATATGCGTGACGTCGTCGCCGTACACCATCACGGGCGCGAGATCGAGCGCGAGCTTGTCGGCGAGGCGCAGCGCGTCGAGCTTCTCGACGAACATCGGCGCGTTCTTCTCGCCGAACGTCTCGCCGATCTGCACGACGAGCTTGCGCCCGCGCCGCAGCGCCGCGGGCGTCGCCGGATCGGCATCCTCGCCCGCCTTGATCCACGGCTCGCTCGGATGGCGCCGGCCGCGCGCGTCGCTGCCCATGTTCGGCGCGCCGCCGAAGCCCGCGATCCGCTCGGCCGTCACCGTCGACGAGTGGCCCGCGAGATCGATCTGCAGCGTCGAGCCGATGAACATGTCGCACGCGTAGAGGCCCGCCGTCTGGCAGAACGCGCGGTTCGAGCGCAGCGACCCGTCGCTGCCCGTGAAGAAGACGTCCGAGCGCGCGCGGATGTAATCGTCCATGCCGACTTCGGAGCCGAAGCAATGGATCTGCTCGACCCAACCGGATTCGATCGCGGGGATGAGCGTCGGATGCGGGTTCAGCGCCCAGTGCGTGCAGACCTGCCCTTTCAGGCCGAGCCGCTCGCCGTAGGTCGGCAGCAGCAGCTCGATCGCCGCCGTGTTGAAGCCGATCCCGTGATTGAGCCGCTTCACGCCGTAGCGCGCGTAGATGCCCTTGATCGCGAGCATCGCGGTGAGGATCTGCGTCTCGGTGATGCCGGCCGGATCGCGCGTGAAGAGCGGCTCGACGTAGAACGGCCGTCCCGCCTCGACGACGAAGTGCACGCGGTCGCCCGGAATGTCCACGCGCGGCACGCGATCGACGATCTTCTCGACCTGCGCGATCACGATGCCGTCCTTGAACGCGGTCGCCTCGACGACGGTCGGCGTGTCCTCGGTGTTCGGGCCGGTGTACAGGTTGCCGTCGGCGTCGGCGCTCACCGCGGCGACGAGCGCGACGTGCGGCGTCAGATCGATGAAGTAGCGCGCGAAGAGCTCGAGATACGTATGCACCGCGCCGAGCTCGATCTTGCCGCCGAACAGGAGCTTCGCGATCCGTTGCGATTGCGGGCCCGAGTACGCATAATCGAGCCGCTTCGCGATCCCGCGCTCGAACACGTCGAGATGCTCGGGCAGCACGACGCCCGATTGCACCATGTGCAGGCCGTGCACCTTCGCGCCGTCGACGGCGGCGAGCGCCGCGGCGAGCAGGTCCGCCTGCTTCTGGTTGTCGCCTTCGATGCAGACGCGCTCGCCCGGCCGCAGCACCGCTTCGAGCAGCGCGGTCGCGTCGCGCGCGGCCACCCGCTTGCGCTGCGCGAGCGGCGCGGCGGCGGCGAGGCGCGCCGCTCGCGCGTCGCGGGCGTCGTTCCATCCCGTCATAGAGTCGTCTCCTGCGAAATCCGTCCGGTAGGTTTCGCGGCATTGTAAGCCGCGCCGCCGCGGCGATTGATGAAGTTGGGCGATGCGACTCAGTGGCGTGCGTGATGGATCGGCGGGGCCGCGGCGCGCACGCCGATGACCGACCTCGCCGCGCGCGATTTCACGGGCGATTTCACGGGCGACTTCACGGGCGACTTCACAGTCGACTTCGCAGTCGACTTCGCGGCCGAGACATCACGCCCCGATCGCCGCCTTCGTCGCGAAAAACAGCAGCGACGGCCCGAGCAGGCACCCGACGCCCGTATGGAACGTCGCGATCAGCGCGCCGTACGGCACGAGCCGCCGGTCGGTCGCGGCGAGCCCGGCGCTCACGCCGCTCACGGTGCCCGCGAGCCCGCCGAAGATCATCGCCGCGCGCGGCGTGCGCAGCCCCATGAAGTTCGCCGCGAACGGCGTGCCGACCATCACGATGATCGCCTTCACGAGGCCCGTCGCGATGCTGAGCGCGATCACGTCGGAGCTCGCGCCGATCGCCGCGCCCGTCACGGGCCCGACGATGTACGTGACGGCGCCCGCGCCGATCGTCGTCATGCTGACCGCGTCCGAATAGCCGAACGCGCGCGCGACGCGCGCGCCGACGACGAACGGCAGCACCGTGCCGAGCAGCAGCGACACGACGCCGATGAGCCCCGCCTTGCGCGCCTCCGCGGGCTGCACCTCGAACGCGGTCGCGACGATCGCGAAGTCGCGCAGCATCGCACCGCCCATCAGGCCGACGCCCGCGAAGAGCGGCACGTCGGCGATGCCTTTCTCGCCGCCCGTGCACGCGCCGCCGACGTACGCGAGCGCGAGGCCGATCACGATCGCGATCGCCGAGCCGTGCACGCGGCCGAGCGTGAGCTTCCTCGACAGCGCCGCCGACGCGAACATGATGCAGCCGACGAGCGCGAACGACGCGACGAGTCCGTTGTGCGCGACGACCTTTCCGAGCATGTCGATCATGGCCGCCTCCCGCTCAGTTCTCTTCCGGCTGCGGCAGCGCCGCGAGCGCCGTGGCGTCGCGGCCGACGCGCGCGAGCACCGCGATGCAGACCGCGCACACGGCGACCGCGCCCAGCGCCGACAGGAGCGCGACGGGCCCGCCCTTCAGCGCGGCGACCACGTTCTGATTGGCCGCCATCGCGACGACGACCGGAATGTACATCGCGCCCCAGAACGCGATGCCGGACTCGGTCTCCTTCGGCAACCAGCCGCGGCGATGCAGCGCGAGCCGCAGGCCGATGAGCAGCAGCATCGCGATGCCGACGCCGCCGACGTTGGTCTTCGCGCCGATCGCGGCGCCCAGCAGATCGCCGAGGAAAAGTCCGGCCAGATGGCAGAACGCGAGCAGCGCGGTTCCGTAGATGAGCATGCTTGTCTCCTGAGTCCTGATTCCTGATGACGGATCGTCGCGGCGCGAGCGCCGCGGCCCGGCGGCTCGTCGTGCGAAGCGCGTTCTCGGGCGGTAACGGCAATACATCGGCAATAGCGTGAAAACCCGACGGCCCGCCGCGCCGGCTTGCCGTAGACTGGCGGCGGCGGGGGCGTCGCCGGCGCGCGCCACGCACATCGTAGTCCCGCCGCCCGCGGCCATTTATGAAGTTGTCGAATTCGATTCAGTGGGTTTAGCAATGCGTCCGTTACCGCCTGAACTGCTGCGCAGTTTCGTCGCCGTCGCGCAGACGGGCAGCTTCACCGCCGCGTCCGAGCGCGTGAACCTGTCGCAATCGACGGTCAGCCAGCACATCCGCCGCCTCGAAGAGCTGCTCGACCGGCCGCTGTTCGAGCGAGACACCCGCAACGTGCGCCTCGCGCCCAACGGCGAGGCCCTCTTTCGCTACGCGGTGCGCATCCTCGATCTGATGGACGAGGCGGTCGCGTCGGTCTGCGGGCCGCCGCTGTCGGGCAAGGTGCGGCTCGGCCTGTCGGAGGATTTCGCGCTCACGCACCTGACGGCCGCGCTCGCGAGCTTCCTGCAGCGCAACCCGGAAGTCGAGCTCGAGATCGCGACCGGCCTGTCCGGCGACCTGTTCGACGCGCTCGACGCCAGCCGGCACGATCTCGTGTTCGCGAAGCGGATCGCGGGCAGCCGGCGCGGCCGCGTGATCCGCACCGAGCCGCTCTACTGGTGCACGGGCCCCGATTCGCCGCTCACGGGGCGCGAGCCCGTGCTGCCGCTCGCGCTGCATCCACAGCCGAGCGTGTCGCGCAAGCGCGTGCTCGAGACGCTCGACGCGATCGGCCGGCCCTACCGGATCGCGGTCGCGAGCACCAGCATCGCGGTACTGCGCGCGGCGGCGAGCGCGGGGCTCGGCATCAGCGCGTTCGCCGGCTACGTGATCCCGCACGGGCTCGCGAAGCTCGAAGCCGATCTGCCGCCGCTCGGCGATCTCGAATACGTGATCGACCGGCCCGCGAACGCGTCGCGTCCGGCGCTCGCGCTCGAAGCGACGCTCGTCGCCGCAGCGCACGAGTTCTGACGGAACGCGAAAGAAAGGCCGCGAGCAAGCCGCGAAGGCCACGTCACGCCCGCCGGCCGGTCAAGCCTGACCAAATCGCCATGAAGCGGTCATCGTCCGCTCAGGCGCGCCTGTCCAGAATGCGACTCACCGGCACGCGAAGTCGCCGCGCTTCGCGTGCCGATCCCGTCACCTTTCTGGAGCTTTCGATGAATACGCTTCGCTTTCTCGCCGCGGCAGCAGCCGTCGCGGCATCCGCGCTGACCGCCACGGCGGCGCTCGCGTCGACGCCCGACGCGCCGCAAGGCAAGACCCGCGCGCAGGTGCGCGCCGAGCTGATCCAGGCGTACCGCGACGGCGTGATCCCGACGTCGGACGGCGACTATCCGCCGAGCCAGGCGACGATCGATGCGAACCGCGCGCGCCTCGCGGCGACCCATCCCGCGTGGGCTCGCGAGCAGCAACAGTAGCCGCGCCGGCGGCGCGCGGCTGCCGGCGGGCGACGCTTACGGCAGGAAGCTGCTGCGCCGCGCGTCGATCAGCTCGACGAGCAGACGGTCGCGCTCCGCGCCGAGTGCGCGCATCGAATGCGCGCCCTGGATCTCGCGCAGCGCGTCGATCAACTGGCGATCGACGTCGGGCGAGAACGACGGCGCGCCGAGATCGCTCCACCAGCTCGCCATCGGGCCCGACAGGTGCTCGAGAAAATGCGCGATGCCGCCCTCGCCGCCGCCGAGATGGTAGATGAGGCTCTGCCCCATCAGCCCCCAGCGCAGGCCCGGCCCCCACGACACCGCCTTGTCCGCGTCCTCGACGCTCACGACGCCTTCGCCGACCAGGTGATACACCTCGCGAAAGAGCGCGGCCGCGAGCCGGTTCGCGACGTGGCCCGCCATCTCCTTGTTGAGCACGATCGTCACCTTGCCGAGACCGTCGTAGAAGCGCTTCGCCTGCGCGATCGCGCCGGCGGACGTCGCCGCGCCGCCGACCAGCTCGACGAGCGGAATCAGATGCGGCGGATTGAACGGATGCGCGATCAGGCAACGCTCGGGATGCGCGCCGCATGCGCTCTGGATGTCCGACATCCTGAGCCCGGACGAGCTCGATGCGACGAGCACGTGCGCGGGCAGCCGCGCGTCGATCCGGCGATACAGGTCGCGCTTGAAGTCGAGGCGCTCGGGGCCGTTCTCCTGCACGAAATCGGCGCCGTCGAGCGCCGCGTCGAGCGTCGGCTCGAACGCGACGCGCGGCGCGAGCGTTCCGGCGCGCTCGCCGAGAAAATTCGCGAGCGCGGCGTCGAGCCGCTCGCGCGCGTCGGGCGCCGGATCAGTCACGGCGACGTCGAAGCCCTTCGACAGATAGAACGCGGTCCAGCTCGCGCCGATCACGCCGGCGCCGACGACGGCGATCCGTTGAATCTTCATGGGCGGGTCTCCTGGATGGGCGAATGTGCGGACGATTGTCGCATCGAACGACGCCGGCTGCGCGACGCGCCGCGCCGGCTCGGATGCCGCCGAATGCGCGAGGCCGCTCGCGCGCATTCGGCCGCTCCAGCACATTCGTCGGGCGCAAAAAAACCGCATGAGCGCCGAAGCGTCATGCGGTTGTTTCGATTCGCGCGGTTCGGCGGTGCGCCCGATCAGCACTCGATCGACGCGCGCGCGTCGTCGCTCAGCCGCCGAGCCTTGCTTCGATCTTCGCCTTCGTTTCGGCGAGCGCGCCCGGCAGCCGCGCGCCCAGCTTGTCGAACAGCTCCGCGTGCAGCGCGAGCTCGGCGCGCCATTCGTCAGGATTCATCGACGTGACCTGCGCGTACTGCGCGGACGAGAACGCGAGCCCCGTCCAATGCAGATCCTCGTAGCGCGGCGTCACGCCGAACGCATGCTCGACGCCCTCGCCGCGGCCGTCGATCCGGTCGAGCATCCACTTCAGCACGCGCATGTTCTCGCCGAAACCCGGCCACGCGAAGCGGCCGTCCGCGTCCTTGCGGAACCAGTTCACGCAGTAGATCTTCGGCAGCGTCGCGCCCGATGCCGCGAGCTTCTCGCCGAGCGCGAGCCAGTGCGCGAAGTAGTCGCTCATGTTGTAGCCGCAGAACGGCAGCATCGCGAACGGATCGCGCCGCACGACGCCCTGCTGCCCCGCCGCCGCCGCCGTCGTCTCCGAGCCCATCGTCGCCGCCATGTACACGCCTTCGCGCCAGTCGCGCGCCTCGGTGACGAGCGGCACCGTCGTCGAGCGGCGGCCGCCGAAGATGAACGCGTCGATCGGCACGCCGGCCGGGTCCTCCCAGTCGTCGTCGATCGACGGGCACTGCGACGCGGGCGCCGTGAAGCGCGAGTTCGGATGCGCGGCCTTGCGGCCCGTCTCGCGGCCGATCTCGGGCGTCCATGCATTGCCCTGCCAGTCGGTGAGCCGCGCGGGCGGCGTATCGGTGAGCCCTTCCCACCAGACGTCGCCGTCTTCCGTCAGCGCGACGTTCGTGAAGATCACGTTCTCCTTCAGCGTCGCGAGCGCGTTCGGATTCGTCTTCTCGCCCGTGCCCGGCGCAACGCCGAAGTAGCCCGCCTCCGGGTTGATCGCGTACAGGCGCCCATCCTTGCCGGGCTTGAGCCACGCGATGTCGTCGCCGATCGTCGTCACGCGCCAGCCTTCGAAGCCCTTCGGCGGAATCAGCATCGCGAAGTTGGTCTTGCCGCACGCGGACGGGAATGCCGCGGCGATGTGGTACTTGCGGCCTTGCGGCGACGTCACGCCGAGAATCAGCATGTGCTCGGCGAGCCAGCCCTCGTCGCGCCCCATCGTCGACGCGATCCGCAGCGCGAAGCACTTCTTGCCGAGGAGCGCGTTGCCGCCGTAGCCCGAGCCGAAGCTCCAGATCTCGCGCGACTCGGGGAAATGCACGATGTACTTGGTCGGATTGCACGGCCACGGAACGTCCTGCTCGCCCGCCGCGAGCGGCCGCCCGACGCTGTGCACGCACGGCACGTACTCGCCGTGCTCGCCGAGCGCGTCGAGCACGGCGCGCCCCATGCGCGTCATGATCCGCATGTTGGCGACGACGTACGGGCTATCCGACAGCTCGACGCCGATGTGCGCGATCGGCGAGCCGAGCGGCCCCATCGAGAACGGCACGACGTACAGCGTGCGGCCGCGCATCGCGCCGCGAAAGAGGCCGTTCAGCGTCGCGCGCATTTCGGCGGGCGCGATCCAGTGATTGGTCGGGCCCGCGTCGTCGCGATGCTCGCTGCAGATGAACGTGCGGTCTTCCACGCGCGCGACGTCCGACGGATCGGACAGCGCGAGAAACGAGTTCGGCCGCTTCGCCGGATTGAGGCGCACCATCGTGCGCCGTTCGACCATCTCGTCGCAGAGGCGGTCGTACTCCTCTTGCGAACCGTCGCACCAGACGACGCGATCCGGCTCGGTCAGCTCCGCGATACGCGCGACCCAGTCGATCAGGCCGCGGTGCTTCACGTATTCGGGAACGTCGATCGGAACGGTGCGCGTCGCCGCGACCACGTTGCTTCGGGTCATGAGAGTGTCTCCGTGTTGTAGAACCAGAATTCCGTGCGTGCGCGGCGCGACGGCGCGCGCGGCGACGCGCGCAGCGGCGCTATGCGATGGCTGGGGGCGACGCATGCGCGTGTCGCGCATCGTGATCGTCGCATTCCACGTTCCGACTCCGACAATGGCGGAGCGTTCGTTTTTTTAGGGTTGGGAACGACTGAATCGCCGAGCTTGCTCATGCACCTGCCATACGATCAAGGTGAAAGCCAGCATACCATCGCGGCGCGCCCGGCGGCGTTGCGCCGCAACAAGGCGCGGCCCGCGCACGCGCGGCGCGGCTGCGTCGCGACGAACACACGCCGGGCCGTCCGCCGAACGCAATTGGAGCAATCCAGCATGCGGACGATAGGCGCCGACGCGGGTTTTCACCGACGGCCGCGCGCGGTCGGCGAGCGCCTGCTGCGCGCGCTGTCCGACGCCCGATTGTCGAACGCCTCTTGAAATCGCCTTCGCCGCGCCTATCTTCGAGACGCCGACGCAGCCGCCCCCGCGCGCTGCTCGCTTCGACCGATTTGTCGCGGTCCGGCAAACGAACCGGTACGTATGCGCATACCGCCGATGCGTTCGCAGGGCCTCGTTCCAGGAGGACACGACCATGAGCGATCTCTATTTCGGCGCCGATCTCTTCAGCGAATTCGATCGTCTGCATCGGCAGATGACGAACCTGCTCGGCGGCTTCCCTTCCAGCATTCGAGCGAGCCGTCTCGGCGGATTCCCGCCACTGAACATCGGCACGACCGAGGATTCGATCGAGATCGTCGTGTTCGCGCCCGGCATGCGCGCGGCCGATTTCGACGTGTCGATCGACAAGGGGCTGCTCGCGATCAGCGGCGAGCGCAAGGCCGCGCAACGCGCGGAAGGGGACGTGCGCGCCTATGCGCAGGAGCGCTACAGCGGCGCATTCCGGCGCGTCGTCGAACTGCCGCAGAACGCCGATCCCGACAAGATCCGCGCGCGCTACGAGAACGGCTGCCTGCTGATCAGCGTCGGCAAGCGCGAAGCGTCGAAGCCGCGTGCGATCACCGTGCAATGAGCCCCGTCAGTCCCGAATCAAGGAGTCGATCGTGAACACCAGCCATCCAGCCGCACCACGTCAATCCGCCGCGCCGGCCCGCCGCGACGCGAGCGATGCGCCGCGCGCGCTCACGGTCACGCCGGCCGTCGACGTGTACGAAGACAAGCACGGCGTGACGCTATGGGCCGATCTTCCCGGCGTGCCGAAGGAGCGCCTCGAAGTGAAGGTCCACGACGGCCATCTGTCGATCGACGCGCACGCGGCGCTGCCGATGCCGGCGGGCCTGCGCGCGCAGCACGTCGAGGTGCGCGAACCGCATTTCACGCGCACGTTCCAGTTGAGCCCGGACTTCGACACGTCGAAGATCGAGGCGAATCTTCAGGATGGCGTACTGAAGCTGACGATTCCGCGGCGCGACGAAGCGCGCCCGCGGCGCATCGAAGTGATGTGATGCGACGTGAAGCGGCTGCCGCATCGGGCGCACCGTATACAGATTGCCGAAGCGCGCGGAAAACATGCCGTAGCCGAATCGCTTGCGCTCGTCGGCCGGCAGATGCGCGCCGGCTTCCGGCACGAAGTCATTGAAGCCGATGCCGGACAGCCGCCGCGAGATGCGCTGCGCGAAGCAACTGCCCGCGGTGCTCACCCTCTGCTGCGCGCTGATCCTGAATTTCGGCTCGACGACCGGATCGAACGCGTGCATATCGACATTGGCGACCGCCTTGCGCCAGAACTGGTGAGGCGGCAGATGCTTTGCGCGATCGTGCAGCCGAGATCCAATTAAAAATATACCGATTCGGATTTCGAATCATTCCCATCCGTCAATTCGCTGGTGAATTCGATGTTTTTTGGGCAGGCATGCAATGCCGGCAGCAACCATCCCGATAAAAACCAGACGAATATGCTCGTGCCGGCCCGTCGGTTTCCATGCGCGACGTCAATCCGGCTTGCCGATGCAACCATGCGAATGCATTTCGCAAGAATGCAAAATTTCCGCTGCTTCAGCGTAGAATGCCGCAACCAATTTCGGTCCTACCCGGGAGAAAAATGGACATCCGCAATCGGGATATTGCGTCGCTCAACAAAATCAATATTGGTTGCGGGCATGACAAGCGGCCGGACTTTCTGAATGTCGATACGGACCCCGCCTGCCAGCCCGACATCCTGATTTCCGACAATGACTACGGCGGACTGCCGCGGCGGCATTTCGCCGCGGCGCTCGCGAAAGACGTGCTCGAGCACATCCCGCGCGGAGATACGGCGAACGTGGTGCTCGAATGGGCGGACCTGCTGTCGCCGGGCGGCACGCTCGAGCTGCGCACATCCAGCCTCCTCGGTATCGCCCGGCTGATGGAGCAGCATCCGAATTACGCCGACCAGGCGAACTACGCCGCCGGACTGTTCGGCAATCAGACTCATGCCGGCGAATTCCATTGCACGGCGTTTACCGAAGCGACGCTGAAGACCCAACTGATCGCGGCCGGCTTCGAGATCGCGAGCTTCGAGCTCGTCGACCATTGGCGCTTCGCGGTGCGCGCGATCAAGCAGACGGACTGGACGAAGCTGGCCGCCGCCGCGGCCGGAGAATCCAATCGCGCGTTCGTCGATATCGCGTATCGCGAGATCCTGTTTCGCGAGCCCGAGGCGTTCTTCCTCGAAATCGATCTCGCCGCGCTCGACGGCGGCACTTACTCGCGGCGCGATTTCGTCAAGAAGCTCCACGGGTGCGAGGAGCGCCGTCTGCGCGTCGCGATGAAGCACGGGTTGTAACCGCGCCGCTTGCGCGCGCACCGCCGCGACTTTTCTTTTGCCACCTCGCATTGGACAATGTGCGGCCAAGCTTCGCGCGCGCGAACGCTCGGGCTACTACGTCGTGCACGGCGCGCAGGCGAGCGCCCGCGCGAACGACGCGATCCGCACCGTCGGCGAGCTCGTCGCGCAGCCGTCCGTGCGCAAGCGGCGCCGACAGGCCGCGGGCCGCTCAGCGCGTCACGGTGGCCGAGATCTTCGCGATCGCGAACAGGAACCCGCCGAAGCACGCGGCGAGCAGGATCGCCATCACCGGCACCCACGGCAGCTTCACCGACGCGAGATCGGCCTGATGCTCGGCCCCCTTGCTCACGCCGAAGAGACTTCACAACACCATGCGCATCATTCTCGTCAGCCCCATCGCCATTCTCCGCCATCGCGGCCCGCGGAAGGATCGGACCGCATCTCGTGCGCACCACGTTGGCGTCGCGCGACGAGCGATGAAAGCAGCAGTTCCGGGTTGTTCTCGCGCAGCAGACGGGTTCGCGGGTTCGCGGGTTCGCGGCTTCGCGCTCGCCGGGCTCGAGCATGACAAAACGCCTTCGACATCCGCTGTCCATCAGACAATTCAAGTTGTAATATTCTGAAATTCCGGAAGCTCGCATGTTGCGTTCGCTCCGGATATCGAAAATCCAGCGGCCATGAGCCGCGAGGGGGAGCATCGATGATCGATGGTTTCTATCGGATGTCGAACCAGACGGAATCCCGTCAGCTTTATCCCGTTCAGGAATACATCGATCAGCAAAACATGCCGCCGAAGGAGGGACTGCGCGGCATCTGTCCCGTCTGCGGCTCCGAGGCCAGCTTCACGAAATTCACGGAAAACCTGCGCGAGTCGGGGACGTGCTCGCATTGCGGCTCGTCGAGCCGTCAACGGCAGATGGCGCTGATGCTCCGGCGGCGCTTTCATGTCGGGCCGATCGGTCCCATCGAATTCCCGCGCGGATTTTGCGTGTACAACGCGGAATCGAACGGCCCGTTGCACAAGCGGCTGTCGAAATTGCCGGGGTACGTCTGCTCCGAGTATTTCGGGGATCGCTATCGCAGCGGCGAGATCGTCAAGGGCGTCCGGCACGAAGACCTCCAGAAGCTCTCCTTTCGTGACGCGTCGGTGGACGTCGTCCTGTCGAGCGACGTGCTCGAGCATATGCCCGCGCCCTACGACGCGCACCGCGACATCTTCCGCGTGCTGAAGCCAGGCGGCCGCCACATCTTCACCGTTCCCTTCAATCCGTCGAGATACGAAGACGACGTGCGCGCCCGGCTCGTCGACGGCGAGATCGAATATCTGGCCGAAAAGCAGTTCCACGGCGACCCGGTTCGTCCCGGCGAGGGCATTCTGGTCTGGACCATCTTCGGCGTCGACATGCTGCACAAGCTCGAGCAAATCGGCTATGTCGCGCGAGCGTGGAATCTCTACGAACCGGAACACGGCATCGTCGGCAATTGCAATACGATTTTCGAAGCGTACAAGCCGGATGCCGGCAAGGGCTTTCAGGCGCTTCACGGCATCCGCGATCTCTATCGTTCGCTGACGTTGAAGCGCTGAGCCGCCTCCTGGACGCTCGCGATATTTCGCCGAATCAAGCTTGCGGGGCGCATTCATGCTGCCGCGCACCAGGAAAATCTATAATAACGGGCTTGCCATGCCACATCGCGTCGGCCGACGCCGCATGCGGCAGGCCGCACCGATCACCCCGCGCCGGTTCGCCCGCGCCACCGCGCCGATCGGCAGCGCCGAGCCCGCGCATCTGCCAGGGCCGGATTGCGCTGCACGTGGCCGGCCACTTCGAATTACGCCATGCACAACCGATTCCGACCGTTTCTCGTTGCGTCCGCCGTGGCGATCGCGACCGTGCTGTCCGCCTGCTCGTCGGCGCCCAAGCCTCTTTACCAGCAGGAACAGTTCGACGCGACCGCGAGCCCGTACGCGCGCACGTTCCACGAAAAATCGGCTGCGACGTGCGAAGCCGCGCGCCGCGCGCTGCTGAGCCAGGGCTACATGGCGAGTGCGACGCGCGCGGATGCGGTCGAAGGCAGCAAGAACTTCCAGCCGAGCAACGATTCGCACGTCGTCATCGAATTTCACGTCGTCTGCGCGGACGCGGACGTCGACGGCGCGTCGAGCATCGCGTATGTGAACGCCGTGCAGGACCGCTACTCGCTGAAGAAGAGCAACACGTCGGCGAGCGTCGGCCTGAGCGTGTTCGGCTCGCTGTCGCTGCCGATCGGCTCGAGCGACGACGCGATGGTCAAGATCGCGAGCGAAACCATTCCCGCCGGCGTGTTCTACGAGCGCTTCTTCAATCTCGTCGACCATTTCCTGAAGATCGACCCGGCGCGGCGCGACAAGGCGGCCGTCAAGGCGGCCGAGAAGGAACGCGTCGCGCCGCTGCCCGAACCGGCGGAGACTGCCGAAGGCGCGCCGATGAAACTGAAGACGCCTGTCGCGCCGACGCCGCCTGCGGAGCCCGTGCATCCGTCCGCGCCCGAGAGGAACGCCGCGCCAGCGCCCGCTTCGGCTCCGGCCGCTGCGTCGGCGCCCACGGCCGCGTCGACGCCGACACCTACGCCCGCACCGGCACCCGCACCGGCTTCCGCCCCGACGCCGGCTTCCGCGCCCGCCCCGGCGCCAGCGGCGAGCCCGGCGTCGTCGATCGCGCCGGCGGCCGCGCCGCTCGCATCGGCAGATCAACCGGAGCGGGGGGAGAAATCGATCTCGACAACGGCAACGGCGACGATGCCCTCTTCGACGTCCGCTTCGACATCCGCTGCGACATCGACGCCAGCATCGGCACCGGCATCGGCCGCCGCGCTGCCCCCGATGTCGCCCGACGCGACGCAATCCGCCCCGCGCGACATCAACGCGAACTGAGCCCGCCGTCCCGGCGCCCGCACTGCCTCGGGCGCGCCATCGCCATCGCCATCGATCGGCGCAGCGGAGCGCGCGACGGGCGTGGGGCGTGGGGCAAGGTCCGCTGCTCGCCGCAAGACTTCGCCGCGCCCCGCCACCGCCGACTCCGCTTACTTCGTCGTATACCCGCCGTTGATCAGGATCGTCTGGCCGGTGATCCACCAGCCGTCGCTGACGAGGTGGCGAATGAACGGCACGACGTCCTCGATGTCGGTCAGGCCCGTCCTCGAGAATGCCGACAGCGCCGCGGCCGTCTTGTGATACGCGACCGCGTCCGCGCCTTCGGCCGGATAGAAGAACGGCGTATCCATCGGGCCGGGGCCCACGGCCGTCACCGAGATGCCGCGCGCGCCGTACTCCTTCGCCGCCGCGCGCGTGAAGTGCTCGACGCTCGCCTTCGTCCCCGCGTAGGCCGCGTAGAACGGCGTGAATGCGCCGAGCAGCGACGTGACGAGCGTGACGATCTTGCCGTTGTCGTTCACGTGCTTGCCCGCTTCCTTCAGGAAGAAGAACGCCGTCTTCGAATTGACGGCCGCCATTTCGTCGTATTCGGCCTCGGTGATCTCGACGAACGGCTTCTTCAGCACCTTGCCGACGGTGTTGATCGCGATGTCCGGACGGCCGACCGCAGCCACCGCGTCGGCGAACAGCTTCTCGACGGCGCCCGCCGTCGTCAGATCCGCCTGCAACGCGACCGCTTGCGCGCCGGCCGCCTTGACCGCCGCCACGGTCTCGTCCGCGGCGCCCTGGGATGCCGCGCTGTTGTAGTGAATCGCGACCGCCTTCGCGCCTTGCGCGGCGAGATCGCGCGCGATCAGCCCGCCGAGATTCTTTGCGCCGCCCGCGATGATGACGGTTTTGCCCTTGATGCCGTGGTCTGCCATGTTTGCTCTCCGTTTTGACGCGCGGGGCCGTCCGATACGGCCTCGCATGCCTTCGGATGATATAGTCCAAAAAATCCTTATAAAGCCATCACTTCTGACATCACCCGTCAGAAAACTCGACCAATTGTCAGTTAATCCACGTTCCACCCCTCAACGATGACCCCGCTCGCCCCCGCACTCGCGCCCGCACTCGCGCCCGCGCCGCCCGCCGCATCCGGTACGGCGGACATGCCGTCCCTCCCGCGTCGCCACGGAGCCGCCGATGGACCGCATTGACCTCTTCCGCGTGTTCGCGCGCGTCGTCGAATGCGCGAACTTCACGCGCGCGGCCGATACGCTCGGGATGCCGCGCTCGTCGGTATCAGCGGCGATCCAGGAACTGGAAGGCCGCGTCGGCGCGCGGCTCTTGCACCGCACCACCCGCAAGGTGACGCCGACCCAGGACGGCGCCGCGCTCTACGAGCGCTGCCTGCGCCTGATCGCGGACGTCGAGGAAACCGAAAACCTGTTCCGCCATTCGATCGTCGGGCCGAGCGGCACGCTGCGCGTCGACATGCCGGGCCGCATCGGACGCCTGATCGTCGCGCCCGCGCTGCCCGGGTTTCTCGACCGATATCCGCAGATCAGCGTCGACCTCGGCGTCACCGATCGCGCGGTGAACCTGATCGAGGAACGCGTCGACTGCGTGCTGCGCGTCGGCACGCTGAGCGATTCGGGCCTCGTCGCGCGCGCGATCGGCGACCTGCCGCTCATCAACGTCGCGAGCCCCGCCTATCTCGCGCGCCACGGCGTGCCGCACACGCCCGCCGATCTCGAGCGCCATCAGCCCGTCAACTACGCGTCGCCGTCGAACGGGCGCATCGCGCCGTGGGAATGGACCGAAGGCGATGCGGTGAGGCGCGTCGCGCTGCGCGGGCGCGTGACCGTCAACAGCGCGGAGGCGTACATCGCGTGCTGCCTGTCGGGGCTCGGCCTCATCCAGATTCCCGCGTACGACGTCGCCGCGCACCTGCGCGCGGGCGAGCTCGTCGAAGTGCTGCCGAACCATCGCGCGGCGCCGATGCCGATGACGCTGCTGTATCCGCACCGGCAGCATCTGTCGCGACGCTTCCAGGTATTCGCCGAATGGCTGGAGGCGCTGCTACGGACGAAGGTGCTGTAGGCGTCGAAACGCGCCTCCGCATCGAGCGCCGCCTCGCACCTCGCGCCGCACGGCGCACCGCCCGACAGGCGCGGCGGCCGGACAACAAATATTACCCGGATATTATTGACATCCAATTTATGCCCGGATATAAATATCGCATTGTTCCGATCAATGAGACCGATGCGATGACGAACCCTCCTCTTCCCTCCCATACCGCGTTCGACGGCTACCGGCGCCTCGCGACTGGCCCGTTGCCGGCGGTCGCGCTCGCGATCAAGCGGGCTGTCGCCAGCGACGCGATCGGCGGCGCGATCCTGATCTTCGACAACGCGACCGGCCGCTCGATCGACATCGACACGCGCGGCTCGGACGACGAAGTCGCCGCCCGCTACGCGCAAGCCGCGACGCTCGGCGAGCCGGCTGATGCGAACCACGAAACCGCATCCGACGCCGCCAGCACCGCCGGCGTCGACCCGCTCGCGAACGGACCGCGCGGCCGCGGCCGCCCGAAGCTCGGCGTCGTCGCGCGCGAAGTCACGCTGCTGCCGCGCCACTGGGAATGGCTCGCGACGCAGCGGGGCGGCGCATCGGTCGCGCTGCGCCGCCTCGTCGACGAAGCACGCCGCTCGCACGCGCACAAGGACCGAAGCCGCCGCGCGCAGGAGCGCGCGTACCACTTCATGTCGGCGATCGCGGGCGACATGCCCGGCTTCGAGGAAGCGTCGCGCGCGCTCTTCGCGAACGACGGCGCGCGGCTGCGCGAGCTGATCGCCGGATGGCCCGCCGACGTGCGCGATCACGCGCTCGCGCTCGCGTCGCCGGGCGATGACGCGCCATCGCCCGGCGCGCGCTGACCCACCCTGACACACCAGACGACGATGACCATCGATTTGAATGCGGGCGCCTTGGCGCCCGTGACCGACGAGGTCGACGCCGTCGACCTGCGCATGACCGGCGCGATTCCGCGCGACCTGAACGGCGTGCTCGTGCGCAACGGGCCCAATCCGCTGCGCGGCCGCTTCGACGGCGGCGGCGTGCTGTCGTGGTGGCCGGAAGACGCGATGCTGCATGCGATAACGTTCGGCGACGGCCGCGCGACGCGCTACCGCAACCGCTGGGCGCGCACGCAGCGCTGGGCGCGCGTGTACGATCCGGCGCGCGCCGTTGCTCGTCGACACGAATCCGAACGTCAGCGTGCTCGCCCACGCGGGCGAGATCCTCGCGCTCGCCGAAGGCGGCGCGCCGCTCGCGATCACGGCCGGGCTCGACAGCATCGGCGCGGCGCCATCCGGGCCTCGCGCGCGGGATGGCCGCGCATCCGAAAGTCGATCCGCAAACGGGCGAGCTGATCGCCTTTCGCGCCGACTGGAACCAGCCGTGGCTGCGCTACGGCGTCGCGAACGCGGCCGGCGTGCAGACCGTCGACACGGAGATCGCGTTGCCCGCGCCGTCGATGATGCACGACATCGCGATCACCGCGACGCACAGCATCGTGTTCGACCTGAACGTCGCGTATGACTTCTCGATGCTGTCGCGCGGCCACCGGATGCCGCTGCGCTGGCACGACGAGCGTCGCGCGCGCATCGGCGTCGTGCCGCGCCGCGGCGGCGACATGCGCTGGTTCGACATCGCGCCGTGCTTCATCCAGCACGTCGTCAACGCGTACGACATCGATTGCCCGGCGATCGTGCTCGACGTCGTCCGCTATCCGTGGTTCCTGCGCGTCGCGCGCGACGGCCGCGGGTTCGACGCCAATCCGGTTGGCGTGCTGTGGCGCTATACGATCGATCTCGTCGCGGGGACCGTCGCCGAGCAACCGCTCGACGACGCCGGCATCGAGCTGCCCCGGATCAACGAGAGCCGCACCGGCCGCCGCCACCGGTTCCTGTATGCGGCAGAACAGCCGACCCACGTCGAATTGCGCGGCGTCGTCCGCTATGACGTCGACGGCGGCTCGACGCAGCGCTACCGGGTGCCGCCCGGCGACCAGAACAGCGAGCCGGTGTTCGTCCCGCGCCCGGGCGCGATCGATGAGGACGACGGGTGGCTCCTCGCCTGCGTGTATCGCCATGCAACGGATACGAGCGACGTCGTGATCCTCGACGGCCGGTCGATCGACGACGGGCCAATCGCGACCGTGCACCTGCCGCGACGCATCCCGGCGGGTTTTCACGGCGCTTGGCTGCCGGGCAACGGCTGAGCGGGATCGATGCGGCGAACCCGCGCCGTTCGCCGCCTGCAATCTTCGCTTCACATTCATTCCAACAATTACTAGAATGTTGGCATGAGAGACGCCAAAGACCATCTGTACCTCCAGGTTTCGCGCATCGGCAAGGCGATGTCGAGCCCGAAGCGGCTCGAACTGATCGAGCTGCTGTGCCAGGGCGAAAAAACCGTCGAGATGCTCGCGTCGCAGGCCGACATCAGCGTGAAGCTCGCCAGCGCCCATCTGAAGGAGCTGCGTCAGGCGCGCATGGTGGACAGCCGCAAGGAAGGCAAATATGTGCTCTACCGCCTCGCCGGCGACAGCGTCGCGAACCTGTGGGTCGCGTTGCGCGCCGAGGCGGAAGAACGTCTCGTCGAGCTGCAAATGGCGCTCGGCGCGATCGTCGAGCATCGCGACGCACTGCACGGAATGAACCGGCGCGACATCCTGAAAAAGGCGGCGGCGGGCGAGATCGTCGTTCTCGACGTGCGCCCTTCGAGCGAGTACAGCGTGCGCCGCCTGCCTCACGCGCGCTCGCTTCCGCTCGCGGAGCTCAGGAAGCGGCTCGGCGAATTGCCGAAGGACGTGCCCGTCGTCGCGTACTGCCGGGGGCCGTTCTGCCTGATGGCCAAGGACGCGGTCGAACTGCTGCGCCGGCGCGGATACCAGGCGTTCCACTTGACCGACGGCGTCGCGGAATGGCGCGCCCGAGGCCTTCCCCTCGAAGAATGACGAGGATGCGATGAAGACCCTGCTGATTCTCAACGATGCCCCTTACGGCACCGAGCGCGCTTACAACGGCGTCCGGCTGGCGGGCGCGCTGTCGAGAGGCGGCCACGAAGTCAGGATCTTCCTCGTCGGAGACGCCGTCGCCGCCGCGCACAAAGGGCAAAAGGTGCCGGCGGGTTTCTACAACCTCGAAGTGATGCTGGGAGCCGTCATTCGAAGCGGCGGAGCCGTCGGCGTTTGCGGGACGTGCATGAATGCAAGGGGCCTGGCGGTCGACGACCTCGTCGCCGGAGCGCACCGAAGCTCGATGGACGAACTGGCCGAATGGTCCGTGTGGGCCGACAAGGCACTGGTGTTCTGAGCCTCGCGCAACGACGAAAACCGTCATCACCGAGCCCGGATCGCTCGGCCATCGTGATAACAGACATGGACAGCAAACAGCATTGGGAAGCGGTGTATCGCACGAAGGCGGCCGACGCGCTCAGTTGGTATCGCCCGCACCTGGACACCTCGCTCCGCTTGATCGACCGATTCGCCCCCGGCCTCGGCGCGAACATCATCGACGTGGGCGGCGGCGAGTCGACCCTGGTCGACGATGTGCTCGCGCGCGGCTACGAGCACGTGACGGTGGCCGACGTGTCGAGCGTCGCGCTCGACGTCGCGCGACGCCGGCTCGGCGACGCCGCGTCGCGCGTCCAGTGGATGGACGCCGACATCACGCAGGCGGATCTGCCAGCGAACGAATACGACGTATGGCACGACCGCGCCGTGTTCCACTTCCTCACCGAGCGCGCGGCGCGACGCGCATACGTCGAGCGGCTGTCGGCGTCGCTGAAATCCGGCGGCTGCGTCGTCATCGCCACGTTCGGGCCGGCGGGTCCCGCGCGCTGCAGCGGCCTCGACGTCGTCCGATACGGCCCGGACGAACTGTCGCGGGAATTGGGCGCCGGCTTCGCGTTGGTCGAAGCCTCGTACGAGACGCACCGCACGCCGGCCGACGCCGCCCAGCAGTTTCTCTATTGCGTGTTTCGCAAGGCCTGAAGACGGCCACGCCGCCGGCATCGTCACTCGACCGTCACCGACTTCGCGAGATTGCGGGGCTTGTCGATGTCGGTCCCCCGCGCGAGCGCCGCATGAAACGCCAGCAGTTGCATCGGGATCGCATGCAGGATCGGCGACAGCGGACCGTAGTACTCGGTGAGGCGAATCACGTCGATGCCCGGCGCGCTCGCGAGCCCGCAGTCGACGTCGGCGAACACGAAGAGCCTGCCGTTGCGCGCGCTCACCTCGTGCATGTTCGAGCGCAGCTTCTCGAGCAGCCGGTCGTTCGGCGCAACCGCGATGACGGGCATCTCGTCGCTCACGAGCGCGAGCGGGCCGTGCTTCAACTCTCCCGCCGCGTACGCCTCCGCGTGGATGTACGAAATCTCCTTCATCTTCAGCGCGCCTTCGAGCGCGATCGGATAGTGCATCCCGCGGCCGAGGAACAGCATGTTCTCGCGCCGCGCGAGCCGCTCGGACCACGCGATGATCTGCGGCTCGAGCGCGAGCACCTTGCTCATCGCATCGGGCAGATGGCGCAGCGCATGCAGGTGCCGCTTCTCGTCCTCGTCGGGCAACCGTGCGCGCACCTGCGCGAGCGCGAGCGTCAGCAGGAACAGCGCGACCAACTGCGTCGTGAACGCCTTCGTCGACGCGACGCCGACCTCGATGCCCGCCCGCGTGATGAAGCTCGACGCGCATTCGCGCACGAGCGCGCTCGTCGGCACGTTGCAGATCGCGAGCGTGTTCAGCATGTCGAGCCGCTTCGCCGCGTGCACCGCGCCGAGCACGTCGGCCGTCTCGCCGCTTTGCGACACCGCGACGACGAGCGTCTGCGGATTCGGCACGCAGTCGCGATAGCGGAACTCGCTCGCGATCTCGACGTTCGCCGGCAAGCCGGCGATGCTCTCGATCCAGTATTTCGCGGTGAGCGCCGCGTGGTAGCTGCCGCCGCACGCGAGCAGCAGCACCGAATCCGCCGCGTTCAGCGCGCGCCACGCGCGGTCGCCGAACAGCTCGGGCATGATCGACGTGACGTCGAGCAGCGTGTCGGCAACCGCGCGCGGCTGCTCGAAAATCTCCTTTTGCATGTAGCAGCGATAGCCGCCGAGATCCGCCGCCCCGCCGTGCGCGGCGATCGTGTGCACCGCCCGCTCGACGCGCTGCCCGCTCGCGTCGACGATCCAGTGGCGATGCAACTGGATGTCGGCGACGTCGCCGTTCTCGAGATACGCGATCCGGTCGGTGACGTTCGACAGCGCGATCGCGTCGGACGCGAGAAAGTGCTCGCCGTCGCCGATGCCGACGACAAGCGGCATCCCGTCGCGCGCGCCGACGATCCGGTGCGGCTCGTCGCGGCACATCACCGCGATCGCATAGCTGCCGCGCAGCCGCGCAACCGCGCGCCGCACAGCGTCGAACAGGTCGCCGTCGTACAGATGATCGACGAGATGCGCGATCGCCTCGCTGTCGGTCTGGCTCGCGAACGCGTAGCCGTGTTGCTCGAGATCCGCGCGCAGCGCTTCGTAGTTCTCGATGATGCCGTTGTGCGACAGCGCGATCCGCGCGCGGGTTTCGTCCGGCGCAGCGACGCCCGGCGAAGCGACGCCCGGCGCAGCGACGCCCGGCGAAAAATGCGGATGCGCGTTGGCGGTCACGGGCGCGCCGTGCGTCGCCCAGCGCGTGTGCGCGATGCCCGCATAGCCCGACAGCGCGCGGGCCGAGATCTCGCGCTGCAGCGTCGCGACGCGATCGACGCTGCGCGCCCGGACGAGCCGCCGGTCCTGATAGACGACCACGCCGCACGAATCGTAGCCGCGATATTCGAGCCGCTTCAAACCGTCCACCAGGTTGGGCACGACGTCGCGCCGCGCCACCGCGCCGACAATTCCACACATATCGCTCTCCGTAAAACGATCCGCTCGGGGATCGATGAACGCGATGGTAGAATCGCCTGAATGGAATTTAATTTCAAAAATTTTAGTGTTTTGAAATTTATATGGCATTAACCATTGATATGAAATTAAATTTCAGACCGACATCGCAGGAGAACCGCTTGGCCGCCGCCCATCTCGACGAACTGGACCTTCGCATCCTCGCCGCGCTGCAGGCCGACGCCTCGATCTCGAACGTGGAGCTCGCCGAACGCGCGTTGTCGTCGCCGCCCACCTGCATGCGGCGCGTGCGCAAGCTGACGGAGGCCGGGATCATCGAGCGCCGGATCGCCGTCCTCGATCGCGGCAAGATCGGCGCGACCGTCACCGCGATCATCGAGGTCGGCCTCGATCGGCAGACGGCCGAGGACTACGACGCGTTCGAGACGTACGTCTGCGCGCAGCCCGAAGTGACGCAGTGCTATCGCGTGTCGCCCGGACCCGACTTCGTCGTCGTCGCGGACCTCGCCGACATGCCCGCGTACGACGAATTCGCGCGCCGGCTGTTCACGCACGCGTCGAACGTCCGCAACGTGAGAACGTTCTTCTCGACGCATCGCGCGAAATTCGAGGCGAACGCGCCGGTGAGCGTCACGCTCGGCAAGCGGGCGGGCGGCTGACGGCGTCGATCGGACGGGGTCGCTCGCGCCGGCGGGCCGTCGCTCATCGACGATGCGGTTCTGCCGCGCGTCATCCCCGCCTTCGCCTTCAATCACGATCGCATCACAAACGGCCAGCCCCACGCGCCGAACGCATCGACGTCACGCTAACGGCGCCGCCCCGCCCGCGCGCGCGACGCCTCGCCGCCCGCCGCGGCAATCACCTCGGCAAGCCGCCGCGCCGCCGCATCCATCTGCTCGCGGCTGAATCCGCCGAAGCCGAGGACGAGGCCGGGGCGCGCCGTGCCCGGCGCGAACATCGGCGACACCGCGCGAACCGCGACGCCCGCCTGCGCGGCCATCGCCACGACGCGCAGGTCGTCGACGCCCGCCGCGAGCCAGAGCACCGCATGCATGCCCTGATCGCCCGGCTGCAGCCACGCGAGATCGTCGGGCAGCAGCCTGCCGACCGTATCGATCAGTTGCGCGCGATGCTCCGCATACACGCCTCGCACGCGGCGGATGTGGCGATCGAAATGCCCGTCGGCGATGAAGGCCGCGAGCACGTGCTGGTCCGCGGTCGGCGCGTGGCGATCCATCAGCACGCGCGCGCCGCGAAACGCGTCGACCAGTTCGTCCGGCGCGACCAGATAACCGAGCCGCAACGACGGAAACAGGATCTTGCTGAACGTGCCGAGATAGACGACGCGGTCCGGATCGAGCCCCTGGAGCGACGGAAACGGATAGCCCCCGAAGCGCAGTTCGCTGTCGTAATCGTCCTCGATCACCCATGCGCCGTCCGTGCGCGCCCACGCGAGCAGCGCGCTGCGCCGCGCCATGCTCATCGGCATGCCGAGCGGATACTGATGCGACGGCGTGACGAACGCGGCGCGCGCATCGCGCGCGAGCCGGATGCCCGCGTCGACGTCGATGCCCTCCGCGTCGACCGGCACGCGCACCATCGCATCGCGCCGCCCCGCGCATTCGAGAATCGCGGTAATGCCGCGATACGCGGGATTTTCGACCCACGCGCGATCGTGCGCGCCCAGCAGCACCTGGCACGCGAGAAAGAGCCCCTGCTGCGTGCCGCTCGTGACGATGATCTGATCGGGCTCGCAATGCACGGAGCGCGACTTGCGCACATAGTCGGCGATCGCTTCGCGCAGCGGCAGCACGCCCTGCGGCTCCGCATAGCCCATCGGCGCGGCGGCTCCCTTCGCCCGCAGGCGGTTGCCGAGGCGGCGCCACACGTCGTCGGGCGCCGTCGCGCCGACCGGCACCGAAATCGCGAACGGCACCGGCGGCAAGGGCTCGAACTCCCGCGCGACGCGCGCATACGCGGCAGCCGGCTGCGGCAGGGCCGAACGCGCCGCCGACGTCTCGCGGCGGCGCGCGGCGCGCGGCGCTTCGCGAGCGATTCGCGAATGCGACGGCTCGGCGAGCGCATGCGCGACGCGGGTCCCGACGCCGCCTTGCGACTCCAGAAACCCTTCCGCGATCAACTGCTCGTAGGCGTCGACCACCGTGCCGCGCGCGATCCGCAGCGACGCGGCGAGAAACCGCGTGGACGGCAGCGCGTCGCCCGGCTCGACCTCGCCGTCGCGAACGGCGTCCCGCAGCGCTTGCGCCAACTGCCGGCTCAGGTTGCCGGCCGCTCGGTCGAGCGTGCCGAGCGACGGAATCTCGATGATGCGGGCGCGTCTCGCCATAATTCCGGTTCACCAGAAACTGTTCAAACTGGCTCTACAGAATAAACCAGTTCGAGACGACAATGGCCGCATCGTTCAACCCCGACTTCAACCCCCGACTTCAACCCCGATACGCTGCGCGAACGCAGCCCGACCGTGGAGCCGCCATGTACGTCCCCGCCCATTTCGACGAACGCCGCACCGACGTCCTGCACGCGCTGATCGCGCGACACCCGCTCGGCATCCTGATCACGCACGGCGCCGGCGGACTCGACGCGAATCACATTCCGTTCGAGCTCGCGCCGGGCGACGGACCGCTCGGCGCGCTGCGCGCGCACGTCGCGCGCGCGAACCCCGTCTGGCAGCACGTGTCGAGCGGCGACGAGGTTCTCGTCGTGTTCCGCGCGGGCGACGCCTACATCTCGCCGAACTGGTATCCGAGCAAGCACGAATTCCACCGGCAGGTGCCGACGTGGAACTACGTTGTCGTCCATGCGCACGGACGGATCGCCGTTCGCGACGACGAGCCGTTCGTGCGCGGCGTGGTCGCGCGCCTCACGCGCACCCATGAGGCGACGCAGCCCGTGCCGTGGCAAATCGGCGACGCGCCGAAGGACTACATCGACACGATGCTGCAGTCGATTGTCGGCCTGCAGATCGACATCACGCGGCTCGTCGGCAAATGGAAGATCGGGCAGAACAAGGAGGCGCGCGACATCCGCGGCGCGGGCGAAGCGCTGAAGGCGTGCGGCAACGATACGATCGGCGACCTGATGCTCGCGAAGGCCGACGAGAAACCGGAATAGGCGCGACGACGGCGGCGACACCGGATTCGTTTCGTTCGGAATCCGGAACTCTGGCGTCGCGCGCGATGCCGGGATCGTCGTTTCCGGCAGACGAACCGTGCGCCGGCGATCCGGCGGCGCGCCGCGTCGATCGTCGGCAGCGGCTTCCCGAAATCGCAACAACGAGGGAACAGGTTCGAACGGGCATCGTAATCGACGCCCTCATGCTCGATCGGCGCCCACTCATCACCCACATCGCGATGCAAGTCGCTAATGACTGGTTCCATAACCTCGTACGGAACAATACTCCCGGTGCGATCCTGTATTTCATCGTTTGAATCGTAGGGACCACCCCAGACAAATACATATTCCTTGTCTTTGCCATCCCAAGGAGCTTGATTCGCAGTATCTTCGTAGCGATCGAAAAACCGACGCAGCATCGCCGCCTACTGCAGTTCCGGGGACGCGGAGGCAAACCACTCATCGCCTGGCTCGAAGTGACTTAGCTCAACGTTTTCGGCTTCCGGCGGGAGATCGAGATTTCGGTAGTCCATGTCCGTCTCATTCGTCCAGTCGGCCAGACTTACATTTCGTTGGCAATTAGTGTCCTCGATGGTAAGCATCGTGGTCTGTCCCATCGTGCTTCAAAAGGCTGGATATGCTTGTGATCGCGTGACCAAGTAACGGTCGCTCAACCTGATATCCACTCGATTGCACGACGAGGATCGGATAGAGGCGTGTACGCATCGCGTTCACGCGACGGCCACATCGCTTGGTCCAATGGAATCGTTCTCTGCCAGATACCGCGTCTGGTCGCAGTAAATCCCGCGCTGCTCGTAGAGCGCGCACGGCCACGACGTGAAAGCCGCGACCGAATCATGCACATATTCGGCCAACAGTTGATCGACAGCCGCCACCGGCGCGCCCGGCGCATCCCATGCCGAGAGGGTCATTTGCTCGTAGGGCGTCAAGGAGCGCGGCATCGGCGGATAGCTCTGGGGACCAGCGCGACGTTCAACCGGATGACGCAGGAATTCGATGTGCCGTATGAGTCGCTTCTGCTCGCGTAAAAGCTGCTTTGCTTGCTCTTCCGGGTCTTTCGGCACGTCGTAGACCCACTCGTTCGACTGGCAGGCGGGATGATCCGCGTCGGTTCCCGCTGGCACTGCCTTACAAAATGAATCGCTGAATTTCGCGTACCTATTCCCCAGCACGCGAGCATCCGCATTGTTATGAGCCAAGACGCCACGCCACCAAAAATTAAGGTAACGATGCGGCTGGATCAGCGCTTCGAGCGTGTCGCCGGATGCGGACGGCAGGGCGGCCATATAGTCACTGTACAGCTTTACGACTCGCGCGTCGTCACGCAAATCGAAGTCCGCCCTGAAATCTACCTTCATCTGATCAAGAGGCGTCAAAGGCACTCCCGCGCGCAAGGCTTCGGCGAACATATGGCGCAGTGGAATCAACGACAGATCTTGGTGCCGCCCCTGCTCATCTGGTCCATATCCGCCTCCGACATCGGAATGCACGCCGGGGTACACGACCTCCTCGCAATTATCGGGGTAAGTCTTGTCGACGCGCACCGAATCGAGCGGAAACGCCTGCCGCACCTCGTGCGCGGCAACATAATGCACACAACGCTCGACCTCTGCCGGAATCGCCAACTCCGACGCCCAGTCGAGATGCAAGGCCGGACCACCCACCGAAGCGACTGTATCGAATAGCCCGATAAAGTTGATGCGCAACGGCACACGCACGCCGCTCGGGGAGGTCCAATACAGCTTACCCCCGTCTTTCGTGCATTTTTCCTTGACGAATCGTCGAGCAAATGCACGCGCTTCTGTTGCTCCCCGAGAAAACCCAAAGACCGCCAAAGTGATTTCGCGCATGTGCGCCCATGATCCCGGTCCCCATATAACGTGCAATTGCCGAGAGAATTCCGCAAGCGCAAACTTGATGCGTAAATCACCGCCCACACCCAACCCTAGCCCAAGCGTTCCCCCGTCGTCATCTTTTAACTGGTCGGTATAGCCCACAACCTTGGGGAACCGGAACGGCGTTCCGACGCCCGGAATATAGACAGCAGCGGAATCTTGAGCCAAGGAGTTCTTTGTGACTTGAAAAAGCTTAACCACGTTCGTGTGCTTCTTGAGTGGAAGATCACGCTCCATGTTGTTGTTGGTGCCATCGAAGAAAAACGACAGCGCTGGATAAAGCCGGCATGCGATCGCGTCGTCACGATCGGCCGGACATTGCCGAACGGCGAGCCTCATGCCACCATCGATCGCCACACGTTTAAGCTCTTCGTTTGTAATAGGTGTAGCAGCTTGTCGAACCGACATGATTACTCCCCCTCAATTGACGTTACTTGGCAGCGCATGCTGGTGGGCTCGATGCAAATGCCAATATAACGGTATTGAGATCCCGCAGAATGACGCAGAGGTACGCATCGGTTTTGTACGGATCAGGATCTTGATGAGGCCCTCCAGATGGAAAGTGAATCTGAACACTATGTTTCTCCCGTTGCTGCGTGACGACCTTAGTCTTCGGGTCTTCTTCGGTTCCCCATTCCCAAGTCACAGTAACAGGTTTGCTCCAGTCTCCCCCACCCGGGAAACAGCAAACAGAATTCATCCCTCCCGAACGACTATCAACCACACCCGCCCAATATTTGTCAACAAATATATTTAATGCGTAGCGATCGGAATGATTGATCGGCACCATTGAAAGCGGCTGTCCTCGACCTGCAAACGGATCATCAGGCAAGAGGTTGGAACCAGCGCAGGCCGTTAGCGTAAAGACGGCGAAACCCGCAGCCAAAGCTGTGTGCCGAAACTTAGCAAAGGTCATCTTGTACGTCCCTGTCTACAAATGCCGTGATTATGCTTGCAGCCGATCGTTCGCAGCCGGCAACAACAACGTCAACAACGCAGCACCTTCAGACGTTGCGTCAAACGCTTCTCCATGCCGTGCGGCCAGTGCGCAGTATTCCATCCATGCGCCCGTTCCCTCAATGCCGCGCTGTCGAGCGCGATTGATCTGCCGACAGATAAACCCATATCGCTCACGCTCCGGCATGTCGGCAAGTAAACTCGGCGCACGTTCTGCAAAATGCAGCAACACGCCGTCCGGCACACTGGCATCAATCAAAGCATCCACCTGCCCCTGATCGAGCTTGAACGGCGGCTTGAGCGTCGCGGCGGAGGCCGGCATCCGATCCTGACGCCAGTCGATCTGACGCAGCGTGCCTTCGCGATCCCAATACGTCCACCTCAGGATCGGCGTGAGCCATGCCTGACGCTGCGCGTCGGACAACACCGGCCCCTTCACGAACAGCGTCTCGTCTTCCGCCGAACCGACCAGCGTCGCCAGTATCGCCGGATCCCAATACGCGAGCACGATCGGTTCGCCATCCGGCAAGCGCACGCGCAGAAACGACTTCAGATGCTCCGCGAGCGCTGCAAGCGGCAATGGCGATGCGAGCAGCGTCGCGCACGGCGATGACGGTCCATGTCGTTCCAGCCATGCGCGCGCCGATTCAAAGTTGCTTGGGGGGATATAGACGAGGTGCGGCGAAACGGCCCGCACGTCCGCTCCGCCGTCCATCAGGCACGCGACATGATCCGACCGGACCGACAATGCACCGGGCAGACTGCCGTTCTGCAACGGGTCGACGAGCACATATAGGTGCGCCCCTAACGAATCGGCCTCGCCGAACACGGTTTGCGTATCCATCAGCCCCCCGTCGACACGAACGCCGATCGCCCCGCCGCGCGTTTCATCATGCACGGCACGCACACCGCATCCGGCTGCGTCGGCATCGGATACGGCATGCCGGCCGGGCCCGAGAAGCTGTGCATGCTGCCCTTGATGTCTATCTTGCCCGGCGCATGGATCTGGATGTCCCCGTCCTTCAGGCGGATGTACGCCTGCCCCGACGTGATCAGTATCTCCTTGTCCGCCGCGATCTCGATGCGCTCCGTCGCCGACACGATCCGCACCGTCTTCTGGCCGATCAGATCGATCGTCTCGCGATGCGACTCGATTTGAACCGCGTCCTTCGCGAACAGCTTGATCCCGTCCTGCGCGAACACGCTCACCTTCTCGCCCGCGCTTGCCACGAACGACTTCCCCGTCGCGACGAACGCGTTTTGACCCGCGACGACGTTCACGTGCCGATCCGCCGACGTGTGCAGCGACTGAAACGTCGTCAGGCCCATGCCGCCCGCGCTGCCGAGCAGCATCGCCGGCACCTTGAAGCCGTTCGCGCTGCCCGTGCCGCCGCCCGACGTGCGCCCGCCGCTCAAGCCCGGCTCGACTGGCTGCCGCGTCGCGTCGGTCAGTTCCGTGAGCGCGTCGTGACCCGCTTTCAGACTCTCCGCGCGATGCTGCTCGCTCAGCGACGACTGCTGCGCGAGCACCTCGGCCGCGTCCTTCAGTTGATCGCGCGCCGCGTCCACGTCCAGTTGCTCGGCGTCATGGCGGGTCGAGTGCGTGCCGATGTACAGGCCGCGATTCGCGCGGACCGCGCCGTATTGGTCGGCATGCAACGTGAAGCCCGAGCCGAGATAGCGGCCGCGCGTATTGCCCCGCTGAACGATCCCGTAGCCGAGCGTCAGATGACTGTAGTCGCCCCGCGTCTTGCTCAGCAGACGCGCGCGCACCTGTCCGGTCGCATCGTCGAGCTGCATCTCGCTGTAACCGCCGCCGCCTCCGTATTCGCGCGACTGGAAGCCCGACAGCAGCCCGTCCGAATGCCACATCGGCGGCGTCGCCCCGCCCGGCGCGCGCGATACGATATACGGGCGGTCGCAGTCGCCGCCGACGAAATCGACATAGACGGTCTCGCCGCGACGCGGCACGTGTACGCCGCCGTACTGCTGCCCGGTGTCCGACTGCGCGACCAGCAACGGCGGCGACGTCTCGAACGCGTCGGGCGGACTCTGCCTGTCCCAATGGAATCGCGCGCGCACGCGGTTCAGCGGATCGGTCCAGACCTCCTCGCCGTTCGGCGTGACCACCGTCGCCATCTCGACCGACATGGACGGCTTGCGATGCTCGAACGGGCTGCGGTATTCGATGTCGGTGCGCTGCGCGTCCACTTCGATGACGTAGAGGCCCGTCGCGCCGTCCTGCGGATGCGGCGCAACCGCGAACGCCGGGCCCTCACCCGAGCGCGCCCGCTCGATGTCCGATTGCAGGCTGTACGGGAAATGCAGGCCCGAGCGGGCGATCGGCACGTTGTTCTCGATCGTCCAGCGGGCCGCGACGGCGACGAATTCCCGCTCCTTCGGATCGGCTTCGGCGTGCGCCGGATGATCGTTCAGCACGAACCGGCCGCCGACATCGACCCAGCGCGAGCCGCCGACGCCGGCGTACCGCCTCGAGCGCGACTCGTATTCCTCCGCTCGAATGCGCGCCCACGCAACGCCTCGATCCGAGTCCGGATACCGGTACGCACCCGCGCTATAGTCTTCGAGCGGCGGATACGGAATCGCCTTCTGCTCCTGCGTGCGCCAGTTCGTCTGCTCGACATAGCGGGTCGTTTGCACCGACTGCCGGACCTCGAAGGGCGTCGCCGGGCGCTGGTAGTCGCCGGAACGCGAGGCGACGTGCACGCTGTTCAACTGGCGCAGCGTTGCCCATTGCGTCAAGCCGTCGAACTCGTCGCCGGCATGGCCTCGATAGAAGTCGAGCGGCTTGGCGTCCGGCAGCGCCTCGACGCGATCGACGATCCTGAGCATCGTCTTCTGCTCGCGACCGTCGTGGGTCCAGTAGCCATAGAGCCCTTCGTCTTCCATGATCCGGTTGACGAAGTGCCAGTCGGTTTCGCTCTGCCGGCAATACGAACGCTTCGCGAGCGCCCCGCTCAGCGCGAACCGGAATGCGCCCTGAAGCTGCGGATAGCGATTGAATACGTCGGACAGGATGTCCTGCGCATCGCGGTCGAGCCAGAAATGCTCGTCGCGGCGATGCCGGAGAAAGTGCAGCGCCGACGAAAAGCCGATTTGCCACGACGTCAGGCCGCCGTCGGCCCCGAGCCGGCGCACGGTATGCACATAGCCGTGGATCGGCCGGTAGTCGGCATTCAGGTCGAGCACGCCGCGCGGCTGCTGGAGCCACAGCGTCACGGGCTGCGCGATCAGCGCGTCGGGATTCAGGTCGTCGCGCGTGGTCGCGGCGTCGATTGTCCACGTGTAATCGCGGCCGAGCCTGGCGTCGCCGACCGCGCGCAACGGAATCAGCGTGTTCGCGCCGAGCGGCGTGTCGAGCTTCAGCAGCCGCTCGCGCTGCAACAGCCCGCGATGAATCGCCTCGAAGACCGGCGCAAACGCCGCCTCCTGCGGCCCGCGTGGCCCCAACGTCATGGTTCAAATCCTTTTTTTTCTCAGGTTCGCCGGAATGGGGCGCGTCGCGCCCCTTGTTGTCAGGCGATCGAGCGCAGTATCGGTACCGGCGAACCGCCATCTTTGGCGAATAAGGATACCAAATCCGCTGGGGAAAACTTGAAAGCAGCCAGCCTCCGGCGCGCCGGCCAAGTCCGGCTAACCAAAATGGACAGATATTTTGCGAATATTCCTCTACTTTTCACGCTAGAAAGATTGATACGTCAGGTCTTTCCGATTTCATTGTCCGCCGCGTCACCCGGCTGCCGGCTTTCTTGACCGGACGAGCCGGGGCGCCGTGTCTCACATTGCGCCCAATCCCGCCGCGGCGATCGACGCCGCCCACCCGAGCAGCGCGACGCCGAGCGGCGCGCTCAGCCGCCGGCCGTGCGGCAGGTTCTTCTCGGCCGACATCGCCGCGCCGATCGCGAGCATCCAGCCGACGCTGCCCGCGCCCACCACAAACATCAGACACATCAGCATCCAGCAGCACCCGACGCAAAAGAGCCCGTGGCGCATGCCGAGCGCGAAGCTGTCCCGCCGCGGATGCCTGCCCCGCCACTGCTCGCTCACGAACATCAGCGGCGAGCGGCACTTGTCGAGGCAGCGATACTTGAGCGGGCTGAACTGATAGCCGCCCGCGAGCGTCAGCACGATCGCGCCGACGAGCCATCCATGCCACGCGAGCCACGGCGTGCGCCGTGCGAGCGCGTGCAGGCCGGCGTCGCCGGCATGGACGACGAGCCCGAACGCACTCCATGCCGCGAGATAGCCGAGCACGACGAGCAGCATCAGCCGGCTGCGGTCCACCCGCGCGGCCGTCAGGCGCTCGAACGTTCGCAGCAGCGGCAGCACGGTCGGCAGCATCATCGCGACGATCATCAGCAGCCACGCGGCGACGTGCAGCACTGCCGGCACGATCGCGCCCCCTGCCGGAATCAGCCGGCACAACCCGGCGAGATTCGTCGCGGACCAGTCGACAGGATGAAGAAAACGCGCATACGGGCTGCTGCCCCACATCCACAACGCGCCCCATGCCGCGACGATCGACGCGATCGCGAGCGGCACGAACACGCGGCGCGACGAAGTCGCGTTCATGACGATGCGCGCTTCGTGGATGCGCAACGGCGCTTCGCGCCGATACGCATTACGAATTGAACGTGAAGAAACCCTGGATCGCGTTCTGTCCGCTCAGGTCGAGATCGATGCCGAGCTTCTGTTCCTGCATGCGGAACGTGCTGGCCTTGCCGACGAACGCGGGCGATCCGGGGATCGTCGAGAAGATGCTCTCGACGAGCTTCGTCGGTTCGCCGGTCGGCCCCAGGTACGGTTCGAGCTCGGCGTAGGTGGTGTTGCCCACCTTCAGCGTGCCCCGGCCGTCGCGCACGTCGAAATCGATCTGCGCGCGCTCGATCGCGACGATGTCGCCGAAGAGCTTCGAGAAATCGGCGAGCGGCCCGCCGCGTTCGCCGCGATAGACGCTGGCGAGCGCATCGAATTGCGCATCGGTCGCGCGTTCGTCGATGAAGATGATCACCCGCCAGTTGCCCTGCAGGATGTTGCCCGGCACGAACGCGGCAAACGCGACCGTCAGCCCCGACACGTCGACGTCGTCGATCCTGCCCTTGTCGTAGTGGTAGGCGACCGTCGCCCGGCACGTGCCGTTGTCGGGGTCCTCGCCGATCCAGCACGGGCAAAGCACCTTGCAATCGCACACTTCGAGTATGCGTCCCTCCAGGCTGTAGCTCATGATGACCTCCACCGCGACGAACATACCGGATTCGAGCCGGTCCATCGGTTAACTATATTCACGCCGCCCCGGCGTGGCGGCCCCTTCGCGACCCATGAAAACCCTAGGGTCTTTTACATGCGAAACGCGGTTCGCCGCGTTTCCGTCGACGTGCGTCGAATGGTTGCGCGATCGAATGGCGCGCCGAAACGATGCGGCCGGCTGCTCGCGAATGTTTCATCACCAATTTCGCGGCCCGCCTGTGCTGCTCGCCGCTGCACAATCGGCCACGTCGGCTACCCGTCCGAGTGCATGAAACCGATCCGACCGTATTGTCAAACGAAAGGCGACGCCTATACTCACGTCAGACAACACACGACGCATAGCGAAACGAGGCGGCGCGAGACCCAACGCGCCAGACGGTTCACCGCCCGGCGCGCCGCCAATTTCCCACTTCGATCCAGACAGCGTTGCGGAGGCCACCGTGAGCACCGTCTACACAGCCCATGAATCGCCGCGTGCGATCGGCATAATCGCCCGGATCTACACCGCGTGCCTGCTGATCGGCTTCGCGCTCGTGCCCGCGTTCCTGATCGCCTACGTGCGATTCTTCGTCGATCCGCGGCTGATCTTCGAAAATCATCAGTTCCACGAACTGGCGATCGCCGCCGCGACGCTCGAGGGCCTGTTCGTCACCTACGTGACGTGGCGCTGCTATCTGTCGTCGGGCGAGCCGCTGCTGCGCTGGCTCACGCTCGGCTTCCTCGGCTTCGCGTTGATCTACTCGCTGCATGGCGCGTTCACCGGCATGGCGCACCGGAACATCTGGCTGTTCCTGCTGTACGGGCCCGCGTCGCGCCTCGTGATGTCGCTCCTGCTGCTCGTCGGGCAACTGTCGTACTTCCGGGACGCCGATCCGCCCGAGCAGCGCACGCGGTTCTCGACGTGGCTGCCGTGGATCGTCGGCTTCGTGCTCGTCTGCTTCGCGGTCGCCGCCATCTCGTACTCGCCGATCGCCGGCCATCCGTGGACGCGCACCTCGATGGAAGGCGGCGCGATGATCGTGTCGCTCATCAACGTCGCGCTGCTGCTCGCGCGGCGCATCCGCTCGCCGCTGATGCTCGTCTACGCCATCTCGGTGACGTCGTTCGCGCTGTCGTCGATCGCATTCATTCTCGGCAAGCCGTGGAATCATATGTGGTGGCTCGCGCATGCGATCTTCGCGGGCGGCTTCTTCATGCTGAGTTTCGGCGTCGTCCAGGCGCTGATGACGACTCGCTCGTTCGCGACCGTCTACAGCCAGCAGGATCTGATGGCGCGGCTCGCCGAATCGATGGCGCGCACCGAAGGCGCGCTGCAGGAGCTCAAGCGCACCAATCAGAAACTCGAGCACCTCGCGACCACCGATCCGCTGACGGGCGCGTCGAACCGGCGCAAGTTCATCGAGCAGATGCAGGCGGAAATCGCGCGCGCGAAGCGCGACGGCACCGCGTTCTCGCTGCTCGCGCTCGATCTCGACAACTTCAAGACGATCAACGACAACTACGGCCATCAGGTCGGCGACGTCGTGCTGCGCAATTTCGTGCGCCAATGCCTCGCGGCGATCCGCCCCTACGACCACATCGCGCGCGTCGGCGGCGAGGAGTTCATGGTGCTGCTGCCGCGCATGCTCGCCGACACGGCGAGCGGCATCGCGGAGCGCGTGCGGACCACGATCGCGAACGCGCCGTTCGGCATCGACGGCAAGCATACGCCCGTGACCGTGAGCATCGGCGTGTCGCAATACGGGCGCGACGGCGACACCGTCGACGAAATCCTGAGCGCCGCCGACAAGCTGCTCTATCGCGCGAAAAACGAGGGTCGCAATCGCGTGGTCTCGTCGTAGGCGGCAGGACGGACGCGAAGTACGCATCGTCGACGATTCGATCGGCAGCGTGCATGCCGACGCATCGCTCGCGCGCACCCGGCAACGCCGCGTGCGCACGTTCGAGTTCGTTTGAGCGGCGCGACAGCCGATTCCGGCCCAACTTCCGGGCGGCATCGCGCGCCGCCCACGTTGCGCACGCCACGCGGTTTGCGCGATTTTTTCATCGAACGAAGCACTCTATACGCCGAATCGTCGCGCCGCATTCCTGGAATGCCCGTCATGTTACAAACGAAGTCGCGCTCTGCGGCCTGCTCGACGCGAGCATCGCATACACGAACAACCAGTCGGGCAAGAGCGCATGAGCAGCACGCGCTCTATCGCTGCGCAGCCGTCATCGGAAATCTCCCATACCCCGCTTGCTTTTCCACTGGCGGCGCTTTCGTGTAACGCGGCTTCAGCGATGCGACCTTGATTTATCAAGGTTTTTTCGACCGATCGGGAATTTCGAGGAATAGTTGATGGTGCCGGGGACCGGACTCGAACCGGCAAGCCAGTTAAGGCGGCGGATTTTCGTCACACTGCTTCTTTCGAAGCCGGCGCCGCGCGGCGCCGTTCGTGCGCTGGACTATGCCTTCGCCATTGCGCGCGAGCCTTGCTGCCGCTCATGCGCGTTAGGCGCCCCCCGTCTAGTCTCTACACCTTCCCCGCCGCCGCGCTCTCGGCCGCTTCGGGGCTTGGCTCGGCGTTGCCTCGGCGCATCGCGCGCCAGGGGTTTCGCCGAATTTGAAGGGTTCTGCACCGGCCGTTTCCGGCCGGGCACTCAATCGTTTAAGTCCGCTATGTTTACCAATTTCATCACCCCGGCAAGGGCGGACGCGATTCTACCACTGCTCGCGCGCGCCCTTCCGATTTGCCCCTGAAAATGCAGCCCGAGCACGCTCGATCCGGCGTCGCCCGAAGCCGCCGCTCATTCTCCAGACATCGCCGCCGACGACCGCCATCGCCGCCGTCATCAGTTCTTCATCGACGCCCCCGATAATCCCGTCGACGAAAACGTTTACACGCATCCGCCTCCCGCCTCATGACGCCGACCATCAAAGACGTCGCCGCGCTCGCCGGCTTTTCGATCGCAACCGTGTCGCGTGCGATCAACGCGCCGCACACGGTCCATCCCGCGACGCTCGAAAAGATTCACGCGGCAATCGGCGCGCTGCGCTTCCGCCCGAATCCGCTCGGCCGGCAACTGCGCAGCGACCGCACGCAATTGATCGGCGTCGTGCTGCCGACGCTCGCGAATCCGGTGTTCGCCGAATGCCTGCAAGGCGTCGACGAGCTCGCGACGCAAGCCGGCTTCAAGCTGATCGTGATGTCGACCGAATACGACGCGGCGCGAGAGCGTCATGCGATCGAGACGCTGCGCGCGCAGCGCGTCGAAGGGCTGATGCTGACCGTCGCCGACGCCGACGCGCACCCGCTCCTCGACGAGCTCGACCGCGACGGCCCGCTCTACGTGCTGATGCACAACGACACGCCGCATCGTCCGTCGGTCGCGGTCGACAACCGCCGCGCCGCGTACGACGGCGTGCGGATGCTGATCGAGCGCGGCCATCGGCGCGTGCTGATGCTCGCGGGCTCGCTCGACGCGTCGGACCGCGCGCGCCTGCGCGTGCGCGGCTATGCGCAGGCGCTCGGCGAGCACGGGCTCGAACCGCTGCCCGCGCTCGAGCTCGATTTCAACGCGCCGGCGCTGCCGCACGCGATGCTCGCGCATCTGACCACGCGCGCATCGCGGCCGACCGCGCTCTTCTGCAGCAACGACTGGCTCGCGATGGTCGTGATCCGCGGGCTGCGCGACGCGCGCCTCGCGGTGCCCGACGACATGTCGGTGCTCGGCTTCGACGGCCTCGCGGTCGGCGAGCTGCTCGCGCCGCCGCTCGCGAGCGTCGCGACGCCGAATCGCGAGATCGGCCGCGCCGCATGGCGGCGTCTTGCCGAGCGCATCGCCGGCAAGCGCCATGCGCAACCCGCGCTGACCTTGCCGCACGCGGTGCGCGATGGCGCGACCGTCACGCCGCCGCGCGATGCTCACAGTGCGCGCGCGTCGCGCATCGCGTGAAACCCGCTTTCGCCCGCTTTTGCCCTCTTCGCCCCTTTCGCTTCGCCCATCCAAGGAGACCTGTCGTGACCGTCCGCCGTTCACCTCTGCCGCGCGCGCCGTTCGCCGCCGCGCGCCGCGCGTGCGCCGCCGTGCTGCTCCCCGTCGCGTCGCTCGCGCTGTCGCTCGGCGCATCCGCCGCGCACGCGGAAGACACCGCGATCTGCTACAACTGCCCGCCCGAATGGGCCGACTGGGCCGCGCAGATCGCGGCGATCAAGCAGAAGACCGGCATTCGCGTGCCGTTCGACAACAAGAACTCCGGCCAGGCAATCGCGCAGTTGATCGCCGAGCAGAAGAGCCCCGTCGCGGACGTCGTCTATCTCGGCGTGTCGTCGGCGTTCCAGGCGAAGGACAAGGGCGTCGTCGCGCCGTACAAGCCCGCGCACTGGAACGACATCCCGGCGAACCTGAAGGATGCGCAGGGCTACTGGTTCGCGATCCACTCTGGCACGCTCGGCTTCTTCGTCAACAAGGACGCGCTCGACGGCAAGCCTGTGCCGCGCTCGTGGGCCGATCTGCTGAAACCCGAGTACAAGGGGATGGTCGGCTATCTCGATCCGTCCAGCGCGTTCGTCGGCTACGCGGGCGCCATCGCGGTGAACCAGGCGCTCGGCGGAAGCTTCGACAATTTCCAGCCGGCGCTCGACTGGTTCCGCAAGCTGAAGGCGAACCAGCCGATCGTGCCGAAGCAGACCGCGTACGCGCGCGTGCTGTCCGGCGAAATTCCGATCCTGCTCGACTACGACTTCGACGCGTATCGCGCGAAGTACAAGGACCATGCGAACGTCGAATTCGTGATTCCGAAGGAAGGCACGATCGCGGTGCCGTACGTGATGAGCCTCGTGAAGGGCGCGCCGCACGACGCGAACGGCAAGAAGGTGCTCGACTTCGTGCTGTCCGACGAAGGCCAGAAGCTGTGGGCGAACGCGTATCTGCGGCCGGTGCGCGCGCAAACGCTTAGCGCCGACGTCGCCGCGAAGTTCCTGCCGGCGGGCGAATACGCGCGGGCGAAGAGCGTCGACTTCGGCAAGCTCGCGGCCGGCCAGCAGGCGTTCGGCAAGCAGTATCTGCAAGTGATGCAATAAGCCATGCGCCAGGCGGCGCGCGCTTCGCCGTTCGCCGCCCGTCATCCTCATCCGCACGAGTCGATCCCACGATGTCCGATCTCACGTTCCCGTCGCGCTGGCGCATCGCGCTCGTCGCGCCCGCGCTCGCCGTGTTCGTCGCGTTCTGGCTGCTGCCGATGGTCTCGCTCGTGCGGGTGTCGGCGAACGGCGCGTTCGTCGACACCTATCTCGCGCTGCTGTCGAACCCGCGCTACATGAAGAGCCTCGCGTCGACGGTCGCACTGTCCGCGGCCGTCACGCTCGCGACGCTCGCGCTGTCGACGATCGCGGGCCTCTTGCTCGCGCGCCGCACGTTCGCGGGCAAGCGCACGCTGATCGCGCTGCTCACGTTTCCGCTCGCGTTTCCGGGCGTCGTCGTCGGCTTCATGGTGATCATGCTCGCCGGGCGGCAGGGCTTGATCGGCATGCTGTCGCAAAAGCTCGCCGGCGATCGCTGGGTGTTCGCGTATTCGGTCGCGGGCCTGTTCGTCGGCTATCTGTATTTCTCGATTCCGCGCGTAATCGTCACCGTCATCGCGGCGGCGTCGAAGCTCGATCCGTCGCTCGAGGAGGCGGCGCGCTCGCTCGGCGCGTCGCGCTGGCACGTGCTGCGCGACATCGTGCTGCCCGCGCTCGCGCCGGGCCTCGTCGCCGCGGGCGCGATCTGCTTCGCGACCGCGATGGGCGCGTTCGGCACCGCGTTTACGCTCGCGACCGATCTCGACGTGCTGCCGATGACGATCTACACCGAGTTCACGCTGAACGCGAACATCGCGACGGCGGCCGGCTTGTCGATCGTGCTCGGGATCGTCACATGGGCGGTGCTGGCGCTCGCCCGGAACCTGACGGGCCAGGCGACGGCCGCATCCGCGTGAGCAGGACGCAACGACAGACGAATCGCCGCCGTTGCAAAGAAAAGGTCATCCGGCGCCCGGGCGAGACGCCGGAACCGCGCGCCTCGATCGCCCTCGCCGGCGCGGCGATTACTTCTTCGTCGACGACAACTGCCCCTTCGGGTTGGTCAGCCAGTTGTTCGCGTTGACGACGAGCGTATTGGCGTTGGTGAGCAGCGTGCCGAGCGCGCTGCTGTTGATCGTGAACGTGCCGCCCAACAGGTTGAACGTGCCGTCGATCAGGTTGTCGCCGCCGTGAATGCGCTTGCACTGCTCCATCGTTATCGTTTGCATCGATCACTCCCTCCTCGTAGACAACAAAAAAGAACGGGGCTGCCACTCTCGTTCCGTATGCAACCAGACCCTGGCCATCGACAATCGCCCCCGCAACGTGCCGCATGACGCGCCGTGTTCGAGCGTGCCGTCGTACGACGCGCGTGGCGTTCAGCCCGTTTGCCCGGACTCCTGAACACCATTCGGCGACTCAATATAGCGTAACGGCATGCGCGGCGACATCGGGAGAACCGGCGATTAGACGGATTGCTCGGCGCTCGGCGAGCGCGATGCGAACGACGGGACGCGCGCCCGCCGGAACGATTCCGCGCATCGCCATGCTTCGCGCCCCCGCCTGCGTGCCGCCGCGCCGTCATCAGTTCTTCATCGACACCGCCGATAATCCCGTCGACGAAAACGTTTACATCGCTTGCGCACGCCCATGACGCCCCCCCTGAAGGACGCAGCCCCGCTCGCCCGCCCCGCCGTCTCGGGCGGCTCCGACGAGCCGCCCGCGGTCCGCCGCCCGCGCCGCGCGCCGTTCGACTGGCTCGCCGCCGCGCAATGGGCAGTCACGCTCGCGCTGTGCGCGTTCCTGATCGTGCCCGTCGCGATGTCGGTGCTCGCCGGGCTCACGGTCAACTATTTCCGCGGGCCGTCGAGCGGGCTCACGCTGCGCTGGCTCGGCGAAGTGTGGGCGCAATATCACGGCTCGGTGTTCCTGTCGCTCGAAGTCGCGCTCGCGACGCTCGCCGTCACGCTCGTCGCGGGCGTGCCCGCCGGCTACGCGCTCGCGCGCAGCCGCAGCCGCGCCTCGCGCGTCATCGAAGAGGCGCTCGTGCTGCCCGTCGCGCTGCCGGGCCTCGCATCCGCGCTCGCGCTGCTCTCCGTCTACGGCGGCTTCGCCGCGTTGCGCACGAGCATGTGGTTCATCGTCGTCGGCCACGTGGTGTTCACGCTGCCGTTCATGGTCCGCGCGGTCGCGGCCGTCGCCGCGCGCGCCGATCTGCGCACGCTCGAAGAAGGCGCGGCGAGCCTCGGCGCATCGTTCGCCACGCGCTTTTCGACGATCGTGCTGCCGAACCTGCGCCCCGGCATCGTCGCGGGCGCGCTTGCGGTGCTCACGCTGTCGATCGGCGAATTCAACCTCACGTGGATGCTGCACACGCCCGACACGAAGACGCTGCCCGTCGGCCTCGCCGACACGTACGCGTCGCTGCGCCTCGAAATCGGCAGCGCGTACACGATCCTGTTCCTGCTGATGACGCTGCCGCTGCTCGTCGCGATGCAGCGGCTCGGCGTCGAGCCGGCCGGCGCGCGCGGCGACGCGCGCAAGCGCCGCTGATTTTCCGGCGACGTCGCGCTTTCGCCGTCTTTCGCCGCGCATTCGTTCCATCGCCGCCATTGTCGTTACCTTTATCGTTACCTTTTCCGCCGCCTCGCCGATGAAACTCGACTCCGTACCGATCACCCTGACCCGTTGCGCGAAGACCTTCCACGGCGCGCGAGTGCTGGAGCCGCTCGATCTCGCGATCCGCGCGGGCGAGACGCTCGTGCTGCTCGGCCCGTCCGGCTGCGGCAAGACGACGACGCTGCGCCTGATCGCCGGGCTCGACGTGCCCGATGCGGGCGGCGCGATCGCGTTCGGCGCCGACGACGTGACCGCGCTGCCGATCGAAAAGCGCGGCGTCGGCATGGTGTTCCAGAACTACGCGCTGTTTCCGAACCTGTCGGTGCGCGGCAATGTCGGCTATGGGCTGCGGATCCGCCGCACCGAGCCGCGCGTGCTGCGCGAGCGCGTCGACGAGTTGCTCGCGATGATGCGGCTCGCCGCGCACGCGGACAAGCCGGTCGACGCACTGTCGGGCGGCCAGCGCCAACGCGTGGCGCTTGCACGCGCGCTCGCGGCGCGCCCGCGCGTGCTGCTGCTCGACGAGCCGCTGACCGCGCTCGACGCGCAGTTGCGCGACGCGCTGCGCCGCGAGATGAACGCGCTCTTGCGCGCGCTCGGCGTGACGACGGTCTACGTGACGCACGACCAGGCCGAGGCGATGGAGCTCGGCGACCGGATCGTCGTGATGAGCGCGGGGAAGATCGAGCAGATCGGCGCGCCGCGCGACGTCTACTATCGGCCGGCGTCCCGCACGGTCGCGCGCTTCATCGGCACGCTGAACCGGCTCGAAGGCGTGTGGCGCGACGGCGCGCTCGTGACGACGGGCGGCGCGCTCGCCGTCGCGTCGCCGGCAAACGAGCTATTCTTTCGACCGGAGGACGCGCGCCTCGTCGATCCGTCTGATGCGCCGCTGCGCGGGGCGGTCGCGAACTGCGCGTTCCTCGGCGAGCGCACGCGCGTGACGATCGAGCACGCGGCGCCCGACGCGCTCGTCATCGACGTGCCGGGCCGCGTCGATCTCGCGCGCGGCACCGCGGTCGGCGTCGCGATCGCGGCCGAGGGGCTCCTCGCGCTCGCGTGACGCGTCGCGCGCGATGCGCACCGCGCACCGTGCGACGGCGCGAATACACGACACGAACCCCATACGTTCACAACGAGGAACGACGATGCTGCTTGCCCACATCAGCGATCTGCACATCAAGCGGCCGGGCGCGCTCGCGTATCGGCGCGTCGACACGGCCGCGCATCTCGCGCGCTGCGTCGCGCGGCTGAACGCGCTCGAGCCGCGCCCGGACGCGGTGCTCGTCACGGGCGACCTGACCGACTTCGGCGACGACGACGAATACGCGCATCTGAAATCGCTGCTCGCGCCGCTCGCGATGCCGTACTACCTCATCGTCGGCAATCACGACGATCGCGCGGCGCTGCGGCGCGCGTTCCCCTGGCGCGCGGAGCTGCAGTCGGGCGCGTTCGTCCAGTACGCGCTCGATCTCGGGCCGCTGCGCGTGATCGCGCTCGATTCGCAGATTCCGGGCGCGAGCGGCGGCACGCTGTGCGACGCGCGGCTCGCGTGGCTCGCCGGCCAGCTCGACGCCGCGCGCGATCGCCCCGTGATCGTCGCGCTCCATCATCCTCCGTTCGCGTGCGGCATCGGCCACATGGATGCGATGCGGCTCGCCCCGGACGCGTCGAGCCGGCTCGATGCGCTGCTGCGCCGCTTTCCGAACGTCGAGCGCGTGCTGTGCGGGCACGTGCATCGAACGATGTTCGCGCGCTTCGGCGGCACGATCGCATCGGCCGTGCCCGCGCCCGCGCATCAGGTCACGTTCGATCTGCGCGACGGCGGGCCATCGTCGTTCTCGATGGAGCCGCCCGCGTTCGCCGTGCATCGCTATGCGCCGGGCGCCGGGCTCGCATCGCATCACGTGTACGTCGATGCGAGCGACGGGCCGCATCCGTTCTTCGAGCCGACGGGGGCGCTGATCGATTGATCGATCGGGAGGCTACACGACCGCGCGACGCCGCGCATCGCCCCGGTCGCGCGACACATGCTCGCGCGCCCCTCGCCCCCGTTCATCATCCAGGCGAACCGGTGCGGCGCGAGCCGTCCGCTTCACGCCGCATGTCGCGTTCAGCGCGCGCCGCTCGTCCGGTCGATGACCGCGAGCAAACCGGCGAGCGCCTGCTTGCACGCGCCGGCCTGCGGCCTGTCGGCGCGCAGCGCGGCGAGCGCGCGATCGATCGCGTCATCGACCGCATGCCAGTCGGCCGCCGCGCGCGGCTTGAGCGACGGCTCCGCATCGTCCCACGACGTTTCCAGATCCTTGATGCGCGCCTTCGCGCCGGCGAGATCGCCCTTGTCGACGAGCTTCGCGACGTCGGCGGCGATCGCGCGGAACGACGACAGATCGCCGAGCTTCGAGACGGTCGCGGCTTCGGCCACGCTCGGCGCGACGCCCGCCGGCGACACGGCGCCGATGCCGAATGCGGCGGCCGCCAGCGCGGGCGCGACGGCGAATGCAATGAGCTTGCGCTTGATCATGTCAAATCTCCTGGTGGTGAATGCGAACAAAACGGTTGAATGCGACGTCGGCTTCGACTTGCGTCCACGTCCGCGTCCGTCTCAGCGTCCGCGCGCCGGCGCGCCCGGCCGGCCCGCGCGCGCGGCGGCGACGCTCAGCCCCGCGACGAGCCCGACGATCACCGCGAGAAACACGGCGCTCGTCCTGATCGTGCCGAGCCCGAGGCCGCCGTACGCTTGCGCCTGCGACAGGAAATCGCCAAGCGACGCGCCGAGCGGACGCGTGAGGATGTACGCGAGCCAGAACGCGAGCACGCGGTTCATCCCGCCGAGCGCGGCCGCCGCGACGAGCGCGATCGCGCCGCCGAACGCGACGATCCCGAGCCGGAATCCGAGGCCGAGCGCCTCGGTCGCGAGATCGCCCGCCGCCGTGCCGAGCGCGAACGTCAACAGGATCGCGGCCCAGTAGAACGCCTCGCGGCGCGGCGTGACGATCGTGTGGATCGACAGCGTCCGCTCGCTGCGATACCAGAGCGCGAACGTCGCCGCGAGCGCGGCGGCAAAGAGCGGCGTGCTGACGTAGAGGCTGACGCCGAGGCCGTCGGTCAGCGCATCGGTGATCTGCGTGCCGACGATGCTGACGAGGACGATGTTCAGCCAGTAGATCCAGGGCACATACGCACGCGCGCGCAATTGCAGCGCGAGCGCGCACACCAGCAGGCCGGCCATCAGCGCGCCCGTGACGGCCGCGCCGAGCCCGACGTGGACGGCGAGATAGTCGGCGCCGGTCTCCCCGACCGTCGTCGACATGATCTTGACGACCCAGAACGCGAGCGTGACTTCCGGGACTTTGTTGAGCATGCCTGCGGCGGCAGGCGAACGGGCTGGCTGGTTCAATCGGGCTCTCCTTGTCGCACCGGTTGCGAGGAGCGAGCCGGATTCCGGCAACGGCGGTGCGGCGCATGACGAACGCTCCCACGACTCGCTCGGACGCCACTATGCAAGCGCGCGGCTTAAGGCGAAATTAACGGGGCGCAACGGGGCGCAACGGGGGCGTAAGGGGGCGACGCACGACGAGCGGCGAACGAGCCGCCCGCGAGCAGAATTTCGAGGGGTCCGGTATGATCGGCGCTCGCGGCATTTCTCCTCCCCTGTTTCGATCGACGACCGGACGGCGCGCGCACCGTGCGCGCCGCACTTCGCCCACACGCACCATGTCCTCGCAGCCTCGCCACTCCGCCGGCGCGACCGGCCACTACTCGCGCAGCCTGTTGCTGCTGCTCGCGACGATCGCCGGCGTATCGGTCGCGAACATCTATTACAACCAGCCGCTCCTCGACAGCTTCCGCGCGTCGTTTCCAGGCAGCGCGTCGTGGATCGGCGTCGTGCCCACCGCGACGCAGCTCGGCTACGCGACGGGCATGTTCGTGCTCGCGCCGCTCGGCGATCGCTTCGACCGGCGCACGCTGATCCTGTTGCAGATCGCCGGGCTGTCCGCCGCGCTGATCGCGGCCGCGGCCGCGCCGACGCTCGCCGTGCTCGCGGCCGCGAGCCTCGCGATCGGCATCCTCGCGACGATCGCGCAGCAGGCGGTGCCGTTCGCCGCCGAGATCGCGCCGCCCGCGGAGCGAGGGCAGGCGGTCGGCACCGTGATGAGCGGCCTGTTGCTCGGCATCCTGCTCGCGCGCACGGCGGCGGGCTTCGTCGCCGAATACTTCGGCTGGCGCGCGGTGTTCGGCGCGTCGGTCGCGGCGCTCGCCGCGCTCGCGGCCGTGATCGTCGCGCGCCTGCCGCGCAGCTCGCCGACGTCGACGCTGCCCTACGGCAAGCTGCTCGCGTCGATGTGGCACCTTGCACGGGAGTTGCGCGGGCTGCGCGAGGCGTCGATGACGGGCGCCGCGATCTTCGCCGCGTTCAGCGCGTTCTGGCCGGTGCTCACGCTGCTGCTCGCGGGCGCGCCGTTCCATCTCGGCCCGCAGGCGGCCGGCCTCTTCGGGATCGTCGGCGCAGCGGGCGCGCTCGCCGCGCCGTACGCGGGCCGCTTCGCCGACAAGCGCGGGCCGCGCGCGATCATCTCGCTCGCGATCGCGCTGATCGCCGTCTCGTTCGTGATCTTCGCGCTGTCGGGCACGAGCATCGTCGGGCTCGTGATCGGCGTGATCGTGCTCGACGTCGGCGTGCAGGCCGCGCAGATCTCGAACCAGTCGCGCATCTATGCGCTGAAGCCCGATGCGCGCAGCCGCGTGAACACTGTGTTCATGGTCTGCTATTTCATCGGCGGCGCGATCGGCTCGTCCGCGGGCGTCGCCGCGTGGCGCGCGACGGGCTGGCTCGGCATGTGCGCGGTCGCGCTGCTGTTCACGTGCGCCGCGGCATTCGTTCACTATCGCGGCGGCGCGCGATCGCGGTGAGCGCGGCCGCCGCTATTGCACCCGCTGGCGCGCCGGATCGAACACGAACGACAAGCCGACGCTGCCGAGAATCGCGACGGTCGCGATCACGGTCGCGAGCGTGACGGGCTCGCCGAGCAACAGCGCGCCGAGCGCGACCGCGACGACCGGATTCACGTACATGCAACTGCTCGCGATGATCGGGCTCGTATGGCGGATCAGGTAGCCGTACGCGACATACGCGGCCATCGTGCCCGCGAGCATCAGATAGACGAACGCGACGCCGGGCACGAACGCGACGCGCTCGATGCGCTCGCCGAGCAGCCACGCGATGCAGGTCGACGCCGCGCCGCCCAGGCCGATCTGCAGCGCGGTCGACAGGAACAGGTCGTGCGGCAGCGCGAGCCGCGCGGCGAGATGCGCGCCGCCCGCCCAGAAGAGCGCGCCCGCGAGCACGGTGATGCTGCCGAGCGTCGAGCCCGGCGACGACGGCCCGCCCGAGTTCAGCACGACGATCCCGATCATCCCGAGCGCGACGGCCGCCCATTCGCCGCCCGTGACGCGCCGCCCGGCGACCGACGCGATCACCGTCGCGAAGAGCGGCACCGTCGCGACCATCACCGCGGCCGAGCCGCTGCTGACGGTGCGCATCCCGAGCGCGATGAGGCCGGAGGACATCGTGACGAGCATCGTGCCGACGAGCGCCGCGTTGCCGATTTCCACGAGCGTCGGCCGCACCGGCCGGCGCCGCATCGCGAAGATGAACAGCCCGATGCCGGCGAGCAGGTTGCGCAGCCCGGACAGCAGCAGCGGCGGAAACGATTCGAGCGCGACGTGCAGCGCGAGGTATGTCGAGCCCCATGCGAAATAGATGAACGCGAGCGCGAGCACGACGCGGCCGCTGCGGCTTTGCGGCAGGCGGGGCGGATGGCGCGCGACGAAGGCGAGGAAACGGTCGAACGGCGTCATCGGTCAGCCCGCCCGCGCGAAGCGCCGCGCGGTCGAACGCCGCGCGATGCGGCTGCTGGCGAGCTGCGCCGAGGAAACCGGGATGACGGGAGACGATGGCGGGCGAAATGACAGGTCGGAGCGTGCGGCGGCGAACATGACCGAAGGGGACGAACGGGCTCGAAAACGGGACTCGGAAGCGGGACTCGGAAGCGGGACTCGAATGATGACGCGTGCGGCCGAGCGGCTGCTTGTCGTCAGCATTATGCATTAAGGAATGGAAAACGAATGCCTGCTCGAATCGAACGCGCAGCCAGTGACGTTTCGGCGCGACATTTCGCGCGCGGCCCACGCCACCCCGCACGCCCGCTTCACGAACCGCCGAACCAGTTGTACCCCTGGTCGACCCAATATCCGCCCGGATACGTGTTGGTCACGAATATCTCCATGATGTGCTTCGGATTCTTGTAGCCGAGCTTGGTCGGCATCCGCAGCTTCATCGGAAATCCGTATTCGGGCGGCAGCCGCCGGCCGTCGTATTCGAATGCGAGCAGCGTTTGCGGGTGCAGCGCGGTCGGCATGTCGATGCTCTCGTAATAGTCGTCCGCGCATTTGAAGCCGACGTATTTCGCGGTCGTGTCCGCGCCGGCGCGGCGCAGGAATTCGCGAAACGGCGCGCCGCCCCAGCGGCCGATCGCGCTCCAGCCCTCGACACAGATGTGCCGCGTGATCTGCTCCGCATGCGGCAGCGCGTACAGCTCCGGCAGCGTCCAGCTTCGCTTGCCGGTGACGAGGCCTGACACGGCGAGCCGAAAGTCGCCGGCGTCGACGCGCGGCACCTCGTCGATTCCGTAGAACGCGTTGAACGGGAACGGGCGCGTGATGTCGCTTTCCGTGTACGTCGGCGCGAGCCGCGTCGGGCCGAACAGCCACGCCTGCACGCGATCGTTCGCGCGCGACACCTTCTCGAGGAAGTCGTCGACCGACGCGTCGTCGCGCAGCGTGCAGCCCGTGAGCATCGCGAGGCCGCCGAGCGTTAGCACGCGCTTGCCGAACAGGCGCCGCGACGGCAGCGCGAGTTCCTTGCGCACGTCGATCAGGAGCGATGCGCGGTCGATCCGCGCGATGTCGTCCTTGGGCTTTTTCCTGTCGTTTTCGGACATGATGAGTGACTCCTTTTAGTGTACGCGCAGCATCGCGAGCAGCGAGCGCGGCACGAGCGCCGCCATCGCGACATGCACGACGAAGAACGCGACGAGAAACGCCATCGCCCAGAAGTGCACGACGCGCGCGCTGTCGTAGCCGCCGAGCAGCGCGCGCAGCAGCGGGAACTGCACCGATTTCCAGATCACGAGCCCGGACAGCACGAGCAGCACGAGATCGGCGATCGCCGCGACGTACGCGGCGCGCTGGACCGCGTTGTAGACGGACAGATCGTCGTGCGACAGCCGGCCGCGCAGCGCGTCGCGCAAGTCGCGCGCGATGCCCTTCACGCTCAGCGGCAGAAACTTGCGCGCAAAGCGCCCGGTCGCGATCGACATCGTCAGATAGAACACACCGTTGAAGAACAGCAGCCACATCGCGGCGAAGTGCCATTGCAGCGCGCCGCCGAGCCAGCCGCCGAGCGTCGCGCCGCGCGGGAACGTGAAGCCCGCGTAGATCGGCGACGCGTCGTAGATCCGCCAGCCCGACAACGCCATCGTCACCGCGGCGACCGCGTTGAGCCAGTGGCTCGCGCGCACCCATCGCGGGTGGATCGGCTTGCGCGGGCGGATGGCGGACGTGGTTGCGTGCGTCCCGGCGCGGCTCGCTGCTTCGGTGGTCGCCTGGGTCATTGCGGGGGGGCTCCGTTGGTCGTCGTGTGGGGGGGTTGCGCGGGGCAGCGCGTCGGTTGTTGCGTCGGTTGTTGCGTCGGTTGTTGCGTTCGTCGTCGTCGCGTTCATCGGCGGTGCCCTCCTTCGTTGATCGATGGCGCACGCACCGCTCAGCCGCACAGCGGCAAATCGAGCGCCTGCAGCACGTCGCCCGTCGCGGGGTCCTCGACGAACGCCGCGACGCCGTACCGTGCGGCGTCCGCCGCGCGCAGGTTCGCGGGCAGCGGCAGCGCGCGCCGCACGTCGAGCGTCGCGCCCGCATCGCCCGTCGCGGCGAGCGGCCCGATCCATTGACGCACGACGCGCTCGTGACGCAGCGTCGCGCCGCGGTTCTCGCCTGCGCGCACCGGCGATTCGATGCCGTTCTCGTACAGCACGAGATATGCGTCGAGCACGCGCGGCGCGCCGGCGCGCGGCGTCACGGACAGCGCGACGTCGAGCGCGTCCGCGTGCCGTGCGGCGGACAGCGCGATGCCCACGCGCGCGGGCTCGGCGGCCGTCGCGACGACGCGCCGCGCGAACGCGTCCGCATCGCGCCAATCGCGCAGCTCGCGGCCGCCGACCGCGATCTCCGGCGTATAGACGAAGCGGCCGCCGCCGCGCGCGGCGAGCGCGTGCTGCCGCTCGGTGAAGCGATGCTGCGCGAAGCGGTCGGTCCAGCCCAGGCCGTCCCAGTAATCGACGTGCAGCGCGAGCGGCACGACGCGCAGCGCGGCATGGTGCGCGGCCAGCCGCGCGAGCCAGTCGTCGGCGGGCGGGCAACTGCTGCAGCCCTCGCTCGTGTAGAGCTCGACGAGCGCCTGCCGCGCGTCGGGACTGCGGGCGACGCAGGCGCCGCCCGCCGCCGCTTGCGCGATGCTCGCCGTGGCAAGCACGAGCGTCGCCGCGACGGCGCGCATCGAAACGGAAAATGAAATCGACATATCGAAGCTCATCGGTCGAAGCCGGCGCGCGGGCGCGATGCTCGCCGCACGCCGGCGGGCACGACGCGCCCCGGCTTCCCGCGGCGCCACGCGCCGCGGGACGAAGGCCGCCCGAACAGCGCGCGGGCGACCGAGCCGTTCGCGTCATGAAAGACGCCGGGAACGGCGCCGCTCAGTTCGACATCGGGCTCATCTTGCCGGACGACATCGGCTTTTTCATCGCGTCCTTCGACATGTGATCCGCCTTCATGCCGCCCTTCGCCATGTGATCCTGCTTCTTGCCCATCCGGTCCTTCGACATCGCATCCTTCGACATCGCCATGCCGTCCTTCGACATCGCATCGTTCTGCGCATGGGCGAACGGCGCGGCAAACGCGAGACCGGCGACACAGGCGAAAGCAATCAGATTCCTTTTCATGGGATAGCTCCATCATTATTGGTTGAGGAGCCGAATAGTCGGAAGGCGGCGGCGGATATGACACCGACGCGCAAAAATTTTTCGGGACCGGCGATTGCGCCGGCGAGCGACGAAACGCGCTGTCCGCGCGGCGCGAGCGCGTGCGCGCCCGGTGCGGCTCGCCCCGCGCCGCCGCGGCGCAACATGGGCGGCCGGCCGCGCATGCACGCGCAATCGATCTGTCCCCTGTTGAAACCGTCGCAGACCCGGTGTATCGTGTGCGCTTGCTAACGCGGGGGTCCTGCATTGCGCTCGGTCAAGCGATCGTGCGAAGCGGGTGAGAAATACCCTTTGAACCTGATCTGGATAATGCCAGCGCAGGGAAGCGTCAGGGTTTCGCCGTTGTTCCACGTCAGAATCCCGTCGCGTCGCGAATCTCGTCTCCTGCTTAGCGCCCCACACCCGCTTTGCATGGGACCCGGGCCAGCGCCAGAGCGCCAGCTTGGGTCGACACAGGAGATCGCATGAACGCCAATCCCAAGTTCCTGTCGGCCGACGCCCGCGTCGACGCCGCCGCCGTCGCCCCGCTGCCGAATTCGCGCAAGGTCTACGTGACGGGCTCGCAACCCGACATTCGCGTGCCGATGCGTGAAATCACGCAAGCCGACACGCCGACGAGCTTCGGCGGCGAACAGAATCCGCCGATCTACGTCTACGACACGTCGGGCCCGTACACGGACCCGGACGCGAAGATCGACATCCGCGCGGGCCTGCCCGCACTGCGCCGGCGCTGGATCGACGCGCGCGGCGACACCGAGGCGCTCACGGGCCTCACGAGCGAGTACGGCCGCGAGCGCGCGGCGGACCCGGCGACGGCCGAGCTGCGCTTCCCCGATCTGCACCGTCATCCGCGCCGCGCGAAGGCCGGCAAGAACGTCACGCAGATGCACTACGCGCGTCAGGGCATCATCACGCCCGAGATGGAATTCATCGCGATCCGCGAGAACCAGCGCCGCGCCGAGTATCTGGAAAGCCTGAAGGCGAGCGGCCCGAACGGCGCGAAGCTCGCCGCGATGATGGGCCGCCAGCACGCGGGCCAGGCGTTCGGCGCCGCCGCGTTCGGCGCGAACGCGCCCGGCACGGACATGCTGGCCGGAATCACGCCGGAGTTCGTGCGCGACGAAGTCGCGCGCGGCCGCGCGATCATCCCCGCGAACATCAACCACCCGGAAACCGAGCCGATGATCATCGGCCGCAACTTCCTCGTGAAGATCAACGCGAACATCGGCAACTCGGCCGTCACGTCGTCGATCGGCGAGGAGGTCGACAAGATGACGTGGGCGATCCGCTGGGGCGGCGACACGGTGATGGACCTGTCGACCGGCAAGCACATCCATGAAACGCGCGAGTGGATCATCCGCAACAGCCCGGTGCCGATCGGCACGGTGCCGATCTACCAGGCGCTGGAAAAGGTCAACGGCCGCGCCGAGGACCTGACCTGGGAAATCTTCCGCGACACGCTGATCGAGCAGGCCGAGCAAGGCGTCGACTACTTCACGATCCACGCGGGCGTGCGCCTGCAGTACGTGCCGCTCACCGCGAACCGGATGACGGGCATCGTGTCGCGCGGCGGCTCGATCATGGCGAAGTGGTGCCTCGCGCACCACAAGGAAAGCTTCCTGTACGAGCACTTCGAAGAGATCTGCGAAATCATGAAGGCGTACGACGTGAGCTTCTCGCTCGGCGATGGCCTGCGCCCCGGCTCGATCTACGACGCGAACGACGAAGCGCAGTTGGGCGAGCTGCAGACGCTCGGCGAGCTCACGCAGATCGCGTGGAAGCATGACGTGCAGGTGATGATCGAGGGGCCCGGCCACGTGCCGATGCAGTTGATCAAGGAAAACATGGATCTGCAGCTCGACTGGTGCAAGGAAGCGCCGTTCTACACGCTCGGGCCGCTCACCACCGACATCGCGCCGGGCTACGACCACATCACGTCGGGCATCGGCGCCGCGATGATCGGCTGGTTCGGCACCGCGATGCTGTGCTACGTGACGCCGAAGGAGCACCTCGGCCTGCCGAACAAGGACGACGTGAAGGAAGGCATCATCACGTACAAGCTCGCCGCGCACGCGGCCGACCTCGCGAAGGGCCATCCGGGCGCGCAGGTGCGCGACAACGCGCTGTCGAAGGCGCGCTTCGAGTTCCGCTGGGAAGACCAGTTCAACTTGGGCCTCGACCCGGACAAGGCGCGCGAATTCCACGACGAAACGCTGCCGAAGGATTCGGCGAAGGTCGCGCACTTCTGCTCGATGTGCGGCCCGCACTTCTGCTCGATGAAGATCACGCAGGACGTGCGCGAGTTCGCCGCGCAGCAGGGCATGTCGGAAAACGACGCGCTGAGGAAAGGGATGGAAGTGAAGGCGGTCGAGTTCGTGAAGAGCGGCTCGGAGATCTATCATCGCCAGTGATCGGCGCACGCATCTCGCCCCGGAAAAGCCCGCCTCGCGCGGGCTTTTTTGCGCGCGCGCAACGGCGCGGCGACGCCCGCCGGGAGGGCGAAACAATTGATTACGAAAGCGATGGGGCTCTAACAAGTCCTTACAGCGCAAAACGGACCGCCCGCGTAGATTTTGAACATGGGCGTCGCGTCCGGCGCGCGCCCATGCGTCTCTTTCACCTGAGGATTGAACAATGAAATCGATTCGGCGTATTGGGGTGTGCGCAATGCTCATCGCGACGGTCGCGAGCCTGTCGGCTTGCGACACGATGACGACCCGACAACGTAACGCAGCAATCGGCGCGGGCATCGGCGGCGTCGCCGGCGCGGCGATCGGCGGCAATGCCCTGTCGACGATCGGCGGCGCGGCCGCGGGCGGCCTCGTAGGCAGCCAGGTCGGCAAGTAAGCCCGCGACTCGGGCGCGCCGCGCAATGCTGCGCCGCGCCGCCCTTGGATGCGGACGATGTGCGGCGCGTTCGCCGCGGCGCGCATCGTCCGGCCGTCTTGCGCAACCGCGCGCGGCATGATTGATGCAACGATTGCGCCGCGATCGTGCGGCGGAAATGATCCGTTACCGTTTCACACAGCGTTTCACACGGGAGCGGTCTAAGCTCGCAAGCATCGAATCCTGCCCCGCACGCACGACTGCGGAATCATCATGAACAAGACCCTTGTCGCCGCCGCGCTCGCGAGCGTCGCGCTCGCCGGCTGTTATTACCCGTACGGCTATTACCCGGCGACCGGCTACTACCCGGCGCCCGTCGAAACCGCCCCCGTGTACGTCGCGCCCGCCTACCCCGCGTATTACTATCCGGCGCCGTCCCTGTCGCTCAATTTCGGCTACTGGAGCGGCGGCGGCCGCGGCTACTGGCGCCATCACTGATCCGTCGCCGCTCGCGCTCGCGCTCGCGCGGCCCGGCCGGCGCGCGCATTCCCGAATCTTGCTGTTTCATCGCGGGCTGAAACGTCGCGCGATAACGCGGTGTAAGATGCTTGGCCGATCCTCCTTCGACCACCCAGTGTCCGATCCTCGATGAACATCAAGAACGCCTTCCTGCTGATCGTCCTCGCCGCGCTGTGGGGCGCATCGTTTCTCTTCATTCGCGTCGGCGTCACCGAGTTCGGCGTCGCGCCGCTGATGGCGCTGCGCGTCGGCATCGGCGCCGTCTTCCTCGTCGCGCTGATGCTCACGCGCTACTCGCCGCGCGAGCTCGTCGCGCTGCTGCGCAAGCACGCATGGCCGCTCTTCGTCGTCGGCCTGCTCAATTCCGCCGCGCCGTTCTGCCTGTTCGCGTTCGCCGAGCTCACGCTGTCGGCGGGCGTCACGTCGGTCATCAACGCGACGACGCCGCTCTGGGGCGCGCTCGTCGCCTATCTGTGGCTCAAGGATTCGCTGTCGCTGCCGCGCGCGCTCGGCCTCGTGATCGGCTTCGCGGGCGTGCTCACGCTCGTCTGGGACCAGGTGTTCTCGCCGCACGGCGCGAATCCGGCGTCGCCCGCGACGGCCGCGCTCGCCGCCGCCGCCGCGCTCGGCGCGACGCTGCTGTACGGCATCGCCGCGAACTTCACGAAGCGCAAGCTCACGGGCGTCGATCCGCTCGTGAACGCGACGGGCAGCATGGTCGGCGCGACGATCCTGCTGCTGCCGTTCGCGCTCGCGACCTGGCCCGCCGCGCCCGTCTCGACGCACGCATGGGGCTCGGTGCTCGCGCTCGGCATCGCCTGCACGGGCGTCGCCTATTTCATCTTCTTTTACCTGATCGCGCACATCGGGCCGGCGCGCGCGATCACCGTCACGTTCGTGATCCCGGTGTTCGGCATCCTGTGGGGCGCGCTCTTTCTCGGCGAGCATGTGTCGTTCGCGATGCTCGAAGGCTGCGCGATCGTGCTGCTCGGCACCGCGCTCGCAACCGGCGTGATCAGACGGATTCCCGGCGTCCGGCCCCAGCGGAACGAGGCGGCCTGACGGCGGGCGGCGGGCGGCGCGGCGACGGGTTCGGCGCATCGTCGGCAAGCCTCGCGCACAGTCACTTTTTTCGCCGGCCATTTGCACATCGATCGCGCCGCCCGGTGAGGCAGGCGGCGCACAATGCCGACGACTGCGCAATCCGTCGCATACGCAGCGGGCTCGCCCGCGAATCTGAACCGACTGGTGAGTCGGAATTGCTTCGATCGACGCGCGCACTGCGCTGCGTCGCGGCTCGGCGGGCGCGCCGCACCGATCGTTGCGGCGCGGCATCCGCTTTTCATCCGCCACGCGACATTGCGACACCGGATTTAAGCGTATCCCCGATGCGCAAGACGCATCGACATTCGTTACACTCGATTAAATTCCCCACCGGAGGCAGAAATGACGCGTTTCGTCTTTCGCCGTGTGGTCCTCATCAGCGCTCGCGCGCCCGTCCGCCGCGCGAGGCGCGCCCTTTGCCGCTCGTCGCGGCGACGCTGACACCATGCCGAAAACGCAGGGGCTCTCCCCCGAAAGCCTGATTTCGCAGTTCGCACGCTGCGACGAAGGCTGGCGTGTGCAATATCACGACGTCACGCTGGCGAGCGCCTTTCAGCCGATCATCTCGATCACGCACAAGCGCGTCGTCGGCTACGAGGCGCTCGTGCGCGCGACCGACGCGAACGGCGCGCCGATTTCGCCGGACACGCTGTTCGCGCGCGCGCAGGCGCGCGGCGAGACGCTCCGGCTCGACCGGCTGGCCCGCTGCCTGCACGCCGCGAACTTCGCCGCGCAGGACACGGGCTCGTGCTGGCTGTTCCTGAACGTGCTGCCGCAGATGTTCGACGCCGACATCGCGCCGCGCGCGTTCATCGAGGCGCTCTGCGCGCACTTCGCGCTGCCGCCGACGCGCGTCGTGCTCGAGGTGATCGAGCAGCCGTCGCGCAACGAGGTCGCGCTCGCCCGCACGCTCGACATGATCCAGCACGGCGACTTCCTGATCGCGGTCGACGATTTCGGCACCGGCTTCTCGAACTTCGACCGCATCTGGCAGATCAAGCCCGACATCGTGAAGCTCGACCGCTCGATCCTCGAGCGCTCGCTCGCGGCGAGCGACGCGCACCGGATCGTCCATCATCTCGTCACGATGCTGCATCACGCGGGCACGATGGTGCTCGCGGAAGGCGTCGAAAGCGAAGACGCGCTGCAGATCCTGATGGATGCCGACGTCGACTTCGTGCAGGGTTTCTGCTTCGGCCAGCCCGATCCGTCGCTCGAGCGCGCGGGCCGCGCCGCGCCGGCGCGCATCGAGGCCGCGTGGCAGCGCTTCGCCGAGCGCGTGAAGGCGCGGCACGGTGACGTCGTGCCCCCCGGCTTCGACACGATCGAGCGCATCGTGCTCGCGGGCGCCGCCGACTATGCGCAGACCCGGGATTTGCGCGGCGCCGCGCAGCGGCTGCTGACGAACCCGATCGTGCGGCGCGTGTTCGTTGCGGAAGCGAACGGCGAGCAAGTGGAGCCGTCGGTCACGACCGAGACGCCGGACGCGCCGGACGCGCCGAGCGCGACGACACGGCGGCTCGCGCCGCTGCTGCCGGAGCTGCATTGCAACTGGTCGCGGCGCGCGTACTTCCAGCGCGCGGTCGCGGCGCCCGGACGCGTCGCGCTGATGGGGCCGCACTTCTCGCTGACGGACGGCCGCGACTGCTACACGGCCGCCGTCGCGATCCCTCTCGGGACGACGCTGAAGGTGTTCTGCGTCGACTTCGATTTTTCGTCATACGGGGACGAGCGGTAGGGGCGGGGGAAGCGCGACGGGAAGCGGCGGCGCGTTGGCCGACGCCTCGGCCCGGGGGCTGCTCGTCAGGCGAGCGGTTCCCGCACGCGAAGCGGACGGGCGAGCAGGCGCGCGGCATCGACGTGCGCGTTTCTGCGTTTCTGCGTTTCCGTGTTTCTCCGCTTCCGCGCCGCCGTCACGCCAGGCGCAGTTGTTATCGTCCGAGCGGCACCAACCGCACGCCTCCCCCGCGCCGCATGCACCGCACACGCACGAGCAAACGCGGCGGGCCGGCCGTTCATTCGACGATCCTGCCGCGCCCGGATTTCACCTCGCTGCGCCGGCTCTTCTCGGCAAGCCGGCGCTCCTTCGACGCGCGCGTAGGCCGCGTCGAGATCCGCTTGCGCGGCGCGACGCCTGCGCTGCGAATCAGCGTGTCGAGCCGCGCGAGCGCGGCCGCGCGGTTCTTTTCCTGCGTGCGGTACTCCTGCGCCTTGATGACGACGACGCCTTCGCGCGTGATCCGCTGATCGGCGCGCGCGAGGAGCCGCGCCTTCACGTCGTCGGGCAGCGACGACGTGCGAATGTCGAAGCGCAGATGAATCGCGCTCGACACCTTGTTGACGTTCTGCCCGCCCGCGCCTTGCGCGCGAACCGCCGTCAGCTCGACCTCGTCCGGCGAGAATGCGTAGCGCAGCGTCATCGCGCGCCCTCCTGCCGGACGCGCAGCGCATCGGCGATCCGCGCGGCGAGGCCGGAGTCGCGCGCCGTGCGCGTCGCGATCGCAAGCGCGAGCACCGAGCGCGAGCCGATCACCTGCACGCGCGAGCGAGCGCGCGTGATCGCGGTATAGACGAGTTCGCGCGACAGCACGCGGTTGAACGACGCGGGCAGGATCAGCGCCGCGTCGTCGAACTCCGAGCCCTGCGATTTGTGGACGGTCAGCGCGAACGCCGTGTCGTGCGGCGGCAGCGCGGCGGGCGCCACCGCGCGCGCGCGGCCGTCCGCGCCGCGGAACCAGACGCGCAGCGCCCCGCGCGCGTCGGGCAGCGCAATGCCGATGTCGCCGTTGAAGAGTCCGAGCGCGTAATCGTTGCGCGTCACCATCACGGGCCGCCCGGCGAACCAGTGCGCGCCGAGCGCGAGCGGCACGCGCACCGCGCGGCGCACCTCGGCCGCGACGAGCGCATTGACCTCGTCCGCGCCGCGCGCGCCCGTGCGCGTCGCGCAGAGCACGCGAAAGCGGTTGAGCACGTCGAAGAGCGGCAACGGATCGGGATCGGGCGCCGCGAGCGCGTCGCGCAGCGCGGCCGCGTAGCCGGCGAAGCCTTGCGCGAGTTGCTCGACCGTCGCGGCCGACAGCGTCGCGCCGCCGTCGTCGCGGAAGCGCGCGGCCGCGTCGTCGGCCGTCGACAACGCATCGAGCGCGTCCTGCACGGCGCCGCGGCGGATCGCGAGCGACAGTCTGCCGATCGGCGAATCGAGGCCGAAGCGATAGTTGCGCTCGAGCCAGACGACGCAGTCGGTCAACGGCGCGGCGGAGGGAACGTCCGGTGACGCGGCCCCGGCCGGGAGCGCCGACGTCGACGCTTGCGGTTCGATATCCGCCTCGGTGCGGGCAGCCGGCGCGCGGCCGGCAGGCGTGCGTGCGCCCGCGCCGGCTGCCGTTGCAGTCGCGGGGCACTGCTCGCCAGATCCGGCATCCGTCGAAGCGCGTTCGGGCGACGAAAAGACCGCATTGTCGAGCCACTCGAGCTCGCCCGCTTCGATCCATGCGGCCGGCTCGGCGGAAGACGCGTCCCACGGCAAATCGGCGGGGATGGCTTCGCCGGCCTGCGCATGCATGTGCGTGGCAGTCTCGATGCCGGGCGCGTCCGGCGAATCCGGCCGGGCACGCGCGGGGAGCGCGTCACGCCGGCTGCGCGTGACGTCGGGCGATGCGCGGCCGTCCCGGTGATCGAGGTTCGGCCTCTCGACGCCCGGCATATCGACGCCCGATTCGTCCACGCCGAACGCGTCTTCATCGTCGAACGCGAACAGCGACCCCTGCGCATCGTCGACGCCCCGTTTCGAGTCTCGCCCGCCGCCGCGCCGGCCCGTGCGCGGCGCCGGCGCGCGCTGAGCGGCGGCTTCCGGCGCAACCTTCGCCGCGGCAACGGCAGCCGTCGATCGCGCGGCGGGCGCCGCCGCGCCGGCCGCCCCGCGCGCCGTCGCGCCGCTAGCGACCGAAGCCGCGCGTGCGTCCGGGCTCACGCCCGCGTTCGCCGCATCGGCCGCATCAAGAACAAATCCGTCCGGCAGCGCCGCCACGAACTCGGCCTCGCCGATGCCGAGCGCGCGCGCAATCGTCGCGCACGTCGCCGAGCTGAATCCGGGACGCGCGCTCAGCTCGGCAAACACCGCGCCCGCCTCGACGGCCGCGAGCTGATCCTTGTCGCCGAGCAGCACGAGGCGCGCGTTCGGCGCGAGCGCGTCGAGCAGGTGCGCGGCGAGCGCGACGTCGATCATCGACGCCTCGTCGACGACGACGAGATCGTACGGCAGCGGGTTGTCGCGGTGATGTGCGAAGCGCCCGCCCGGGCCGCCGCCCAGCAGCCGGTGCAGCGTATAGGACGTGCGCGGCAGACGCGTCGCGAGCTCGGCCGGCAGGCTGCCGGCGCGCGCGTGCAGCGCCTCCTGCATCCGCTGCGCCGCCTTGCCGGTCGGCGCGGCGAGCGCGATCCGCAAGTCCGGGTGCGCGTCGAGCAGGCACGCAATCACGCCGACGACCGTCGTCGTCTTGCCGGTGCCCGGCCCGCCGCTCACGATCGTCACGCGGCCCGTAAGCGCGACGAGCGCCGCGACGCGCTGCCAGTCGACGCCCCGCTCCTTCTGCGGCCCGAAATAGCGGACGAGCCGCTCGCCGAGCGCATCGGGCGCGAGTTCGCCGGCGCCGCCCGCCGCCGCGCCGCCGGACCGGGCGCGCGCGACGAGCGCGTTCGCGAGCCGCGTCTCGTAGTCGAAGTAGCGCGCGAGATACAGCCGGCCGTCGCGATCGACGACGAGCGGACACTCGGCGCCGCGCGCGATGCCGTCGAACGCGGTCACGCCGCTCGCGGCGAGCGCGTCGCGCACGTCGGCGAACGGCTCGTCGTAGCGTTGCGCGAGCGCGCGCAGCGACATGCAGACGTGCCCCGCCGCCGTTGCGCGGCTCGCGGCGAACGCAGCGCGCGCCGCCCAGCGCGCGGCCGCGGCGCTCGCGCCGACGCGGCGCGACAACATCCCGATCCGGCGCGCGAAGCCTTCGGCGAGCGCGAGCCCGAAATCGGCCGGCTCGGGCAGACGGTCCGCCAGGCCGCCCGTCCATGCGAAACGTTCGTCGACCACGCTCATGCGTCCCCCCCGCGCATCAGCGCGTCGAGCGCCTCGATCAGCGCGCGCGCGGGCCGCCGCGCATGCACGCCCGCGCTCGCGCCGCCGCTTCGCCAATCGGGGCGCACGCCGCGCACGAACAGGTACAGGTAGCCCGCGATGTGCGCGTCGTAGTCGTAGCCGCGCATCCGCACGCGCAAATAGCGGTGCAGCGCGACCGTATAGAGCAGCGCCTGCAGGTGATACGCGTGGTGCGCCATCGCGGCGTCGAGCGCTTGCTCGCCGTATGCTTCGGGCGTCGTGCCGAGATGATTCGATTTCCAGTCGACGATCCAGAAGCGGCCGTCGTGCTCGACGATCATGTCGATGAATCCTTTGACGAATCCGGCAAGCGTGCCCGCTTCGAGCGCGACGTCCGGATAGCCGTGCGCGGCGAGCAAGCGCCGCAATGCGTTGAAATCGAGCGCGGGCGCGGGGAACAGGAACGCCATTTCCGTCAGCCGCCGCGCCGGGTCGAGTGCCGCGAGGCGCATGCCCGGCACGAGCTCCGTTGCCGCGAGATCGGCGACGAGCCGCGTCATCATCGCGGGAAGCCGCTCGGCCAGCGCGAGCTCCGCCTCGACCGGGCGCTCGTGCAGCGCGCGCAGCGCGGCGGGCGGCCACGTCGACGCATCGGCGAAATTGCTCAGCTCGAGCAGCCGGTGCAGGCATTCGCCCGCCGCCGCGCCGCGCGGAAACGCGAGGATGTCGTCTTCGGCGGGCTCGCGCGGCGCGGCGGCGGGCGCTGGCGCGATCGCAGCGGCCGCGTCCGGCAGCTCGAGCGCGTCCGCGCCGAGCGCGGCGGCAAGCGCGTCGTGATCGGGGCGCATCTCGTCGTCGGCCGCGCGCGCGACGCCGCTCTCGTCGCGCGCGATCGCCGACGCGAGCGAGCTGAAGCTCGCGATCCGCCACGCGTCGCGCAGCCCGCGCGTCGCGCGCCGCGCGGCTCGCGTCGCACCCGCGTCGTGCCCGGCCGCGAGCGGCTCGCGATGCGCGGGCACCGGCAGCGCGCCGAGCGTCACCGGGCCGCCCGCGAGCGCCTGCCAGCGCTCGGCGAGCTCCGCGTCTTCGGGCGGCTCCTTCAGCCACGCATCGAAATCGCGGCCCGCGCCCGCGACGAGCCAGTTCAGCACGCTGCGCCGCGCCTCCTTCGTCGAGCGCGACGACTGATAGGTCCCCGCGACCAGATAGCACCGATAGACGGCGCGCGTGAGCGCGACGTAGACGAGCCGCGCGCGCTCCGCCGCCTGCTCGCGCACCGCCTCGCGCGACGCGCGCTCGGCCGCTTCCTCATCGCAACCGTAATGCAGCACCGCGCCGCCCGATTCGTCGTGGTACTCGCGCGCGTCGGGCAAGCCGGAGCCGGCCGGCTCGCGCAGCCCGCCATCGTTCAGGAACGGGCAGAACACAATCGCGTATTCGAGCCCCTTCGACTTGTGAACGGTGACGATCTGCACGAGGTTGCGGTCGGATTCGAGCCGCAACTGCGCGTCGTCCCCACCGCCTTCGAGGCGCTGCGCGGCAAGCCAGCGCAGCGTCGGCGCAATGCCCGGCTGCGCGGACGCGCGCGCCTGCGTCAGCTCGGCGAGATGATTGACGTCGGTCACGCGCCGCTCGCCGTCCGGCCCCGCCATCAGCCGCTCGGCGATGCGCAGTTCGTTCACGAGCGTGCGCCACATCACCGCGAAGCCGCGCTCGCGCCATAACAGCCGGTAGCGCGAGAAGCGCTCGACCCAGCCCATCGCGTCGGCGTCCGCCGCAGGGAGCGCCGTCGCGCTCGCCGATGCGGCGCGCGCGCGGCCGTCATTTCCGCCCGCATCGCCCGAGGCGTCTTCGATGCCAGCCGGATCCGCGTCGCCCTGCTCGAGCCGCCAGAGCGCCGCCGCATCGAGCCCGAACCAGTCGGACGCGAGCGCCGAGCGCAGGCGCCGCAGGTCGCCCGGCGCGTCGATGGCCGCCAGCACGCGCTCGAGCTGCTCGGCGTCGAGCGTCGCGAACACCGACGCCTGCGCGAGCTCGACGCTGCCGATCCCCCACGCGGCCAGCACGCGCTTCACGAGGCTGCCCTGCCGGTGCGTCTGCACGAGCACCGCGATGTCGGACGCGGCGAGCGGCGCGCCGCCGAGCGTCGCCGCATGCTCGCGCGCGCCGCGCATCAGCCGCGCGATCTCCGCCGCGCACGCATGCGCCGCGTGCCGCTGCGCGTCGCGCTTCGTCAGCGCGTCATCGCCGGCGGGCAGCGTCCAGACGCGGAAGTCGCCCGCGCCGGCGAGCGGATCGGCTGCGTCGACGAGCGGCGCGCGCACGCGCGAGCCGGCGCGCACCGGCTCGTAATCGAGCCCGTCGAGCACGAACGCGCGCGGGTTCGCGCTGAACACACGGTTGCACGCATCGACGATCGCGGGCGTCGAGCGCTGGTTCACCGCGAGCGTGTAGCGCGCGGACGCCCGCGCGCGCGCGGCGAGATACGTGTGCAGATCCGCCGCGCGGAAGCTGTAGATCGCCTGCTTCGGATCGCCGACGAGGAAGAGCGGGCCGGCGGGCGCGAAGATCGTGTCGAAGATCGCGAACTGCAGCGGGTCCGTATCCTGGAATTCGTCGATGAGCGCGGCCGGATAGCGCGCGCGCAGCGTCTCGCGCAACCACGGATGCGCGTCGAGCGCGCGATACAGGTTCGCGAGCAGATCGTCGAACGACACGACGCGGCGCGTGCGCTTGCGCAGCGCGAGCTCGGCGGGCGCGGTGTCGAGCCATTGCTCGACGAGCGACAGCCAGCGCGCGCGCTGCGCGGCCTCGACCGCGGCGACGGCCGCCTCGAGCGCCTGCGCGACGTCGAAGAACGCGTGGCGCGGCGTCGCGCCGCCCTTTTTCGTCGCTTTCTCGAGCGCGGACTGCGTGAGCTTGAGCGCCGCGCGCGGCAGCGCGGCCACCGCGCTCGCCTGCTCGAAGTGGCGCGCCCACGCGTCGAGCGCCTCGCTCACCGCGTCCGGCTTGTGCGAGCGCTGATTCAATGACGATTGCACGTCGGCAAGCAGCGTGTCGAGCACGCCGCGCTCGTCGCGCCAGATCGCGGCCGCCGTATCGAAGTGCGCGCGCGCGGTGCTTTCCGCGCCGTCGTCTGCCGCGTGCAGTCCGTCCCAGCGCAATCGCGCAAGCGGCTTCTTCAGCCGCCGCGCGAGCTGCGCGTCGAGCGCCGCGGGCCCCGCGCCATATTCGACGAGCCACTCGGCGAACGCGGGATAGGCCGCCGCGACCGGTTCGACGCGCGTTCGCCAGAAGTCGGCGGCCAGCTCGAAGCGCAGCGCGCCGTCGTCCGCCTCCATCTCGAACGCGAACGGCATCGCCGCCGCGAACGGCGCTTCCTGCAGCGCCCGCTGACAGAACGCGTGGATCGTATGGATCGCCGCCTGATCGAATGCGCGCAGCGCGCGGCGCACGCGCTTCGCAGCCGTTTCCGGATCGAGGCCGCGCTCGGGCGCAAGCGTCGTCTCGAACAGGCGCGCGACGAACGGATCGCCGCCGTCGTCGCCCGTGTCGAGTGCATGCGCGAGTTGCGCGAGGCGAGCGCGAATCCGTTCGTGCAGCTCGGCCGTCGCCGCCTTCGTGAACGTGACGACGAGAATCTCGTCCGCGCCGAGATCCTTTTCGAGCAACAGGCGCACGTACAGCGCGCAGATGTTCCACGTCTTGCCGGTGCCCGCGGACGCCTCGATCTGGTTCACGCCGTCGAGCGGGCATGCGAAGACGTCGAGCTCGCTCGACGGCGGGCCGGATTGCGCGGCATGGCTCATGACGCCCTCCGCAGATGCTCGACGAGCGGATCGAACACGAGATGCGCGAGCGCGCCGAACGGTTCGTCGAGCGACGGATTCGCGCCGCGCCACGCGAGCGCGAGCGCCGCGTCGTCGGCCTCACTCGCGACGCGATCGTTGATCCACACGCCCGCCGCCTTCGATTCGCTCTCCGATACGAGCGCCCACGCACTCCTCGGGAAAAACGCGAGCGGCATCCGGCGCCCCGCGCGGAACAGCGCGGCGAGCGGCGCGAGCTGCTTGAGCGGCGCGGCGACGGGCGCGAATTCGAACGTGTCGCCGGAGCCGAGCCACAGCGTGCGGCGCGGCCCGTCGGGATCGATCGTGCAATAGACGAGATGCGCGAGCCACGCGGACAGATAATCGCGCGCGCCCGGCCGCGCGTAGCGGTAGATCACCTGCCCCGCAGCCGTCAGCCGCGCGAGCGCGCCGTGCAGGCGCAATGGCTCGCGCGCCGCCGCCGCGGCGAGCGCGGCGTCGTGTTCGCCGAACCACGGTGCATCGCCCGCCACGGGCCACGCGGGCGCGATGTCGAACGCGAACGGCACGCGCGCCGCGCCATCGGCGAGCGCGCGCCGCACGTTGCCCGCGAGCTGCGCGAGCGCGTCGAGCTCACGGTCGCGCCGCACCGCGCCCGTCGCGCCGCCCGGCACTTCGGGGCTCGCGTCGGCGACGCGCAGCGCATGCTCGAACGCGGCCGCATCGGCCGTCTCGATCAAGAGCGGCAGCACGCGCTCGGCAAGCGCGTCGCTGCCCGCGTAATCGAGCTCGAACGGCTCGGTATCGACGAGCTCCGCCTGCGCGTCCGAGAGCGCGATGCCGAGCCGCGCGCGCAGCAGCGAGCGCGCCGGGTGGCGCCAGAAGCGCTCGAAATCGGCGAAGGCGACGGGCTCCGCGGGCTCGGCCGGCAGCGGTTCCGAAAAGAACGCGGACGCCTCCTCCCGCCCGCCTTCGGCGAGCAGGCGCGCGAGCGTCGCGCGCGACGCGTCGTACGTAAAGAGCGCGCCGCCCGGCGCAAAGTAGTCGGCCGAGAACGGCTGCAGCGGATGCTCGATCACGAACGCGCGGCGCGCGGCGTCGACCGCGGCGGGCGACGCGTCCGGCCCGGCCGCCGCCGTCGCCAGATGGTCGAGCAGTTCGTCGACGAGCGCGGCGGGCGGCAACGGCGCGTTGTCGCGGATGCTGCGGCCCGTGTACGCGATCAGCAGGCGCTCGCGCGCGGCGAGCAGCAGGTCGAGGAACAAATTGCGCTCGTCGTCGCGCCGCTGGCGGTCGCCGAGCTTCGCGAACACGGCCATCAGATCGAACTCGTCCGCGCGCGCAAGGCTCGGCAGCACGCCGTCGTCCATCCCGATCAGGCACACGATGCGATACGGCAGCCCGCGCAGGCTCGTCAGCGACGAGAACGTGACGCCGCCCCACGGCACGCCGCCGCGCGCCGGATCGTCGAGCGCGGCCGCGAGGCCCGCGCGCACGACGGCGGCCGGCAACTCGGCGCCGCCCGCGCCTTCCGCCATCGCGGCGAGCATCGCGTCGAGCGCGTCGCGCACGGCGGATAGCGCGTCGGCGAACGCCGGCCCCGAATCGAAGAAGCGCGCGAGCGCGTCGGCGAACACGTCGCCCCAGCCTTGCGGCGTCAAGTCGCGGGCGATGCGTTGCGCGAAACCGTCGAGGTCGTCGGTGAAGCGCGCGAGCCGGCCGAGCAGCTCGGCCTCGCCGCCTTCCGCGCCCGCGATCGGCAGCCACGCCGAAACAGGCGCCGCGCCGTCGGGCATCGCGTAGCCGAGGAAGAGCCGCGTGAGCGCATCGGCGAACGTGTGGCGCGGCGCGGGCACGGCGGCGTTCGGCGGCTCCTGCGCGTCGGGCGCGAGCCCGCGCCGCGCGCCCGACGCCGCGAGCCACGTCTGCACGGTTTCGAGCGCCGTCGCGTCGATTCCGTAGCGCGCGGCGATCGCGTCGGCGCGCAGCCACTCGACGAGCTCCGGCGCGCCGACGTTGCGCTCGGGCAGCGCGAGCCAGTCGAGCAGCACGCGCGCGACGGGATTCGCCTGCGATGGCGGCAGGCCGGTGATCCGGTACGGAATGCGCGCGGCGTCGGCGCCCGAAGACGTGCCGAACACCGCGTCGATGAGCGGCCCCGCCGCCGCGAGATCCGGCATCGCGACGAGCACGTCCGACGGCGCGAGGCTCGGGTCCGCGTCGAACCACGCGAGGAGGCGGTCATGCAGCACCTCGAGCTGACGCGCGAGGCTATGGCACACGTGCACTTCGACGCCGCGCTCGGCGGGCGGCGCGCCGAGCGCATCCTCGGGCTGCAGATCGAGGATCGCGTTCTGCACGCGCGCGAGCCACGTCGGCGCGGCGTTCTCCGCGTAGCGCGACGCATCGCTCGCCGCCGCGCTCTCGGTCAGCTCGTGCAGCATGTGCAGTTGCGCCTGCGTCTGCCTGCCCCATTCGGCGAGGAGCGGATGGCCAACCTGCTGATAGTCGAGCTGGTCCGCCGCGTCGAGCGACTCGGCGCGCGCGGCCGTGACGATGTCGAACCAGAATTCGCGGCACGGATTGAGCGCATAGATGCGCACGTCGATCCAGCGCGACAGCTCGCGCAACAGCGCGATGTGCAGCGGCGGCATCGTCGGCAGCGCGAACACGCTGACCGCATCCGGCCACTTCGCTTGCGCGCGCGCGATCACGTCGGGATCGAAGGCGCCGGCCTCGCGCAGGAACCGGTGCGCGGGCGGCATCCCGCTGTCGGACAGCTCCGCGAGCAGCGCGCGCCAGAGCGCGGCCTGCCACGCCTCGTCGTCGCGCGCGGCCTCGCCGCCGTGACGCGGCGCGCCTTCGAGCGCGAAGATCGATTCGCCGTCCCGCCACTGCGCGAGCCACTCCGGACGATACGTCAGGTAGTGGTCGAACACCGTCGCGATCCGGTGCGCGAGCTCGTGGCGCATCGGCGCATCGGCCGCGGCCAGATAGGCGGCGAGCCGCGGCGAGCCGCGCCACGGCGCCGCGCCTGCGTCCGACAGCAGCCGGTAGCAGCGCCACACGAGACGATCGGGCGCGAACGGCGAATGCGCGGGCACCGTCAGCACTTCGCCGATCTGCGCCCACAGCCATTGCGCGAGATAGCTGAAGCGCACGTTCGCGCATACGCCGTGCCGCTTCGCGACGTCGAGCTCGAGCCGCCGGCGCAGCGCCGCGCTCGGCACGATCACTTGCTGCGCGGCCCAGGGGCCCGCGCCGTCCGACGCGAACGCAAGATCGTCGAGCAGCGCGTCGGCCAGCGTTTCGTGGCGGTTCGAGTAGAAGAGATGGAGCATGAAACCAGGTGAAGGACGCCGGGCGGACGCCCGGCCAGTCGAGGAGCCAAGGATAGCAAAGGGCGGCGGGCGCGAGAACCTGGCCGATCGGCCGATCCGGCGCGCGCCGCGATCGCGCGGCCCGTCTTGCGCCCGCGCGGCGGTCGGAGTCCGAACGCCGCACGCCCTGCCCCGAAACGCGGCTTTCGCGACGCGGAAATACGATAGACTCGTCGCCAACCAGAACACCCCGACGCCCCGTCGCCAGCTCACTCGCCCATCGATGCGCTATTCGGTCGAAATCAGGAAGTTTTTCTACAGCCAGTATTTCTTCGGCGGCCTACGGATCGCGCTCGGCGTGTCGCTGCCCGCCGTGCTGAGCCTCATCGTGCTGCACGACCGCGAGCTCGGCTTCACGATCGCCACGGGCGCGCTCGGCGCATGCGTCGTCGACATGCCGGGCCCGCTCAAGTACAAGCACAACGAAATGCTCGCGTGCAGCGTGATCGGCTTTTTCTCCGCGCTCGCCACCGGGCTCGCGACGCCGCACATCTTCGCGCTGTGGCTCACGATCGTGCCGCTCACGTTCGCGCTGTCGCTCATCGTCGTCTACGGCAACCGCTGGCCGCAGATCAGCTTCGCGACGCTGTTCATGATGGTGATGACGCTCGAGGAGAAATTCACGCCGCTGCAGGCGCTCGTCAACGCATCGTGGATTCTCGCGGGCGGGCTCTGGTACACGTACTGGGCGACGATCGTGTCGCGCTGGCAGGCGCGCCGCATCGAGCAGCAGGCGCTCGCCGAAAGCCTCTTCGCGTGCGCGTCGTACCTGCTCGCGCGCGCGGACTTCTACGATCTCGACGCGGACCTCGACGAGTGCTACCGCAATCTCGTCGCGAGGCAGATCACCGCGGTGGAGACGCAGGAAACCGCGCGCGACATCGTGCTGCGCAACCTGCCGAAGCTGCGCCGCGGCAAGCTCGACCCGGGCCGCACGATGATGTTCAACCTGTTCATCAACAGCGTCGACCTGCACGAGATGTTCGTCGGCGCGCACACCGATTACCCGCTCGTGCGCAGCACGTTCGGCGGCTCGGACCTGATGATCTTCTACCGCGACCTGATCCGCAAGGCGGCCGCCGATCTGGAGGAGATCGGCTTCGCCGTGCTCGAGAACCGGCTGCCGCATTCGCGGATCAGCGTGAAGGCCGAATTGCGCGCGATCGAATACGAGATCGAGCTGATGCGCAAGAAGCAGTTCGCGGCGACGAACCCGGAAGCGTACGCGGCCGTGCTCGCGACATTCCGCCGGATCTGGAGCGCGACGCGCCTCATCGACAAGATGCGCCGCAACCTGTCGGGCAGCGCCGACGCGCAGCAGACCGAACTGAAGATCGACAAGGCGCTCACGCGCTTCCTGCAGAAGCGCCGGATGTCGCCGCTGCTCATCTTCTCGAACCTGAACATGGGGTCGCCGAGCTTCCGGCACGCGCTGCGCGTGACGATCGCGGTCGCGGTCGGCTTCTGGCTCGGGCGCCTGCTGCCGCTCACGAACGCGTACTGGATCGTGATGACGAGCATCATCATCCTGAAGCCCGGCTATTCGCTGACGAAGCAGCGCAACGTGCAGCGTATCGTCGGCACGCTGATCGGCTGCGCGGCGAGTCTCGCGCTGATCTACACGGTGCGCGAGCCGCACGTGCTGATCGCGTTCATGTTCGCGTCGATGGTGATGAGCTACAGCCTGCTGCTTTTCAACTACGCGGCGAGCGTCGTGTTCACGTCGTCGTACGTGCTGCTGCTCTTCCATCTGCTCGCGCCCGGCAACATGCGGATCATCGGCGAGCGCGCGATCGACACCGTCGTCGGCTGCATGATCGCGATCGCCGCGAGCCGGCTCTTCCCGTACTGGGAATACCGCGCGATCGGCAAGCTCGTCGCCGACGTGCTCGCGACGACGCGCAAGTACTTCGAGGCGACGTGGCGCGCGGGCCGCGGCAAGACGGCGGCCGCCGTGCCCGTGGCCGTGCCCGTGGCCGACGGCGCGGCGGCCGTGCCGGCGGTCGCGGCCGTCGTCGACGCGGCGGCCCCCGGCCTCGACGGCGACTATCAATACCGGCTCGCGCGCAAGAACGTGCACATCGCGTTCGCGAACCTCGGCCAGGCGTTCCAGCGGATGATGCTCGAGCCGAAGGCGCACCAGAAGTTCGTGCCGGAGTTGAACGACCTGCTCGTGCAGACCCACGTGCTCGGCGCGCAGATCACCGCCGCCGCGCCGCTGTTGCGCCACGCGTGCGAGCAGGCCAATCCGCCCGCGCTCGAGCGCGGGATGGCCGCCGTGCGCGAGCATCTGGAGCGGGCCGAGGCCGGCGCGCCGCCGCCGCCGAACCAGGCCGACGCAACCCGGCAACTGACGCGCGAGCTCGATTCGATGGTCGTCGACGCCGAACGCTCGGACGCGAGCGCCGATCTCACGCACGACCTGAAGGTGCTCGCGCACCAGTGCAAGCAGATGCTCGCGTCGTCGCTGCTGATCCGCAAGGACGCGAGCGTGATCCGGCTGCCCGAGTGAGTCGCCCGCGTCACCCTTTCCTTTCCACCGTTTCGCGCCGCGCACGTACTCAGGGATTCCCTGACTACTGCCCGCGCGCGTCGATTGGTATGATCCATTCCGCGCCAAGTTGTCTATACAACTTTTCGGGCGCGAGCGCCGGGCCTGCTCGTCCGGCCGACGACACCAATCATTCGGAGACACGATGAAGAACTTGCAGCGCCATCTGAGCGCGCGGCACATCCGCTTTCTCGCGCTCGGCTCGGCGATCGGCACGGGCCTCTTCTACGGCTCGGCGTCCGCGATCCGGCTGGCGGGCCCCGCCGTCATCCTCGCGTACATCGTCGGCGGCGCGGCCGTCTACATGGTGATGCGCGCGCTCGGCGAAATGGCGGTGCGCGAGCCCGTGCCCGGCTCGTTCGGCCACTACGCGACCGAGAACCTCGGCCCGTTCGCGGGCTTCGTCACCGGCTGGACCTACACGCTCGAGATGGTGATCGTCGCGATCGCCGACATCACCGCGTTCGGCATCTACATGGGCTTCTGGTTTCCGGACGTCCCGCAGTGGATCTGGGTGCTCGCGATCGTCACGATCATCTGCGGGCTCAACCTGTGCCACGTGAAGGTGTTCGGCGAGCTGGAGTTCTGGCTGTCGATCGTCAAGGTGGGCGCGATCGTCGCGATGATCGGCGGCGGCGCCGCGATCCTCTTCACCGGGATGACGCTCGGCAGCGGCGGCGCGCCGTCGCTCGCGAACCTGTGGTCGCACGGCGGCTTCTTGCCGAACGGCGTGGGCGGCCTTGTCGCGTCGCTGTCGGTCGTGATCTTCGCGTACGGCGGGATCGAGGTGATCGGCATGAGCGCGGGCGAGGCGAAGGAGCCCGAGCGCGTCATTCCGCGCGCGATCAACGCGGTGCCGATGCGCATCCTGCTCTTCTACGTGCTGACGATGGTCGTGCTGATGTCGATCTTTCCGTGGACGGGCGTCGGCGCGAACGGCAGCCCGTTCGTGCAGATCTTCTCGGCGCTCGGCGTGCGCTCCGCGGCCGAGATCCTGAACCTCGTCGTGATCAGCGCGGCGATCTCCGCGATCAACAGCGACATCTTCGGCGCGGGCCGGATGATGTACGGAATGGCGCTGCAGGGCCAGGCGCCGCGCGCGCTCGCGGCGATGTCCGCGCGCGGCGTGCCGTGGGTCACGGTGCTCGTGATGGCGGGCGCGCTGCTCGTCGGCGTCGTGCTCAACTACCTGATGCCGAAGGACGTGTTCCTGATGGTCGCCGCGATCGCGACGTTCGCGACCGTGTGGGTCTGGCTGATGATCCTGCTGTCGCAGGTCGCGATGCGCCGCCGGCTCTCGGCGGCCGAGACCGCCGCGCTGAAATTCAAGGTGCCGTTCTGGCCGATCGGGCCGGCGCTCACGATCGCGTTCATGGCGTTCGTGATCGCGATGCTCGGCTACTTCGACGACACGCGCGTCGCGCTCTTCGTCGGCGCCGCGTGGCTCGCGATGCTCGCGCTCGTGTTCTACACGCGGGTCCGGCCGCGGCTCGCCGCCGTCGCGCGCTGACGCGGCAGACGGGCGCGGCATGCGCACGCCCCGGGAGCGCTGGCGCGCCGCTTGCGGGCGCCGGCGCGGCCGCGCCGCCCGCGTTCGCGCGCGATCAGCCGTGCGCGGACGCGGCGCTCGCCGACGACGACGCGTGCGGATGCGCTTCGTCGTATTCGTGCTTCTGCGAAATCGCGTTGTACAGGATCGTGCCGATCACGAGCGCGATGACCACGACGATCAGAATCGCCACGCCGAATACCGGATTCTTCTTGCTGCGGGGATCGTTCATCGCCTGTTGCGCTCCGTCAAAAATTCGTCAAGCCGGCATTCTACGCGCAACCGCATCGCCATCGCGGCGCGCGGCGCGCCGCCTGCGCCCGGTGCCCGTCGCCCGGTGCCCGTCGCCCGATTCATCAGTCTTTTTGCGAGCGATTCGCATTTGCGAATCATTCCCGAATCATTCTCATTTCGCATTACAATTCGAATCTTTCGTTTTGTAATGTTCGCTCCGTGATGGCCGCGCGGCCTGCCTGACGGAGCGGCCCGCCCACCGCACGTCTTTCGCCGGAGCCCCCCATGTTCGTCAAGCAAGCCCGCCCGCTGCTGCGCGCGCTCGCGTTCGCGCTCGCCGTCGCCGCCCCCGCCGCGCACGCGGCGAACGAAGTCAACCTGTACACGACCCGCGAGCCCAAGCTGATCCAGCCGCTCGTCGACGCGTTCACGAAGCAAAGCGGCATCGCCGTCCACACGGTGTTCGTCAAGGACGGCCTGCTGGAGCGCGTGAAGGCGGAAGGCGCGCGCTCGCCCGCCGACGTGCTGATGACGGTCGACATCGGCAACCTGCTCGACCTCGTCGACGGCGGGCTCACGCAAGCCGTGCGCTCGGCGTCGCTCGACGGCGCGATCCCCGCGAACCTGCGCGGCGCGGCCGGCGACTGGTACGCACTGTCGCTGCGCGACCGCGTGCTGTACGTCGACAAGAACCTGAAGCTCGACGCGATCACGTACGAGTCGCTCGCCGATCCGGCATGGAAAGGCAAGGTCTGCATCCGCTCCGGCCAGCATCCGTACAACACCGCGCTCGTCGCCGCGATGATCGCGCACGACGGCGAAGCGGCGACCGAGCGGTGGCTGCGCGGCGTGAAGGCAAATCTCGCGCGCAAGGCGACGGGTGGCGACCGCGACGTCGCGCGCGACATCCTCGGCGGCATCTGCGACGTCGGGCTCGCGAACGCGTACTACGCCGGCCACATGAAGCACGCGGCGCCCGGCACCGATGCGCGCCGGTGGGGCGACGCGATCAAGGTCGTGCGCCCGACGTTCGCGAACGCGAAGAGCGGCGGCACGCACGTGAACGTGAGCGGCGCGGCCGTCGCGAAGCACGCGCCGAACAGGGACAACGCAGTGAAGCTGCTCGAATACCTCGCGTCGCCGCCCGCGCAGGCGCTGTACGCGCAGGCGAACTACGAATATCCGGTGCGCGCGGGCGTCACGCTCGATCCGGTGATCGCCGGCTTCGGGCCGCTCAAGGTCGATCCGCTGCCGCTCGCCGAGATCGCGAAGTACCGCAAGCGCGCAAGCCAGCTCATCGACAAGGTCGGCTTTGACAACTGACGTCGACGCGCCGCTCGCGCGCCGCCCGCGCCTTTTGCGCGTCGCCGCGCGCGGCTGGCTCGCGGGCGCGGTGGCGATCGCCGCCGTCGTCGGCACGCCGCTCGCCGCGCTCGCGTGCGCGGCGCTCGGCGCCGACCTGTCGCACTGGCGGCATCTGGCCGCATTCGTGCTGCCGCAAGCGGCCGCGAACACGCTCGCGCTGCTCGCGGGCGTCGGCGCGATCGTCACGTGCGTCGGCACGGGCGCCGCCTGGCTCGTCACCGCCTACGACTTCCCCGGACGCCGCACGCTCGCGTGGGCGCTGCTGTTGCCGCTCGCGGTGCCGTCGTACATCGTCGCATTCGCGTATCTCGACCTGCTGCACCCAATCGGGCCCGTGCAGTCCGCGCTGCGCTGGGCGCTCGGCTTCGACAGCCCGCGCGAATTCCGCCTGCCCGATCTGCGCTCGCTGCCGGGCGCGATCGTCGTGCTCGGCTTCGTGCTGTATCCGTATGTTTATCTGTGCACGCGCGCGATGTTCGTCACGCAATCGGCGAGCCTCGTCGAAGCCGCGCGCACGCTCGGCGCGGGCCGCATCGAAACCTTCTTTCGCGTCGTATTGCCGCTCGCGCGGCCGGCGATCGCGGTCGGCGCGAGCCTCGCGCTCCTCGAAACGCTGAACGACGTCGGCGCGTCCGAATTCCTCGGCGTGCAGACGCTCACCGTGTCCGTCTACACGACGTGGGTCACGCGCTCGGACCTCGCGAGCGCCGCGCAGATCGCGCTCGCGATGCTCGCGATCGTGCTCGGCGCGCTCGCGCTCGAACGCTACGGCCGCCGCCGCGAGCGCTATGCGCACGGCCGCCGGATGCGCGCGATCGAGCCGCGGCGGCTGCGCGGCGCGGCCGCCGCCGGCGCGGCGGCGCTCGGCTGGCTGCCCGTCGCCGTCGGCTTCGGCGCGCCCGCCGCGTATCTCGTCCACGAAACCGCGAAGCGCCTGCACCTCGTCGGCGGCGTATCGGCCCAGTTGCTCGCGAGCCTCGCGAACACGCTCGCCGTCGCGCTCGCCGCAACCGTCGTCACGCTCGGGGGCGGCATCGTCGTCGCGTGGGCAACGCGCCGCGCGCGCGACAGCGCGCGGTTCCAGCCGAGCCGCGTCTGCGCGCGGCTCGCGAGCATCGGCTACGCGGTGCCGGGCACCGTGCTCGCGATCGGCCTGCTCGCACCGCTCGCGCTCGCCGATCGCGCGATCGCCGCCGCGCTCGAGCGCGACGCGCTCGTGCTGATGGGCTCGGCCGCCGCGCTCGTGATCGCGTATGCGATCCGCTTCCTCGCGATTCCCGCGGGCAGCGTCGAGGCCGGTCTCGCGCGCATTCCGGCGTCGTTCGAACAGGCGTCGCGCACGCTCGGCGAATCGGCCGGCATGACGCTCTGGCGCGTGCACCTGCCGCTGTTGCGCCCGGCGCTCGGCGCGAGCGCGCTGCTCGTGTTCGTCGATGCGATGAAGGAGCTGCCCGCGACGCTGCTGCTGCGCCCGCTCAACTTCGACACGCTCGCGACCTGGCTCTACGCGGAAGCCGCGCGCGGCACCTACGAGGAAGGCGCGGTCGCGGCGCTCGCGATCGTCGTCGCGGGCCTCGTGCCCGTGATCGTGCTTGCGCGCACCCAACTGAAATCCGGATCCTGACATGCCCGCCATGCTGCTCGAACTGAACGCCGTCACGCTCGCCTACGACACGCCGCGCGGCCGGCGCACGATCGTCGATCGACTGAACCTCGCGCTCGAGCGCGGCGCGATCGGCTGCCTGCTCGGCGCGTCCGGCTGCGGCAAGACGACGGTGCTGCGCGCGATCGCGGGCTTCGAGCCGGTGCGCGCGGGCGAGATCGTGCTCGCGGGCGCCGCGCTCGCGAGCCGCGACGCCGACGTGCCGCCCGAGAAGCGCCGCGTCGGGATGATGTTTCAGGACTACGCGCTGTTTCCGCACTTGTCTGCGCAGCAGAACGTCGAATTCGGGCTGCGCCGCACGCCGAAGACGTCGCGCCGCGCGCGCGCCGGGCAGATGCTCGAGCTCGTCGGCCTGACCGACGCGGCGAACGCGTACCCGCACGAGTTGTCCGGCGGCCAGCAGCAGCGGATCGCGCTCGCCCGCGCGCTCGCGCCGTCGCCGGAGCTGCTGCTGCTCGACGAGCCGTTCTCGAATCTCGACGTCGACACCCGCGAGCGGCTCGCGTTCGAAGTGCGCGACATCCTGAAGGCGGCGGGCCACACGGCGCTCTTCGTCACGCACAACCAGGCGGAAGCGTTCGCGCTCGCGGACCGCATCGGCGTGATCGACGACGGCCGGCTCGCGCAATGGGATACGCCGTACAACCTCTATCACCGCCCGGCGAACGCGTTCGTCGCGGATTTCGTGCGGCGCGACGCGCTCGCCGACGAGCGCCGGCGCGCGCTCGAGCGCGGGCGCTGAGCCCCGCGCGCCGGGCGCAGCGCGCCCGCCCGGTTCGATCAGCCCGCGCCGCCGTCGCGCACCGGCAGCGCGGTCGAATACTTGATCTGCTCCATCGCGAACGACGAGCTCACGTCGAAGAGCGGCACCGAGCGGATCAGCTTCTTGTAGATGCGGTCGTAGTCGTCGATGTCGGCGACGACTACGCGCAGCAGATAATCCGTCTCCCCGCTCATCCGGTAGACCTCGACGACTTCCGGCATGTCGCGCACCACCTGCGTGAAGCGTGCCGCCCACTCCTCGGTGTGCTGGTTCGTGCGCACGGCGACGAACACCGTCGTCCCCACGCCGAGCTTGCGCGGGTCGCACAGCGCGACCTGCGCGCGAATCGCGCCCGTCTCCTTGAGCCGCTGAATCCGCTTCCAGCACGGCGTCTGCGACAGATTCACCCGCTGCGCGAGTTCGGCGATCGGCAGCGTCGCGTCCTCCTGCAGCAGTTCGAGCAACTTACGATCGATCGCGTCCATTTCCCCAGTCCCTAGCGAATAGAAAATTATTCTATTCATTATCCGCATGAGGGAACAATATGGAATCCGTTTCTCCAGGTCGACCGGTATAAATACGTACCGACCCGCGCAAGTCGCCGCGGGCAATGGACGACCGAGTCAACGATGAATCACGCCGCCTCCTCCCCCCCGCATGCACCGGATACGCATCCGAAGCCGCGCGAGCGCGCCGCGCCGGCGCCGACGCCGATCGCGCGTTTTTGCGCGCGGCTCGACGCCGCATTCGACGCGCTCGCCAACGAAGCCGCGCCGTCGCGGCATCCGGCGTTCGCGCGCGAACTGCGCGCCGCGCTCGCCGAAGCCGCCGCGGCGCCCGACCTCCTCACGCCCGCCCAGCGCGAGAGCGGCGCGGAGGGCTATCGCCGCCACCTGCTCGCCGCCGATCCGGCCGGCCGCTATGCGGTCGTGTCGCTCGTCTGGGAGCCGGGCCAATGGAGCCCGGTGCACGGCCATCATGCGTGGTGCGGCTACGCGGTGCTCGAAGGCGGGCTCACCGAGATCGTCTACCGCTGGAGCGACGCGGCCTGCTGCGCGATCGACGCGCGCAAGCGCGCGCGGCCGACGGGCGCGGTGTCGTATGTGCGCGCGGGGCGCGAGGCGATCCACCGGCTCGGGCATGCGGGCGCGAAGCCCGACGCGCCCGCGATCTCGCTGCACGTGTACGGCGTCGCCGGCGAGCAGGTGGCGACGCACGTGAACGACGTCGTCGCGGTCGACGCCGGCGCGTATGCGTGACGAGCCCGCGCTTGCCGGCGCTCGCGCGAGCACTGCGGCGGCGCGCCCCACGCGGCGCCGCGCCGCCTGATAGACTCCGGCGCGTCCTTCACGAAGCGATCCCCCAGCCCCACGGCGCACACCATCGACATCCTGGCCATCTCGGGCAGCCTGCGCGCTGCGTCGACCAACACCGCCCTGCTGCCAGCGGCCGCCGCGCTGGCGCCCGTCGGCATGCGCGTCGCGCTGTTCCAGCGGCTCGGCGAATTCCCGCTGTTCAATCCGGATGTCGAGCATCCGATGCCGGAACCGGTCCAGGCGTTTCGCGACCGGCTGAACGCGGCCGCCGGCGTGCTGATCGCGAGTCCCGAGTATGCGCACGGCGTGACGGGCGTGATGAAGAACACGCTCGACTGGAGCGTCGGCTGCGAAGCGATGGTGTACAAGCCGGTTGCGGTGTTCAACGCGTCGCCGCGCGCGGCGCACGCGGACGCGGCGCGCTAATTCCGCGCCGCGGCGCGCGAGCGTGCTCGAACAGGCCCGAGCCCGGCTTCGCCGCGCACGCGCGGGCGGGGCGGCGAACCGGGCACAGCATGCGCGTCACGCGCCTTGCGCGCCCCGCTTGCCCGCCGCATCCGCGCGGACATCGGCATGCGGTCCGACGCGGCCGTCGCCCGCTTCGGCACTCGTCTCGGCGCGCCCGGCCCGCCCTTCTCCGCCGCGCGTCGCGTCACCGACAGCCGCGACGCCGCCCGCCGCCGTCGTATAGACATGCATTCGCGGCAACGGAATCTCGATCCCGGCATCGTCCATCCGCTGCTTGATCCGCGCATTGAACGCGCGCATCACCGTCGATTGCTGCTGCGGGCGCGTGCGGATCTGCCCCTTGACGACCATCCAGTTCGGCTCGAAGCGATCGAGCCCCCAGACCTCGACTCCGCCGAGCATCGACCGGCGCACCGCGGCGTCGCTCCACAGATCTGCGCCCGCGTCGCGCACGATCCGCAGCACCCGGTCGAGATCCGCGGAGAACGGCGCGCGCACTTCGAACACCGCGTAGCCGTAGTCGCGCGACAGGTTCTTGACGATCTTGATCTGCGAGAACGGAATCGAATGGAGCGCGCCCTGCCCGTCGCGCAGCCGCACGGTGCGGATCGTCAGATGCTCGACGGTGCCCGCGTGGCCGCCGTCGACATCGATCCAGTCACCGACCGAGATCGTGTCCTCGACGATGATGAAAAGCCCGGTGATCAGATCGGACACGAGCGACTGCGCGCCGAAGCCGACCGCGAGCCCGATCACGCCCGCGCCGGCGAGGAGCGGCGTCACGTTGATGCCGAGGTTCGCCGCGGTGACGATCGCGGCGACGGTGACGATCGTCACGAACGCAACGTTGCGCACGAGCGGCAGCATCGTGCGCGCGCGCACGCTCGGGTTGCGCCCCTTGCCGCGCGACGACGACGAGCCGAGCGCCTCGAGAATCGCGGTGTCGACGACGATCCACGCGAGCCACGCGACGAACAGCGTGACGACGATCGCCGTCACGGCCTGCGCGATCCCGCGCGCGGCGACGCTGTGCTCGGCGATCCGCGCGAGCGAAATGCCCCACAGGTGCGACGTCAGCTCGATGTAGCCGAGCCAGATGAAGAGCGTCGCGAGCGAGCCCGCGAAACGCACGAGCCGCGCGACGTACGCGGAGCGGTGGCGCCGCGTGTGGCGAGCCGGCTGCGGCCGCGTGACGCGCAGCGCGACGGCCGACAGGAAGAACGCGAGCACGAGCAGCAGCGCGCTCGCGATCGAGATACGCAGCATGTCGTTCGACGAACGACTGCCGAGCAGCGTGCCCGCGACCGACGCGATCACGAGCAGCAGCACGGGTGCGGGCCAGAGCGCGGCCGCGAAGTCGATCATCTCGGTGGTCGCGCGTTGGCCCGTGCGCTGCGCGTGGCTGCGGTTGCGGATCAGATGGGCGACGGGCCGCCGGTACGCGAGCGCGAAGCACGCGCAGAGCACGGCGGCCGTCATGCTCGACATCGTCGACACGAGGCTCGACAGATCGACGCCGAGTTGCCACGTGACGTCGCGCTCGAGCGCCGCGTCGCCGAGCGCGCTGAACGCGCCGATCAGGCGCAGCAGCCGCCACGAGCGCGTGATCAGCACGCGCCCCGCCGCGCGCCGGTGCCCCGCGCTGAAGAGCGCGAACATGATGAGGCACAGCGCCGCGAACACCGAGCCCGACACGATCGCGTAAGCAGCGACGAGCGCGAGCGTGCGGCCAAGCGAATCGGGCAAGCCGCGCGCGATCGCGAGCACGGCCGCGAACGATACGACCCAGGGCCCGACGCGCCGCAGCGCGAAAATCAGCATCCCCTTCGCACTCGGATTCGGATCGAGCTTGACCGCGATGCCGAGGCGCGCCCAGATCCGATGCTGCCCCCAGATCAGCGCCGCCGCGCACGCGAGCCAGCCGGCCAGCATCAGCACGAGATCGAGCAGGATTCGCGCGGGCGGCTGCGGCCCCGCGCCGCTCGCGAGCCCGTACAGTTCGCCGCCCGCCGCGCGAAGGCGCGCGGACCAGTAGTGCAGCGGCGTGTCGCGCTCGCGCAGGCTCGCTTCGACGGACGCCATGCCGGACGCGATCGCGCCAAGAAGCCCCGTGCCCTTCGCGTCGGACGCCGCCGTTGCGGCGGACGCAGGTTGTGGGGCCTGCGCTGCCTTTGCGACGTCGCGCAGTTGCTTGAGTTGGGCGACGAGCTGCGTGCGCTGCCGGTCGTTGTCGAGCATCCGGATGACGGCGTCGAACGAACGCGCAATCTCGGCTGCGCTCGCCGGCGACGGCGCGGACGCCGGCGCGCCCGATGCCGCCGCTGCCGCCACCGCGCCCGACGCCGGCGCGGCGGCGTCCGGCGCGGCGGCGGGCACGATCAGCTTCTGGAACGCGGCAAGGCCCGAATTGGCCGCGGCCCGCGCGGCGTGCGGCGCAACGGCGAGGGCGAAGCCGGCGAGAACGATCGCCAGCGCGGCGCCGCGAGCGAAGAGCAGGCGAGGCGAAATCGGCATGCGATCGTACGAGTGGTGACGACGATCGCCAGTGTAGCCCCAACGGGCGCCCGCGCCGCGATCAGTAAGCGGCCGTCGCGATCTGCCGGACGAAGCGGTTCTGCTCGATCTCGTCGACGAACGCGATCGCATAGTCCTCGGCCGAGATCTTGCTGTTGCCTTGCGCATCGACGATCAGCCTGCCCGCGCCGGTGCGGAACCGGCCGGTGCGCTCGCCGGGCGCGATCAGCGCGGCGGGCGAGAAGAACGTCCAGTCGAGGTCCTGCACGGTCGACAGGTAGTCGTACGCGTCGCGGTGCGCGAGCGCGACGGCCCTGTACGCGTCCGGAAAGCCCTCGGTATCGACGAGCTGCCTGCCGGGCGCCACTTCGAGCGTGCCCGCGCCGCCCACGACGACGACGCGCGTCACGCCCGCCTTGCGCGCCCCGTCGACGAGCGCCTTCGCGACCGCGACGACCTTCGACGCATCCTCCTGCTTCGGCCCGTAGGCGCTCGCGACGACGTCCTGGCCTTCGAGCGCGGCGGCGATGCTCGCCGGATCGAACAGGTCGGCCGCTTTCGAGGCAACGTTCTCGGCGCTCGCCGCCGGATTGCGCGACAGCGCCGTCACCCGATGGCCGCGGCGCGCCGCTTCGGCCGCGATCCGCGAGCCGATCATGCCGGTTGCGCCGAACAGGGCGATGTTCAAAGTACGTTGCGTCATGTCGATTCTCCTGGTTGGCGAATATGTAACTCAAATAATTACATATTCATTCGAAAAAAGAGGGATCCACGATCCCCATCATAGTCAACTCGACCCGGCAGCGGCGCGATCACGCCGCGCGCCGGCGGCCGAATGCGCTCAACCGCTCGCCTGTTGCCCCCGGCCCGGCTGCCCGGACGCTTCCGAGCGCAGCACGTCGGCCGTCACGTCGGCGAGCGTGCGCGTTGCGAGCGACGCCTCCATCGCTCGCTGCGCGTCGCCGATGTAGCCGGTCAGCACGCCCTGGATGTGCCGCCCGACGAGGCACGCCGGATTCGGCGCCTCGCGGTGCAGCGCGAACAGTTGCGCATCGTCGACCGCGCGGCAGACGTCGAGCAGCGTGATGCACGACGGCTCGCGCGCCAGCAGCGCGCCGCCGCCCGCGCCGAGCTGCGACGTCGTGAGCCCCGCCGCCGCCAGCATCGACAACAGACGGCGAATCAGCGCCGGGTTCGTGTTCACGCTGCCCGCGATCATGTCCGACGACAGCGGCACGCCTTCCTGCAACGACAACAGCGCGAGCACGTGGACGGCAAATGCGAACCGGCTGCTCGTATTCATGATTCACCTGCGGCGGCATGCATTCGCACCCCGCCTTGACGACAATATGTAACCATCATAATTACATTTAGGCGGACAGGCAAGCGGATTTATTGACTCGCCGCGGCGCCGCTCGCGGCGGACGCGCCGAGCGCGGCCGTCTGGCTCCACTGCTGCAGCTTGCGGCCGGCCGCCTCGAGGCTCGTGCCGGCCGCGGCGGCCGCCTGCCCGAGCACGGCGGACGCGGCGCCCTGCGCGGCGGCCGACACCGAGCTCGCCGTGACGGGCGGCACGGCGGACGCCGCCGATGCGACGCCCTGCTTCGCCGCCTGGATCTGCTGATTGACGAAGCTCGCGACCTGATCGAGCTGCCGAGTCGTCTGCTGGGCCGCGTGGGCGGCGGCGCTTGCCGCGTTGTCGGGCGGCGCGCTCGCCTCCTCCGGCTTCTTGCAGCCGGCAAGCGCGGCGGCGACGGCGGCCGCGAGCGCGACGGCGCGCAGCCGACGGCGGCGGCCGGCGCGGGAGAGATTGGCGGTTGCGTGGGCGATCTCGATCGTCATGGCGAATGGCGCGGCAAAGCGGCTCCGAGTGGCGAAAGGGCCATGATACGACGCGCCGGCGCGCCCTCGGCGGCTTCCGGTTCTTTTTTACATGTCGTTGCCGCACCGGTAGCGGCGCGCGCGGCGCTCCGCCCGGACGGCATCCTCCCGCGAAATCCACGCTGGCGCGCACGGCGCGAGACGTCCGCCAATCCGTACAAAATCAATTCAAAAAACTTTCATTTATGAAAATTACACTTTCATCTTGTTTTCATCGCCGTCCGCCGCGCCCGCCGCCGGCGCGCCGTCGATTTCCGTCGCCCACAACAACTGGATTTCCCATGCCCACGCTGCCCAATCCCTCCCGCCGCCATGCCCTGAAGATCCTCGTCGGCGCGCCGATGCTGCCGCTCTCCGGCGTCGCGCTCCCCGCCCTGCTGTCCGGCTGCGGCGGCGACGACAACGTCGCCGCCGGCTTCGCAGCGGCCGCGTTCTCGTCGATGGCCGCGCCGACGCTCGCCGACCCGGCCGCGATGGCGACGACGACCGTCGGCTCGACACTGTCGGTCTCGTTTACCGACGGCTCGACGCGCAACTACAAGCTCGCGTACCGGCCATTCTTCGTGACGGGCGATCGCGTGCCCGACGGCAAAGGCGGCACGATCCTCGCGGGCGGCTATTACGACGCCAACAACCAGCCGATCATCGATCGCTCGGTTCCGGGCCGGGAGCGCCAGTTCTATTCCGACTGCCCGGACGGCAGCTCGCTCCTCACGCTCGAGAACGCGAGCGTAGCGGGCGTGAAAGGTAGAACGGTATTCGCCGTCGTGCAGTTCGAATACACGACGCGCGACCTGGCAAGCGCATCGCAATACGGCCGGCTGCCGTCGCCGATCGCCGTGCTGACGCTCGACCAGGATCCGGCGACGGGCGCGCTCAAGCTCGTCAAGTACCACAACGTCGACACGTCGGCCGCGCACGGCCTCTGGATCACGTGCGGCGCGAGCCTGTCGCCGTGGAACACGCATCTGTCGAGCGAGGAGTACGAGCCGGACGCGACAAAGGCCGCGAGCGACGCTCAATTCAAGGCGTTCAGCAAGAACACGTTCGGCAGCGAGACGGCCGCGAACCCCTATCACTACGGCCATCTGCCGGAAGTCACGGTGAACCCGGACGGCACGGGCTCGATCCGCAAGCACTACTGCCTCGGCCGGATCTCGCACGAACTCGTGCAGGTGATGCCGGACCAGCGCACGGTGCTGATGGGCGACGACGCGACGAACGGCGGCCTCTTCATGTTCATCGCCGACAAGGCGGCCGACCTGTCGGCGGGCACGCTGTACGTCGCGAAATGGACGCAGACGTCGTCGGCGGGCGCAGGCGCGGCAACGCTCACGTGGATCAATCTCGGCCACGCGACGAGCGCGGAGATCGAGGCGCTCGCGAACCAGTTGAAGGCGGCCGACATCATGGACGTCGCGACGAAGGACCCGGGCGACGCGTCGTTTGCGAAGATCAACTTCAGCGGCGCGTTCAACTGGGTCCGCATCAAGCCCGGCATGACGAAGGCCGCGGCGTTCCTCGAGACGCACCGTTATGCCGCATACGCGGGCGGCAGCATGGGCTTCACGAAGCTCGAAGGCACGACGGTCAACGCGAAGGACAAGGTGCTGTATTCGGCGATGTCGTACATCCAGAAGTCGATGGTTCGCGGCAACGCGGCCGCGTCGCCGGACATCGCGCTCGATCGCGCGATCAACGCGGGCGCGGTGTACGCGCTCAACATGCGCGGCGGCCAGCGCGACACGTCGGGCGCCGCGATCGCGAGCGACTGGGTGCCTGTCGACATGAGCGCGCCCGCGGCGCTCGTCGGCGAGGATCTCGCCGCGGCCGACGCGCTCGGCAACATTGCGCACCCGGACAAGATCGCGAATCCGGACAACCTGAAGTTCTCGGAAAAGCTGCGCACCCTCTTCATCGGCGAGGATTCGGGGATGCACGTGAACAACTTCCTGTGGGCGTACCACGTCGACACGAAGCAGCTCTCGCGCGTGCTGTCGTGCCCGGCGGGCGCGGAATCAACGGGCCTGCACGCGGTCGACGAGATCAACGGCTGGACCTACGTGATGAGCAACCTCCAGCACGTCGGCGACTGGGAATCGCCGCTGCACGACAAGGTGAAGGGCGCGCTCGATCAGCTCGTGCGCGCGAACTACAAGGACCGCTTCGGTGCGAGCGTCGGCTATCTGACGGCAGAGCCCACGGCGATCCAGCTCAAGAAGGCGTGATACCGGATTTTCTTCGTCGTCACGGCTGATTCGCCGGCGCCTGGCGCCGGATTGGCGCGATGCCCTCGTGGCGTCGCGCTTTTTTTATGCGCGCTTGCCGCGCGCCGCCCATTCAATCCCAATATATGGGAACACCCTTCGGGCTGCGAACAGGTAAAAAAAAGCGCCACGGAGACCGTGGCGCTAAAAAAGTTCTAGCCATTCCGAGGGCCGTGCTAGAACCTGAGAGACTGCATCGAACGTCGTTCCCATCTAAACTAGCGAAACAACGTTTCGAAATTAGGAGACATTTTTTCCGTTTCCGAACGACAAGTCAAGCGAAAAATACATGCCTCCATCTCATTTTCGGCGCTGCACGATCCGACATTTCCCTAATAAACTCGGGGTAATCCAGTAAATATTGCGCATTGCGAAAGAAAGTGGCAAGCCGCGCATACTTTCTCGACATTCGTCTTACAATTGATAAGAATCTGAAATCAAGTTTCGAAAAAAGAGAGATTCCCGTGACGACACGCTCCAACGCCCAAGCCCTCTCCCGAGAACGGGAAGCCACCACCGACGAAATAACGGCCCTCGCGCGCGGTTTGGCAGTCCTGCGCCGCATCGCGATCTCCGATGCTCCGGTCAGCAACCGCGAACTGGCAGAATTGACAGGCATCCCGAAGCCAACCGTGTCGCGCATCACGGCGACGCTCGTCAGCGCGGGCTTCCTGTTCCAGTTGCCCGACAGCGAGCGCTTCGTGCTGACGGCGTCGGTGCTCGAGCTCAGCAACGGCTTCTTGCGCAACTTCGACATCCGTGCACGCTCGCGGCCGTTCCTCGTCGAACTCGCCGAAAAGACATCGCTGTCCGTCCACCTCGCGGTGCGCGACCGCCTCGACATGGTCGCGATCGACGTGATCCGCCCCCGCTCGGCCGTGCTCGTCACGCGGCTCGAAACGGGCTCGCGGATGGACGTCGCGCGCACGGCGGTCGGCCGCGCGTACCTCGCCGCGCTCGAGGACGGCCCGCGCCGCGAGCTGATCGGCGCGCTGCAGGCGGCGGCGGGCGACGACTGGCCGTTCGTCGTGTCGCGGCTGAATGCCGCGCTCGCCGACATCGCCCAACACGGCTACGCGATCGCGATCGGCGAATGGCGCGAGGAACTGAACGCGATCGCAGCGGGCTTCGTCGCGCCGACGGGCCAATGCTACGCGGTCAACTGCGGCGGCTCCGCGCACCAGTGCACGCCCGACTTCCTGCGCTCGGTCGCGGTGCCTGCGCTGCGCGAGTGCATCGCGAAGATCACGCGCGAGATCGGCGGCGCCGCGTGGCCGAATCTCGCACGTTGACATGGATGGCGCAGTGCCGCGACAGACCGCGCCGCGCACGCGGGCCCGCGTCATCGCCGCATGTCATCGCCCGTTCATCTGTAACGATCGTAATTCGCGGAAAGATAGGGTGCTGGACTGTAACCGTCGTAGGGACGTAGCATCATGCAACCCCGCGCCACAACCGGCGCGCCCCGCTCTTTTCTCTTTTGCGTCGCGGCCGGGCCGCAAGCCGGCCCGGTCGCGACGACCGCGAACGCGGCCCGTGCGCGCCTGTCGTATGCACTGCACGCCGACCTCCAGATCGAACCGATGGACAATCAAGAAAAGCCCACGCCCCGCTCTTCCGCTCACCCGCCGTCCGGTCCCAGCCCGCGCCGCCCCCGCCGCAAGCTGATCGCGCTCGGCGCGCTCGCGGCCGTCGTGATCGGCGGCGCGCTGTGGTGGCATCCGTGGAAGAGCGGCGGCAGCCCGAGCGCCGAGAGCCAGCCAGGCGGCGCGCGCAAGCGCGGCGGCCCCGCCGCGCTCGCGAACCTGCCGCAGCCCGTCCAGGTCGCCGCCGCCGTGCGCGGCGAGATGCCCGTCGTCCTCAACGCGCTCGGCACCGTCACGCCGCTCGCGAACGTGACCGTCAGGACCCAGTTGTCCGGCTATCTGCAATCGGTGTCGTTCCAGGAAGGCCAGATCGTGAAGAAGGGCGACGTGCTCGCGCAAGTCGATCCGCGCCCGTACCAGATCTCGCTCGCGAACGCGCAGGGCGCGCTCGCGCGCGACGAGGCGCTCCTCGCGACCGCGCGCCTCGACCTGAAGCGCTACCAGACGCTCGTCGCGCAGGATTCGATCGCGAAGCAGACGGCCGACACGCAGGCGTCGCTCGTCAAGCAGTACGAAGGCACCGTGCAGATCGACCGCGCGGCGATCGATTCCGCGAAGCTCAATCTCACGTACGCGCGGATCACGGCGCCCGTGACGGGCCGCGTCGGCCTGCGTCAGGTCGATCCGGGCAACTACGTGACGCCGTCGGACACGAACGGCATCGTCGTCATCACGCAATTGCAGCCGATGAGCGTGATCTTCACGACGTCCGAAGACAACCTGCCCGCGATCCTCAAGCAGATGAGCGCCGGCGGCAGGCTGTCGGTCACCGCGTACAACCGCAACAACACGACGCCGCTCGAGACGGGCGCGCTCGACACGCTCGACAACCAGATCGACACGACGACGGGCACCGTGAAGCTGCGCGCGACGTTCGAGAACAGGAACAGCCTGCTGTTCCCGAATCAGTTCGTCAACGCGCGCCTCCTCGTCGACACGATCCGCGACGCGACGATCGTGCCGACGTCGGCCGTGCTCACGGGCTCGATCGGCCAGTTCGTCTACGTCGTGAAGCCGGACAACACGGTGAGCGTGCGCAAGGTGAAGCCCGGCCCCGTCGACGGCGAGCGCACGAGCATCGTCGAGGGGCTCGCCGTCGGCGAGCGCGTCGTGACGGACGGCTCCGACCGGCTGCGCGAAGGCTCGGCGATCACGATCCCGGCCAACCAGCCGAAGCAGGCGTCGGGCGCGAAAGGCGCATCGGCCGCGTCGGGCGCGCACGGCGGGCGCCGCCACGGCGGCGCGTCGCAGGCCCAGTCGCAATGACGCCGGCTGACCAATGAATCCGTCCCGCGTCTTCATTCTTCGTCCGGTCGGCACCGCGCTCCTGATGGCGGCGATCATGCTCGCCGGCCTCGTCGCGCTGCGCTTTCTGCCGCTCGCCGCGCTGCCCGAGGTCGACTATCCGACGATCCAGGTCCAGACCTTCTATCCGGGCGCGAGCCCCGAGGTGATGACGTCGTCCGTCACCGCGCCGCTCGAGCGGCAGTTCGGGCAGATGCCGTCGCTCAACCAGATGTCGTCGCAGAGCTCGGCGGGCGCGTCCGTGATCACGCTGCAGTTCAGCCTCGACCTGCCGCTCGACGTCGCCGAGCAGGAAGTGCAGGCGGCCATCAACGCGGCGGGCAACCTGCTGCCGTCGGACCTTCCCGCGCCGCCCATCTACGCGAAGGTCAATCCGGCCGACGCGCCCGTGATCACGCTCGCCGTCACGTCGAAGACGCTGCCGCTCACGCAGGTGCAGGATCTCGCGGACACGCGGCTCGCGATGAAGATCTCGCAGGTGTCGGGCGTCGGCCTCGTCAGCCTGTCGGGCGGCAACCGGCCGGCCGTGCGGATCCAGGCGAACCCGCTCGCGCTCGCGTCCTACGGCCTGAACCTCGACGACCTGCGCACGACGATCTCGAACCTGAACGTCAACACGCCGAAGGGCAACTTCGACGGCCCGACGCGTGCGTACACGATCAACGCGAACGACCAGTTGACGAGCGCCGACCAGTACCACGACGCCGTCGTCGCGTACAAGAGCGGCCGGCCGGTGATGCTCACCGACGTCGCGAAGATCGTCGCCGGCTCGGAGAACACGAAGCTCGGCGCGTGGGTCGACGCCGAGCCCGCGATCATCCTGAACGTGCAGCGGCAGCCGGGCGCGAACGTGATCCAGACGGTCGACAACATCAAGGCGATCCTGCCGAAGCTGCAGGAATCGCTGCCCGCCGCGCTCGACGTGCAGATCGTCACCGACCGCACGACGATGATCCGCGCCGCCGTGCGCGACGTGCAGTTCGAGCTCGGGCTCGCGGTCGCGCTCGTCGTGCTCGTGATGTACCTGTTCCTCGCGAACGTCTACGCGACGATCATCCCGAGCCTGTCGGTGCCGCTGTCGCTGATCGGCACGCTCGCCGTGATGTACCTGTCGGGCTTTTCGCTGAACAACCTGTCGCTGATGGCGCTCACGATCGCCACGGGCTTCGTCGTCGACGACGCGATCGTGATGATCGAGAACATCGCGCGCTACGTCGAGGAAGGCGATTCGGCGCTCGAGGCGGCGCTGAAGGGCTCGAAGCAGATCGGCTTCACGATCATCTCGCTGACGGTGTCGCTGATCGCCGTGCTGATTCCGCTCCTCTTCATGGGCGACGTCGTCGGGCGGCTGTTCCACGAGTTCGCGATCACGCTCGCGGTGACGATCGTGATCTCGGCCATCGTGTCGCTCACGCTCGTGCCGATGATGTGCGCGAAGCTGTTGCGCCACACGCCGCCGCCCGAAAGCCACCGCTTCGAGGCGAAGGTGCACGCGCTGATCGACCGGGTGATCGCGCGCTACGGGCTCGCGCTGCAGTGGGTGCTCGACCGGCGGCGCTCGACGCTCGTCGTCGCGGTGCTCACGCTCGCGCTCACCGCCCTCCTCTACGTCGTGATTCCGAAGGGCTTCTTCCCGACGCAGGACACGGGCGTGATCCAGGCGATCACGCAGGCGCCGCAGTCGGTGTCGTACGGCGCGATGGCCGAGCGCCAGCAGGCGCTCGCCGCCGAGATCCTGAAGCATCCGGACGTCGTGAGCCTCACGTCGTTCATCGGCGTCGACGGCTCAAACATCACGCTCAACAGCGGCCGGATGCTGATCAACCTGAAGCCGCGCGACGAGCGCAGCGAATCGGCGAGCGACGTGATCCGCTCGCTGCAGCGGCAGGTGGCGAACGTCACGGGCATCTCGCTGTACATGCAGCCGGTGCAGGATCTGACGATCGACTCGACGGTCAGCCCGACGCAGTACCAGTTCATGCTGACGAGCCCGAACCCGGACGAGTTCGCGACCTGGGTGCCGAAGCTCGTCGACCGGCTGAAGAAGGAGCCGTCCCTCGCCGACGTCGCGACCGATCTGCAGAACAACGGCAAGTCGGTCTACATCGAGATCGACCGCGCGAGCGCCGCGCGCTTCGGCATCACGCCCGCGACCGTCGACAACGCGCTCTACGACGCGTACGGCCAGCGGATCGTGTCGACGATCTTCACGCAGTCGAACCAGTACCGCGTGATCCTCGAAGCGGAGCCGCGGATGCAGCACTACACCGATTCGCTGAACGGCATCTACCTGCCGTCGGCAGGCGGCGGCCAGGTGCCGCTCTCCACGATCGCGACGTTCCACGAGCGGCCCGCGCCGCTCCTCGTGACGCACCTGTCGCAGTTCCCGGCGACGACGATCTCGTTCAACCTCGCGCCGGGCGCGTCGCTCGGCGAGGCGGTGAAGGCGATCGACGCGGCCGAGCGGGAAATCGGCCTGCCGGCGTCTTTCCAGACGCGCTTCCAGGGCGCGGCGCTCGCGTTCCAGGCGTCGCTGTCGAACCAACTGTTCCTGATCCTCGCCGCGATCGTCACGATGTACATCGTGCTCGGCGTGCTGTACGAGAGCTACATCCACCCGATCACGATCCTGTCGACGCTGCCGTCGGCGGGCGTCGGCGCGCTGCTCGCGCTGATGATCACCGGGCACGACCTCGACATCATCGGGATCATCGGCATCGTGCTGCTGATCGGCATCGTGAAGAAGAACGCGATCATGATGATCGACTTCGCGCTCGAGGCGGAGCGCGTCGAGGGCAAGCCGCCGCGCGAGGCGATCTACCAGGCGTGCCTGCTGCGCTTTCGGCCGATCCTGATGACGACGCTCGCCGCGCTGCTCGGCGCCGTGCCGCTCATCGTCGGCTCGGGCGCGGGCTCCGAGCTGCGCCAGCCGCTCGGCATCGCGATCGCGGGCGGGCTCATCGTGTCGCAGGTGCTCACGCTCTTCACGACGCCCGTGATCTACCTCGGCTTCGACGCGCTCGCGCGCCGCATCCGCGGCTTCTTCGAGCGTTCCGGCCGCCCGGCCGCGCATCCGGACGCGTAAATGAACCTGTCGCGCCCGTTCATCACCCGCCCCGTCGCGACGACGCTGCTCGCGCTCGGGATCGCGCTCGCCGGCCTGTTCGCGTTCGTCAAGCTGCCCGTCTCGCCGCTGCCGCAGGTCGATTTCCCGACGATCCTCGTGCAGGCGTCGCTGCCCGGCGCGAGCCCGGAGACCGTCGCGACCAGCGTGACGAGCCCGCTCGAGCGGCATCTGGGCTCGATCGCGGACGTCGCCGAAATGACCTCGATGAGCTCGGTCGGCAACGCGCGGATCGTGCTCCAGTTCAACCTGAACCGCGACATCGACGGCGCCGCGCGCGACGTGCAGGCCGCGATCAACGCCGCGCGCGCGGATCTGCCCGCGAGCCTGAAGAGCAACCCGACGTACCGCAAGGTCAACCCGGCCGATTCGCCGATCATGGTCGTGTCGCTCACGTCGAAGACGGCGTCGCCCGCGAAGCTGTACGACGCCGCGTCGACGGTGCTGCAGCAGTCGCTGTCGCAGGTCGACGGGATCGGCCAGGTCAGCCTGAGCGGCTCGGCGAACCCGGCCGTGCGCGTCGAGCTCGAGCCGCAGGCGCTGTTCCACTACGGGATCGGCCTCGAGGACGTGCGCGCCGCGCTCGCGTCCGCGAACGCGAACAGCCCGAAGGGCGCGATCGAGTCCGGCCCGCACCACTATCAGCTATACACGAACGACCAGGCGTCGAAGGCCTCGCAATACAAGGATCTCGTGATCGCGTACCGCAACGGCGCGGCCGTAAGCCTCTCGGACGTGTCGAGCGTCGTCGACTCGGTCGAGGATCTGCGCAATCTCGGCCTCATGAACGGCGAGCGCGCGGTGCTCGTAATCCTGTACCGGTCGCCCGGCGCGAACATCATCGACACGATCGAGCGCGTGAAGGCCGCGCTGCCGCAACTGACGGCCGCGCTGCCCGCCGACATCCAGGTCACGCCGGTGCTCGACCGCTCGCGCACGATCCGCGCATCGCTCGCCGACACCGAGCACACGCTGCTCATCGCGGTGAGCCTCGTCGTGATGGTCGTGTTCCTGTTCCTGCGCAACTGGCGCGCGACGCTGATCCCGAGCGTCGCGGTGCCGATCTCGATCATCGGCACGTTCGGCGCGATGTATCTGCTCGGCTTCTCGCTGAACAACCTGTCGCTGATGGCGCTCATCGTCGCGACGGGCTTCGTCGTCGACGACGCGATCGTCGTGCTCGAGAACATCGCGCGCCACATCGAGAACGGCACGCCGCGGCTGCAGGCCGCATTCGACGGCGCGCGCGAGGTCGGCTTCACGGTGCTGTCGATCAGCCTGTCGCTCGTCGCGGTGTTTCTGCCGATCCTCCTGATGGGCGGCATCGTCGGGCGCCTGTTCCGCGAATTCGCGCTCACGCTGTCGCTCGCGATCGCCGTGTCGCTCGTCGTGTCGCTCACGCTCACGCCGATGATGTGCGCGCGCCTGCTGCCCGAAACGCACGACCCGCGCGACGAGGGCCGCGTCGCGCGCTGGCTCGAGCGCGGCTTCGAGCGGATGCAGCGCGGCTACGAGCGCACGCTGTCGTGGGCGCTGCGCCATCCGCTCACGATCCTGATGACGCTCGTCGCGACGATCGCGCTCAACATCGCGCTGTACATCGTCGTGCCGAAGGGCTTCTTCCCGCAGCAGGACACGGGCCTCATGATCGGCGGCATCCAGGCCGACCAGACGACCTCGTTCCAGGCGATGAAGCTCAAGTTCACCGAGATGATGCGCATCGTCCGCGCGAATCCGAACGTCGCAAACGTCGCGGGCTTCACGGGCGGCGCGCAGACGAACTCGGGCTTCATGTTCGTCGCGCTGAAGGACAAGCCGCAGCGCAAGCTGTCGGCCGATCAGGTGATCCAGCAACTGCGGCCGCAGCTCGCCGGCGTCGCGGGCGCGCGCACGTTCCTGCAGGCCGCGCAGGACATCCGCGCGGGCGGCCGGCAGAGCAACGCGCAGTATCAGTTCACGCTGCTCGGCGACTCGACGGCCGAGCTGTACAAGTGGGGGCCGATCCTCACGGAGGCGCTGCAAAAGCGCCCCGAGCTCGCCGACGTGAACTCCGACCAGCAGCAAGGCGGCCTCGAGGCGATGGTGACGATCGACCGCGCGACCGCCGCGCGCCTCGGCATCAAGCCGGCGCAGATCGACAACACGCTGTACGACGCGTTCGGCCAGCGCCAGGTGTCGACGATCTACAACCCGCTCAACCAGTACCACGTCGTGATGGAGGTCGCGCCGCAGTACTGGCAGAGCCCGGAGATGCTCAAGCAGATCTACGTCAGCACATCGGGCGGCAGCGCGAGCGGCGCGCAGACGACGAACGCGGCGGCGGGCACCTACGTCGCGACCTCGACGCGCGCGTCGACGGCCGGCGCGGCCGCGCAGAGCGCCGCCGCGATCGCCGCCGATTCGGCGCGCAACCAGGCGCTCAACTCGATCGCGTCGAGCGGCAAGTCGAGCGCGTCGTCGGGCGCGGCGGTGTCGACGTCGAAATCGACGATGGTGCCGCTCTCCGCGATCGCGAGCTTCGGGCCGAGCACGACGCCGCTCGCGGTCAACCATCAGGGCCTGTTCGTCGCGACGACGATTTCGTTCAACCTGCCGCCCGGCGTGTCGCTGTCGAAGGCGACGCAGGTGATCTACCAGACGATGGCCGAGGTCGGCGTGCCGCCGACGATCCAGGGCAGCTTCCAGGGCACCGCGCAGGCGTTCCAGGAGTCGCTGAAGGATCAGCCGATCCTGATCCTCGCCGCGCTCGCGGCCGTCTACATCGTGCTCGGGATTCTGTACGAGAGCTACATCCATCCGGTCACGATCCTGTCGACGCTGCCGTCGGCGGGCGTCGGCGCGCTGCTCGGCCTGCTGCTCTTCAAGACCGAGTTCAGCATCATCGCGCTGATCGGCGTGATCCTGCTCATCGGCATCGTGAAGAAGAACGCGATCATGATGGTCGACTTCGCGATCGACGCGTCGCGGCAAGGCAAGTCGTCGTTCGACGCGATTCACGAAGCATGCCTGCTGCGCTTCCGGCCGATCATGATGACGACGATGGCGGCGCTGCTCGGCGCGCTGCCGCTCGTGTTCGGCCACGGCGACGGCGCGGAGATGCGCGCGCCGCTCGGGATCGCGATCGCGGGCGGGCTCATCGTGTCGCAGATGCTGACGCTCTATACGACGCCCGTCGTCTATCTGTACATGGACCGGCTGCGCGTGTGGGCCGAGAAGCGCCGGAATCGCCGGTCGTCGGGCGGCGCGGCGGTCGCGAGCGAGTGACGCGGGCGATGCCGCCGTGTCACAAATGCTTACGCCTGATACGAAGCCCATCGCCTATTCATAAATGACGGGCAACGATGCGCGCGTGTGCGCGGCGAAAGCCTCACCCGCCATTGACGAACAGGCGGCGCACCGCCCGCGAGCGCCGCCCGCAGCCGCGATCGGCCGGGTCCGGGCGCGCGCCGCCATGTGCGCGAGGCCGCCTTCGCGCGCCGGACCTTGATCCGAATCTCGTTTCGGCACCACCGATCGGACGCGAATTCGGCATACACTTGGACGTTCGACGTCAGCCCCTCGTCTGGAGGGCGCCATTGACGCAGCGCAATGCAAGGAGCGGTTTCATGTCGATGAAGGTACTGCTGATTGGCGCGTCCGGCCGCACGGGCCGCGCGCTCGCGGACCTGCTGCTCAAGCAGCAGGATTTCGAGGTCACGGCGCTCGTGCGCCGGCCGGATTTTGCGCTGCCGGGCGCGAAAGTCGTCGTTGCCGATCTGACGGGCGACTTCTCGTCCGCGTTCGACGGCATCACGCACGCGATCTACGCGGCGGGCTCCGCCGAGTCGGAAGGCGCGACCGAAGAGGAACAGATCGACCGCGACGCCGTCGCACGCGCGGCCGACTATGCGAAGGCGCACAACGTGCAGAAGCTCGTCGTGATCAGCTCGCTCACCGCGTACTGGCCGCAGCGCAGCCCCGAGTTCCTGCGCCACTACTCGCAGATGAAGCGCGAGGGCGACGACCGCGTGATCGCGTCGGGCATCGACTACGTGATCCTGCGCCCAGGCCCGCTCACCGACGATCCGGGCGTCGGCAAGATCGCGCTCACCGAGGAGCGGCTCGACAACGCGCCGCCCGTCGCGCGCCAGGACGTCGCTTGGGCGGCGATCGAGGCGATCAAGCTCGGCATCTCGAAGAAGATGGTCGGCTTCGTCGGCGGCGGCGTGCCGATCGAGCAGGCGCTGCGCGCATAAGCGGGCGCGCGGCGGGTTTGCCGGCGCCCGCGCGCCGGACCTTCGCCGCCCAGGCCGCATCAAGGCCGCATCAAGGCTGCCGGTGCGACGCCGCCCACGCCTTCACCGCGTTCAGCGTGTTCTCGACGTGCTTGTCGGGCGACAGGCTCGTGTACTCGTAGAGCACCTTCCCGTCCGGCGAAATCACGTACGACACGCGGTTCGCCTTCGAGATCGCCGGCAGCTTCGCGTCGTACTCGCGGATGATCTTCGCGTCCGGATCGGCGGCGACCGGGAACTTGCTGCGGCATTCGCTGACCGAAAACTTCGTCAGCGTGCCGATGTCGTCCGCCGACACGCCGATCACCGTCGCGCCATACTGTTTGTAAGCGTCGACCGCATCGGCGAACGCATGCGCCTCGATCGTGCAGCCGGTCGTGAACGCGGCCGGATAGAAGTACAGCACGACGGGGCCTTTCTTCAGCGCGTCGGCGAGCGAATACGTGTAAGTCTTGCCGCCGAGCGACGCCTGCGCGCTGAAGTCGGGCGCCGCGTCGCCCACCTTCAGTACCGCGTGCGCCGCAACCGCGTACAGCGCGAAGAGCGCGGCAGCCGCGCCTGATGCCAGTTTTCGATTCATCTGAGTCCTCGTCTTCGAATGTCCATATGTTCAACAGGGTTTAGCGCCCGGCAAGCCGTCCGATCGCGTTCGCATCCCGAACTGACGCACGTGACGAAATGCGCCAGTTCCTTTCTTCCCTGACACTAAAGAATCGGCACAATGCGCCGTTATTGCGTCCGGACACCGGTTCCAGCCCCTTCACGCCAGCGAGATACATGGAAGCCATCAGGAACAAAACGCCCCGCAAGGGCTCCTGGCGCGCCGCACTTCACAAGCTCCGCCGCTTCGCTTGGTCGGGCGGCGCGCTGATGCCCGCGCGCGCCGGCACGCCGCGCGCCGACGATACGGTCCGAAGCTGGCTGGAGCAAACCGTCGGCGCGGTCGATTTCCTCGCCCACGTGGACCGCGATCTGCGCTTCCTGTACGTGTCGGACGCAAGCCTGCGCTTCATCGGCTATCACCGCGACTATCTGCACACGCTGACGCTGCGCGACCTGATCCCCGAGCAGGATACCGCGGCGCTCGACGGCCTGCTCGCGCGCGCGTCGGCGACGGGCGACGTCGAGAAGGCGACGCTGTGCCTCGTGAAATCGCTGACCTACCCGCTCGACGTCGAGGTGCGCGCGGTGAAAAGCCGCCACCACGGCGTCGACGGCTTCGCGATCGCCGCGTTCGACGTGTCGTCGTGGCGGGCGATCGAGGCGCGGCTCACGTACGAGCTGCACCACGATCCGATGACGGGGCTCGACAACCTGTCGGCGCTCTTGCCCGCGCTGATGCGCGCGCAGAAGATGGCCGACGAAGGCGGCGGCTGCACGGCGCTCCTGCTGCTCGATCTCGACGATTACCAGCGGATCAACCGCGCGCTCGGCTACGACGCGGGCGACGCGCTGCTGCGCGACACCGCGCAGCGGCTGCAGCGGCTCGCGACGCGCGGCGAGCGGCTCGCGCGCGTCGCGAGCGACAAGTTCGCGGTGATGCTGAGCGCGCCCACGCGCATCGCCGCGATCGACGCGGCCGAAGCGCTCGCGCGCCAGTTGCAGACGGCCGTCCAGCAGCCATACGCGTATGACGGCCAGGCGGTGCACCTGTCGGCGAGCGTCGGCATCGCGATCGACCCGGACGCGCGCACCGCGTCGAAGCACGCGCAGCACCACAGTCCGTTGTTGCGGCGCGCGGACCGCGCGCTCGCGCAGGCGAAGGCGGCGGGCGGCAACGCGCTCGCGTTCCATCAGCCGACCGACGATCCGGCCGACGCCGAGCGCCTGAAGCTCGAGGCCGATCTCTACAACGGCGTGCGCAACGGCGAGTTCTCGCTGCATTTCCAGCCGATCACGAAGAGCCACACGGGCGCCGTCGTCGGCGTCGAGGCGCTGATCCGCTGGCACCACCCGGTGCACGGGCTCGTCGCGCCCGCGACGTTCATTCCGCTCGCCGAATCGATCGGCCTCATCAACTATCTCGGCAACTGGGTGCTGAAAGCCGCGTGCATGCAGCTCGTGTCGTGGGACCGGCAGGGGATCGCGCTGCAGTACGTGGCCGTCAACGTGTCGCCGCAGCAGTTCCGCGACCCGCGCTTCACGCAGAGCGTGCGCGACGCGATCAAGCTGACGGGCATCGATCCGCGCCGCATCGTCCTCGAAATCACCGAGAGCCTGCTGATGCACGATCCGAACCATGCGAAGACGCTGCTCGAGGAAGTGACCGAGCTCGGCATCCGGTTCGCGGTCGACGATTTCGGCACCGGCTATTCGAGCCTCGCTTACCTGCAGAGCTTCCCGCTCGCGAAGCTGAAGATCGACCGCAGTTTCGTCGAAAATCTGTTGACGTCGAGAAACGACCGCGCGATCGTGTCAGCGGTCGTCGGCCTCGCGCAGACGCTCGAGCTCGAGCTCGTCGCGGAGGGCGTCGAGACCGAGGCGCAGCGCACGCTGCTGACCGAGATGGGCTGCAACCACATTCAAGGCTGGCTCGTCTGCCAGGCGCTGCCGTCGGACGAACTCGCGCAACGCTTCGAGGCGCAGGAGCTCTATCTGCACGCAGCCGCATGACGCACGCAGCCGGCTTTCTCAATCACTGATTCGTATGTCAATCACCGCACAACTGCCGCGAACGGCGCTGCTCGACAAGCTCTGGGCCCGGATGAACGAGCGCGGCGATTTCCCGCTGCTGTCGGACGCGCTGCGCGCGACGATGGCCGCGATGAAGAGCGACGATCTCGACTTCACCGCGCTCGTGCGCGTCGTGCTGTCGGACTTCGCGCTGACGCAGAAGGTGCTGCGGCTCGCGAATTCGGCGATGTACATGGCGTTCGGCGGCAACATCACGACCGTCACGCGCGCGCTGATGGTGCTCGGCATGGACGCCGTCGGCCATCTCGTCGTCGGGCTCAAGCTCGTCGACCACTTTCATCACAGCGCGCCGCGCCGCATCGACGCGAAGCTCGAACTGAACCGCGCGCTGCTCTCGGGCTGCGTCGCGCGCAAGCTGACCGAGCACGTCGATCTTCGCGCGGGCGAGGAAGCGGTCGTCTGCACGCTGATGCGGCAGGTCGGCAAGCTGCTCGTCGTCTGCTATCTCGACGCGGAGTGGGAAGAGATCCGCCGGCGCGCGGCCGAGCACGACGACGACGACGAAGCCGCGTGCCGCGCGGTGCTCGGCGTGGACTACGACGAGATCGGCCTCGAGGCGGCCTCGCGCTGGCGGCTGCCGGAGCTGATCCGCGCGGGCATGACGCGCTTCGACGCCAACGACAGCGCAACGCAGGACGTCCAGTGGCTGCGCGCGGTCAGCCACTGCTCGACCGACGTCGCGACCGCGCTCACGTCGATGCACGCGCAGCAGCGCGACGCGCGGATCGCGGCGCTCGCGCACCGCTTTCACGGCGTGCTCGGCACCAGCGCCGACGAGCTCGCCGAGATCGCCGCGTCGCTGTCGCGCGAGGAGACGAGCGACACGGTGATGCGCGAGATCGTCGAGCTGCGCGCGAGCGCGGACGAGATCGCGCGCGGCGCATCGACCCCGCAGGCGTGCCTCGAGGCGGGCCTCGCGGATCTGCGTGCGCTGCCGTCCGAGCACGTGCTCGGCCCGGTGCTCGCGCTTGCATCCGAAAGCGTGCTCGCGGGCCTCGCGTTCACGCGCACCGTGATGTTCGTGCGGCATGACGACGGCGTGTTCGCCGCGCGTCTCGGCTTCGGGCCGGACGTCGACGCGGCGCTCGAGCAGTTGCGCTTTCACGAGACGTTCGAGCCGGATGTGTTTCATCTCGCGATCACGAACTCGGTCGGCATCTTCATCGAGAACGCACACGATCCGAAGATGGTCAAGCGGCTGCCCGCGTGGTATCTGGACGCGTTCGACGATGCGCGCGCGTTCGTGCTGCTGCCCGTCGCCGCGGAGCAGACCACGGTCGCGTTGCTGTACGGCGACTGGGCAGTCGGCCAGCCGGCGCGCAAGATCTCGCAGCAGGAAATGGGCGTGCTCAACGAGCTCGCGGCCGAGCTCGGACGCTTCTTTCACGGCGCGCAGGGCGACGGCCGGTAACGCGCGCGATCGCGCTCGGCCGACGGGCGATCATGCCTCGCCGCCGCCCCGCCCTCTCCGATCGACGCCCAACAGGAACGGCAAACGGACGCCTTCCCGTTTGCCGTTCCTGTTCGCACCGGCGCGGTCGATCGCACGGCACCCTCCGCCGCGCTCCGGCGCTGCGCGGCCTCCACGGCCCGCGCCGAAGCGCAACCGAGGCCGCGCCCCGCTACGGCCGCCCCGCGTAATACCGCGCGGCCGCCGCGATCTCGGCGGGCGTCATCTGCCGCGCGACGTTGCGCATCTGCTCGCTGATGTCGTTGTGCCGCGCGCCCACCGCGAACGCCTGCAACTGCGCGTTGATGTAGACCTCCGGCTCGCCTTCGAGCCTCGGCCCGCCGACCTTGTTGTCCATTCCGCCATGACACGACGCGCACGGCGCGATGTTGCGCATCGGCGCGCCGCTCGCGACGATCTTCGGCGGCGTCGCGGCGAGCGGCGTCACGGTGCGCGGCAGATATGAGTAGAACGCGGCGAGATCGCGCATGTCCTGGTCGGTCAGATTCGTGACCATCGGCGCCATCACCGCGTTGGTGCGCGCGCCCGTCTGAAAGTCCTTCAACTGCTTGTAGATGACGGCCGCGTACTGGCCCGCGAGGTTCGGCGAATTCGCGTCGCTCATCCCGCGCGCGCCGTGGCACATCGTGCAGCGCATCGCGAGCGTCGCGCCGCGGCCGATCGACAGGCTGTCCGCGCCCACCATCATCTGCGGCGTGACGACGACCGTGCTCGTCTTGACGGCCGAAGGCGCCGGCGCCTGCTGCGACGGCAGCCACGCGCGCGGCACGCCGGCCGCGCTGCAGATCGCGTTCCAGATGCCCTGGAACTGCGCGTCCTTCTGCACCGACGGCAGCCAGACGAAGCCGATCAGCACCGACGCGGCCACCGCGAACAGCGTGAGCCCGACGCTGACCGTAAACCAGCGGTTGCGAATCGAAAACAGACGTTCCGTGCTCATCGCTGCGCCCCCATGTAGATCGCCGGCACCGACGGTTGCTTGAGCGACATCAACTGCGCGATCGGATAGCCGTAGTTGACGACCGTGAGGCCGATCATCAGCGCGATCCACAGCCCGAAGCTGTTGAGCGCGACGGGCAGCGTCTTCGGCTCGTGGACGGCCGAGCTGAACGTGAACTCGGCCGGCTTGACCTTCGCGCCGCGATGGCTGCGTATCAGCACGACGAAGAACAGCACGGCCGACGCGACGAGGATCAGCGCGCCGACGACCGACATGATCACCCACGCCGCCTGCGGCGCGAGCGCCGGATCGCTGTAGTCGTAATAGGCCATCCGGCGCGGCATGCCGAGGATGCCGACGTAGTGCCACGGGAACGTCGTGACGATCATCCCGACGAACCACAGCCAGAGCTGCGTCTTCACGAGCCGCAGGCTGCCGAGCGCGCGGCCCGTCAGGTGCGGCCACAGTTCGTACGCGATCGCGAAGTACATGATGACGACGGCGCCGCCGAAGATCAGGTGGAAGTGCCCCGTGATCCACTGCGTGTTGTGGATCGTCGAATCGAGCTGATAGCTCATGTTGATGAGCCCGCCCGCGCCGCCGAAGCCGAGCATCACGAACGAGAACGCGACGGCGAGCATCATCGGTTCATGCCACGGCAGCGCGCGCAGCCAGCCGAACGCGCCCTTGCCGCCGCGCAGGCGCGCGGCGATCTCCACCGACGCGCATACCGTGAACACCGTGAGGAGCGTCGGCACCGCGACGAGCGCGGTGAACACCGATTGCAGGAACTTGAAGCCCGAGCCGACCTGCGGATCGGCGAACAGGTGGTGCACGCCGATCGGCATCGCGCCGACGAGGAACAGGATGAACGAGATGCGCGCCATCCCGTCGCTGTACAGCTTGCCGCCGATCGCGCGCGGCACGAGCGTGTAGTACGCGATGTACGCGGGAATCAGCCAGAAGTAGACGATCGCGTGCAGCGTCCACGAGAAGAACACGCGCGCGAGGCCCGCGTCGATCGTCGAGCGGAGCCCGACCGCGACGGGCAGGATCTGGAACAGGATCTCGATCGCGGCGCCGACCGCGGTCCAGCCCCACAGATACGCGCCCGCGACGTTCGCGAACATCGCGAGCGGAATCGGCGTGCCGGGATTGCTCTTCTTCCACGCATAGAGGTTCACCGACATCAGCGCGACCCAGATCCACGAGCCGACGACGACGAGCACGACGCCGAGGTAATAGAACGGATTGCCGATCATCGGCGGATAGAACGTGTAGAGCACCGACGACAGGCCGAGCGACACGGGCGTCATCGCGACGACCGAGCCGACGGCGATCAGCCAGAAGCCCGTCCACGCCCAGCGGCGGCCGACGAGCGGCATCTTGAGCGCGAGCTCGCTGATCGCGTAGCCGAAGCCCATCGCGATCAGCGTCGGGAACACGTAGCCCATCACGGAGCCGTGCGCCGTCACCGAACGGTAGTAGAGCTCGGGATTGCCGAGCCACGGATGCAGCGGGCTGCGCGCGAGCATCTGCCACGCGCCGAGCAACAGCGCGACGCCGAAGACCGCGAACGCGAGCCAGAAATGGGCGAGCACCAGTCGATTATTCTTTAACACAGCTCAGTCTCCGGGCGCTGGACGCCAGTTTGTCGAATTCCGCACGGTCAATGACCTTGACGTGCGCCCACATCCCCTCGTGGCCCGTGCCGCAATACTCGTGGCACGGCATCAGGTGATCCCTCGGCGTGTCGAAGGTCGTCCTGAACGTTGCGACGTAGCCGGGCTCGAGCATCGAATTGATGTTGGTATCGGTGATGAGAAAGCCGTGCACGACGTCCGCGCTCGTCGCGCGGAACGTGACGGGCGTATTCGCCGGCACGAGAATGCACTGCGGCGTGAACGAGTACTGCTGGCCGATCACGCGCACCGTGACCGAGCCGTCCGGCTCGCGCGCGGTGCCGAGATTGCTCTCGACGAATTCGCCGGAGACGTGCAGCGTCGTCGGATCGATCGTCTCGACGCGCGACGGCGGCATCATCGCCCAGTGCAGGCCGGTGTACACCATCATGGCGACGAGGACGATCATCAGGCCGACGGCCAGGATCGCCCACCTGCGCTCGATCCGGGCCGCGAACTGCGCGCCGTCGAGACGGTCTGGCATAGGTTGTTTGGACATGGGAGCCGCTTTTTATTGGATCACGCCGCGAGGCAGGAAGACGAGAAAGTAAAAGGCGAACCACAGCGCGATCACGATCGCGGTCGCGGTGCCGGCGAGCGCGAGCGCGCCGCGCGGCCCCGACCGGACGATCTCGTCGACCGCGTCGTCGTGCGGTTCGGGGTCGCCCCCGTGTCGTTGGGAAGTGTCGCTCATGATGTCCTCAATAGAGCGGAGCGGAGCGCAGCACGTTGGCTTCCTTCACGGAAACCGGCGTGCCGCGGTTGCCCCAGGCGGTGCGAATGAACGTCGTCACGGCGGCCACCTCGTCGTCCGACAGCGACTGGGCGAAAGGCGGCATGCCGTAGGGCTCGGGATTCTTCGCGGTGCCGGGCGCATAGCCGCCGTTCAGCACCATGCGGATCGGATTCACCGCGGACGTCATCTGGATCGACTGGTTGCCCGCGAGCGGCGGGAACGCCGGCGTCTTGCCGCGCCCCGTCTTGCCGTGGCAGCTCGCGCACTGCGTGTCGTAGATCTTCGCGCCGATCTTGTAGAGGCGCGCCTGCTCCGATGCGGCCATCGTCGTCTTCGGCGCGGACTCGGCCTCGCTGCCGCGCTGCGGCAGCGACTTCAGATAGACGGACATCGCGCGCACGTCGTCGTCCGACAGGTACTGCAGGCTGTCGTAGACGACCTCGGCCATCGGCCCGTACACCGCGCCGCGATGCGACGCGCCCGCCTGCAGCAGGCCCGTGATGTCGGCGATGCTCCAGTCGCCGAGCCCTGCTTCCCGGTTCGACGTGAGCGACGGCGCATACCACGCCTGCATCGGGATCAGCCCGCCTTCGAACGCGTTCGACTCGGAGCTGCCGCCGAGCGCGTTGATCGCGGTGTGGCACATCGAGCAGTGGCCGAGCCCCTGCACCAGATACGCGCCGCGGTTCCATTCGGCCGATTTCGCGTGGTCCGGCTGATACTCGCCTTCCTTGAAGTACAGCGTGCGCCAGCCGATCAGCAACTGCCGGTTGTTGTACGGAAAACGCATGTCGTGCGGCCGGTTCGCGAGCTTCACGGGCGGCACCGAGCGCAGGTACGCAAAGATCGCGTCCGAATCCGCGCGCGTGACCTTCGTGTACGCGGCGAACGGCATCGCCGGATACAGCAGCGAGCCGTCGCGCGAACGGCCGGTGTGCATCATCGCGTAGAACTCGTCGGCCGTCCATTTGCCGATGCCCGCGTCGTTGTCGGGCGTGATGTTCGGCGAGTACAGCGTGCCGAACGGCGTCGGCATCGCGCGGCCGCCCGCGAAGAGCTTCTCGCCCGGCACCGTGTGGCACGCGACGCAGTCGCCCGCGCGGGCGAGGTACTCACCGCGCTTGAGGGTCGCCGCGTCCGCGGCGGGTTGCGCGTGTGCGGCGGATGCGGCGAGCGTCGCCGCGAGCAGCCCGAGCGCGGCATTCGCGCACGCGCTGCGGAGTTTGACGATCCAATGCTTGTGCACCGAGGCCTCCATTAACGCGGTTCGCTACCGCATGCGAGCGGCATGTCGAGCGAGCCCGCGGGGGCGGGCGACGGGTTCGCGGGCGCGGGCTGCGAAGCGAGCCACGCGGAGATGGCGGTCACGTCCGTGTCGGTGAGGCGCGACGCGACCTGCTGCATGCAGTCGGGCGCATACGACGTGCGCGTGCCGTAGCGCCATGCGCCGAGCTGCGCGCTCAGGTATTCGGCATGCAGGCCGAGCAGCCCCGGCACGGCGGGCTCCATGCCCGTGAGCGACGCGCCGTGGCACGACGCGCACGCGGGAACCTTGTGCGACGGATCGCCCGACTGGACGAGCTGCCGCCCCCGCTCTAGCACTGCCGGCGCGGCGGCGGGCGCCGCGATCGTCGGGAACGGCGGCCGCCGGCTCGCGAAGTGATCGGCGATCTTGCGCAGGTACGCGTCGGGCAGATACGCGAGCAGGTAGTTCATCGGCGGATACTTGCGCCGGCCGTCGCGGAACGCGACGAGCTGGTTGTACAGATAGCCGGCGGGCTTGCCGGACAGGCGCGGGAAGTAGTCGTTCGACGTCCCCTCGCCCTGCCGGCCGTGGCAGGCGGCGCAGGCGAGCACGCGCGCCTCCATCGTGTCGGGCGCGCGCTCGGCCTGCGGTTCCTGGGATAGCGCCGTCTGGCTCAGCAAGCCGCACAGTACGGCGAGTACAGCGGTGGGTCTCGAGGTCACTGTCATCCTCTCCGGGAAGGCGTGCAGTTCCCGCCAGCGACGCGAGCCGCCCCTGCGGCTCGTGAGGTAAGCGGGTACGCCCGGCACCATCGCTTTCATTGGTCTCATGGGAACTTGTTGTTCAGATTTTCAATGTCGCGAAAATCTCATGAGCGCCGTTGCTTTGCGTTGATTCATGTCAATCCAATACTTCTTTACATTGGTAGTCGATTGGCCGAGCGATCGCAAATCTCATGTCTTCTGGAATTTAGCCGGTCGCGGGAAAAGCGCAATGTTTCACGGCGCGCCGCGCGGCATTTCGATTTTTCTCTTATGCGGCAATGCGTTACGCGCGCCAAACGCGCACGTGCCGGGAGCGTCGCGGCAAATGAAACGCGGCGCTTTCGGCCGCGTGAGCGGCCCCGTTCGTGACGTGCGTCAAATTCGCACGGCGCGGCGCGAACCACCGCGCTCGATCACGATATCGAGCGAGCCTGCGGGTGCGGTGCTCAATCGGTCGCGCACGTCGTCGATCGCCGACGGGTCGACGCGCTTGCCGTCGATCTCGACGAGCACGTCGCCGTTCTCGAGACCGTAGCGGCCGAGGTCCTCCGGCCGGTTGTGGAACAGCTCGACGCGGCCGTCGACGAAGCGGATCGCGATCGTGCGCAGCGGCCGGGAATCGTCCTGCGTGAAGCCGCTCGCGTCGTAGCAGAACTCCATCGTGCTCGGCACGAACATGTAGCGGTCGAGCCGCGCGAGAAAGTTCATCCCGAGCATGTCGCCGCCGCCTTCGGCGACGCGCAGGCTGCCGACCGGCCGGCCGTCGAACGACAGCCCGCTCACGAAATGGTCGCGCGACTGGCCGACGCCGTTCGCCGACATGCTCGGCACCGCGCCGCCGAGCGGCGTCGCGGCCTTGCGGCTCGCGAGGTACGCGAGCGTCGGCGCGGACGCGATCGAATAGCGCGCGCCGGTATCGAAGCGGAACATCGCCCACTGATCGCGGAAGTCGACGCTCACGGCGGGCGACTGACCGAAGCTGTCCTGGTACGGGACGCAATGCGCGAAACGCTGCCCGGCGGGCGGATGGCGCCAGACGGTCAGCGTGCCGCTGCGATTGTCGGCGACCCAGCTCAACTGGCGAAAGATCTCGATGCCGACGATGCCGTCGATCTGCGTGCCGAACACCTGCGACAGCAACGACAGATCGAGGCCGAGCCAAGGATAGAAGCTCGGCACCTCGTAGCTGCCGAGCGCGATCGGCAGCGGCTGCCACAGGCGCACGCGCGCTTGCGGCAGCACGCCGTCCGCGGTCGTCAGGCCCTTTTCGAGCATCGTCCGGTACGCGATCGGAATCTGATCGTCGGTCGACGGCTGCGTGATCGACTGCGCGAGCCGATTGTCGATCGCCGTGTGGCTCGCGCCCGTGTCGACGAGAAAGTGATAGGTCTTGCCCGCGATCGCGACGGGCACGACGAACCCGCTCTTCGGCTTGAACGATACGCTCAGCACGGGCGTGGCGCCGCCGCGCTGCGGCTCGGCGCGCTCGCCGCAACCCGCCGCGAGCAACGCGGCGAAGCAGACGAGCGCGACGGCCGCCGACGCGCGCGGCGCGCGGCGGCGGAAGGCGGAGGCGGCGCGACTCGGCGCCGGCGTCGAAGCGAATGCGTGTCGAACCATGGATGACGGATGCGTGATGCGAAGTGAAGGTGGACGGAGATTGCGTGAGGCGACGGATCGCGACGAATCGCTTCGGATGCCGCCTGCCGCGCCGCGCGGGCAACGCGCGTCCGCTCGATGAAAACCATATGTAAGGATCGACGATTCTATAGAAACGCGCCGCCGCGCGTTGTCGACTTTTGTTCGCCGGCTTGCGCGGGTTCTCCGTATCGAAGCCGGCATTTGACGCGTGCGGCAACGCGTCGTGACGTTCGATGCGCGGACAGACGCACATTCGACGCCGCCACGAGTTCGATCGATATCGGTCGCTATGGGCCCCGCATGTTCGCCCGCGCCCGCGTCGCGCGCAAATTCCCTTGCGCGAAATCGATAGCAGAACAAAGTTGAAGCCGGCCATTGACCCCGTCCGCGCGCGCCGACGATGATGGCAGCGGATGCGCGACGTGGCCGCGCAATCGCGGATTACGCCGCGGCGCGCCGCACCGCGCGCAAGAACCGCATCGACCGACAAAGCCACATGACCGCTCACGACACGCCCCGCACCACCCCTTCCCCATCCGCGCGCGACGGCGCGCGACGCTCGCTGCTGAAAGCCGCAGGCGCTGCCGCACTTGCCGCGCCACTGTTGGGCGGCCTCGCCGCGCTATCGGCGAGCGGCGCCGCACACGCGCAACGCAGCGCGAAGACGCTGCGTATCGGCTATCAGAAGTACGGCAACTTCGTCGTGCTGAAAGCGCGCGGCTCGCTCGAGAAGCGGCTCGCCGATCAGCATGTGTCGGTCCAGTGGATCGAGTTTCCGGGCGGCCCGCAACTGCTCGAAGGCCTGAACGCCGGCGCGATCGACGTCGGCACGGTCGGCGAGACGCCGCCTGTGTTCGCGCTCGCCGGCGGTGTCGATTTCGTCTACGTCGGCAGCGAGCCGCCCGCGCCGCAGGGCGAAGCGATCGTCGTGCCGCACGATTCGCCGATTCGCGCCGTCGCCGATCTGCGCGGCAGGAAGATCGCGCTCAACAAGGGCTCGAACGTTCATTATCTGCTCGTCAACGCGCTGCAGCGCGCGAAGGTCGATTACCGCGACGTCACGCCCGTCTATCTCGCGCCCGCCGACGCGCGCGCGGCCTTCGCGCAGCGCGGCGTCGACGCCTGGGTGATTTGGGATCCTTATCTTGCGGCGATCGAGCGTCAGGCGAACGCGCGCGCGATCGCAAACGGCAAAGGGCTCGTGAACAACACGCAGTACTATCTCGCGAGCCGGAAGTTCGCCGAAGCCGAGCCGCAACTCGTGCGCGCGCTGCTCGACGAAGTCGGCGCGGTCGATCGCTGGGCGCGCGCGAACATCGCCACGGTCGCCGCGCAACTATCGCCGCTCGTCGGCCTCGACACGGGCACGCTCGAGCATGCGTTGAAACGCGCGAGCTACGGCGTTCAACCGATCGACGATGCGACGCTCGCGTATCAGCAGCAGATCGCCGATACGTTCGCCGCCCTCAAGCTGATTCCGCGCAAGATCGACGTTGCCGCCGCGCGCTGGCAAGCGGCATAGGCGCTCGCGCATCGCAATCTCGCGGGCAAAGCGCCGAGCCTCGGCCGGCTGTCGCGGGCGAGCCGCTGACGATCAATCGGTTGCTCTCGGGCGGCCGATCACGGCACTACCGCAACGACGGATTCCCCGGCGCGCGCGACACGCGTGCCGTCCGTCAATTCGCACTGCCCTCGCCAAGTTCGGGCGCGCGATCGTCCCTGCCTGCCTCGATCACGCCACCGACGACGGATGCGCACCAGGATTCAGGGCTGCTCCAGAACACGTTGTGCTGAAACCGGCGGCGCGCCCGCGCATGTGGCTTCGCACCGATCGGGCCGATCCGCTCGCGCGACTCGACCTGTCGCCCGCATCCCCGCAACCGCTCGACGATCGCGGCAAGCGTGCCGTCCGCAGACCATTCGTCGAAACGACGGCGGCAAGTCGGCGACGACGGATAGCGGCGCGGCAATGCGGCCCAGCATTCGCCGGTCGCGAGCACCCACAGCACTGCGTTCACGACCGCGCGCGCCTGCGCCCGCGGTCGGCCGCAACGCGTGTTGCGCGCCGGCTGGGCGGAGAGCAATTCCTCGATACGCGCCCATTCGTCATCGCTCAACTCTTCGAACTGCATCGTCGGCCCTCTTCGAGAAATCGGCGCGAACGCGCACGCACGCGGCATGCACGACGCCGATGAAACGTGTGTCGACCGCGGCAAGCGGCGTCATGCCGACGCCGAATGAAACGCCCACCACGTACTGGCGAAAAGCCGCACGATACACGAACCCTCTTCCCCGGATAAATACATTGTTGTTCTAAGTAAATCTCAGGATTCCGACTCGATTCCGCGGCGGGACGCAGTTGGGCGAACACGTTCGTTCGCGCGCTCCGGATTCGGCGATCCGTTCGAGCGCCGCCGGCGCGGGACGATTCGATTGGTGCGCAATATTACACGCGGGCCGCGAGAAATCCAACGCTGTCAAAATCGACAGGGTGCGGCGGCGCATCAACCGCGCGGCAGACATCGCACGCGAACCCCACGCCGGCGGCCCGCGCGTCGCATCATGCGCTGCGAAGCAGCCGGCTGCGCGTAAATGCGCGGTTGCCGCTCAGCTTGTCGAGAAACGCATCGGACGGCACGCGGTCGAGATCGGTCACCACGTAGCCGATATCGCCGCGCGTTTGCAGATGTTGCGCGACGACGTTCGCGCCCTCTTGCGCGAGCAGCGTGTTGAGCCCCGCGAGCACGCCCGGCGTATTGCCGTGCACGTTCAAGAGCCGCGCAGCCGACGTGCATTCGCCCGGGCTCACCTGCGGGAAATTGACGGCGCCCGCGGTATCGCCTCGCGTCAGGAATGCGACGAGCTTCGACGACACCTCCGCGCCGATGTTCTCCTGCGCTTCCTGCGTACTGCCGCCGATATGCGGCGTGAGGATCACGTTCGGCAGCCCTTGCAGCACGGATTCGAAGCGGTCCGCATTGCTCTTCGGCTCGCGCGGGAACACGTCGATCGCCGCGCCGCTCAGGCGCTTCTGCACGAGCGCATCGCGCAGCGCATCGATATCGACGACGGTGCCGCGCGACGCATTGATCAGGATTGCATTCGATTTGAACTGCGCGAGGGCGCTCGCGTCGATCATGTTGTGCGTCGAGGCGTTCGCGGGCACGTGCAGCGTGACGACGTCCGCGATCGCGATCGCTTCGCCGAGCGAGCGCGCCGGCTGAGCGGAACCGAGCGACAGCTTCGCTTGCACGTCGTAATAGACGACCTTCATGCCGAGCGCCTCGGCAAGCACGCCGACTTGCGCGCCGATATTGCCGTAGCCGATGATCGCGATCGTCTTGCCGCGCGCCTCGAACGATCCGCCCGCGCCTTTCGCCCATTCTCCCGCATGCGCGAGGACGCTCTTCTCCGGTACGCGCCGCAGCAGCAGGATCGCCTCGGCGATCACGAGTTCCGCGACCGATCGCGTATTCGAGAACGGCGCGTTGAACACCGGAATGCCGTGATGCGCGGCAGCCGGCAAATCGACTTGCGACGTGCCGATGCAGAAGCATCCGATCGCGAGCAGATGGCGCGCGGCGTCGATCTCGTCGCGCATCAGATGCGTCGCGGAGCGAATGCCGACCAATTGATGCTGCTGCAGCGCGCGCCGCAGTTCGTCGCCGGCGAGCGCGCCCTTGCGCCGCTCGATGTCGACGTTCGCGTCGGCGAAATGCCGGGACGCGCTGTCGTGAATGTTTTCGAGGAGGAGAACGGAAGTCATGTTGTCCAGCGTGATGGTCGAATCGAAGCGGAAGCCGGAAATCCCGGCGAGGTACGCGAGCGCCGCTATGCGGCGTTCGCGCCGATCGCACGGCACGCGATGCATGCCGCGTTGCCGTTCAAAAATCGTATGCCTGGCGGGAGCGCAGCACAAGCCGGCCGGCACGTCCTGCTGTGCGTGGGGAATTGCGACTTGATATCGCTGAAGGAATGCCTGCGTAGTGTCGCAAAATTGCGTCGGCACATGCGAACATCCCTGCTGCCAGCAGGTGTACCCGCATTGCGCGATGCGCGCCCGGAAGGCGCGTTTCACATCCGGCGCCGGCCGCTCGGCGACGTGCCGGTCCAGCGCCGGAACGCACGGCTGAAGTTGGCTCGATCCGTATAGCCGACGCGCGCCGCGATCTCCTCGACCGTCAGTTGCGTACCCTCGAGCAGGCGCAGCGCATCGCGCAGCCGGATCTCGTCGAGCAGCGCCGAATACGTCGTGCCGTAGTCGCTCAGCTTGCGCTTGAGCGTGCGCTCGGAGAGATGCAACTCGCGCGCGAGCGCATCGAGCGACGGATAGCCGTCGCTGCCGCGGATCAGCAGATTGCGCACGCGCTCGACGATGCTCTCCGCATAGCCGAGCCGCGCGAGTTCCGCCTCGCACTGCTGGACGATCATCTGCGCCGTGTGCGCGTTCGCGGTCTTGATCGGCTCGTCGAGCAGCGCGGCCTCGCAACGGATCTGATTGGCGGACGCACCGAAATGGCAGCGCGGCAGACGGTCACGATAGCGCGCGAAATAAGGCGGCTCGGGCCACTCGAAGCATAGCTCGGCGTTCGACTTCATCGTCTTGTCATGCGACGGTGTCAGCAGCGAGTTGAACAGGATCGCCGTCTCGACCATGAAGTTCTCGACGGCGAACTGCCGCAGCCTGCCGAGCGGAAACGCTTCGAGGATGTCGATCTGCACTGTATGCTCGAGTTCCGTCAGCCGCACCGAAAAGAACGGCACGCGCGTCGGCAGATAACGGATGCCGAGCTGGATCGCCTCGCCGAGCGTGGCGCAGCTCATCAGGCCGAAGCCGATGAGTCCCGATTTCGTCAGGCTGCTTCGCAAGCCGATCTCGACCGCGATCGACGGATCGTTCGTCATCCCGATCAAATTGAACACGATTGCCGCCTGCTGCAACGGCGTGATGCGCGCGTCCGGCTCCTCGAGCTTCGCGCGCGTGACACCCGTGTTCGCGAGAAGGTCCGCATCGGCGATGCCGCGCTCTTCCGCGAGCATCAGCATGAAGAGCGCGTAGGCGGACGATACGGTCGCCTTGTTCAATTGCCTCGTGGGGTCCGGAACGGACATGGCCATGCTTCGACTCCGTGCAGTGACCGGCCGATTATAGCGACGGATGGCCTCAGATGACACATCGCAATGCCGCAAATTGGCCTCAAATGACTCGCTCTTTGGCACGACCGGCTATCACGGCGAAGATGCGGACGGCTCTAAGATGATCTCATCGGCAAACCGCCGATTTCAGGGAACGGATTCGAACAATGAACAAGACTTTGCGCTTCAAGAATGACGCGGAGAAGGTCGCGTATGTCCGCAACGAGGTCAACGCCGCGAGCGATGCGCTGCGCGCGCAATATCCGTTGCTCGACCATCAGAATCTGATCGGCGCGGCCGTGATGGCGCTGTGCGTCGCGACGCTGCTCGGCGGCGCGTATCTGTACGCGACGGGCATGATCGCGTGGTACATCGCGCTGCCGATCGCGACGCTCGCGACATCGCTGATCCACGAGCTCGAGCATGATCTGATCCACTTGATGTACTTCAAGAAGACGCCGTGGGCTTATCACCTGATGATGACGCTCTGCTGGCTCACCCGGCCCGGCACGATCAATCCGTGGACGCGCCGCCGGATGCATCTGCACCATCACAAGGTGTCGGGCGGCGAATCCGATCTCGAAGAGTACGGAATCACCAATGGCGAGCGCTGGGGCCTGAAGCGTCTGCTGATGCTCGCGGACGGCATGCTCGCCGTCGCGCTGCGACCGCTCGGCATGCGCCGCAAAGTGTTGCAGTACGTCGCCGCGCAGCCCGCGCAGGAACGCGCCGATCGGGTGCGGCTGCGCATCGAGCAGCTCATGTCGTACATGCCGGTCGGCCACGTCTACTACGTGCTGTGGCATGCGTTCATCGCCTATCACGTCGGACTCTTCACACTGCACGCGCTCGGCTACCAGCCGGACGTGCCGGCGCTCGCCCAGCAGGCGATGCATGTCGTCGACTTCCTCGCGGTGACATGGCTCGGGCCGAACTTCGTGCGCAGCTTCTGCATCAACTTCATCAGCTCGAACATGCACTACTACGGCGACATCGATTCGCGCAACGTCATTCAGCAGACGCAAGTGCTGAATCCGTGGTGGCTGCTCCCGGTGCAATTGTTCTGCTTCAACTTCGGCAGCACGCATGCGATTCACCACTTCGTCGTGCGCGATCCGTTCTACATTCGGCAATTGACCGCGAAGCGGGCGCACGCGGCAATGCGCGCGGTCGGCGTGCGCTTCAACGACATCGGCACGTTCCGACGCGCGAACCGCTGGAACGAGACGCGCGTCGCGTGATGCGCACGGACGGCGACACGAGGCCGAGTCGTCGCGCCTCGTCGCGCCGTCATCGGTCTGCTCGTCGATCGCTCGAAAAAGAACGCTGCCGGACAATTGTTCGGCAGCGTTCTTTTCGCCATGCGGCGCGCACCCGGCGCGCACAGGTTTGTCGCTACAGCAGCGGACAATCCGTCACGTGCGTCCCTCGCTCGACGCACAACCGCTCGTAGTCACGCAGATAAGCGCGCTCGTCGTCGGTGAGCAGTTCGACATCGACAAGATCCCAGTCGTAGCCGACGGTGACGAGGTTCTCGAACTCCATCATGCCCGGCTCCCGTTCGCTCGGGTGGATCACGACGATGTTCTCGATGCGCACGCCGCCCTTGCCCGGCAAATAGATGCCCGGCTCCACCGAAATCACGGCGTTCGGCACGAGGCCATATTGGGCGCCCAGGTTGAACCGCACGCCGCCTTCGTGCACGTGAATACCGATCCCGTGCCCGGTGCCGTGGTTGTAGTCGTAGCCGTGCTCGCGGCAGACGCCGCGCACGGCGGCGTCGACGTCCGCGCCCGTCGCCGCTTCCGGAAAGCGCGTAACGAGCCCCTTGATGCACGCCTTCAGCGCGACCGTGTAGATCTCGCGCTGCCACGGCTGCGGCCGCGTATCGGCGCGCGTGCGGCGCAACACGACGCGCGTGCAGTCGGTCGCGAAACCGCCGTCGAAGTAAGCGCCGCTATCGAGCAGCACCAGTTCGCCTTCAGTCAGATCGACGTCGGGGCTCACCGCCGTATAGTGCGCGGACGCGCTGTTCGCCCCGTTCGCCGCGACCGTCGTGAAGCTCAGCGCCACGGCCGAACGCGCGGCGTATGCGTCGCTGATCACGTGCGCGAGATCGTATTCGGAGTGCCGCTTGCCAGGCTCGCCCGTCTTCGCCCAGCGCATCGCCTCGGCAATCGCCTCGGAACTGCGCGCGAACGCGTCGCGGAACTGGCCGAGCACCTCCGGCGTCTTGCTCACGCGCATTGCTTCCACCGGGTTGTAGTCGACATGACGGGCGTCGGGCCATACGCTGCGCACCGTGTCGGGTAGCGCGCAGTTGACCGCCTGGAAACCGTAGCATATGTGCTCGACGTCGAATTGCGCGAGAAAGTGCTCGAGCGCGGCGGCGTCGTTGCGGATCACGTGCAGCGCCGGATACGAGTCGATCTGTACCGGACAGCGATCGAAGCCCTCCGGCAAGAACAGCGCGACCGCTTCGCCGACGACGAACAGAAAGCCGACATGCGACGAGGCATACGGCAGATGGTAGCCGCGACTGTTCAACAGATAGCTCAGATCGTCCGCTGCGCAGGTCACGAACGCGACCTTCGCGCGCGGTCCGCCGAGATGCTCGCCAATCCGCTTGTTCAGCGTCGCGATGTTCTCCGCGATGCCGACGCCCGTCACCGATCGCGGCAACTCGAAGATCGGTCGCTCGACGCGCCAGCCTGGCAGCGCGATCGCCTTGTCGATCTCGCGGCCGGCGAGGCTCGACCATTGCAACCCGGCGCGCTCCGTTTGCGCAAACAGGCACGCGCGCTGAGCGACGCTCATGCGCGGCGCATCGTAGCCGACGCGGCCGATGTCGGCCGCATGGGTCGCGAGCCAGTCTCCAATCGCCGGCCACATCGCAACGTTGAGCCCCAGTTTCTCGACGCGCACGAGTGCCGGATCGCACTGATTCTCCGCCTGCAGATGGTAGCGGCCGTCGACGAACAACACGAATTGCGGCGTGCCGATCCGCTTCGCGGCCGCCACGCTCAGAAACACACCGGAGCCGACCGACCCGTCGAATCCGGACAACGCGTAGCGCGGATTATTGCAGCGCGGCAACCATTCCGAGATGTACTCGTCCTGCGACGTGATCACGAGCGCGTCGAGTTGCAACGCGTCGATCAGGCGCGACAGGCCCGCGTGCGTGTCGACAACCGATGCGTTGTATCGTGCGAGGTCGGTGAAACTGTATTTCAGTCGGTCGATCATCGGATGTCCAGATTGATGTCAATAAGCGCACGCAGCCGTTTGTTGGCGGCCGGCTGCAGAAAAAACTACCTTTCGCCCCAAATTGCGTCAAGCTTAAATTTTCGTCGCGCTTAAACAAATGCAACCTTCAGTCAGAACGGACGATCGACGTCGGCATGCGCCCATGTTTCGCCGATGTTTCGCCCATGTGCCGCGCGAATCCGCCCGTCACGCGTCTGCGGAGCCATGCGATGCGCGTCGCGCCCCGGAAACGCGATACCTGCCGTACAAGCCAGTTACCGTTGTGGGCATGGGCCGCTGCAGACGGTTAGCAGTTCGACGCTTCTCGTCGCCACGGCCTCTACGAAGCGCGCTCCCCGATCGATCCGCCGGTCGGCTGCATGACGCGGCGAGCGGGTCGGCATGCTCGTCACGGCGATTGCGGCACGGTCGTGAAGGCCCCTCCGCTGCTTGTCCGGTGTAGCTGCCCGGCAAAGACATCGCGCGAGCGATATCGATACCGTCGGCACCTCACCTGCGGCGGCGCAGACGTTCAACCGAGCCCGAACGGATCGTCAATGCTTTTTGCCGGTTGCGTGAACCAGCGCGGACCGTCGGCCGTGATGTATGCGTGATCCTCGTGACGAATTCCGAATTCGTTCGGAACGCAAAGCATCGGCTCGATACTGAAGCACATGCCCTCGTCGAGTACTGTTCGATCGCCTCCGACGAGATAGGGCCATTCGTGGATGTCGAGCCCGATTCCGTGGCCCGTTCGATGCGGTAGACCCGGCAGCGCATAATCCGGACCATAGCCGACGGATTTCAGATAGTCGCGGACCGCGCGATCGCCCTCTTCAGCCGCCATGCCGGCCCTCACGCGTTCGAAGGCGACGCGTTGCGCCTGCTTCTCGTGCGCCCAGACTTCGCGCTGACGCGCGCTCGCCTCGCCGAACACATATGTGCGCGTGATGTCGGAGTGGTAGTCGTACAGTTGGCAGCCCGTATCGATCAGTACCATGTCGTTGCGCTCGAGCCGCTTCGGATGCTTGACGCCATGAGGATACGCAGTATCGGGCCCAAACAGCACGATGCAGAATGTCGATCCGCGCCGCGCGCCCACCGCTCGATGTGCGGTGTCGGTGAAATCGAGCACCTCGTCGGCACTGATGCCCTCTCTCAAGATCGCGGCCACCGCTTGATGAACGCGCAGCGTCATGTCGTTCGCGCGCTGCATCAGCGCGAGCTCGGCTGCCGATTTGCGGATCCGGCACGCGCGCGTGATCTCCATTGCGCTGCGAATCCGCAGTGCCGACGCTCGTTCGCGAATGCCCTCATACATGAAATATGGCGCGGATTCGTCGAATCCGAGCGTGCCGGCACCGATCCCGAGACGCTCTACGACGTTCGCGAGTAGCCGATACGGATCCTCGTCTTCGTTCCAGCAATGGATGTCGCCGGGAATCTGCATCATGCCTGTGAACGTGCCGCGTTCGAACGCCGGCAGGACGTATTGCAACGGTCCGGATGCGGGAATCAACGCCCCTGTCAGGCGTTCGCTGCGACGCCACGCGACGCCGGTGAAATACAGCAGGTTCGTCCCCGATTCGATATAAATCGCATCGATCCCCTGCTGTCTCATCGACGCTCGTGCCCGTTCGATTCGTGCTGTGTACTCAGCGGGCTGAATCGGCGCGACGCCATTCGCCATGTTCTCGAGTTTCGCCAGTTCCGCTGCGGGGGTCGATCCGCCGATGCCGATAGCCATGTCTCGTTTCCGATCGCATCAAGATTCGCAAAATGATCCGCGCCAGGAGCCAGCTACCGACACTACCCATGACCGAAACGTGCAGCCAACGGCATTTCGTTCCAAAGGGATGCGCGCGGGATCCGCTGGCGTGGATTGACACTGTCGGATCAAGTGCTTGGAAGAGCGTGCGGCTGTAATCGATTCGGCAGTCTGCTCAATGGCCATCTGGGTCGGGCACTCGACGCCGGCTCTTTGGTGACTGAGATGAATCTAGATCACATGAAAATTTCGGTCAAGCTTAAATTTAAGTATAGCGAAAATTTCTGCCATGACCGGGCGGACTGTAATCCTGTAGATGGGCAAGCAATCGCCCAAGGCGACAGAACCACTCACGCGAAGGAATGGAGGAATGCCCGGTCGACATTCGCCAGCCGATGCTCGAATCCGGACGAACACAAGGCTGGCGTGAGGAGTGATGAGAGAGCGCAATGCGCGCGTTGTTTTTTGTTGAGGCTGGGGTAAAAGGCGAAACCCCCGCCTGTGAGGGGCGGGGGTTTCAAGAGGAGGAGCCTGACGATTACCTACTTTCACACGGGGATCCGCACTATCATCGGCGTGGAGTCGTTTCACGGTCCTGTTCGGGATGGGAAGGGGTGGGACCGACTCGCTATGGTCATCAGGCAAAGAGGGTTGTTGCGTTGCTTGGCAGCGCAACCAATCTTGGAAGAAGCAGTAATTTTGGGTTGTGAGGTTGTATCTCACACATACGCGGTACTTCAACCGCTGTACGTCGAGTGCCTTGCACTCGACGCTCGATATCCGTAAGCGCTGAAGCGCTAACGGCTATCGAGACAGACTTGTTATAGGATCAAGCCTTACGGGCAATTAGTATCGGTTAGCTGAACGCATTACTGCGCTTACACACCCGACCTATCAACGTCCTGGTCTCGAACGACCCTTCAAGGGGATCAAGTCCCCGGGGAAGTCTCATCTTAAGGCGAGTTTCCCGCTTAGATGCTTTCAGCGGTTATCTCTTCCGAACATAGCTACCCGGCGATGCGACTGGCGTCACAACCGGTACACCAGAGGTTCGTCCACTCCGGTCCTCTCGTACTAGGAGCAGCCCCCTTCAAACTTCCAACGCCCACGGCAGATAGGGACCAAACTGTCTCACGACGTTTTAAACCCAGCTCACGTACCTCTTTAAATGGCGAACAGCCATACCCTTGGGACCGGCTACAGCCCCAGGATGAGATGAGCCGACATCGAGGTGCCAAACACCGCCGTCGATATGAACTCTTGGGCGGTATCAGCCTGTTATCCCCAGAGTACCTTTTATCCGTTGAGCGATGGCCCTTCCATACAGAACCACCGGATCACTATGACCTGCTTTCGCACCTGCTCGACTTGTCGGTCTCGCAGTTAAGCACGCTTATGCCATTGCACTATCAGCACGATTTCCGACCGTACCTAGCGTACCTTCGTACTCCTCCGTTACGCTTTGGGAGGAGACCGCCCCAGTCAAACTGCCTACCATGCACTGTCCCCGACCCGGATCACGGGCCAAGGTTAGAACCTCAAACAAACCAGGGTGGTATTTCAAGGACGGCTCCACCGAAACTAGCGTTCCGGTTTCATAGCCTCCCACCTATCCTACACAGATCGGTTCAAAGTCCAATGCAAAGCTACAGTAAAGGTTCATGGGGTCTTTCCGTCTAGCCGCGGGTAGATTGCATCATCACAAACACTTCAACTTCGCTGAGTCTCGGGAGGAGACAGTGTGGCCATCGTTACGCCATTCGTGCAGGTCGGAACTTACCCGACAAGGAATTTCGCTACCTTAGGACCGTTATAGTTACGGCCGCCGTTTACCGGGACTTCAATCAAGAGCTTGCACCCCATCATTTAATCTTCCGGCACCGGGCAGGCGTCACACCCTATACGTCCACTTTCGTGTTTGCAGAGTGCTGTGTTTTTATTAAACAGTCGCAGCCACCAGTTTATTGCAACCCCTTCACCCTCTGCGCGCAGGCGCATCAAGCTACCAGGGCGTACCTTATCCCGAAGTTACGGTACCAATTTGCCGAGTTCCTTCTCCCGAGTTCTCTCAAGCGCCTTAGAATACTCATCTCGCCCACCTGTGTCGGTTTGCGGTACGGTCATCGTTAGACTGAAGCTTAGAGGCTTTTCTTGGAACCACTTCCAATTGCTTCGCTCCCGAAGGAGCTCGCGCCACACCCTTGAATCCTGCGCCCGGATTTGCCTAAGCGCCTTCTCCAATGCAGCGACCGGGACTTCCAACACCCGGACAACCTTCCGCGATCCGTCCCCCCATCGCATCTAACGACGGTGCAGGAATATTGACCTGCTTCCCATCAGCTACGCATTTCTGCCTCGCCTTAGGGGCCGACTCACCCTACGCCGATGAACGTTGCGTAGGAAACCTTGGGCTTACGGCGAGGGGGCCTTTCACCCCCTTTATCGCTACTCATGTCAGCATTCGCACTTCCGATACCTCCAGCACACCTTACAGTGCACCTTCGCAGGCTTACGGAACGCTCTCCTACCATGCGAGCAAAGCTCGCATCCGCAGCTTCGGTATATGGCTTAGCCCCGTTACATCTTCCGCGCAGGACGACTCGATCAGTGAGCTATTACGCTTTCTTTAAAGGGTGGCTGCTTCTAAGCCAACCTCCTGACTGTTTTAGCCTTCCCACTTCGTTTCCCACTTAGCCATATTTGGGGACCTTAGCTGGCGGTCTGGGTTGTTTCCCTCTTGACACCGGACGTTAGCACCCGATGTCTGTCTCCCGTGATTGCACTCTTCGGTATTCGGAGTTTGCTATGGCGGGGTAATCTGCAATAGACCCCCCAACCATGACAGTGCTCTACCCCGAAGGTGAGACACGAGGCACTACCTAAATAGTTTTCGGAGAGAACCAGCTATTTCCAGGTTTGTTTAGCCTTTCACCCCTATCCACAGCTCATCCCCTAACTTTTCAACGTTAGTGGGTTCGGACCTCCAGTACGTGTTACCGCACCTTCATCCTGGCCATGGATAGATCACCTGGTTTCGGGTCTACGCCCAGCAACTGAACGCCCTATTCGGACTCGCTTTCGCTACGCCTGCCCTATTCGGTTAAGCTTGCTACTGAACGTAAGTCGCTGACCCATTATACAAAAGGTACGCCGTCACCCCCGAAGAGGCTCCGACTGTTTGTATGCATGCGGTTTCAGGATCTATTTCACTCCCCTCCCGGGGTTCTTTTCGCCTTTCCCTCACGGTACTGGTTCACTATCGGTCGATCACGAGTATTTAGCCTTGGAGGATGGTCCCCCCATCTTCAGACAGGATTTCACGTGTCCCGCCCTACTTGTCGTACACCTAGTTCTTTCATACTGTTTTCGCCTACAGGGCTATCACCTGCTATGGCCGCACTTTCCAGAGCGTTCGGCTAACAATACAAATAAAGAGTACAGGCTCTTCCCATTTCGCTCGCCACTACTTTGGGAATCTCGGTTGATTTCTTTTCCTGCGGTTACTTAGATGTTTCAGTTCACCGCGTTCGCCTCACATGACCTATGTATTCAGTCATGGATACTCCAAAAGGAGTGGGTTTCCCCATTCGGACATCTACGGATCAAAGCTCGTTTGCCAGCTCCCCGTAGCTTTTCGCAGGCTACCGCGTCCTTCATCGCCTGTGATCGCCAAGGCATCCACCACATGCACTTGTTCGCTTGACCCTATAACGAGTCTGTCTCATGTCGGCCATCGTTAGCGCTTTAGCGCTTACGATGGCCCCATCCCCGAATGGGGATGACAGCCGCTACAGGTTGAGTTCTCGCGTTGTGCCGTATTCCAATTTGATGTCGACCAGTGTTAGCGCTTTAGCGCTTACTCTGGTCCCACTCCCGTAGGGAGCCGAACATGAAGTTCGAATCATCTTGAGATACATCGATACAATCACAACCCGGATAACTTCCACGTCCATCTCAAAGACGCTTCCGCTATCCAAATTACTTGCTTCTTCCAGATTGTTAAAGAACGACAGCCGATACAGTTGCCTGCATCACTCTGACTGGCTCAATCGCCAATGACAAAGATTCGACTCAAGTCGAACGCTTGTCATTGAAGATTGTGGTGGAGGCAGACGGGATCGAACCGACGACCCCCTGCTTGCAAAGCAGGTGCTCTCCCAGCTGAGCTATGCCCCCGTACAGAGACACTCAGGTTCCCTTCTCGCCAGACAATTGGTGGGTCTGGTTGGATTCGAACCAACGACCCCCGCCTTATCAAGACGGTGCTCTAACCGACTGAGCTACAGACCCCTGAGTCTGTCCTGATTCACAGCCGATAAGCGTGAGCGCTCAACTTCGCGGATTTAAGCTCGAGAAAGGAGGTGATCCAGCCGCACCTTCCGATACGGCTACCTTGTTACGACTTCACCCCAGTCATGAATCCTACCGTGGTGACCGTCCTCCTTGCGGTTAGACTAGCCACTTCTGGTAAAACCCACTCCCATGGTGTGACGGGCGGTGTGTACAAGACCCGGGAACGTATTCACCGCGGCATGCTGATCCGCGATTACTAGCGATTCCAGCTTCATGCACTCGAGTTGCAGAGTGCAATCCGGACTACGATCGGTTTTCTGGGATTGGCTCCCCCTCGCGGGTTGGCGACCCTCTGTTCCGACCATTGTATGACGTGTGAAGCCCTACCCATAAGGGCCATGAGGACTTGACGTCATCCCCACCTTCCTCCGGTTTGTCACCGGCAGTCTCCTTAGAGTGCTCTTGCGTAGCAACTAAGGACAAGGGTTGCGCTCGTTGCGGGACTTAACCCAACATCTCACGACACGAGCTGACGACAGCCATGCAGCACCTGTGCGCCGGTTCTCTTTCGAGCACTCCCGCCTCTCAGCAGGATTCCGACCATGTCAAGGGTAGGTAAGGTTTTTCGCGTTGCATCGAATTAATCCACATCATCCACCGCTTGTGCGGGTCCCCGTCAATTCCTTTGAGTTTTAATCTTGCGACCGTACTCCCCAGGCGGTCAACTTCACGCGTTAGCTACGTTACTAAGGAAATGAATCCCCAACAACTAGTTGACATCGTTTAGGGCGTGGACTACCAGGGTATCTAATCCTGTTTGCTCCCCACGCTTTCGTGCATGAGCGTCAGTATTGGCCCAGGGGGCTGCCTTCGCCATCGGTATTCCTCCACATCTCTACGCATTTCACTGCTACACGTGGAATTCTACCCCCCTCTGCCATACTCTAGCCCGCCAGTCACCAATGCAGTTCCCAGGTTGAGCCCGGGGATTTCACATCGGTCTTAGCGAACCGCCTGCGCACGCTTTACGCCCAGTAATTCCGATTAACGCTCGCACCCTACGTATTACCGCGGCTGCTGGCACGTAGTTAGCCGGTGCTTATTCTTCCGGTACCGTCATCCACCCCGGTTATTCGCCAGAATGATTTCTTTCCGGACAAAAGTGCTTTACAACCCGAAGGCCTTCTTCACACACGCGGCATTGCTGGATCAGGCTTGCGCCCATTGTCCAAAATTCCCCACTGCTGCCTCCCGTAGGAGTCTGGGCCGTGTCTCAGTCCCAGTGTGGCTGGTCGTCCTCTCAGACCAGCTACTGATCGTCGCCTTGGTAGGCCTTTACCCCACCAACTAGCTAATCAGCCATCGGCCAACCCTATAGCGCGAGGCCCGAAGGTCCCCCGCTTTCATCCTCAGATCGTATGCGGTATTAATCCGGCTTTCGCCGGGCTATCCCCCACTACAGGACATGTTCCGATGTATTACTCACCCGTTCGCCACTCGCCGCCAGACCGAAGTCCGCGCTGCCGTTCGACTTGCATGTGTAAGGCATGCCGCCAGCGTTCAATCTGAGCCAGGATCAAACTCTTCAGTTCAATGCCTGTTACTGTTTTCGGTTGTTTCCAACCGGTCGCTCACTCAAAGCTGACAGGTCGTGAATTGCTTCACAAACCTGACTTACTTTAGTGTGAGACTCTTGATACTTTTGCTCGCGATCCGAAGATCGTCCGCCACATCAAGCGCCCACACTTATCGGCTGTTCATTGTTAAAGAGCACATCTGCGAGAAGATTTCACTACTTGACACCGTCTTCTCAGCAGCGCTGCGTTGTTAGCAGCAGAGAAATGAAATTATGATCACTTATTCGCAGCGCGTCAACAACTTTTTTACCTCCACGCCACCGAAACTGCGTCATCGCCGTCTCGCGCTCCCGCCCGTCCTCGCGGTCGACCGTACTGCCTGAGCTCAAGACTTCCCACTCCCCCCTTCGCGCCGCGTTCGCCGTAGCGCGAAAGAGGCGTGATTTTAGGCATAAGCTTCGTACCCCGCAAGAGGGTTTCGAAAATTTTTTTGCTCCCCTATATATTCACACTTCGAACGCGCTCGCCTATCTTCCATAAGGAAGACTACCGGAAGGTCGGCAAACCGCTGAACAAACGCGGAACGGACTAAAATGACAGGTTCCTCGCATCCAACCATGTCAATCTATGCGCCAGCGAACCGCTAAACGCCTCCCCCCCGATGCCGACAAACTGGTCGGTCTGTCGCTCGCGCTGTTTGCGTCCGGCAGCCGCGTCGAAGATCGCTTCTGGGAAGCCAAGCTCGACGCCTTGCTCGCAAAGATCGTCCGCAACGGCAACCAGACCACGCTCGACGCCGCGCTCGATCATCTCCAGCAGAATCACCCGGACGCCTACGGCGCTCTCGCCGACATGGCCGAGACGCACAGCGAGTCCCTGTCCGTCGAGCATGACGGCAAGCCGTACGAAGCGCTCCTCGTCGCGATCCCCGTGCTCGCGTGGACCCGGTACATGATTCCGTCCGGCGCGCTCAAGACCGAGATCGCCGACGTGTTGCGCACCCATTTGCAAGCGCACGTGCTCGCGCAAGGCACGCTCGTCGCGATGGCGCCCTTTCTCTACAGCATCGATCAACTGCCGCGCCATCACGTCGAAACTTACCGCCTCGCGCAACAGCTCGCGCACGCGGCGCTCGGCAACCATCCGGTCAAGCTCAACTACGGCGACCTGCCCGAGACGTCGCCGATCCTGGCTGATCCGCGCTTCCTGCTCGCCGTCGTCGCCGCGCCCGCCGGCGCCCCGCTCTTCCGCTGGCAGGAAGAAGAGCACGGCTCGCGCATCGAGCGCGGCCAATGCCTCGAGCAGTGGGCCGCACAGGGCGGCGTCAACTTGTCCGCCGCGCTCCCCGGCTGCGAATTCGAGTGCCTGCTGCCCGACGCGTACTACTCCGCGTGCCGCGACGCCGACGAGCGAATCCGTCCGCACACCGTGCGCACCGCGATCCGCTATCTGTTCGACACGATCGGCGCCGCGCCGCAGGAGTTGAGAGCCGTGATCGCGGGCTTCGGCGAGCGGCGGATCGACGAATATCGCGTCGCCTTCACTCGCCGCGGCAACAACGACGTCATCTACGGGGTCGTCTGGCCGCTCTACGGCCGCGAGAACGGCGAGGCATCGATTGACGAGGCGACGCTCGAAGCCGAGGCCCCCGCCGACGGCCCGCTCGAAGAGATCGCCTCGCTGCTGAAGGAAGCGGGCGTGACCGACATCCGCCGCCACGCCGGCCGCTTCGAACCCGAATATTGCGACGATTGCGGCGTCCCGTTGTACGCGGACCCGCTCGGCGAGATCGTCCATGCGGAGATGCCGGAGGACGCGACGCCCGCGCAGCCGCACTTCCACTAAAGCCTGCCCGGCGCCGCGCCGCCGGGCGCAAGCGCTCCGTCGAAGGCCGCCCCGAGCTCCCGCTCGGGGCGGCCTTCGCGCTTTCGCTTGTCCGAATTTTTCTTATGACTTTCAGCTAGGCCGACATCCTGTAATGTCTTTGTCATTATTGCGGAGATGGCACTCGTCGTTTTCTCGATCAATCGGATAAGCGGAGGCATAACATGAGGTTTCTGGTGCTCAACTCGAACGCGGAGCGTCGCGACGGCTTGAAAACCCTGCTGCGTCAAATCGACCGACACGCCGGCTACAACGACGCCAAGGACTGGCGGCAGGCGCAACGGCTCATCAAGCTGCAAAGCTTCGACTTGATCGCGGTCGACTGGCAGGACATCAAGCGGCTCGGCGATCTGCGTGCGCTTTGCCAGGCTTGCGCGCCCACGCCCGTCGCCGCACTCACCGACGACGCCTCGCCCGAGCACGCGCAAGCGCTCTTCGACGCCGGCGTGCTCGGCGTCATTCCGCGCTCCACGCGCCCGCACCTCATCGTCCGCGCGCTCGAAATGGTGCTGCTCGGCGGGCACTACGTGCCGCCGAGCGCGCTCAATCTCACCGAGCCGGCCGCGCGCGTTAGGGACGGCCGCGTCGAAGCGATCATCAGCCAGTTGCCGCGCAGAAAGCGCTCGCCGTGCAGTTTGCTGTCGCCGCGCCAGGCGCAAATCATGCGGTTCGTCCACATGGGCAGCACCAACAAGATGATCGCGCGCACGCTCGGCATCAGCGAAGGCACGGTCAAGATCCATCTGGCCAGCATCTTCCAGCAGTTGGGTGCGACAAATCGCGCCGCCGCGGTCGCGATCTACAACGGCTGGCTGCCGCCGCATCTCGAAGTGCTGCTGTCCGCACGCGAGACTTCGCCCAAACCCGTACACGGCGCGCCCGGCCCCGTGCCGCTGCGCCCGGCGAAAGCCCGCCACCCGTACCCGCTCGCAGCCGAAAACGAATCGTCTGCCCAGCCACTCATCGCAGCCGAACCGGACGCGCTGTTCAAGGCGAACGAATAGCCGGTAAAACCCGCGTAGAGGGTGAATCCATTCCCATCTTTTGTATTCAACGAGTAATATAAAAACATGGGTTTCCTCTACACGCCGCTTCCGTTCTGGATTGCTGTCGGTGGCTGGATCGCCGCCGTGGGCCTGCTCGCCCTCGCGCTGTGGAAACGCCCGTTCGGCCGCCTGCAGGACGCGACGCTGCAACACGTGTGGCTCGCGCTCGTGACCACGATCACGGTGCTGTGGGCATCCAACGCTTGGCTCGACGACGGCCTCGTCATGCATCTCCTCGGCGCGACGCTGCTTGTCACGCTGTTCGACTGGACCCTCGCGCTCGTCGGGATGGCGGCCGTGATCGGCGTCGCGGCGATCGTGTTCGATGCGACGTGGCAAGGCGTCGGACTCACCTATCTCGTCTATGGCGCACTGCCCGTCGCCGTATCGACGCTGCTGCAACGCGCCGCGCTCGCATGGCTGCCGCACAACCTGCCCGCGCTCATCGTCGGCCAGGGCTTCGTGTCGCCTGCGATTGCGGTGGGCGTCGTCGCGGCGGCAGCGGCCGGCGTGCAGATTGCGCTCGCCGAGGGCACGCTCGTCGTCGTGCCGTCCGGCTATGCGCTGAACGCATTGCTGCTCGCCCTCGGCGAGGCGTGGTTCACCGGCATGGCGACCGCGCTGATCGCGGTCTACCGGCCCGCGTGGGTCACGACCTCCGACGTGCGCCGCTATCGTCTCGGCGGGCCGCGCGCGTGAGCGCGGCCGTCTGACCGCCTGATCGCCGGCGCGAACGCACGCGCACGCCCCGGCCATACGGGCAATCGCTCTACTGCGACGCCGAAAAATTACGCTAAGATGGAACCCTGCTCTTCATCGGGCATCTCATGTGCCTGGTGTCTCTATCGCGCTTATCTCATACCTCCAGATGGACAGCTTTCCCGCCTCGCATCGCCTGCTCGGCGCGCTCGGCAAGCTGACGGCCTGTGTCGCGGGCCTGTCGCTCACGTTCGCCGCGCCCGCGTTCGCCGACTTGCTCGATCAACGCACCGAACTCGTCAACAAGTACGTCAACGAAATGCATGCCGATCCGCTCGTCGCGGATTGCGCCGCGCACGGCAACTTCATCGCCAGCACGTCGAGCGCTTTCGATCACGTCGAGTTTCCCCCGAACGCATTCGACACCGGAAGCGCATCGATCACGCCCTGGAACGATTCGTTCGACGAAGGCAAGCAGCGCGTGAAGGTCGACAACATCGTGACCGTCGAGGGCCTCGGCGTGCGCGGCAGCGGCGGCGAGCCGGAGCATCTGAAATTCCGCTGCGGCTACGTCGGCACGCAAATGCTCGCGTTCAGTTGGAACGATCCGGTGCCGCCCGCGAAGCCGCGTGTCGAGCGCGCGACATCGTCGAAGAAGAAACTGCGCGCGCACTCGGGCAAAAGCAAGGTCAGCGCGAAAGCAACGGGCAAGAGCAGCAAGCGCGCGGCATCGACGAAAAAATCGAGCACGACGAAGAAAGCCGTGAAGAAACGCTCGGCGCGCAAGTCGTGACGCGTCCGGTCGGACGCCGGGGCGGACATCGGATCGAGCCGGCCTCGACGGACGCGGCCCACGCGTAGAACGCGCCGTCATCGGCCCATCTGCTCATCCGCATACCGACCCATCGGCCCATCGGCCGGATGCAAAAAAGCCGGAGCGCAACGATGCGGCTCCGGCTTTTTCATGCGCGCCCGATCCGCGCATCCGCCGCACCGGGGCGAGCGCTCAGGCGGCGCTCAAGCGAAAGCCCGCACGTGCTCGAGGATCGCGCCCAACATCGCCGCACCGAGCGACGCGCTGCGCGCGCCGTTCCAGCCGACGTGCTCGTCGGGCAGATTCGCGTTGTCCTTGAACGGCATCTCGAGCGTCAGCGACAAGCAGCCGAACCGGTGGCCAATGTACTTCGACGCGAGCTTGAGCGCATCTTCCCTGTACTTGCCGGGCGGATAGCCGCGCTCGTCCTGAAAATCAGGGCTCGCGCGCTTGAACGCCTCGATGAACGCGTGCTGCTCGACGCGCTGCTGCTCGGTGAAGCCCGGCAGCATCTCCGAGCCGGCCGCGAACACGTACGGCAGATCCTCGTCGCCGTGGATGTCGAAGAACAGATCGCAGCCGATCGCATGAATCGCGTCGCGCACGGCGAGCACTTCGGGGCTGCGCCCGGCGTCCGGCTCCATCCATTCGCGATTCAGGTTCGCGCCTGCCGCGTTCGTGCGCAGGTTGCCGTGCACGCTGCCGTCCGGATTCATGTTCGACACGATGTAGAACGTCGCGTGATCGTACAGCTTGCGCGCGACCGGATCGCCCGACCAGTCGCCCCAGCCGGCGAGCCGCTTCACGAGCCCTTCGACGAACCATTCCGCCATCGACTCGCCCGGATGCTGGCGCGCGATGATCCACACCTTCTTCTTCGCGACGCCCGCTTCGTCGGGCGTGCCGAGCACGACGAGCGACATCGGCCGCCCTTCGACCGTACGGCCCAGCTCGACAACGCTCGCTTGCGGCATCTGCTGGACCGCGCCGAGAAACTCCGAATGGCGCTCTTCGCTGTACGGCTCGAAATACGCGTAATGGATGCTGTCGAAATCGGGCGTATGGTCGATCGTCAGCACCTGGCCGTCGTAGGACGTCGGCACGCGGAACCAGTTGACCCGGTCGTAGCTCGCGACCGCGCGGTAGTCGCGCCAGCCCGCCGGATACGCGCAGTCGTTCGCGTTCTCGAACGTCATCACGCAACGCTCGCCGCGCGCGCCCGTCAGCCGGAAGTAGAACCACTGCGCGAACTCGGCGCGATTGTCGCCGCGCACGCGCAGCCGGATCGCGTCCGCGCGCTCGCACGACACCACGTCGATCGCGCCCGCGTCGAAATTGCTCGTAATCGAGAGAGTCATTGCATCTCCTGGTTGCGGCGGCCGCACCGGGCCGCTGGATATGCCGGTCGCCGTCCGCTCAAGCGCCGACACGGCGGCGAAACACGTAGGTATCGTCGTTCGACGCCGCTTCGTCGAACGCATAGCCTTCCGATGCGAAATCCTTCAGCGCGTCGGGCGAGCCGATCCGCCCTTCGACGACGTAGCGCGCCATCAGTCCGCGCGCGCGCTTCGCATGGAAGCTGATGATCTTGTAGCGGCCGTCCTTCCAGTCCTCGAACACCGGCGTGACGACGCGCGCGTCTAGCAGCTTCGGCTTCACCGACTTGAAGTACTCGGCCGACGCGCAATTGACGAGCACGCGCGAGGCGCCGCCGCGCGTCTTCAGCTCGGCGTTCAGCGCGTGCGTGATCCGCTCGCCCCAGAACGCGTACAGATCCTTGCCGCGCGCGTTCGCGAAACGCGTGCCCATTTCGAGCCGGTAAGGCTGCAGCAGGTCGAGCGGCCGCAGCAGCCCGTAGAGCCCCGACAGCACGCGAACGTGCCGCTGCGCGTAGTCGAGATCGTCGGACGACAGCGAGCGCGCGTCGAGGCCCTCGTAGACGTCGCCGTTGAATGCGAGCACCGCCTGCTTCGCGTTCACCGGCGTCGACGTGCGCGACCAGTCCGCGTAGCGCTGGAAATTCAGGCGCGCGAGCGGATCGGAAATGCTCATCAGCGTGCCGATCTGCTGCGGCGACAGCCGGCGCAGCTCGTCGATCAGCGCGGCCGCGTCGTCGGCGAACTGAGGCAGCGTGTGGTGGGAAACGTGGGGCGGGGTTTCGTAGTCGAGCGATTTCGCCGGAGAGAGAACGATTATCATAGAGGCTCGCCGGCACGCCGTGCCGTGCAGTCAGACGAAAACCACCGATTGTAACGAATGCCCAGTTCCGACGCTCCCCGCGCCGGTCGCCGCGTAGTGCTCGATTCGAACGTCTGGATCGACATCCTCGTGTTCGACGACCCCGACGCCCGCCCGATCCGCGATGCCCTCGAAACGGGCGCCATCACGGCGCTCATCGACGTCCGCTGCCTGGTCGAGCTCGAGCGCGTGCTCGACTACCCGCAGTTCAGGGCGCGCGCGGTCGACAAGGCCGCCGCGCTCGCAACGGTCGCGCGCCTGTCGGAGCGCGTCGCGGAGCCCGATCGCGGAAATGCGCTGAACGGAACGGACCTGCGGCATGCGCCGCCCGCGCAAGCGGGCCGCGCGGGCCCGCCGTCGCCCGCCGGCCCGGCCACGCCTTCGCCCGACGACGACGCGCCGCCGCGCCCGCTGCCGAAGTGCCGCGACCGCGACGACCAGAAATTCCTCGAACTCGCGTATGCGGCGCGCGCCGACTGGCTCGTATCGAAGGATCGCGCGCTGTTGAAGCTCACGCGCCGCACCGAGCGCGACTTCGGTTTCCGGATCGCGCAGCCCGCGCCGTTCGCCGCCAGTGCGCTCGCGGCCGGCGCATCCGAGCCGGCGTAAGCGACGCGCCCGCCCAACCCCTTTTCGCGCAAGCCACGATGAACGCACCGCACGACATGCCTACGACGCCCACTCTCCTCTCGCGCCTGCCCGACGTCGGCACGACGATTTTCACGGTCATGAGCGCGCTCGCCGCGGAAAACGGCGCGGTCAATCTCGGCCAGGGCTTTCCCGATTTCGACTGCGATCCGCGCATCGTCGACGCGGTCGCGCACGCGATGCGCGACGGCCACAACCAGTATCCGCCGATGGCGGGCGTCGCGCCGCTGCGCGAAGCGATCGCCGACAAGATCGAGCAGCTTTACGGCCGCCGCTACGATGCCGCCACCGAGATCACCGTGACGGCGGGCGCGACGCAGGCGCTCCTGACGGCGATCCTGTGCGCGGTGCATCCGGGCGACGAGGTGATCGTGATCGAGCCGACCTACGACAGCTATCTGCCGTCGATCGAGCTGGCGGGCGCGACGCCCGTGTTCGTCACGCTGAACGCGCCCGACTACGCGATTCCGTTCGACACGCTCGCCGCGGCGATCACGCCGAAAACGCGCGCGATCCTGATCAACACGCCGCACAACCCGACGGGCACCGTCTGGCGCGAGGCGGACATGCGCGCGCTCGAGGACATCGTGCGCGGCACCAATCTGCTGATCGTGTCCGACGAGGTCTACGAGCACATGGTCTACGACGGCGCGCGGCACGAGAGCGTCGCCCGCTACCCGGAGCTCGCCGCGCGCAGCATCGTCGTGTCGAGCTTCGGCAAGACCTTCCACGTGACGGGCTGGAAGGTCGGCTACGTCGCCGCGCCCGCGCCGCTCATGGCCGAGTTCCGCAAGGTGCACCAGTTCAACGTGTTCACGGTCAACACGCCGATGCAGTTCGGCCTCGCCGAATATCTGCGCGATCCCGAGCCGTATCTGACGCTGCCCGCGTTCTATCAGAAGAAGCGCGACTTCTTCCGCGCGGGGCTTGCGAACACGCGCTTCGAGTTGTTGCCTTGCGCGGGCACGTATTTCCAGTGCGTCGATTATTCGGCGATCAGCGATCTGCCGGAAGCGGAGTTCGCGAAATGGCTGACGACCGAAATCGGCGTCGCCGCGATTCCGGTGTCGGCGTTCTATCACGAGCCGCATGAATCGGGCGTCGTGCGCTTCTGCTTCGCGAAGCGCGAAGACACCCTCGCCACCGCGCTCGAACGGCTCGCGCGCCTGTAGTCCCGAGCAACGCGGCGCGGGCGCGGGGCATCACGCCCGCCGCATCAACCCTGCTGCGCGAGCCCCGCGATGAACGCCTTGCGCTCATCTCTCACGCGCTTCGCAGCCGGCCGCTCTTCCTCGATGCGCTTCACGTATGCCTTCCAGTCGATCCCGGCGTCGGCGATGAAATCGCGGCCGTAGATCGCCTTCGTCGCGAGCGCGACGATCGGCAGATGGACGAACGCGGCGATGTCGGCAATGCAGAACGTATCGCCGAGCACGTAGGGCGAGAACTTCGCGAGCCGCTTGAAACCGTCGAGCGCGCGCGGCATGCGCTTCTCGACGTGCGCCTTCGTGCCGTCGCTCACCTTGCCGCCGAAGAACGCCTCCGGAAACAGCTCGCGCACGTTCCATTCGAGATACAGTTCGAGCACCGTCGTGATCTCGCGCGCCTTCGCCGCGTCGAACGGGTCGGCCGGGAAAATGCGCTTGTCCGAATGGATCGCGGCAAGATATTCGACGATCGCCTGCGATTCGCAGAGCGAGCCGTGTTCGGTCAGCAGAAACGGCACCTTGCCGAGCGGCATGTCGGCAAGTAGCGCGGGATCGTCGATCGGAAGCTTGACAAGCGTTTCGTCGAACGGAATATCGTGCTCGAGCAGGACGAACTTGACCTTGTTGTAATAATTGGACAACGGTGAGCCACAGAGCCGCAGCATCAAAGTCTCCTTCTTCATGGGAAAAGGGCCGCGCGCGATGTGTCCCGCGCGTCGGTCGGCGTAACGCCGAAAAGCACGTTCATGCTAGTCTAAAGCAACTTCGCAGCGCGCCGCGACGTTTGCGTCGCGACGCACGGGCGCGACGCACCGCTGCCGACGCCTGTCGAATTCAAGGAGACTCACTGCATGAGCGCAGAACTGCTCGCGTCGCGCCCGCCGGAAAGCGAGTCGACGCTCGTCCTCACGCTGTCCAACCCCGGCGCGCGCAATGCGCTGCATCCCGACATGTATGCCGCCGGCCTCGAAGCGCTGAACACGGCGGAACGCGATCCGTCGATCCGAGCGGTCGTGCTGACGGGCGCAGACCGCTTCTTCTGCGCGGGCGGCAACCTGAACCGGCTGCTCGACAATCGCGCGAAGGACCCGTCCGTGCAGGCGGCGAGCATCGATCTGCTCGGCGAGTGGGTCACCGCGATCAACACCGTGACGAAGCCCGTGATCGCGGCGGTCGAAGGCGCGGCCGCGGGCGCGGGCTTCTCGCTCGCGCTCGCGTGCGACCTGCTCGTCGCCGCCGACGACGCGAAGTTCGTGATGTCGTATGCGCGCGTCGCGCTCACGCCCGACGGCGGCGGCTCGTGGTTCCTCGCGCGCGCGCTGCCACGCGCGCTCGCGGCCGAGATCCTGTTCGAAGGCAAGCCGGCCGCCGCGACGCGGCTGCGCGAGCTCGGCGTCGTGAACCGGCTGACGAAGCCGGGCGCCGCGCGCGACGAGGCGATCGCCTGGGCCGACGAGATCGGCAGGATGTCGCCGAACGCGCTTGCGCGAATCAAATCGCTGATCGCCGACGCGCAGACGCAGCCGCTCGCCGCACATCTCGCCGCCGAGCGCGATCACTTCGTCGCGTCGCTGCATCACGCGGACGCGCTCGAAGGCATCACCGCGTTCCTCGACAAGCGCGCCCCTGTCTACAAACGCTGACGCCCACCCATGTCCTATCAATTGCCGAAACGCCGCCGCATCTATCTGATGCGGCATGGCGACGTCACCTACTTCGACGCGAACGGCCGCCCGTTCGACCAGGACGCCGTGCCGCTCAACGAGCGCGGCCGGATGCAGGCGGCCGCGGCCGGCCGCGTGTTCGCCGAACAGAACGTGCACTTCGACCGCGTGATCGCGAGCGGCCTGCCGCGCACGATCGAAACCGCGCAGCGCGTGCTCGCCGAGACCGGCCAGCCACTCGGCATCGACATCGAGCCCGCGTGGCGCGAAATTCGCGGCGGCTTCCTCGCCGACATTCCGCCCGAGGAGCAGGAAGCCGCGTTCCTGCGCGTGCTCGACGGCATCGTCGCCGAGCACACGCGCTTTCTCGGCGGCGAGACGATCGGCGAGCTGATCGACCGCGTGCTGCCGCCGCTCGCCGCGTTGCGCGCCGATCCGTCGTGGGACACGGTACTGCTCGTGCTGCACGGCGGCGTGAACTGTGCGCTGCTGTCGCATGCGACGGTGCCCGGGCACCGGCTCTTCATCGGCACGCTGTCGCAGTCCGCGGGCTGCATCAACGCGCTCGACGTCGGCGAGCGCGACGACGACTGGGTCGTGCGGCTCGTCAATTATTCGCCGCCCGAAGCGCTGCACCGCGACGTCCGCAACACGACGATGGAAGTGCTGTATCACCAGTTCTTGCAAAGCGCGCGAGAGTAGGCGCGTCGCGCGGATCCGGAGGAGACGATGGCAGCCGGGCACGATCCGAAATCCAGGCAGACCGATTACGCCGCATTCGAAGGCACGCGCCCCGTCGGCGACGCGCAGCGCTTCGACGTGGACGCGCTCGCCGCGTGGCTCGCGAAGCATGTCGACGGCTTCGCCGGCCCGCTTGCCGTCGAGCAGTTCAAGGGGGGCCAGTCGAATCCGACGTTCAAGCTCGTCACGCCCGCGCGCAGCTACGTACTGCGCGCGAAGCCCGCGCCCGCGGCGAAGCTGCTGCCGTCCGCGCACGCGATCGAGCGCGAGTATCGCGTGATGGCCGCGCTCGCCGGCACCGACGTGCCCGTCGCGCCGATGCTCGCGCTTGGCGACGACGAAAGCGTGATCGGCCGTGCGTTCTACGTGATGGCGTTCGTCGACGGCCGCGTGCTGTGGGATCCGTCGCTGCCCGGCATGACGCCCGCCGAGCGCGGCCGCCATTACGACGAGATGAACCGCGTGATCGCCGCGCTGCATTCGATCGATCCGCAGGCGGTCGGGCTCGCCGGTTACGGCAAGTCCGGCAACTATCTCGCGCGCCAGATCGCGCGCTGGAGCAAGCAGTATCTCGCGTCGGAAACCGAGCCGATCGATGCGATGCATCGGCTGATCGACTGGCTGCCTCGGCATCTGCCGCCCGAGTCCGAGAACGGCGCGCGCGTGTCGATCGTGCACGGCGACTATCGGCTCGACAATCTGATATTCGATCCGCACGCGCCGCGCGTGCTCGCGGTGCTCGACTGGGAACTGTCGACGCTCGGCGATCCGCTCGCCGATTTCGCGTACCACTGCATGGCGTGGCACGTCGCGCCCGAAAGCTTTCGCGGCATCGCCGGGCTCGATCTGCGCGCGCTCGGGATTCCCGACGAAGCGCATTACGTCGCGCGCTACTGCGAGCGCACGGGCCTCACGATGCCCGACAACTGGCATTTCTATCTCGCATACAACATGTTCCGGATCGCCGCGATCCTGCAGGGCATCATGAAGCGCGTCGTCGACAGCACCGCATCGAGCGCGCAGGCGCTCGACGCCGGCCGGCGCGCGCGGCCGATGGCCGAGCTCGCGTGGCGCTACGCACGGCACGCGCGCTAGCCGCGCACCCTCCTCTTACCGAACCGTCCGACCAGCGAGGCAGCCATGCATTTCGATTACGCCCCGAAAGTCGAAGCGTTGCGCGCCCGGCTCAACGCGTTCTTCGACGAGCACATCTATCCGAACGAGCGCGCGTTCTACGAAGAAATCGCGCGCAACCGGCGCGCCGGCAACGCATGGCGGCCGGTCGAGCTGATCGAGACACTGAAGGCGAAAGCGCGCGCCGCGGGCTTGTGGAACCTGTTCCTGCCCGATTCGGCGCGCGGCGCCGGCCTCACGAACCTCGAATACGCGCCGCTTTGCGAAATCATGGGCCGCGTGCCGTGGGCGCCGGAGGTCTTCAACTGCAATGCACCCGACACCGGCAACATGGAGACGCTCGAGCGCTACGGCACCGATGCGCACAAGGCGACGTGGCTCGAGCCGCTGCTCGACGGCGCGATCCGCTCGGCGTTCCTGATGACGGAGCCCGAAGTCGCGTCGTCGGATGCGACGAACATCCGCACGCGCATCGAGCGCGACGGCGAGAACTACGTGATCAACGGCCATAAATGGTGGTCGTCGGGCGCGGGCGACCCGCGCTGCAAGCTCTACATCGTGATGGGCAAGACGGACCCGGACGCGCCCCGCCACGCGCAACAGTCGATGATTCTCGTGCCTTCGGACGCGCACGGCGTCACCGTGCACCGGCCGCTGAACGTATTCGGCTACGACGACGCGCCGCACGGCCACATGGAGATCACGCTCGAGGACGTGCGCGTGCCCGCGTCGAACCTGCTGCTCGGCGAAGGACGCGGCTTCGAGATCGCGCAGGGCCGGCTCGGGCCGGGCCGCATCCATCACTGCATGCGGCTCGTCGGGCTCGCGGAGCGCGCGCTCGAGCTGATGTGCCGGCGCGCGTCGGAGCGCATCGCGTTCGGCAAGCCGGTCGCCGCGCAGACGGTCACGCAGGAACGGGTCGCCGAGGCGCGCTGCATGATCGAGCAGGCGCGCCTGCTCACGCTGAAGACCGCGTACATGATGGACACCGTCGGTAACAAGGGAGCGCGCGGCGAGATCGCGATGATCAAGGTGGTCGCGCCGAGCATGGCGTGCCAGGTGATCGACTGGGCGATCCAGGCGCACGGCGGCGGCGGCGTCAGCGACGACTTCCCGCTCGCCTATGCGTACGCGAGCGCGCGCACGCTGCGCTTCGCGGACGGGCCGGACGAGGTCCACCGCAACGCGATCGCGAAACTCGAGCTCGCGCGTCACGCGCCGCGACCGGCCTGACGCGCGCTTCGCGCGGCGCACTCGCGGGGGCCGTCACGCGCCGGCCCCTCAAGAGCCCGATGCGGCGGCGCCCGCCTTCGCCGCGGACGACGTCGGCGTCTGCCGCAAGTACTCCCGCACCTGCGGCATGCGCGCGACGTTCGCCCCGGTGATCGTCAAGCCGTCCGTCGCCGAGCAGCCTGCCGGCGACGCCAGCGCGGCGCCGTCCAGCGTATTCGACGCGCACACGATCTGGCCCGCCGCGCAGCTCGGCGCCTGTTGCAGCGCGATCGGCGTGCCGCCGACCGACGCGAGCGCATTGCGCGACACGCGCAACTGGCAGACGTTGCCGAGCGCTCGCACGCCGGCGTACTGAACTCGGGCAATCCGGTTGTCGGTCACGGACACGCCGGCCGCCTTGCCCGACCAGGTATTGACGTCGATCGCGGCCATGTAGGTCGGCGAACGCGTGTTGTTCGGATCGGGCAATTCGATGTCCGACACCGTGTTGTTCGACACGATGACGTTCCGCGCGTCGTAAGTGTTCGCGCCGTCCTCCTGCCCCACGAGGATTCCGGCCGCCTTCTGCACGTTCCGCACCGTGTTGCCGGTGATCGTCACGTCCGCGCCGCCGACCACGGTCGCGCCGCGCCCCCAGTAGTTGCCGAGCAGCGTGTTGTTCTGGATCAGCACGTTGCTGCTGAGCTTGCCGTCCCCCTTGTAGCTGACGACCGCGACCATGTCGTCACCGGTGTGCTGCACCGTGTTGTCGCGCACCAGCACGTTGCGCGAGCCGTATGTCGTATGGATGCCGTCGGCGAGCGTGTCCTGAACCGTGTTGCCGACGATGGCGACGTCCGCGCCGCCGAACACGAAGATGCCCGCGCTCGCGCCGCCGCGCACCTTGACGTCGAGCACCTGGACGCCCGCGCCCGTCACCTCCACCTTCGTCGATTCCGGCGTCGTGAGCCGCGTCGTGCCCGCGCCGACCAGCGCGACGCCGACGAGCGTCGAATTCTGGCCGCGCATCTCGATGGTCTGGTCGGCATCGTTCGTCGCGACGAGCGTCGCGCCATAGCCGGACACCACGACCTGCGGATTCTTCACGAGCAGCGAACGCCCGACGACATACTGCCCCGGCGCGAGCACGAGGCGCTGGCCGGTCTGCAACGCATCGAGCGCCCCTTGCAGCGCATCGGCCTGATCGCTTCCGTTGCCAGCCGGATAGACGGTGACGTCGGCAGGCGCGGCCCATGCCTGCGCCGTGCCGCCGGCGGCGAGCGCGCACGCGGCGGCGAATGCGGCGAAAACTGGCTGTGATCGGTTCATCGTCGTCCCCTTCCGGTCGTTGTAAGGGCACGATAAGTTTCCGAAAGGTCGCGCGTCCGTGCGCGAGGCCACACATGCATCCGCCGCGCGAACCCCGCTCAGAAATAATGCAGCGTAATGAACTCCGCCGAGCAGGCCGGCACCGGCTGGCCGCCCAGTTCGACCTCCACCGACACCGTCCAGACCGCCTGCACGCCGCCCTGCTTCGCTGGCCCCGTCTCCTTCACCGCGAACAGCGCACGCACGCGCGAGCCGACCGGCACCGGCTTCAGGAAGCGCACGCGATTCAGGCCATAGTTCACGCCCATGCGCTGTTCGAAGCGCAGCGCGCCGGTCATCAGCGCCGGAATCAGCGACAGCGTGAGAAAACCATGCGCGATCGGTCCGCCGAAGGGCGACTCGCGCGCGGCGCGCTCGGGATCGACGTGAATCCATTGACGATCGCCCGTCGCATCGGCGAACCGGTCGACGCGCGCCTGGTCGACGTCGATCCAGCCGCTCGCGAGCGGCGCCGCGCCGACCCGCGCGCGCAGCGCGTCGGCCGACGCGACGACCGGCAGTTCGTTCGCGCTCGCCGTCATGCGCTCCCCTGCGGCGAACGCAGCCCGAAGATCACCTTCGAGCGCACGGTGATGACGATCTCGCCCTGCTCGTTGACGCCTTCCCATTCGGTCGTCACGATCCCGCGATCCGGTTTGCTCTCGGACAGCCGCTTGTCGAGGACCTTGTTGTACATCGTGATCGTGTCTCCCGCGCGCACCGGCTTGATCCAGCGAATTCCCTCGATGCCGGGCGAGCCCATGCTCGTCGAGCCCTGGAGCACGTTGCGCACGAGCATGCCCATGAACACCGAGCACGTATGCCAGCCGCTCGCGACGAGCCCGCCGAACATCGACGACCTCGCCGCTTCCGCGTCGACGTGGAAAGGCTGCGGATCGTAAGCCTGCGCGAACGTGACGATCTCGTCGACCGTGAATCGATGCTTGCCGACTTCGGTTCTACCGCCGACTTCCAGGTCTTCGTAACTGATACCCATCGAGCTTCTCCGTGAAATGAAGCGGGCGGGCGCCGCCCGCTCAGGCATCCTGCAGCGCCGCGAAATCCGGCAGCGACGCAAAACGTGCGAGGTGGTGATCGACGTCGCCGAGCGTGGTTTCGATGATCGACAGACGCTTGAACAGATGCGCGGCCGCGACCTCGTCGGTGACGCCCATCCCGCCGTGCAGTTGCACCGCCTGCTGGCCGACGAAGCGCGCGGCCTGCCCGACGCGAGCCTTCGCCGCCGACACCGCCTTGCGGCGCGCGTTCGCGTCGCCGCTCGCATAGCGCACCGCGGCGAGATAGGTAAGCGAGCGCGCCTGCTCGGCGTGGATCAGCATGTCGACCATCCGGTGCTGCAGCGCCTGGAAGCGCGCGATCGGCACGCCGAACTGCTCGCGCGTCTTCGTGTAGTCGAGCGTCGCGCGGTTGAGCGCGTCGAGCGCGCCGATCGCCTCGCCGCACAGCAGCACGACGCCGTAGTCGGCGATCTTCTCGAGCGCGGCGGCATCGCGCTCGCCGCCCGCGAGCGCGCGAGCGGGCGTGTCCGAGAAGCGGATCGTCGCCGCGCGCTGGCCGTCGATCGTCCGGTAGTCGACAATATCCGCGCCCGCCGCGCCGCGCGCGATCGCGAAGAGGCCAATCGCGCCGTTCGGCAGCCGCGCGGGCGCGATCAGCACGTCCGCCTGCGCGCCGTGCCGGACGACCGACTTGACGCCCGTCAGCACGAATCCGTCGCCGCCGGGCCGCGCGAGCGTCTCGATCGCGAACAGATCATGGCGCGCGTGCGGCTCGTGGAACGCGACCGCGAGCTTCGCGTCGCCCTGCGCCACGCGCTCGAGGAGCGCCGCATCCTCGCCGCCGCCCGAGCCCGCGACGCGCAGCGCCTCGATCCCGACCGCCGTCGCCCAATAAGGCTCGACGACGAGCGCGCGACCAAGCTCCTGCGTCGCGACGAGCATGTCGACGGCGCCGCCGCCGAAGCCGCCGTGCGCTTCGGGCACGGGCAGCGCGGTCAGGCCCAGCTCGGCCAACGCGCGCCACTGGTCGGCGGACACGCCCGCGTCCGAATGGACGATCGCGCGCCGCGCGTCGAAGCCGTAGCGCTCGTCGAGATAGCGGCGCAGCGCGTCGGCGAATTGCTGTTGTTCTTCGCTGAAGGTGAAGTTCATGGCGCCGCTCCTCACAGGCCGAGAATCATCTGCGCGATGATGTTCTTCTGGATTTCGTTCGAACCGCCGTAGATCGACGTCTTGCGGTAGTTGAAGTAATACGCGGCGAGCGGCGCCGCGTCGTCGTCGCCGGCGACGCTGTGCTCGCGCTCGCCTTCGAGGAACGCGGCGTCGAACGGCGCGGCGAGCGGCCCGATCGCGTCGACCATCAGCTCGGTCAGCGCCTGCTGGATCTCGGTGCCCTTGATCTTCAGCATCGACGCCTCCGGCCCCGGCCCGCGCCCGCTCGCCTCGCTGCTGACGACGCGTAGCACCGTGACTTCGAGCGCCATCAGCTCGATCTCGAGCGCGGCGATCTTCGCGGCGAACACGGGATCGGCGATGAGCGGCTTGCCATTCTTGCGCTCGCGCGACGCGATGCGCTTCAGGAAATCGAGCTCGCGCTTCGATGCGCCGACGCGCGCAATGCCGGTGCGCTCGTGCCCGAGCAGATACTTCGCGTAGGTCCAGCCGCGATTTTCGTCGCCGACGAGATTCTCGACGGGCACCTTCACGTCCTCGAAGAACACTTCGTTGACTTCACGATCCTCGTCGAGCGTGACAATCGGGCGCACCGTGATGCCGGGCGACGTCATGTCGATCAGCAGGAACGAGATCCCTTCCTGCTTCTTCGCGTCGGGATCGGTGCGCACGAGGCAGAACATCATGTCCGCGTACTGGCCGAGCGTCGTCCAGGTCTTCTGGCCGTTGACGACGTAATGATCACCGCGGCGCTCGGCGCGCGTGCGCAGCGACGCGAGGTCCGAGCCCGAGCCGGGCTCCGAGTAGCCCTGGCACCACCAGTCGGTGCCGTCGAGGATGCGCGGCAGATAGCGGCGCTTTTGCGCGTCGCTGCCGTACTTCATCAGCACCGGCGCGACCATCGACACGCCGAACGGCAGCACGGGCGGCGCGCCGATCCGCGCGCACTCCTCTTCCCAGACATGGCGCTGCGTCGCGTTCCAGCCGGGCCCGCCGTACTCGGCGGGCCACGCGGGCGCGGACCATCCCCGCGTGCCGAGCAGCCGGTGCCAGCTCGCGAAGTCGTCGCGATTCAAACGCTTGTGGTTGAGAACCTTCTCGCGCAGCGCGCGAGGCAGATTCGCCTCGAGCCACGCGCGGACTTCGGCGCGGAACGCGTCGTCGGCGGGGGAATAATCGAGATCCATGCGCAGTGTCTCCTCTGACCGCGCCGGCTGCCCGCGGGCCGCGCAGCGATCAGCGGTCGATCACTGCAGAGGCTCTTTCAGCGCGGCGGGAACCGGCAGCGGCATCACGTCGATGCCCTCTTCGGCCAAGGCTTGCGCGTCTTCGGGCGTGGTCACGCCGCGAATGCCGCGCGCGGGCGCTTCATTGTAGTGAATGCGCCGCGCTTCCTCGGCGAAGCGCTCGCCCACGTTCTCGGTCTTCGCCAGCACCTCGCGCAGCGCGCGCAGCGCCTGCGCCTGAAGCGCGCGCGGATCGGCCGGCTGCGCCCGCGTCGCGCCCGACAGATTCAGGCGCGGCGCGGACGGCATGCGGCTGACCTCGGTCGCCCCGCACACCGGACATTCGACCAGCTTGCGGGACAACTGCGCTTCGAACTCATCGGCCGACGCGAACCAGCCTTCGAACCGATGGCCATGCGGGCACTGCAAATCGAGGACCTTCATGCTGAATCAGGGCGTGCTGCCAGTGTATCGCAAATGGAAATTTTTTGAACGGTCGTGCTAAATTCAGTCGAAAAAAGTACACGATCGAGCCGACCGACGGCACCGATTGTATCCCTTCGCAAAACACCCCGCTCGGCGCGGCGCTACGGCCGGATCACGTCGCCGAGCGGCCACGCGCCCGACATCGCCTTCTCGAGCCACATCGTGCCGATAATCGTCTTGACGTCGCTGATCTGGCCGGCGCGCACCCATTCGAGCAAGTCCGGCAGCGTCGCCGTAAACGTCTCGAGAAACTCGCCGTCGTCGAGCTTGCGCTCGCCCGCCGTCAGGCCGCGCGCGAGATAGATGTCGATGAATTCGGTCGAATACGAAATGATCGGATGAATGCGCGTGAGGAACACGTATTCGCGCGCGGTGTAGCCGGTTTCCTCGCGCAGCTCGCGAACCGCGCAGGCGAGCGCGCCTTCGTCCGGATCGAGCTTGCCTGCCGGGAATTCGGCCATCACCTTGCCGATCGGATAGCGATACTGGCTCTCCATCAGCACGCGGCCGTCGTCGAAGAGCGGGATGACCATCACCGCGCCCGGATGCGTCACGTATTCGCGCGTCGCATGCTTGCCGTCCGGCAGGCGAACCGTGTCGCGCTTGACCTTCAGGAACGAGCCGTCGTAGACGGACGCGCTTTCGATGCAAGTTTCCGTGAGGGTGGCGTCGTGATTCGGCAAATCGGCCATCGGCGGCTCCGCAGTGGGGCGCGACGGCCTACGCCGTCAGCGCCGTTTGACGAGATACTGGAACGTGAAGCCGGGAAACGCGAACACCACGAAAAGACTGAAGGTGATCGCGTAAAACTGCCAGCCCTGTTCGAAGCGATTGCCGGCGCGCGATTCGAGCCAGAAGCCCAGCGCGCCGACGATGAAATACAGCACGATCATTTCGCCGATCCGGAGCCACGCGCTCTTTTTCGCCGTCGCTCCGCTCTTCAGCGGCACGACGGCGAACAGGCGCTGATTCAGGAACGGCAGGTTGGCGCCGACGAGCGCCAACAGCACGATGAACCAGCCGGCGGCCGACATTACAGCGGCAGCGTATGGCTGATCGCCTGCAGGCAGACCGTCATCAGCGGGCCCGGCACGATGCCGAGCACGACGACCGCGAGGCCGTTGAGCACGAGGATCGTGCGCTTGCACGCATCGCCCGCGATCGGCGTCGTGTCCTGCGGCGCATCGAAGTACATCAGCTTGACGATGCGCAGATAGTAGAACGCGCCGAACAGCGACGTGATGACGGCGAGCACCGCGAGCCACGTGAGGCCGGCGTTGACCGTCGCCTCGAGGACCGCGAGCTTCGCGTAGAAGCCGACCGTCGGCGGAATGCCGGCGAGCGAGAACATCATCACCATCATCACGAACGCGAACACCGGGCTGCGCTTGTTGAGGCCCTTGAAGTCGTCGAGCGTTTCCGCCTCGAAATCGCGGCGGGCGAGCAGCATCACGACGCCGAACGAGCCGAGCGTCGTCACGAGGTAGACGATCGTGTAGAACATCGCCGAGCTGTACGCGCTCGCCGCCGACGACGGATTGCCGCCCACCACGCCCGCGAGCAGGCCGAGCAGCACGAAGCCCATGTTCGAGATCGCCGAGTACGCGAGCATCCGCTTGATGTTGCGCTGGACGATACCGGTGATGTTGCCGACGATCAGCGACAGCGCCGCGAGGATCACGAGCATTTCCTGCCAGTCGACCGCGAGCGGCAGCAGGCCCATCACGAGAAAGCGCAGGCCCCACGCGAATGCCGCGACCTTCGGGCCGCCGCCGACGAACAGCGTCATCGCGGTCGGCGCGCCCTGGTAGACGTCCGGCACCCACATGTGGAACGGCACGGCGCCGAGCTTGAACGCGACGCCCGCAACGATGAAGATCACGCCGAACAGCAGCACCGCGTCGTTGATGCGGCCCGATGCGACCGCCTTCAGCACTTCGTTCAGCTCGAGCGAGCCCGTCGCGCCGTACAGCATCGAGATCCCGTACAGCACGAAGCCCGAGGCGAGCGCACCGAGCACGTAGTACTTCATCGCGGCTTCGCTCGACTGCGTCGCGTCGCGACGCAGCGCGATCACCGCGTACAGCGACAGCGACATCAGCTCGAGGCCGAGGTACAGCGTGAGGAAGTTGTTGCCCGAGATCATCACGAGCTGGCCGAGCAGCGAGAACATGCCGAGCAGGAACACGTCGCCGCGGAACAGGTCGCGATCCTCGAGGTACTTGCGCGAGTAGACGAGCGTCACCGCGAAGCCGAGCGACACGACCGCCTTCATCGCGCTCGCGAACGAATCGACCACGACCATTCGCGAGAAGACGTAGTACTGCTGCGGATCGAAGGCTTGCAGCGCGAACCACACGCCCGCCGCCGCCGACGCGACGACCGCGATCAGATACGTGAGGCGGCGGCCGGCTGCGCCGACGAAGGTGTCGTTCAGCCAGGCGACGACGATGGCGGCCATCACCAGCGCATCGGGCAACAGGACATTCATAGGTGCGTTTTGCATGATCTTTGTATCCTCCGCTCGGGCTTACTGGGCCAGCGGCAGTTTCGACTGCGCGACGTGGGAGAGGAGGTTTTCCACGGAAACGTGCATCACGTCGGTGAAGGGCTTCGGATAGAGGCCCATCAGCAGCGTGAACGCGGCGAGCACGGCGAGCATCGTGAATTCGCGACGGCTGATGTCCGACAGCTTCGCGACCTTGTCGCTCGTCACCGCGCCGAAGTACACGCGCTTGTACATCCACAGCGTGTACGCCGCGCCGAGAATCAGCGTGAACGCCGCGCCGAACGCGATCCAGAAGTTGTACTGGACCGACGCGAGGATCACCATGAACTCGCCGACGAAGCCCGACGTGCCCGGCAGGCCGCAGTTGGCCATCGAGAACAGCATCGCGAACGCGGCGAACTTCGGCATCACGTTGACGACGCCGCCGTAGTCGGCGATCTGGCGCGAGTGCAGGCGGTCGTACAGCACGCCGATGCAAAGGAACATCGCGCCCGACACGAAGCCGTGCGAGATCATCTGGACGATCGCGCCTTCGACGCCGAGCTGGTTGAAGATGAAGAAGCCGAGCGTGACGAAGCCCATGTGCGCGATCGACGAATACGCGACGAGCTTCTTCATGTCCGCCTGCACCATCGCGACGAGGCCGATGTAGATCACCGCGATCAGCGACAGCGCAATCACGACGGGCGCGAAGAAGTGGCTCGCGTCCGGCGTGATCGGCAGCGAGAAGCGCAGGAAGCCGTACGCGCCGAGCTTCAGCATGATCGCGGCCAGCACGACCGAGCCGCCCGTCGGCGCCTCGACGTGCGCATCCGGCAGCCAGGTGTGCACCGGCCACATCGGCACCTTCACCGCGAACGCGAGGAAGAACGCGATGAAGAGCAGCACCTGCGGCGTCATCGCGATCTTCGCGTTCTGCCACGTCGCGAGATCGAACGAATGCGTCTGCGTGTACAGGTAGATCAGCGCGACCAGCATCAGCAGCGAGCCGGCGAGCGTGTACAGGAAGAACTTGAACGCCGCGTACACACGGTTCGGGCCGCCCCACACGCCGATGATGATGTACATCGGGATCAGCGTCGCCTCGAAGAACACGTAGAACAAGAGGCCGTCAGCCGCCGAGAACACGCCGACCATGATCCCCGACAGGATCAGGAACGCGGCGAGATACTGCGACACGTGCTCGGTGATCACCTCCCAGCCGGCGATCACGACGATCACCGTGATGAGCGCGGTCAGCACGACGAACCACATCGAGATGCCGTCGACGCCGAGGTGATACGTGATGTTGAAACGTTCGATCCATGTCGATTGCTCGACGAACTGCAGCGCGGCGGTGCTCGAGTCGAAGCCCGTGATCAGCGGAATCGTGACGGCCAGGCTCGCGAGCGAGCCGATCAGCGCGATCCAGCGCGCCGCGCCCGGATTTTTATCGGAACCGACCGCGAGCACGACGAGGCCGAATACGATCGGCAACCAGATCGCGGTACTGAGAATCGGAAAAGAGTGCATTAGTCGTCCCCGCCTTATTTGCCGCCGAGCGTTACAAACAGGGTCAGGAGCCCCAGCATGCCGATGATCATGGCGAACGCGTAGTGATAGATGTAACCGGATTGGAGGAAGCGGATCACGCCGGCGAACCAGCCGATGAAGCGCGCGCTGCCGTTGACGAGGCCGTCGATCACCACGACGTCGCCTTCCTTCCACAGACCGCGGCCGATCGCGATCGAACCCTTCGCGAACACGACCTCGTTGATCTTGTCCATGTAGTACTTGTTGTCGAGCAGCGTGTAGATCGGGCCGAACGCGCGACGGATCGCTGCCGGCAGACCCGGGCGCTTCAGGTACAGGAACCACGCGACGACGACGCCCGCGAGCGCGAGCCAGAGCGGCAGCGACGAGATCGAGTGCAGGCCGAGCGCCGCCCAGCCGTGGAACTCCTCCGCCATCTCGGCGAGCGCCGGGTGGTTCTGGCCGATGAAGATCACCTTGTCGAACGCGACGCCGTGCTGGAAGAAATCGCCGTACAGCATCGGGCCGATCGCGATCGCGCCGATGATGACCGACGGAATCGCGAGCAGCACGAGCGGCACCCAGACGACCCACGGCGTTTCGTGCGGCTCGTGCGCGTGGCCGTGACCGTGGTCGTCGTCATGGCCGTGATGCGCGGCCGATTCGGCGCCGTGGTTGTTGCCGAATTCCTTCGGATGACGGAAGCGCTCTTCGCCGTGGAAGACGAGGAAGTACATCCGGAACGAGTACAGCGCGGTGACGAACACGCTCGCGACGACCGCGAAGTACGCGAAGCCCGAGCCCGGCAGGTGCGACAGCTTCACCGCGTCGATGATCGAGTCCTTCGAGTAGAAGCCCGAAAAGAACGGCGTGCCGATCAGCGCGAGCGAGCCGACGAGCGACGTGATCCACGTGATCGGCATGTACTTGCGCAGGCCGCCCATGTTGCGCATGTCCTGATCGTGGTGCATGCCGATGATCACCGAGCCCGCGCCGAGGAACAGCAGCGCCTTGAAGAACGCGTGCGTCATCAGATGGAACACGGCGACCGGGTACGCGGACACGCCGAGCGCGACCGTCATGTAGCCGAGCTGCGACAGCGTCGAATACGCGACGACGCGCTTGATGTCGTTCTGGACGATGCCGAGGAAGCCCATGAAGAGCGCCGTGATTGCGCCGATCACCGTGATGAACGACAGCGCGGCGTCAGACAGCTCGAACAGCGGCGACATGCGCGTGACCATGAAGATGCCGGCCGTCACCATCGTCGCCGCGTGAATCAGCGCGGAGATCGGCGTCGGGCCTTCCATCGAGTCGGGCAGCCACACGTGCAGCGGGAATTGCGCGGACTTGCCCATCGCGCCGATGAACAGACAGATGCACGCGGCGGTCAGCAGGCCCCACTGGGTGCCTGGGAAATTCAGCGACGCGAGCTCCGCGCGCTTCGCGAACACTTCGCCGTAGTTCATCGAGCCGGCGTACGCGAGGATGAGGCCGATGCCGAGCAGGAACCCGAAGTCGCCGACGCGGTTCACGAGGAACGCCTTCATGTTCGCGTAGATCGCGCTCTCACGCGTGAAGTAGAAGCCGATCAGCAGGTACGACACGAGACCCACCGCTTCCCAGCCGAAAAACAACTGCAGGAAGTTGTTGCTCATCACGAGCATCAGCATCGAGAACGTGAACAGCGAGATGTACGAGAAGAAGCGCTGGTAGCCGTCCTCTTCCGACATGTAGCCGATCGTGTAGATGTGCACCATCAGCGACACGAACGTGACGACGACCATCATCATCGCGGTCAGCGTGTCGACGAGGAAGCCCACCTCGAGCTTCAGCGAGCCGACGTTCATCCATTCGTAGACGGTCGCGTTGTAGCTCGCGCCGTCCAGCACCTGGAAGAACACCAGCGCGGAAAGAACGAACGAGACCGCGACGCCGAGAATCGTCACGCGATGCGCGCCCTTGCGCCCCACCGCGTTGCCGAACAGCCCCGCGATCAGCGAGCCCGCCAGCGGAGCGAGCGCAATCGCCAGCAGCAGGTTTTCATTGAGTGTCGTTGACATAACAGCGTTGCCTGAAATTAACCTTTGAGCTGATCGAGATCCTCGACATTGATCGTGTCGAGCTTACGGAACAGAGTCACCAGAATCGCGAGGCCGATTGCGGCTTCCGCCGCCGCGACCGTCAACACGAAGAACACGAAGATCTGGCCGTGGACGTCGCCCAGGTAATGCGAGAACGCGACGAAATTGGTATTCACCGCGAGCAGCATCAGTTCGATCGCCATCAGGATGATGATGATGTTCCGGCGGTTCAGGAAAATCCCGACGATCGCGATCGCAAACAGGATCGCGCCGAGCACGAGGTAATGAGCCAAGGTCAACATAGATTCTTCTCCTCTCGCTTAGCCGTTGTTCGAGCCCGACGCGGCGTCGCTCGCGGCGGTTTCCGGCTGCGGCTTGTCGGCTTGCATCTTCACGAGACGCACGCGATCCTCGCGGCGCACCTTCACCTGCTCGGACACGCGCTGGCGCTTGCTGTCCTTGCCCTTCTGCGCGGTCAGCGCAACCGCGGCGATGATCGCAACGAGCAGCACGAGGCCCGCGATCTCGAACGCGAAGATGTAATCGGTGTAGATGACCTTGCCGATCAGCTTCGTGTTCGGCATGCCGGCCGCCGCGCCCGCGGCCATGTCGTGCACGGGCGAGCCCGTCGCGCCGTAGCCGCGCCACAGGATCAGCGCGGTCTCGACGACGATGATCGCGCCGACCACGGTGGCCATCGGCACGAAGCGCCTGAAGTCGCGGCGCAGCACGTCGATGTTGATGTCGAGCATCATCACGACGAAGAGGAACAGCACCATCACCGCGCCCACGTAGACGAGCACCAGCAGGATCGCGAGGAACTCGGCCTCGAGCAGCATCCAGATCGCGGCCGCGTTGAAGAACGCGAGCACGAGGAAGAGCGCAGACGCCACCGGGTTGCGCGATGTGATCACCTTCAGCCCCGACACCACGAGGAGCAGCGAGAAGATGTAGAAGAGTACGGTCGTGAAGTCCATGATTACCGGTTCATCATTAGGCCATTGTCAGGCGCGGTTGGCTGGCACCGCCGGGCGTGCCGCGGCGCTGCCGCGACTCGCCGGCCCGGCGAGCGGGCCGGCGCATCGGGTTATCGATACCGAGCATCGGCGGCCTTCGCGGCCGCGATCTCCTTCTCGTAGCGATCGCCCACCGCGAGCAGCATGTCCTTCGTGAAGTACAGGTCGCCGCGCTTCTCGCCGTGATATTCGAGGATCTGCGTCTCGACGATCGAATCGACCGGGCAGCTCTCTTCGCAGAAACCGCAGAAGATGCACTTCGTCAGGTCGATGTCGTAGCGCGTCGTGCGACGGGTGTTGTCCTCGCGCGTCTGCGACTCGATCGTGATCGCCATCGCCGGGCACACCGCTTCGCACAGCTTGCACGCGATGCACCGCTCTTCGCCGTTCTCGTAGCGGCGCAGCGCGTGCAGCCCGCGAAAGCGCGGCGAGATCGGCGTCTTTTCCTCGGGGAACTGCACGGTGAACTTGCGCTTGAACGTGTAGCGTCCGGTCAGCGCGAGCCCCTTGAGCAGCTCGGTCAGGAAGAAGGTCTTAAAGAAGTGTTGGATTGCCGTCATGATTTCGTCCGCCCTTTATTTCCAGATATTCAGCGGCGACATCATCCAGAAACCGACCACGATCACCCAGATCACGCAGACGGGCAGGAACACCTTCCAGCCGAGGCGCATGATCTGGTCGTAGCGGTAACGCGGGAACGTCGCACGGGCCCAAATGAACACCGACAGCAGCGCGAAGACTTTCAGCACCAGCCAGAAGATGCCCGGAATGAACGACAGGAATTCGAACGGCGCGTCCCAGCCGCCGAGGAACAGCGTCGCCGCGAGCGCCGAGATCACGATCATGTTGATGTACTCGGCGAGGAAGAACAGCGCGAACGCCATCCCCGAGTAGTCGATCATGTGACCCGCGACGATCTCCGACTCCCCTTCCACCACGTCGAACGGGTGGCGGTTCGTTTCGGCGATGCCCGAGATGAAGTAGATGACGAAGACGGGCAGCAGCGGCAGCCAGTTCCACGACAGGAAATTGACGCCGTGGCCCGCGAAGAAGCCATGCTGCTGCGAGCCGACGATCTCCGACAGGTTCAGGCTGCCCGCCGTCATCAGCACGAGCACGAGCGCGAAGCCCATCGAGATTTCGTACGACACCATCTGCGCGGCCGCGCGCATCGCGCCGAGGAACGCGTACTTCGAGTTCGACGCCCAGCCGGCGAGAATCACCGCGTAGACGCCGACCGACGAGATCGCCATCGCGTACAGCAGGCCGGCGTTGATGTTCGCGAGCACGGCGCCCGCCTGGAACGGGATCACCGCCCACACCGCGAACGCCGGCACGACCGTCATCACGGGCGCGATCAGATACAGCCAGCGGTTTGCCGCCGTCGGATGAATCACTTCCTTGAGCAGCAGCTTCAGCACGTCGGCGATCGGCTGCAGAAGACCCGCGGGGCCGACGCGGTTCGGACCGAGACGCACATGCATCCAGCCGATCAGCTTGCGCTCCCACAGAATCAGGTACGCGACGCACAGCAGAATCACGACGGCGACGACGAGGATGCGCACGAGCGCCCACACCGTCGGCCACGCGAAGCCGAGAAGCTGGGCTCCGCCCGAGTTGATCGTATCGAACAAGCTCATTTACGCCTTCTCCACCACCAGTTCACCGGACAGGCTGCCGAGCGCTGCGCCGGCAGGCGTGGCTGCCGACACGCGAACGACGGCTTCCGCAAGATTCTCCTCGCGCACGGCCGGCAACTGCACCGTGCGATCGCCCTGGCGCACGCGCACCGCGTCGCCGTTCTTCAGGCCGAGCTTGTCGAACAGCGCGGCGGGCAGGCCCGCCTTGTGCGCCGCCTTCGACGCGGCCGTCAGGTGCAGCGCGCCCGCGCGGCGCGACAGCGCGTCGGCATGATAGATCGGCACGTCGGCGAGACGCTCGAGCGCGCCGTTCGCGGCCCGCGCGGCTGCGCGCGCGGGCGCCGCCGCCGTCTTGTTCGACAGACGCGGCGCGATTTCGCCGTCGCCGAGCGCGGCGAGACGCACTTCTTCCGACGTCTCGTACTCGAAGTTCGGCAGGCCGAGCAGACTGCCGAGCACGCGCAGCACCTTCCATGCGGGACGCGTGTCGCCGAGCGGACGCACGACGCCGTTGAACGACTGGGCGCGGCCTTCCGCGTTCACGTACGTGCCGGCCGTCTCGGTGAACGGCGCGATCGGCAGCAGCACGTCCGCGTAGTCGAGGCCGTACTTGAACGGCGACAGCACGACGACCGTCTCCGCCTGCTTCAGCGCAGCGAGCGCCTGCGCCGGATCGGCGGTGTCGAATTCGGGCTCGACGTTCAGGAGCACGTAGCCCTTGCGCGGCTGCGCGAACGCGTCGCGTGCATTGAGGCCGTTCGCGCCCGGCAGCGCGCCGACGAGGTGCGCGCCCACCGTGTTCGCCGCTTCCGTCAGGAAGCCGAGCGTCGCGCCCGTGTTGTCGGCGATCCACTGCGCGATCGCGTGGATCTGCGCGAATTGCGGATGCTGGACGACGCCGTTGCCGAGCAGCACGGCGCGGCGCTCGCCGTTCGCGAGCGATTGCGCAACCGCCCGTGCGGCGTCCGACGCTTCCACGCCCGCCAGCGCATCCGGCAGCGCCACGCCGCGCGCCTGCGCGACGGCGGCCGCGATGCCCGCGAGCGCGTCGAGCCATGCCGACGGCGCGGCGACGATGCGCTGCGCGCTCGGGATCAGCGCGTCGTCGCCCGTCGCGTGCAGGAAGTGCAGCTTCGCGCCGCCCTTCGCCGCCTGGCGCAGGCGCGCCGCGAAGAGCGGATGATCGCGGCGCAGGAACGAGCCGACGACGAGCGACGCGTCGACGGCCGACAAATCGGCGATCGGCATGCCGAGCCACGGCGCGCCTTGCGCGGCGGCGGAGAAATCGGCCTGGCGCAGACGGAAGTCGACGTTCGGCGTCTTCAGTTCGTGGGCGAGCTGCTTGAGCAGGAACAGTTCCTCGACCGTGCTGTGCGCGCTCGCGAGCGCGGCGATCGCAGCCGGGCCGTGCTCGTCGCCGATGCCCTTCAGGCCGCGCGCGACGTATTCGAGCGCCGTCTGCCAGTCGACTTCGCGCCACTCGCCGCCCTGCTTGATCATCGGCTTCGTCAGGCGCTCTTCGCTGTTCAGGCCTTCATACGAGAAGCGGTCCTTATCCGAGATCCAGCACTCGTTGACGGCTTCGTTCTCGAACGGCAGCACGCGCATCACGCGGTTGTTCTTCACTTGCACGACGAGGTTCGCGCCGACGGAATCGTGCGGGCTCACCGACTTGCGGCGCGACAGCTCCCACGTGCGGGCGCTGTAGCGGAACGGCTTGCTCGTCAGCGCGCCGACCGGGCACAGGTCGATCATGTTGCCCGACAGCTCGGAGTCGACCGTCTTGCCGACGAACGTCGTGATTTCCGAATGCTCGCCGCGGCCCAGCATGCCGAACTCCATCACGCCGGCGATTTCCTGGCCGAAGCGCACGCAGCGCGTGCAGTGGATGCAGCGCGACATCTCTTCCATCGAGATGAGCGGGCCGACTTCCTTGTGGAACACGACGCGCTTCTCTTCCGCATAGCGCGACGCCGACTTGCCGTAGCCGACCGCGAGATCCTGCAACTGGCATTCGCCGCCCTGATCGCAGATCGGGCAGTCGAGCGGATGGTTGATGAGCAGGAACTCCATCACCGACTGCTGCGCCTTCACGGCCTTGTCAGAGTTGGTGTGGACGATCATGCCGGCCGACACGGGCGTCGCGCACGCGGGCACGGCCTTCGGCATCTTCTCGACTTCGACGAGACACATCCGGCAGTTGGCCGCAACCGACAGCTTCTTGTGATAGCAGAAGTGAGGGATGTACGTATCCGCCTTGTGCGCAGCCTGGATCACCATGCTGCCTTCGGGCACCTCGACCTTCTTGCCGTCTATTTCAAGTTCAACCATGATGGTGAATGGTCCTTAACCTATTACCGCTCGCCCGCGTCCGCTCGACCGGGCGCTCGAATTCTGCAATCGGGTTGCGCCGTCAGGCCGCGGCCGCATGCGCGTGGCCGCCGACCATGCAGTGCTTGTGCTCGACGTGGTACGCGAATTCGTCCCAGTAGTGCTTGAGCATCCCGCGCACCGGCATCGCCGCCGCGTCGCCGAGCGCGCAGATCGTGCGGCCCATGATGTTCTCCGCAACCGAGTTCAGCAGGTCCAGGTCTTCCTGGCGGCCCTCGCCGTGCTCGATGCGGTTCACGACGCGATACAGCCAGCCCGTGCCTTCGCGGCACGGCGTGCACTGGCCGCACGACTCCTCGTAATAGAAGTACGACAGGCGCAGGAGCGAACGCACCATGCAGCGCGTCTCGTCCATCACGATCACCGCACCGGAGCCGAGCATCGAGCCCGCCTTCGCGATCGAATCGTAGTCCATGTCGGTCTGCATCATGATGTCGCCCGGGATCACCGGCGCCGACGAGCCGCCCGGAATCACGGCCTTGATCTTCTTGCCGCCGCGCACCCCGCCCGCGAGCTCCATCAGCGTCGCGAACGGCGTGCCGAGCGGAATCTCGTAGTTGCCCGGGCGCTCGACGTCGCCCGACACCGAGAAGATCTTCGTGCCGCCGTTGTTCGGCTTGCCCATCTCGAGGTAGTTCTGCGGGCCGACGGCCAGCAGGAACGGCACCGCGGCGAACGTCTCGGTGTTGTTGATCGTGGTCGGCTTGCCGTACACGCCGAAGCTCGCCGGGAACGGCGGCTTGAAGCGCGGCTGGCCCTTCTTGCCCTCGAGCGATTCGAGCAGCGCCGTTTCCTCGCCGCAGATGTACGCGCCGTAACCGTGGTGCGCATGGAGCTGGAACGAGAAGTCCGAGCCCATGATCTTGTCGCCGAGGAAGCCCGCGCGGCGCGCTTCGTCGAGCGCCGCCTCGAAGCGGCGATACACTTCGAAGATCTCGCCATGAATGTAGTTGTAGCCGACGGTGATGCCCATCGCGTACGCGCCGATCGCCATGCCTTCGATCAGCGCATGCGGGTTCCAGCGCAGGATGTCGCGATCCTTGAACGTGCCCGGCTCGCCCTCGTCCGAATTGCAGACGAGGTACTTCTGCCCCGGAAACTGGCGCGGCATGAAGCTCCACTTCAGGCCGGTCGGAAAGCCCGCGCCGCCGCGGCCGCGCAAGCCCGACGCCTTCACGTCGGCGATCACCTGCTCGGGCGGAATCTTTTCTTCGAGGATGCGGCGCAACTGCTTGTAGCCGCCGCGCGCGACGTAATCTTCGAGATGCCAGTTCTCGCCGGTGAGGCCGGCGAGGATCAGCGGTTTGATGTGACGATCGTGGAGGGACGTCATTTCGAGAGCTCCTCAAGCAGCTGGTCGATCTTCTCGCGGCTCATGAGGCTGCACATTTTATGGTTGTTGAGCAGCAGCACCGGCGCATCGCCGCACGCGCCGAAGCACTCGCCTTCCTTCAGCGTGAACTTGCCGTCCGGCGTGGTTTCGCCGAAATCGATGCCGAGCTTCTGCTTCAGATAGGCGGCCGTCGCCTCGGCGCCGCCGTGCGGCCCGAGCTGGCACGGCAGGTTCGTGCAGAGCGTGATCTTGTGCTTGCCGACGGGCGCGAGCTCGTACATCGTGTAGAACGTCGCGACTTCCTGGACCGCGATGGCCGGCATGCCGAGATAGTCCGCGACGAACTGCATCAGTTCGGGCGACAGCCAGCCATGCTCTTCCTGAGCGACGGCCAGCGCCGACATCACAGCGGACTGTTTCTGATCGGCGGGATACTTCGCGATCGCTCGATCGATTTCTTTCAGGCCTTCAGCTGAGATCATTTTCAGACACGACTCTTTCAATTCCTACCGCACGAACAACCTGCCGCATGACCGATGCGGCAGACCTGGCGCTCACTGTTGACAGCTTGTTGCGACGGCGCGCTCGAATGCGCGCCGCGTGTGACTCGCCGCTCGCCACCCGGCCGGGCCGCGAGCGGCGCGACCGTCAGCGGTCGATTTCGCCGAACACGATGTCCTGCGTCCCGATGATCGTGACGGCGTCGGCGATCATGTGCCCGCGCGCCATTTCGTCGAGCGCGGACAAATGGGCGTAGCCCGGCGCGCGAATCTTGAGCCGGTACGGCTTGTTCGCGCCGTCCGACACCAGATAGATGCCGAACTCGCCCTTCGGATGCTCGACGGCGGCGTACGTTTCGCCCTCGGGCACGTGAAAACCTTCCGTGAAGAGCTTGAAATGGTGGATCAGATCCTCCATGTTCGTCTTCATGCCGACACGCGACGGCGGCGCAACCTTGTGATTGTCGGTGATCACGGGGCCGGGATTCTTGCGAAGCCACTCAATACACTGTTTCGCGATACGCGTCGACTGGCGCATCTCCTCGACGCGCACCAGATAGCGGTCGTAGCAATCGCCGTTCACGCCGACGGGGATGTCGAAGTCGAGGCGGTCGTACACTTCGTACGGCTGCTTCTTGCGCAGATCCCACGCGATACCGGAGCCGCGGATCATCGGGCCCGTCAGGCCGAGTTGCAGCGCGCGCTCCGGCGACACGACGCCGATGCCGACGAGACGCTGCTTCCAGATCCGGTTGTCGGTCAGCAGCGTTTCGTATTCGTCGACGCACTTCGGGAAGCGCGTGAAGAAATCGTCGATGAAATCGAGCACCGAGCCCGAGCGCGCCTCGTTCATCTTCGCGAGCGCACGCTCATTGCGGATCTTCGACGCCTTGTATTGCGGCATCGCTTCCGGCAGATCGCGATAGACGCCGCCCGGACGGTAATACGCCGCGTGCATGCGCGCGCCGGACACCGCCTCGTACACGTCCATCAGGTCTTCGCGCTCGCGGAACGCATAAAGGAACACCGCCATCGCGCCGACGTCGAGCGCGTGCGCGCCGATCCACATCAGATGGTTCAGCACGCGCGTGATTTCGTCGAACAGCACGCGGATGTACTGCGCGCGCTCCGGAACGTCGATGCCGAGCAGTTTCTCGATCGCGAGCACGTAGCCGTGCTCGTTCACCATCATCGACACGTAGTCGAGACGGTCCATGTACGGCACGGACTGGATGAACGTCTTGTTCTCGGCGAGCTTCTCGGTCGCGCGGTGCAAGAGGCCGATGTGCGGATCGGCGCGCTGGATCACTTCGCCGTCGAGCTCGAGCACGAGGCGCAGCACGCCGTGCGCGGCGGGGTGCTGCGGACCGAAGTTGAGCGTGTAGTTCTTGATTTCAGCCATGACGCCCCCTTAATGTTTCAGACCGCCATAGCGATCCTCGCGGATCACGCGCGGCGTGATTTCGCGCGGCTCGATCGTCACCGGCTGGTACACGACGCGCTTCTCTTCCGGGTCGTAACGCATTTCGACGTAGCCGGAAACCGGGAAATCCTTGCGGAACGGGTGACCGATGAAGCCGTAGTCGGTGAGGATGCGGCGCAGGTCGGGGTGGCCTTCGAACACGATGCCGTAGAGGTCGAACGCTTCGCGCTCATACCAGTTCGCCGAGCTCCAGATGTCGACGACCGACGGCACGATCGGCAGATCGTCATCCGGCGCGAACACGCGCACGCGCAGGCGCCAGTTGTTCGCGACCGACAGCAGGTGCAGGACGGCGGCAAAGCGCGGGCCGTCGTAGGCGCCGTCGCCGTAGGTTTGATAGTCGATGCCGCAGAGGTCGATCAACTGCTCGAAGCCGAGCGAGCGATCGTCGCGCAGTTGCTTCGCGACTTCGAGGTAATCACTCGCCTTCACGACGAGCGTGAGCTCGCCAACCGCTTCGACGAGGCTCACCGCGCGCGCGCCGAGCGCGGCTTCGAGGTTCGCCTTGAGGGTCTCGATTTTGCTTGCCATGTTGTGGGGTGCTCGATGCTTTATTGACGGGCGATGGTGCTCGTGCGGCGGATCTTCGCCTGCAACTGGATCACGCCGTAGACGAGCGCCTCTGCAGTCGGCGGGCAGCCGGGAACGTAGACGTCGACGGGCACGATCCGGTCGCAGCCGCGAACCACCGAGTACGAGTAGTGGTAGTAGCCGCCGCCGTTCGCGCAGGACCCCATCGAGATCACCCAGCGCGGCTCGGCCATCTGGTCGTAGACGCGGCGCAGCGCGGGCGCCATCTTGTTGCAGAGCGTACCCGCGACGATCATCACGTCGGACTGGCGCGGGCTCGGACGGAACACGACACCGAACCGGTCGAGGTCGTAGCGGGCGGCGCCCGCATGCATCATTTCCACTGCGCAGCACGCGAGCCCGAACGTCATCGGCCATAGCGAGCCGGTACGCGTCCAGTTGATCAGCTTGTCAGCCGTGGTGGTGACAAACCCTTCCTTCAAGACCCCTTCGATACTCATTTGCTTTCCACTCCAGACAGGCGGCGACGCGTGGCCGCCCATGCAAACCGGCGATTAGCCCGTCACTCCCAGTCGAGGCCGCCCTTCTTCCAGATATAGGCAAAGCCGAGCAGGAATTCGAGCAGGAAAATCATCATTGCGACGAAACCGGGCCAGCCGATTTCGCGCAGGGCGACGCCCCACGGAAACAGGAATGCGGTTTCGAGATCGAAGATGATGAACAGAATCGCAACGAGGTAGTAGCGCACATCGAACTTCATGCGCGCGTCCTCGAACGCCTCGAAGCCGCACTCGTAGGGCGCGTTCTTCTCGCTGTCGGGCTTGTTGGGACCGAGGATCTTGCCGATGCTGACCAGCGCTATACCTAAACCAGTGCCCACCAGGAGGAACAACAAGACGGGGTAATAGGCTGCGAGGTTCAAGGCTATCCTCTATTGGTTGGTTCCGAGCGTTCCGGAGAATAACACCGTTCCGGGGAAAGGATCATTTCGGACTACCGGAGAACCCAAGCTGAGCGCAAGGGTAGCCCAGAAATGAAAAATGCCAGCCACACGAAGCGGCTGGCATTAAGTAACTTTGGTGCCGACGGCGAGACTCGAACTCGCACAGCTTTCGCCACTACCCCCTCAAGATAGCGTGTCTACCAATTTCACCACGTCGGCACTGCATGCAACCCGGGAGGAAACTTCGTATCCCGCGAATCGCTTCAAGAACAAAATTCTAACCCGGTTCCCTGAATTGTTCAACGCACAAACGCGTTTTTTTTAAATTTATTTCGGCACGTCCTGACCCGGCGCAGACGCAGCCGACACGGCAGCCGGCGCGGATGCGGCAGGCGCCTGCGATGCGGCGGGCGCCGACGCGGCGGGCGCGGGCGCTGCGCCGAGCACGCCGACCGACGGCGCCGACTTGTACGAGCCGAGGTAGGTCAGCGCGAGCGTTGCGATGAAGAAGATCGTCGCCAGAACCGCCGTCGTACGCGACAGAAAGTTCGCGGAGCCGGTCGCGCCGAAGAGGCTGCCCGAGGCGCCGCTGCCGAACGCCGCGCCCATGTCGGCGCCCTTGCCATGCTGCAGCAGCACGAGGCCGATCACGCCGAGCGCGGACAATAATTGAACCACAATGATCAAGACTTTCAGATACGGCATACATTCACCTGTTTGGTTTCAGGCAACCGGCGCATCTGCCGGCCACCCCGATATTCTTCGTTCTTCGCGCGCGGCCCGCGAACGCTTACTGCGCTGCCCGGCAGATCGCCAGGAAATCCCCGCTCTTCAACGACGCACCGCCGATCAGGCCGCCGTCGATGTCCGGCTGGCCGAACAGTTCGGCCGCATTGTCGGCCTTCACGCTGCCGCCATACAACAGCGACACGTGCTCCGCGCCCTTCGCCGCGAGCCGTCCGCGCAGGAACGCATGTACCTGCTGCGCCTGCTCGGCCGTCGCGCTCCTGCCCGTGCCGATCGCCCACACGGGCTCGTACGCGATGACGACGCGCGCCGCCTCGTCCGACGACAGCACCGCGAGCACCGCGTCGAGCTGCGTGCCGACGACCTGCTCGGTCGCGCCCGCTTCGCGCTCGGCGAGCGTCTCGCCGACGCACACGACGGGCGTCAGCCCCGCGGCGAGCGCGCGCTGCGTCTTCGCCGCGACCGTCTCGTTCGATTCGCCGTGATACGCGCGGCGCTCCGAGTGCCCGACGATCGCATAGGCCGCGCCGAACTCCGCGACCATGCCGGCCGCGACTTCGCCGGTATAAGCGCCCTGCTCGTGCGCGGACACGTCCTGCGAGCCCCACGCGACACGCCCGCCGTGAAGCTGAGCCTGCGCCTGCGCGAGATACGGGAACGGCACGCACACGCCGATGCCGACGTGCTCGCGCACCGCTCGCGCGCCCTGCGCGACTTCGTTCAGCAATGCCTGGTTGCCGCTCAGGCGACCGTGCATCTTCCAGTTGCCGATCACCCGCTTGATTCTTTGTTTCGACATCGTATGTCTCGTCGTGGACGCGCCGAAGCCGGGCGTCGTGTTCATCTGGCGAAGCGAACCCGCGATTTTACTGCGACGCTAGAGAACCGGTCAAACGACCGATGTCAAGCGTTCGCACCCCAATCGAGCACGATCTTGCCGACGTGCTCGCTGCTTTCCATCAGCGCATGCGCGTCAGCGGCCTGCGCGGCCGGCAGCGCGCGATAGACGACGGGCTTCACGCGCCCGTCCTCGATGAGCGGCCACACGCGCGCCTTCAGTTGCGCGGCGATGCGCGCCTTGAATTCGACGGGGCGCGGCCGAAGCGTCGAGCCCGTGATCGTGAGGCGCCGCCGCAGGATCTCGGCCACGTTGATTTCCGACTTCGCGCCGCCGAGGAGTGCGATCACGACGAGCCGCCCGCCGTCCGCGAGCGCCGTCAGTTCGCGCGGCACGTACGCGCCCGCGACCATGTCGAGAATCACGTCGACGCCGCGATCGTGCGTGAGCGACTTCACGACCTCGACGAAATCCTCAGTCTTGTAGTTGATCGCGCGCTCCGCGCCAAGCGTTTCGCAGGCGCGGCACTTGTCGTCCGTGCCCGCAGTCGCGAACACGCGAAAGCCGAGCGCATGCGCGATCTGGATCGCCGCCACGCCGATGCCGCTCGAGCCGCCCTGCACGAGGAGCGTTTCCTGCGCGCCGCCCTCGCCCGCGCCCAGTTGCGCGCGATCGAACACGTTGCTCCAGACGGTGAAGAACGTCTCGGGCAGCGAAGCGGCCTCGATGTCGGTCAACCCCTTCGGCGCCGGCAGACACTGCGCGAGCGGCGCCGCGACGTATTGCGCATAGCCGCCGCCCGCGAGCAGCGCGCAGACGCGGTCGCCGAGCTTCAGGCCGAACGGGTTCGCCGCGGGATCGGACAGATCGCCGCCGACGATCGCGCCCGCCACCTCGAGACCCGGCAGATCCGATGCGCCGGGAGGCGGCGCATAAGCGCCCTTTCGCTGGAACACGTCCGGGCGGTTGACGCCGGACGCCGCCACCTTGATCAGCACCTCGCCGCGCTTCGGCTCCGGCTGCGGCCGCTCCGTCAGCTTCAGCACGTCCGGCGCGCCGAATTCGGTGATTTCGATCGCTTTCATGCACGTCGCTCCAAGATCGTGACGGGTTTGCGCGTGCGATGCCGCACCCCGCAAACCGGTCCATCCTGTGAAAAACGGCCGGCGCGCGTTCGCGCTGCCGGCCGTCGCCCTGCCGCTTACTGCTGCGGCGGCGTGTCCGTCTGGGCGGCAGCTTCGTTCAGCAGCGCCTTCGCCGACAGGCGCACGCGCCCCTTCTCGTCCGTCTGGATCACCTTGACCTTCACCTGCTGGCCTTCCTTCAGGTAGTCGTTGATGTCCTTCACGCGCTCGTTGACGATCTCGGAGATGTGCAGCAGACCGTCCTTGCCCGGCAGCAGGTTCACGATCGCGCCGAAATCGAGGAGCTTCAGCACCGTGCCTTCGTACACCTGACCGACTTCGATCTCGGCCGTGATGTTCTCGATGCGCTTCTTCGCCTCGGCCATGCCTTCGCTGTTCGTGCTCGCGATCGTCACGACGCCGTCGTCCGAAATGTCGATCGTCGTGCCGGTTTCTTCCGTCAGCGCGCGAATCACCGAACCGCCCTTGCCGATCACGTCGCGGATCTTTTCCGGGTTGATCTTGATCGTGATCATGCGCGGCGCGAATTCGGACAGTTGCGTGTTCGCACCCGCGACCGCTTCCTTCATCTTGCCGAGGATATGCATGCGGCCTTCCTTCGCCTGCGCGAGCGCGACCTGCATGATTTCCTTCGTGATGCCCTGGATCTTGATGTCCATCTGCAGCGCGGTCACGCCTTCCGCCGTGCCCGCCACCTTGAAGTCCATGTCGCCGAGGTGATCTTCGTCGCCAAGGATGTCGGTCAGCACCGCGAACTTGTTGCCTTCGAGGATCAGACCCATCGCGATGCCCGCGACGTGCGCCTTCATCGGCACGCCGGCATCCATCAGCGCGAGGCAGCCGCCGCACACCGACGCCATCGACGACGAACCGTTCGACTCGGTGATTTCCGACACGACGCGGATCGAGTAGCCGAATTCGTCGGCGCTCGGCAGGCACGCGACGAGCGCGCGCTTCGCGAGCCGGCCGTGGCCGATTTCGCGGCGCTTCGGCGAGCCGACGCGGCCCGTTTCGCCGGTCGCGAACGGGGGCATGTTGTAGTGGAGCATGAAGCGGTCGCGGTACTCGCCTTCGAGCGCGTCGATGATCTGCTCGTCGCCCTTCGTGCCAAGCGTCGCGACCACCAGCGCCTGCGTCTCGCCGCGCGTGAACAGCGCCGAACCGTGGGTGCGCGGCAGCACGCCCGTGCGGATCTCGATCGGACGCACGGTGCGCGTGTCGCGGCCGTCGATGCGCGGCTCGCCGCCCAGGATCTGGCCGCGGACGATCTTCGCCTCGAGGTCGAACAGGATGTTGCCGACGGTTGCCTTGTCGGCCGCGACCGTGCCGGCCGCCAGCGCGTCTTCTTCCAGCTTCGCCGACGTCGCCGCGTACACTTCCTTCAGCTTCGTCGAGCGCGCCTGCTTGTCGCGGATCTGGTAGGCGGCGAGCAGTTCCGGCTGCGCGAGCTCGGTTACGCGCGCGTTCAGCGCCTCGTCCTTCGGCGCCGGCTGCCAGTCCCACTCGGGCTTGCCGCCTTCGCGCACGAGCTCATGGATCGCGTCGATCGCGGTCTGCATCTGCTCGTGGCCGAACACGACCGCGCCGAGCATCACGTCTTCCGGCAACTGATCCGCTTCGGATTCGACCATCAGCACCGCACGCTCCGTTCCCGCGACGACGAGGTCGAGGCGCGACGCCTTGATCTGCGCGCGCGTCGGGTTCAGCACGTATTCATTGTTCACGTACGCGACGCGCGCGGCGCCGACCGGGCCGTTGAACGGCAGGCCGGACACGGCGAGCGCAGCCGATGCGCCGATGAGCGCCGGGATGTCGGCCGGAATTTCCGGGTTCACCGACAGAACGTGAATCACGACCTGCACTTCGTTGTAGAAGCCCTCCGGGAAGAGCGGGCGCAGCGGCCGGTCGATGAGGCGCGAGGTCAGCGTCTCGTGCTCCGACGGACGGCCCTCGCGGCGGAAGAAGCCGCCCGGGATCTTGCCGGCCGAGTAGGTCTTCTCGATGTAGTCGACGGTGAGCGGGAAGAAATCCTGGCCCGGCTTCGCCGACTTCGCGCCGACGACGGTCGCGAGGACGACGGTGTCCTCGATGTCGACGACGACGGCGCCGCTAGCCTGGCGCGCGATTTCGCCGGTTTCGAGGCGCACCTTGTGCTGGCCCCATTGGAATTCCTTCACGACTTTATTGAACAGAGACATGGTCGCTCCTTTTCGTTCGTTATCGAACGCCGTGCGCGGACGAGGCCGGCGCGGCGATGGCGCGACCGGGCCACATGGGAAGAGGTGTGTTTTTTATGCCATTCCAGCGCCTTGCTCGCCGCCCGGCGTCGTGCGGGACGCGAACAGCGCGCTGGAATGACACAAAGCTCAACCCTTGTGCGCCTGGCCGGTTGTGGGCTTCGACAGCCCGGCGGCAAGCATCGTGCATGCCGCGAAAAAACAAAATGCCTGTATCAGCAGACTGACACAGGCATCTTGCTGGAGGCGAGCAACGCCCCGATTACTTACGCAGACCCAGCTTCTCGATCAGCGCGCGGTAGCGGTCGGCATCCTTGCCCTTGAGGTAGTCGAGCAGCTTGCGACGGCGGCTCACCATGCGCAGCAGGCCGCGGCGGCTGTGGTGGTCCTTCGCGTGGGTCTTGAAGTGACCCGTCAGTTCCGTGATGCGCGCCGTCAGCAGTGCGACCTGCACTTCGGGCGAGCCCGTATCGTTGGCGCCGCGCGCGAACTGAGCAACAACTTCCGACTTCTTGATATCAGCAACAGACATTTGATTTCCTTTCGACTGAACAGGCGGACACGGAAGAAAGGCCGTGCCGTGATTTGCAACCGGCGCGCATTGTAGCACAAGTCGCACGGCCGGCGAACCCCGCCTTCACGGGCGTTTCATGCGGCATGCGGCGGGCGCCGCGTCCCGCGCGGGAGGCAGCTCGTGCACCGTCCGGAACCCGTAGCCCGACCCCGCGTTGTCGAAACGCACGCCCGGCGCGCCGGCGCGATCCATCTCGATCACGTAAAGGGGTTGGATCAACTGGTGATCGGCCGCGCGCATCTGCGCCGGATGGAATCCGTCGTCGTATCGCATTCCTTCGAGCGCCTTCGCAACCGCGACCGGATCGGCCGAGCCCGCACGCGTCATCGCCGCCGCGACCATCTCGACCATCTCGCTCATCCGCCGCACCGGATAATCGTCCTGCGGCGCCGGAAAGCGCGCGCGGAACGCCCGGTAGAACGCATCGGACTGCGCGCCGCCCGCGTTTGGATGCCAGTCGGCGACCGCGAGCACGCGCTTCACGCCCGCGTCGCCGAGCGCGGCGGGCGCGTCCAGACTGTTGCCGTAGAACGTGTAGAACTTCGTCGCGAGCCCCTGCTCGCGCGCCGCCCGCACGAGCAGCGTCAGATCGTTGCCCCAGTTGCCCGTCACGACCGCGTCCGCGCCGCTCGCGCGAATCTTCGCGACATACGGCGCGAAGTCCTTCACGCGCCCGATCGGATGGAACTCGTCGCCGACGATCTCGATGTCCGGCCGGCGCGCCTTCAGCGCGGCGCGCGCGAGCGTGCTGACGTCGTGCCCGAAGCTGTAGTCCTGATTGAGCAGGTAGACCTTCCCCACCGCGCGGTCGCGCGCGAGCACGTCGGCGAGCGCGTCCATTCGCATGCCTGCGTGCGCGTCGAAGCGGAAGTGCCAGAAGCTGCAGTCCCGGCCCGTCAGCGCGGGATCGTCGGCCGAATAGTTGAGGAACAGCGCGCGGCGCCCAGGGTCGCGCGCGTTGTGCTTGTCGAGCGCGGCCACGAGCGCCGCCGCGACGGCCGAGCCGTTGCCCTGCGCGATGAAACCGATCCCCTTGTCGGTCGCCGCGCGCAACTGGACGAGCGCGTCCTCGACGCCGCCCCTGCTGTCGAGCACGACGAGCTCGAGCGGATGGGCGCCGTCGCGCAGCCGCACGCCGCCTTGCGCATTGACGCGCTCGACGCCGAAGCGCAGATTGCGCTCGACCGCCGCGCCCGCGTTCGCGAACGGCCCCGACATCCCCTCGACAAGCGCGATCCGGATCGGCTCGGCCGCCGCAGTGAGCGCCGCGCCGGCCGCCGCGAGCGACGGCAGCATCGTCAGGGATAGCGCCGCCGAAGCGGCGGCGGCAAAACGCATCCAGTAGGAAGACATCGCGTGGTTTCCTGCTCAGTCCGTTCGTCGAGCGCAGGATCATAGGCGAGCGCACGCCAGACGGGCAAGCCGCGCGGCGCGCGGTCGCATCGGCGGACACGTCGCATGACGGGTGCTGGCGCGGATATCGGTCGCCCGGCCGGCCAGCCGATTCGATCGGGTCTGCCGTTCCCGCCCCGCCCGCTCGCGATTGCGATGCACGGCCCGCACCGGGCGCCGGGTCCGCCGAACCGCACCGGAGCACCCCGCCCCGCGGGCGCCGCGGCGCAAACTTTTCCGGGCCGGCACGCGCACGCGAACGCCCGCCGTGATAAAACGTCGCCATTCCCGCCTCATGGAGAAACGCATGTTCGCTCGTCTCCCGGTTCTGTTCGCTTGCGCGGCGGCGCTTCTCGCCGGCTGCGCGCAACCGTGGCAGCAATTTCGCGCCGGCGATGACTCGTCGGCGATCGTCGCCCGAATGGGGCCGCCGCGCGAAGTCTACGATCTGCCGAACGGCGGCAAGCGCCTGATGTGGCCGACGCAGCCGATGGGCGAAGTCACGACGGCCGCCGACATCGACGCCCACGACCGCATCGTCAACGTGCGGCAGGTGCTGCAGCCGCTCGAGTTCTATCGCGCCGAGATCGGCAAGTGGACCAGGACCGACGTGCTCGTGAACTTCGGCCGCCCTGTCGAGACGTCGTACTTTCCGCTGATGAAGCGCGAAGTGTGGACGTACCGCTACCTCGAAGACAACGTCTGGTACATGCTCTACAGCTTCTACTTCGACGACGACGGCATCCTGCGGCTCACGCAAAAGACACCCGACCCGCTGCACGACCCTGATCGCCGCACGCTGTTCTGAGATCTCCCGCCGCCGGCCGCCCGACCGGCGCATCCTTTCAGAAAGTCTACGGAAAGTCATTTGGCGCGCACGGATTCTCAAATGACTTTTTTATCATTTTCTCATTAGCTTTTTAAAATTCTTGTCATTTTTCCTGACGCGCCAATATCCATTCCGCCGCGTCGACGAAATCAAGAACAAAACATCCACCCCTCCCCTCCAGCCCCGCTGGACGGGCATCTCACGCCCATTTCGGTGCGACATGCACCCTTTGCGGCAGCTCGACATTCATGATTGGTGCAATCGTCCGAGCCCCGAAAACAAATTGCAACAAAATATTTCAAGTTGAACTTCCGATTACGAGTTACCCCTAATATCACTCGCAACAACCTTTCAATCTAGAAAGAAATCAGTTCCGCGCCGATGCATCTTTGCGTCGCCGCCATCGCACGCATAGGAAGGAATCCTCAATGAATCGCCCGAAAAGCATGCTCGTCGCCAACATCGCCTGGGCCTGCGAGACGTCCGAGCGCTCGCCCGACTTCTTCGACGCGCTGTCGCGCGGCCAGAACCCGCGCGTGCTGTGGATCGGCTGCGCCGACAGCCGCGTGCCGGCGGAGGCCATCACGCAGAGTGCGCCAGGCGAACTATTCGTTCACCGAAACATCGCGAACATCTTTCAGCCCGACGACGACAACTGCGCAAGCGTGCTCGAGTACGCGGTCAAGGTGCTGAAGGTCGATCACGTGATCGTCTGCGGGCACTACGGCTGCGGCGGCGTGCGCGCGTCGCTCTTGCCTCCGTCGCCCGAGCTGCCGCACGTGAACCGCCGTATCGCGCCGCTGTGCGCGCTCGCCGCACGCCATCGCGCGGAACTCGACGGCGTGCCGCCCGACGAGGCCGCCGACCGGCTCGCCGAGCTCAACGTGCTCGAGCAGGTCCGCCTGCTGCGCAGCTCGCCGATCATCCGCGGCGCCGATCCCGCCCCGCTCGTGCACGGCTGGATCTTCTCGCTCGCCGACGGCCGCCTCAAGGAACTGGCGTCCGGCTACGCGGCGCCCGAACGGCCGCCGCGAGCCGAACGCGCAGAAGCCGCGGCCGCCTGACCGGCCGGCGCCGCGGCACCGCCACCCGGCCTCAACCCGTTTTTCCTCCGCTCACTATGAAGACTCTACGCGCTTCCTTGTCCACGTTTCCGCGCGATTTCGTGGCCGGCACCGTCGTGTTCCTCGTCGCGCTGCCGCTCTGCCTCGGAATCGCCAACGCATCCGGCGTCGAACCGTTCGCGGGCCTCGTGTCCGGCATCGTCGGCGGCCTCGTCGTCGCCGTGCTGAGCGGCTCGCCGCTGTCCGTCAGCGGCCCCGCGGCGGGCCTCGTCGTGATCGTCGTCGACGGCATCGCGCAGCTCGGCAGCTTCCAGGCGTTCCTGCTCGCCGTGCTGCTGTCGGGCGTCATCCAGTTCGGCTTCGGCCTGCTGAAGGCCGGCCGGTTCGCCGCGTACGTGCCGTCGCCCGTGATCAAAGGGATGCTCGCCGCGATCGGCATCCTGCTGATCGTCAAGCAAGCGCCGTTCGCGCTCGGCCTGTCCGGCGACGGCGATGCGCCGGGTCACGCGATGTTCGCGTCGGGCGCGATCGCGCTCGCGTCGCTCGCGCTCCTCGCCGTCTGGGAAACGCGCGCGATGCGCCGCTTCGCGTTCGTGCGCGTCGTGCCCGCGCCGCTCGCCGTCGTGATTCTCGGCATCGGCGCCACGGTCCTGCTCGGCTTCGTGTCGCCGAACTTCGCGCCGTCCGCCGAGCACCGGGTCGCGCTGCCCGAACTCGCGTCGCTCGCCGCGCTCGGCGACGCGCTGAAGACCGTCGACCTCGGCCCGAACTTCGCGTACCTGCTGAGCCCGGACGTGTGGCGCATCGCGATCACGATTGCCGTCATCGCAAGCCTCGAAACGCTCTTGAGCCTCGAAGCGGTCGAGCAGATCGACCCGAAGCGCCGGCCGTCGCAGCCGAATCGCGAGCTGAAGGCGCAAGGCGTCGGCAATCTCATTTCGGGCGTGATCGGCGGCCTGCCGATCACGTCGGTGATCGTGCGCAGCTCGGTCAACGTGAATGCGGGCGCGCAGAGCCGGATGTCGGCGATCGTGCACGGCGTGATGCTCGTCGTCAGCGTGTTCGCGCTCACCGGGCTCCTGAACCTGATCCCGCTCGCGAGCCTGGCGGCGATCCTGATCCACACGGGCTTCAAGCTCGCGAAGCCGGGGCTCTTCACGTCGGTCGCGAAGCAGGGTCCGGGCGCGTTCCTGCCGTTCGCGGCGACGATCGCGGGCGTGCTCGCGATCGACCTCCTCGCCGGCATCGCGCTCGGCCTCGCGTGCTCGGTGTTCGCGGTCGCATGCGCGAACCTGCGCAGCCCGGCGACGCTCGCGCAGCACGACGACCACTATCTGCTGTCGTTCCGCAAGGACGTATCGTTTCTCGGCAAGGTCCAGATCAAGCACTATCTCGCGCAAATCCCGGATCGGGCGGTCGTCATCATCGACGCGACCCGCGCCGACTACATCGATCACGACGTGCGCGAGCTGATCGACGCGTTCGTCGCGGAAGCGCCGCGGCGCGACATCACGGTCGACTATCGGCGCCAGGTTCATCACGTGCGCGGCGCGGGCTTGCGCTGGTTCTTCCGCAGCCCGACCGCGCAGTAAGCGGCGCAGCAGGCACATGAGCCGGCGCGCGCCGGCTCGTCACGCCGCAAGCAAAAACGCCCCGCGAGGCCTTCGGCCCGCGGGGCGTCGTTCATCGCGGCGCGGCGGCGATGCCCGCCGAGCACGCGCGGGCACGACATGCGCTACGCGCGTTGCGGATTCAGCTTGTCTGCGTTCGAGTGCAGCTTGTTGAGCGCGGCGATATACGCCTTCGCCGACGCGGCGACGATGTCCGGATCGGTGCCGACGCCGTTGACGATCCGCCCGCTCTTCGACAGACGCACCGTCACCTCGCCCTGCGCCTGCGTGCCCGTCGTGATCGCGTTGACCGAATACAGCAGCAGCTCGGCGCCGCTGCCGACCTCGGTCTCGATCGCGTTGAACGTCGCGTCGACGGGACCGTTGCCGCTCGCCTCGCCCGCCACCTCATCGCCGTCGACGGCGAACACGACCTTCGCCTGCGGCCGCTCGCCCGTCTCCGAGCGCTGCGCGAGCGACACGAACTTGTAGTGCTCGTGCTCCTGCGCGAGCGCCGATTCCTCTTCGGTGACGATCGCGATGATGTCCTCGTCGAAGATCTCGGCCTTGCGGTCGGCGAGATCCTTGAAGCGCGCGAACGCCGCGTTCAGCTCGGCTTCGCTGTCGAGCGACACGCCGAGCTCCTGCAGGCGCTGCTTGAACGCGTTGCGCCCCGACAGCTTGCCGAGCACGATCTTGTTCGCGGTCCAGCCGACATCTTCCGCGCGCATGATCTCGTACGTGTCGCGCGCCTTCAGCACGCCGTCCTGGTGGATGCCCGACGCGTGCGCGAACGCGTTCGCGCCGACCACCGCCTTGTTCGGCTGCACGACGAAGCCCGTGATCTGCGACACGAGCTTCGACGCCGGCACGATCTGCGTCGTGTCGATGCCGAGATCGAGGCCGAAGTAGTCCTTGCGGGTCTTCACGGCCATCACGATTTCCTCGAGCGACGTGTTGCCCGCGCGCTCGCCGAGGCCGTTGATCGTGCACTCGACCTGGCGCGCGCCGCCGATCTTCACGCCGGCGAGCGAGTTCGCGACCGCCATCCCCAGATCGTTGTGGCAGTGCACCGAGAAGATCGCCTTGTCCGAATTCGGGATGCGCTCGCGCAGCGTCTTCACGAGGTTGCCGTACAGCTCCGGCACGCCGTAGCCGACGGTGTCCGCGATGTTGATCGTCGTCGCGCCCTCGGCGATCACGGCCTCGAGCACGCGGCAGAGGAAATCCATGTCCGAGCGGCTGCCGTCTTCCGGCGAGAATTCGATGTTGTCGGTGAACTTGCGCGCGAAGCGCACCGCGAGGCGCGCCTGCTCGTACACCTGGTCCGGCGTCATCCGCAGCTTCTTCTCCATGTGCAGCGGCGACGTCGCGATGAACGTGTGGATCCGGAAGCTGTTCGCGGGCTTGAGCGCATCCGCCGCGCGCTGGATGTCCTTGTCGTTCGCGCGCGCGAGCGAGCAGATCGTGCTGTCCTTCACTTGCGACGCGATCGCATGGATCGCGTCGAAATCGCCGTTCGAGCTGGCCGCGAAGCCGGCTTCGATCACGTCGACCCTCATGCGCTCGAGGTGCTTCGCGATGCGGATTTTCTCTTCCTTCGTCATCGACGCACCGGGCGATTGCTCGCCGTCGCGCAACGTCGTGTCGAAAATGATCAGCTTGTCTGTCATGGGGACTCCAGGTGTCGAATGGGGAAACACACGTGATGAAGCTCGCGCCACCGCAGGCGACGCTAGACAACAGACGAAGCTCGACGGAGGGCGAAAACGGTCAGCGCGGCAGGCGCGCCAAGGCTAGCGCGCGTAGCGGCGCACCGGCTAGAAGAAGGAAGAGGCGGGAAAATGCGGTCATGCCGACGAATATAGCGGCATTCCCGGCCGCGCGCAATCGGCGCTTTTATCGAGGGCCGGAACGGCGCCCCGCGCGGCGGGCGGGCAAGAAAAACGGCGGCCTTGCGGGCCGCCGTTCTCGGGACGTCCGGCGAGATCCGGACGCGACTCCCGGCGCCGTTCCGGCCGGGAGGCGCCCGTCAGTGCTCGCGCTGCGACGAGCGCGCCGGATTCGCGCGGCCGCGCACCGCCATATAGGCCCAGAACACGTAGCCGGACAGCCCGTACAGCACGAAGAGGCCGAACAGCATCAACGGCGGATCGGACGACACGAGCACGAACGCGACGACGACGAGCAGGATCGCCGCGAACGGCACCCGGTGCCTGACGTCAAGCGCCTTGCCGCTGTAGAACGGCGCGTTCGACACCATCGTCACGCCCGCGTAGATCGTCAGCACGAATGCGACCCACGGCAGCCAGCCGAGCTTCATCGGCACGCGGTTGTCCGTCGCGAGCCACACGAAGCCCGCGATCAGCGCCGCGGCGGCCGGGCTCGGCAGCCCCTGGAAGAAGCGCTTGTCGACGACGCCGATGTTCGTGTTGAAGCGCGCGAGCCGCAGCGCGGCGCCCGAGCAGTAGACGAACGCGGCGAGCCAACCCCAGCGCCCCAGATCCTTCAGCACCCACTCGTACATCACGAGCGCGGGCGCGACGCCGAACGACACCATGTCCGACAGGCTGTCGAACTGCTCGCCGAACGCGCTCTGCGTGTGCGTCATGCGCGCGACGCGGCCGTCCATCCCGTCGAGCACCATCGCGGCGAATATCGCGATCGCGGCGGTCTCGAAGCGCACGTTCATCGCCTGCACGACGGCGAAGAAGCCGCAGAAGAGCGCGGCCGTCGTGAACGCGTTCGGCAGCAGATAGATGCCGCGCGTCCTCAAAAACTGCTGGCGCGCGGCGCGCCGGCTCTCGACCGGCGCGACGTCCTGCGCGACCGATTTGTTGTGACGAAACGACCGCGGCCACGGGGCATTGCCGTTGCGCGGCCGGCGCGGTTTGAATGCGGCCATCGATACGTCTTCCCGATTACTGTTGTTCGGGCAGTTCGGCGAGGATCGTCGACGACGCGGACACCTTCTCGCCGATCGACACGCGCGCCCGGCTGCCCTTCGGCAGATACACGTCGACGCGCGAGCCGAAGCGGATGAAACCATAGCGCTGGCCGCGCGACAGCGGCTCGCCCGCGCGCACGTAGCAGAGGATCCGGCGCGCGACGAGGCCCGCGATCTGCACGGCCGTCACGGTGTGGCCCGAGCCTGTCTGGATCACGACCGCGTTGCGCTCGTTCTCGGCCGACGCCTTGTCGAGCGCGGCGTTCAGGAACGCGCCCGGGAAATATTCGACCTTCTGCACCGCGCCGTCGACGGGCGAGCGCTGCGAGTGCACATTGAACACGTTCATGAACACGCTGATCTTCAGCGCTTCGCGATTCGCGTACGGATCGTGCGCCATTTCGACCGCGACGATGCGCCCGTCGGCCGGGCACAGCACCGCGTTCGCCTGCGTCGGAATCGCGCGCGGCGGATCGCGGAAGAACTGGACCACGAAGACGAGCAGCAGCCAGAACGGCCACGCGAGGCCGAACCCGCCGACGGCGTGGATCAACAGCGCGACGACGGCCGCGATCGCGATGAACGGCCAGCCTTCGCGCGCGATGATCGGATGAGGATAGTTCATGGTTCGTTCTTCGATGAATTGCAAAGCCCGTAGGATAGCAAAAGCCGCCCTCGGCTCCGGTGCCTTCGGGCGGCTTTTTGACGCCGGCCCTCGATTCGAGGGCCGGATATCGATGCGCAGCTTAGTTCTTCGACTGGTCGACGAGCTTGTTCTTCGCGATCCACGGCATCATCGCGCGCAGCTTCGCGCCGACCTGCTCGATCTGGTGCTCGGCCGTCAGGCGGCGGCGCGACTGCAGCGTCGGCGCGCCCGCCTTGTTCTCGAGGATGAAGCTCTTCGCGTATTCGCCCGTCTGGATATCGGTCAGGCACTGCTTCATCGCCTTCTTCGTCTCTTCGGTGACGACGCGCGGGCCCGTCACGTACTCGCCGTATTCGGCGTTGTTCGAGATCGAGTAGTTCATGTTCGCGATGCCGCCTTCATAGATCAGGTCGACGATCAGCTTCAGCTCGTGCAGGCACTCGAAGTACGCCATTTCCGGAGCGTAGCCCGCTTCGACGAGCGTCTCGAAACCGGCCTTGATGAGCTCGACGGTGCCGCCGCACAGCACGGCCTGCTCGCCGAACAGGTCGGTTTCCGTCTCCTCGCGGAAGTTCGTTTCGATGATGCCGGCACGGCCGCCGCCGTTGGCCGCCGCGTACGACAGCGCGATGTCGCGCGCCGCGCCCGACTTGTCCTGCGCGACCGCGATCAGGTGCGGCACGCCGCCGCCCTGTGCGTACGTGCCGCGCACCGTGTGGCCCGGCGCCTTCGGCGCGACCATGATCACGTCGAGATCCGCGCGCGGGATCACCTGGCCGTAGTGGACGTTGAAGCCGTGGGCGAACGCGAGCGTCGCGCCTTCCTTGATGTTCGCGTGCACTTCCTGCGCGTAGACGGCGGCGATCTGCTCGTCGGGCAGCAGCATCATCACGACGTCCGCGCCCTTCACGGCTTCGGCGACTTCCTTGACCGCGAGGCCGGCGTTCTCGGCCTTGCTCCACGACGCGCCGCCGCGACGCAGACCGACCGTCACGTTCACGCCGCTGTCCTTCAGGTTCAGTGCGTGCGCATGGCCTTGCGAGCCGTAACCGATGATCGTCACCTGTTTGCCCTTGATGAGGGAGAGGTCGGCGTCCTTGTCGTAGAAAACTTTCATGATTGTTCCTTCGCTGATTCAGTGAAATTCGTAAGTGAGGCCGGGCTCTGACGGCGCACCCGGCGCGTTCGTCGCAGCGGCGTCAGACCTTCAGAATGCGCTCGCCGCGACCGATGCCCGAGCTGCCGGTGCGCACGGTTTCGAGAATCGAGCCCGCGTCCAGCGCCTGAATGAATGCGTCGAGCTTGTCGCTCGCACCCGTCAATTCGATCGTGTAGGTCTTCTCGGTCACGTCGATGATGCGGCCGCGGAAAATATCCGCCATCCGCTTCATTTCTTCGCGCTCCTTGCCCACTGCCCTCACCTTGATGAGCATCAGCTCCCGCTCGATGTGTGCACCGTCGGTCAGGTCCACCACTTTCACCACCTCGATCAGGCGGTTCAGATGCTTCGTGATCTGTTCGATCACGTCGTCGGAGCCGATGGAGACGATGGTCAGGCGCGACAGCGACTGGTCTTCGGTCGGCGCCACCGTCAAGGTTTCGATGTTGTAGCCGCGTGCCGAGAACAGACCGACGACGCGCGACAGCGCGCCCGGTTCGTTTTCCAGCAGGACGGAAATGATGTGTCTCATGTTCGCTTCTTCCAGAAATATCCCGTGTCGTTGCGTATCGCGCAGCGCCCGCCGCGTGCCGCGCCGCCCTTCGTGAAGGCGGCCGCCCGCGGCCTCGGGCGCCTCGCGCCGTTACAGATCTTCCGATCCGAGCAGCATCTCGGTGATGCCCTTGCCGGCCTGGACCATCGGCCAGACGTTCTCGGTCGGGTCGGTCTGGAAGTCGAGAAACACGGTGCGGTCCTTCAGGCGCAGCGCTTCCTTGAGCGCCGGCTCGACGTCCGCGGATTTTTCGATGCGCATCCCGACGTGGCCATACGCCTGCGCGAGCTTCACGAAATCCGGCAGCGCATCCATGTACGAATGCGAATAGCGCTTGCTGTATTCGATCTGCTGCCACTGGCGGACCATGCCGAGATAGCGGTTGTTCAGCGAAATGATCTTCACCGGGGTGTCGTACTGCTTGCAGGTCGACAGCTCCTGGATGCACATCTGGATCGAGCCTTCGCCCGTGATGCAGACGACTTCGTCGTCCGGGTGCGCCATCTTGACGCCCATCGCGGCGGGCAGGCCGAAGCCCATCGTGCCGAGGCCGCCCGAATTGATCCAGCGGCGCGGCTTGTTGAAACGGTAGAACTGCGCGGCCCACATCTGATGCTGGCCGACGTCCGAGCAGACGAACGCGTTGCCGTCGGTGAGCTCCCAGAGCTTCTCGACGACGTATTGCGGCTTGATGATCTCGCTCTTGCGGTCGTATTTCAGGCAATCCTTCTCGCGCCAGCTCTCGATGTCCTTCCACCATTGCGCGAGCGCCTCGGTGTCCGGGCCGTGCTCGGCCGTCTGCAGTTGCTCGATCAGCTCCTTCAGCACTTCCTTCACGTCGCCGACGATCGGGATGTCGACCTTCACGCGCTTCGAAATCGACGACGGGTCGATGTCGATATGGATGATCTTGCGCGGACGCGACGCGAAGTGGCCCGGATCGCCGATCACGCGGTCGTCGAAGCGCGCGCCGATCGCGATCAGCACGTCGCAGTGCTGCATCGCCATGTTGGCTTCGTAGGTGCCGTGCATGCCGAGCATGCCGAGGAATTTCTTGTCCGACGCGCGATAGCCGCCCAGGCCCATCAGCGTGTTCGTGACCGGATAGCCGAGCAGGTCCGCGAACTGGTTCAGTTCGCGCGCCGCGTCGGCGAGGATGATGCCGCCGCCCGTGTAGATGTACGGACGCTTCGCGGACAGCAGCGACGACACCGCCTTGCGGATCTGCCCCGAGTGGCCTTTCGTGACCGGGTTGTACGAGCGCAGCGACACGCTCTTGACGGGCTCGTACTCGCACGGCGTCTTCGAGATGTCCTTCGGGATGTCGATGAGGACGGGACCCGGGCGCCCGGTGCGCGCGATGTAGAACGCCTTCTTGACGGTTTCCGCGAGCTCGCGCACGTCCTTCACGAGGAAGTTGTGCTTCACGCACGGCCGCGTGATGCCAACGGTGTCGCACTCCTGGAACGCGTCCTGGCCGATCGCCGCGGTCGGCACCTGGCCGCTGATCACGACGAGCGGGATCGAATCCATGTAGGCGGTGGCGATGCCCGTCACCGCGTTCGTCACGCCCGGGCCGGACGTGACGAGGCACACGCCGACCTTGCCCGTCGAGCGCGAGTACCCGTCCGCGGCGTGCACGGCGGCCTGCTCGTGGCGCACGAGCACGTGTTGAATCTTGTCTTGCTTGTACAGCTCGTCGTAGATGTAGAGGACCGAGCCGCCAGGGTAGCCCCAGATGAATTCGACGTTCTCGTCGGCCAGTGCCTTCATGAGCACGGTGGCGCCGATGGAGCCGGTTTTCTGAGGGGAAAGGGATTCCGACGTGGAGAATTCCGCGCTGGGCATGTTCATCTTGGACCTTTCGAATTTTCGGCAAAAAATTGATCGGGTGCTCTCTGCCGGGCTTGTGGCTCGGGTTCAAGCGGCGCGTCCAGTTGAAAGGCGGGCTTCATGGGCCAGCCTCAAATGTGACCATCACTCATGTTGCGAACTGGCAACGATAGCGGCTCGCCGGCGGGCGGTCAAGCGGAAAATCCCGCGGCGCATCAATCGCCTGCGAATCGCCTGCGAGTAGCGGCGGCGAACGCCCGGCCGGCGGCGGCGGCAAACCGCCGCGCACGCCCCTTCCGGCGGCCCAACCGCCCGAACTGGATGCCGTTCGCCGCGAAAATTTGTTAGCATCCGCGAGTTTTACGAATTTTTTCCGATCTTTTCACGCCGCAAGAACGCAGCGCAGACCTTTACGGAATGGCATCAGACAAGGAACTCGCGGACTTTCTGGCGGGCGTCGAAAGGCGCGCGTTCAAGCAGGCTGCGTACACGGTGCGCGACGACGACGCGTCGCTCGACATCGTGCAGGACGCGATGATTCGGCTCGCGGAGAAATACGGCGACCGCCCGGCCGCCGAATTGCCGCTGCTTTTTCAACGGATCCTTCAGAACGCGATCCACGACCATTTCCGCAGACAAAAGGTGCGCAACACCTGGGTCAGCCTGTTCTCGTCGCTGAACAACACCGACGACGACGAGTTCGACCCGCTCGAGACGCTCGAGTCGGCGGACGGCGACGGCGTCGAGAGCGGCGAGACGCGGCTCGAGCGCGAGCAGGTGCTCGCCCTCATCGACGACGAAATCCAGAAACTTCCGGCGCGTCAACGGGAAGCCTTCCTGATGCGTTATTGGGAGGATATGGATGTCGCCGAGACAGCCGCCGCCATGGGGTGTTCGGAAGGCAGCGTCAAGACGCACTGCTCCCGGGCCACTCACACATTGGCGTTGGCGCTCAAGGCCAAAGGAATCACGCTATGAGCTCCGCTCCCGCAACGAAAGAAGAACTCGATTTCGCCCTCAAGGTGCGTCGCGCGCTCGACGAGCGCGCGGCCTCGCTGCCTGCCGCGACGACGGATCGGCTCGCCGCCGCGCGCCGCGCCGCGCTCGCGCGCAAGAAGCCCGACGCCGCGGTCGTGCTCGTGCCGGCGCTCGCCGGCAGCGCCGGCACGCTCGAGCTGCGCCCGCCCGGCGAGCCGCGCAAGTCGCTCGCGCGCCGGCTCGCGCGCGCGTGGCCGCTCGCGCTGCTGCTCGCGGGGCTCATCGGCATCGCGTACTGGGAAGACATGCAGCGCACGGCGGAGCTCGCGGACATCGACGCCGCGATGCTGAGCGACAACCTGCCTCTCACCGCGTACCTCGACCACGGGTTCAACGCGTACCTTTCGCACACTCACTAACGCCAACGCATCAAGAAGAGGAACGCACGGGTGAGTCAAAAACGGGGATTGGCTGTCTTTTTCGGTTGCGTGATCGCGCTCGTCGTCGCGTACGCCGCCACCTACCCGCGCTTTCACCCACAACCGGCCGCGGTGGCGGCGGCGAGTGCGCCCGCTATCGCATCGGCCGCGATCGCGCTGTCGACCGACTTCCCGCCGCTGCCGCCCTCGGGCCCGCTCTCCTGGGCGCGCCTCACGCCGCAGCAGCGTGTCGCGCTCGCGCCGTTCGCGAATCAATGGGATTCGTTCAGCGACGAGCGCAAGCGCAAATGGCTGAAGATCGCGGCGCGCTTCCCGAAAATGTCGCCTGATGCGCAAAAGCGTCTGCAGGAACGGATGACCGAGTGGGTCCGGATGACGCCCGAGCAGCGCCGCGTCGCGCGCGAGAACTATCTGGTGTCGAAGGACCTGTCCGCGCAGGCCCGCGAAAAAGCCTGGAAAGCTTACCAGCAGCTATCGCCCGAGCAGAAGGAAAAGCTCGCCGCGGCCGAGCGCCGGCGCCGGCCGACCGTCGTCAGCGCGCCGCCCACCGGCAAGACCGACCGCGACATCAACCGGCTCGTCAACGCGCACGACCGCCATCCGGCGAGCGCGCCCACCGCGAGCATCGCGCCGCCCGCAGCGAGCGCGCCGGCCGCGGCGCCCGTGCCGGCGTCGGCCGCAACGACGGGCGCCGCCACGCCGCCCGCGCCGACGCCCGTCTCGCCGTCCGAGGCGCCGTCGCTCTTCAACGGCTCGTAAGCCTCCTTCGTGACAGCGTCCGCGCTCCCGTCCGAGCCGCCGCCGCCGAGCGTGCGCCGCCGGCTTGCCGCCCTCGCGTACGAGGGCCTGCTGCTCTTCGGCGTCGTGTTCTTCGCGGGCCTCGCGTTCGGCGTGACGCTGCAGCAGCGCAACGGCCTCGATCATCACAACCTGCTCGCCGGATGGATCGCGCTCGTCGTCGGCGCGTACTTCGTCTGGTTCTGGACGCACGGCGGCCAGACACTGCCGATGAAGACGTGGCGGCTGCGCGTCGAGACCGCGCGCGGCGCGCCGCTGTCGGCGGGCCGCGCGCTCGTGCGCTACGCGCTCGGCTGGCTGTGGTTCCTGCCGCCCCTCGCGCTGCACCCGCTCGCGGGCTTCCCGGTGCCTCGCACGCTCGCCGCGACGGCCGTCTGGTTCGTGCTGTGGGCGCTCGCCGCGCGCCTGCACCCGAGCCGCCAGTTCCCGCACGACCGCCTCGCCGGCACCCGCATCGTCGACGCGCCCCGCCGCGGCTGATTCCCCGTAATAAGAACGTCTCGTGACTGTCACGGCACAGTCACGCCCGCATGGCGCAATGCCGATAACGTCAACCGGCGCGAGTCATGCATGGGCAAAAAAACGTCCGCGACCTCCTTCTTTCGTGATCCTGCTGGCCTGCACGCCGCCAGCGCTTTCCTGTCCGGCTCGGCGGCGAGCGACACGCTCGCGCCGGCCCGCCCTCCCGCCGCGAGCGCCGCGCGGCACGACGACAACGAGCCCGCGTCGCACCGCTACCGGACGATCTGGCTGTCGGACATCCACCTCGGCACGAGCGGCTGCCAGGCCGGCTACCTGCTCGATTTTCTCAAGCACAACGAATCGGAGTACCTATACCTCGTCGGCGACATCATCGACGGCTGGCAGCTCAGAAAGGGCTGGTACTGGCCGCAGGCGCACAACGACGTGGTGCAGAAGGTCCTGCGCAAGGCGAGGAAGGGCACGCAAGTCGTCTACATTCCCGGCAACCACGACGAAGCCGCGCGCCAGTTCTGCGATCTCGCGTTCGGCGAGATCCACGTTCGCGGCGAGGCGTTCCACACGACGCTCACGGGCAAACGTTTGTGGATCGTGCACGGCGATCTGTTCGACGGCGTGATCCAGCACGCGAAATGGCTCGCCTATCTCGGCGACACGCTGTACACGCTGATCCTCGTGCTGAACCGCTGGTTCAACCGGATCAGAAGCCGCTTCGGCTTCCAGTACTGGTCGCTGTCGCAATACCTGAAGCACCAGGTGAAGAACGCCGTGAACTTCATTTCGTCGTTCGAAGCAGTGATGACCGACGAAGCGCGCCGCCGCGGCTGCGACGGCGTCGTTTGCGGCCATATCCACAAGGCCGAGATCCGCGACATCGACGGCGTGCTGTACTGCAACGACGGCGACTGGGTCGAAAGCCTGTCCGCGCTCGTCGAGACGATGGAGGGCGAACTGAAGGTCGTCTACTGGACCGTGATGCGCACGCCGCCCGCCGCGCTGTCGCGCAAGACCAAAGCCGCCACCGCCTGATCCCCTCTAGGACTGCCTGCGATGAAAATCATGATCGTCACCGATGCGTGGGAGCCGCAAGTCAACGGCGTCGTGCGCACGCTCAAGAGCACCGCGCGCGAGCTCACCGCGCTCGGCCACCGCGTCGAGCTCGTCACGCCGCTCGAATTCCGCACGGTGCCCTGCCCGACCTATCCCGAAATCCGCCTGTCGATCCTGCCGTACCGGCGGCTGCGCGAGCGCCTGAGCGCGTTCGAGCCGGACGCGCTGCACATCGCGACGGAAGGCCCGCTCGGGCTCGCCGCGCGCCGCTACGCGCGCGCGCGCAAGCTGCCGTTCACGACCGCATACCACACGCGCTTTCCGGAGTACGTGCAGGCGCGCTTCGGCGTGCCGCTGTCGGCGACCTACCGCTTCCTGCGGTGGTTCCACGGCGCGTCGCTCGCGGTGATGGCGCCGACGCCCGTCGTCAAGGACGACCTCGAGCGCTTCGGCTTCGACAACGTCGTGCTGTGGACCCGCGGCGTCGATCTCGACGTCTTCCAGCCGATGGAATCGAAGGTGCTCAACACCGCGCGGCCGATCTTCCTGTATGTCGGCCGCGTCGCGATCGAGAAGAACGTCGAGGCGTTCCTGAAGCTCGACCTGCCCGGCTCGAAATGGGTCGCGGGCGAAGGGCCCGCGCTCGCCGAGCTCAAATCGCGCTATCCTGAGGCGAATTACCTCGGCGTGCTGACGCAGGCGGAGCTCGCCAAGGTATACGCGGCGGCCGACGTGTTCGTGTTCCCGAGCCGCACCGACACGTTCGGGCTCGTGCTGCTCGAGGCGCTCGCGTGCGGCACGCCCGTCGCCGCGTATCCGGTGACAGGGCCCGTCGACGTGCTCGGCAGCAGCGGCGCGGGCGCGATGAACGACGACCTGCGCGAAGCATGCCTCGAGGCGCTGAAGATCGCTCGGCCGCATGCGCGCGCGTGGGCCGAGCGCTTCTCGTGGCGCGCGGCGTCCGAGCAGTTCGCATCGCACCTGAAGCCGCTGCCGAAATCCGCCTGCCCACACACCGAAGGCGCAGCCGTTTGAAACCAGCCATGCGCGCGAAAGCGCCCCCTGCCGGCTCGTCGCGAAAGCCGGCCGCATCTGCCGGCGCGACGCGTCCCGCCCACGTCCGCCTCGCGCCGTCTGAAACGCACGAGCCGCCCGAACCGCACGAGCCGCTCGGCCCGGACGATCCGCTCGCGCTGCCGCACAACCCGTACAAGGGCAATCGCGGCCTGATGCGCGCGTGGTACGCGCTCAAGAATTCATACAACGGCTTTCGCGTCGCGATCCGCGAAGAGAGCGCGTTCCGGCAGGAGCTCACGCTCGCGGCGATCATGCTGCCGATCGCCGCGTTCGTGCCCGTCGAGCCGGCGTCGCGTGCGCTCCTGATCGGCACCGTGCTGCTCGTGCTGATCGTCGAGCTGCTGAACTCGAGCGTCGAGACGGCGATCGACCGGATCTCGCTCGAGCGCCATGAGTTGTCGAAGCGCGCGAAGGATCTCGGCAGCGCGGCCGTCACGGTCGCGCTCTGCGCGTGCGTGGCCACCTGGGGCCTCATACTCGGCCCGCTCGTCTGGCACAAGCTCGCCGGCTAGACGGGGCGCGGCGTTTTGCGCCTGCGTGCGACGCAGCACCGCCGGGTATGCCCCGATGACGAAATACGCCGGACGCGCAAGGTAGCGGTTTATAATCGCCCGACAGCCTTCAAAACAGCAACCCGAGCCGGACTACGATTCACGCAGCAGTATTGGCAGCGCCCGCCTGTCCGGCAAACACAGGGCCGGACGACATGGAAGCGAAACCTCCCCGCCGCACGCGCGAACGGATACTTGAGTTGTCGTTGAAACTCTTCAACGAGATCGGCGAGCCGAACGTCACGACGACGACGATCGCCGAGGAAATGGAAATCAGCCCAGGCAACCTGTACTACCATTTCCGCAACAAGGACGACATCATCAACAGCATCTTCGCGCAGTTCGAACAGCAGATCGAACGGCGCCTGCGTTTTCCCGAAGATCATCGGCCGACGATCGACGAAACGTGGTCGTACCTGCAGTACATGGCCGACTTCATGTGGACCTATCGGTTCCTCTATCGCGATCTGAACGATCTGCTCGCGCGCAACCGCACGCTCGAAACGCACTTCAAGCAGATCATCAGCCACAAGGTCCGCTTCGCGCGCGAGATGTGCGAGCTGCTCGCGGCCGACGGCGAGCTCGTCGCGACGCCCGCCGAGATCGAGGTGATCGCGACCAACATGGCCGTGATCGCCACCTACTGGCTGTCGTATCAATACGTGATGCATCCGCGCAAGTACAACGATCAGGACGCGATTCGCGAGGAGCTGCATCAGGTCAGCATGCACGTGATCTCGGTGATCGCGCCGTATCTGCGCGGCCGCTCGCGGCAGATCTTCGACGATCTCGTATCGGGCAAGCTGCCGAAGCGCGAGTTCCACGACTACCTGCCGCCGCGCGACGGTTCGCCGCGCAAGGACGCGAAGCAATGAAGAGCGTCTGCGTCTATTGCGGTTCGGCCAACGGCGTGAAGCCCGTCTACACGGAAGCGGCGCGCGCGTTCGGCCGCGCGCTCGCGAACGCCGGCCTCACGCTCGTCTACGGCGGCGGGCGCGTCGGCCTGATGGGCGTGATCGCCGATGAAGTGATCGTGTCGGGCGGGCGCGCGATCGGCGTCATCACGGAGCTGCTCTACGACAAGGAAGTCGGCCACACCGGCTTGACCGAGCTGCACGTCGTGCCCGACATGCATCATCGCAAGAAGATGATGGCCGAGCTCGCGGACGCGTTCGTCGCGATGCCGGGCGGCGCGGGTACGCTCGAGGAGTTCTTCGAGGTCTACACGTGGGCGCAGCTCGGCTATCACCGCAAGCCCGTCGCGCTCTATAACGTCGACGCGTTCTACCAGCCGCTCATCGCGCTCCTCGAGCACACCGTCGACGAAGGCTTCATGCAGCGCACGTACTTCGACGCGCTGTGCATCGACGCCGCACCCGACGCGCTCATCGATCAGCTCGCCCGGTATCGTCCGCCCGCGCGCGACAAATGGACGTTCGTGTCGGAGCAGGACGCGTGAGCCGGCGCGACGCTTCGTGCACGCGCGAGGCGCCCGGGCCGAGGTCCAAGCAATGACGAATCCGTCCGCCAAAGTCGTTCTCATCACCGGCGCGAGCCGCGGCATCGGCCGCGCGACCGCGCTTCTCGCCGCCGCGCGCGGCTGGTCAGTCGGCATCAACTACGCACGTGACGCGGCAGCCGCCGACGCGACCGCCGACGCGGTGCGCGCCACGGGCGCGCAAGCGTGCGTCGTGCGCGGCGACGTCGCGAACGAAGCCGACGTGATCGCCATGTTCGACGCAGTGCAGTCCGCGTTCGGCCGGCTCGACGCGCTCGTCAACAATGCGGGAATCGTCGCGCCGTCGCTGCCGCTCGCCGACATGGACGCCGCGCGCCTGAAACGCGTGTTCGACACCAACGTGCTCGGCGCTTATCTGTGCGCGCGCGAGGCCGCGCGGCGGCTGTCGACCGATCGCGGCGGCGCGGGCGGCGCGATCGTCAACGTGTCGTCGATCGCCGCGCGGCTCGGCTCGCCGGACGAGTACGTCGACTATGCGGGGTCGAAGGGCGCGGTCGACACGTTGACGCTCGGCCTCGCGAAGGAGCTCGGCCCGCACGGCGTGCGCGTGAATGCGGTGCGCCCGGGCCTCATCGCGACCGAGATCCATGCGAGCGGCGGCCAGCCCGGCCGTGCCGAGCGGCTCGGCGCGCAGACGCCGCTCGGACGCGCAGGCGACGCCGACGAGGTCGCCGAGTCGATCGTCTGGCTGCTGAGCGACGCGGCGTCGTACGTGACGGGCGCGCTGCTCGACGTCGGCGGCGGGCGCTGACGCGCGGGCGGCGGCGCGCCGCGCCCGCCGACGTCCGCCAGTCTTATCCTTTCCGGCAAGCCGCCGCGCCATCCGGGCCCGCAATGTTTCGCGCTACGAAAGTTCCTCGCGCCCGCATACAAAACTTCACAATTCTCTGCACTCTTTACAGATTTTCTCCACAATTTCCGTAAACGTTCGTAACAGTCCCGTGGTTTACTAACGGCGACTGCGGCGTATGCCGCGAACATCGCTCCCGCCCTCTCGCGGCCCGAAATCGGCCGGACCCACGCAGTCCGGCCGGCACACACGAAGAGATCACCCAGCATGCAGGGAAATGCCACGCCCGGCAGCCGGCGCGCGCCCGCTTCCGCACATCACGCCGGCCCGCCCAAAAATCACTCGCGCTCGCCGTCCGCCGTGGCGCTCGCCGCCGCCGCGCCCGGCGCCGCGGGAACAGCCGCCGGATCGCGCGGCGCGGCGGCGGACCGCACGCCGCTCGCCGGATTGCGCGCGTGGCTCGTCGCCGCGGCCGTGCTTTGCGCGTACTTGTTGCCGGGCGTCCTCGGCCACGATCCTTGGAAGCAGGACGAAACCTACACGTTCGGCATCATCCAGCACATGCTCGAAAGCGGCGACTTCGTCGTGCCGACCAACGCGGGGCAGCCGTTCCTCGAAAAACCGCCGCTGTACGACTGGGTCGCCACCGGCCTCGCGTGGCTCTTTTCCCGCTACCTGCCGCTGCACGACGCGGCACGGCTCGCGAGCGCGCTGTTCGCCGCACTCGCGTTCGGCTTCACCGCCCGCGCCGCGCGCATCGCGACGGGCGCTGCGCGCTGGCTCGAACTGCCGGTGGTCGGCGCCGTCGCGCTATGCGCGGGCTCGCTCGTCGTCATCAAGCATTCGCACGACCTGATGACCGACGTCGCGCTGATGGCGGGCACCGCGATGGGCTTTTGCGGGCTGCTCGAACTCGTGATCCGGCACGCCGGCGGCGCGAACGGCGCCGAGGCCGCCCACCCGCCCGCGAACCGCTTCGCGGCCTCTCTCTTCGGCCTGGGCGTCGGCGTCGCGCTGATGTCGAAGGGCCTCTTCGTGCCGCTCGTGTTCGGCGCGACGCTCGCTGCGACGCTCGTTCTCTACCCGGCCTGCCGCAGCCGCGCGTTCTTCCGCTCGCTCGCGATCGCCGCGCTCGTGTGCGCGCCGTTTGCGCTGATCTGGCCGACCGCGCTGTTCCTGCGCTCCGAATCGCTGTTCCTCGTCTGGTTCTGGGAAAACAACGTCGGGCGCTTCTTCGGCTTCTCGGTGCCGACGCTCGGCGCCGAAAACGACAAGCCGCTCTTCATCTGGCGCGCGCTGCTGACGCTCGGCTTTCCGGCCGCGCCGCTCGCGCTCGTCGCACTCGCGCGCGGCCTCTGGCGCGACTGGCGCGCGCCACGCGTCGCGCTGCCGCTTGCGTTCACGGGCGTCGGAATGGTCGTGCTGCACATCTCCGCGACGTCGCGCCAGTTGTACATCCTGCCGTTCATCGCGCCGCTCGCGCTCGTCGCCGCGCAGGCGATCCCGCGCCTGCCGCAGCGGCTGCATACCGCGTGGGACTATGCGAGCCGGATGCTGTTCGGCATCGCCGTGGCGCTCGCGTGGATCGTCTGGTCGCTGATGTCCGATCACAATGGCCCGCGCGTCGGCTTGCAATGGCTCGGCCGCTGGCTGCCGCTCGACTGGACGATGCCGATCGAGCCCGCGCTCGTGCTGTCCGCGCTCGCGATCACGATCGGCTGGGTCGGCCTGCTGCCGTCGCTGCGGCTCGCTGGCAAGTGGCGCGGCGCGCTGTCGTGGGCGATGGGCGCGCTCGTCGCGTGGGGGCTCGTCTACACGCTGCTGCTGCCGTGGCTCGACGTCGCGAAGAGCTATCGTTCGGTGTTCGAAGATTTGAATCGCCGGCTCGCGCTCGAATGGAACGACGGCGACTGCATGGCGAGCGTCAATCTCGGCGAATCGGAAGCGCCGATGCTCTATTACTTCTCCGGCGTGCTTCACCAGCCTGTCGCGCAGCCAAATGCGAGCGCCTGCACGTGGCTCATCGTGCAGGGCACGCGCGCGAACCCGCCCGAGCTCGGCGCCGAATGGAAGCCGTTCTGGGCAGGCGCCCGGCCCGGCGACGATCAGGAAATGCTGCGCGTCTACGTGCGCACGCCGACCGCGGCAACCGTCGCCCATCCTTGATGCCCGCGGCGCGCGGCAGCCCATGCCGTCGCGCAGGATCGCCTCCCGGGCACGCGCGGCACGCGCCGACGCCGCGCCGGCTAGGGCCCGCTCACGCTCATAACGGGCTTGCGCCTGCCCGGCCAGGTCTCGGCGGCAAGCCAGCCGGCCGCGATGCAGATCGCGTTCGCGACGAGCAGATAACCGGTCGGCGCCATCGGGTTGCCGGTGGTGCCGATGAGCCAGGCGACGATGCTCTGCGCGGTGCCGCCGAACAACGACACCGCGACAGCGTAGACGATCGAGAATCCCGTCGAGCGCACGCGCTGCGGGAAGCTCTCGGCGATCAGCACGATGAGCGCCGCGCCGCTCATGCCGTGCAGGCCGGACAGCACGGTCAGCGTGACGAGGAACACGGCGGGCGTCGGACGCGAGACGATCAATTGCAATGCCGGAAAGATCAGCAGCAACAGCAGCACGCGCGGCCAGATCAGGACCGCACGGCGGCCGACGCGATCCGACAGGCTGCCGCCCGCGAGCGAGCCCACGGCGAGCGCCGCGCCCGTCGCAAACGTCGCGAGCATCGCGACGCCGCCCGGCAGATGCAGTTCGGTCAACGCAAACGTCGTCATGTAGTTGAGGAAATACTGCGTGATTGTGCTGCCGAGCAGAATCATCAGGCCGACCGCGATCGGCCGCCGATGCCGCGCGCTCAGCTCGCGCAGGATGTCGCGCGTCGAGCCGTACGCGCGGTGCGCGTCGATCGTGTCGGACAGCCGGCGGCGGATGTAGACGCCAATCGGCAGCGCCAGCAGGCCGAGCACGAACGGCACGCGCCAGCCCCACGCGTACAGGTCGGCTTCGGGCAGAGCGAGCGTCAGCGCATAGCCCGCGAGCCCCGCCGTGACCGCCGCGAAGCCCTGCGCCGCGACCTGCCAGCACGCGTACGCGCCGCGCCGCCCAGGCGGCGCGGCTTCGAGAATGTAGGTCGTCGCGGGCCCCGCCTCGCCGCCCCATGCGAGCCCCTGGACCAGCCGCGTGACGACGAGCAGGATCGGCGCCGCGACGCCGATCGTCTCGTATCCCGGGAGCACGGCGATCGCGCCCGTGCCGACCGCCATCATCACGAGCGTCAGCATCATCGCGGGCTTGCGGCCCGCCCGGTCCGCATACGCGCCGATCACGAGCGCGCCGAGCGGCCGCACGACGAAGCCGAGCCCGAACACGGACACCGACAGCAGCAGGCTCACGAACGGGCTCTTCGCCGGAAAGAACGCGTGGCCGATCATCACCGCGAAAGTCGCGTAAGCGCCGAAGTCGAAGAATTCGACCGCATTGCCGAGCGCAACCGCCGCGACGTTGCGGCGGGCGGCGGCGCGCGTCGCGGCCGCGCCGGCCGCGTCGATCATGCCGGCCGGCCGCTCGGGTGCCGGTGGGCAAGCGGGTTCAAGCAGGTCTTCCATGAAGCGTCCTCGATCGAAGCGACGACGATACCGGCCGCGGGTGCGGCGCGAGCGGTGCGAGCGGCGCAAAAGGCATGGGCGTCAGAACCGCGGGCGGCATCACGATGAACAGGCGAAAAAACGAAAAGACGGCGCGGGAGCCGGCGAAAAGCGCGCGGCGGCACACGGAGGCACACGGCACACGGCGCGTTCAGTCGCACCGTCGCGGCGGCGCCGGCCAGCGCGGCATCTCGCCGCGCCACGCCTCATACGCGCGGCCGAGCTGCAGCACGAGCCGGTCGGCGAAGCGCGGCCCGACGATCTGCAGGCCGATCGGCATCCCGTTGCGCGCGAAGCCGCAGTTGATCGACAGCGCCGGCTGCTCGCCCATGTTCCACGGAACCGTGAACGCGATGTGCTCGAACGGCCGCGCCGGATCGTCGGTCGGCCCTGCCCACTCGGCCGGGAAGCCGGCGACGACGTTGGTTGGCGACAGCACCGCGTCGACCGCCTGGAACAGGCGCGCGGCCGCCGCGCGCATCTCGAACGTCGCGCCGAAGCCGCGCACCGCATCGATGCCGGACACCGACGCGCCCTGCCCCGCCCACGCGACGATATACGGCAGGATGCGCTCGCGCGCCGCGGCCGGCAGCCGTTCGAGATCCGCCCATAGCCGCGCCTGCCAGAAACGGTCGAGGCCGTCGAGCATCGCGCGCGACAGCACGGGCGGCGCCGCGACGATCCGCGCGCCGTGCGCGGCGAAGTGCCCGGCCGCCGCTTCCACCGCGGCGACGATCTCCGGCTCCGGCGCGATTCCGCAGCCGGCGTCGAGCATCAGGCCGATCCGCATGCCCTTGACGTCCGCCGGCGCGATCGACCAGTCGATCGCCTCGGGCGGCAGGCTCGTCGCATCGCGCCAGTCCGGCCGCGACAGGAAGCGCATCAGCAGCGCGGCATCGTCGATCGTGCGCGTCATCGGCCCCGCGCAGCGGCCCGTGTAGTACGGATCGATCGGAATCCGCCCGTTCGACGGCTTGAAGCCGACGATCCCGCACCAGCCGGCCGGCAGCCGGATCGACCCGCCGATGTCGGTGCCGACGTGCAGCGGCCCGTAGCCCGCGGCCGCCGCCGCGGCCGCGCCGCTGCTCGAGCCGCCCGGATTCAGATCGAGCCGCCACGGGTTGCGCGTGATGCCGTACAGGCTCGACAGCCCCGACGACAGCATTGCGTAATCGGGCACCGTCGTCTTGCCGATCACGATCGCGCCCGCCTCGCGCAGCCGCGCCGCGGCGGGCGCGTCGACAGTCGCGGGCGGCGCGTCGGCGGCCGCGGCCGAGCCGTGCGCCACCTGATCGCCCTGCGTCGCGATCAGCTCCTTGATCGTCACCGGCACGCCGTCGATCTCGCTGAGCGGCGCGCCCGCGGCCCAGCGGCGCGTCGCCGCGAGCGCCTGCTCGCGCACTTGCGCCGGATCGAAGCGGCACAGCGCGTTCAGATGCGGCTCCCAACGGGCGATGTGGTCGAGCAGCGCGTCCGCGTAGTCGGCGGGCGTCGCGCTGCGGTTCTTGAACCGTTCGGAAAGCGAGCAAGCAGTCAGGTCGAGCAGCTCGGACATGGTATCGGCCTCGCAAGGTTGGAGGCGGGTGGTCGGGCCTTCGTCCGCGGCCGCCCGTCATCGGTGGAACTCACGATAGCAACGCAATAACGGCAATGAATCGCGCGATCGATGTCGAATCGCTCGCACATGCTTCGATCCCCCCGCCTCGCGGCGGACCGCGTCGTTCGCAGCGACAGCGGGCGGATCGAGTGCGCATCGGGCACGCGCCGCCCGCGCTCGCGCTCACGGCGGCGCGCGCTCAGAATGACGAGCCGGGCTCCTTCAGGAACGCGACTTCCGCGTCGGTCGACGGCCGGCCGAGCAGCGCGTTCCGATGCGGAAAACGCCCGAAACGCTCGATCACGACCGCGTGGCGCAGCGCGTAGCCGTGATAGCCGGCGCAGCCCGCTTCGTCCTTGATCTGCGCGCAGAGCCGCACCGCCTCGCGCTGGCTGTCGGGCGACTCGTCGTGCTCGAACGGCAGATACGCGAACGCGCGGTGGTGCCCCGTCGGCAGCGCGCGGTCCCCGCCCGACGCGACGAGCGCCTTCGCATGCGCGAGCGCCGCGCGGTCGGCCGCGAACGCGAGCGGCGTGCCCCGATGGATGTTGCGCGAGAACTGGTCGAGCACGACGATGAGCGCGAGCGCGCCGAGCGGCGTGCGCGCCCATGCGTCAAGCTCGCCCGCCTTCGCCGCGTCGGTGAGCGCGCCGAATCGCTCGCGCAGTTGCGCGTCGAACGCCGGGCCGCCGCCGAACCACATCTTGCGCGCCGTGCCGAACGCCGGATCGTCGGGCGCGCCGAACCAGAAATCGAGCACGTCGCGCGCGCGGGGATCGAGCGACGCCCGATCGCGCGCCGCGGCTTCGCACACGCCGCCGCCCGCGTGCGGGGCCGTCATGCAAGCTCCAGCACGAGACGGCGCGTGCGCGCGCTTTTCTTCTCGAGCTTCGCGACGCGCAGCGCGCCGATCTCCGCCGTGTTGCGCACATGCGTGCCGCCGCACGGCTGCAGATCGACGCCTTCGATCCGCAGCAGGCGCACGCGCCCGAGCCCCATCGGCGGCTTCACGCTCATCGTGCGCACGAGTTCCGGGCGCGCGGCCATTTCGTCGTCGGTGATCCATTCGGTCGTCACCGGATGCGCGCCGCCGACGAGTTCGGCAAGGCTCGCCTCCACGTGCTCGCGATCGATCGGCTCGACCGTCGCGAAATCGATCCGCACGTAATCGGCGGTCACGCTGCAGCCGTCGACCGGGTATGGCAGCACCGCGCACAGCAGATGGCTCGCCGTGTGCAGCCGCATCCGGCGGTGCCGCGGCGCCCAGTCGATTTCGGCGACGACCGCATCGCCCGGCCTCACGCCCGAAGCGAGCCGCGCCTGCCCCGGCGCGAGCACGTGCACCGCGTCGTCGGGCGTCGCGCCGTCGAACCTCGCCTTGCGCGTGTCGGCGACGGCAAGCGCCGCGCCGCCCGCGAGCGTCAGCGTGCCGGTATCGCCCGCCTGGCCGCCGCCGAGCGGATAGAACACGGTTCGATCGAGGTGGATGCCGGCTTCGTCGACGGCGGTGACCACCGCGTCGCAACGCGTCAAATAAGCGTCTTCGCGAAAGAGGGCTTGAGTAGCCATGGGGCGTCTCGGATGTCGTTATCGGTGATCGGGGCGATCAGTATGCGGTGCGCCGCGCGCGCCGCGACAGGCACAATTGCGCGCGGCGCGCACGGCAAGCGTACCGGAATTTCAACCGGGACGGTTTCGCATCCAGTCGGCCGTGTCGTGGAACGAGTGCATCAGCCGCTCGCGCAGCGGCTCGCCGAGCCCCACGTCCTGCATCGCCCACGCGATGCAGCGCAGCCACTGGTCGCGCTCGGCCGACGCGATCGGAAACGGCAGATGCCGCGCGCGCAGCCGAGGATGGCCGAAGCGCTCGATGTAGTGATCGGGCCCGCCGAGCCAGCCGCACAGGAACCAGAACAGCTTGTCGCGCGAGCCGTCGAGCGTCGGCGGATGCAGCGCGCGAATGCCGGCGAATTCGGGCTCGAGGTCCATCAGGTCGTAGAAGCGGTCGACGAGCTCGCGCACGCGCGCCTCGCCGCCCACGAGTTCGAACGCCGTCGGTTGCGACGGCGCGTCATCGGTGACATCGGTCATACGGAAATCGGTCGAATCGAAAAACAAATCAGGAAATGAACGAGCGGATCGCCCGAAGATACCGCGAGCGCGCGCTTCATGCATCGCGCAGCGACTGCAGCGCCGGCCTGCGCAGCACGCCGCGCAGGCCGAGCCACCCCGCCGCGCCCGCGCACGCGACGCCCGCCGCGATGCCGGCCGGCACGAGCCACGGGTCGGGCGCGAGCTGGAAATCGAACACGCGCGACGCGAGCACCGCGCCGACCGCGAGCGCGCCCGCCGCCGCCATCGCGCCCGCGAGCACGCCGACGACGGCGAACTCCGCGCGCTGCACGGCGGCGATCTGCCTGCGCGACGCGCCGAGCGCGCGCATCAGCGCGGCTTCACGCACGCGCTCGTCGCGCGAGCCGGCGAGCGCCGTATACAGCACGAGCACGCCCGCCGCGAGCGTGAAGCCGAACAGGAACTGCACCGCGCCGATCACCTGCAGCAGCACGCGCTCGAGCTGCGCGAGGATCGGCCCGACGTCGATCGCCGTCAGGTTCGGATACCGCGCGATCAGGCCGTCGAGCACGCGCTGCCGCGCGGCCGGCAGGTGGAAGCTCGTGATGTAGGTCGCCGGAAAATCGCGCAGCGCCGCGGGCGGCATCAGCACGAAGAAGTTCACGCGGAACGTGCCCCAATCGAGCTTGCGCACGCTCGTCACGGGCGCGTCGACGGTGAGGCCCGTCACGTCGAAACGCAGCGTGTCGCCCGTTTTCACGCCGAGCGTCTTCGCGAGCCCCGCTTCGATCGAGATCTGCGGCACGCTCGATGCGCCGAACCAGTCGCCCGCGACGAGCCGGTTGTCTTCGGGCAGTTGCGTCGTATACGACAGGTTGAATTCGCGGTCGACGAGGCGGCGCGCGTCGTCGCTCCGGTAATCGTCCGGATTCACCCGCTTGCCGTTCACCGACACGAGCCGCCCGCGCACCATCGGCGACAGCGCCGGATTCGCGATGCCGTTCGCCGCGAGATAGCGGACGACGTCGTCGCGCTGGTCGGGCTGGATGTCGATCAGGAACTGGTTCGGCGCGTCGGGCGGCGTCGACTGCCGCCAGCCGGCGACGAGATCGTTGCGCGTGATCGCGATGAGGAGCAGGCACATCAGCCCGAGCGCGAGCGCGGTGATCTGCAGCGCGCTCGCCGCACCGCGCCGGTCGAGCGACGCGAGCGCGTAGCGCCAGCCGAGCCCCGCCGCGACGCGGCCGTCGCGCACGAGCCGCGCGAGCGCGAACAGCGCGAGCCGCGCGACGAGCGCGAACAGCACGAGGCTGCCCGCGAAGCCGCCCGCGACGATGAGGCCGAGCGTCAGGTTGCCCGCCGCCGCGATCAGGAGCGCCGCGAAGAGCGCGATGCCCACCGCGTAGCCCGCCCACGCGACGCGGCCGGCGTCGCCCCATTCGCGGCGCAGCACGCGCACGGGCGGCACGCGCGTCAACGGCGCGAGCGGCGGCAGCGCGAAGCCGAGCAGCAGCACGAGCCCCGTCGCGACGCCGATCGCCGCGGGCCACACCGAAGGCGGCGGCAGCACGACGTCGATCAGGCTGCCGAGCGCGCGCAGCAGCACGAGATGGCCGACGTAGCCGAGCGCCGCGCCCGCCGCGCCGCCCGCGACGCCGAGCAGCGCGAATTCGATCGCGAACAGCGCGGACAGCGTGCGCCGGCTCGCGCCGAGGCAACGCATCGCCGCGCAGCCGTCGAGATGGCGGCGCATGTAGCGCTGCGCGGCCATCGCGATCGCGACGGCCGCGAGCAGCGCCGTCAGCAGCGCGACGAGCGTGAGGAAATGGCGCGCGCGGTCGAGCGTCTGCCGCACCTGCGGCTGCCCTTCCTGCAGCGATTCGAGCGCGACGCCGCGCAGCTTGCCGCCGTCGACGCGCGCATGCGCGTAGCGCGCGAACCGCTCGACGGCCGCATCGTCGCCCGCGACGAGGAGCCGGTACGTGACGCGGCTGCCGTAGCCCGTGAGCCCCGTCGATTCGAGCTCGTCCGCGCGCAGCATCACGCGCGGCGAGAAATTGACGAACGAGAAGCCCCGGTCGAGCTCGCGGGTGATCGCCGCGCCGATCGTGAACGTGCGGCCGCCGACGCGCAGCGCGCCGCCGACCTTCAGATGCAGCGCGTCGAGCAGCGACGGGTCGACCCAGACGGTGCCGGGGACCGGAATCGAACCGGCAGCGCGACCGGGCCCGTTCGCATCGGGCGCGATCTCGACCGCGCCGCGCAGCGGATAGCCCGTGGACACCGCCTTCACGGCCGCGAGCCGCACGGGCGGCGAGCCGCCGCTTGAGCCGGACGTACCGGACGCGGCGGCAGGAGAATCGGGCGGATTGGCCGCGCCGACCATGCTCGGGAAGATCGCGGTCGTCGCGGTCGCGAGGCTAAGCGATCGCGCCTCGCGCGCGAACGCCGGATCGACCGGATGATCGGCCCGCACGACGAAATCCGCGCCGAGCATCCGGCGCGCGTCGCGCTCGAGCCCCTGGCGCAGCCTGTCGGCGAGAAAGCCGACGCTCGTGAGCGCCGCGACGGCCAGCACGAGCGCAAGCGCGACGAGCGTCAACTCGCCCGCGCGCCAGTCGCGCAGCGTCATCCGCCCCGCCTGGTGCAGCAGATCGGCGACGCCGAAGCGGCGGCCGGCCGGCATCGTTTTGCCCGCCGCCGTCAATCGCGCTTGCTCCCGATCGAATTCAGCCGCGACACCATGTGGTTCGCCATCCCGCGAAAGCCGCCCGACACGCCGCGCCAGAGGCGCGGCAGCGCCCACGCGGAGAACGCGAGAAAGCCGATCATCAGCGCGATGAACACGAGCGGCACGAAGAACGCGAGCGCGAGGCCGCCGACCGTGAGCCCGTCTTCCGTCGTCGACGCGATCCAGTTCGAGATCGGCTCCGGCGACAGGTTGATGAGCGCGCGCGTGCCTGCCTTCGCGATGTGCGCTGAGCCGGCGAGCGTGCCGCCCGCGAGGCCCGCGGCCACGAGGAGCGCGGGATCGGCGTGGCCGAGCGAGGCCGCCGCGAGCACGGCGCCCGCGGGAATCCGGATGAACGTGTGGACCGCGTCCCACAGCGAATCGAACGCGGGAATCTTGTCGGCGAGGAATTCGGCGACCGCGAGCACGGCGGCCGCGCCGATCACCCACGGCGACGTCAGCACCGCGAGCGCGTCGGGCAGGTGGATGAGGCCCGCGCGCGCGAACACGCCCGCGATCAGCACGGTGAGATAGAGGCGCAGGCCGCTCGCCCACGCGAGCCCCGCGCCGAGCGAAATGGCTTCGACCATGTGCCGCCTCCTTGCGCAATGCGCGCGGTTCGAGGGCGGACCGCGCCCGAGCCCGGGCGAAGCGGCCCATCGACCCGCCTGCCCCGCCGGTTCGCGCGCGGCGGCGGGACGTTGTCAGATGGATTTCGCTTCATTATAGACGCGCGCCGCGCGCAACCGCCGCAGCGCCGACGGCGGGGCAAACCCTGCGCTCAGCCCGCCGACGACAGCTTCAGGCCGACGAGCCCGACGACGATCAGCGAAGCGCTTGCAATCCGCGCGAACGTCGCCGCTTCGCCGAGCATCACGATCCCGAAAATGAACGCGCCGACGGCGCCGATGCCCGTCCAGACCGCGTATGCGGTGCCGAGCGGCAGCTCGCGCATCGCGACGGCGAGCAGGCCGAAGCTGCCGAGCGCGGTGACGATCGTGAAGACGGACGGGCCGACGCGCGTGAAGCCCTCGGACGATTTGAGACCGGCCGCCCACGCGATTTCGAGCAGACCGGCGATGAGAAGCCACAACCAAGGCATGCGGAGACTCTCCGTGAATCAAATGGGGTCGTCCCCGTTGGACATCGGCGGCCCAGGGTCGTCCCCGGGCCGCGAAAGTATAACAAGCGGCTTACAATCCTGCCGGCCGGGCCCGCGCCGGCCCGCTCCGTCACTTCGACGCGGGTTTCCTGTCGCGCTGCGCGATCGGCCAGCCGTGCGCATCGAGCTGCACGCAGCGGTCGTCGCGATAGAGCGCCCATTCCTCGCACTCGCGCCCGTCCCTGAACGCGCAGATTCCATACTGGCCGCGCGGGCCGTCGTGGATCACCACCTTGCCGCCCAGCTTTTCGCAATTCACCGACGCCGGATTCGCGAGCGTGGTCGACTGATTCGGCGGCAACGGCTGCGCGAGCGCCGTCGCGGCGGCGATGCCCAATGCGCAACCGAACAGTAGACGGACGAGCATGGCTGACCTCCTCATGTTGTTTGTCGAGCATTCAGCATAAGAGAAAAATGCTCGCCGCGGCGCCGGAAGAACGGGCGCCGCGGCGTCAGCCCGTGCCGACGAGCCGGTAGCCGACGCCCGTCTCGGTCACGATGTGCTGCGGCTGCGCGGGATCGGCCTCGAGCTTCTGCCGCAGATGCGCCATGTAGATCCGCAGGTAATGGTGGCTCTCGACGTGCGTCGGCCCCCAGACGTCGCGCAACAACTGGCGATGCGTGAGCACGCGGCCCGCGTGCCGCACGAGCGTCGCGAGCAGCCGGTACTCGAGCGGCGTCAGATGCACGATCTCGCCGCCGCGCCACACCCGCCGCAGCGCGAGATCGACGCTCACGTCGCCGAACCTCACGACCGGCGACTCGGCCGCGCCGCTCTGGTTGCGCCGCCGCAGGTGCGCGCGGATCCGCGCAAGCAGTTCGGAGACGCCGAACGGCTTCGTCAGGTAGTCGTCCGCGCCCGCGTCGAGCGCGGCCACCTTCTCCTCCTCGTGCGTGCGCGCCGACAGCACGATCACCGGCATCTCGGACCAGCCGCGCAGCTCGCGGATCACGTCGAGGCCGTCGCCGTCCGGCAGGCCGAGATCGACGATCGCGAGGTCGGGCTTGCGGGTCGCGGCCTCGATCAGGCCCTGGCGGCCCGTCTCGGCGTCGAATACCGCGATCCCCTCTTCCTCGAGCGCGCTGCGCACGAAACGGCGGATCTGTTTTTCGTCTTCGATCAGGACGACGGTAACGGTCGGTTCACTCATGGGCATGCGGATGTTCGTTGGCTACGGGTGCCGGCGCGCTGCCGTCGCATCGCGGCGCGGACGCAGGCGCGGCCTGGCCGGGCGCAGCGCGGACGCGCGGGTCGGCGGGTTCGTCGGGCGCGCGATCGCCAGTTTCACGCGCATCGGCGGCGCGATCGCCGGGCGTGTGCTCGCCGGCGTCGTGCTCGCCGGCGGCCGCCTCGCCCGCACCGCCTGCCTCATCCGCAGCTTCGCCCGCTTCGTCTTCCGGCACGTCTTCGCCGGCGCCGGGTTCGGGCGGCGGCGTGTCGACAGGCAGCGTGAACCAGAAGCGCGCGCCCTCGACCTTGCCATCCGGCCCGAGCCGGTTGAGCGCGCCGATTTTACCGCCGTGCGCGTCGACGATCGCGCGGCAGATCGCGAGCCCGAGGCCGATGCCGGGCGTCGCCGATTCCTTCTCGCCGCGCGTGAATTTCTCGAAGATCCGCGCCTCCATGCCGGCCGGCAGCCCCGGGCCGTGGTCGTCGACGAACACGCGCACGAACGGCCGGCTGTCGTCGATGATGCGCTCCGCGCCGATCTCGATCGGCGTGTCGAGCGGCGTGTATTTCGCCGCGTTCTCGAACAGGTTCGCGAAGAGCCGCTCCATCAGCACCGCGTCCATCTGCAGGAGCGGCAGGCCAGCGGGCAGCCGCACGCGCGCCGGATGACGCGCGAGCACGCGCTTGCACGCGGCGAGCGCCGCGCCGACCGTCTCCTCGAGCAGTGACCACTGGCGCTTCAGTTGCAGGCTGCCCGCCTGCAGCCGCGCCATGTCGAGCAGGTTCGTGACGATCCCCGTCATCCTGAGCGCCTCGTCGTGGATCGATTCGACGAGTTCGTCCTCGCGCGCGGACGAGGCGCCGCCGCCGCGCGCCGCGCCGCGCGCGTTCGCGAGCATCGACGACAAGCCGACGATCGCCGTAAGCGGCGTGCGCAGATCGTGCGAGATCGCCGACAGCAGCGAGTTGCGCAGCCGCTCCGATTCCATGTTGACGAGCGCGTCGCGCGCGATCTCGACGTAGTGAACGCGCTCGACCGCCAGCGCGATCTGCGCGGCGAACGCGTCGAGCATCCGCTGCTGCTCGGGCACCTCGAGCTCGCCTGGGTCCTTCGTGACGACGGCGAGCACGCCGCGCGTGCGCATCGGCGCCTTCAGCGGCAGATAGAGCGCGGTGGCCGCGGGCAGCGTGTCGGTGCCGTGCCCGGCCGGCTTCTGCTGGTCGTACACCCATTGGCCGACGTCGATGTCGAGCGCCGCGCCCGTGATCGTCACCGCCTCGTCGGGGTTCTCGATCTTCTGCTGGACCTTGTCGCCGCTGTCCGGCAGCAGGATCGCGACGCGCGCGCGGAACACCTCGGACACGTGCCGGCTGCCGATCTCGACGATCTGCTCGGCCGTGAGCGCGGCCCCGAGCTCGCGCGCCATCGCGTACATCGCGCCCGTGCGGCGCTCGCGCCGCTGCGCGAGCGCCGCGCCGCGCGTGAGGCTCGACGTCAGATGGCTGATCACAAGCGACGTGAGCAGCATCCCGAAGAAGGTCAGCAGGTACTGCGTGTCCGTCACGGAGAACGACATCCGCGGCGGCACGAAGAAGTAGTCGAACGCGGCGACCGACAGGAACGACTGCACGACGCCCGGCCCGCGCCCGAGGCGCACCGCCGAGAACACGACGCCGAGCAGGTACAGCATCACGAGGTTCGTCAGGTCGAGATGGTCCTGCAGCAGGTTCGCGACGCCCGTGATCAGCGCGCAGATCGCGGCCGCGTAGCCGTAGTTGCGCGGCGCCGAGCGGCCGACGACGACGCTCGAGAACGCGTCGCGCCACGCGCGCGCGCCCGGGTCGAGCGGCGTGCGCGCGTCCTCGCCTGCCGACGCGCGGATCAGCATCAGGTCGACGTCGCCCGCGCGCTCCGCGAGCTGCTCGCCGAACGGGCGCGAGAAACGGCGCAGGAAGCCCGCCTTCGACGAGCCGCCCGCGACGATCTTCGACACGTTGCGCACCTGCGCATAGCCGATCAGCGCGGCCACCGCGTCCGCGCCCGTGAGCGTCGCCGTCTCGGCGCCGAGCTCGGCCGCGAGCTTCAACGCGTTGAGCGTGCGCTGCCGGATCGCGTCGGGCAGCCGCGCGAGCCGCGGCGTCTCGACGTACACCGCGAGCCAGTCGGCCTTCAGGCTCGCCGCGAGGCGCGCGGCCGCGCGCACGAGCGTGGGCGCCTCGGGCCCCGCGCCCACGCACACGAGCAGGCGCTCGCGCGCCTGCCAGATCCGCTGGATCGAGCGGTCCGCGCGGTACTCGCGCATCTGCGCGTCGACGCGGTCGGCCGTGCGGCGCAGCGCGAGCTCGCGCAGCGCGATCAGGTTGCCCTTGCGGAAGAAGTTGCGCACCGCCCGCTCGGCCTGCTGCGCCATGTAGACCTTGCCTTCGCGCAGCCGGCTCAGCAGCTCCTCGGCGGGCAGGTCGACGAGCGTGACTTCGTCGGCGACGTCGAACACGCGGTCGGGCACGGTCTCCCACACGCGGATGCCCGTGATCGCGCCGACCACGTCGTTCAGGCTCTCGAGATGCTGGACATTGACGGTCGTGTAGACGTCGATGCCCGCGTCGAGCAGTTCGTACACGTCCTGCCAGCGCTTCAGGTGGCGCGCGCCCGGCACGTTCGAGTGCGCGAGCTCGTCGACGAGGACGAGCTGGGGGTGGCGCGCGAGCGCCGCGTCGAGATCGAACTCGCCGATCGTGCGGCCGCGATAGTCGATCTGCATGAGCGGCAGCACGTCGAGCCCGTCGAGCAGCGTCGCCGTCTCGCTGCGGCCGTGCGTCTCGACGATGCCGACGACGACGTCGACGCCCTCCTGCTTGCGCGCGCGCGCGGCGAGCAGCATCGCATAGGTCTTGCCGACGCCCGCCGACGCGCCGAAGAAGATCTTCAGCTTGCCGCGCTGCTGTTTTTCCTCTTCCCGCTGGATCTTGTCGAGAAGCTGGTCAGGATCGGGACGGTTCATGCGAGGCCGAGGTCTCCGGTTGGCGGCTGAATTTCATTGTCGTTCCAAAACGCCCCAAAAGGAAAGGACGGCGCGTCGAACGCGTCGTCCGGAACTCGGAGCGGCGCGCGGCGGCGCGCCGCGCTTCTTCAATGCGCGGTCTGCGCGGCGTCGAGCGCGAGATTGAGCTTCAGCACGTTCACGCGCGGCTCGCCGAGCACGCCGAACTGGCGGCCCGCCGTATTGTCGGCGACGAGGCGGCGCACGTCGGCCTCCGGCAGCTTGCGCGCATGCGCGACGCGCGCGACCTGATAGTCGGCCGCGGCGGGGCTGATCTCCGGATCGAGGCCGCTCGCCGACGCCGTCACGAGATCGACGGGCACGGGCTGCGACAGATCGGTGCCCGCCGCCTTCAGCGCGTCGAGGCGGCCCTTCACCTGATCCTTCAGCGAAGGGTTCAGCGGCCCGAGATTCGAGCCGCCCGAGCCCGTCGCGTTGTACGGCATCGGGCTCGTCGCCGACAGGCGGCCCCAGAAGTACTGCGGCGCATCGAACTGCTGGCCGATCAGCGCGGAGCCGACGACCCTGCCGCCCTTCTCGACGAGGCTGCCGTTCGCCTGCGACGGGAACACGGCCTGCCCGAAGACCGTCATCACGGCCGGATACGCGAGCCCCGTGACGGCGGCCAGCACGACGAACACGACGATGAGCGGACGAAACAGTGATTTCATGACGATGTTCCTTTAAACCCAGCCGAGCGCGGCGAGCACCACGTCGATCAGCTTGATGCCGACGAACGGCACGAGAATCCCGCCCAGCCCGTAGACGAACAGATTGCGGCGCAGCAGCGCCGCGGCGCCGAGCGGACGGTACTTCACGCCCTTCAGCGCAAGCGGAATCAGCAGCACGATGATCAGCGCGTTGAAGATCACGGCCGACATGATCGCCGACGCGGGCGTTGCGAGATGCATCACGTTCAGCGCGTTCAGTTGCGGATACGTGGTCGCGAACGCTGCCGGGATGATCGCGAAGTATTTCGCGATGTCGTTCGCGATCGAGAACGTCGTGAGCGAGCCGCGCGTCATCAGCATCTGCTTGCCGATCTCGACGATCTCGATCAGCTTGGTCGGATTCGAGTCGAGGTCGACCATGTTGCCCGCTTCCTTCGCGGCCTGCGTGCCGGTGTTCATCGCGACGGCGACGTCGGCCTGCGCGAGCGCCGGCGCGTCGTTCGTGCCGTCGCCCGTCATCGCGACGAGCCGGCCCGCCGCCTGGTGCTCGCGGATCGTCGAGAGCTTCGTCTCGGGCGTCGCTTCCGCGAGGAAATCGTCGACGCCCGCTTCCGCCGCGATCGCCGCGGCGGTGAGCCGGTTGTCGCCCGTCACCATCACGGTCTTGATGCCCATCTTGCGCAGCTCCGCGAAGCGCTCCTTGATGCCGCCCTTCACGATGTCCTTCAGCTCGATCACGCCGAGCACGCGCGCGGCCTCGCCCCGCTTCTCGGCGACGACGAGCGGCGTGCTGCCGCGGCGCGCAACGTCCGTCACCGCGCTCGACACCTCGGCCGGGAAGCGTCCGCCGTGGCTCTCGACGTACTTCTTCACCGCATCGGCCGCGCCCTTCCTGATTTCGCGGTCCGGCGCCCCGGCGGAAGTCCCCGTGGGGGACAGGTCGACGCCGCTCATGCGCGTCTGCGCGGAGAACGACAGGAACACCGCGTGCAGCGCGCCCATGTCGCGCTGGCGAATGTTGAAGCGCTCCTTCGCGAGCACGACGATGCTGCGGCCTTCCGGCGTCTCGTCGGCGAGCGACGACAGTTGCGCGGCGTCGGCGAGCATCACCTCCGTCACGTCGGGCGCGGGCAGGAACGCCGACGCCTGCCGGTTGCCGAGCGTGATCGTGCCCGTCTTGTCGAGCAGCAGCACGTCGACGTCGCCCGCCGCTTCCACCGCGCGGCCCGACGTCGCGATCACGTTCGCCTGCATCATCCGGCTCATGCCCGCGACGCCGATCGCGGACAGCAGGCCGCCGATCGTCGTCGGGATCAGGCACACGAGCAGCGCGACGAGCGCGGTGATCGTCACGACGTGGCCCGCCTTCATCGCGTCGACCGAGAATATCGAGAACGGCAGCAGCGTCGCGGTGGCGAGCAGCATCACGATCGTCAGCGCGACGAGCAGGATCGTGAGCGCGATCTCGTTGGGCGTCTTCTTGCGCTTCGCGCCTTCGACCATCGCGATCATCCGGTCGAGGAACGCCTCGCCGGGGTTCGCCGTCACCCTGACGACAATCCAGTCGGACAGCACGCGCGTGCCGCCCGTCACCGACGAGAAGTCGCCGCCCGATTCGCGGATCACGGGCGCCGATTCGCCGGTGATCGCCGATTCGTCGACCGACGCGACGCCTTCGATCACCTCGCCGTCGGCGGGAATCGTGTCGCCCGCCTCGATAAGCACGACGTCGCCGCGGCGCAGGTCCGACGCCGTCATGATGCGCACGGGCGACTTCGGATGCGGCTCGTTGAGCTTCTTGGCCATCACGTCCTTCTTCGCGCTGCGAAGCGACGCGGCCTGCGCCTTCGAGCGGCCCTCGGCGAGCGCCTCGGCGAAGTTCGCGAACAGCACCGTGAACCACAGCCACAGCGCGACCGCGAGAATGAAGCCCGCGGGCGCCTCGGCCTGCCCCATCAGCGCGGCGATCCAGAGGATCGTCGTCAGGATGCTGCCGACGTACACGCAGAACATCACCGGGTTGCGCAACTGCGTGCGCGGCGTGAGTTTCTTGAACGAATCGACGATCGCCGGGCGCACGAGCGCCGGGTCGAACATCGATCGCGTAGCGGAATGTTGAGTCATTGCAATCCTCAGATGCGCATCGCCAGTCCAGTGGCTTTGCGCGAGTCCTCTCGTGTCGTATGCGTGTTCAATGCGCGCCGACGAACAGCATCAGGTGTTCGACGCCCGGGCCGAGCGCGAGCGCCGGCACGTACGTGAGCGCGCCGACGAGCAGCACCGTGCCGAGCAGCAGCACGACGAAGAGCGGGCCGTGCGTCGGCAGCGTGCCGCTCGTCGCGGCGATGCGCTTTTTCGCGGCGAGCGAGCCCGCGATCGCGAGCACCGGCACGATCGTGCCGAAGCGGCCGAACCACATCGCGATCGCCGTCATCCAGTTGTAGAACGGCGTGTTCACCGAAAGCCCCGCGAACGCGCTGCCGTTGTTGTTCGCGGCCGAGCTGAACGCATACAGGATCTCCGAGAAGCCGTGCGGGCCGGGGTTCGCGATGCCCGCGCGGCCTGCGTCGGCGAGCACGGCGATCGACGTGCCGACGAGCACGAGCAACGGCGTGAGCAGCACGACGATCGACACCATCTTCATCTCGTACGACTCGATCTTCTTGCCGACGTACTCGGGCGTGCGGCCGATCATCAGGCCCGCGACGAACACCGCGAGGAGCGCGAACACGAGCATCCCGTAGAGACCGGAGCCGACGCCGCCGAAGATCACTTCGCCCAGTTGCATCAGCAGCATCGGCACGAGGCCGCCGACGGGCGTGAGCGAATCGTGCATCGCGTTCACGGCGCCGCACGACGCGGCCGTCGTCGCGACGACGAAGATGCCCGTCTGCGCGATGCCGAAGCGCGTTTCCTTGCCTTCCATGTTGCCGCCCGCCTGCAGCGCGCTCGCCGTCTGATCGACGTTCAGCGATGCGAGCACGGGCGTGCCGCCCTGCTCGGCGCTCGTCTCGATGCCGATCGCCACCGCGAGCGCGACCGTCATCGCGGCGAGCACCGCGACGCCCTGCCGGCGGTCGCCGATCACGTTGCCGAACACGAGGCAAAGCGCGGCCGGAATGATCAGGATCGAGAAGATCTCGAGGAAGTTCGAGAACGGCGTCGGGTTCTCGTACGGATGCGCGGAGTTGCCGTTGAAGAAGCCGCCGCCGTTCGTGCCGAGCATCTTGATCGCTTCCTGAGAGGCGACCGGGCCCATCGCGAGCGTCTGCGACTTCACGGGCGTCGTCACCGTCACCGGGTTGCCCTGCGCGTCCTTGAGCGGATTGCCCTGCGCGTCGAGCTTCGGCGCCGCGTAGGTCGTCGCCTGCAGCGTCGGCACGTCCTGGTACGCCTTCATGTTCTGGATCACGCCCTGGCTCATCAGCAGCGCGGCGATGATCGCGGCCATCGGCACGAGCACGTACAGCGTCACGCGCGTCACGTCGACCCAGAAGTTGCCGATCGTTTGCGCGGTGTGGCGCGCGAAGCCGCGGATCAGCGCGATCACGACGACGATGCCCGTCGCCGCCGACAGGAAGTTCTGCACGGTCAGGCCGAGCATCTGCGTGAGATAGCTGACGGTCTGCTCGGGCGTGTAGTCCTGCCAGTTCGTGTTCGTCACGAACGACACGGCGGTGTTGAACGCGCCGTCGACCGTCATCGGGCCGAAGCCTTGCGGATTGCCGGGCAGCAGGCCCTGCACGCGCAACAGCGCGTAGAGGAACAGCACGCCGAGCGCGTTGAACGCGATCGTCGCGAGCGCGTACTGCTTCCAGCTCATCTCGGTGCGCGGATCGACGCCCGCGATCCGGTAGAGCACGCGCTCGAGAGGGCCGAACACGCGCACGACGGCCGACGAGCCGTCCATCACGCGCGTCAGATAGCGCGAGACCGGCACCGCCGCCGCGATCAGGACGACGATGAAGATCGCCGTCTGCAACAGGTTGTTCGCGTTCATTCGATGTCCTCCGCGCGCAACAGCGCGTAGACGAGATACGCGAACAGCAGGAACGTCGACGCCCCCGCCAACCACAACATCCAGCTCATGAACGCCCCCCGCGACCGTATTGCGCAAGCTTCTCGCAACCGGCGATCAGCGCGAGTATCAACCCCGTGAAAAGCGCCAGACCGCCTATGTAAACCGCATCCATTTTTGTTTCTCCGTGTTCCAGATCGGACCGGTGAAACGTTAGAGGATCGCGTGTAAAGGGCGGGTCAAAGGTTCGTGGAGGGATGTAAAAAACGCGTAAATACGGGAGAGCCGCGGCGCGCGGGCCCGGGTCGCGGGCGCGCCCGCGCGCCGCCTGTGGTCAGGGCAGCAGGATCGTCGAGCCCGTGGTGCGCCGCGCCTCGAGATCGCGATGCGCCTGCGCGACGTTCTCGAGCGCATAGCGCTGCTGGATGCTCGCCTTCACGCGCCCGGACGTGAGCACGTCGAACAGTTCGGCCGCGTTGCGGTCGAGATCCTCGCGCTTCGCGATGTACGAGAACAGCGTCGGCCGCGTGAAGAACAGCGAGCCGCGCGACGAGAATTCCTTCGAGTCGATCGGCGGCAGCGGCCCGGACGCGTTGCCGAAGCTGACGAACAGGCCGAGCGGCGCGAGGCAGTCGAGCGAGCCGATGTACGTGTCCTTGCCGATCGAGTCGTAGACGACCGGCACGCCCGCGCCGTTCGTGATCGCCTTCACGCGCTCGGTGAAGTTCTCGCGCGTGTAGACGATCGGGTGGTCGCAGCCGTGCGCCTTCGCGAGCGCGGCCTTCTCGTCGGAGCCGACCGTGCCGATCACCGTCGCGCCGAGCGCCTTCGCCCACTGGCAGACAAGGAGGCCGACGCCGCCCGCCGCCGCGTGGATCAGGATCGTGTCGCCCGGCTTAACCTCGTACGTGCGGCGCAGCAGATACTGCGCGGTCAGGCCCTGCAGCATCACCGACGCCGCGTCTTCGTAGCCGATGGCGTCCGGCAGCTTCACGAGCTTCGCGGCGGCCAGCACGCGCTCCTGCGCATACGCGCCCGGCGGCTGCGCGACGTACGCGACGCGGTCGCCGGGCTTGAGCGTCGTCACGCCATCGCCGACTTCGGCGACTTCGCCCGCCGCCTCCATGCCGAGACCGCCCGGCAGCGGCTGCGGGTAGAGGCCGGTGCGGAAATAGACGTCGATGTAGTTCAGACCGACCGCGTGCTGCTTGATGCGGACTTCGCCCGGCTGCGGCGCGCCGACATCGACGTCGACCCATTTCATGACCTCCGGGCCGCCCGGCTGGTCGTAACGAATTGCCTTCGGCATGCTGGCTTCTCCTGGTTGCGATGCGCGTTGAGTTCGGATTCGGCTCGCGCGCCCAGGCGATGCGCGGGCGTCGCGACGCACGATTGTCGCGCGTTGGGGGAACTCTTGCAGGGAGCGGTTTCGACCGTGCGCGGAAGCGGCAAGGAAACAGGAAGAAAGCGGCGGGCCACGCTCACGCGCTCGCGGCAAGCCGGCGCACCAGATCGTCGAGCAGCACGCGCGCCGTGGCGACGTTCGTCGCGACCGGCACGTCGTGCACGTCGCAGGCGCGCACGAGCGCGGTGATGTCCGGATCGTGCGGCTGCGCGGTCATCGGATCGCGCAGGAAGATCACGATGTCGACGCGCCCGTCGGCGAGCTCCGCGCCGATCTGCAGGTCGCCGCCGAGCGGCCCCGACAGCTTGCGCTCGACGTCGAGCCCGTGCGCCTGCGCGATCCGCCCGCCCGTCGTGCCCGTCGCGACGAGCCGGCATTGCGCGAGCGCAGCCCGGTACGCGCCCGCGAGCGCGACGATTTCGTCCTTCTTCGCATCGTGCGCGATCAGCGCAATGCGGGGTGTGCTCATCTGTGCATCCTTTTCTGCTGATCAATCGACGCGAGCGCGCCGCCCCGCTACTTTACGGGCTCCCGGTGACAGGCTCAAATCGGTTTCAAAACGTGCCGGGATACGCGCCGCCGTCGAGCAGCCAGTTCTGCCCGGTGATGTAGCCCGCATGGACGCTGCACAGGAACGCGCATGCCGCGCCGAACTCGTCGGGCGTGCCGAGGCGCCTCGCCGGAATTTCCCTCGCGCGCCGCGCGCGCAGCTCGTCGACGGTCGCGCCTTGCGCGTTCGCCGCGGCGGCGAGCGTCGTCGCGATCCGGTCGGTGTCGAAGAGGCCCGGCAGCAGGTTGTTGATCGTCACGCCGTGCTCGGCGACCTTGCGCGCGAGCCCCGCGACAAAGCCCGTGAGCCCCGAGCGCGCGCCGTTCGACAGCGCGAGCACGTCGATCGGCGCCTTCACGGCCGAGCTCGTGATGTTGACGATGCGCCCGAAGCGGCGCGCGATCATCCCGTCGACAGTCGCGCGAATCAGCTCGATCGGCGTCAGCATGTTCGCCTCGAGCGCGCGAATCCAGTCGTCGTGCGAGAAATCGCGGAAGTCGCCCGGCGGCGGGCCGCCCGCGTTCGTTACGAGAATGTCCGGCTGCGGGCACGCGGCGAGCGCGGCCGCGCGGCCGTCGGGCGTCGTGATGTCGCAGGCGACGGCCGTCACGTCGGCGCCCGTCTTCGCGCGAATGTCGGCTGCGGCGGCCTCGAGCGTTTCGCGCGTGCGCGCGACGATCACGAGCCGCGCGCCCTCGGCGGCGAGCGCCTGCGCGCAGCCGCGCCCGAGCCCCTTGCTGGCCGCGCACACGAGCGCGGTCCGTCCTGCGATTCCCAGATCCATGAAGCGTGTCCCTTGTCGATGCCTGCGTGACGAAAACCGTCGCCGGCGGGGCGCGCGACGCCACACGCGCGCGGCCGAACCGCCTGCGGCCGAACGCGCGCCCGAAGCGCGCGTCGAAACGCCGATAATATCCGGATCGCGCGCGCCCATCTTCGGTAAACTTGCGGCTGTTGCGCGCGCAGCCTGCCGCCCCGGCACGCCCGCCGTCCCAGAATCCTTTGAGCCGCCGCCTCCATGAAACAGGACCGCCGTTTCCCGAATCTCTTCATCCTCGACCACCCGCTGATCCAGCACAAACTCACGCACATGCGCGACAAGGACACGTCGACGCGCACGTTCCGCGAGTTGCTGCGCGAGATCACGCTGCTGATGGGCTACGAGATCACCCGCAACCTGCCGATCACGACGAAGCGGGTCGAAACCCCGCTCGTCGAGGTCGACGCGCCCGTGATCGCGGGCAAGAAGCTCGCGATCGTGCCCGTGCTGCGCGCGGGCGTCGGGATGTCGGACGGCCTGCTCGAGCTGATTCCATCGGCGCGCGTCGGCCACATCGGCGTGTACCGCGCCGACGACCACCGCCCGGTCGAATACCTGGTGCGGCTGCCCGATCTCGAGGACCGGATCTTCATTCTGTGCGACCCGATGGTCGCCACGGGCTACTCGGCCGCGCATGCGATCGACGTGCTCAAGCGCCGCGGCGTGCCGGGCGAGCGGATCATGTTCCTCGCGCTCGTCGCCGCGCCCGAAGGCGTGCAGGTGTTCCAGGACGCGCACCCGGACGTGAAGCTCTATGTCGCGTCGCTCGATTCGCACCTCGACGACCACGCGTACATCGTCCCCGGCCTGGGCGACGCGGGCGACCGCCTGTTCGGCACGAAGAACTGACGAGCGAAACCGGCGACCGAAGCGCTCGCATGCCGCGCCCCGGCGCCCTCGCGCGCGGCCTTGCCCCGGCGCGCGGCGAGTCGCGGGCGAGTCGTGGGCGAGTCGCGGGCGAGTCGCGGGCAAGTCGGCGGCCGCGCGCCGGGCGTCGTCCGGCCGCCGTTCGGCGCATCGCCGCGTGATAAAATCTCGTTCCACTCGACAACGCGCGGCCCAAGCGGCACTTGCCCGCTCACGCGGCCGCCGGACTCAACGACAGACACATTGCTAGACGCCGGCGCGGGATGCGCGCGGGCGCACGGAGAAAAGTATGGCTGGTCACTCGAAATGGGCCAACATCAAGCATAAGAAAGCGGCAGCCGATGCGAAGCGCGGCAAGATCTGGACGCGCCTCATCAAGGAAATCCAGGTGGCCGCGCGTCTCGGCGGCGGCGACGCGAACTCGAACCCGCGCCTGCGTCTCGCGGTCGACAAGGCGGCCGACGCGAACATGCCGAAGGACAACGTGAAGCGCGCGATCGACCGCGGCGTCGGCGGCGCGGACGGCGCGAACTACGAAGAGATCCGCTACGAAGGCTACGGCATCGGCGGCGCGGCGATCATCGTCGACACGCTGACCGACAACCGCACCCGCACGGTCGCCGAAGTGCGCCACGCGTTCTCGAAGTTCGGCGGCAACATGGGCACTGACGGCTCGGTCGCGTTCATGTTCGATCACGTCGGCCAGTTCCTGTTCGCGCCGGGCACGTCGGAAGACGCGCTGATGGAAGCGGCGCTCGAGGCGGGCGCGAACGACGTGAGCACGAACGACGACGGCTCGATCGAAGTGCTGTGCGACTGGCAGGAATTCTCGAAGGTGAAGGACGCGCTCGAAGCCGCCGGCTTCAAGGCCGAACTCGCCGAAGTCACGATGAAGCCGCAGAACGAGATCGAGTTCACCGGCGAAGAGGCGGTGAAGATGCAAAAGCTCCTGGACGCGCTCGAGAATCTCGACGACGTGCAGGAGGTCTACACGAACGCCGTCGTCATCGAGGAATGAGCGTTGCGCGGCCGCCCTTTCGCGCGAAAGACGGCGGCCGCGGCCGTTTCTCGCGGCCGGCCCGCCTCGCGCGCGCCGGCCGCCCTATTTTCTAGTCTGCGGGGAATCCCATGAAACTACTCGTCGTCGGCTCCGGCGGCCGCGAACATGCGCTCGCCTGGAAGCTCGCCCAGTCGCCGCGCGTCCAGCTCGTCTACGTTGCCCCCGGCAACGGCGGCACCGCGCAGGACGAGCGCCTGAAGAACGTCGATCTGAGCTCGCCCGACGACCTGGCCGATTTCGCCGAATCCGAAGGCGTCGCGTTCACGCTCGTCGGCCCGGAAGCGCCGCTCGCGGCGGGCATCGTCAATCATTTCCGCGCGCGCGGCCTGAAGATCTTCGGCCCGACGAGGGAAGCGGCGCAGCTCGAGAGCTCGAAGGATTTCGCGAAGGCGTTCATGAAGCGCCACGGCATTCCGACCGCCGACTACGAAACGTTCACCGACGCGGCCGCCGCGCACGCGTACCTCGATTCGAAGGGCGCGCCGATCGTCGTGAAGGCCGACGGCCTCGCCGCGGGCAAGGGCGTCGTCGTCGCGATGACGCTGGACGAAGCGCACGCGGCCGTCGACATGATGCTGTCCGGCAACAAGCTCGGCGACGCCGGCGCGCGCGTCGTGATCGAGGAATTCCTCGACGGCGAGGAAGCGAGCTTCATCGTGATGGTCGACGGCAAGCACGCGCTCGCGCTCGCGTCGAGCCAGGATCACAAGCGCCTGCTCGACGGGGACCGCGGCCCGAACACGGGCGGCATGGGCGCGTACTCGCCCGCGCCGATCGTCACGCCGCAAATGCATGCGCGCGTGATGCGCGAGATCATCATGCCGACCGTGCGCGGGATGGAGAAGGACGGCATCCGCTTCACGGGCTTCCTGTACGCGGGCCTGATGATCGACAAGGAAGGCAATCCGCGAACGCTGGAATTCAACTGCCGGATGGGCGACCCCGAGACGCAGCCGATCATGGCGCGCCTGAAGAGCGATTTCTCGAAGGTCGTCGAGCAGGCGATCGCGGGCACGCTCGACACGGTCGAGCTCGACTGGGACCGCCGCACCGCGCTCGGCGTCGTGCTCGCCGCGCACGGCTACCCGGATGCGCCGAGGAAGGGCGACCGGATCAACGGCATCCCGGCCGAAACCGCGCACTCGGTGACGTTCCACGCAGGCACGACGTTCGACGGCGACAAGCTCGTCACGTCGGGCGGCCGCGTGCTGTGCGTCGTCGGCCTCGCGGATTCGGTGCGCGGCGCGCAGCAGGCCGCGTACGAGACGATCAACCAGATCAACTTCGAGGGCATGCAGTATCGCCGCGACATCGGCTACCGCGCGCTCAGCCGCAAGACGGTCTGACGCGCGCCCGCCGCCGTTCCTCGCGCGCCGGCTTTCGGGCGGCGCGCCCCCTCCTCTGCCGGGGTTCGCTAGAATGCCCGGCAGAAGCATTTTTCGACGGCGTCCGTCCCCCGGATGCCACCCCACATCGATGACCGATTCGACTTACGACGTCAACCGAGTACGCGCCTACCTGCAAGGGCTGCAGACGCGCATCGCCGACGCGCTCGGCGCCTTCGACGGCACGCCGCTTTTGGCCGACACGTGGCAGCGCGGCCCCGACGAGCGGCTGCGCGGCGGCGGCTGCACGCGCATTGTCGAGGAAGGCGGCTTCTTCGAGCGCGCGGGCATCGGCTTTTCCGACGTCGCGGGCGACGCGCTGCCGCCGTCGGCGAGCGCGTCGCGCCCGCAGCTCGCGGGGCGCGGCTTCGAGGCGCTCGGTGTGTCGCTCGTGCTGCACCCGCGCAATCCGTACTGCCCGACCGTCCACATGAACGTGCGGATGCTGATCGCGACGAAGCCGGGCGAGGCGCCCGTGTTCTGGTTCGGCGGCGGCATGGATCTGACGCCGATTTACGGCTTCGAAGAGGACGCCCGGCACTTCCATCGCACGTGCCGCGCGGCGCTCGATCCGTTCGGCGCCGAGCTGTACCCGCGCTTCAAGCAGTGGTGCGACGACTATTTCTTTCTGAAGCACCGCAACGAAGCGCGCGGCGTCGGCGGCATCTTCTTCGACGACTTCTCGGCGCTCGGCTTCGAACGTTCGTTTGAAATGCTGCAGAGCGTCGGCGACGCGTTCCTGCCGTCGTACCTGCCGATCGTCGAGCGCCGCCGCGACACGCCGTACGGCGAGCGCGAGCGCGCGTTCCAGGCGTACCGGCGCGGCCGCTACGTCGAATTCAACCTGGTGTTCGACCGCGGCACGCTGTTCGGGCTGCAAAGCGGCGGCCGCACCGAGTCGATCCTGCTGTCGATGCCGCCGACGGCGGGCTGGCGCTACGACTGGCGTCCGGACCCGGGCACGCCGGAAGCGCGCCTCTACAGCGATTTCCTCGTGCCGCGCGACTGGGCATGAGCCGTTCCGTCACCGGCCGAGCCGCCGCCCCGCCAGGACACGCGCCGAATTCCGACCATGCGGGCCCGCCCGCGCTGGCGCGCCGCATCGGCATCCTCGGCGGCACGTTCGACCCGATCCACGACGGTCATCTCGCGCTCGCGCGCCGCTTCGCGGACGTGCTGCGCCTGACCGAGCTCGTGCTGATGCCGGCCGGCCAGCCGTATCAGAAGCAGGACGTATCGGCGGCCGAGCACCGGCTCGCGATGACCCGCGCGGCGGCGGGCGCGCTCGCGCTGCCGGGCGTGACCGTCAGCGTCGCGACCGACGAGATCGAGCACGCCGGCCCGACCTACACCATCGAGACGCTCGCGCGCTGGCGCGAGCGGATCGGCGCGGACGTGTCGCTGTCGCTCCTGATCGGCGCGGATCAACTCGTGCGCCTCGACACGTGGCGCGACTGGCAGCACCTCTTCGATTACGCGCACGTCTGCGCGGCGACCCGGCCTGGCTTCGATTTCGCGGCGGCGTCGCCCGCCGTCGCGGCCGAGATCGCGAGCCGGCAGGCGAGCGCGGACGTGCTGCAGGCGACGCCCGCCGGGCGCCTTCTGATCGACACGACGCTCGCGCTCGACGTCGCCGCGACCGACATCCGCGCGCACCTGCGCGCCTGCATCGCGCGACGCGCGCAGGCGCCCGACGCGTCGGCCGAGCACGTGCCCGCCGCCGTGTGGGCCTATATTCTCCAACATCGTCTCTACCATCCCTGATTCCATGGATATCCGCAAACTCCAGCGCGTGATCGTCGACGCTCTCGAAGACGTCAAGGCGCAAGACATCAAAGTGTTCAACACGAGCCACCTGACCGAGCTGTTCGATCGCGTGATCGTCGCGTCCGGCACGTCGAACCGGCAAACGAAGGCGCTCGCGTCGAACGTGCGCGACAAGGTCAAGGAAGCCGGCGGCGACGTCGTCAGCTCCGAGGGCGAGGACACGGGCGAATGGGTGCTCGTCGATTGCGGCGACGCGGTCGTCCACATCCTGCAGCCGGCGCTGCGCCAGTACTACAACCTCGAGGAGATCTGGGGCGACAAGCCGGTGCGGATGAAGCTCGGCGGCCCGGCGGCGAACGCGCGCGGCGCGCGCGCGGCTGACGGCGCCGACGAGGACGAGCCGGACGAAGACGAGGCCCACACGGCCGCTACCGCAGCCCGCCCGGCCCGCAAGACGACGGCCGCGCGCCGCCGCTGAGCGCGCCGCCGCGCGCCGTTTTGTCGCTTTCCTTGTTGTCGCTCTCATTGCGTTCGCCGTCATGAAACTGCACATCGTCGCGGTCGGCCACAAGATGCCCGGCTGGATCGCAACCGGCTTCGACGAATATGCGAAGCGGATGCCGCCCGAGCTGCGGATCGAGCTGCGCGAGGTGAAGCCCGAGCTGCGCTCGGGTTCGCGCACGGCCGACAGCGTGATGGCCGCCGAGAAGCAGCGGATCGAGGCCGCGCTGCCGAAAAACGCGCGCGTCGTCGCGCTCGACGAGCGCGGCCGCGACTGGACCACGATGCAGCTCGCGCAGGCGTTGCCCGCGTGGCAGCAGGATGGACGCGACGTCGCGTTTGTGATCGGCGGCGCCGACGGGCTCGATCCGGAGCTGAAATCGCGCGCCGAGCTGCTGCTGCGCGTGTCGAGCCTCACGCTGCCGCACGGCATGGTCCGCGTGCTGCTCGCCGAGCAGCTTTACCGCGCGTGGAGCATCACGCAGAATCACCCCTACCATCGCGCGTAGCGGCCGTCGTCCCGACGCGCCGCGCACGCGCTCATCGAGACTACCGAGAAGATGCCCGACCGCGCCGCCGCCCCGTCCTACCCGTTCGTCTACCTCGCCTCGCAAAGCCCCCGGCGCCGCGAACTGCTCGACCAGCTCGGCGTGCGCTACGAACTGCTCGCGCCCGCGCCCGATGAGGATGCCGAAGCGCTCGAAGCCGTGCTGCCGGGCGAAGCGCCCGACCATTACGTGCTGCGCGTGTGCGTCGCGAAGGCGGAAGCGGCGCGCGCGAGGCTCATCGCGAGCGGCAAGCCGGCCGCGCCCGTGCTCGTCGCCGACACGACGGTGACGATCGACGGCGCGATCCTCGGCAAGCCCGCCGACGCCGCCGACGCGCTCGCGATGCTCGCGCGCCTCGCCGGCCGCACGCATGACGTGCTGACGGCGCTCGCCGTGATCGATGCGACAGGCGAGCTGATGCCGCCCGCGCTGTCGCGCTCGGAAGTCCGCTTCGGCCCCGCGACGCGCGGCGCGCTCGCACGCTACGTCGAAACCGGCGAGCCGTTCGGCAAGGCGGGCGCGTACGCGATCCAGGGGCGCGCCGCGGAATTCGTCGAGCAAATCGATGGCTCCCATTCAGGTATCATGGGTCTGCCCCTTTTTGAGACCGCGGCGCTGCTGCGCGCGGCGCACGTCGCCTTCTGAATCGCACCATGAACGAAGAGATCCTGATCAACATCACGCCGCAGGAAACGCGGGTCGCGCTCGTCCAACAAGGCGCGGTGCAGGAGCTTCACGTCGAGCGCACGCTGTCGCGCGGACGCGTCGGCAACATCTATCTCGGCAAGGTCGTGCGCGTTTTGCCCGGCATGCAGTCGGCGTTCATCGACATCGGGCTCGAGCGCGCGGCATTCCTGCACGTCGCCGACATCTGGCAGCCGCGCGCGGGCGACGCGCCCGCCGCCGCGGCGCACCACCCGATCGAGAAGATCGTGTTCGAGGGCCAGACGCTGATGGTCCAGGTGATCAAGGACCCGATCGGCACGAAGGGCGCGCGGCTGTCGACGCAGATCAGCATCGCGGGGCGCACGCTCGTCTACCTGCCGCAGGAGCCGCACATCGGCATCTCGCAGAAGATCGAGAGCGAGGCCGAGCGCGAGGCCGTGCGCGCGCGGCTGACCGCGGTGATCCCGGCCGACGAGAAAGGCGGCTACATCGTGCGCACGATCGCCGAGGACGCGAGCTCCGACGAGCTCGCCGGCGACGTCGCGTATCTGCGCAAGACGTGGGCGACGATCGTCGGGCAGGGCCAGCGGCTGCCGCCGACGAGCCTGCTGTATCAGGATCTCGACCTCGCGCAGCGCGTGCTGCGCGACTTCGCGAACGACGACACGACGCGCATCCAGGTCGATTCGCGCGAGACGCACCAGCGGCTCGTCGATTTCGCGGCCGAGTTCACGCCGGCTGTGAGCCCGAAGCTGCACCACTACACCGGCGAGCGGCCGCTCTTCGACCTGTACAACATCGAGGCCGAAATCCAGCGCGCGCTGTCGCGGCGCGTCGATCTGAAGTCGGGCGGCTACCTGATGATCGACCAGACCGAGGCGATGACGACGATCGACGTGAACACGGGCGGCTACGTCGGCGCGCGCAATTTCGACGACACGATCTTCAAGACGAACCTCGAGGCGGCGCACACGATCGCGCGGCAGTTGCGGCTGCGCAATCTCGGCGGGATCATCATCATCGACTTCATCGACATGGAGAACGCCGAGCATCGCGACGCGGTGCTCGCCGAGCTGAAGAAGGCGCTCGCGCGCGACCGCACGCGCGTGACGGTGAACAGCTTCTCGCAACTGGGGCTCGTCGAGATGACGAGGAAGCGCACGCGCGAATCGCTCGCACACGTGCTATGCGAGCCGTGCCCGACGTGCCAGGGCAAGGGCCAGGTGAAGACGTCGCGCACCGTGTGCTACGACATCCTGCGCGAGATCCTGCGCGAGTCGCGGCAATTCAACCCGCGCGAGTTTCGCGTGATCGGATCGCAGCAGGTGATCGACCTCTTTCTCGACGAGGAATCGCAGCATCTCGCGATGCTGATCGACTTCATCGGCAAGCCGGTGTCGTTGCAGGTCGAGTCGAACCTGAGCCAGGAGCAGTACGATATTGTGTTGATGTAGGGTTCACCCTATATCACCCCGCATCATCCCCCGTTACTATCTTCACGCCCCGATAATCGGGGTTTTGGCCAGCCAGGCCCGGTCTCGCCGAGCTTGAGCGCTTGCCTCAGGGGCGATACTCGTAAAGCGCAAAGCTATCGGCAAGGCGGTGCGGGCTGGCACGCCATGAACCGGTGGATCTAATCGCGGCGCGGTGCCCGGTACTGAGCCACGCGCTCGATTGCATCCGTCTCCCATCGACCAAGGCGCATTGCCTCTTCCAACATGCCGAGCGTCAGCGGCACTCGTGGCGGCTTACGAAACCGCTTGGAAAAGAGGGCGAGAAACGACGTCAACAGTTCCTGTCCCTCCGGGCCGAAATAACGGTCATACGGGAATCCTTCGGCCTGGACACCAAACGCCTCTGCCCATTTGTCGATATACTCGACCGCATCCGTGCCGGTCACGCCTAGGTCCTGCTCAAGGCGCGACGACGGTTCAAGTCGCAGTTCGCCGCCGAACAGCGGCCGCCCCAGTTCCTCGCGCGTAAACGCGGCCAACTTTTCCCATGTATCGGTCGGCATGGTCAGAACACCCTATCTTCCGGTTCGGCGACGGCGTTATACATGCGCACGGTGTTGAACATGATCATCGCCGCGTCCGTGGCCAGAAACACCTCTCCGACTACAGGAATAGTCCGGCCGACCCAAGCGCCAAGGTTCTTCGTGAACGCGATGCGCACACCCTGCACACCTACCGTCATGATCATCGGCAAGCGCCTTTTCAGTTCGAACGGCAGCAGCTTCCGGGCAGCGATCGATATAACCGACGTGCCTTTGGTCGCGTTGGCGAATTTCCCCGGCACTGGCACATCGGCCTGACCGAGTAGCGTAGCCGAGGCGGCGGCGAGATCGTAGAACCCGAGACGCTTTTGCGTCTCGTCGACGGCGACCCAGAAGAACAAGTCGACCGGTTGAAGATTAGTATGCCCGCTGTACGAATAGCGATTGTCCGCCATACGGCCCTCGGTGTTGTTTGAATGAGGCCGAGATTACCAGAATCGCAAACGCCGACTTACCCTGTATCATCCCGTCTCGCGCTCCAAACTGAATTTTCATCAACCCCGAGACAGTACGATATCGTCTTGATGTAGATTCGTCCGGCGGCGCTCGGGCGGCCGACGATCCGAGCGGCCGCGCATCGATCCGCCCGCCGGCCGCCGGCATTGACCGGCTTTCCCGCGGCGCCGAACGATGCGAAAACCATCGCGCCGCGACGCCCGCTCGACCGCCAGGGTTCCGCATGAGAATCGACCACGCGCCGCATCTGAACTATCCGGGCGTCTCGCTTCGCCCACTCGAACGCGCCGACACGCACGCGTGGTATGCGTACCTGAAACTGCCGCACGTCGTCGAGCACACGAGCTGGAACCTGCGCGCCCGTGAAGACCTGCTGCCGCTATTCGACGATGACGAATCCAATTCGGCCGAATCGAATCGGCGTCTCGCGATCGTCGACGACGGCACGCGCGAATTGATCGGCACGATCGGCTTTCACACGATTTCAGCGACGAACCGTACCGCCGAGATCGCCTACGATCTCGCGCCTTCGCATTGGGGAAAAGGCATCGCGCGCGCCGCATGCGCGTGCGTCACCGCGTGGTCGTTCGAGCACTGCGGCTTCGTCCGCGTGCAAGGAACGGTATTGACGAGCAACGCGCGATCGGCGCGCGTGCTCGTCGCTTGCGGCTATCGATACGAAGGCCTGCTGCGTTCCTATCGCATGGTGCGAGGCACACCGGGCGACTTTGCGCTCTATTCGCGACTGGCAGCCGATTGACGATCGCCGGCCGCGCTCGCAGGCAAACGAACAGCCGGACAGCCTCAACCGGCCAGCCGCCGCCGTCGCTTCCGTTAAAATCCCGCCTTTCCAACCGGACCGGCCCTTTCGCGATGCAACCCGCCCCCCTCGCCCCACCCGCTTCCCAAGGCACCGACGGCGCCGAATCCGCCCACGATCTCGTCTACGGCCCCGACGACCGCCCCGCGCCGACGGTCGCCTTCGTCGCCGCCTTGCAGCACCTGCTCGCCATCCTCGTGCCGATCGTCACGCCCGGCCTGCTGATCTGCCAGGCGCTCGGCGTCGCGAGCCGCGACACCACGCTGATCGTGTCGATGTCGCTCGTCATCTCCGGCTTCGCGACCTTCGTCCAGTGCAAGCGCTTCGGCCCGCTCGGCGCCGGCCTGCTGATCGTCCAGGGCACGAGCTTCAACTTCGTCGGCCCGCTCATCGCGGGCGGCAGCCTGATGGTCAAGCAGGGCACGCCGGTCGAAACCGTGATGGCCGCGATCTTCGGCGTCGTCATCGCCGGCTCGTTCGTCGAAATGGCCGTGTCGCGCATCCTGCCCTTCGTCAAGCGCCTCATCACTCCGCTCGTCACCGGCATCGTGGTGCTGCTGATCGGCCTCACACTCATCAAGGTCGGCCTCGTCAGCATGGGCGGCGGCTATGGCGCGATCGCCAAGGGCAGCTTCGGCAGCGCCGAAAACCTGACGCTGTCGGGCCTCGTGCTCGGCACCATCATCGCGCTGAACCGCGTGCCCATCGTCTGGGTGCGCAGCACCGCGCTCGTCATCGCGCTCGCGCTCGGCTATCTCGCGGCCGCCGCGATGGGCCGTCTCGACTTCACCGGCGCGCGCGAAGCCGCGCTGTTCCAGATCCCCACGCCGCTGCACTTCGGCCTCGCGTTCTCGTGGCCGCTCTTCGTGCCGATGCTGATCATCTATCTCGTCACGTCGCTGGAAGCGATCGGCGACGTCACGGCCACGAGCAAGATCTCCCGGCAGCCCGTCGAGGGGCCGCAGTGGATGCGCCGCATCAGGGGCGGCGTGCTCGTCAACGGCGCGAACTCGCTGCTCGCCGGCGTCTTCAATACGTTCCCGAGCTCCGTCTTCGCGCAGAACAACGGCGTGATCCAGCTCACCGGCATCGCGAGCCGCCATGTCGGCATCTGGATCGCGGGCATGCTCGTGCTGCTCGGCCTGTTCCCCGTCGTCGCGGGCGTCCTGCAAGCGGTGCCCGAGCCCGTGCTGGGCGGCGCAGCGATGGTGATGTTCGGCGCGGTGGCCGCGTCCGGCATCAACATCCTCGCCGGCATCCGGCTCGACCGCCGCGCGCTGCTGATCATCGCCGTCTCGCTCGCCCTCGGGCTCGGCGTGTCCCAGGTGCCGGAGATCCTGACGAACCTGCCGCACGCGCTCAGGAACGTGCTCGAATCGGGCGTCGCGACGGGCGGCATCTGCGCGCTCGTGATGAACTGGTTCCTGCCCGGGGAAGGCATGACGCGCCCGCAAGACTCCTGAAAAGAATCGGCGGTCTGCGGACCGCCGTCAGGCTTCGTCAGGCTTCGGCAACGAACGACGCTCGCGAATCCGGATGAATTCGCGCCGCCCCGTCCGTTCAGGACCGATGTCCGGAAATCGGCCCTGCCTCGCCGGTCAGGTTGAAGATGCTGTCGATCCACGCAAGAAAGGTCGAGAACGTGAAGTCCGACCATTGCTCGGTACGGTATGCCTTCATGACGGGCACGTCCGCCGGGTCCTGCTGATTGAGCAGATCGGCGACGAACGTGCCGACGTCCGCGTCGATGCCGTTCTCGTGGATGCCCGATCCCGTGAAGCTGACCGCCGTCACCTGATGGTTGCCCATGAAATCGTCGCGCGCCCACGGGATGAAATAGCCGAAGTTCGGCAGCGGATTCAGCACCTGCTTCAGATTGCTCAGTTCGCGGTCGAACATCGCGAGCGACAGTTCGTCCTTCGTCGCGTCGTCCGGCGCCGCGATCACCGCGGGCACGAAAGGACGGTAATGATAGGCCGCGATGATCTTGTCGCGCCGGTACGTCGTATAGCCGAAGCGGTCGCGCGGATAGGTCGCCGATAGCGCCGCATACGCGCTGCCCATGTTGCCCGGATCGAAGTGGCGCGTCAGCCGGCTGTTGATCGTGATCATGCCGTCGGGCGCCGTCATCCCCCATTCGTCGCGCACCTTGTCGTACAGGCCGACGGACGGGTACGTCGCCGGGTCGGCGCCGAAGCGCGTATTGAAGACGGTGCCCGCATCGTCGAGCAGCGAGCTGTGCATTTGCGGCTGCAACGTGCTGCGCAACGTCGCGTAGTTGCCGAGGGTGCCGTAGCCGCCCGCACTCGTTCCATACACGAGCAGCCGGCCCGGCTTGCCGAATCCGTGGTCGACGAGCCACTGCGCGACCACCCGGACGTTTTTCAGGCCACTGTAGTGCTGAATCCGCCAGTCGCCCGACGGCGACACATAGCTGCGCACCGCGCTGCCCATATGAATGTCGCCCGTACAGTACGGAACGAACACCTGCGTCCATTCCTGCGTCTCGACCTTCGGCTCGCCGACGAGGATATGCGCGAGATCCATCCGCGTCATCAGCGGCGACAGAAACGACGACTTCAGGCTCTGCTGCACGGTGCCGTTCACGTAGTTGTGCGGGATGCCGTCGGGATTGAACGCGCCGAGCCCCGCCTGCGCGCCGGTCGCGGTTTCGGTACAGGTGCCGTGATCCCAGCATGCGCCGCCCGGCTCCATCATGTAGAGCAGATTGTCCGATTGCGCGCGGTTGATATAGAAGCGCATCGGCGTGCCGTTGCCGCATGACGCGCCGCTGCTTTCCGGCAGCGTCACTTCGTACCACGAATAATAGGGAATCGACGGGTCCTGCATCGCAGCAGCAGCCTGCCCGCCGACGGCGGCTACGCTCAGCAGGCCGGCGACGCACAGGCGTTCGACACATTCGCGTACGGACATGCTCTCCTCCATCTCTATCGATCGGTTTTCCACGACGCGCGTGCACTTTCGCGGCGATGCGGTCGCGGCTCGCTCAACGGGTATCGGATCGGGAAGTCTGGTCGAACAGTTGAACGCGCAGCGCCTGCAGGCGCTGCGCGATGACGGCCTGTTGCTGATCGGGATCGGGAACGCTCGCCTGAACCTGCCGGACGATGTCCCGGCTCTGCTGCGCGTAGGCCAGATAACGCGGATCGCGTGCGGGCGACGGCCCCACCGTCTGCCGGGCGTAGGCGTCCCACTGTTGCCGCATCGACTGGATGGCCGCGCCGCGCGTCTCGGGGTCCGCCGTCGCGTCCGCAAGCAATGCGGCGCTGAGCGCCTCGGCCTGCACGGGAACAATTTCGTTGCGCGCAACGTGCTCGGGCAGCTCGGCAAGAATCTGACGGGCCAGCCGCGCCCGCTCCGCAGCCGGCATGCTGTTTCTGCCCTCGCCGTATGCCGCGATCCGGTCGCGAAAGCGGGCGAATGCGACGATGCGCTGCAATTGCGCTTGCGCATCGTCGCTGCCAGCGAGACTCTTTCGCAGTGCGACGAGATCCAGCTTGCGCTCGGAGGGGCCGGCGTCGGCTCGCGTCTCGTCCGCCGCATCCACGGGCGGTTCGCCGCGCTCGTTGGGCGTCGCGTCGGATCGCACGGGATGGGCTACAGCCGTCTGTGACGGCGACACGTATCGCCATCCCGCAACCGCTGCGCCGATCATCGCCAACAGCAACGCGGTTCGCCAAAGCGCTTTCGATTTTTTCACGGCGTCTCCTCATCGGGCCGTCGCGACGCTTCACTGTCTGCTTTCGTGTAGGTTCTATGTCGAAACCCAACCGTGGTCAAAGCGCGCACTAGAAGCGATCTACTAATCGACAAAAGACGAAGCGAACGCACGCATTGCCTGCATTTTTCGACACGCCGCGTTCGTCGACGACGGTCGTGTTTCAGTTGCGGTTCAGTTGGGCTTCGGTCGCGCTGCGGTCATGGATTCGACCGCGCGAACTCGTTCGCCCGAATGCGGCTGACGCTCGTTGCTCCGACGATGCGAATGCACGGCGAGTCGACATGCGCGATCGGCTCGTCGCATTGCGTCCGGAGCGCAATGGCCGTGCTCGTCGAATTCGAATCGACGAACCGCGCCGTCGGCGGATGCGCCCGCATGGCGGCCGTCATGTGCGGCTGATCGGCGCGCCGCGCGCGACGCCGTGGCGCGACTCGCTCAACGAAATGCAGGCAGGGGGGCGGCGGCGCAATCCGCGCGCGGCGGCACGCGTCGTCCGCCGCCGTCGCATTTTGCAATGGTCTTGTAAAAAAGCGCTCGCCGCCGTTCAGTCTTCGCCGCGCTTCGTCCGCGACACCCGCTCCGTGCGGTCCGGCACGATGTCCGCGCTGTCGTCGAACGTCAAATCGCCGTCCGCCGATGCGCGCTCGCCCATTCCGCCGCGGTCCGTGTCGCTTTCGAGTTCTTCGTCGCCCGTCTCGGGCGCGTGATGGTCGAACCCGGCGTCGACGTCGCACGGCCACCGCTTCGCCCCCGCAACGTCGCTACCGCAATCCGACTAATCGCTCGGGCCGAGCGAACGGCTGTCGTCGCTCGCCGACGGACGCTCGTCCGGTTGGTGCGGCTCGTCGTCCGGATTCGGCGTGCTGCTCATGTCGCCGCCCTCTGTCGATCGGGCGAATCGTGCGCCGGCCCAGGCGCGCCGTGCGCCTTGCGTGCGCGTTGCCTGCGCCGCGCGCCCGGCCGACGCGCTTCGGTGGATCAACCTCCGCCGGATGCGCCGCCGGGCGCCGCACCGGAACTGCCGGACGGCGCCATCGGTGTGGGCTGCACGCCGCCCGTCGCGCCGCCCGTCGAGCTCGAATCGGTGTTCGAGCCGCCCTGCTTCGAGCACGAAGCCATCGTCATCGCCAGTCCGGCCGTCGTCACCCCGACGGCGACCACTCGCCACATGCTTCGATGAAATTCGGGTCGCATAGCACCTCCTGCAGTGAACGAATCCGTCGCGCAGCAAGCGACGTGCCGCGTGCTGCTGCGGCGAGCGGGGCGTGCGACCGGCCGGCCGCGCGGTGGCCGGACGGCAGCCGGCGCGCGGCCAGCGACGCGTTCGCGGTGACGGCGGCGCTCGCGGCCCATGCTGGCCTCGCGGCCTGCGCTGCCTCGTTGCCTTTCGCCTTCCTCGTCTCCTTCGCAGCACACGTCGCACACGCTGCGCCGCACACGCCGCCGCGCTGCGCATCGCCTAGAATTTCCTTCAAAGGACAACGACGAAAAAACGGCCGCGCGACGGGCGCAGTGCATGCCGAGCGCGGCCTGGGAGACAGCCATGTCCGAGCCGCCGCTTCCGTCTCGACAAGTCGATTACGAAGGCTTCGAGATCCACGTGTCGCCGGCCCCAACGCAAACCGACGCGAACCGCTACACGTACGCCGGCTACGTGTGCCATCCGGGCGCCGATCCGGCGCTGCCCGGCCACACGGTGCCGTTTCACGCGGACGGCGAAGAGAGCTTCCGCAGCGCCGACGAGGCGTTCCACGAGGCGGTGTCGATCGGCCGCAGCATCGTCGACGGCACGCATCCGGATCTGTCGGTGCTGTCTCTCGTCACTCACGGCTATTGATGCCGCGCGACAAGCGGCGCGGCGCGGCGGCAATGCCGGCGTCGCCGGCTTCTGGCGTCGGCGTTCGGTGACGGCTGACGCTTGACGTGCGGCGTTTGCGGATTCACCTTCGGCTTCGGGCTGCCGGCATGGGGTCGCCCTTTGCTGTTCACCGTTCACTATCGGTCATCGATCACCCGCCGCGCGTCGCCGGCAAGCACCGCTCTTTCGTCAACCGCCCGCGACGACATCGCTCGCCCCCGGCTCCGCCGTTAAACCACGACGCCCGCCGGCGCCCAGCGCACGCTGCGCCACCAGGAACGAAAACGTCAGATGGCCCGCGATCCCGGACTCGAAGCGCTCGTCGAAGACGAACTGAAATTCGAACCCAACGTCGTCGCGCAAGCGATGTTCGGCGGTTGGGCGTGGCTGCTCGATGGCCATCTGCTGTGCGCCGCGCGCGACGACGGCATGCTCGTCAGGCTCGGCAAGGGCAACGACGGCTGGGCGCTGAAGCATCCGGGCATCGTCCGGATGATCTCGCGCGGCAGGCCGATGCTGGGCTGGGTGCGCGCCGCGCCCGACGCGTACGGCAACGACGCGTTGCGCCGCAGCCTGATCGACGCGGCGCTCGCGTTCGTCCGCTCGCTGCCGCCGAAGTAGCATGCGCGCGCCGTCTCCCGCGCCGTTCTCAGGCGGCGATCCGTATCGCGGCACGCCCGCCGAATACGCGCAGGCGGGACGCACGTAGCGCGGCTCGTCTGGCGGCGCACGACGCCGAACGGATGACATCGCGCGACGAGCGGGGACCGTCAATGAATCCCGGCTCGCGCCGCCGCCGATTCGCCCGTCATCCGGCAGCCCGCGTGCCCGCCGCGCGCGCGGCCGTACTCGCGCGCGGCACCACCGCATACCGTCGCGAAATGCCCAACGCAATCAGCGCGGCGACCGTCAGCGCCGCCGATGCCGGCGCGAGCAGGCCGACGCCCCACGTGTCGGCGACCCGCCCGCCGAGCGCCGAGCCGAGCGAGATGCCCGCGAAGATTCCCGACGAATTGAGCGCGAGCGCCATCCCCCGGTAATGCGGCTCGAGGCCGACGACGCGCCGCAGTTGCGACGGATAGAACAGATCCTGCATCAGCGCCCAGAGCGTGAGCAGCGCGAGCGCCGCGGCAAACCGCGCGTCGCCCCCGAAACCTGTCGCCGCGAGCGCGGCAAGGCCCGCGAACACCGCGAGCATCGCGCCCATCGCCGCGGCAAGCAGCGGCTCGGCGGACCAGCGCCGCGCGACGCGCTGCGCGACGAGATTGCCGAGCATGCCCGTCACGCCGAACACGAGGAGCGCGAACGCGCCCTCACCCGCACTCGCGCCGAAGCGCCGATGCAACAGCGGCAGGATCAGCGTGTACGTGCAGAAGAACGCGCCCGTCTGCAGCACGACGACGGCGAGGCCCGCCGCCGTCGCGGGACGCGCGAGCAACGCAACGAGCCCGCCCGCTCGCATCCGTTCGCCGCGCGACGCGTCGCGGACCGTGCCGGCGATCCACGCGGCGCTGCCGAGCGCGACGGCGGCGAGCCAGCCGAACGTCGCACGCCAGCCGAGCGCCTGCGCGACCCACGCCGACAGCGGCGCGCTGACGACGCTCGACAACGTCACGCCGACGAACACGATCGCGAGCGCCTTGCCCTGCCGCTCGGCCGGCGCGAGCCCGGCGCCGATCGCCGTCGCAACCGGGCTCACCGCGCCCGCGCCGACGCCCGCGACGATCCGCGCCGCAAGCAGCCAGCCGAAGCTCGGCGCGAACGCGCCGGCGAGCGTCGCGAGCGACGTCGTCAGCAGGCCGGCGATCAGCACGCCGCGCCGCCGCCGATGCCCGATCAGCATTTGCAGCACCGGCGCGCCGATCGCGAACGCGATCGAGAACGCCGCCATCAGGAGCGCCGCGCGCCCCGGCGCGATCCGCCAGTCGGCGGCCAGCGACGGCAGCGCGCCCACCACGCCGTACGACATGCTGCCCATCGCGAAATTGGCGCTCGCGAGCGCCCGTAGCGCATGACGCTCGGTTTCGTGTGTCTTCATCGAATGCCCTTCGAAAGTCCGGTCGCGGCCACCCAAGCCGCGTCTCGCGACAGTCTGCGCATCCCGTTGGTATATTTGAAATCGATTCTTCGTATTGGAGCCATTTACATGAAAAATATGTCGACCGAATGGCGCGGCGCCGACCTCGCGCTGCTCGCCGCGCTCGACGTACTGCTCGAAGAGGCGAACGTGACGCGCGCGGCCTCGCGGCTGCATTTGAGCCAGCCGGCGCTGTCCGCGCAGCTCGCGCGGCTGCGCGAGCTGATCGGCGATCCGCTGCTGCTGCCCGCGAAGAACGGCCGCGGAATGGTGCCGACCGCACGGGCCCTCGCGCTGCAAGGCCCGTTGCGCGGCGCGCTGCGCGAATTGCAGGCCGCGCTGCGCCACGGCGCCGCGTTCGATCCGGCGACCGACGAGCGCACGTTCCAGATCGTCGCGAGCGACAACGGCTTCGTGATGGCGGGCCTCGATCTCGTGCGGCACGTCGCGACGCACGCGCCGGGCGTGCGCCTCGCGTTCCGCAATGTGCCGGCCGACGCTGCGGGCGCACTGCTCGAGCGCGGCGAGGCCGACCTGCTGATCGCGGCCGATTTCGCGGTGCCGCGCGCGACGATCGCGCGCCCGCTGCTGCGCGAGCGCTATGTGATGGCGCAGCGCAACGGGCATCCGCGCGGCCTCGCGCCCCCCGATCTCGACGCGTACTGCGCGCTTCGCCACGTGATCGTATCGGGCGACGGCGGCGGCCTGCACGGCTTCATGGACGACCGCCTGCGCGCGCTCGGACGCTCACGGGCCGTCGCCGTGTCGGTGCAGCAGTACCATCTCGCGCCGCTCGTGCTCGAAGCGACCGACTATGTGTGCGCGCTGCCCGAGCGCTTCCTGCTGCGCTTCGCCGACCGGCTCGATCTGCTGCCGCTGCCCGTCGAAGTCGACGGCTTCACGCTCGCCGCCGCGTGGCACCCGCGGCTGCACGCCGATCCCGCGCATCGCTGGCTGCGCAGCGCGCTGTTCGCCGTCGCGGGCCGGCGCACGGAGGACGAGCCGCCCGCCGGGCCGGCCGCGGCATCGGACGACGACTCGCACGCGACATGACTGCCAGCGCCCTGCATACGCGAAACGGCGCGCCGAAGCCGAACGCAGCAGTTCAAGGGCGACGGCCTTCGGGCATCGCCGCGCCTGCCGCTGTCACAAATACGCCGCCTGCTTCGTCTTGATCCTTCGAACGCTTCAAACCCTTCGAACCGCAAGTCTTTCAAGCAGCCCGTCCAGCAAACCCCAGGAACATGACCGAAACCTCCCGCCCGGCGCCGCCCGACGAACCGTTCACCGCGCTACGCCCGCGCCTCTTCTCGATCGCGTACCGGATGCTCGGCACGCGCGCCGACGCCGAAGACGTGCTGCAGGACACCTGGCTGCGCTGGCACCAGGCCGCCCGCGACGCGCTCGACTCGCCCGAGGCGTGGCTCGTCACGGTCGTCACCCGGCTGTCGATCGACCGGCTGCGCGCCGCGAAAGCACAGCGCGACGCCTACGTCGGCTGGTGGCTTCCGGAGCCGCTCGTCGACGTCGACGAGCGCACGCCCGAGACCGCGGCCGAATTCGCCGACAACCTGTCGGTCGCGCTGCTGTGGGTGCTCGAACGCCTGTCGCCCGAGGAACGCGCGGCGTTCCTGCTGCGCCAGGCGTTCGAGCGCGACTACGCGGAAATCGCGCAGTTGCTCGACAAGAGCGAGGCCGCCTGCCGCCAGCTCGTCCACCGCGCGTCGACGCGCGTGCAGCAGGAACACCGGCGCTTCGACGTGTCGCGCGACCGGCACCGGCAACTCGTCGAGCGCTTCGCGCAGGCGTCGGCAAGCGGCGAGCGCAGCGCGATCCAGGCGCTACTCGCGGACGATGTCGAGCTCGTCGGCGACGGCGGCGGCAAGGTGCCGTCGTTCTTCAAGGTATTGCGCGGCGCGTTCCGGATCGCGAATCTGTACTGGGTCGTCGGCAGGCGCCATGCCGGGCGGGTCGAGTACCGGCTCGCGCAGATCAACGGCGAGCCGGGCCTGCTGCGCTTCATCGACGGGCAGATCGAATCGGCGCAGGCGTTCGTCACCGATGGCGCACGGATCGTCGCGATCTACGCGGTGCGCAATCCGGACAAGCTCGCGCATATTCCGACCGGCCATGCGTGACGCGCGTGGCGCGGCGCGCGCTGCGACGGATCACATTCCGGCGCGCCACGGCCCGGCTCGGTACGACTCGCTCTCCCTGTCTCGCCCCTCCACGCGACGCTTGGTCTCGTCTCGCACTCAGCATGGTACGGCGTGCATCGGAAACCGCTCCATCGTCCGAACGGCCAACGATTTCGCTCCGCGCCACACCGACCAGCAACGCATGCTCGCGACACCCTGTCACAAACGCGCGACGCGCCACGTCTTGTAGGCGAGAGGGCCGCATCGGGCGGCCCCGCTTTCAGAGGAAACCGATCATGGCGCACGCCCCCCGCCTTCCGTACCCGAAGCTCGCATCGAAGCCGTTCAACGCGCTGCTCCATCTGTCCGAAACCGTGTGGAGCGGCTCGCTCGGCAAGCAACTCGTCGATCTGGTGTTCCTGCGCGTCTCGCAGATCAACGGCTGCGCGTACTGCATCGACATGCACTGGCGCGATCTCGTGAAGCTCGGCGTGAACGAGCGGCATCTGAACGCGGTCGCCGGCTGGCGCGAGGCCCCGTTCTTCGACGCACGCGAGCGCGCCGCGCTGCAATGGGCGGAAAGCGTCGCGCGGATTCCGCACACGGACCCGGGCGACGAGGCGTTCGCGCAGTTGCAGGCGCACTTCTCCGATGCCGAGATCGCCGAGCTCGGCTTCGCGATCGCGACAATCAACGCGTGGAATCTGCTGAACGTCAGCTTCAGGAATCCGATTCCGGAGACGACGTAAGCGGACGCCGGGCGACGCGTCGCCTCTACCCCGCCGGATGCCGGGCCCGGCCGCAGCGACGGCGGCCACCGCCGCGCCGCCCGCGCCCGCAACGCAACCGCCCGGCGGGATACGCCAAACGACGAGCGGCAAAGCGAACAAGAGGCAAAAAAAAATTCTCCCGGCACCCGCCGTCCGCGGCGCTGACCGTCGCCAACTCAGCCATTCACTCCAACTGCCCCGCGCGAGCGTACCATTCGATTCGAACGCCCACCCCGGCCCGTCGCGCGGCGCCGTTTTCCGGCCCGTATTCTTCACAGGTTAAACTCTGTCCTCCCGCGATGCCCTTCGGGCGTCAGCCATCATCGCCAGCGGCGCGCCCATGCGGCCCGCCCCCGTCCATGGAGTATTTCTTGATGAGCGGCGGATTCCCGCGTTCTGCCTTCCGTCTCCCCAGTCCCGTCGCCACCGCGGCACCCGTCGTCCTCGCCACGCTCGCGCTGTCCGGCTGCGCGCTGTTCCGCGCGCCGCAGGCGCCCGCGCCCGTCGTCGAAGCGGTGGCCGTGCCCGTCGAGCCGGCGAGCGAGCCCGTCGCCGCGCCCGGGCCCGCGAGCGCGCCCGAGCCCGTCGAGACCACGCCGCCGAAGAAACCGCACCGCGAGGCCGCCCCGCCGAAAAAGCCCGCGCGCGCCGTACCGCCGCCTCCTGCGCCCGCGCCTGCGCCCGCGCCGCTCGTGACGACGCGCGCGATCGAGCGCGGCCAGGTGCACGCGCTCCTCGACAGCGAGGTGCGACGCGGCGGCAAGGTGATCGGCCGCGCGGTCGACATGACGGCCGACGCGAACGGCGCGCCGCGCGAGATGCTCGTGAACCTGCAGGGCTTCATGGGCGTCGGCGACCGCAAGGTCAGCTTCCCGTGGAAGCTGTTCCGCTTCACGCCGGGCGGCAAGCAGGAGCCCATCGTCCTCGACATGCCGGCCACCGCGCGGCTGCAACCCGCCGACCGCCCGAAGACAGTGCCGCTCACGGGTTCGACGCGGGCAGGCGCCGAGCCCGGCCAGATGCGGATCATCGACGCCGACATCGAGCGCCCGAACGGCACGAAGGTCGGCCGCGTCGTCGACGTGCTGATCGGTCACGACGCGCAGCCGCAGGCGGTCGTGCTCGACGTCGGCGGCCTCGTCGATCCGGATCGGCACACGATCGCCGCGAACTGGTCGGCGCTGCGCTTCGCGCCGAAGGACAAATCGCTGCGCGCGCTGCTCGACCTGAACGACGCGCAACTGAGGGCGTCGCCGCCCTACGCCGGCGACAAGCCGATCCTCGCCGTCTCGCCCGCCACCCCAGCCGCCCCCGCCGCCGCGCCGGCAACCGCTCGAGCAGGTGCGAAACAATGACGGTCCGGCATGCGGTCAGCGCGCGTAGCCTGCGCGCCCTCGACTGGCTCAACTTCTTTGTCGCGAACGTGCAGACAGGCTTCGGTCCGTTCATCGCGTCGTATCTCGCGTCGCACAAGTGGACGCAGGGCGAAATCGGCATGGTGCTGTCGATCGGAACCATCAGCGCGATGGTGAGCCAGGTGCCGGGCGGCGCGGCCGTCGACGCGCTGAAGAACAAGAAAGGCGCGGCCGCGTGGGCGATCGCCGCGATCATCCTGTCCGCGGTGCTGCTCGCCGCGAGCCCGACCGTCGTGCCCGTGATCGCGGCCGAGGTGTTCCACGGGTTCGCGAGCTGCATGCTCGTGCCGGCGATGGCGGCGATCTCGTTCGCGCTCGTCGGCCGCGAGAGCCTCGGCGACCGGCTCGGCCGCAACGCGCGCTGGGCGTCGCTCGGCAGCGCGATCGCGGCGGGCCTGATGGGACTCACGGGCGAGTACTTCTCCGCGCGCGCGGTGTTCTGGCTGACGGCGGCGCTCGCGCTGCCCGCGCTCGTCGCGCTCGCGATGATCGAGCCGGCGCACCGCCATCATCACGCGGCGCCGCGCGCATCCGCGCCGCGCGACGACGCCGATGAAGACGAAGAGCACGAAACGCTGCGCGAGCTGCTGCGCGACAAGCGGATGCTGATCTTCGCCGCGTGCGTCGTGCTGTTCCATCTGTCGAACGCGGCGATGCTGAACCTCGCCGCGGGCGAAGTGACGGCGGGCATGGGCGAGAACGTGCAGCTCGTGATCGCCGCGTGCATCATCGTCCCGCAGGCGATCGTCGCGATGCTTTCGCCGTGGGTCGGACGCTCCGCGCAGCGCTGGGGCCGCCGGCCGATCCTGCTGCTCGGCTTCGCCGCGCTGCCGCTGCGCGCGCTGCTGTTCGCCGGCGTGTCGAGCCCGTACCTGCTCGTGCCCGTGCAAATGCTCGACGGCATCAGCGCCGCCGTGTTCGGCGTGATGCTGCCCCTCATCGCCGCCGATGTCGCGGGCGGCAAGGGGCACTACAACCTGTGTATCGGGCTCTTCGGACTCGCGGCGGGTGTCGGCGCGACGTTCAGCACGGCGCTCGCCGGCTTCGCGGCCGACCACTTCGGCAACGCGACGAGCTTCTTCGGGCTCGCCGCCGCGGGCGCGCTCGCGACGCTGCTCGTCTGGTTCGCGATGCCCGAGACGCGCGACGCGGCGCTCGCCGAAGACGCGCAGCGCTCGAGCGCCGAGCCGGCGCAGTGACGGGCCGACGGCCGCTGAACCGGCGTGCGGCGCGCTTTCCCCCCCTCCTTGCCTGACCGAGATGGAAACGATCAAAGCATTCAACGACGCGCGCCGACAGATCCAGGAATCAGTGCTCGACCTGTTCAAGGGCTTGTCGCTCAGGGAGCGCCTGCTGCAAGGCGCGCTGATGGCCGTGCAGGCCGCGAGCGGCGCGTGCCTCGCGTATGGGATCGGCCGCGCGCTGCACACCGAGCAGGCCGTGTGGGCGGCGATCACCGCGATCGCGGTCACGCAGCACAACTACACGGACACGATCAACCTGTCGCGCGACCAGTTCATTGGCGCGATGGTGGGCGGACTGATCGGCTTCGCGGGCGCGGCGACGGGTGCCGGCCACTTCGTCGCGTACGCGGTCACGATCGTGGTCGCGATCATCTGCTGCTGGTGTCTGAACGTCGGCAGCGCAGCGCGGCTCGGCGCGATCACCGCGACGATCGTGCTGCTGTTTCCGGGCGAAGGCCCGCTGTGGGACATTCCGCTCGTGCGGCTCGGCGAAGTGACGCTCGGCACCGCGTGCGCGATGGCGGTCGGCTGGACGATGTCGCGGATCGAGCGGCGCTGGTTCGCGAAAGACTGAAGCCGCAGCGAACGGGCGAATGCGGCAAAAGTGAAAACGGCGGTGGCGCGCGAAGAAAGCGCGGTGTCGAACGGTGCTGAACAGTGCCGAACGACACCGCCCCGCGCGACGCTCCGACAGACAGCCGCCCTCGCCGGCGCGGCGGCCGCGAGCCGCATCCGAGCCGGCCGGGAAACGGGATGTGCGCGGCCCCCCGTATCGGCCGCTGCGCCCGATTTCGCGGGAAACGGCGGTCGGCGCACCGCGCGTCGGCCGGCTTACGGTCCGATCTGCAGGATGACGCCCGTCGAGATGCGCACGAGCAGGTAGTCGCCGCCGATCCCGACCCAGTGATAGCCGCGCGGCGGCGGCGACAGGCGGTACCCGCGCCAGTCGTCGATCACGTACTGGCGGTCCCGGTATTCGTCCGGCAGGCGATCTCCGCGGCGCCACGCGGCGTTTTCGTCCCCGCGGTGCTCGCCGGGACGGGGGCCGCCGTCGTCGCCGTATCCGCCGTGATCGCGCCCGACATGCTTGCCTGGAGGCGGCCCGTGGCGTTCGTCGCCCGGTCCGCCCGGGCCGTGGGGTTGGGCGGCGGCGAGCGACGACACGAGCGCGCCGGCAGCGAGCATCGAAATCCACAGCGTACGATGTGCTTTCATCGAATCTCTCCGTGAAAAGGCGCAACCGGCTGTCGGCGCCGGGGCGCATAGAAAAAGGTAGCACATCGCGCCGAATCCGCCGGAAATTGCGGGTCGAGATCAAAAAAATCCGAGACGGCTCAAATCGCCGATTCGGCGACACTGCTGCTTGCTCGGACCGCGCCGTCCGGCCTTCTGGTCCAGCTCCGTCTTCCGTCTCCGGCCATCCGCTCGTCTGCCCCATCGACCCTCCGATCTCTCCGGGTTGCCCCGTCCGAGTCGCCCGAGTCGCTCGAATCGTCGCTCGTCGCCGGGAGCCGGCGCGCTGATCACAACTGCCTTGCCGGACGCGCACCGCAAGCCGGCCCCCGTCCGCTTGCGCAATCGCGCCGGCCGCCCAGCGGCACGCGGGTATACTCGCGCTCACCGCTCAACGCCCCTCTCGCATTCAGACACCGCTTTCATGGCAGAACCCACTCTCGGCGTCGCCCTCATCGCCCACAACGCCGCGGCCCGACTGGCCGAATGCCTCGACGCGCTGTCGTTCGCCGACGACATCGTCGTCGTCGACGGCGGCAGCACCGACACGACCGTCGGCATCGCGAAGACGCACGGCGCGCGCGTCATCGTCGCCGCCGACTGGCCGGGCTTCGGGCCGCAGAAGAATCGCGCAGTGGCCGCGCTCGACACCGACTGGATCCTGTCGATCGACACCGACGAGATCGTCACGCCCGAGCTCGCCGCATCGATTCGCGCGGCGATGCGCGCGCCGCGCGCGCCGGTCTATGCGCTCGACCGGCTATCGAGCTTCTGCGGCACCTGGGTGCGTCACAGCGGCTGGTACCCGGACTGGCTGCCGCGGCTTTTCAGGCGAGGCGCGGCACGCTTTTCCGATGATCTCGTCCACGAGCGCCTCGTATTCGACGGACCGTCCGCGAAGCTCGACGGCAAGCTGCTTCACTACTCATACGAAGATTTCGAAACCGTGCTGCGCAAGCTCGACGCATATTCGAGCGCGGGCGCCGCACAGCGTCGCGCGGCAGGCAAGCGCGGCGGGTTGGCGAAGGCGCTCGGACGCGGTGCGTGGGCATTCGTGCGCACCTATCTGCTGCGGCGCGGCTTCCTGGATGGACGGGCGGGCTTCATGATCGCCGTGTTCAATGCCGAAACGGTCTACTACCGCTTCCTGAAGCTCGGATTTTCGCGGCCGCAAAAGAGGCGCGACTGACGCGCGGAGAATCCGCGCCGGCACGGTCGCACGATGCACTCGCTGCACGCGTGATCCGCACCACGCCCGATCGATCACACGCAGCCGAACGAATCGCGTCGTCGAAGTCGAGGCACGCCGCGATACACCGGCCCGATCCGGGGGGCCGCCTTACTTGCGCGCCCCGAGCCGGCTGACGTCGACCGGCATCGCGACGTCCGCCTGCGTGCTCGCCGCATCGAGTCCGAGCATCGCGGCCGCGGCGCCGATCACGCGCGCCGACGACAATTCAGTCAAGCATCGGCTCCAACTGTCCAGATGCCGGTCGCAGCCTTCGAGCTTGCACGGCACGCAGTCGCCTTCTCCTTGCAGAAGTTGGACGTTGCCGTGCCGCCCGGAGCCGCGCAGCGGCCACGGCTCGTTGCCGGCCGGCCAGTGCGCGGGCCACGGGCCCCAGCGCGTCGGATTCGACGGCCCGAAGAGGGCGATCGTCGGAACGCCGCAAGCGGCGGCAACGTGGGTCGCGCCGGTGTCCGGGCCGATGAAGAGCCGCGCGCGCCGGAACATCTCGGCGCTCTCGCCGAACGACAGCTCGCCCGCCATGTTCAGCACGGGCTCGCCCGCCGCTTGCGCGATCCGCGCCGCATAGTCGCGCTCGGGCTGCGCGGGGCCGCCGCTCAACGCAACCGCGAAGCCCCGGCTGCGCGCCCAGCGCACGAGATCGACCCAGCCGTCCTCGTGCCACTGCTTGTAGCGAAACATCGGATACGGATGCAGCACGACATACGGCTCGTCGCGCGACAGCGCGGACGACCCGTACAGCTTCGCGTCGAAGCGCGCGCGCGCGGCGGGATCGTCGCCGATGCCGGGCGCGACGACGTCGGCGCACGGCGTCACGCCGAGCGCGCCGGCGAGCGACAGATTGCTCGTGACGGTATGGACGCCGCGGTGCTCATCGGGCACGATGCCGTTCAGGATGAGCCGCGTGAGCCGCGTGACCCGCTCAGGATCGACGAGTCCGATCCGCCAGCGGCCCGCGAAGAACGCGTAGAAGCGCGCGCGATCGGAACTGATCGCAGCGCACGCGAGATCGTACTTGCGCCAGATGCGCAGCGCGTCGGCGATGCGTTCCTTCGGCCGAGCGCGCGGCGCGACCGTGATCACACGCCGGATGTCGGGATTGTGCTCGAGCACGCCTTCGGTGCCGCGAAACACGATCATGTCGATCTGCGCGTCGGGCCAGCGCGCCTTCAGCGACCGAACGAGCGGCGTCGTCAGCAGCACGTCGCCGAGACGACGCGTGCAGGACACGAGGATGGTGCGCGGCGGCCGGGGAAGCGTCAACGGAACAGTCACGGTGAAAGCCTGAGGAACGGGCGACTGGACATTTTAGCGAATTCGCGCCGCGCACCCTGGCGGCGCGGGCGTGCTCACGCCGACTCGAGCAGTTGCGCGGCGAGCGCCTGCATGCGCGCGTTCGCCGCGCGGGGACCGAACGCCTCGATCTTGCGCGACGCATGGGCGACGAGCGCCGCGCGCAGCGCGTCGTCGGCGAGCATCCGCTCGATCGCGTCCGCGAGCGCCGCGGCATCGCCGAGCGGCACGAGCAGCCCGCCGCGACCGCCGTCGAGCTGATCGCGCGGCCCCGTCGGACAATCCGACGAGATTACCGGCGTGCCGAGCGCCATCGCCTCGCCGAGCACCATCGGCAAACCCTCGTAGCGGCTGCTCAGGATCAGCATGTCGGCCGCGCGCACGTATGGAAACGGATTCGCGCAAAAGCCCGCGAACTGCACCGCATCGCACAGCCCGAGCTCCGTCGCGAGCCGCTCGAGCGCGCCACGGTCAGGACCGTCGCCCAAGAGCACGAGGCGCGGCGCGTCGGCACGGCGCGCACGCACTTTCGCATACGCACGCAGCAAAGTCCGATGGTCCTTCTGCCCTTCGTCGAGGCGCGCGACCGACACGATGAAACGCCCGGCTGGCAGTTCGGCCGGCTCGTCCGCACGCCCGCGCAGCGCCGCCGGATCGATCACGTTCGGCAGTGCGGTGACGACGACGCGGGTATTCGCGAAGAGCGGCTCGGCCTCGCGCTGCATACCGGGCGTGAGCACCGCGAGCGCCGCGTAGCGCTCGTACTGGCGAACGCGCCGCGCCATGTACGACGTGCTCTTGTCGCCGAACCGCGCGGCGAAGCTGTAATGGCTGACGCCGATCCACGGCATGCCGCCGCGCCCCGCAATACGGCGCAGCGAGAAATCGAAATCACAGACCACGTCGTAGCCGCGCGCGAGTTGCAGGAATCGGCGCGCGACGGCCGGCCGGATCAACGCATGCGTCGACGCCTTGTGCAACAGCTTCTCGCCGCCGCGCAGCTTGCGCACGCGCTCGCGCTGGTGGAGCGCATGCATCCACCGCTCGGGCGCAAGCACCTGCAGCGCGACGTCGGGCGGAATCGCCTTCGCGCACCACGTCGTCAGATCCGGCGTCGGATACGTGACCGACAGTCCGATCTCGAACACGCGGCGATCGAGCGCGTTGAGCCACGCGAGCAGCGCAGTCTCCGTGCCGCCCCGGCCGAAGTCGTTGATGTGAAACAGGATGCGCACGTGCCGGGCGCCCGGGCGGGCGAAGCCGGCCGACGCGGCGGCCTGCTCGAGGAGCGTAAGGGGCGGCGCGTCGGGCGCGACGGGCGTCGTCATCGTGCGTCTCCGTCTTGCGACACGCGCGGCGCGCGCGCCTCGCGTTCGCCTTGGCCGAGCAGGAAACCCGCGAACGACCAGAACGCGAGCATCGTCGTCTGCCACATGAAATCGTCGACGGTGTTCTTCGCGATCATCCCGACGACGAGCGCGAGCCCCGCCGCGGACACAGCCGGCACGCCGCGCCTGAGCCGCCAGAACGCGGCCGCGAGACTCACGAACAGCATCGCCTCCAGCGCGACGCCGATATAGCCCGTCTGCAACCACGTGTTGAGGAACAGGTTGTGCGCATGCGTGAGCGCCTGCGGCTCGATCTGCAACAAGAGCGGCGGCGCGTCGGCCGCGTACGCGTGTCCGGGCAGCGGCTTGCCAAAGCCGACGCCGAGCCACGCATGCTGCTTACCCTGCTCGGCATAGAATGCCCAGAGCTTCGGGCGCGTGTCGGACGACAGCGTATCGCCGAGCGCGTTCAGCTCGCCCGGCACGTAGACCCGCTGGCCGGCGACCGTGATGTCGCGCGCGGCCGACGACGCCGAAGCGGTTGCGGCGGACGCGGACGGATCGCGCTCGCGCGCGCTGTATTCGAGCAACCCGAGCGCCGCGGCGCCGAGGACCATGATCGCAACGACGCTCATGCCGAGCCGGCGCCGATAGAGCGGATAGAACGCGACCACGAGCGTCGCCCCCGCCGCCGGCCAGAAGAAGCGGTTCAGGCTCGCGAGCCCGACGAAGCCGCACGCGAAGAGCCCGACCACGCCGATCACGCGCCAGCGAACGCGCATCAGCAGCGCGGCGAAGAGCGGCATCGCGAACACGACGAGCGTGCTCGTGTGGCCGACGCGGTTGTAGAAGCGAACCGGGAAGATATCCGGCGTGGGCGGCTGCAGACGCCCCCAGTAGAACGCGCTGAGGAGCGCAAGCAGCACGCACGCGGCCCATACGACAAGCACCGGCCATTCGGGACGCTTCACGCGCGAGCCGAACAGCCAGAAGCCCCAGAACGTGACGAGCGGATACAGCACCTCGTCGAACCACGCGCGCAGACTGATGCGCGGATACAGCGACCAGCCGACCGACGCGAGGCTCCACGCAGCCCATGCGACGATCGGCAAAACGAGCGGCCATTGCCGGAACGGCGGCCGGCTCGCGGACAGGATGCCGGCAAGCGTGCCGACGCCGATCAACGCGAGCGTCGTGTTGACGACCCCGTTCATGTGGCCGAACATCACGCCGAACATCAGCGTGGGACACGCGATCCAAAGCACGCGCTCGACGCGCGATGTCGTAATCGTCATCGACTTGAACTTGACGGCGCAAGCGCCAAAACGTTTTGCAGCGCACGATGCACCGCATCCACTGAAAGACGTCCCATGCAGTCTGCATGGTCGTCGCGCCACGCGACGCAGGTCGTCGCATTCCGGTCGCAGCGCCGCACCCATGCGACGTGACGCCGGAAAATCGACGGCTGGTCGCGGCACGGCATGTCCGCGATCGTCAGCGCGACGAATGGCGCGTCCTGCCAATAGCGGCCCGCGCCATGAATACCGGCGTTGCCGGGGCCGAACAGCGCGACGGTCGGCACGCCGACGAGACGCGCGAGATGCGCGATGCCGGTATCGGGGCATACGACAGCCTGCGCGCCGGCGAGCACGTGCCACAGATCGGCCAGGCCGAGCCGCCCCGCGAGATTCGGCTGCGCGGGATCAGGACCGATCTCGGCGACGAGCTCGACTTCGCTCGGTCCACCGCTCCAGACGGGCAGATAGCCTTGCTCCTCGATGCGGCCCGCGAGATCGAGCCAGCGCGCGGACGGCCAGCGCTTGACCGCCGTGCTCGCGCCCGGATGGAGCACCACGTAGGGCCGCTCGCGCAACGCGGCGGGCAGCGGCGCGCTTGCCTGCGGCGCCGGCCAGTCGGACGGGCGATAGAGGCGCGGCGCGGGCCCGTCGACGAGCGCCGCAGCGAAATCGGCCCAAGCGGCGGGCGCTTCCGGATACGGAACCGGCTCGTCGACCGGCCAGTTCTTCCACGCGGGCGTATCACCCGCATGCGCGACGATCCAGCGGCAGCCCGCGCCGAGCGCAAGCCAACTGTGGCGGTTGTCGCCCGCGACGATGCCGAGATCGTACGGTCCCGACGCGAGGAGACGCCTGACCGACGAGCCGTCGCGCGGATCGAACGCGAGCGCGTCGACGCCGAACGGCCGCTTCGCGTAAAGCGGCGCAATCGCCTTCGGGCACGCCAGCACGATCTGCGCATCCGGGTGCTGCTCGCGCAGCTTCGCGACGAGCGGCGTCAGCAGCAACGTGTCGCCGAGCAGCAGATGATGCGCGATCAGGATGCGCCGCAGACGAACGGGCCTGCGCCGCAACGGCTTGAGAGCGAGCCTCGGCAGCGCTCGCGAGAAGATGTGGATCCGGCCGTGAAGTCTGCTCATTCGATTAGATCAACGGCCGATCGATTCCGTCACTTGTGGTGCGATGCGCCGGAGGCCGGCCGAAAGCCGTTTCGTCATGCAGAATTTCCACGATTCATATTGCGGGGGACAAACCGGAACGCGCCGGAACCCTCGTGAGACATCCGCGAAACCAACGCGCATTCCTCGTCACCGGGCCCAAGTACGCGGCTCGGCCCGCGACGCATTGCACATGCGCGCGAGGCCGAGCGGAACCCGCTGAGTATACCATTCGGCCCAGACGCTTCCGGAGCCAATATCCTGATGAAAGGCCGGGCCGGGCGACGCGCGAACGCGCGTCACCGCAGCCCGTCGCCCGCAGCCTCGGCGGCCAGATCGAGCAATTGCGCGACGTGGCGCGCGACGCCCGGATCGTACTGGATCGCTGCATGCGCCGCAGCGCCCGATTCGACGCGCACGGCGCCCGCCCTCGCCCGCCGCACGGCTTCATCGAGCACACCGCGTAGCCCGGCCGCGTCGCCGGGCGCGAACACGAGCTTCGCCGACGGCGCGATCGCGTCGCAGCAGCCGACGTTCGACGACAGAATGACGGGCGTGCCGCACATCACCGATTCGATGCCGACAAGCCCGAACGGCTCGTACTTCGACGCGAGGATCGTGAAATCGGCGGCACGGTAGCCGTCCTCGATGTCCTTCACGTAGCCGACGTAGCGCAGCCGCTCCGACGTTCGCTCGGGCGGCCGGCCGGCGACAGCGACGACGACGCCCGGCCCGGCGTCACGCAGCACCGCTTCGATGAGCGGCAGCCCCTTGCGCTCGTGGCTGCTCGACGGGAACAGCAGCACGACCTCGTCGCCGGCGAAGCCGAAGCGCGTGCGCAGCTCGGCACGGCGCACGGCGTCGACGGGCGTGAAGCGCGCGGCGTCGACGGGCGGGAACAACACGCGGATCTTGTCGTCGCCGAGCCCGTAGAAGCGGCGCAGTTCGTCGCGCATCAGCATCGAATGCGCGACGACAAAGCGCGCGCGCTCGTATTGACGGCGTTCGAGCGCGATCTGACGGCGATCGGAGCACGTCGGCGTGCGGCCGATCGCATCGAGAAAGCCGAGATGCGTGCCGCCGCAAATCGCGATGTCAGACGAATCGACGCGATTGCAGCCGATCAGCACGTCGACGGGTGACGCGCGGCGAGCCGCGCGCAGGCGCCATGAGAACCATGCGTCTCGGCACTTGCCGGGCAGGAACGAAACGTTGATCCGGTGCGGCTCGACGAACCGGTATTCCGGCACCGACGAATCGAACGATCGCGCAAAGATCGAAGGCCGGACCCCGACGGCGGCAAGACCGCGTGCGAGGTCGATCGCATAGCGCTCGAGCCCGCCGCCGTACTTGAGCGCGTTGCACGACAGGCCGATTTTCATCGGATCGCGACCATCGCGCTCGCCGGACGACCGCCCGGCCGGACGTGCGCCGCTCACCCTGCGTCCTGCTGGAACTGGATGCGATGCAGGTGCGCGTACAGTCCGCCCTGCTCGAGCAGTTCGCGGTGGCTGCCGCTTTCGACGATCTTGCCGCCTTCGAGCACGAGGATCCGGTCCGCGCGCTCGATCGTCGACAGGCGGTGCGCGATCACGAGCGTCGTGCGCCCCTTCATCAGCGTCTCGAGCGCCGCCTGCACGTGTCGCTCGGATTCGGAATCGAGCGCGGACGTCGCCTCGTCGAGAATCAGGATCGGCGCATCCTTGTAGATCGCGCGGGCGATCGCGAGACGCTGGCGCTGACCGCCCGACAGCCGCATCCCGTTGTCGCCGACGAGCGTGTCGATGCCGTCGGGCATCGCGGTGACGGTCTCCCACAGATTCGCCGCGCGCAGCGCCGCCTCGACGCGGTCGCGCTCGGGCGTCTGGCCGTAAGCGACGTTCGCGGCGATCGTGTCGTTGAAGAGCACGACGTCCTGGCTCACCATCGCGATCTGGTTGCGCAGGTCATGCAAGCTGTACTCGGGCAGCGCGACGCCGTCGACGCGCACCGCGCCCGACGACGGATCGAAGAAGCGCGGAAGCAGATTGACGAGCGTCGTCTTGCCGCTGCCCGACGGTCCCGCGAGCGCGACCATCTCGCCCGGCGCGACGGTAAACGACACGTCGTCGAGCGTTTGCCGGCCGTCGCGCGGCATGCCATACGAGAACGACACATGGCTGAACTCGATCGCGCCCGACGCGCGTGCGAGCGGCTTGCCCCCCCCTTCAGGCTCGCACGGCTCGTCGATCAGCCCGAAGATCAGCTCGGCCGCCGTCATCCCGCGCTGCAGCGGCTGGTTCACGTCCATCAGGTGCTTGAGCGGCGAAATGATGAGCAGCATCGCGGTCACGAATGCGACGAAGCCGCCGACCGTCGTCTGATCGTTCGCCGACTGGACGACCGCGATCGTCAGCACGACGGCGAGCGCGATCGACGCGAGAAACTGCGTGAGCGGCTGCGCAAGCCCGCCCGACACGGTCATCCGCATCGAATAGCCGCGCAGCTTGCGGCTCAGCTCGTTGAAGCGCCCGATCTCGTATGGTTCGCCGTTATGAACCTTGACGACCTTGTAGCCGCCGACCGTCTCTTCGACGATGTACGCGAGCTGGTTCGTGAGCGTCTGATGCTCGCGGTTCAGGCGGCGCAGCCGCCGGTTGATCTTGCCGACGAGCCAGCCGATGCACGGCAACAGGATCGCGACAATGAGCGTCAGGCGCCAGTTCAGATAGAACAGATAGCCAAGCAGGAAGACAACCGTCAGCGAATCGCGCACGAGCGTGATCGTGACGCCCATCAGCACGCTCAGCACCTGGTTCACTTCGAACACGACCGCGTTGATCACCGTGCTCGCCGTCTCGCGCTGGAAGAACGATACGCCCGTGTGAATCATCCGCTCGAACATCTGGATCCGCAGATCGAGCAGGATGCGGTTCGACACGTACTGCAGCAGATAGCCGGACGCGTATTGCGCGAGCGCGCGCGCAAGCGCGAGGCCGACGACCGCCACGGGCACATACAGCTTCGTCGTCATGTCGCCCTTCGAGCCGAAGCCGTGGTCGAGAAGCGGCTTGAGCAGCGCGGGAATCCCGGCTTCCGTCGCGGCAACCGCCGCCATCGCGAGCACGCCGGCGACGAGCACCCATACGAGCGGTTTCACGTACGGCCAAAGGCGGCGCATCACAACGGCGGGCGACGACGCGTCCTGGCCGCCGATCGGTTTGCTTAGGGTAGGCTTGACGCTCAAAATGTCCTCGGGAGAATCCGGAAAACGTGCAGGAGGATCAGTAGACGATCTCGACGACGCTGCCGCCGAACGCCGCGCGCAGGTCGGCGAGCAGCGCGTCGCTCGGCTTCACGCGCCACGCGTCGCCCAGGCGCATCTCGCCCTGCGCGCGCGCATTGCTGTAGGCGATCCGCACCACGAGGCCGTTCGGTATCACCACCTGCGCGCGCCGCCCGCCTTCGCGGCCGCCGCGCGGCGCCGGCGCCTCGGCGGGGGGCGTGTCGTCGGCTTTCGCGACGTGCGCTTCGAGCACGCGGCGCAGCGCCGCCGCGTCCGCGTTGCCGTTCATCGTCATCCGCACCGCCTGCGCGTAGCGGCTGCGCGCGCGCTCGAGATCCATCACGGAATCGGCGGTGAAGCGGATCCCGCCCGTGAACGCGTCGTTGCGCGCCTGCCCCTGGACGATCAGCAGTTCGTCTTCCTTGAAGAGTGCGCGGTTCACGTCGAACTGCTCGTTGAACACGGTGACTTCGCACTGGCCAGTGCCGTCGTCGAGCAGTGCGATCACCATCTTGCCGCGCTGCGTCATCTGCGTGCGCAGCGACGCGATCACGCCGGCCACCACCTTGTCGCGCCCTTCCTTCAGCTCGCCAAGCTTCTGGCGCACGAAACGGCGCACCTCGTCGCGATACGCGTCGAACAGGTGGCCGGACAGATAGAAGCCGAGCGCGCTCTTCTCCTCCTGCAGGCGGCGCTTGTCGTCCCAGGCGGGCTCGTCGACGAGCGCGTGCTGGTGCGCGGGCACGCCGCCGATGTCGAAAAGGCCCGCCTGCAGCGCGTTCGCGGCCGCCTGCTCGGCGGCCTCCATCGCGAGCGGCACCGACGCGAGCAATTGCGCCCGGTTCGCGTGCAGCGAATCGAGCGCGCCCGCGCGGATCAGCGCCTCGATCGTGCGGCGGTTCACGATGCGCCGGTCGATCCGCTCGCAGAAATCGAACAGATCGGCGAACGGCTTTTCCTCGCGTGCGCGCAGGATCTCCTCGATCGCGTTCTGGCCGCTGCCCTTGATCGCGCCAAGGCCGTAGCGGATCGTGCACGAACGCTTGCCGTCGGCTTGCGCGACCGGCTCGAAGCGGTAATGCGATTGATTGATGTCGGGCGGCAGCACGGCGATGCCGTTGACGTCGCAATCGTCGAACAGGATCTTCACCTTGTCGGTGTCGTCCATCGCGAGCGTCATGTTGGCCGCCATGAATTCGGCCGGATGGTGCGCCTTCAGCCACGCGGTGTAGTACGCGAGCAGCGCGTACGCAGCCGCGTGCGACTTGTTGAAGCCGTAGCCCGCGAACTTCTCCATCAGGTCGAAGATCTCGTCGGACTTCTCGCGCGTGAGGCCGTTCTTCGCGGCGCCCTCCGCGAAGATCTCGCGATGCTGGGCCATCTCCTCGGGCTTCTTCTTGCCCATCGCGCGGCGCAGCAAGTCCGCGCCGCCGAGCGAGTAGCCGCCGATGATCTGCGCCATCTGCATCACCTGCTCCTGATAGACCATGATCCCGTAGGTCTCTTTCAGGACGGGTTCGACGCGCATGTCGGGATACTCGACCTTCTCGCGCCCGTGCTTGCGCGCGCAGAAGCTCGGAATCAGGTCCATCGGGCCCGGTCGGTACAACGACACGAGCGCGATGATGTCCTCGAAGCGGTCGGGCTGCGCATCCTTCAGCATGCCCTGCATGCCGCGGCTTTCCAACTGGAACACGGCGACCGTGTTGGCCTTCTTGAGGATCTGGAACGACGTCGGATCGTCGAGCGGCACCTGCGCGAGCGACCAGTCGGCCTTCGACGGATCGAGCCGGCGGATGTAGCGCTCGGCCCAGTCGAGGATCGTCAGCGTGGTCAGCCCCAGAAAGTCGAACTTCACGAGGCCGACGGCTTCGACGTCGTCCTTGTCGTACTGGCTGACGACGCCGCCGTCGTCGCCCTGCGTGTAGAGCGGGCAGAAGTCGGTCAGCTTGCCGGGCGCGATCAGCACGCCGCCCGCGTGCATCCCGACGTTGCGCGTCAGGCCCTCGACGCGCTGCGCGAGATCGAGCAACTGGTGGACTTCGTCCTCGTTGTCGTAGCGCTCCTGCAGGAGCGGCTCTTCCTTCATCGCATCGGCGATCGTCACGTGCTTGCCCGGCTTGAACGGGATCAGCTTCGCGACGCCGTCGGTGAACATGTAGCCCAAGTCGAGCACGCGGCCGATGTCGCGCACGGCCGCCTTCGCGGCCATCGTGCCGAAGGTGGCGATCTGCGACACCGCGTCCGCGCCGTACTTCTCCTTCACGTACTGGATCACGCGATCGCGCCCGTGCTGGCAGAAGTCGATGTCGAAGTCGGGCATCGACACCCGCTCCGGATTCAGGAAGCGCTCGAACAGCAGGTTGTAGCGCAGCGGATCGAGGTCCGTGATGCCGAGCGAATACGCGACGAGCGAGCCCGCGCCCGAGCCCCGGCCCGGCCCCACCGGCACGCCGTTGTTCTTCGCCCAGTTGATGAAGTCCGCGACGATCAGGAAGTAGCCCGGAAAGCCCATCTTCTTGATCGTGCCGCACTCGAAATCGAGACGTTGGCTGTACTTGTCGCGCTGCGCTTCGCGCTCGGCCTCGTCCGGATAGAGTTGCACGAGGCGCTTCTCGAGCCCTTCCTGCGACAGTTGCACGAGGTAGTCGTCGAGCGACATGCCGTCGGGCGTCGGGAAGAGCGGCAGCTTCGGCTTGCCGAGCTCGAGCGTCAGGTTGCAGCGCTTCGCGATCTCGACCGTGTTCGCGAGCGCCGAAGGCAGATCGGCGAACAACGCGACCATGTCGTCCTGCGTGCGGAAGAACTGCTCGGTCGTGAAGCGCTTCTGGCGGCGCGGATTCGCGAGAATGTCGCCTTCCGAGATGCACACGCGCGCCTCGTGCGCGGTGAAGTCGTCAGCCGTCATGTACTGCAGCGGATGCGTCGCGACGACGGGCAGCATCAGCTCGGCCGCGATCGTCACCGCCTGCTGGATGTACGCTTCCGCGCCCGGCTGGCCGTGGCGCTGCAATTCGATATAGAAGCCGCCCGGGAACACCTGCGACCAGCGCTGCGCGTGGCGGCGCGCGGCCGCCTCGTTTCCCGCCGCGAGCGCGAGGCCGATGTCGCCCTGCTGCGCGCCGGACAGCGCGAGCAGCCCTGCGGCGAGCTCGCCTTCGAGCCAGTTCGCGTCGAGCTCCGCGCGGCCGCGGTATTGGTTCGTGAGCCACGCCTTCGACAGCAGCTCGCAGAGGTTCAGGTAGCCGCGCTTGTCCTTGACGAGCAGCAGCAGCCGCGACGGCTTGTCGCGATCGTCGTGGTTGGTGATCCAAACGTCGCAGCCGGCGATCGGCTTGATGCCCGCGCCGCGGGCTTCCTTGTAGAAACGGACGAGACCGAACGCGTTGCCGAGATCGGTCAGGGCGAGCGCGCCCTGACCGTCTTCGGCCGCCGACTTGACGATATCGTCGAGACGCACGATGCCGTCGGCAATCGAGAATTCGGAGTGAACGCGAAGATGAACGAAACGGGGATCTGACATGGGCGCTATTGTAGCCGGCCCGGGGGCCCGGCATCGTTCGCGGCGGCCAAAAAATCGCCGCGTCGGCCGTTCGGCCGAGTGCCGGCACAAGGCCGCGGGCGGCAAAGCCGCGCGCGACGGCGATTCGCCGCGGCCCGCAGCGGCGCCGCGGCGCGACGCCGACGCACGTCGTCCATTCGGCCGACTGCGGAAAGCCGCGCGGTTTGCGGGATAATACGGTTTTTCCGTTTTCGCCCGCTTGGCGCCCGGCCGCCCCGCCGCGCCCCGCCGCGCCCGTTTCGCGTGGCCTCGCCGCCGGGCTGCAGCCCCGCCTTACTGTCCGAACCTCATGACCACCGTCAATCTCGCCGCCTACCGTTTCGTCTCGCTCGACTCGATCGAGCAATGGCGGCCGCTCATTGCCGAGCGCTGCAACGCGCTCGGGCTGCGCGGCACGATCCTGCTCGCGCCCGAAGGGATCAACCTGTTCATCGCGGGCCCGCGCGACGCGACCGGCGCGTTCGTCGATTACCTTCGCCACGATCCGCTCTTCGAAGGCAAGTTCGCCGATCTGGCGTTCAAGGAGAGCCTGTCCGATTCGCAGCCGTTTCGCCGGATGCTCGTGCGCCTGAAGCGCGAGATCATCACGATGAAGATGCCCGCGATCAAGCCGGAGCTCGGCCGCGCGCCGTCCGTCGACGCGCGCACGCTGAAGGCGTGGCTCGACCGGGGCCGCGACGACGCGGGCCGCCCCGTCGTGATGCTCGATACGCGCAATGCGTTCGAAGTCGACGTCGGCACGTTCGACAACGCGCTCGACTACCGGATCGACAAATTCAGCCAGTTCCCCGGTGTGATCGAGGCGAACCGCGCGGACCTCGAAGGCAAGACCGTCGTGTCGTTCTGCACGGGCGGCATTCGCTGCGAGAAGGCGGCGATCCACATGAAGGACGCCGGCATCGAGAACGTCTACCAGCTCGAAGGCGGGATCCTCAAGTACTTCGAGGAGGTCGGCGGCGCGCATTACCACGGCGACTGCTTCGTGTTCGATTACCGCACCGCGCTCAACCCGCAGCTCGAGCCGACGGCCGACGTCACGTGCTTCGCATGCCGCGCGGTCGTGCCGGCCGACGCGCAACAGTCGCCGCTCTACGTGCCCGGCAAGTCCTGCCCCGCCTGCCATCACCCGGACAATTCGGGCAACCCGGGCGAGCGCGCGGACCGCCCCGCCGAACCGGCGCGCGCCCCTTGACCCGCTTCGCCGCGCGTTGCATCGGATGACACGCTATCGCGGGCGCTTCGCGCCGTCGCCCACCGGCCCGCTGCACTTCGGCTCGCTCGTCGGCGCGCTCGCGAGCTGGCTCGACGCCCGCGCGTGGGGCGGCGCGTGGCTCGTGCGGATCGAGGACATCGACGGGCCGCGCACGGTGCCCGGCGCGGCCGACGACATCCTCGCGACGCTGCGCAGCTTCGGCTTCATCGCCGACGAGCCGTCCGTCTGGCAAAGCGCGCGCATCGCACGCTACGAAGCGGCGCTCGCGCGGCTCACCGCCGCAGGGCTCGTCTATCCGTGCGGCTGCACGCGCAAGGAGATCGCCGATTCGCTGCGCGCCGCGCACGAGCGGCACACGACGCTCGCGTATCCCGGCACGTGCCGAACGGGCCTGCACGGCAAACCCGCGCGCGCATGGCGGCTGCGCGTGCCGGACGGCGCGGCGGCCGTCGTCACGTTCGACGATCGCTGGCAGCGCGCGCAGACACAGAATCTCTCGACCGAAGTCGGCGACTTCGTGCTCAAGCGCGCGGACGGACAATGGGCGTATCAGCTCGCGGTCGTCGTCGACGATGGCGATGCGGACATCACGCACGTCGTGCGCGGCGCCGACCTGCTCGACTCGACCGCTCGCCAGATCTACCTGCAGCGCTGCCTCGGCCTGCCGACGCCGCGCTATCTGCACGTGCCCGTCGTCGTCGATGCGAACGGTGAAAAGCTCAGCAAGCAGACGGGCGCGACGGCGCTCGATCCCGCCGCGCCGCTGCCCGCGCTCGCCGCGGCCGCGCGGCATCTGGGACTCGCGCTCGACGATGCGGCGTGCGCGTCGCTCGACGCGTTCCAGTCAGCCGCGATCGCCGCGTGGGACACGCGCTTCGGGCCGAACGCGCGTCGCTGAGGGCGCCGGCCGGAATACGCGCCCTCGTCGCTTCGATAGTCACCCGGCCGCGCCGTTCGCGATTCACCGATTCACCGATTCACCGATTCACCGATTCACCGATTCACCAATCCGCCGATTCACCGATATCGCGCTCACGCGCTCCGTCGCCGTGCCCCTCCCGGGCCTCGCCCTCGCCGAGCCGGGCGATTCCGCCGGCTCCCGGCCGCGACCGCAGCCCTTTTGCGTCACCGCCCCGATCGCCGTTCCCGCTCCGCTCGCCCGCAAAAAGAAAAGGCGGATGCTCGCGCGTCCGCCCTCTTCCCATCGGCCCGGCGCCGTTTCCGGCGCCCGATGTTCAATTCCGCGTCACGACGACGACGTCTTGCGCGGCATCCCGAACCCGCCCAGCAGCGCGGCGAGCGGCTGCTTGGGCGCCTTCTTCTCCGGCTGCACGGGCGTCGCCTCTTCCGGCTTGCTCGCGGACGGCGACGGCACGTACGGCTTCAGGAAGAAATCGTCGATCGGCGCTTCGCGGCGCGGATGATACGCGCGCTCGCCGCCCGCCGAACGGCGGCCGGCCGATGCGCCGCGGCGCTCGTCGCGGTCGCGCTCGCGGCGGCCGCCGCGCTCGTCATGGCGATGGCGCGGCAGGTCGAGCTCGAGCGTTTCGAGCGACAGCGTCCGCTTGATCAGCTTCTCGATGTCGGCAAGCTGCTTGCGCTCGTTCGGGCTGCACAGCGACAGCGCGTCGCCCGACGCGCCCGCGCGCCCCGTGCGGCCGATCCGGTGCACGTAGTCTTCCGCATTGAACGGCAGATCGAAGTTGATGACGGCCGGCAGTTCGACGATGTCGAGGCCGCGCGCCGCCACGTCGGTCGCGACGAGCGCTTCGATCTCGCCGCGCTTGAACGCGTCGAGCGCCTGCATCCGCTCGCTCTGCGAACGGTCGCCGTGAATCGCGGCCGCGACGATGCCGTCGCGCTCGATCTGGCGCGCAAGGCGGCTCGCGCCGATCTTGCTGTTGCAGAACACGATCACCTGCTTGAGCGAGCGGTCGCGGATCAGCTTGACGACGGCCGCCTGCTTGTCGCCCTCGGCGACGTCGTAGACGATCTGCGTGACGGTGGACGCGGCCGCGTTGCTGCGCGCGACCTCGATCGTCTGCGGATCGCGCAGGTAGGTGGACGCGAGCTTCTTGATCTCGGGCGAGAACGTCGCCGAGAAAAGCAGCGTCTGACGCTCTTTCGGCAGCAGGTTCAGGATGCGCTGCAGATCGGGCAGGAAGCCCATGTCGAGCATCCGGTCGGCCTCGTCGAGCACGAGGATCTGCACCTGACCGAGATTCGCGGTCTTCTGCTGGACGTGATCGAGCAGGCGCCCCGGCGTCGCGATCAGGATCTCGACGCCGCGGCGCAACTCGGCCATCTGCGGGTTCATGTCGACGCCGCCGAACACGACGGCGCTGCGCAGCGGCGTGTGCTTCGCGTACGCGTGCACGTTCGCGGCGACCTGATCGGCAAGCTCGCGGGTCGGCGTGAGGATCAGCGCACGCACCGGATGGCGGGCAGGCGACGCGCTCGTGTTCGCCTGCGGCAGCAGCCGCTGGATGATCGGCAGCGAAAAGCTCGCGGTCTTGCCGGTGCCGGTCTGCGCGGCGCCCATCACGTCGCGGCCGGACAGCACGACCGGAATCGCCTTCGCCTGGATCGGCGTCGGCGTCGTATAGCCCTGCTCGGCAATCGCTTTCAGGATCTCGGCGGCAAGGCCGAATTGATCGAACGTCGCGTCGACAGGCTTGGCAACAGAATCGGACATGGTGGCGTTTCGCTCAAAAGGCGCGGCGGGACATCTTGCGCACGGCCTGCTCGCTCGCGAGACAGGCGGCGCACCCCACTTCGGAATGAATACGAAGCCGCGGCGCGCCGCAGGGCGCCGCCGGCGCTTGAGGCCATCCGGGCCGCGCGCGAGGCTTCGTCCGGCAGGAGCGCCGGCAGAAAGGGGCGTATTGTAGCATCCCTCGCGAAACGGCTCGGTCGGCGGGCAAGCATCGGCGATCCGCGCGGCAGGGCCGCCGAAGCCGGCCCTGCGCGACGGCCCCCGCGACATGATGCGCGCCGCCGCGCGGCGGCGATATGACGCATTGGCGATCCGGCGACGGCGCACGCTCCGACGCTCAGCCCTTCCCGCGCTTCTTGCGGACCTCGCTGCAGCCGCCGAGCACGGGCGGCGCGTGCTCGCCCGCGATTTCGTCGTACAGGTCCGCGTCGCGCCCCTTCGTCCACCAGACGTAGCGGCCCGCCTGATAGCGCGCCCCCGACGCCGACACGGTGTCGACGAACAATAGCCGCGTGCCGTTGACGGGCACGAGCGCGAAGCTCTGGCCGTTGCCCGCGCGCCAGTACGACACCCGCACCGGCTTCGGCTCGTTCGCGCACTGATAGACGACGGTTTCGCGCGCGTCGGCGTCGATTTCCTCGACGGTCAGCCGCGCCGCGTGCGCGGCGCCCGCGGCGGCGGCGCACAGACCGGCGGCGCCGATCGCCGCCCGCGTTATCTTGTTCATGTCCTTCCTCGTCGAGCGATGGAGGCGAGCCGTGCGAGCGCCGCACGCCGCTCCGTCAATCCGGATCGATCACGCCCGCGCACGCGTCGGTCGGCGCGGCCGCGACGTGGCCCACGACGGGCACGACCTTCAGCCCCGCCGACGCGACCCGGCACGGCGCGGCGGCGAGCCCGCAGCCCGCCGTCGACGCACACAATGCAACGATCAACATCCACTTCATTGCCGCCTCCTCTCCCGGCCTCGCCGCGCGCGGGTGCGCGGCATCGGGCCGGAAACCACGACTGCCGAGAGCCCGGCGGCTGGCGGCGCGACCGGCACGATCCGGTTCCGGCGAGCGCATTCGCCGGCGCGCGCGATGCGCGCCTTCCTTCGTCAGCGCGCGGACACCGGACGCACCGCGGCGGCCGCCCGCTTCGCGCGCTCGCGCGCTTCGTCGACATTCGCGCCCGTCGCGAGCGCGACGCCCATCCGGCGCTTCGCGAAGCTCTCCGGTTTGCCGAACAGGCGCAGGTCCGCGCCCGGCACCGCGAGCGCGTCGCGCACGCCCTCGAACGCGATGCCCGCCTCGTCGAGCCCGCCGTAGATCACGGCCGACGCGGCGGGCGTCGCGAGCGCGGGCTCGACCGGCAGGCCGAGGATCGCGCGCGCATGCAATTCGAATTCCGACTGGCGCTGCGACGCGAGCGTCACGAGCCCCGTGTCGTGCGGACGCGGACTCACTTCGGAGAACCAGACGTCGTCGCCGCGCACGAACAGCTCGACGCCGAAGATCCCGCGGCCGCCGAGCGCGCTCGTCACGCGATGCGCGATGTCGCGCGAGCGCTCGAGCGCCTTCGCGCTCATCGGCTGCGGCTGCCACGATTCGACGTAGTCGCCCGCAACCTGCACGTGCCCGATCGGCTCGCAGAAATAGGTGTGCGTGTCGAGGCTCGCCGGATCGATCGCGCGCACCGTGAGCTGCGTGATCTCGTAATCGAACTCGACGAAGCCCTCGACGATCACTCGGCCGTGATTCACGCGGCCGCCCGCCATCGCGTACTGCCACGCGGGCTCGACGTCCGCGTCGCGCCTGAGGACCGACTGCCCCTTGCCGGACGACGACATCACGGGCTTCACCACGCACGGGAAACCGATCTGCGCGACGGCCGCCTTGAACGCGTCGAACGACTGCGCGAACGCGTACGGCGACGTCGGCAGCCCGAGCTCCTCGGCCGCGAGCCGGCGAATGCCCTCGCGATTCATCGTGAGCTGCGTCGCGCGCGCGGTCGGGATCACCTCGGCGACGCCGGCCGCTTCGATCGCGGCGAGCGCGTCGGTCGCGATCGCCTCGATTTCCGGCACGACGAGATGCGGGCGCTCGGCGTCGACGAGCGCGCGCAGCGCGTCCGGATCGGTCATGTCGATCACGTGCGCGCGATGCGCGAGCTGATGGCCGGGCGCGTTCGGATAGCGATCGACGGCGATCACTTCGACGCCGAGCCGCTGCAACGCGATGATGACTTCCTTGCCCAACTCGCCCGCGCCGAGCAGCATGACGCGCGTGGCGGACGGCGAAAGCGGCGTGCCGAGCCGCTGACCGATCTGCATGAGATTTCCCGCTGGATGATGGATGGAGAAAACGACTTGCGATGCTAACACGCGGGGCTTGGGAGCCGGGATCGCGCGCTCGCGCGCCTCTTGCGTTCTCCACGCCTGTCGCGTCGCTCGGCGGTCATCGCGGCGTCGACGGCTTCAAGCGCGCCCGCCGCGATCCGTCGGCCCGCCGTCGGTCGACAGCGCCGCTCGCCTCGCGAACGCGAAGACATCCGCATCATCGATGCAATGCGCGGACCCGGCACGTCGGCGACACCCACGATAAGGCGCCGTGGGCAGGACGAGCGCGGGGAACGCAACGGGCACGCGTCATCCTTGCCTCCCACACGCCCGCGTCTCGCAACCATCCCTTGTCAATCAGCCGCCAATCGGTCGCCAATCGGTCGCGACACCCCGCATTGCCGCCGAATCGCGCAAGAAACGCATCGCATCGTCGCCGCAAAACGCATGAACGAACGCGTGCGGCGACTGTCCGCTCGCGTCCGACGACACGAGTGCGTTACCCTTACGGCTTCGCCCGCAACATTGAAGATTCGAAGAGGAACGAGGTCATGTTCAATTCATCCGCAGCCGCGCACGTGCGCTTTCGCATCGTCCGCTCGCTGCGCGCGCCGCTCGGCGCGCTGACCGTCGCCGCGCTTCTCGCCGCCTGCACGATGCCGACTCATCCCGATTCGAGCGCCCCCGCCCCCGATCCGTTCAACCCCGCGACGATCCAGTTGATCGACGACACGAGCTGGGAGCTCGTCGGCTGGCGCAACGCCGACGGCTCGGCGCGCGACATCCCGCACGGCGACAACGGCGAGCCGATCAAGCTCGCGCTGTCGACCGAAACGGGCGTGCGGCGCGCGGCCGGCTTCTCGGGCTGCAACCGTTACATGGGCACCTACGACGTGAAGAACGGCGTGCTCGCGTTCGGCCCGCTCGCCGGCACGCGGATGGCGTGCGGCGCGCCCGCGCGCGCCGCGCTCGAGCGCGACTACCTCGCCGCGCTCGGCCACATCTCGAAGGCTGGCGTGCAGATGCGCGCCCCGCAGCAACTGATCATCATCACCGACGACGGCGCGACGCTGACGTTCGCGCGACGCGACGGCAAGTAAGCGCCGCGCGGCGCGCGGCGGACGGCCCTGCCGGCGAACCGGACGGCGGGCGTCATCCGCCGGGCCGCGCGCACGACGGCGGCGCGACGGTGCGCCGTTCCTGAAAACATCTTCGTCGACCGGTTAAACTCGACGGCGTCGCGCGTCGCGCCCCGTCCTCCTCCTGTTTCTGAGCATGCAAACGGTAGTCCTCGGCTGGTTCGGCTTTTCGGCCGTCTGGTTCATTCCTCTTTTCTGGCGGCTCGCCAAGGCGTCGCTGCCGGGCGGCGGCGGCCTCGCGGGCCCCGGCTCGATCCGGCTATGGCTCGGCTTCTTCTGCGTGCTGATCGCGAGCTGCACGCTCGCGACCGCGCTGACGGGCGACGCGACGACGAACGCGCTCGGCCACGCGCTCGCGGGCGGCTTCGAGCGCGTGTTCGGCCACGTCGGCACGCCGTTCGCGATGGTCGCGCTGTTCGTCGTCGGGCTGCCGTGGCTCGTCGGCGTCCGCTGGCGGCAGGTGAACACGTGGCTCGACGCATCGTTCGGCATCCGCTTCGCGCGCGAGCGCGGCGACGAGGAATCGCGCGGCGTCGCGGACCTGCCGCGCGCCGCATTGCACCGCGACGACGACCGGCGCGTGCGCCGCGCGGCCGACGTGCAGCCGACGACCGCGCATACGATCAACCCGATGGCGCCACGGCAGAACGGCCGTTATGCGCGGCCGACGCTCTGGAAGCCGAACGACGCGCAGCGCGGCGACCGGCGCAACGCGCCGGCGGGCGCCGCGGCGCGGGCCGCCGTCGAGCCGGCCGCGCCGGCCGGCTGGCTCAAGCCGGGCGCGCCGTCGCGGGGCGCGGCATCGACTGCGGCAGCGGGAACGGTGACGGCCGGCGTCGCGAAAACGGCCGGCGCCGGCACGTCGACGGCCGCATTCGCAAAGGCTGCCGGCACCGAGCCGGCGAAAACGGCCGGCATCGCCATGCCCGCCGACAACGCGCCGATGACGGTCGATCCGACGCCATCGGCGAGCGGCATGCCGAAGACCGCCGGTCTCGCGATGCCGGGAAGCGGCATCGCGAAAACGCCGCCCCCCGTTTCGGCCACGCCCGCGGCAACCGCCGCCGCGAAGCCTGCCGCCGCGAAGCCTACCGGTGCGGCGATGGCGTCGGGCGGACTGCCGAAGGCGGCGAGCCACGCGGCATCGACGGGCGGGGCAGCCGCCTCGCTCGTTATGCCCGTTGCACCCGGTTCGTCGGCGACGTCGCCCGCCGCGTTCGCGCCGGCTGCGACCGGCGTCGCGAAGCCGATCGGATCGACCGCAGCCGTCGCAGCGATCGGCAAACGCGCGCAAGCGCGCCCGGCCCCGCCCGATCCGCGCTTCGCGCCGCGCCGGCCGGTGACGCAGGCCGCCGTGTCGGCGGCCCGCAATCGGCCGATGACGTTCACGCCGTCGCGGCAGGCAACCGTCGCGGCGCGCGACGGCGCCGCGACGCCCCCGCAACCCGCAGCCCGCGCGCAGACGGCGGCGGCACCCGCCGAGATCGCGCGCAAGCGGCCGGCGGGCCCGGCGCGCGCGCCGCTCTATGCGTGGAACGAGAAGCCTGCGGAACGCATCGCGCCTGCGGCGAGCGTGCACGAGACACTGCGTTCGATCGAGGCCAGCGCCGCGCAATGGACGGCGCTGGCGGGCGCAACGGGCGCAGCCGCAGCACCTGGGACGGCGCGTGAATCGATGATTGCATCGGCTGCGCCGTCGCACGGCGCGGCGGTGACGGCCGCGTCGGGCAGGCACGCGCCGACGACCGCGGAAACGGCCGCCGTCGCGGCCCCTGCGGGCATCGCAACGGTTGCGCCGGCTGACGATGGAATCGCGCCGTGCGTCGCCGACGGCGTCACCTGCGCTGCCGAGGACGGCGTAATCGCTGCCGTCGAATCGACGACGGTATGCGCGGCGCCCGCAGCCGTCGGCTCCGACGCGATCGCCGACGCCGACGCCGACGCCGACGCTCGCGCGGCTGCGTCGGCCGTCGATCCCGCTTCCAGCGTCGGCATGGGCACATGTGTCGCGCACGGCCGAGAAACGGACATCGCCGTCGAGGCGGCGCTGACGGCGACCGAAGAGGCGCGTCCTGATAACGCGTCCTTCGCACCCGACGCCGCCGACATGCCGCTGTCGACGGTGAAATCGATGAGCGCCGCCGCCTCGAACGGGAACGAACGGCACCCCGCCGCCGTCCCGGCAGGCGTCGCGCCTGCTTCGCCGTCCGCTGCCGCGACCGCCGCTGATGTCGGCTCACAAGCCGCGGCGATGAACGCCGACGCGATGGATCGCCAGTCGATCGCGACCGCGAGCAACGAGACCGCCCAAGCCGTTGCGCGGCCGGCCGTCGCCGCCGATTCGCGCGCGGCGACGAGCGTGTCGCCCACGGTCGACGACATGCCACGCGCGCTCGCGCCACGGGAGGACGCGAGCGATACCGCCGCTGCGGCCGCTGCCTCCGCGACCACGCAAACCGAATCGCGCATGCAATTGCAATCGCAATCACAATCGCCGCGAGCCGCGACCGCAATCGGCGCGACCGCTTCGCAACCGGCGCCCATCGCGCCGCAATCGAGCGGCGCGGCCGCCCTCCTCCGATCGGGCGACGCCACTGCCCGTCCCACGACGGGCATTCAGCACAGCGAGGCGCAAGCCGCGACGCAAAGCGTGACAGCGCCCGCTCCGGACAAGACCGCGGCAGCCATATCGAACGACTCGAACGTCCAAAGCGCACCTGCTTCGGCCATGTCGCCGGCTGCGCCGGCGACGCCGGGCGCCGCGGCGGCCCCGGTCGTTTCGGCGCCTTCCACGGCGCAGACGTCGACAGGCCATGCAGCAGGCGCGATCGGCATCGTCGGCGCGGCATTCGGCATGCTCGACGCGGCCCGCGCGGCGGCCGCGACTGAGCCGGCCGCAACGGCAAGCGCGAACGCCACGACGCCTGCTGTCGGCGCACCCGCGTTCGATCGAGCCGCATCCGGTGCCACTGCCGCGCCGCCGAACGTGCCGAATGCGACGCTGCCCGGCAGCGCCAAGCCAAGCGCGGCCGTATCGAATTCGATCGCGTCGCTTACCGGCGCATCGGCCGTCGCATCGAGCGCGAGCACGCCGGCGATTGCGTCGACAGGTGTCGCAACCTCGGTCGCCTCCACGGCGGACAGCATTTCACCGAGCGTCGCTCCTGCGCTCGCCGCCGCGTCGAATGCGATCGTGTCGCCCGCCGGTGCATCGGCCGCCGCGCCGGACGTTGCGCAAGCCACGCGAGTCGCCGGCGCACCAGGCACGCCGGAAACGCCCGCCCCATCGCCCGTCTCCGCCACGTCGACGGCGCCCGCCCCCCCAGCCGAACGCCGTCCCCCGCCGAGCCCGCCCGCCCGACCCGCCCGCCCGCGCCGAACGCGTTCGAGTTCCACGCGCCCGCCGCGTCGAACGTCGAGCTGCCGACGCTCGACCTGCTCGAGCCCGCCTGCGACACGATCGAGGCGATCTCCGACGAGCATCTCGCGCAAACCGGCCAGATCATCGAGCAGCGCCTGCAGGAGTTCAAGGTGCCGGTGACGGTCGTCGGCGCGTCGGCGGGCCCGGTGATCACGCGCTTCGAGATCGAGCCCGCGCTCGGCGTGCGCGGCAGCCAGATCGTCGGCCTGATGAAGGACCTGTCGCGCGGCCTCGGCCTCACGTCGATCCGCGTCGTCGAGACGATCCCCGGCAAGACCTGCATGGGCCTCGAACTGCCGAACGCGAAGCGCCAGATGATCCGCCTGTCCGAAATTCTCGCGTCGCGCCAATACCAGCACTCGGCATCGCAACTCACGATCGCGATGGGCAAGGACATCACCGGCAACCCGGTCGTCACCGATCTCGCGAAGGCGCCGCACATGCTCGTCGCCGGCACGACGGGCTCGGGCAAGTCGGTCGCGATCAACGCGATGATCCTGTCGCTGCTGTACAAGGCGACGCCCGAGGACGTGCGGCTCATCATGATCGACCCGAAGATGCTCGAGCTGTCGGTCTACGAAGGCATCCCGCATCTGCTCGCGCCCGTCGTCACCGACATGAAGCTCGCCGCGAACGCGCTCACCTGGTGCGTCGGCGAGATGGAGAAGCGCTACCGGCTGATGTCCGCGCTCGGCGTGCGCAACCTCGCGAGCTTCAACCAGAAGATCCGCGACGCCGTCGCGAAGGAAAAGAAGATCGGCAACCCGTTCTCGCTGACGCCGGACGATCCCGAGCCGCTGTCGACGCTGCCCCTCATCGTCGTCGTGATCGACGAGCTCGCCGATCTGATGATGGTCGCCGGCAAGAAGATCGAGGAGCTGATCGCGCGGCTCGCGCAGAAGGCGCGCGCGGCCGGCATCCATCTGATCCTCGCGACGCAGCGCCCGTCCGTCGACGTGATCACGGGCCTCATCAAGGCGAACATTCCGACGCGCGTCGCGTTCCAGGTGTCGTCGAAAATCGACTCGCGCACGATCCTCGACCAGATGGGCGCCGAATCGCTGCTCGGCCAGGGCGACATGCTGTTCCTGCCGCCCGGCACGGGCTACCCGCAGCGCGTGCACGGCGCGTTCGTCGCGGACGAGGAAGTGCACCGGATCGTCGAATACCTGAAGCAGTTCGGCGAGCCGCAGTACGAGGAAGGCATTCTCGACGGGCCGAGCGCGGAAGGCGGCGCACAGGATCTGTTCGGCGAAGCGCCGGACGCGGAAGCCGATCCGCTCTACGACGAGGCCGTCGCGTTCGTCGTGCGCACGCGGCGCGCGTCGATCTCGTCGGTGCAGCGGCAGTTGCGCATCGGCTACAACCGCGCGGCGCGGCTCGTCGAGCAGATGGAAGCGGCCGGCCTCGTATCGCCGATGGGCATCAACGGCAGCCGCGAAGTGCTCGCGCCGCCGCTGGCCGAGTAAGCGCGGCGGGACGCGGCGGCGCGAAGCGCGGCACGGCTTCGATGCCGGGCGGCGCGCCGCCCGGCGTCACCGCACCGGCACGAACTTGAAGTCGACCGGCTTGCCGATCCTGAACTGCGCCGGATTCGGCTCGAGGCGGCCGCTCGCGACATCGCGCCTGAACACGAACACGCTGTCGCTGTCCTGGTTGCCGACGATGAGCCACTTGCCGCTCGGATCGATCGCGAACTCGCGCGGCGTCTTGCCGAGGCTCGACTGCCGGCCGACGAGCTTCAATTTGCCGTCGGCCGCGTTCACCGCGTAGATCACGATGTCGTTCGCGTCGCCGCGATTGGTCGCGTACAGGAAGCGCCCGTCCGGCGACAGATGCAGCGCGCCGCCGCCGACCTTGCCCGCGAAGCCCGGCGCCGTCATCGGCACGGTCTCGACGTGCGCGAGCCGGCCGTCGTCGTAGCGGTACACGCCGACCGACGCGTTCAGCTCGTTGGTCACGTAAGCGAACCGCCCGCTTGCGCCGAACACGAGATGGCGCGGGCCCGAGCCCGCCTTCACGAGCGTGTAGCGCGACTCGGTCGGGCCGATGAGGCCGCGGCCGCCGTCCGGCGCGTAGCGGTACGAGTAGAGCTTGTCCGCGCCGAGGTCCTGCACGAACAGGTACTTGCCGTCCGGCGAGAACACGGTCGAATGGACATGCGCGCCGTCCTGCCGCCCCGTTACCGGGCCCGTGCCCTCGTGATGCACGTTCAGCACCGCTGCGCCGAGCGCGCCCGTCGCCTCGACCGGAAACACCGAGAAGCTGCCGCCCGGATCGGACGCGACCGAATAGTTCGCCGCGACGAGATAGCGCCCGTCCGGCGACAGGCTCAGGTAGCACGGATCGTTCCCTTGCGCCGACACGCGGTTGACGAACTGGAGGGCGCCCGTCTTCGCGTCGAAGGCGAATGCGCTGACGCCGCCGCGCACGCTCGCGGGGCCGGCGTCGCCCGGCAGTTCGTTGACCGCGTACACGTGGCGGCCGTCGCGGCTCGCGACGAGGTACGACGGGTTCTCGGCCTTCGCCGACGACACGGGCGTCGCGCGGCCCGAGTCGGTATCGAAGCGATACACGTAGATGCCGTCGCCGCCCGCGCCCGTATAGGTGCCGACGAGCAGGTTGTACACGCCGCCCGCAGGGCCGCCGCTCGCATCCTGCGCGAACGAGGGATTGCCGAAAAGCGGCAGCGCGAGCGCGAAACCTTTCATCCAGTGACTCAGCCTAAGCGGGAAAGCGAACGACGAAGGCGCGTGAGCGCGTCGGGTCATCGGAACCTCCTTGCATCGATCCGTCTCAAGTGATGTGATGTTGCGAAGCGCGGGCCCTTCGAACGCCCGCGCCGCGCAGTCCGCCGAGTATACGGGCCCGTGCGCGCCGCCGTACAGCGCGGCGCGAAAATGCCCGGATCGTGAACGACAAGGATTGCTGGAGGATCGCCGCCCATGCCCGCCCTCATCGAAGACTACGCCCTCGTCGGCGACGGCCACACGGCCGCGCTGATCTCCCGGGACGGCTCGGTCGACTGGCTGTGCTGGCCCCGTTTCGATTCCGGCGCGTGCTTCGCCGCGCTCGTCGGCACGCCGGAGCACGGCCGCTGGCTCGTCGCGCCCGCCGACGACGTGCGCGTGAGCGCGACGTCGCGCCGCTACCGCGGCGACACGCTGATCCTCGAAACCGACTACGAGAGCGACGCCGGCGCCGTCACGGTGATCGACTTCATGCCGCCCGGCAGCGGCTGGTCGGAGCTCGTGCGGATCGTCGTCGGCCGGCGCGGCGAGATGAAGATGCAGATGCAGCTCGTGTTGCGTTTCGACTACGGCTTCTCGGTCCCGTGGGTCACGCGGCTGCCGCGCGAGGCGGGCGTGAAGGCGATCGCCGGCCCGGATACGGTCGTGCTGCGCACGCCCGTGCCGCTGTCGGGCGAGAACCTGCATACGGTCGCCGAATTCACGGTGAAGGCGGACGAGCGCGTGCCGTTCTCGCTGTCCTATGCGCCGTCGCACCTGCGGCTGCCGCCCGCGCGCGAGCCGCTGTCGATGCTCGCGCGCACCGAGAACCATTGGTTCGAATGGTCGGCGCGGTGCCCGTTGCGCGGCCGCTACGCGGCCGCCGTGCGCCGCTCGCTGATCACGCTGAAGGCGCTCGCGTACGAGCCGACGGGCGGCATCGTCGCCGCGCCGACGACGTCGCTGCCCGAGCAGTTGGGCGGCACCCGCAACTGGGACTACCGCTACTGCTGGCTGCGCGACGCGACGATCACGCTGCTCGCGTTGATGCGCGGCGGCTACTACGACGAGGCGCGCGCGTGGCGCACGTGGCTCGGCCGCGTGATGGCCGGCTCGCCCGAGCAGATCCAGATCATGTACGGAATTGCGGGCGAGCGGCGCCTGCCCGAGATGGAGCTCCACTGGCTGCCGGGCTACCACGATTCGCGCCCGGTGCGCATCGGCAACAACGCGGCGAACCAGTTGCAGCTCGACGTGTTCGGCGAAGTGATGGCCGCGCTGCACGTTGCGCGTGTGGGCGGCCTGCAGGCGGACGACACGGTCTGGTCGGTCCAGACGACGCTGCTCGCGCACCTAGAGAAGATCTGGCGCGAGCCGGATGAAGGCATCTGGGAGACGCGCGGCGGCCGCCGGCACTTCACGTTCTCGAAGGTGATGGCGTGGGTCGCGTTCGATCGCGCGATCAAGTCGGCCGAGATGTTCCGGCTGCCCGCGCCGCTCGAGCGCTGGCGCGCGGTGCGCGACGAGATCCACGCGGACGTCTGCGCGAACGGCTGGAATCCGCGGCTGCGCGCGTTCACGCAGAGCTACGGCAGCGACGCGCTCGACGCGAGCGTGCTGATGCTGCCGCTCGTCGGCTTCCTGCCGCCCACCGATTCGCGCGTCTCGGAGACCGTCGCCGCGATCGAGCGGGGCCTGATGCGCGACGGCCTCGTGCTGCGCTACCACACGAGCGAATACGACGACGGCCTGCCGCCCGGCGAAGGCACGTTTCTCGCATGCAGCTTCTGGCTCGTCGACAATCTCGCGCTCCTCGGCCGCATCGACGATGCGCACGCGCTGTTCCGCCGCCTGCTGTCGCTCACCAACGACCTCGGCCTGCTTGCCGAGGAATACGATCCCGTGACGCGTCGCCAGGTAGGGAATTTCCCGCAGGCGTTCTCGCACGTCGGGCTCGTGCACACCGCGTTCAACCTGATGCATCATGAAGAGGAAATGCTGCGCGCGGCCGGCCAGCCTACGGCGGCGGACGCCATCGCCGGGCGCTAGCGCCGAACCACGTTTGCGCGACAAACGTAAGACAAGGTCAGATGTCGAAGCAACGCTCGGAAATGCGGGTATGCTGCGTTGCGACACCCCTGAATGTCCGATATGATCAGTCGCGACTGATTCGATCCGACGAGTGAATCGGTCCGATTGCTGACTGACACGGCACGCCGCGGCGCCCCGCGCCGCCTTCGCGCACCGTTCTCCCATCGGGAGCTCGCATGCTTTACCAATTGCACGAATTCCAGCGGGCGATGCTGAGCCCGCTGACCGCCTGGGCGCAAGCCGCCTCCAAATCGTTCGCGAATCCGTCGAGCCCGCTTTCGCTCGTGCCGGGCGCGACGCGCCTCGCGGCGGGCTACGAATTGCTGTACCGGCTCGGCAAGGATTACGAGAAGCCGGAGTTCGCGATTCACCAGATCGTCAAGGACGGACACAACATTCCGATCGTCGAGCAGACGATCATCGAGAAGCCGTTCTGCCGGCTGCTGCGCTTCAAGCGCTACGCGGACGATTCGGGCGCCGTCGGGCAACTGAAGGACGAGCCCGTCGTGCTCGTGTGCGCGCCGCTGTCGGGCCACCACGCGACGCTTTTGCGCGACACCGTCCGCACGCTGCTGCAGGATCACAAGGTCTACATCACCGACTGGATCGACGCGCGGATGGTGCCCGCCGAAGTCGGCCCGTTCCATCTCGACGACTACGTCGACTACATCCAGGAATTCATCCGACATATCGGCGCGCGCAACCTGCACGTGATCTCGGTGTGCCAGCCGACCGTGCCCGTGCTCGCGGCGATCTCGCTGATGGCGAGCCGCGGCGAGGACACGCCGCTCACGATGACGATGATGGGCGGCCCGATCGACGCGCGCAAGAGCCCGACGTCGGTGAATTCGCTCGCGACGAACCGCTCGCATTCATGGTTCGAGAACAACGTGATCCACACGGTGCCGGCGAACTATCCGGGCGAAGGCCGCAAGGTCTATCCGGGCTTCCTGCAGCACACGGGCTTCGTCGCGATGAATCCGGAGCGCCACGCGCAATCGCACTGGGACTTCTACCAGAGCCTGTTGCGCGGCGACGAGGAAGACGCCGAAGCGCACCGCCGCTTCTACGACGAATACAACGCGGTGCTCGACATGGCGGCCGAATACTATCTGGACACGATCCGCATCGTGTTCCAGGAGTTCCGCCTCGCCGAAGGCACGTGGGACATCCACGGCGAGCGCGTGAAGCCGGCCGACATCCATTCGAGCGCGCTGATGACGATCGAAGGCGAGCTCGACGACATCTCGGGCAGCGGCCAGACGCACGTCGCGCACGAGCTTTGCACGGGCATTCCGCAGGCGCACCGCCGCAGCCTCACCGCCGAGAAGTGCGGCCACTACGGCATTTTCTCGGGCCGCCGCTGGCGCACGATCATCTATCCGCAACTGCGCGACTTCATCCGCGAGCATGCGTCGCAGCCGAAGAAGCCGACGCCGCGGGCCGGCTCCACGTCGACATCGCCTTCCACGCCGAGCCGGTCGACGGCGGGCAGCGAAACGATAAGCGCCGCGCCCGCGAAGGCGGCCGCGCTCAGGCTGACGGCCGCGAAGCGCCCCGCCGCGAAAACCCGTGCGGCGAAGCCGGCCGCCGCCAAGCGCGCCGCGACGAAAGCCGCATTGCCGCGCGCGCGCAAGGTCGCCTGACGCGCGCGCCCGTCCGGCTCAGCGCCTCAACAGAAACGCGAGCAGCAACTCGGTGTTCATCTTGATCATCTCGGTGCGCTCGTGCTGCGCGCTGAAATCGCGGCCGAAGATCGCGGCGAGCGTGAAGCGGTTCGACACCATGTAGTAGCCGAGCCCCGACAGCGTCACGTAGAACCGCAGCGAATCGATGTCCGTGCGGAAGAGCCCCGCCTTCTGGCCGCGATCGAGCACGCCGTCGAGCGTCTTGACGATCGGCGAGATCATCTCGCGAATGCGCGTCGATTTCTGCAGATAGCGCGCCTCGTGCAGGTTCTCGTTGTTGAGCAGGCGCAGCAGATCGGGATGATCGCGGTAGTAGTCCCACACGAAATGCGCGAGCCGCGTGATCGCTTCGACGGGCGCGACGCCTTCGAGATCGATCGCCCGCTCGGCCTCCATCAGCGCGGAAAACGCATATTCGAGCACCGCGGTGAACAATTGCTCCTTGCTGCCGAAGTAGTAATAGAGCATGCGCTCGTTGGTTTCGGCGCGGCGCGCGATCTGATCGACTCGCGCACCGAACAGCCCCCCTGTCGCGAATTCTTCGGCCGCCGCGAGCAGGATCCGGCGCCGGGTTCCCTCTGGGTCTCTTTTGATTTTTGGCTGATTCATAGTGGCGTTTTGCTATGTGAGCCGCGTAATCCGGCTCGCGCCGCCGGCGATCGACGCGGGGCCTGCGGCGATCGCCGGCGGCGTGAACGGGCGCGCCATCGTTAAGGGACACCCTGCTATAGTCACGCAAAAAAGCGTTTTGATTATGGCACATGCGTTGTTAAGCGCAATGCGAAAAATCGGCGATAATTGTTGTTTCCAGAAATATCCGGGCCGCGTTCGAACGCCCGGCCGCCGCGCCGGCCCACGTCGTCACTGTGACCGATTCCAAGACCCTCGCCGATCGCATCGAAGATCTGCTTCCCCAGACGCAATGCACGAAGTGCGGCTACGACGGCTGCCGTCCGTACGCGGAGGCAATCGCGGCCGGCACCGCCGGCTATGATCAATGCCCGCCAGGCGGCGCCGAGGGCGTCGCGCGGCTCGCGAAACTGCTCGGCAAGCCCGTGATACCGCTCAATCCGGAGCACGGCGTCGAGCGTGCGCGCCCCGTCGCGTTCATCGACGAGCAGCTTTGCATCGGCTGCACGCTGTGCATGCAGGCGTGCCCCGTCGACGCGATCGTCGGGGCACCGAAGCAAATGCATACGATCGTCGCCGAACTCTGCACCGGCTGCGACCTGTGCGTGCCGCCGTGCCCCGTCGACTGCATCGCGATGATACCCGTGACGGGCGAGCAGACCGGCTGGGACGCGTGGTCGCAACAGCAGGCCGACGCCGCGCGCGCGCGGCACGATGCGCGCCTCGCGCGTCAGAAGCGCGAGCGCGAAGCAGCCGAGGCGCGGGCGGCGGCCCGCCGCGCGGCAAGCGCCGCCGCGGCGGCCACCGCCCCCACCACCGCCCCTGCCGCCGCCGAGCCCGCGGCGCCGGCCGACGACGATCCGCAAGCGAAGAAGCGTGCGATCATTGCAGCGGCGCTCGAACGCGCGCGCAAGAAGAAGGAAGAACTCGCCGCCCAGGGCGCGGGGCCGAAGAACACCGAAGGCGTGAGCGCCGCGGTGCAGGCGCAGATCGACGCGGCCGAAGCGCGGCGCCGCCGTCTCGCCGGGCAGCGCGACGCAGCCGGCAAGCCCGATCGCGAAGACGACGCGCCGCCGATCTCGAAACCGAAACCGTGACCGCATGAACGCCAACAAACGACGCGCGATCTTCGAAACGCTGCAAAGCCTCAACCCACATCCGACGACCGAGCTCGAATACACGACGCCGTTCGAGTTGCTGATCGCGGTGATGCTGTCGGCGCAGGCGACCGACGTGTCGGTCAACAAGGCGATGCGCAAGATGTTCCCGGTGGCGAACACACCGAAGAGGATCGTCGCGCTCGGCGAGGAAGGCGTCGCCGACTACATCAGGACGATCGGTCTCTACCGGACGAAGGCGAAGAACGTCGTCGCGGCGAGCCGGATCCTGCTCGAGCGCTACGACGGCGAAGTGCCCGCCGACCGCGAGGCGCTCGAGAGCCTGCCGGGCGTCGGCCGCAAGACCGCGAACGTCGTGCTGAACACCGCGTTCGGCCAGCCGACGATCGCCGTCGACACGCACATCTTCCGCGTCGCGAACCGCACGGGCCTCGCGCCCGGCAAGGACGTGCGCGCGGTCGAAGCGGCGCTCGAGAAGTTCACGCCGAAGGAATTCCTGCACGATGCGCATCATTGGCTGATCCTGCACGGACGCTACGTGTGCAAGGCGCGCAAGCCCGAATGCTGGCACTGCGCGATCGAGCCGCTTTGCGAGTACAAGCCGAAGACGCCTGCGCCCGTGCAGTGACGGGGGCGGGTCGCGCGCTGCGGCGCGCGGCGGGCGCGGATCGCTTCGGGCATCCGCGGGCCTGCCGGACCGGACCCGCGATTGCTGCAAAGCGGCACGTTCATCGCACGTTCGCGTTCCGCGTTCCGCATTTCGCGTTCCGATCGGCGAAGCCGGCCGCGGGCCGCACCCGATCCCGGCCGACACCTCCCGCTACCCGCCCCGCGAGCCTCACGCGCTCGCGATCGTCGTCGGCTCCGCGTGGTCGGCCGGCGTGCCCGCGCGCACGAGCCACAGCACCGCCGCGAGGATCGCGACGCCGCCCGCCCATTGCAGCGGCGTCAGCGTCTCGCCGAACAGCGCGGCGGCCAGCGCGACCGTCACGACGGGCTCGAGCGTCGACAGCATCGACGTGCGGGCCGCGCCGAGCCGCGCGAGGCCGGCGAAGAACGCGAGCATCGCGGCGACGGTCGACACGAGCGCGATCGCGACGAGCGCGGCCCAGCCGGACGCCGCGCGCGGCCAGTGCGGCGGCGCGCCGAACGCCGCCGTGCGTGCGAGCGCGAGCACGATGAGCATCGCCGCCGCGGCGCAACAAATGATCGCGACGGTCGCGAGCGGATCGACGCCGCGCGCCGCCTTCGCGCCGACGACGATGTACAGCGAATAGACCACCGCCGCGCCGAGCGCGAGCGCGATGCCGAGCGGCTCGCCGCGACCGCCGCCCACCATCAGCGCCGAGCCGGCGACGCACAGCGCGAGCGCGACCGCCTTCGCGCGCGTGAGCCGCTCGCCGAGCCACCAGGCGGCGAGCAGCGTGACGAACGCCGGATACAGATAGAGCAGCAGCGCGACGAGGCTCGCCTGCGCATGTTGCAGCGCGCTGAAATAGCACAGCGACTGTCCGACGTAGCCGAGCGCGCCCATGCAGACGATCGCGGCGAGCGCACGGCCGCGCGGCCAGCGCACGCGCCGCCTCCGCGCGACGGCGACGAGCAGCGCGCCCGCGATCGAGAAGCGGACGATCAAGAGGCCGAGCACGTCGGCGCCGCCCGCGTATGCGTAGCGACCGAAGATCGCCATCGCGCCGAACGCGGCGGCCGACAACGCGACGTACAGCGCGCCGCGTCGCGCGGCGCAAGAGGTTCCGGCGGTCAAGGCCATGGCTCGTGCGAGTAGTGAAAGCGCTCGATTCTAACGAGCTTCGAACGGCCGCATAAGCGGTGTTTATGCCGAATCCGTTGCGGACCGCGATGCGTGCCGTGACGGATCTCGCGTCGAACGGTGAGCGGTGAGCGTGCCGCGCGCCCGAAATGCCCGGCAGCCCATCGCCGCGCGATTGCGTCGGCGCCCCGAAACCGGCGCATCACGCGCCTGAATGCCCGGATGCTGTTTCGCAGTTTCGTTGCTTCGCCGCTTCGTTACGCCGTCGCGCCGTCGCGCTTTCGGCAGCCCTGCCGCGGACAGCGTAAAATACGCGCTCGCGGGCCGCAGCGGCCTGTCACACGCCCTGCTTTACATCATGTTCAATCCGAGCCGCGACGACGTGCGTCGCTTCTTCATCGACACCTGGCGCAAGCAGCGCTCGGGCGAGATCCTCACGCCGCTCGAAGCGATGGCGGCCGACTGGATCGTCGAGCATCCCGAATATCACGCGGAACTCGAGGACGCCGGGCGCTCGGCCGCGCACGACTACACGCCCGACGAAGGGCGCACGAATCCGTTCCTGCATCTGTCGATGCATCTCGCGATCAGCGAGCAGTTGTCGATCGACCAGCCGCCCGGCATCCGGGCCGCGCACGAGAAACTCGCCGCCCGCTGCGATTGCGCGCACGACGCGCAGCACGCGATCATGGAATGTCTCGGCGAAACGATCTGGGAAGCGCAACGCACGAACACGCCGCCTGATTCCGACGCCTATCTGCAGCGGATCCTGCGACGCGCATCGCGCGGCTGACGCGGCCCTCGCGAAGGCATCACGCACCGCATGCCGCGCACGTGCGCAACGGACAAAAAAATGCCCCGCTCGAAGCGGGGCATTTTTCGGCGCGCGCGTCGCGCGAGCGGACACGCGCGACGCCGGCGTACCGGCGTTACTTCTTGAACACGAGGCTGCCTTGCAGCGACTCGAGGTACGCGGCGATGTCCTTCATGTCGGCAACGGACAGGCTCTGCACCTGCGCCTGCATGATCGCGTTGCTGCGGCCGAGGAGCGGGTTCGTCAGGCCCATCTGGTACTGGCGCATCGCCCAGACCAGGTAGTCGGCGTGCTGGCCCGCGAGGCGCGGATATTCGGCGTTGATCGGATTGTCGAGCTTCGCGCCGTGGCAGGCCGCGCAGTTGTGCGACTCGACGAGTTCCTTGCCCTTCGCGACGTCCGCCGCATGCGCGGTGCCGATCGCGAAGCCGGCTGCGAGCGCGAGCGCCGCCGCCGTCTTGAGTGCCGTCTGAGGCTTCTTCATGGATGATGCTCCTATCCCGGTGCTGAGGTCAGCAAGCGCGAGCTTACTTGTAGGGATTGTTCTTCGAATCGGGCTTTTGCGCGGCGTAGTAGGACGCGAGATCGGCGATGTCCTGATCCGTCAGCGATTCGGCGATCGCGTTCATCGACGGGAAATGGCGATCCTTCTTCCGGTAGGCCTTCAGCGCATTCTCGAGATAAACCTGGTTCTGGCCGCCGAGGAGCGGCACCCGGTAGACCTCCGGGTAGGCCACGCGGTAGCCGTCGATGCCGTGACAGCCGATGCACATCGCGGCCTTGCTTGCCCCGTCCTTCGGGTTGCCGACCACACCGGCCGCCTGCGCGCCGGCGGCGAGCGCCGCGAGCGCTGCTGCGACAACGACATGTTTGCCGAATTTATTCATAGCTCTTGTAACCTAGCTTGAGGGGAAACTGGCGCCCGCAAAGGCAACGGCCGGCGCCGTTTTACTTGTGAGGCCGCCACGCAGGCCAAAAAAACGGCCAGATTGTACCGCGTCGCCGGGGAACGCGTCCACCACGCGCGCCCACCGAATGCGCTTCGCACGATACGCCGGCCGCGCCAAGCCAGCGGCGCTTCTGACTTATACTGGGATTTTTTCGCCGGAAGCTCGCCGCCATGCGTTTCGAAGGTTCCTCGCACTACGTCGCGACAGACGATCTGAAGCTCGCCGTCAACGCCGCGCTCACGCTCGAGCGCCCGCTCCTCATCAAGGGCGAGCCCGGCACGGGCAAGACCATGCTCGCCGAGGAAGTCGCGGCGGCGCTTGGCATGCCGCTCCTGCAATGGCACATCAAGTCGACGACGAAGGCGCAGCAGGGCCTTTACGAATACGATGCGGTGTCGCGCCTGCGCGACTCGCAGCTCGGCGACGAGCGCGTGAAGGACATCGCGAACTACATCGTGAAGGGCGTGCTGTGGCAAGCGTTCGAGGCCGAGCGCCCGAACGTGCTCCTCATCGACGAGATCGACAAGGCCGACATCGAATTCCCGAACGATCTGCTGCGCGAGCTCGACCGGATGGAGTTCCACGTGTACGAGACGCGCGAGACCGTGCGCGCGCGGCACCGCCCGCTCGTCATCATCACGTCGAACAACGAGAAGGAGCTGCCCGACGCATTCCTGCGCCGCTGCTTCTTCCACTACATCCAGTTCCCCGATCCGTCGACGATGCAGAAGATCGTCGAGGTCCACTACCCCGGCATCAAGCAGGACCTGCTGCGCGCGGCGCTCGAGAGCTTCTTCGAGCTGCGCGGCGTGTCGGGGCTGAAGAAGAAGCCGTCGACGTCCGAGCTGCTCGACTGGCTGAAGCTGCTGCTCGCCGAGGACATCCCGCCCGACGCGCTGCGCTCGAAGGACCAGAAGCAGATCGTGCCGCCGCTTGCGGGCGCGCTGCTCAAGAACGAGCAGGACGTGAGCCTGTTCGAGCGGCTCGTCTACATGAACCGCCACAACCGCTAGACGCACGGGCGCCGCGAGGAGACACGCGAGATGAGCCGCCGGAATCCAGCCGCCACGCCCGCGGGCACGCGCGCGATGCGTCGCGCGAACCCGAACCCGCTGCGCGCTTCGTCGCGCGGCGCGTGCGCGCTCCGGCCCGCCGTCGCGCGGCGCGCCCGTGCGCCGCACGGCCGCCCGGCTCGCCGCGGCGATGCGAGGGCCCGCCCATGCTGATCGATTTTTTCTACTCGCTGCGCGCGGCGAAGCTGCCGGTGTCGGTCAAGGAATACCTGACGCTGCTGGAAGCGCTGAAGGCGCAGGTGATCGAGCCTTCGCTCGACGCGTTCTACTATCTCGCGCGGATGACGCTCGTGAAGGACGAGCAGTACTTCGACAAGTTCGACAAGGCATTCGGCGCGTACTTCCACGGCGTGTCCGCGCTGCCCTCGGATGCGTTCGACATTCCGCTCGACTGGCTCGAGAAACGCCTGCAGCGCGAGCTCACGCCCGAGGAGAAGGCGCAGATCCAGGCGCTCGGCGGCCTCGACAAGCTGATGGAGCGCCTCAAAGCATTGCTCGACGAGCAGAAGGCGCGCCACGAGGGCGGCAACAAGTGGATCGGCACGGGCGGCACGTCGCCGTTCGGGCACGGCGGCTACAACCCGGAAGGCATCCGGATCGGCGGGCCGTCGAACGGCAACCGCACCGCGGTCAAGGTGTGGGAGGCGCGCGCGTATCGCGATTACGACGATTCGGTCGAGATCGGCACGCGCAACATCAAGGTCGCGCTGCGGCGGCTGCGGCGCTTCGCGCGCGAAGGCGCGGCCGAGGAGCTCGACCTGCCCGGCACGATCCGCAGCACCGCCGCGAACGCCGGCTGGCTCGATCTGCGGATGGTGCCCGAGCGCCACAACAACGTGAAGGTGCTGATGCTGCTCGACGTCGGCGGCTCGATGGACGACCACATCAAGCGCACCGAGGAGCTCTTCTCCGCCGCGAAGGCCGAGTTCAAGCACCTCGAGTTCTACTACTTCCACAACTGCGTGTACGACCACCTGTGGAAGAACAACCGCCGCCGCCACGCGGAGCGCACGCCAACCTGGGACGTACTGCACAAGTTCACGCCCGACTACAAGCTGATCTTCGTCGGCGACGCGACGATGAGCCCTTACGAAGTGCTGCAGCCGGGCGGCTCCGTCGAATACAACAATCCCGAGGCGGGCGCCGTGTGGCTGCGCCGTCTCACCGATCAGTTCCCGCACTACGCTTGGCTCAATCCGGAGCCCGAGCGGCTATGGGAATACCGGCAGTCGATCGCGATCATTCGCGACGTGCTAGGCGACCGGATGTATCCGCTCACGCTCGCGGGCCTCGAATCCGCGATGCGCACGCTGAGCAAGTGACGCGCCCGCCGCACCCGCCGAGCTCCCTGAATTCCGTCGTTTTCGACGCCTCACCTCAACGCTTCAGACCCGACGTTTCACCGATGAGCAGTCAGCCACCCGCCTCCAATCTGTCGCCCGCCGTCGCGCGGCCGAATTTTTTCACCGACACGTCGCCGTCCGCGCTCGTCGCGGGCTTCGTCGCGATGATGACGGGCTACACGAGCTCGCTCGTGCTGATGTTTCAGGCGGGCCGCGCCGCGCACCTGAGCGACGCGCAGATCTCGTCGTGGATCTGGGCGCTGTCGCTCGGCATGGCCGTGACGACGATCGGGCTGTCGATGCGGTATCGCGCGCCGATCGTCGTCGCGTGGTCGACGCCCGGCGCAGCGCTCCTCGTCGCGTCGCTGCCGGGCGTCGCGTATGCGGACGCGATCGGCGCGTTCGTCGTCTGCGCGCTGCTGCTCGCCGCCGTCGGCGCGAGCGGCCTGTTCGACACGCTGATGCGCCGGATTCCGTCCGGCATCGCCGCGGCGCTGCTCGCCGGCATCCTGTTCGAGATCGGCATCGAGATCTTCCGCGCCGCGCAGTTCCAGACCGCGCTCGTGCTCGCGATGTTCTTCACGTACCTGATCGTCAAGCGCGCCGCGCCGCGCTATGCGATCGTCGCGACGCTCGCCGCGGGCATCGCGGCCGCGGGCGCGCTCGGCTTGCTCGACTTCAGCCGCTTTCACGTCGCGCTCGCGCGGCCCGTGTTCACGGCGCCGTCGTTCTCGATCTCGGCGATCGTGAGCATCGGCATTCCGCTGTTCGTTGTCGCGATGGCGTCGCAGAACGTGCCCGGCATCGCGGTGCTGCGCGCGGACGGCTACGGCACGCCCTCCTCGCCGCTCATCGCGACGACGGGCGTCGCGTCGCTCGTGCTCGCGCCGTTCGGCTCGCACGGGATCAACCTCGCGGCGATCACGGCCGCGATCTGCACCGGCCCCGAGGCGCACGACGATCGCGCGAAGCGCTACACGGCGGCCGTCTGGTGCGGCACGTTCTATCTCGTCGCGGGCGTGTTCGGCGCGACGATCTCCGCGCTGTTCGGCGCGCTGCCGAAGGCGCTCGTCGTGTCGGTCGCCGCGCTCGCGCTGTTCGGCTCGATCATGAGCGGCCTCACCAACGCGATGCAGGACGCGCGCCAGCGCGAAGCGGCGCTCGTCACGTTCATGGTGACGGCGTCCGGCCTCACGCTGCTGTCGATCGGCTCGGCGTTCTGGGGGCTCGTCGCGGGCGTGCTCACGCAGGCGATTCTCAACGCGCGTCGCGCCGCCTGACGCCCGTCCGGCTCGCGGCCGGATCGGGCATGGTTCGTGCGCGATTCGCCCCTGGCGCGCGTCACACCCGCCGGCGCACGAGCGTTCGGCACCGGTTCCGCTTTCCGGCCTAGAATGTAGGGTCCGGCGGCGCGCGCCAAGCGCGCCGCCCAGCATCGCCCCGCGCCCTGCCGCGCGGTCGTCCTCACCGAACCGGCGCGCCGCGCCTCGCTTTCGACTCGTCATGACTACCGCACTCGACCAGCTCAAGCAGTACACGACCGTCGTCGCCGACACGGGCGACTTCCAGCAACTCGCGCAATACAAGCCGCGGGATGCGACGACGAACCCGTCGCTGATCCTGAAGGCCGTCCAGAAGGACGCGTATCGGCCGATCCTCGAGAAAACGGTCCGCGATCATGCGGGCGAATCGGTCGGCTTCATCATCGACCGCCTGCTGATCGCTTTCGGCACCGAGATCCTGAAGCTGATCCCGGGCCGCGTGTCGACCGAAGTCGACGCGCGCCTGTCGTTCGACACGCAGCGCTCGATCGACAAGGGCCGCGAAATCATCAAGCTCTACGAAGCAGCGGGCATCGGCCGCGAGCGCGTGCTGATCAAGCTCGCGTCGACGTGGGAAGGCATCCGCGCGGCCGAAGTGCTGCAGCGCGAAGGCATCCGCTGCAACATGACGCTGCTGTTCTCGCTCGTGCAGGCGGCCGCGTGCGCGGAAGCGGGCGCGCAGTTGATCTCGCCGTTCGTCGGCCGGATCTACGACTGGTACAAGAAGCAAAAGGGCGCCGAGTGGGACGAGTCGAAGGACGGCGGCGCGAACGATCCGGGCGTGCAATCGGTGCGCCGCATCTATACGTACTACAAGCAATTCGGCTACCAGACCGAAGTGATGGGCGCGAGCTTCCGCACGACGAGCCAGATCACCGAGCTCGCCGGCTGCGACCTGCTGACGATCAGCCCCGACCTGCTGCAGAAGCTGCACGACAGCGCCGAGACGGTTGCGCGCAAGCTGTCGCCGGACGCGGCGAAAGATGCACGGCTCGAGCGCGTCGCGATCGACGAATCGTCGTTCCGCTTCCAGTTGAACGACGACGCGATGGCGACCGAGAAGCTCGCCGAAGGCATTCGCCTCTTCTCGGCAGACGCGGTGAAGTTGGAAAAGATGATCGACGCGCTGCGCTGACGCGCGCGGGCTCCGATTCGCGACGGGCGGTATGACAAACGTTCGTCCCGCGCTTCGGGGCCGCCATCTTTGGGGATCGGCATTTTTTTCGATGCGCGATTCGGCGGGCGCCGCCTTGCGAGGCGGTATCCGCCGAATCGCGCCCTTCCCCCGCGCGCATTCCCGGCCCGCTCGTTGCGGCCCTTTTCACGATTCCCGTTGCTGTCACCCGGACGCACTACAATCGTCAACATGGGCGCGGTTGCGCCCTATTCCCTCCCCAGGATCAAGGAGACGACGATGCAAGTACAACCGTATCTGTTTTTCGGCGGCCGCTGCGACGAGGCGCTGAAATTCTACGGCGACGCGCTCGGCGCACGGGTGAACTTCCTTGCGCGCTACAAGGACGCGCCGCCGAATCCCGAGCGGCCGACGCCGCCCGAGATGGCCGACAAGGTGATGCACGCGAATTTCCAGATCGGCGACTCGGTGCTGATGTGCTCGGACGGCGACTGCTCATCAGGCAACCAGCAGGTGCACAGCGGCTATTCGCTGTCGCTCGATCCGAAGAACGTCGAGGACGGCAAGCGGATGTTCGACGCGCTGCTCGCCGACGGCGGCGCGGTGACGATGCCGTTCGAGAAGACGTTCTGGGCGCTCGGCTTCGGCATGCTGCGCGACAAGTTCGGCGTGCACTGGATGATCAACGTCGAAGACCCGAACATGAAGAAGTGAACGCTTCGGAAGCCGAAGCGTTCGGGTTTGCTCCCGGTCGACCGATGCACGACGCCCGCGGCGCGATGCGCGCCGCGGGCGTTTTCATTCGCGCGCCCGGCCGGCGCGAAACCGCGCGTCAGCTCTCGACGACGTCGAGATAATCCTCCGGCCGCGTGCGATCTTCCGCATGCGCGATCCCGAGCACGCGCACGAGCACGCTGACCGCGATCGACACGATGAGGTTCACGGCCAGCGCCCAGACGGCCGCATAGCCCGGAATCGCATAGCCGAACAGATGGACCGCGAAGATCGAGCTCGCGAGCTTCAGCGAGATCGCCATCCACGTGCCGCACACGAGCCCCGCCACCCAGCCGAGCAGCAGCCCGCGATAGTCGAGCACCCGCGTGTAGAGCCCGAGCACGATCGCGGGCAGCGTCTGGATGATCCAGATTCCGCCGAGCAGTTGGAGCTGGATCGCGTACGTGAGCGGCAGGCCGAGGATGAACGCGACCGCGCCGACCTTCACGATCAGCGACACGAGCTTCGCGACGTTTGTCTCCTGATCGTGCGTCATGTTGCGGTTGACGAACTCGCGATGGATGTTGCGCGTGTACAGGTTCGCGGCCGCGATCGACATGATCGCCGCCGGCACGAGCGCGCCAATGCCGATCGCGGCGAACGCGACGCCGACGAACCACGACGGGAAGAAATGCAGGAACAACGCCGGCACCGCGAAATTCGGCCCGAACGCCTTGAAGTACGGCGCGTATTCCGGCATGTCCTTCACGCCCGAGGCGAGCGCCATGTAGCCGAGCAGCGCGAGCAGGCCGAGCACGAACGAGTACGCGGGCAGCATCGCCATGTTGCGGCGGATCGTGTTGCCCGACGACGACGACAAAATTGCCGTCACCGAATGCGGATACAGGAACAGCGCGAGCGCCGAGCCGATCGCGAGCGTCGTATAGGCGCTGAAGCCGTTCAGGCCCGCTGCGTCGGGCGCCTTCAGGAGCAGCTTCGCGGGCGGCACCGCGCCGAAGATGTGCCCGAAGCCGCCGAGCTTCGCCGGAATCACGATCACGGCCGCGGCGATCGTGATGTAGATCAGGATGTCCTTGACGATCGCGATCATCGCGGGCGCGCGCAGCCCCGACGTGTACGTGTACGCGGCGAGGATCGCGAACGCGATGATGAGCGGCAGGTCGCCGACGAAGCCCTTCGTGTCGAAGCCGAGCCCGCCGATCACCACTTCGATGCCGACGAGCTGCAGCGCGATGTACGGCATCGTCGCGACGATGCCCGTCACCGCGACGGCGAGCGCGAGCGAGCGGCTGCCATAGCGCGCGCTGACGAAGTCGGCGGCCGTCACGTAGCCGTGACGCTTCGCGATGCTCCAGAGCTTCGGGAACACGACGAACGCAAACGGGTAGATGAGGATCGTGTACGGCAGCGCGAAGAAGCCCATCGCGCCCGCGCCGAACACGAGCGCCGGCACGGCAACGAACGTGTACGCGGTGTAGAGGTCGCCGCCGAGCAGGAACCACGTGACGATCGTGCCGAAGCGCCGGCCGCCGAGACCCCATTCGTCGAGATGCGCGAGGTTGCCGCGCCGCCAGTTCGCGGCGAGAAAGCCCATGATCGTCACGCCGACGAAGAACAGCACGAAGACGAAGGTCGCGGTCAGATTCATTTGCCGTCTCCCCGCGGAACGCCCTTCCAGCAGTTCTTGGTCTTCTGGTAGACGAATGCGGTGATCACGGCGCTAATGAACACCCACAGCAGTTGATACCAGTAGAAAAACGGGAATCCGAACCATTGCGGTTCGGTCCGGTTGTACGACGGCACCCAGACCATCGCGACGAGCGGCAGGACCAGCAACCAGAGCCAGCGTTTCGCGGCCCGGTTGGCGTCGGCATCGTGAGCCATGACGTCTCCTCTTCACATCCCGGTTATTGATATGTTCTGAACGGGTACGGCGGTGCAAGAGGAACGACACGACGGGCAGGTTGCGACTCCCCTGGCGTCGGCCAGTATAGGAGTCGAAAAAAACGGCGGCAAACGAGGGCGAACCCGGAGCCCGCGAGCGCTGCGGCGCGGGCGGCCTGCTCGGCCATCCCGCGCGCTTTGGCCTCAGATCGTGAAGACGCCGGCGCGCTCGCCGAACGACGCTTTCAATCCTTTCACCCACGAGCGGGCGGGCAGGCGCAGCTCGGCTTCGATCAGCTTCGCGCGCTCGGTCAGTTGAGCGAACGATACCGACAGCGCCGGCCCCGAGAACGCGAGCGCGATCCGGTTGCCGTCATGCACTTCGGGCAGTGCGATCACGCGTTGATCGAATGCGGCGTTCAGGTGCTTCATGTTGCGCACGAAGCTCGGGTGATCGCCGAACAGGTTGATCGTCGCGACGCCCGCGTCGGCGAGGCAGCCGCGCACCGCGCGGTAGAACGCGACGCTGTCGAGTACCGGGCCGCGCGCGGTCGCGTCGTACAGGTCGATCTGCAGCGCGCCGATCGTGCCGCGATTCTTCGGATCATTGACGAAATCCCACGCGTCCGTTTCGTGGACGGTCAGACGCCCGTCGTCGGGCGGCAGCTCGAACATCGAGCGCGCAGCGACGATCACGGCCGGATTCAGCTCGACCGCCTCGACGCGCGCACGCGGCAGGAAGCGATGCGCGAACTTCGTCAGCGCGCCCGTGCCGAGGCCGAGCTGGACGACGCGCTGCGGCGTTTCGAGGAAGAGCAGCCACGCCATCATCTGCTGCGCGTACTCGAGCTCGATGTGATACGGCTTCGACAGGCGCATCGCGCCCTGCACCCACTCGGTGCCGAAATGCAGATAGCGCACGCCGCGCTCTTCGGAAAACGTGACGGGCGCGAAGCGCGGCTTGCGCGGCTCGTCGAGGACGGCGACGCCGTCGAGGTCGTCGAACTCGGCGCGGCTGCGCTTCGCGCGGGACGGCTTGAGCTTCTCGGAGCCGTTGAACGGAGACGGCGTGGCGCGCCGGGACGCGCGCGCCTCGGCGGAGGCTCGCTTGATGAGTCGGGTCATGGATGAGTCTCTTGCTGACGTGGCTGTTTGAGCGAACGAGAGGATAGCACTCGCGGCGTCGCGCGCAGGCAAACCGCTTGCTCGTCGGACCCGCCGACCGGCCGACTTGCATCAACAAAGCGAGGGACGGATATTGCATCGCAATTGCGATGCATCGAGAGACATCATGAAATCCGCCACCTTTCCATCCATGCGGGTTGAACCGGAACTGCGCGACGCCGCCGAAAGCGTCCTCGGCGAAGGAGAAACGCTGTCGGGTTTCGTCGAGCAATCGATCCGCGAGGGCATCGAGCGCCGTCGCAACCAAAGCGAATTCATTGCCCGCGGCATCGCGTCACGCGAAGCGGCCCGGCGCACCGGCGACTTCTGGACCGTCTTTATGGCTTCATCGTCGATCGCGAAGACGCCGACGTCGAACTCGCCGCCCGCGCGCTTGCCGCCATCACCGCCGGAATCGCCACGCTGGAATCGTCGCCGTTCACTTGCCGCAAAGCTCATCCGTCGATGCCATTTCTGCGGGAGCTGCTCATTCAGTTCGGCGCATCGGGATATGTTGCGCTGTTCGAGATCGACGACGATCGAACGGTGACGATCCTTGCCGTGCGCCATCAGCGTGAAAGCGATTATCACTGAGCCGGAACCACCCCGACGACCGGTCGCTCAGGCTGCGGGCCGGCCCGCATGTGGCGCGTCGTTGCGCCGCCATCCATCGAATGCCGTCAGGAAAGCACCTCGCGCCAACACGAGAGCTTCTGCTCGAACGACAGCATTGCATTCGCCGGACTCGACGACGGCAGCACGAGCGTATCGAACCCCGCCGCGCGTATCGTCGGCTCGAAGCGCCCCGCCGTCTTGCCGTTGAAACAGACCTTCCTGAGCTTCGGCGCGACTTCCCGCAACGAATCGAAGTCGTTCGGCTGCGCATGGCGAATCGCCGCGTCGAGGCTGCCTTCGCGATGGCACGCGGCGAGCACGTCCCAGATGCCGAAGTCGTGCGCGAGCACGCGCGAAAGCCGCGCGTCGTACGGCAGCGCCTGCAGTTCCGGCTCGCCGAGCACAGCGCCCAACAGCCGCCAGAACTGATTGCGCGGATGCGCGTAGTACTGCGCGGCCGCAAGCGACGCCTCGCCGGGGAAGCTGCCGAGAATCAGCGTGTGCGTGCCGGGCGACACGACGGGAGGAAAGCCGCGCAGCATCACGTCGCCTCGAAGTCGCGCGCGCGGCGCTCGCCGTGCGCGTCGAGATGCCGCCACAGCGCGGGCAGCATGCATTCGGTCACCATCAGCGGCGTGCCGCGCCGCTCGAACACCGAGCGGCGCGCGCCGAACGCGTGCGGCGCGGCATGCACGCGCACGCGCGCGAGCGCGTGCGACGCGAGCGCGAACAGCGGATGCCCGGCGATCACGCGCCGGCTCACGAGCGGCGAGCGCGTCACCTCCGGATCGCTGTAGAGCAGCTCCGCGAGCGGCCGCGTGCGCAGCCGCCGCATCGCCTGCCACACGCCCTTGCTCGCGGCAAGCGGCGCGATGCTGTGCGCGGCGACGAACGGCGTGCCGTCGACCGCGAGCACGACTTCGCGCACCCACACCGGCGCGCGCGACGCGCATGAAAGCGCGCCGTGCTCGTCGGCCCACGGCGTCGCGACCGTCTCGCGCGTCACGCGCACCGTCACGCGGCCGAGCCGGGCGAGGTGCGCGGTCAGCGAGCCGCCGCGCGTGAGCCAGTCCTTCTGCGCGCTCGACGCGCCGGGGCGCGGCGTCTCGCGCCAGTACGCATCGGCCGCGTCGAAACGCATCCGCGCCATCACGCCGCGCGCGACAGCAACAGCGCGTTGGTCCGCTTGACGAAGCTCGCCGGGTCTTCGAGCGCGCCGCCTTCGGCGAGCAGCGCCTGATCGAACAGCAGGTGGCACCAGTCGCCGAAATCCGCGCCGTCGGCCTTCAGCGCCTTGACGAGCGGATGCTCCGGATTGATCTCGAGAATCGGCTGGAACGACGGCGCATTCTGACCCGCCGCCTTCAGCATCCGCTGCAGGTAGCCGCTCATGTCGTTGTCGTCGGCGACGAGGCACGACGGCGAATCGGTCAGCCGGAACGTGACGCGCACGTCCTTCACCCTGTCGCCGAGCGTTTCCTTCATCTTGTCGACGACGGGCTTCATCGCCTCGCCCGTCTCTTCCTGCGCCTTCTTCTCGTCGTCGTTCAGCGCGCCGAGATCGAGATCGCCGCGCGCGACGCTCGCGAGCGGCTTGCCGTCGAACTCGTGCAGGAACGACAGCATCCATTCGTCGACGCGATCGGTGAGCAGCAGCACTTCGACGCCCTTCTTGCGGAACACTTCGAGATGCGGGCTGTTCTTCGCGGCCTGCCACGTGTCGGCCGTCACGTAGTAGATCTTCGATTGATCGGGCTTCATCCGCGCGACATAATCGGCGAGCGCCACGTTCTGCGCATCGGTGTCCCCATGCGTCGACGCGAAGCGCAGCAGCTTCGCGACGCGCTCGCGGTTCGCGTGATCCTCGCCGACGCCTTCCTTCAGCACCTGGCCGAACGCGCTCCAGAACGTCGCGTACTTCTCCTTGCCCGCGTCGTCCTCGGCGTTCGCGAGTTCTTCGAGCATCGAGAGGGCGCGCTTGGTCACGCCTTCGCGAATCGCCTTCACGTCGCGGCTTTCCTGCAGGATCTCGCGCGACACGTTCAGCGGCAGATCCGACGAATCGACGACGCCCTTGATGAAGCGCAGGTACTGCGGCAGCAGTTGCTCGGCGTCGTCCATGATGAACACGCGCTTCACGTACAGCTTCAGGCCGCCGCGATAGTCGCGGTTCCACAGGTCGAACGGCGCGTGCGACGGCACGAACAGCAGTTGCGTGTATTCGCTGCGGCCCTCGACGCGGTTGTGCGTCCACGCGAGCGGCTCCTGGTGATCGTGCGCGACGTGCTGGTAGAACTGCTTGTACTGCTCGTCGGTGACGTCGTTCTTCGCGCGCGTCCACAGCGCGCTCGCCTGGTTGACGGTCTCGTCCTCGTCCTTCTCGACCATCTCGCCCTTTTCCTGATCCCACTCTTCCTTCTTCATCAGGATCGGCAGCGCGACGTGGTCCGAATACTTCTGGACGATCGATTTCAGCCGGTACGACGACAGCAGCTCGTCCTCGCCGTCGCGCAGATGCAGCGTGATCGTCGTGCCGCGCGCGGCACGCTCGATCGTGTCGACCGAGAAATCCCCTTCGCCGGCGCTTTCCCAGCGCACGCCCTCGGACGCGGGCACGCCCGCGCGGCGCGTCTCGACCGTGATCCGGTCGGCGACGATGAAGCCCGAGTAGAAGCCGACGCCGAACTGGCCGATGAGCGCCGCGTCCTTCTGCTGGTCGCCGGAGAGCTTCGCGAAGAATTCCTTCGTGCCCGAGCGCGCGATCGTGCCGAGGTTCGAGATCGCCTCGTCGCGGCTCATGCCGATCCCGTTGTCGTCGATCGTGAGCGTGCGCGCGGCCTTGTCGAACGACAGGCGAATGCGCAGGTTCGGATCGCTCTCGTAGAGCGCGTTGTTTTCCAGAGCCTCGAAACGGAGCTTGTCAGCGGCGTCGGACGCGTTGGACACGAGTTCGCGCAGGAAGATTTCCTTGTTGCTGTAAAGCGAATGAATCATCAGGTGGAGGAGCTGCTTGACCTCTGCCTGAAAGCTCATGGTTTGCTGAGTCATCTTGATTTACCTGTTGATTGCGTCAATACGACAGACGGTTTCGATTCACGACCCCATAGGAGCCGGCGCGCGGCGTCATGCTGCTGCCGCGACGCCCGACCGCGCCCCAAGTTGGGGCGCTCGACGGAATTTCAAGAGGCGCGGCGGTTCACGCTGTCGAGATAGCGGCCGAGGAACGCGGGCAACGCGGGATCGCCGCAGTTCGCGACGTTAAAGCGCGTCCATGTCGAAGGCGACTGCTGCGGCGAGAAGAGGCTCCCCGGCGTGAGCAGGAAGCCCTCCTCGTGCGCGGCCGCGGCGAGCGCGTCCGAATCGACGCCCGTGTCGGCCCACAGGAACATCCCCGCCGCCGGCATCGTGAAGAGCCGCATCCCGGTGCGCTCGAGCATCCGCGCGGTCTTGTCGCGCACGCCGCCGAGCCGCGCGCGCAGCCGCTCGACGTGGCGCCGGTAATGCCCTTCCGTCAGCACCTTGTACAGCACGCGCTCGTTGAGCTCGGGCGTCGTCATCCCGACGAGCATCTTCTCGTCCGTCAGCGCCTTCGCGAGTTCCGGCGCGCACGCAATGTAGCCGACCCGCAGGTTCGCGGCGAGCGTCTTCGAGAAGCTGCCGAGGAAGATCACGCGCTTCAGTTGATCGAGGCTCGCCAGGCGCGTCGCCGGATAGCTCGGCGGGCACAGGTCGCCGTAGACGTCGTCCTCGACGACGAGGAAATCGTACGCCTCCGCGAGTTTCAGGATCCGGAACGCCTGCGCGGCCGACAGCGACGTGCCCGTCGGATTCTGCAGCACCGAGTTGATCACGAGCATCTTCGGGCGCCACATCTGCACGAGGTTCTCGAGCGCATCGAGATCGGGGCCGTCCGGCGTGTACGGCATCCCGACGAGCTGCGCGCCCTGCGACGCGAAGCGGCCGAACATCTGGAACCAGGCCGGATCGCCGACGATCACCGCGTCGCCCGGCCGCACGCAGTGGCGTGCGATCAGGTCGATCGCCTGCGTGATGCCGGACACGAGCACGAGCTGATCGGGCGTCGCGCCGATCTCGATTTCGGCGAGGCGCGTCTGAAGCTGCTGCCGCAGCGGCAGGAAGCCCTGCGCGCTGCCGAAGCCGAGCATCTGCGCGCCGGACTGCCGGCCGAGCGCGCGCAACGCGCTCGTGATCAGATCGCCGTCGAGCCAGCGGCTCGGCAGGTAGCCGAGCCCTGGCCCCTTTTCCGGGCTGACCGTGTGCAGCATGTTGCGCAAGAGCCAGACGACGTCGATCGTGTTGTGCACGGGCTGCGCCCGCCCGCCGCCGGACGCGCCGGCGGGCTGCGCCCCCGGCGCACGCTCGCGCACGTAGAAGCCGGAGCCGCGCCGCGAATCGAGATAGCCTTGCGCGACGAGCCGCTCGTACGCCTCGACGACCGTGAAGCGCGACACGCTCTTGTCGATCGCGAGCTTGCGGATCGACGGCATCCGCATGCCGGGCCGAAACACGCGCTCGTCGATCCGGCGGCGCGCCCACTGCACGAGCTGGTCGACGAGCGTGAGCGTCGCGGTATCGTGCGGCGCGGGAATCTGCGCAAGCGGGACGGTGGACATCGCGGGCCTCCAACTGTACCGAAGAGTATCGCGGCGATTGTACCGTTACTGTGCCGGTCGCCGCGATTACAGTTTTTCGGCGGCGATGCGGCGCACGCACGCCCGAAAACCGAAAACCGGTTCCGATTTCCCCTTCGCATTTCGTCCGATGGCAGCCCATTCGCTGAAACTCGATCATCTCGTCGTCGCCGCGCGCACGCTCGAAGAAGGCGTCGCGTACGTCGCCGACACCCTCGGCATCGAACCCGCGGACGGCGGCGCGCATCCGTCGATGCGCACCCACAATCGCCTGTTCGGCCTGTGGGGCGGCGCATATCTCGAAGTGATCGCCGCCGACCCCGGCGCGCCGCCGCCCGCCGACGGCCAGCCGCGGCCGCGCCTGTTCGGCCTCGACGATCCGGCGACGCACGCGCGGCTCGAGCAGGGCCCGTACCTCGCGCACTGGGTCGCGCGCGTCGATCGCCCGCGCCAGCTCGACCTGTGGCAGCGCCAGTATCCGGCGCGGATTGCGCGCATCGTGCCGATGACGCGCGGCGATCTCGGCTGGCGGCTGACGGTGCCCGACGACGGCTCGCTGCCCGCGTGGCGAGGCGCGGGCGACGGCGTGCTGCCGTCGCTGATCCAGTGGAACGACGCGCGCCATCCGTCCGACGCGCTGCCGCACGGCGGCGTCGCGCTGAAGGCGCTGAAGGCGGCGCATCCGCACGCGGGCACGGTGCGCGAGCAGCTTGCCTGGCTGAACGCCGCGCACCTGCTCGACGTCGAGGCGGTCGAGGCGGGCGAAGCGCCCGCGCTCGCCGCCGAATTCGACACGCCGAACGGCGCGCGCACGCTGCGTTAGCGCGCGGCGGCCCGGCGCACCGCCCCGCTTCCGGCAGAAACCCGATATCGACGGAGACACTTCACTCATGGATTCGCGCGAAACCCGCGGCATGCTGCTCGGCATGATCGGCGTGATGATCTTCAGCCTGACGCTGCCGATGACGCGCATCGTCGTCACCGAGCTCCATCCGCTCCTGAACGGCCTCGGGCGCGCGCTCGCCGCTGCGGTGCCCGCCGCTCTGCTGCTGTGGCTGCGCCGCGAGCGCGTGCCGACCCGCGCACAGTTGAAAAGCCTCGCCGTCGTGTCGGCGGGCGTGATCATCGCGTTTCCGGTGTTCTCCGCCTGGGCGATGAAGACCGTGCCCGCCGCGCACGGCGCAGTCGTCAACGGATTGCAGCCGCTCCTCGTCGCGCTGTACGCGGCGTGGCTCGCGCGCGAGCGGCCGTCGAAGGCGTTCTGGGCGAGCGCCGCGCTCGGCAGCGCGCTCGTGATCGCGTTCGCGCTGCGCGACGGCGGCGGCGCGCTGCAGCCGGGCGACCTGCTGATGCTCGTCGCGGTCGGCATCGGCGCGCTCGGCTATGCGCAAGGCGCGCGCCTCGCGCGCGAGATCGGCGGCTGGCAGGTGATCTGCTGGGCGCTCGTCGTGTCCGCGCCGTTCCTCGTGCTGCCCGTCGGCTGGCTCGCGTGGGCGCACCACGCAGCGCATCCGGGCCCCGTGTCGCCGCGCGTGTGGCTCGCGTTCGGCTACGTGACGCTGTTCTCGCAGTTCATCGGCTTTTTCGCGTGGTACGCGGGCCTCGCGACCGGCGGCATCGCGCGCGTCGGTCAGGTGCAACTGCTGCAGATCTTTTTCACGATCGCGTTCTCGGCGCTGTTCTTCGGTGAAACCGTTTCGCCGTCGACCTGGCTGTTCGCCGCCGCCGTGATCGCGACCGTCGTGCTCGGCCGCCGCGCCGCCGTGCGCCTCACGCCGCAACCGGCTCGCGCCGCCTGATTTGACGAGCGATAATCGACGCTTTCATCCGAACGACCCATGACACCGACCGAGGAGACCATGAATCCGAGCGATCTCAAGCCGCCCCACTGGGCCCTGTCCGAACGCGCACGCAAGCTCACGAGCTCGGCGATTCGCGAAATCCTGAAAGTGACCGAGCGCCCCGAGGTGATCTCGTTCGCAGGCGGCCTGCCATCGCCCGCGACGTTCCCCGCCGAGCGGATGCGCGAGGCCGCCGACCGCGTGCTGCGCGATTCGCCCGCCGCCGCGCTGCAATACAGCGCGACGGAAGGCTTCCTGCCGCTGCGCGAGTGGATCGCCGAGCGCTATCGCGTGCGCGCGACGCAGGTGCTCGTCACGACGGGCTCGCAGCAGGCGCTCGATCTGCTCGGCAAGGTGCTGATCGATCCGCAAAGCCGCGTGCTCGTCGAGACGCCGACCTACCTCGGCGCGCTGCAGTCGTTCTCGCTCTACGAACCGGCCTACGCGCAGGTGCCGACCGACGACGCGGGCCTCCTGCCCGATGCGCTCACGCCCGAGCTGACGAAGGGCGCGCGGCTGTTGTACGCGCAACCGAATTTCCAGAATCCGACGGGCCGCCGCCTCCCCGTCGAGCGCCGCCGCGCGCTCGCCGCCTTCGCGCAGACGAGCCCGTTCCCGGTGCTCGAGGACGATCCGTACGGCGCGCTGAACTACGCGGGCGAGCCGCTGCCGACGATGCTGTCGATGGCGCCCGATCACGTCGTCCATCTCGGCACGTTCTCGAAGGTGCTCGCCCCCGGCCTGCGGATCGGCTATATCATTGCGCCCGAGGAGTTGCACTTCAAGCTCGTGCAGGCAAAGCAGGCGACGGACCTGCATACGCCGTCGATCACGCAGCGCATCGCATACGAGGTGATCCAGGACGGCTTCCTCGACGCGCACATCCCGACGATCCGCGCGCTCTACAGCGCGCAGTGCGAAGCGATGCTCGCGTCGCTCGCGCGGCACATGCCGGAAGGCGTGAGCTGGAACCGCCCGGAAGGCGGGATGTTCATCTGGGTGAAGCTGCCCGCGCAGATCGACAGCATGCAGCTCCTCGAGGCGGCGGTCGCGAACAACGTCGCGTTCGTGCCGGGCGCGCCGTTCTTCGCGGACGACGCGCAGAAGAACACGCTGCGGCTGTCGTTCGTCACGGTGCCGCCGGAGAAGATCGAGGAAGGCGTCGCGCGGCTCGGCAAGCTGTTGCGCGAGCGTCTGTGACGCTTTTCGTTCGTTCACGCATTCACGATTGATTGATTCACGCACTCACGAGGATATGAATCAGATGGCAAACGTCTACGACAAACTGAAGGAACTCGGCATCGAGCTGCCCGTCGCGGGTGCGCCCGCCGCCGCCTACGTGATGAGCGCGCAAAGCGGCAACACCGTCTACCTGTCGGGCCACATCGCGAAGAAGGACGGCAAGGTCTGGGCGGGCAAGCTCGGCCAGGACGTCACGACGGAGCAAGGCAAGGAGGCCGCGCGCGCGGTCGCGATCGATCTGCTCGCGACGCTGCACGCGCACACGGGCGACCTGAACAAGGTCAAGCGCATCGTCAAGGTGATGAGCCTCGTGAACTCGACGCTCGAGTTCACCGAGCAGCATCTCGTGACGAACGGCGCGTCCGAGCTGATCGCCGAGGTGTTCGGCGACGCGGGCAAGCATGCGCGCTCGGCGTTCGGCGTCGCGCAGATCCCGCTCGGCGCGTGCGTCGAGATCGAGCTGATCGCCGAAGTCGCGTAACGCGATGGCAGCCGCGATGACCGTCGCGCCAGGCGCCGCGGGCGCGGTGCGCTTCAAGCAGGTCGACGTGTTCGCGTCGGCGCCGTTCAAGGGCAACCCGCTCGCCGTCGTATTCGACGCGGACGCGCTCTGCGACGCCGACATGCTCGCGATCGCGCGCTGGACCAACCTGTCCGAGACCGCGTTCCTCGTCGCGCCGACCGATCCCGCCGCCGACTACCGCGTGCGGATCTTCACGACGGGCGGCGAGTTGCCGTTCGCCGGCCATCCGACGCTCGGCGCCGCGCACGCGTTTCTCGACGCGGGCGCGCAGCCGAGAACGCCTGGGCGGCTCGTCCAGCAATGCGGCGCGGGGCTCGTCGAGCTCGCCGAGCGCGACGGCGGCTGGGCGTTCGCCGCGCCGCCCGCGCGCGTGACGCCGCTCGCGCAACGCGAGTGGCCCGCGCTCGCGGCCGCGCTGCGCACCGGCGCGATCGACTTCGGCGTGCCGCCGCAGGCGGTCGACAACGGCGCGCCGTGGCTCGTCGTGCAGTTCGCGTCGGCCGCCGACTGCCTCGCGCTCGATCCCGACCGCGCGGCGCTCGCGCCGATCGTCGCCGCGCTCGGCGCGGCCGGCCTCGCCGCATACGGCCCGCATCCGGCCGACGGCCCGGCGACGTTCGAAGTGCGCTGCCTGATGACGGGCGACGCGTTCGGCCCCGGCGAAGACCCGGTGACGGGCAGCGCGAACGCGGCGATTGCGGGCGTCCTCGCGCAAGCGGGACGCCGCCCGGGCCGCCGCTATACCGCGCGCCAGGGCACGGCGCTCGGCCGCGACGGCCGCATCTCGGTCGATTACGACGACGACGCCGGCAAGATCTGGATCGGCGGCGCGGCCGTCACGCTCGTCGACGGCGCCATCCGGCTGCGCTGAGCGGCGTTTGCGCCCGGTCGCGCTCGCCGCGCGGGCCGCGCATGGTGCCGCCCCTCCCGGCCCGGTTAGCGATATCCCGCTCACGCTAAATCAAAGACTGACCATTCAGTAATATCGGGCCTCGTCTATTGTCTTCTTTATCGGCCCGTTTACTCGGTTATCCTGTCGGATCGCCTATGCGCGCAAGGACACCTTTCGTCCGATGAGTTCGTCCCGGTCACACGCCGCCCGCGCCGCGCGGCCGGTGCGCGCGACACGCAAGTCGCGCCGCCGCCGCGCGTTGTTCGCGATCCCGCTCCTCGGCACGCTGGCGCTCGCGCTGCTGTGGGTGGCCATCATCGCGCGCCTGTCCGTCGAGAAGGACAGCGCGTTCCGCGACGCGGGCGCGTCGGCCGCGATCCTGTCGACGGCGCTCGAGCAGCACACGGTCAAGGCGATCCATCAGGTCGACCAGATCACCCGCTTCGTCAAATACGAGTTCGAGAAGTCGCCCGCCCGCTTCAATCTCGCGAGCACGGTCGAGAAAGGCGTCGTGCCGAGCGACACGCTGATCCAGGTGTCCATCCTCGACGCGCGCGGCCGGCTCGTCGCGAACACTGCCGAGTCGCATCCGAAGCCGATCGACCTGTCCGACCGCGAGCACTTCAAGGTGCACACGCAGCGCAACGACGACGAACTCTACATCAGCAAGCCGGTGTTCGGCCGCGTGTCGCGCCACTGGACGCTGCAGATGACGCGGCGCCTGAACCATCCGGACGGCTCGTTCGCCGGCGTGGTCGTCGTATCCGAGGATCCGACCTACTTCACGAACGACTTCTACAACAACGCGACGCTCGGCAAGGACGGCGTGATCGCCGTGATCTCGGATACGGGCGCCGTGCTCGCGCGCAGCACGGGCTCCACGCAGAAGGCGCCCGGCACGTTCTCGGCATCGGGCGTCTACCCGGTGTCGGAGCGCGCGTCGGGCACCTATGTCGATCCGATCGACGGCATCATGCGCATCGTGTCGTATCGCCATCTCGACGGCTATCCGCTCGGCGTGATGGTCGGCCTATCGCAGGCGGAAGAATTCGCCGACTATCACCACACGCGCAACGTCTACCTGCTGATGACGAGCTTCATCACGCTCGCGATGCTCGCGTTCTTCGGCGTCGCGACGGGCCTGATCGGCAAGCTGCTCGGCCGCGAGCGCGAGATGACGCAGCTCGCCGAGTTCGATCTGCTGACGGGGCTCGCGAACCGCTACGCGACGCTGCGCAGCCTGCGCAACGACGTCGCGCTGCCGTCGAATCTGTCGCGCCTCGCGATCCTGTTCATCGACCTCGACAATTTCAAGACCGTCAACGACACACTCGGCCACAATGCGGGCGACATCGTGCTGCAGATGACGGCCGCGCGCCTGTCCGACGCGGTGACGAACGAAGGCGCGCTCGCGCGGATCGGCGGCGACGAGTTCGTCGTCGTCGTGAAGGGCGAGAACGTCGAGCGGCGCGCCGAGCATCTCGCGGAGGCGATCGTGCGGATGTTCGCCGAGCCGTTCGACGTGCGCGGCAGTTCGTTCGTGCTGCACGCGAGCATCGGCATCGCGCTGCATTCGGTCGGGAACGAGAGCGAGATCGACCTGCTGAAGAAGGCCGATCTCGCGATGTACAGCGCCAAGGACGCCGGCAAGAACTGCTACCAGTTCTATGCACCGCACCTGTCGCATCGCGCCGATCACCTGATGCGCTGGGAGCAGCAGTTGCGCGTCGCGCTGTCGGACGGGCAACTGTTCCTCGCGTACCAGCCGAAGATCGATCTCACGTACCGCTGCATCACCGGCTTCGAGGCGCTCGTGCGCTGGGACCATCCGGAGCACGGCGTGATCTCCGCGAACGAATTCATCTCGATCGCCGAATCGACGGGACTCATCGTGCCGATCGGCGACTTCGTGATCCGCACCGCGTGCGAGCAGCTCGCGCGCTGGCGCGACGAGGGCCACGACAAGCTCACGCTCGCCGTCAACATCTCGCCCGTGCAGTTCTGGCGCGGCGACCTGATCGACACGATCTCGCGCGCGCTCGTCGAGACCAGGATCGAGGCGCGCCGCCTCGAGCTCGAGATCACCGAGACCGCGATGATGGAATACCCCGAGCTCGTGTCGGAGAAGATCGTCGCCCTGAAAAGGCTCGGGATCCGTGTCGCGCTCGACGATTTCGGCACCGGCTATTCGTCGCTGTCGTACCTGCACCGCTTCTCGGTCGACACGCTGAAGGTCGACCGCTCGTTCATCCAGGCGATCCCGGCCGACCGCAGCGTTTGCGTGATGGTGTCGTCGATCGTGCACCTCGCGCGCTCGCTCGGGCTCACGGTCGTCGTCGAGGGGACGGAGACGGAAGAGCAGATCGCGTGGCTCGCCGCGCTCGGGCGCATCGAGGCGCAAGGCTTCCTGTTCTCGCGGCCGGTGCCCTCCGACGGCATTCCGGCCCTGCTTGCGCGCTTCGGCGTCTGCGGCGGCGACGACGCGCCCGCTACCCGCCGCGACGGCGCGAACGCCGCTAAACAGTCGCTCGGCAGCGACTAAACGACGCATCCTGACTAGCGCCGCATACTCGTTTTTGCTCATACAACGAACGGCTTTCGGAGTCCACAATGAATTGTGCGACGCACGCGTGGCCGCACGTGCGACCGCGAGCGCACTGGACACAAGCCATGACAATCGCAAGCGTGAATGCCGCCTGCTGCGGCGAACGGGAATCGCTGTGGGCGTTGTTCAAGACCGTGACGGGCATATCCGCCGTGTCGTGGGGCGGCCTGGCGATGATGGCTCAGCTCGAGCAGCATTACGTCGAGCATGAGCGGCGTATCGATGCGCTGTCGTTCGCCGATCTCGTCGCGCTCGCATGGATGATGCCCGGCCCGGTCGGCTGCAACGTCGCGGTGCAGGTCGGCCACACGCTGCGCGGCCGCGCGGGCGCATGGATCGCCGGCGTCGCGAGCGTGCTGCCGTTCTTCGCGGCGATGACGGTCTTCGCGATCTTCTACCAAACCCCGCTCGTGCGCTCGCTCGCGTCGCCCGTGCTGCTGCATCACTTCGCGATGGTGCTCGCCGCGCTGATCGGGCTCACCTGGTTCAGGCAGGTTCGCGCGCTCGTTCACGCGCCGCTCGAGCGCGTGGTCGCCGCGCTCGCGACGGGGCTGCTCGCGCTCGCGCACAGCCCCGCCGCGTTCGTCGTGATCCTCGCCGCCGCGTTCGCAGTCGGCTGGCTCGCGAGCGGCCGGCGGCAAGGCGAAGCGCCGCGGCTCGCGCTGCCCGCGCGGGAATGGCGGCTGCTCGCATCGCTCGCGCTCCTGATCGCGCTGTTCGCCCTGCCGCTGCCGATCGAATACGAATCGCCGCTGCTCTGGCCTCGGCTCGCGGGCGCCGGCATGACGCTCTTCGGCGGCGGCTTCTCCGCGCTGCCCGTGCTGAAATCGCTGTTCGTCACGCGCGCGACGGGCATCACCGAGCAGGACTTCATGCTCGCGTTCACGCTGTCGCCCGTGTCGCCCGGGCCGCTTCTGAATGTCGTGCCGTTTCTCGGCTATCTCGAGGACGGCTGGCGCGGCGCGCTGCTGTCGACCGTCGCGCTGTTCGTGCCCTCCGGCTGTCTCGTCATCTTCGCGCGGCAGCACGTCGAGCGGCTGAAGCGGCATCCGCGCTTCGCGAGCGGCATGCGCGTGCTGCGCGCGGCCACCACCGCATTCCTCGTGATCGCAGCCTTGCGCCTCGTCGCGAAGACGCCTGCCGAGCCCGTGTATTGGGCGACGGGCGTGATCGCGTGGCTGTGTCTCGCGCGATTCAAGGTGCCCGTCTATGCGCTGTACGGCGCGGTTGCGGCGGCGTGCGGCGGCTGGCTGATCCTCGCGGCGCACGGGTGAGCACGCTTTGCCCGCATTGCGGCGTTCCGGTTCGGCGCGCGCCGCTGGCTGCCCGCCCCCGCGCGTCTCGCCCGCCGCCTCAGCCGCGCATTGCGCCGAATCCATCGAAGAACGACCGCGCGTTCGCCTCGAGGCTCTCGATGTGATAGCCGCCCTCCTGCACGATCACGGTCGGCAGCCGCAGCCCGCCGATCAGGCCGCCTAACCGTCCAAAGCCGTCCGTCGTCACCGCGACCTGCGATTGCGGATCGTCGCGATAGATGTCGAAGCCGAGCGACAGCACGAGCGCATCCGGCGCGAAGCGCCGCAGCTCGCGCAGCGCGTCGTCGACGCGCTCGAAGAACGCCGCCTCGCCCGATCCGTGCGGCATCGGCAGATTCACGTTGTAGCCGTGGCCGTCGCCCGCGCCGCGCTCGTCGTCGAAGCCCGCGACGGCCGGATAGAAGTTCGTCGGATCGCCATGGATCGACACATACAGCACGTCGCGTCGCGCGTAGAAGATTTCCTGGATGCCCTGTCCGTGGTGCATGTCGGTGTCGAGTATCGCGACGCGCGCATGGCGCGCGCGCAGCGCCTGCGCGGCGATCGCCGCGTTGTTCAGATAGCAGAAGCCGCCCGCGGCATCGACGCGCGCATGATGGCCGGGCGGCCGGCACAGCGCGTATGCTTCGGGCGCACCGTCGCGCACCGCCGCCGCGGCGGCGAGCGCGCTCTGCGCGGACCAGTACGCGGCGCGCCATGTGTGCTCGCCGACCGGGCAGCTACCGTCCGCGAGATGGCGGGCGGCTTGTGCGAGCACGCCGCGCAGCGCGTTCGGCTCGCGCACGAAAATGTTCGACATCGCCTCGTCGCCCCAGTCCTCCGGCATCTTCTTCCATTCTCGATGCACGGTCTCGAGAAAGCGCAGGTAGTTCATGTCATGCACGGCCGCGATCGGCGCGATGCCGAAGTCGTCCGGCTCGCGCACGGAAAAACCCATCGCGAGCGCGGCCGCGACGAGCCGCGTCGCGCGCTCGGGCACCTCCTGCGGCGTGCGCATCCGGCCGCGCGAAAAGTACGTGCGTGGATGATGCAGCGATTGGTCGGGGTGGAAGTACGTCAGCATCTTGATTTCCTCGGGTCGAATGAACGGACGGCAAGGCGCCCGTTATCGGTTGCAGGGTGTGGGCTGCGTTCGGCATTCGGCATTTGACGTCGGCGACCGCATTCGATGCTCGATGCCGGAATACGCGTCGCCCCGGCATTCGTCGCACCGCCCCTCACCGGCCGGCGACGCCAGCGCGATCGAGCACCGCGCCGAGCAGCACGTTCGCGCCGCGCGTCGCGTCGTCGGGCAACACGTCCTCGGCTGCGTTGTGCGACAGTCCGCCGACGCACGGAATGAACACCATCGCGCTCGGCGCATGCCTCGCCAGATGGATCGCGTCGTGCCCGGCGCCGCTCACGATCCGCTCATGCCGATAGCCGAAGCGGGCCGCCGCCGCCTCGACGCTCGCGACGCAAGCCGCGTCGAACGGCGTCGACGGACTCGCCCAATGCGTCGATACGTCGACGCGCAAGCCGCGCCGCGCGGCGATGCGCGCACACGCGTCAGTCGCCGCGCGCGCCATCGCGTCGAGCGTCGCATCGTCCGGATGGCGCAGGTCGAGCGTGAACTCGACCGCGCCCGCGATCGTGTTGCGCGACGCGTTCGGAACCCCGACGCAGCCGATCGTCGCGAGGCCGTGCGGCGCGAACTCGGCGAGCATCCGCTCGAGCGCGTCCGCGATCTGCGCGAAGCCGAACAGCGCGTCGCGGCGATGCGCGATCGGCGTCGTGCCCGCGTGCGCGGGCTGGCCCGCGATCGTCACGTCGAGCCAGCGGATCGCCTGCCCGCCCGTGACGACGCCGATCTCGGCGCCATTCGCCTCGAGCACCGGCCCCTGCTCGATATGCGCTTCGAAGTACGCGTCGATCGCCGGACGCACCGCGCGCCGCGCGCCGCGATAGCCGATCTGCTCGAGCGCGTCGCCAAGCGTCACGTGCGCGGCATCGCGCACCGCGAGCGCGCGGGCGAGCGGCATCGCGCCCGCGGCAACCGCCGAGCCGAGCATCGCTGGCGCGAAGCGCGCGCCCTCCTCGTTCGTCCACGACACGATCTCGATCGGCTTGCGCGTGACGATCGTCGCATCGTTCAGGCTGCGCACCACTTCGAGCGCGGCGAGCACGCCGTAGGCGCCGTCGAAGCGGCCGCCTTCCGGCTGCGTGTCGAGATGGCTGCCGATCAGCACGGGCGGCGCGCCGGCATCCGCGCCCGCGCGGCGCGCGAACAGATTGCCGATCTCGTCGACGCTGACCGCGAGGCCCGCATCGCGACACCACTGCGCAAACAGGTCGCGCCCGCGCCTGTCGTCGGCGGTCGCGGCAAGCCGCCGCACGCCGCCGTTCGCGGTGCCGCCGATCCGCGCCATCTCCATGAGCGAGCGCCACAGCCGCGCGGCGTCGATGGCGCGCGACCGCCCGTCGAATGCAGACGCAATCATGTCAGCGCGCCTCCAAAGCTTCGTTACCCGAAGCGCCTCGGGCCGCGCGGCGCGCGTCGAGCGCGACGATGCTCGCGAGCGACAGCCCCGCAAGACACGTATAGAACAGCGCGAGCGGCAGCCACGCGCCCGCGTACCGGTGCGCGAGCCACGTGCCGGCGAGCGGCGTGAGCCCGCCCGCGAGCGCGCCGCACACCTGATAGGACAGCGAGATCGCCGAGTAGCGGATGCGCGCCGGAAACACGCCGGACACGAAGCCCGCGATCACCGAGTAGAAGCCCGCCATGCAGACGACCGCGAGCGCGATGCCTGCGACGATCGCGCCGGGCCGCCCGCTCGTCACGAGCGCGAACATCGGATACGGCGACGCCATCGCGGCGACGGCCGCGAGCTTCAGGAAACGCGCGCCGCCGAGCTTCTCGGCGAGCCACGCGGCGACGGGCTGCGCGAGGAACTGGATGATCGCGACCGCGAACAGGCAATCGAGGATCGTCGAGCGCGGGATGCCGAGCTGCTGCGTCGTGTACGCGATCATGAACGTGTTCGTGAAATACACGCCGGCGATGCCGATCGTATTCGCGCCGATGCACAGCAGCACGAGCCCCGACGCCGAACGGAACACGTCGGCGATCGGCAGCTTCGCGGTGGCGCGCGTGCGCTTGACCGCCTCGAATTCCGGCGATTCGTTGACGCCGAGCCGGATCACGATGCCGACGATCAGCAGCACCGCGCTCGCGAGAAACGGCAGACGCCAGCCCCACTCGAGAAAGTCGGCCTTCTCGAGCGACGTGACCGCGCGAAACGCGACGAGCGACAGGATGAGCCCGGCCGGGCTGCCGAGCTGCGCGAACGACGCGAAGAACGTGCGCCGCCCTTCGGGCGCGTGTTCGCCCGCCATCAGCACCGCGCCGCCCCATTCGCCGCCCACCGCGACGCCCTGCACGATCCGCAGCAGCACGAGCAGCACGGGCGCGAGCGCGCCGATCGACGCATGGCTCGGCAACAGGCCGATGCAGACGGTCGCTGCGCCCATCATCGCGAGCGTCGTCATCAGCGCCTTCTTGCGGCCGATCCGGTCGCCGAGATGGCCGAACACGATGCCGCCGAGCGGCCTTGCGAAGAAGCCGGCCGCGAACGTGCCGAACGACGCCATCGTGCTGACGAACGGGTCGCCGGACGGAAAGTACAACTCGCCGAACACGAGCGCGGCGGCGGTCGCATAGATGTAGAAGTCGTACCACTCGATCATCGTGCCGACGAACGCGGCGCCGGCGGCGCGCACCGGCTGGCGCGCACACGGTTGGGAAACAGTCATCGCAAGATCTCCTCTCTGCTCTCACGCGCGTCGCCCGGCGGGTTCGGCGGGCGCGCGCCCGATGTCGCGCGGCCCGCTGCTCCGGGGCCTGCGCCGCACGCAGGCGGCTCTCGCGCTGCACGTTTTATCGCCGTCCATTAACTATTAGTCAAATTTCGACTTATTATTCATGACATAACTTTTACTAATGTCGATCCGCTGGAGACCCGCCGCCATGCGCGCTGCCGCCGCCCGCTTCCTGAACGACCGCCTCGACTGGAATCTGCTGCGCACGTTCCTCGTCATCATGCAGGAGCGCAGCGTGAGCCGCGCGGCGGCGCGCCTGCACGTCACGCAGCCGGCCGTGAGCCAGGCGCTCAGGCGGCTCGAGGAAACGCTCGGGCACACGCTGATCCGGCGTCGCGGCCCGCACTTCGAGCCGACGCAGGCGGGCGCCGAGGTGTACCGGATCGCGAGCGACATCTACGGCACGATCTCGCGGCTCGACACCGAGCTCGACGACGCGGCGGCGGACCTGACGGGCACGATCCGGCTGCTTTCGGTGAGCCGCGTCGAATCGGGCGCCTACGATCTCTTTCTCGCCGACTTCCACCGGCAATATCCGCGCGTCGATCTGCAGATCGAGGTGATGCGCTCGTCCGACATCATTTCGTCGCTGTTGCAGAAAACCGCGACGGCGGGCCTCGGCCTCTGCCGCAACCCGGTCGACAAGCTCGCGCGCACGCCGTTCCTGCGCCAGCGCTACGCGATCTACTGCGGCCGCCACCATCGCCTGTTCGGCCAGACGCAACTGACGACGAACGATCTGCTCGCGGAGAACTTCGTGTCGTTCACGAGCGACCAGATCGGCGACAGCCTGTCGCCGCTCACCGTGTTCCGCGACCAGAAGGGCTTCACGGGACGCATCGTCGCGGCATCGCCGAGCCTCGACGAAGTGCGGCGCCTCATCTTCGCGGGCTACGGGATCGGCTGCCTGCCCGAGCACATCGTGCGCGACGATCTCGCTCGCCAGCGGCTCTGGCGATTGCCGCCCGACGAAGGGCTCGTCGACGTCGACATCTACCTGCTGTGGCACCGCGAACGAAAAATGAACGCGGCCGAGCTCGCGTTCCTCGAGGGCTTCGAGCGCGCGATGCAGCGCTACTCGTTCGACGAGCGGCTGTCGGTCAATCCTTGACGCGGGGCGGCGCGCGGTCGCGCCTCACGCCCGGCCGTGCCTGGACCGGCGGTACAAAAAACAAAAGCCGGCATCGCGCCGGCTTTCGAAAGGGACCATCGAAGAAGATCAGGACTCCGCTCATCGACAGGCCACCGCCCTTTGCGCGATCCAGCGCGCGCGCAGCCGGTCGTAGCCGAGATTGAACAGGAACGTGTACGGCAGGAAGAACAGCAGGATGCCGAAGTCGAGCAAGAGCGCTTCGAGCAGGCTGATCTCCAGCCACCACGCGGCAAGCGGCAGCGCCATCGCGACGAGGCCGAGCTCGAACGCGATCGCGTGCGCCGCGCGCACCGCGAGCGTACGCGTCAGCCGGTAGCGGCGCTCGATCCGCTCGAAGAGCGCATTGAACGTGACGTTCCACACCATCGCGATCACCGACACCGCCGCCGTCAGCGCCCCCACGTGCACGAGCGACAGGCCGAGCACCCAACTGACGATCGGCGCGCAGATCGCGATTGCGGTCGCTTCGAACGTGAGCGCGTGCACGAGGCGCTCGGTCAGCGTCTTCCTCGGAACGAGTTTGGCCATTTGCATTTGCATGTTCAGCTCCATCAGTGGACGAAAGAGCCCCATTTTCATCGGATTAACCGTAAGCATCCAGTTTGATATGATCGGTTTTTCCGATATAGAGAAGGAGCACTCGCGATGCGCCACTCTCCGGAAGCGCTGCTCGCGTTCGCCGAGGCCGCGAACCTCGGTTCGTTCTCGGCCGCCGCGCGCAAGCTCGGCAAGCGCCAATCGACGGTCAGCGAAGCGATCGCGAACCTCGAGATCGATCTCGGCGTCACGCTGTTCGACCGCTCGACGCGCCAGCCGACGCTGACCGACGCCGCCCGCGCGCTGTTGCCCGAAGTCCAGCGCGTGCTCGAGGCGAGCGAGGCGATCGATCAGGTCGCCGCGCGTCTCGCGGGCGGCGAGGAGGCACGCCTCACGCTCGTCGTGTCGGACACCTATCAATCGAGCCGGTACGAGGAAACGCTCGCGGCGCTCGACCGCCGCTTTCCGACGCTCGAATTCGAATGCCAGATCGCCGAGCACGACGACGTGCTCGACCTGATCCAGCAAGGCCGCGCGCAGCTCGGGCTGATGGCGGCGCGCAGCACCTACCCGCCCGACATCGGCGCGGCGACGGTCGCCGAGCGCTCGGAAATCGGGCTCTACGTCGGCCCGCAGCACCCGCTCGCCGCGCACGGCAGCGCCGACGTGCCGCTCGCCGCGCTGCACGACGCGCGCGAGCTGCGCCTCAATACCTACGTCGCGCCGCGCGGCGAGCGGATCGAAACGGGGCTCGTCGCGGGCCGGCGGTGCTGGCTGGCGCCGAGCTATCTGCAGTTGCTGGAAATGGCGGTGGCGGGCTTCGGCTGGGCGGAGCTGCCGCGCTGGATGGTCGAGCACTTCGCGCGCGAGCGGCTCGTCGAGCTCAATGCGCGCGGCTGGCCGCGGCGCGTGCCGGTGGATGCGGTGTGGTCGCGCGGCCGGCCGCTCGGGCCGGCCGGCTCATGGCTGCTGGAGACGATGCTTGCCGCATGATGCGCGCCGCGAGACGCGCGTGGCAGCGATTGCAGTTGCGACCGGGGGCAAGATCGGCGGCGTGCGGCGCGTGCGTCCGCGCGAACGTCAGAAGCCGCGCGACAGCACGGCCGCGCCGATCGTCACGACGCCGAGCACGAGGTTGACGATCACGAGCAGGCGCACCGCATTGACCGCGCGCGCGCCGTCCGGCCAGTTCTGCGCCTGCACCGCGCGGCGGATGCGCGGAAACAGCGCGAAGCGGATATGCCCGTAGACCAGCATCATCACGACGCCGAGCCCCGCCATCGCGTGCAGCGGCCACGTCGCATGCGCGCCGCCGAATTGCGTGAGGAGGAAGCCGCCCGTGAGCAGGATCACGAGCACCGAACCCGCGACCCAGTTGAAGAAGCGGCCGAACACGGCTTCGACGAGCGGCAGGCGCAGTTGCGGCGACAGGTCCGACAGCGCGGGACGCAGGCAGAATTTCGCGAACACCATGCCGCCGACCCACACGGCAACCGCCAGCAGATGGAGAAACAAGGCAACGGCGATAGCGTGGGACATGGTGGGGTTCCTTCATGGTTTTCGAATGACCGATGCGCTGCTGGAACGCACGGCGCGCGAGACGTTGAGCGCGTTCGACAGCCGCGGCGCGCAGCGGTTCAGCGCAATGTCCGCGGGTCATGTTTTGTGGGGGATGCCCGCCAGCGCCTGGCGCGCCGGCGATGCGCATGGTTCGCATGCCGGGCGATGCGCGTGTAAGCAGGTGTCGGCGCGCAGCACGCATTGCCCTCGCCCCGCTCGTTCGAAAAGGATAACGAACGAAGACCAGTGGCGGTTCGCCGTTCGCCGCAACGTACTCGTCACTGCTGCGAACCACAAACTCAGCCGATGCCAGCGATTCGACGAACGGCGCTCGAACCGCGGATCGACGAATCGCCGAATCGCCTGCGTCCGGAAAATTCCGAACGCCAGCGCCGGCACTCGCTTCCCGACGCGCGCGCATCGCGAAAAAGGCCCCGCCGCCGCGCCGCGCGCCCCGACGTCCGCGCGGCCGGGCAGCCCGTTCGGGCCGCCCGCTCACGCCCGTCAGCGGGGCCCGGCGAGCCCGGCAAAGCTCAGTCGAGCACCGGACGCAGCCCGCTCACCTTCAGCCGGGTATCCGGCGCGCGGCCCTTGCGCGCCCGCTTGCCGACGTGCGGTTCGAGCGCGCGCCCCGCGAGCGCCTCTTCCTGCGCCTTGCCGCCGCGGCCCGCGCCCGTCAGCACGACGCCCGCCGCATTGATCGCGAGCGCCTGCACGAGCGTCTCCTTCGCGTCGAGCGCCATCAGGATCACGCCGCGCCCGCCGCCCGAAAGCGTCTTCATCTCGTCCATGCCGAACACGAGCAGGCGCCCGCCGCTCGACAGGCATGCGACCTGCGCGGCATCCGGCAGCACCGGCATCGGCGCGAGCGGCGCCGCGCCCGCATCGATCGTCATGAACGATTTGCCCGCCTTCACGCGGCTCACCATGTCGCCCACCTTCGCGACGAAGCCGAAGCCGTTGCTCGACGCGAGCAAGAGCGGCTGCTCGGCGGGCGCCGCGAAGTAGTGCAGCAGATGCGAGCCCGACTCGAGCTCGATCAGCGACGTGACGGGCACGCCGTCGCCGCGCCCGCCCGGCAGCACCTGGACGGACACCGAATACACGCGGCCCGTGCTGCCCCACGCGATCAGCGTGTCGGGCGTGCGGCACTGGAACGCCGCATACAGGCCGTCGCCCGCCTTGAACGAGAAGCTCGCCGGATCGAGTCCGTGGCCCTTCAGCGCGCGCACCCAGCCCTTCTGCGACACCACGACCGTCACCGGCTCGTCGACCACCTTCGCCTCGAACGTCGCGCGCTTTTCCTGCTGGATCAGCGTGCGGCGCTCGTCGCCGTACTGCTTCGCATCGGTCTCGATCTCCTTGATCATCAGCCGCTTCATCGCGCTTTCGTTCGCGAGCAGCTCTTCGAGCTTCGCCTTCTCCGCGCGCAGCTCCTCCAGCTCCTTCTCGATCTTGATCTTCTCGAGCCGCGCCAACTGGCGCAGCCGGATTTCGAGAATGTCGTCGGCCTGCCGCTCGGTGAGGCCGAACGCGCTGATGAGCGCGGCCTTCGGCTCGTCCGACTCGCGGATGATGCGGATCACCTCGTCGATGTTCAAAAAGACGATCATCCGCCCTTCGAGGATGTGGATCCGGTCGTTGACCTTGCCGAGCCGGTGACGGCAGCGCCGCGTGACGGTGGCCTGGCGGAACCGCACCCATTCGCCGAGGATCGACGCGAGCCCCTTCTGCGCGGGCCGCCCGTCCTCGCCGATCATCACGAGATTGAGCGCCGCGTTCGATTCGAGGCTCGTGTGCGCGAGCAGCGAATTGACGAATTCGGTCTGGTCGATCGTGCGCGTCTTCGGCTCGAACACGAGCCGCACGGGCGCGTCCTTGCCCGATTCGTCGCGCACCGCGTCGAGCAGGTCGAGCATCGCCTTCTTCGTGTTGATCTGCTCCTGCGTGAGCGTCTTCTTGCCCGCCTTGAGCTTCGGGTTCGTCAGCTCCTCGATCTCCTCGAGCACCTTCTGGCACGACGTGTTCGGCGGCAATTCGGTGACGACGAGCTGCCACTGGCCGCGAGCGAGATCCTCGATCTTCCAGCGCGCGCGCACCTTCAGGCTGCCGCGGCCGGTTTCGTACGCGGCGGAAATCTCCGCGTCGCTCGAGATGATCTGGCCGCCGCCCGGGAAGTCCGGCCCCGGCACGAGCTGCATCAGCTCCGCGTGCGGCAACGCAGGATGGCGGATCAGCGCGACCGCGGCGGCCGCGACTTCGCGCAGGTTGTGCGACGGGATCTCGGTCGCGAGACCGACCGCGATCCCCGACGCACCGTTCAGCAGCACGAACGGCAGCCGGCCCGGCAAGAGCTTCGGCTCGTCGAACGAGCCGTCGTAGTTCGGCATGAAGTCGACGGTGCCCTCGTCGATCTCGTCGAGGAGCAGCTTCGCGATCGGCGTGAGACGCGCTTCGGTGTAACGCATCGCCGCCGCGCCGTCGCCGTCGCGCGAGCCGAAGTTGCCCTGGCCGTCGATCAGCGGATAGCGCATCGAAAAGTCCTGCGCGAGACGCACGAGCGCGTCGTACGCGGACTGGTCGCCGTGCGGGTGGTACTTGCCGAGCACGTCGCCGACGACGCGCGCGGACTTCACGGGCTTCGCGTTGTCGCCGAGGCCCATCTCGTTCATCGCGTAGAGAATCCGGCGCTGCACGGGCTTCTGGCCGTCGCTGACGTCGGGCAGCGCGCGCCCCTTGACGACGCTCACCGCGTAGTCGAGATACTGGCGCTCCGCGTAGCGGCCGAGCGTCAGGAAATCGCCCTCGGGCGCCGCCGGCTCGGCGAAAAGATCGGGAGTGTTGTCGTCCATCTAGATTTCGTGTCCGTATATGCGATGCGTGCGTAGCCGGGCGCGCGCCCGGCTGCGCTCAGATATCCGCTTCGACTTCGTTGCCCTTTTCCTCGAGCCAGTTGCGGCGCGCGGCGGCTTCGCCCTTGCCCATCAGCATCGTCATCCGCGCGACCGTCGCCTCGAAGTCGAGCTCGCCGAGCGCGACGGGCATCAGGCGGCGCGTGTCGGGGTTCATCGTCGTGTCCCACAATTGCTCGGCGCTCATTTCGCCCAGGCCCTTGAAGCGGCTGATGGTCCATTGCGATTCGCGCACGCCGTCATTGCGCAGCTTGTCGAGGATCGCCTCGAGCTCGCCGTCGTCGAGCGCGTAGAGCTTCTGCGCGGGCTTCTTGCCGCGCGCGGGCGCGTCGACCCGGAAGAGCGGCGGCCGCGCGACGAACACGTGGCCGCGCTCGATCAGTTGCGGGAAATGCTTGAAGAACAGCGTGAGCAGCAGCACCTGGATGTGCGCGCCGTCGACGTCCGCATCCGACAGGATGCAGATCTTGCCGTAGCGCAGGTTCGACACGTCCACGCTGTCGTCCGGGCCGTGCGGATCGACGCCGATCGCCACCGAGATGTCGTGCACCTCGTTGTTCGCGAACAGGCGGTCGCGCTCGGTCTCCCACGTGTTGAGCACCTTGCCGCGCAGCGGCAGGATCGCCTGGTATTCCTTGTCGCGGCCCATCTTCGCGGAGCCGCCCGCCGAATCGCCCTCGACGAGGAACAGCTCGTTGCGCGCGATGTCCTCGGTCTCGCAGTCGGTCAGCTTGCCGGGCAGCACCGCGACGCCGGAGCTCTTCTTCTTCTCGATCTTCTGGCCCGCGCGCGTGCGCGCCTGTGCCTGCTTGATCACGAGCTCGGCGAGCTTCTTGCCGTGCTCGACGTGCTGGTTGAGCCACAGCTCGAGCGCCGGGCGCGTGAACGACGACACGAGCTTCACAGCGTCGCGGCTGTTCAGGCGCTCCTTGATCTGCCCCTGGAACTGCGGATCGAGCACCTTCGCCGACAGCACGAAAGACACGCGCGCGAACACGTCCTCCGCGAGCAGCTTCACGCCCTTCGGCTGCAGGTTGTGCAGCTCGACGAAGCTCTTCACCGCCTGATAGAGGCCGTCGCGCAGGCCGGATTCGTGCGTGCCGCCCGCGGGCGTCGGAATCAGGTTCACGTACGACTCGCGCGCGAGCGAGCCTTCCTCGCTCCACGCGACGACCCACGACGCGCCCTCGCCCTCGGCGAACGTGTCGTCGCCCGTGCGCGAATCGGCAAAGCGCTCGCCCTCGAAGAGCGGGATCAGGAGCTCGCTGCCATTCATCTCGTCGAGCAGGTAGCCGCGCAGGCCGTCGTCGTATTTCCAGCTCTGCCGCTCGCCCGTCTTCTCGTTGACGAGCACGACCTCGACGCCCGGCAGCAGCACCGCCTTCGAGCGCAGCAGCCGCTGCAGTTCTCCGAGCGGCAGGTTCGGCGAATCGAAGTATTTCGGATTCGGCCACACGGTCACGCGCGTGCCGGATTTCTTCTCGCCGCGGCCCGCGCCTTGCGTCGCGAGCGGCTTGACGACGTCGCCGTCGGCGAAGCCGAGCTGCGCGATCTTGCCGTCGCGCCAGACGGTCACGTCGAGGCGCGTCGCGAGCGCGTTCGTCACCGACACGCCGACGCCGTGCAGGCCGCCCGAGAACGTGTACGCGCCGCCCTTCGCCTTGTCGAACTTGCCGCCGGCGTGCAGCCGCGTGAACACGATCTCGACGACGGGCACCTTCTCCTCCGGATGCAGCCCGAACGGGATGCCGCGCCCGTCGTCCTCGACAGACACCGACTGGTCGGGGTGCAGCGTGACCGTGATCTGCCTGCCGAAGCCGCCCAACGCCTCGTCGGACGCGTTGTCGATCACTTCCTGGATGATGTGCAGCGGATTCTCGGTGCGCGTGTACATGCCGGGCCGCTGCTTGACGGGCTCGAGGCCCTTCAGCACCTTGATCGATGCTTCGCTATAGGCCGCTGCGGGCTTTTTCGTGGACATAGAAGCTCAGGTTCGTCATTCACCTTGACGTTATCCCCAGCTCGTGTGGATAACGTCGTGGACAAAACGTTGAATTCGATAAAAATCCGAGTCGAAACAATGGCGTGCTCGCACTGCTTCGAAAGTGGGCGGCGCGCCGCGCGCGACGGCTGCGCGGCACGCCGCCCGGAACGCGGCGTATTTTACTGGTTCCGCAACGGCGGGCTCATGAAGGCTTGCGTTTCGCTTCGAGCGCCTCCCAGCGCTCCAGCGCCGCGAGCAGCTCGTCGTCGAGCGCCGCGAAGCGCTCGGTCAGGCGCGCGCCCTCCTGCGCGTCCTTCGAGAAGATCGAGCCGTCCTCGAGCTGCGCGGAAATTGCCTTCTGCTCGGCCTCGAGCGCCGCGATCCGCTCAGGCAGCGCGTCGAGCTCGCGCTGCTCGTTGAACGACAGCTTGACCGTGCGCTGCGCGTTGCGGCCCGCCGCGCCCTTCGGCGCATCGTCCGCCGCGCTCGCGGGCTCCTTCGCCGCGCGCTTGGCCGCCTCCTCGTCCGCGATCCGCTGCGCGCGCTCGCGCTGGATCTGCCAGTCGGTGAAGCCGCCGACGTATTCGTGCCACCGGCCGTTGCCCTCCGACGCGATCACCGACGTGACGACATTGTCGAGAAACGCGCGGTCGTGGCTGACGAGCAGCACCGTGCCGTCGTAGTCGGTCAGCAATTCTTCGAGCAGCTCGAGCGTCGGGATGTCGAGGTCGTTGGTCGGCTCGTCGAGCACGAGCACGTTCGCCGGCCGCGCGAACAGGCGCGCGAGCAGCAGCCGGTTGCGCTCGCCGCCCGACAGCGACTTGACGGGCGAGCGCGCGCGCTCGGGCGCGAACAGGAAGTCGCCGAGGTAGCTCATCACGTGCTTGCGCACGCCGCCGATCTCGACCCATTCGCTGCCGGGGCTGATCGTGTCGCCGAGGCTTTTTTCCGGATCGAGCTGCGCGCGCATCTGGTCGAAGTACGCGACCTGCAGGTTCGTGCCGGTGCGCACCGTGCCCGCATCGGGCTTCAGCTCGCCGAGGATCAGCTTGAGCAGCGTCGTCTTGCCCGCGCCGTTCGGGCCGATGAAGCCGATCTTGTCGCCGCGCATCACGGTCGTCGAGAAGCGGTCGACGACCGTGCGCTCGCCATAGCGCTTCGTCACGTCGGTCAGCTCCGCGACGATCCGGCCCGACTTCTCGCCCTGCGCGACGTCGAGCCTCACGTTGCCCTGCGCGTTGCGGCGCTCCGCGCGCTCGCGGCGCATCTGCTCGAGCCGCGCGACGCGGCCGACGCTTCGCGTGCGCCGCGCCTCGACGCCCTTGCGGATCCACACCTCCTCCTGCGCGAGCAGCTTGTCGAACTTCTCGTTCTCGACGCGCTCGACTTCGAGCTGCTGCGCCTTGCGCGTCTGATACGCGGAGAAGTTGCCCGGATACGACAGCAGGCGGCCGCGGTCGAGCTCGACGATGCGCGTTGCGACGCGATCGAGGAACGCGCGGTCGTGCGTGATGAAGAAGAGGCCCGCGCGCTGCGAGACGAGCAGTTCCTCGAGCCACCGGATGCCGTCGAAATCGAGATGGTTGGTCGGCTCGTCGAGGAGCAGCACGTCCGGCTGCACGACGAGCGCGCGCGCGAGCGCCACGCGCTTCTGCATCCCGCCCGACAGCGCATCGATCTTCGAGTCGCCGTCGAGCCCGATCTGCGCGAGCGTCGTGGCGACGCGCGTGCGCCAGTTCCATGCGTCCGCCGCGTCGAGCGACGATTGCAGCGCGTTCATCCGCGCGAGCAGCGCGTCGTGCTCGGCGCCTTCGGGCGTATCCGCGAGCCGGTGCGCGGTCTCGTCGTATTCGGCGAGCAGCGCGCGCGTGCCGGTCAGCCCCGACGCGACGGCATCGAACACCGTCTGCCCGGCAACGAATTCCGGCTCCTGCGGCACGTAGACCGTCACGAGATTCTGCTGCCGCGTGACGAGCCCGTCGTCGGGCTTCGCCAGGTCGGCGACGATCTTGAGCAGCGACGACTTGCCGGCGCCGTTGCGGCCGATGAGCCCGACGCGCTCGCCGGCTTCGAGCGAGAAATCCGCGTGATCGAGCAGCGCGACGTGGCCGAACGCGAGTTGCGCGCCGGTGATGGAATAAAGCGACATGGGGAAGACGGCGGAGAAAAAAACGGAAGCGCTCATTGTACCGGGGGCGGCGCACGACGCCGATACGGCACAATGGCCTGACGCGAAACACGAGACGCCGGGCCCGCGCGAGACGGCCGGCGGCGCGGGCTGGCGGGAACCTTGCGCGGTCCTCGCCAGCCCAATGACCTACTTGACGTTGACCGTAATGGTCCGGCTCATCTCCGGGCCGTACGAGCGGTGCGCGCCATCGCCGAACTGCAGCGTCAGCGTGTGCTGACCGGGCGGCAGCCTCACATCCGTCTCGGTCTGGGGCTTGCCGAAATGCAGCGAGTGATCGTTGGCGGGAATCACGTCGCCCCTCGCCACCGGCTTGCCGTCGATCAGCAGGTGGTGATGGCCGGTGTGGGGCGTCATGTCGCCCGCGGGCCGAAGCACGATGTCGCCTTCGAGACCGAATTTCACGTGGACGGGGTTCGTGACGGACGCGCCGTCGGTCGGCTCGACGAAGTACACCCTCGCTTCCGCGTGCGCCGAGGCGGACGCGAAAAGCGCGGCCGCGGCGAACACGCCGGCCAGCCATTTGTTGTAGAACATCGCTCTCTCCTTTTGGGTTGAAAGGCCATCGAAGCATACACTGCGAGCGGGCGGCGCGTCGTGGGTTGTGGGTTTGGAGCGGGCGGCGGGGGCGCGGGAAAGCGGGCGGACGCGACAAATCCGGTACCATTGCGCCTTTCGCCGCTCGATGTGCCGCGTTCGCGCGATCGGGCGACGCCGATTGCAATGGTTCCTCAAGAGCGCAACATGAGCGAAGTGGTCGAATACAAGAGCTGGGTCTGCCTGATTTGCGGCTGGGTCTATAACGAAGCAGAAGGTTTGCCCGACGAAGGCATCGCGGCCGGCACCCGCTTCGCCGACATTCCGGACGGCTGGCGCTGCCCGCTGTGCGATGTCGGCAAGGAAGATTTCGTCGTCGTGGAGTTCTGAGGCAGGCGATTCCGAGGCCGGCGATCCGGTCGCCGCGACGCGAAGGCGGACGTTGCGCAAAACGTCTTTGCTATACTCTGCCCTCGCCATGCGTCGACCGACGGGCGGCGCGCTCGAATCGCATCGAAGTAAGATCGAATCGAGCGGCCGGACAAGCTCGATAAAGCGATTCCGATTCGAAGCTTGTTTCCGTTTGGCGAATCCTATCCGCTCCCCGTAGTTCAGGGGATGGAATGATAAGCGCGGGGCTTTTCCAACAAGGTTCCAGCCCCTTGCTGTAGCAAATTTGTAGCACACAAAAAAGCCTGCTCGATGCGGGCTTTCGTGCTTCCGGGGATCGATCCCGCTATTCGGTTGCAAAGCAACTTGCAGCGCCCAATGATGCAGCAGTGCCTGCGCCGTATCTAACAGGGCGTTGATCTCAAAGCTACGCTTGAAACATACGCCAGCAATTTCTGGAACGGTCGGCCGCTATAGCGCCGAGACTAGCCGTTCCACCACTCAGGCGTGGGCTGTTTCTTGGTGAAAGGCGAGCACTGCTCGCGAACAAGTCGCATGTCCTTGTAGTCCAACGTTACGACTGAGACGGCGGGGTCAGTTGGCCACTCCGCAACCGCGAAATCGGCTTCGTACTCTTTGCCTTCGATACACACGATATAGGGCTCACCATTGAACGCCACAGCCGTGGTCGCCCAGATGCGCGCTTCTCCATGTCGATCGAGCGTACCATCGAAGGCAGTCGAATCATATTGATTGCAGGAGGCCCCAGACAATCCGAATGACGAGATGCACGGCATCCGCCATGTCGTTTGGTAGACCTTGACATCTGCTCCAGATAAAGGGTGTCCTTCTCCCGCGACTACCCGTAACGTCAGGTGCCGGGGAAAGACCCAAGGCCCCGCGTGTTCCCACATCAGGAAATAGAGCGCCAAAGGGATGCCAACGAAGAGCCAACCATTTCTGAGCTTCATACGCACCTACGTGACGAATCTGCGCGCGTTCGAAGCCGCATCGCCCCGGGAGACAGATCCCTGAATATTAAAATTCGTTTGAAAACTGCCACGTCGGCAACCCCAAACACGATGGAGATCGAGCCCACTAGAATCCGACCGAGGCCGTCGGCGAAGAAGCACGCGTTTCGATCTAATGGCCGATGAATGGCATTCCTATGAACGCCCACATCCCAACCAGAACCAACGACTCAATGATAAACATTGCTTGATCATATGCGTTGCGAAGCACCGAGCGTCTCGCATAGACGATGTAAATCAACGTAAAGAGTGGCGTCACCACCCACGTGGCGAGCATGAATCCAAGAAACTCCATGGTGCCCGATACGAAAATTCCGCTGTGAAATCCGCCGACCTCCACGTACCAGTACGCGAACCCAATCCACGGAAGCCACAATCCAATGAGGGTGGCAATCGCAAGCTTGATTGCACCATATGAAGGTCCAGAACCAGCACTCTCCAAATCTGAGGGATTAATCATAGGAGACCTATTCACATTTTTTGCAGGTAAAGCAGTTGACCAACAGCACCGCTAGGTCTGCATCTGCAAGCGCCCAACGGATCCACGCGAGACCTACCTCGGCGCTCAACCTCCGCATCCTTACATGCCAGATTCTGTTTCTCTACTCACCATCATCAATCGACTCTGCCGACAAAGCTCCTTTGCTCACCGCGAGTCGGATGACCTCCTCAATACAGCAGCCTAAATTCGACCAGATGTCGGCATCGATGAAATCAAAACGCCCCCACATGACGTCCTGTGACCGTCGAAGGCAACCGCCCGTCCGTCAATCTGAACATGCTCATCACCTTCAAGAATTTCGCATTCGCCAAGCCCCGACTGACAAGTACAGCGATCGCCGACCCGAGCAACTGCGCGCCCCATCACCACGGATCGTTCGCTACCAGTCTTGACAACCTGACAACCATGATCCGTCGAATCGCCCACTCGAATCACGCCTCTCATCGACTTACTCTCCGAAGTTACTCAAAACCATGCCGAGAATCGAACGCCGCCGCGACTACTTCCGGTCCCGTCCAGACGAGGAAAACTATGCCCGCCATCAGTGCAACGCTGTTGATTACATAGCCTCGGCATCCAGGACCGCGCATTTCCCAAGGCGATGTGATAAAGGCATGCACGCAGCGAAGCACAAGCAACAACGCCGTGCTTCGAAAGGTCCATACCCACCACCAATCTGCACCGTTGGCACCGGCCATGCCATGAATCAACCCCGCGCAAACTCCAAAATCCCAAAGCCGAGGAAGGTCGCCATAAACAAGACAGAACGCACTGGCGAAGGCAGCATCCATTCCCGAACGTCGTCAGGTTTCGCATTTGTGGATTGGATCTGACGGTCGCGCTCTTTCATGGAGTTCACGATATAGCCATCATTTGAACGGATTCGCGCCGTTGTTCGCTTGAGCCCACGCTGCTTTACTCGTCGCGTCGGGCGGGCTAACCATGATGATGCTCGCTGTACCATTAGGGCGCCGGTTGACGGTCGCACTCGCTCCGCCATCCTGATAGCCTGCAATCAGTCCCAAACCGATCTGTACAAGTGGCGAACTCACACCGGTGTTGCCAATGCGAGCACCGATATCGTAACCATCCTTGACGTCGCTCAGGCTCGGGGCAGCCGCGCCTGCTTGCGCGAGCGCCTGATTCAATGGGACAGCCCATAGGCGATCGCCAGTCGTATCGTAAAACACGCGTTTCGGCTCCTTCCCGCCTGGCAACGTTGCGACGGCCTGCTCCCACCCCGCTTTTAGCGCTGCCGCCTGAGCCACAGTCTTGAGCGGTTGTCCGTGATCGTCGGTCAGCTTTACATCAACCGGACGATGGAGATATCCGAGCAAAGGTGCATCGTCGAATTGCTTGACCTGCCACGTCGTCCAGCGCACTGGAATATACGGCGTTGGCGTGAACTGACCCGGCCCTTTGTTGTCGATGGTTTTCCAGAACGCCGGCAATTTCGCCTGCCACCACGTAGACGACATCACGCCAATCGCTCCCGGATACAGAACGCCAGCCTGCTTTTCCTGCTCGATGTAATGCGCTGTGAAGCTGTCAGGGCCGCGGCCGTCGTTCTGCTCCCAAAAGAAATTCCACAGCTTGATGATGTCGTATTCGGTACTGTTCCGATCGATCTGCGCAGTCTGCTCGACGGCGTACGGACGAATAAGTTTGTCCACTCGATCCGAACGGGACACGAGGATGGCGCCCATACTATCCGGCAGTTCGGGAATGATGTGTCCCGCGCGAGATGTTCCGCCACTACCAGGCGCAACAAGAAGCGAGCGCAGCATCGACCCGTCCTGACTGACCACCAAGGCAGCCGGTACGTCTGGATGCGAGTCGAAAAACGCGAACAGCTTCTCGATCATTGCCGCGCCATCGCTAGTATTAGCGTCCGCCTCCCACAGGAAAAGCGTCACACCAAGACTCGCTTTTTGCCTGCCATCAGCAATATTCTTTGCCGCACGAAAATCATTCCGCTTGTCTTTTGGTGGTCCCCAGACAATGGTTGGCACCGGCCAGTATTCGACGGCATGACGACCGCCTTCCTTGAATGACAAAGTAGTTGACACACCAAGATCAGCCATCCGGATATCGTCACTATCCGGATAGTCTTCCGGATTTGCCGATACATACGATGCGTGGTTGTCAGCCTTTTTTTCGATCTCGCGCCAGATTTCCTCGTCGGCATATTCACCAACCACGATCCCCATTCCACGAACCTCAAGCACGTACTTTTGTCCGGCCTGTGACAACATCGTGGAAGAGCCGTTGAAGCCGTGCGCTACGACTGCACTGCTCTCTTGATTGCCCGGAACCGGACGGTCGGATGTGCCAGCAGTCGCCACCGGAGATCGATGCAACCACGCGACGCTCGCGGCGTACGCCAAGGCGATCAAAGCCAAGATCACTAGCACGCCATTCCGAATGCTACTTCCCATTTGCGGCATCTCCTGCCCTGTCGTTTGCCAATAACTGTAGTGTCGCGCCATCACAAAGATAGTCCAGATTATCGCCACCACAAAAAACGCGGCAGCATACGGCCAAATTCGCGGTCTCGCGATCATCGCGGCATCCCCTGGAATACTTCCCCGAGCGTCTTATTCCCATACATCATCTGGGCTTTCTGCGCCTCTTGTTTGTAGTACTCGGCCTGAGCCTTCTCTTGTGCAGCGATGGCCGCTGATGTCAATTCACTGGTTACCAATGGCGGCGGAGTCGAAGACACGTGCGCATCAGGAAAAGTCCCGTACATATAATAGTCGGAACAGGCTTGAATAAAATCCTGCATCTTGGAATCAAGACGATCATAATTTGCATTTTTTTTAATCTTGGCGAGTGACGCCGGAACCATTTTCCAGTCCGCCATCAGGATCAGCAATTCGCGCCAAACCGGATCATCGAGCGTGATGGCCTGACCAATCGCGACGTCCATCGCGGTCACCCACCGATGATTCTCCGTGCTGTGCAGCACACCCGAATGGTAATTGTTGGGTTCTCGAGCGTCCGGATTCTGCTGCATGTCCAGACGAGCTTCATTCGGGGTTTGCTCTCGTTGAATGAGATACTGCGGCGGAACGATCGGAAGCAATGCGTTCTTGATCATTGAGGTCGCAGATGTGTCCGGGACCACCCGCCAATTCTGCGACTGACCGTCGATCGCCTTGCCCTGATTGAAAGCAGTCTTGTAAGACTCGATGCTAGCCAGCGGATTACGCGTCGTCTCGACGGTAATCCATTTGAATGACGCGTATTGATTGCCCAACGAAACATCCTTCGTGACATCGTCTGGCGTCATCATCCCGGCCACGTCGGCGTGGCCGGGACGTGGACCACCTTTCTTGATTTCGCCACCGTACAAGTCGGGTTCGCACGGCGGCTTCAGTTCCTCACCGTTAATAAAACGGATATCGTTACGAGTAAATGACGCCTGCAGAGCAGCATTCTTGCTCGATTCAAGCACCGTGCCCAACATGGTTCCATCCGTGTCAGGTCCAGGTGTAAGTCGCTCGAACCGGTCGCGCACGGGCACCCGCGCAGGTGATGTGCCGACCAGCACCTTCTTGAACTTGCCATTGCCGTTATCATCGCGCTCCATCCGCGTCCACATGCGCTGGTGGAAACGCTTGGGCGCAAGGGCCGTCATGGCCTGCATGGTCTTACCATGTTTGGCGGCAGCTCCATCAGCAGGCACTTCATCAGGCACACCAAACGTTCCGATCCCGCGCACTTTCTTAAGCCCTACCACCGTATCTTCAGGGCAAAAGTACAGATACACCTTGCCGCGATTGTCTCGCTCGTCGAACGTAACCCAGTTCTTACCGTTCTTGTCCAGTCGCTTTCCGCAGGTCTTGCTCCAGTTCGCGCCTGCTCGACCACTTGATTGCTCCGCAGTGATCAGCAGGTCTGCCAGATCGGGAACGGTATGCGGCTCGCTCGTAACCACATTGACGATATCGATCAGCGTTTTCAGCTTTCCGTGGCCGGTCTGGTTGCCGTCGTCTTCCGTTGCGTAGAGGCTGTAGGGTGTGTCCACCATGATGATGCAATCAACGCAACGCTGCCCCTGTTGCTTAAGAATCGCCTGTGCCAGCAGGGTAATGATCGTCCCCTGACTGTGGCCCAACACTGTAATGGTTTCATGCCGAGGGTCTATGCCATGCTCAGAGGCCAACGCCTTCGGCTGGATTGTGCGAATCGTCTTGATGAGGTTCGCCAGTCGCGTCGCTGCCAGTACGAAATAGCGCCGATCAGGCGCTTTGCCCGCGAACACGCTGTTCCCAGCCACTGCGTTGCGCATCACAAGGCGCGTTTTCAAGTCCGGCTCGAAACCTCGACCGTACATCTGCGGGATGTTGTTGGTTGCGTTGGCAAAGAATCCGCCGGCCTTTGCAAAGTGTGCATCGAGCCGATTTCCGTTGACATCCTGATACTGGCCACGTGTCATAAGGTTGCCGCGATCGTCTGCCACCCGACTCTTGATGATGCCGGGGTTATTCAATTTGGCAATATCCCGATTGTCGGCACGCAACCCCCAATAGAACGGAATAAAAAAACTTTTCGTGATATTGGGAAGTTCGGCACGCTGATATAGATACATATCAGGATCGGACAAAATCTCCGCTTGCCGCTTGCTCGGATTGTTTTGAGTCTTTGCTCGTTGATAAAGGGCGCCGTAGCTACCCTCTTTCAAATCGGTCCGTGACAAGCGCTCATTGAGCCCTTGACACAGCCCTTGCTCGACAACGGAATACACGGCACCCGGATCGTTCACCCCGTGAATAAAGATCACGATGCCCGGCAGATCACCCGGCAGCTGCACGTTGCGAGCATCCGGTCGATCCGAAATCGTGACGCCAGCGCCCTGCGCATGCACACGATAGTCGTTGTTGGTCTCGGCCACAGAATTCTCCCCTGTCGTTTCAGAGCGACGGCTTCAAGATATCGATCTTGGCGATGCGCATCACGTCGTCCTTCACCAGATCCGTCAGCCCACTGGCATCCGACTTCCCTTCGATGATCCGACCGTCGTTGAGCGCGATGCGATATTGCTGGTTAGCCGCCAGCGCCGGCGTTTCCGGCGTATGCCCAGGGAAGTGCAAACGGAACTGCTGGTCGGTCGGCTGGTTCGTGAAGGATGTTTTCGAAGCCTGCTCCGTCGACGGCCCGCCCCACTGGTGCGACGCCGACAGCAACTTGATGTCACCGTTCGTGCCGAGCGTCACGCCACCGCCGATCTTGATATAACTGCCGTCTTCGGCAACGAACCGGATCGTCGGTGCGGTGACAAGCACCTCGTTCTCATTCGTCGCGATCTTGACGCCCTTCTGAGCATTCGCCGTCAGGGTGTCGGCCTGCGCCTGCAGCAACATCGGCCCCTCACCGGCCACGGCCTGTACGCCAGTGCCGCGCGCGAACAACTGCATTCCCTGTCCGGCCGTCGCATTAAAGCGCTGACCGCTCATCAACTGAAGATGCTGCTGCGCGACCTGATCGATGTTCTCGCCCGCATACGTTACGTGCGTCTTCGGCGTCACGTTCACCGACCCGGCCTGCGCCCCGAACGCCATCAGCGCCTGCGAACCGCCTGTGGCACTGCCGGATTCCGATGCACCGCTCCCCGGCGTCCAACCCTTGAACGCCTGCGCGACGGCGGTCTGCCCTGCCGTATCTGCCGCCTGCCCGCCATGCTGCCCCGCGTAGTCGCCGAGTGACTTGAAGAGCTCGGTGCACTCGCCGAGCAATTGCAGCAATTCATCGCGATCGAGCTGGCCGCCGCTCGCCTGCGAGCGCGCATAGGTCGTCAGCAGAATGCCCTGCGCCGCCCGCAGCGCCGCGGCCGCGTCCGTGCGCAGTTCCGCGCCTTCGCCGCGATCCTGTCCGACGCCGTTGTTGCGCGGCTGGGTCAGATAACCCAAATTCAATTGCGTATGCGCGTGTTCGCTCGCAAGTTGAGCACTTATCTGCTGCGGCGTATCGTCGAGACGGAGCTGGTTATATTTCCGGCCCTTGATTTCCTGCGTCTTGATTCCCGACACGAAACGGTTGCCCGGCAGCGAGCCGGTATGAGTGAACGTCGCGGGCGTGTTCACGCCGTTTCCGAGCACACAGAGGATCACCAAACGGTCGGGATCGCCCGCGATACAGCCCAGCAGAACCTCCATGCCGGCGCGCGGCAAGAACGTTACGCCGAAGCCCGCCCCGGCCAAACTGGATGCCACCCGGATCGGGGCGCTGTCGCCCATATTGCCGTTGGTGCCTGCGCCCTGCGCATGCGCGTGATCGCCCGCATCGAGCCCCTGTATCTGCACGTAGACCCGGCCAAGTTCGTCGCACACGACTTCCTCGCCGCTGCGCGTCACAATCACGCCCGTGAGCAGATGGACGGGCGGCAGGTCGATCTTCGGATCGTACGCGGGCGTGAGCGGAACGCCGCGCCGCACGCAGGTGAACGCGTTCTCGTAGCGGGTATCCGATTCCGCCTCGAGCGCGGCCGGCAATGCGGGTGCAGCCTGCGTCAGATTGCGGCTCGCGGCAAATAACGCGTGGACGCGCCCCGTCAAGCCCTTCGGCAGATTGTTCCAGACCTCGTGATGCACCGACGTGATCATGAACTGCCGTTTCTCGGCCGGCTGCATGTCGAGATCGACATCGCCGGTCAGCGTGAACCAGTGGCCGACCGGCATATCCCGCACACTGCTTACGCCGTCGTAGCGCTCGGCGTCGAATTGATGCGCGAGCATCCGGTCGCGCGTAATGCGATCGTGATCGTCCCACGAATCGCCGACATGCGGAATGTCGATCGCCACGTCCGTCAGCAGGTTCGCAAGGTCGTTGCCGGCTTCGCCCTGATCGATACTCGCGGTCGCTGCCGAATCGTGGACACGCCCCTGCTTGTAGTCCCACGACGGCCGGCTCGCCTGCCCGGAAATCAGTTGCTGATGCAGCGCAAACAGCGTGATCGTGTCGCGCTGCTCGGTCGCGGCGTCGCGCGGGTGCAGGCGCACCGTGCCCGCCGGGGCCTCCGGCAATTGCAGCGGGTTGTCGCAAAAAACAAGCGTATGGACGGGCGTCTCGTCGTGAATGTTGCGCGGCGGCGTCGCGGGACCGGCTTTCGCGAACACGTTGATGCCCTCGCGGCGCAGCAGCCGGCGCACGAACTTCGCGTCCGACTCGTTGACCTGCCGGGTCAGCTCGCGCGCCGGATAACGGCTCCGGTCGAGGCCGGACAGGTCGAACTCGAACGCCGGCCGCGAGCGCCGGGCTACGGCGCCGCCATTCGTTCAACAGGACCGCCAGCACGTCGACGACGCTCGTCTTGCGGAACACGCGCGAATTGGTGCGCTTGTCCATGCTTCAGCCGCGCCCTTAGTTCGAAACGTCTTTGATATACTCTGTCCCCGCTGGCGGACTTGAGCCCGCCAGCGGTCGCCGATCTTGAGGATCGAAGCCATGAAACACCCCGTTTGTGGACTGTAGCAATGCGTCATCCACATACGCTGCTACAGGGTCGATTTGTAGCAGAGTTGTAGCAGGCGGGGCGTTGAACTATGCTTCACGGCTTGTCATTTCGCGTCATACGCGGACAGGCGAAAATCCCGGAAAGGCAAGCTGGACAAGGCTAAGAACCTGATTCACAAGGGTTCGATCCATCCCGCTCAGGCTATCCGCTCCCCGTAGTTCAATGGATAGAACAAGCGCCTCCTAAGCGCTAGATACAGGTTCGATTCCTGTCGGGGGGACCAGTGGGACAAGGGTTTCAGGGATCGGCGTGATACGTTTGTGATAAATCGCCTTCCCTACTCCCCATCCGGAATCACCGCGTCATCGCCCGTCGTCGATGTCAGAGCGTTGTCGCAGTGCCCCTTAGCGTGTACTGTCCGGGCCCCGTCTGCGTGGCTGTGCGGAAATGCACGATCTCGCCACCGACGTGAGCCAGACAGAAAGCCATGCCGCACTGCTGGCGCGCATCCAGAAGCTCGAATCCCAGGTCGGGCAGTTGCAGGAAACGCTCGACGCGCAAGTCGAGACGAGCCTGCGCAAGCAGATGTTCGTGCCGCGATTCGACATCGCCGACGCAGCCGATTCGCATCGCTTCATGTCGGCCTCGACCTGCAGCGCATCCGATCTTCTGCACCCCGAATATCGGCGAATCTGCGGGCTCCTCAACATCGAGCGGCGCTTCCATCGCAAGGTCTGGGAGTGGGCGTTCATCGTCCACAAGCTCGAACAGGCCGGCGTGCGACGGAGGGCAAGCGCGGCCTCGTATTCGGCGTCGGACGCGAGCGGCTGCCGGCCTATTTCGCGAGCCGCGGCGTGTCGATCGTCGCAACCGACGCGCCCGCGGAAATCAGCGAGCAGGTCGGCTGGACGAAGTCGCTCGAGCACAGCAGCTCGCGCGACCAGTTGCGCTATCCGGACATCGTCTCCAACGAACAGTTCGACCGCCACGTGTCGTACCGCACCTGCGACATGACCGCGATCGACAAGGATCTCACCGGCTTCGACTTCACGCGGCCGTCATGCTGCTTCGAGCACCTCGGGCCGCTGCAAGCGGGCCTGCAGTTCGTCATCGACAGCGTCGAGCAGACACTGAACGACGGCGGCATCGCCTGCCACACGACCGAATTCAATCTGTCGTCGAACGAAGGCACGCTCGATCACGGGCCCGTCGTCTTCTATCGGAAGCGCGACATGCAGGCTCTCGTCGAGCGTCTGCAAGACCTCGGGCACGAAGTGCAGCCGTTCGTCGTCGCGCCGGATTCGCATTATCTCGATTCGTATGTCGATCTGCCGCCGTACCGGCAGAACCCGCATCTGAAGCTGCTGATGGCCACGCACGTCGTGACGTCGGCGGGCATCGTCATACGAAAGAACGGGCTGCGCGATAGGCGCAAATGGCTGGCGACGCTTGCGGTGCGCGCGTCATGGACGCATAGGCCGCCGCACGGGCATTACCGTGCGCGGCATCCGCATTCGGGACCCGCTTGGCGCTTGCACGTTCGGCCGCGCGCGCTCGACGGTGCGCGCTCGACGGTACGCCCTTGGCGGCACGCGCCGGACGGCGTGCCCGGCGGCTCGCGCTTCGCAACGTATCGGTCGCGGCTGTGTGCGCATCGAAAGCTCGCCGGGCTGCGGCATTGATCGCGGTCGCCGGGATCGCATCGATGAAGCAGCGCCGGAACGAATCCGCCGACGCGCCCGTATCGCGCGTCGTCCGGGCCGCCATCGACGTCCGCTCTTTCCGCTGGCACGCGCGATGCGTGCCTTGCAACGCCGCGGGCTTTGCTGCGATGATTGCCGTTGACCGGCGTTTCGATGCAGCCGCCGCAGATACACATGAGAAGCCGATGGCGACCAGCCAGCGTCCGCAGCGATACGCGGCCGCATTTGCCGCCGATACGTCGATCGCCGCCCGGCCGCCGCGCACCGTCCGCATGCGGCCGACCATGAAGTTTTCCGACTTGCGATGAAAGCCGCCCCGCCCGATCCTGCTGCCAGAAAACGCCGACGCCCGTCGCCCCTCGTGCTCAACCTCTTCGCCATGCTGATCGGCGTCGTCACGTTCGGCCTCGGCGCGGCCTGGGTGATCTACACGTGGCTCGTCGACCGCGAAGCGCCGTACTTCGCCATCCCGCTCGTCTTCTCGGTACCGGTGATCGTCGCGGTCGCCGTGCGCGGCATCTGGGAGTGACGCGCGTTCGCTCGCGCGGGCTGCGCATCGCACCCACCGACCTTCGCCGACCTTCGCCCCCCTTCGCCCCCCTTCGCCCCCCTTCGCCGCCGTTCACCATTGTTCGCCCCGCGTCGTCCGTCGACGCCGTCGAAGCGACCGACATCGCCGCCCCCGCGAATTTCCCGGCCGGACTGCTGTCCTACCGCGCAACACGCTCGTCCGATTCCCTCCCGTTTACCGCCTGACCGCCATGCCATCCAAGCCGCATCGCCCAAGCCTCAGTTTGTTCTCCGTCCGCCTGCTATTCGCCGTCTGCGTCGTCTGGATCGCGTCCGTTGCGGGTGTCGCATTCGCGTCGCCAGCCCACGCGGCGGACAAGGCCTGCGCGCGCACGTCGGCCGCGCACGGCCACGCCTGCCGCGTCGCGCGCCACGTTCATGCGAAGCACGCCAAGCGCGCCGCCCGCGCGCGGCATCATGCGCCGCACATCAAGCATGAGCGCAGGGCCATTCCGGGAAAGAGCGGGCATCGTGCTCGGGCGAGCGCGCATCAGCCTCATCCGAAACGCAAGCGTCCGCGCACGTCGCGCGACGCCGTCGTCGCGGCCGCGAAGCCGCAGTTGCTCGCGAGCTGCGGCTACACCGCCGCGTCGCGCCGCCTGCTGCGCTCGCGCGCGATCTACGTCGTCGACGAGCGCACGGGCACCGCGCTGATCGAAAAGAACGCGGATCGCGTCGTGCCGATCGCGTCGGTGACGAAGCTGATGATGTCGATGGTCGCGCTCGACACGCGCGCGCCGATGTCGCGCCCGCTGCGCGTCAGCGCGCAAGACCGCGACTACGAGAAGTTCACGGGATCGCGCCTGAAGGTCGGCTCTGTGCTGTCGCGCCGCGACATGCTGCACATCGCGCTGATGTCGTCGGAAAACCGCGCGGCGGCGGCGCTGTCGCGCGACTATCCGGGCGGGCGGCCCGCGTTCGTCGCCGCGATGAACCGCAAGGCGCGCACGCTCGGCATGAAGCGCACGCATTTCGTCAACGCGACCGGGCTCTCGCCGCGCAACGTGTCGACGGCGCGCGATCTGTCGCGGCTCGTCGCCGCGGCGAACCGCTATCCGCACATCAAGACGTTCTCGACCGATACGTCGAAAACGGTCTTCCCCAGCCGCGGCGAGCTGCGCTATGTGAATTCGAACGCACTCGTGCGCGCCGGCGACTCGAGCATCGTGCTGCAAAAGACCGGCTTCATCAACGAAGCGGGCCACTGCGTGGTGCTGCGCTACGCGGTGCGCGGACGGCTGGTCGACATCGTGCTGCTCGGCGCGCCCGGGCCGCACGACCACGTCGCCGACGCGGCGAAGATCCGCCGCTGGCTCACATGCTCGATGCAGTGACGCTGCCCGGGCGCGCCCGCTGCCTGGTGGGCGCCGCCGCGCGATCCGCGCACGGCGGCCATACCGCAACCGCCGCGGATCGCGGCGAGCGGCTGCGCCGCTTACTTCTCGATCGCGCGCGCCACTTCGTTCGATCCGTACCACAGCCGGTAGCGGACCTCGAACTCCTTCGGCACGTACACGACGATCGGCAGACGGCTGTTGTAGCGCAACAGGTAGCCGCTGCCGCGCACCGGCACGAACGCCTGCTGCGGTTCCTGGCCCGGGCAGGCCATCAGCGTGGCGGCCGGCCCCTTCGCATTGGCGAGCACGTAATACGGATAGCCCCAGCCCTGCACCGTTTCGTGCTTGAGGTCGCCGCCGAACCAGTGCTGATTGCAATCGACGTTGATCGTCTTGCCGACGACGAGTTCGACGCGAATGTCTTCTTCCAGCTTTTCGGCGGGCAGCACGATGACCTCGCGCTTCTGCCCCGCCTGGGCGGCCGGGAACATCTTGATGTCTTCCGCGGACGGCTTCGGCAACGATGCGGCGTCGGCGCCCGCGGCGGGCGTCGACGTGCTCGCCGCCGACGCGGCGGCGGAGAAGCCGGCGAATGCGACGCACGCCGCCCAGGCTGCCAGGCGAGAGGCTGATTTCATACGGTGCTCCTGAAGAAGAGTGATGAATTGAACGAAAAGCGCGACGCGCAGCCGGCTTCCGTCCTTCGACCGCTTACGTGATTGTAATGTGCAGACACAATTCGCTTCGCACGGAGCCGGTTCGCACACATCACAATGAAAACGACAGGAAATCAGGGAGAAGGAGAAAACCATGCTGAAACTCGTCGCTTCGCTCGGAGCCGCTGCGCTCCTGGCCGGCTGCGTCGCGGTGCCGGACGATGGGTACGGCTATGGCTACGCGCAGCCGTACTCGTACTATCCGGGCGGCTATGCGTATGGGCCGGGCTACGCGCCCGTGTACGGAACGGTGAATATCTGGGGCGGCGGCGGATGGCGCGACCGCGACCACTGGCGCGGCGGCGACGACCGCTGGCGTGGAGGCTGGCGCGGCGGCGACAACTGGCACGGCGGCGACCAGTGGCGCGGCGGCGGGCGCGGCAACGGCTGGCAAGGCGGCCGGGGCCCGGCCGGCGGCCGCAACGTCCGCGGCGGCAACGATTGGCCGGGCGGCGGCGACAGCGGCAGCCGGGGCGGGCGGCACTGATCGACGCGGGCCGCGGATTTGCAACGAGTTGTATCGCACGATGCGCTCGTGCCGCGGCGCGCGCATGTGGCGCATGCGTCATGCGTTGCGTCTTCGGCGCCGTCCCGTCGAACCGCTGCGGTTCTCATCTCCACAAGATCATCGAGGCCGCGAGGTCGCGCCCGATCGATTCGGCATGATCCCATGCGCGTTGCGCCGAGGCGATGCGCCGCCGGCCCACCACCCGGCCGAGCGCATCGATACGCATATCCGCGCACGGGCTCGTCGGCTCGTCATGACAGCGCGCCGCTCACGCTCACCATCCGGCCGGCTGCGGCTGCGCGTAGCCGTATCCGCGATAGCCATCGTCGTCGTACGCTTGCGCGCCGCAACCGACGTATGCGCGTCGATACGAGTCATAGCAATAGCCCGAGGGTTGACCGCCGTATCGGGGGGCCGGCTGATATTGTGCCGGCTGATAGGCAGGCGCCTGATACACGGGAGCCTGATAGGCGGGCGCCGTATACGCGACTGCCGGCGCCGGATTCAGCGCGGACGTCACGATCGCGCCCAGCACCGCGCCACCGATCAGCGCGCCGACGATGTCGCCGCCGCGATCGTGCGCGCTCGCGGGCCCCGCGAGCACGAGACTGCCCGCCGTCAACAGAACTGCCGCGATCTTCTTCATGATGGACTCCGCCGAACGTGGTGCATGACAAAGCCCATTGTGGGTGCCGCCCGCCGTAATAGATGCAGCAAGTGGTAACGCGGAATTACGCGTGTTGCGCCCTCGCTCGCGCCCGCCTGTGCCGTGCTACGATTTTCGGCACAAAGGAGACGCCGTCGATGAGCCCAGACACTGCCCGCCGATTCGATACCGAGTTCGCGCCGCGCATCGCGCGCGCCATCGCCGATTTGCTGACCCATCGGGCGGACACCGAGGTCGTCGGCTACGGCGGCCACGGCCATCCGACGCAGGTGCGAATCGTTGCGCCGCACACCGAGCACGTGCGCGGCTACGCGCACCCGCTCAACATCGCGCTCACGTGGGACACCGACGAGATCGAGCGCCTGATGGCGGAGGATGGCGCCGCGCGCTTCGAGCGCTATCTGGCGGCACTGCCGCACAAGCTGCCGGCCTGGGAAAACGCGCGCGGCATCGACTTCGGCTCGCGCACGCAGACCGACGCGCTCGTGCTGCTCGGCGGGCTCGACTTCGAGGCGTAAAGGTGGCGGCGGACGGCTGCGGGCAAGCCGCGTCGCACGATGCGTCGACCGGATTCGGTCCGGCATGCGGCGGCGAGGCGATCCGTCGCGATCCGTCACGATGCGCCGCTTGGCCGGCCGACGGACGCCGCACCCGATCGGCATCGGCGCATGATCGCGTTGCCGAGGCGTCCCCCGAATGCCCGGCTGCGCGATGGCCCAATTCGCGCAGCCTCGCACCGCTCGCGCATGCGCCCGCGCAACGCCCGACACGGCCGGCCCGCGCGTTCCCCCGCCACATGCCCGACTTCACGATTCAAGCGCCGGTGATACACTCGACCGGTTCACGCCGATGCTCGCGCGCGTTCGTCGCCGCGACGCGCAGGCGCCACTCTGTCGAACTTCACAAGGAGGCCCCCATGGCTGATTTCCGGCTTTGGACTGACGAGTTTCCGGCCAACGGCTTCATGCCGAAGGCGCAAGAGTACAAGCACGAAGGCTTCGGCGTCGACGGCGGCAACCGCTCGCCCGCGCTCCACTGGGAAGGCGTGCCCGCCGATGCGAAGAGCCTCGCGCTCACGGTCTACGATCCCGACGCGCCGACGGGCAGCGGCTTCTGGCATTGGACCGTCGTCAACATCCCGGCCGACGCGACGGGCCTGCCGCAGGACGCGGGCGCGGCCGGCAGCGCGGCGCTGCCCGCAAGCGCCGTGCAGGTGCGCAACGACTACGGCGACGAAGGCTTCGGCGGCGCCGCGCCGCCTCGCGGCGACAAGCCGCATCGCTACGTCTTCCGGCTGCACGCGCTGAAGGTCGACTCGCTGCCCGTCACGAAGGACACGACCAACGCGGTCGCCCGCTTCATGATCCATCTGAACGAGATCGATTCGGCGACTTACACCGGCCTCTACGAATTGAAGTAAGCCGTCCCGGCCGGGCGCACCGCCCGGCCCTTCGCCGCCGGCGCGCGCGACTCGGCGCGCGCGCCGCCGCTTGCGCCCGCCACGAACCCGCCGCCCCTCGCCTCGCCATCGCTTCCGTCATGAACGCCGATTCCGGACTGCCGTTCCCGCAACGCTACTGGGCGATCGTCTGCGTCGCGCTGGGCATCACGCTCGCCGTACTCGACGGCGCGATCGCGAACGTCGCGCTGCCGACGATCGCCCGCGATCTGCGCGCCTCCGACGCCGCGTCGATCTGGATCGTCAACGCGTACCAGCTCGCCGTCACGATCTCGCTGCTGCCGCTCGCGTCGCTCGGCGACCGGATCGGCTACCGGCGCGTCTACATCGCGGGGCTCGCGCTCTTCACGGCGGCGTCGCTCGGCTGCGCGCTGTCGAGCTCGCTGCCCGCGCTCGCGACGCTGCGCGTGATCCAGGGCTTCGGCGCGGCCGGCATCATGAGCGTCAACACCGCGCTCGTACGGATGATCTATCCGTCGTCGCAGCTCGGGCGCGGCGTCGCGATCAACGCGATGGTCGTCGCGCTGTCGTCGGCCGTCGGGCCGACCGTCGCGTCCGCCGTGCTCGCCGTCGCGCCGTGGCCGTGGCTCTTCGCGATCAACGTGCCGATCGGCATCGCCGCCGTATACGGCAGCCTGCGCGCGCTGCCCGTGAATCCGGGCCGCGACGCGCCGTACGACTTCGTCAGCGCCGTGATGAACGCATGCGTGTTCGGGTTGCTGATCGTGTCCGTCGACGGGCTCGGCTATGGCGAAAATCGCGCGAACGTCGCGGGCACCGCGCTCGCGGCCGCCGTGATCGGCTACTTCTTCGTCAGGCGGCAACTGACGCAGCCCGCGCCGCTCTTGCCCGTCGATCTGCTGCGCATCCCGATCTTCGCGCTGTCGATCGGCACGTCGGTCGCGTCGTTCACGTCGCAGATGCTCGCGTTCGTCGCGCTGCCGTTCTGGCTGCAGAACACGCTCGGCTTCTCGCAAGTGCAGACGGGGCTCTACATGACGCCGTGGCCGCTCGTGATCGTGGTCGCCGCGCCGCTCGCGGGCATGCTGTCCGACCGCTATTCGGCGGGCGCGCTGGGCGGCATCGGCCTCGTCCTCTTCGCGTCGGGCCTCCTCACTCTCGCGACGATCGGCGCGCACCCGGCGCCCGTCGACATCGTCTGGCGGATGGCGCTGTGCGGCGCGGGCTTCGGGCTTTTCCAGTCGCCGAACAACCGCGCGATCCTGTCGTCCGCGCCGCGCGAGCGCGCGGGCGGCGCGAGCGGGATGCTCGGCACCGCGCGGCTCACCGGGCAAACGCTCGGCGCCGCGCTCGTCGCGCTGATCTTCGGCGTCGCGCCGCAGCACGGGCCGACGATCGCGCTCTACACCGCAACCGCGTTCGCCGCCGTCGCGGCAGCCGTGAGCCTGATGAGACTCCGGGCGCGGCGCGACACCACCGCCGCGGCGGGTTGAGCGCCGCAGAATCGCCCGCGCGCGCCCACCCCGTGTTCGCGGCGGCGGCCGATCGCGGGCGGCCGCATGTCATGCCGCCATGCCGGCCCAGATACCGTTCGCCGAAGTCTCGCCGGCCCGCATGCATCGCGTGATGCGTCTCGCGTTGCCACCCGGCAATCCGCCGGAACGCAGCGTCCGGAATACCCCACCACTTTCGCAGTATCGCGCGGCCGCGTCGACTCGGCCATTCGGGCGACCCGCCCGCCGCGTCCACCCACCGGTTCTGCGCTTCCGCCCCGTTATTCCCCGCCCGTCGCCGTCCTCCGCTCCGCGCCGGGATCCGCACGCGCCCCCCTCTTCGCCAGCACTCCGCCCCGCACCGGCTGTCCAATACATGCCCGCGCCGCAAGCCGAGCGCATCCGCCGTTCGGGCGACGGGCTTCGGATGGCCTTCACGCCACCGTCAGGAGGGCGCCATGTCATTGATCGTCGCAGCACGCTTCACGACGCAGCCCGCCGCCGAGGCCGCTGCCCAGCGGCTTCTCGACAGCGATTTCGTCGCCGAGGACGTCAGCCTGTTCTTCGTCAATCCGCGCGGCCAGCACGCGCCACGATGGTCCGAACACCTGCCACGCGCCGAACATGCGGCTGCGCATCCGATCGACGCGATGCAGCACGCGCGACACGGCACGACGATCGGCGCCGTCGCCGGCGCGATCTTCGGCGTCGCGCTGTTTTCGCTCGTCACGCCGTCGCTCGTCGTCGCGATCTGTGCGGCCGGCGTCGGCGCGTTTCTCGGCGGATGGGTCGGCGGGATGATGCACAAGGAAGACTTCACGCGCATGCACGTGCGCGAGCTCGCGCACGACGCGATCCATCACGAGACGCGCGCGTCGGGGATGCTCGTCGCCGTGCACGTGACGGCCGATTCGCAGGCCGATGCCGCGCGCGTGCTCGCCGATGCCGGCGGCGCCGACATCGAGCGCGCGACGGGCCGCTGGCAGTCGGGCCACTGGGCGGACTTCGATCCGACCCGCCCGCCCGAACCGTTCAACGGCGCGCAGTCGCCGACGCACCGTCACGCGTGAGCGGCGCCGGCCGCATCGAACGAAAGACCGGGATGACGGCAGCGATCAGGAAGGAACGCGAAGCCGGAACGGGCAAAGCGCCGGGCCGATGCGATATCGGCCGGCGCCTTCAACGTGCGATTCCCGAGAAAAAAGCGAGGAGCAATGCGGAGGCGGTCACGCCTCCGCCGTCACGGCATCGAGAACGAAGCGGCAGCGCTCGTCGACGCTCGCACGCGGCAATTCGATCAGCCGATAGCCGCAGGCCGCATACGTATCGACCATCGCGTCGCAGGTGCGCACGGCCTCCGCGTAGTCCTGCTTGCGTTCGGTGTCCTGCACATAGATCTCCGGCCACGGCGGCGCGATGAACACGTCGCGGCGGTAGCGGAACCGCTCGGCGGCCGCGACGAGATGCGCGGGCACGGGCAGCGCGGACAGTTTCAGATAGCCGATCACGTCCGGCACGCCGCGATCGAAGAACACCGGCCCGTGCGCGCGCCGCGCGAGGTGGTGCGAGCGCATCTCCCAGCCGAGCATCAACTCGGCGAACGCAGCGCGGTCGCACCACGGCAGCGCATGGCCGCCGATCGCCATCTGATCCTGGATCACGCCGCGCCCGGCTTCGTGCGAGCGCGCGTAGCCGCGCGCCTCGAGCGCATCGATCAACGTGCTCTTGCCCGAACCGGGCCCGCCCGTGATCACGACGAAGCGCGCGACCGCCGCGTCGGCATCGGCGTCGGGGTCGCCCGCGCGGGCATCGGCGCCCGCGTCAAGCATTCGCGACGCGCCGTCCCGCGCGCTGCGTGACGGACGCGGCCGTCGCGACACTGCGCAGATCCGCGAGAAACGAATCGCGCCACACCGACAGATCGTTCTTGCGCAGCCGCTCGATGTTCTCCGCGTGGCGCGCCTGGCGCTCCTCGAGCGGCATCGCGAGCGCGCGCTCGAGCGATTCGGCCATCTGCGACAGGTCGAACGGATTCACGAGCAGCGCGCCCGGCAGCTCGGCCGCGGCGCCCGCGAATTCGGACAGCACGAGCACGCCGGGATCGTTCGGATCCTGTGACGCGACGTACTCCTTCGCGACGAGGTTCATCCCGTCGCGCAGCGGCGTCACGTAGCCCACCTGCGACAGCCGGAACAGCGCCATCAGCAGATTGCGCTCGTACTTGCGGTTCAGGTACTGGATCGGCGTCCAGTCGAGCTGCGCGAAACGGCCGTTGATCCGCCCCGCCTCGCCTTCTAGCGTCTGGCGGATTCGCTGATAGGTCTGCACGTCGGAGCGGGTCGGCGGCGCGATCTGCACGAGCGACACGCGCCCCTGCCAGCCGGGCGCGTTCGCGAGCATCCGTTCGAACGCCTGGAAGCGCTCGACGAGGCCCTTCGAGTAATCGAGGCGATCGACGCTGATCACGAGCCTGCGCTCGCGCATCGTGTCGCGCAGCGCCTTCACCGCCTTGCGCGAGCCGTATTCGACAGCCGCCTTGCCGATCGCATCCGGATAGATGCCGATCGGATACGCGGCGACCTTCACGACGCGGCCGTGCGCGTGCAGGATTCCATCCTCGCTCGAGGTGCCGAGCCCGCGGCGCTCGATGTAATCGACGAACGCCTGCTTGTCGCTTTCCGTCTGCAAGCCGACGACGTCATACGCGCACATGAACTTCATCAGCTCTTCGTGCGGCGGCACGGTCCGCAGGACCTCGGGCGACGGGAAAGGAATGTGCAGGAAGAAGCCGATTGGGTTCTTCACGCCGAGCTCGCGCAGGCAATGCGCGAACGGCAGCAGGTGATAGTCGTGCACCCAGATGATGTCGTCGGGCTGCACGAGCTCGCGCAACTGCTTCGCGAGCGCGCAGTTCACGCGCAGATAGCCTGCATATTCCTGGCGATCGAAGCGCGCGAGATCCCCGCGATAGTGGAACACGGGCCAGAGCGTGGCGTTCGAGAAGCCGCGATAGTACTGGTCGTAGTCGCGGCGGGTCAGGCCGACGGTCGCGTAGGTCACGTTGCCGGCCCGCTCGATCACGGGCTCCTCGGGCGCGCCGGCGATCTCGCCGTTCCAGCCGAACCAGACGCCGCCCGTCTCCTTCAGCGCGTCGAGCACGCCGACCGCCAGCCCGCCCGCCGTCGGACGCGCATCCTGGCCGGCCGCCACGCGATTCGATACCACGATCAATCTGCTCATTACGGCTTACCCTCCTGTATCAGATCGCCCGGCGAGCGGGAAAGCAGCACTCCCGTCAAATCAGGCAAGTCGCATGCCATCTCGCGACGTTTCGAACGTTAAAAATGCAAGAAGTTGTAACAAAGACGTCTTCATGCGTCCTGCTCCGAGCCGAGATCGCGCTGATAGTCAAGCCCTTCCGGGCGGGCGCCGCCCTGGTTGTGATCGCCGTCCGAAGGTGTATCGGGCGTGGAGCCGGCAGGCGCGGGAGAGGTCGGAGCATTGGCCGGCCGAGACGGGCCGGTGCCGGCGTCGCGCCCGCGATGCTCGGGGCGCTTGGAACGGCGCATGGCAGGGTGTCTCATGATCGGAGCGGCGCGGGGCCGTCGGTGAAACAGTCCATAGCTCTTTAGTTTAGGATCGCCGCGCAAGGTTCACGGTAACAATTACATTCAATTTGTAACGATTCGACCCCGGATCGCCGCTTTGCACCACAATGTTGCCGCTCGCGCGCGCCCGGCAGACGTTTTGTCAATTGTTTGCATTGCTCGTCGGACAATTGCAGAACAATGGCGCTCTACGTACGCTCGCTGCGCGACGCGCGGCGCACGAAGACAGGACCGCATTCAGGGATGAATCAACGCATCGCACGGCCGACGCGCCGTTGGGCCGCATGGGCCACGCTCGGCGCCGCCGCCTTCTCGACGCTGCTCTCCGGCTGCAATTCGCTCTATAGCGAAGGCGCGACGGCAGGTGCCGGCATCGCCGGCGCGGCCGTCGCCTCGAAAGTCACCAACAACGCCGCTGTCGCGACCGGCATCGGCCTGGGCGCCGTCGCGGGCGCGCGGGCGGGCGTCCAGTACACGCAGCGCGTCGCGCACCGCTATTCGCAGGCGCAGATCGCCGCGGCGGCGGGCCCGCTCGACGTCGGCGGCGTCGCGCCGTGGGCGACGCATCACTCGTTTCCGATCGAGGATGACGAGCACGGCCGCGTGACCGTGAGCCGGCTCATCAGCGTCGGGCCGCTCGACTGCAAGGAAATCGTGTTCTCGGTCGACACCGACGCGAAGGGGAACGCCCCCGCGCAATCGGGCTTCTACGTCGCGACGATCTGCCGGGACGGCCCCGCGTGGAAGTGGGCGTCGGCGGAACCCGCGACCGGCCGCTGGGGAGCGCTGCAATGAACGTGAACGCGCGCGCGGCGCTGCCGCTCGCGACGGCGCTCGCGCTCGCCGCAGCGGCGCTCGGCCTTTCCGGCTGCGGCTCGGTCGGCGCGGCGAGCGGTGCGCTCGCGGGCGCGGCGACGGGCCTCGTCACCGCGAATCCAGCCGTCGGCGTCGGCGTCGGCATCGCGGTGCAGGCGGCGACCGACGAGGCCGTCAACCGGACGATGAAGCAGCTCCACAAGAATCAGCAGGACGCGATCGCACAGGCGGCGGGCGGACTCGCCGTCGGCGAGACGCGCGCGTGGCAGGTGAAGAACCGGGTGCCGCTCGAAAACGGCGAAGGCGACGTGCGCGTGACGCGCGCGTTCCAGACGCCGCTCGCGCTCTGCAAGGAATTCGCGTTTTCGGTGAAGGACGGCGCGCGCGCCGACTGGTATCTCGCGAGCGCGTGCCAGGATGCGCAGGGCTGGCAATGGGCGTCGGCGGAGCCGGCCGTCGAGCGCTGGGGCAATCTGCAGTGAGGCGGGCGCGAGCCGAATGCCGCCGCGCGCACGCCCCTCGCCCCCTCCTCCGATCGGCGACCACGGGCCGCAACGGCCCGCCCGCCGCTCAGGACTCGACGTCCTCGAGGCTGAAGATCTCGGTCTGGTCGTTGTACGAGAAGATCTCGCCGTAACGGCCCCAGTCGATCACCGCGTCGAGCGTTTCCTCGGCCGCGCCGTCCGACAGGAAGTCCTCGAGCTCCTGCTCGAAGCGCACGCGCGGCGCGCGGTGCCCGGGCCGCTCGTTCAGCACCTTCTTGATTCGCGCGGCAAGCGGCACGTGGCGCAGCAGATGCTCGGCGAACATCATCTTGCGCTCCTGCGTGCCGAATTCGGCGAACACGCGCCCCGGCGGCGTGAGGAACACGTCGCCCTCGCGCACGTCGGCGAAGCCCAGGTACTGCAACACTTCGGCGATCGGGAACAGATCGTCGACCTCGAGATGCAGCGTGCGCGCGATTTCCGGCATGTCCGCGCGGCCGTGGTACGGCGGCGCGGCGAGCGTCTCGATGAGACCCGCCATCAGGTTCGTCGACACCTGCGGCAGCCAACTGCCGAGCTCGAGCCCCTTCTTCGTCGCCTCGCCGACCTGGCGCGCGGTCATCTTCGCGTAGATGTCGTCGACGAGGCGCCGGAACGCGGGGTCGAGCCGGTTGCGCGGATGCTTGAACGGCACCTTGATCTCGGCGATCACGCGGCCCGGATTCGACGACAGCACGAGAATCCGGTCGCACATGAACACCGCCTCCTCGATGTTGTGCGTGACGATCAGCACCGATTTGATCGGCATCCGGCCCTGCGTCCACAGATCGAGCAGGTCGGTGCGCAGCGTCTCGGCCGTCAGCACGTCGAGCGCGGAGAACGGCTCGTCCATCAGGAGCAGCGTCGGATCGACGACGAGCGCGCGCGCAAAGCCGACGCGCTGGCGCATGCCGCCCGACAGCTCGCGCGGATACGCGTTCTCGAAGCCGTCGAGACCGATCAGGTCGATCGCGGCGAGCGCGCGCTCGCGCCGCTCGCGCGCGCCGACGCCGAGCGCCTCGAGCCCCGCCTCGACATTCTGCAGCACGGTGAGCCACGGAAACAGCGCGAAGGTCTGGAACACCATCGCGACGCCCGCGGCCGGGCCGGAGAGCGGCTTGCCGAGATAGCTGACCTCGCCGCCCGTCGGCTCGATCAGCCCGGCGATGATGCGCAGGAGCGTCGATTTTCCGGAGCCCGAGCGGCCGAGCAGGCCGACGATCTCGCCTTCGCGCAGCGACAGGTTCGCGCCGTCGAGCACGAGCAGCTCGCCCTGCGTCTTGTTGAAGCCGCGGCTCACGTTCTCGACGCGCAGGATTTCCTCGCCGACCCGCGGCGGCACGGGCGGCGTGTGGACGGGGGCGTTGACAGCATTCGGGTTTTGCATCGCGTTTCGCTCTCGGTCGGTCTCAATCGGCTGACATCAGTCTCAAATCAGTCTCAATCGAGACGCAGCTTCGCTTCGGCGTACGCGTACAGCGGACGCCACAACAGGCGGTTGAACAAGGTGACGAACAGGGACATCACGGCGATGCCCAGGATGATCTTCGGGTAGTCGCCCGCGGCCGTCGTCTGCGCGATGTACGCGCCGAGGCCGTGCGCCTGGATCCTGGTGTCGCCCCACTGGACGAGCTCCGACACGATGCTCGCGTTCCACGCGCCGCCCGACGCGGTGATCGCGCCCGTCACGTAGTACGGAAAGATGCCGGGCAGGATCGCCTGCCGCCACCACTGCCAGCCGCGGATGCGGAAATTGGTGGCCGCTTCGCGATAGTCGTTCGGATAGGCGGTCGCGCCCGCGATCACGTTGAACAGGATATACCACTGGGTGCCGAGCACGATGAGGGGCGACAGCCAGATGTCCGCGTTCAGGCGATAGCGCGCGATCACGATCACGAACACCGGGAACAGCAGGTTCGCCGGGAACGCCGCGAGGAACTGCGCGAGCGGCTGCACCTTCTCGGCGATCGCGGGCCGCAGGCCGATCCACACGCCGATCGGCACCCAGACGACGGACGCGAGCGCGATCAGGAGCACCACGCGCAGCAGCGTGATGAGCCCCAGCACGAATACGTGGCCCACCTCGGCCATCGTCACGCCGGTCGACACGAAGCTGACCACGCGCCACACGACATAGGCCGTGCCGGCCAGCACGAGAATCGCCCACACGATATCGGCGGCGAACGACGCCTTCTTCTCGACCCGCGGCAACGTGAAGCGCACCGCTCCGGACAGCGGCAGGCGCAACGGAATCCGCGCGGCCTTCGCGAAGAACCAGCCGGCCGGCACCAGCAGTTGGTGGATCAGGCGCGTGCGGCGCACGAGGTCGAGCAGCCACGACTCGGGCGCGTTGCCGGAGCTGGTGGTTTCCATCCGGAACTTGTCGGCCCAGGCGACGAGCGGGCGGAACAGCAGTTGGTCGTACGCGAGGATCACGACCGTCATCGCGAGAATCACCCAGCCGACCGCGCCGAGATTCTTCTCGGCGATCGCCTGCGCGAGATAAGCGCCGATGCCGGGCAGCGTGATCGTGTGATTGCCGACCGTGATCGCCTCGGACGCGACGACGAAGAACCAGCCGCCCGACATCGACATCATCATGTTCCAGATGAGGCCCGGCATCGAGAACGGCACTTCGAGCTTCCAGAACCGCTGCCAGGACGTCAGATGGAAGCCGCGCGAGACCTCGTCGAGATCGCGCGGCACCGTGCGCAGCGACTGGTAGAAGCTGAACGTCATGTTCCACGCCTGGCTCGTGAAGATCGCGAAGATCGCGGCGAGCTCGGCGCCCAGCACGCGGCTCGGGAAGAGCGCGAGGAAGAACGTGACCGTAAACGAGATGTAGCCGAGCACGGGCACCGATTGCAGGATGTCGAGGATCGGCACGAGCACGATCCCCGCGCGGCGGCTCTTCGCGGCAAGCGTGCCGTAGACGAGCGTGAACGCGAGCGACGCGACCATCGCCGCGAGCATCCGCAGCGTCGTGCGCAGCGCATACTCGGGCAGATTCGCCGGATCGAGCGAAATTTTCTGCGTCTCGAGCGTCGCGATCGGCGCCATCGTCTCGTGAAAGCCGATCGCCGCCATCGCGATCACGCAGATGATGAGCGGGAACGCAACGAAATCCCAGCGGTTCGGCAGGACGCGCCACGCGGATGCGTTGGCGGTCCGGTTCGGATCGAAGAATCCGAGATCCATCAGGCGCCCTCCCCGGCAAGGCCGTGCGAATCGATAAATGAGGCCAGAAAGCGAATGTGACTCATGGCAAGGCGCGCTTACGCGGTAAATCGTTTTGACTGCAAGTGCCGCGAAAGCCGCGGCGCACCCGGCCGCCGGCATTTCGCTCGCGAAGCGGGGATCGCCCGGCCTCGCGACGGCAAGACACTACTACATCCTGTATTTCAGGCACAACCTTCCGGACGACGAACGATGGAATTCCGGCCTGGCCGCGAGCGCATCGTGTCTGGAACGGGCGCGCGGCGGGCGCATCTGCGGGGTGCGGCGGTGCGCCGGCCGGCCGCTGCTGCGCCGCAACGCCGAATTATGCCGCGATCCGGCCCCGCCGTGAACCCGCGTTCGCGCAAGCGCCGCGCGCCCGCAGGCGAGGCTTTCGTCGACGAATGGACACGCCGATGCGGGTATGATCGGTATTTGCCCCGAGCGGGGCCGATGGTCAATCAGGAGGAGTGAATGGCAGGAAATCTGGTTATCGTGTGCCGGGACCAGGACGCCGACGCGTTCGATCAACTGATGCAGGAGTATGGCTCGTTCCAGACGCGGCTGTCGTCGACGGCCTGGTATCTGAACATGAACATCGTGCCCGAGACGCTGCAGGAGGACATCCTCGAGCGTCTCGGCAAGTACACGACGCTTTACATCTTCGAGGCGACGAGCGTCACCTACAACACGATCGACAGCAACGCCGCCGAGACGCTCAGCACGCTCTTCGGCGAGTGACCCGCCGCCCGCGGCACGCCGGCGCGCTCGCGCCGGGCGCCGCGATTCCCGCGATTCCCGCGATCCCCGCGCCGCCCGTGCTGCAGTGCGTCAGGACGCCTCAGCCTGCGGTTCCGTCTTCGGCACGACGTCGAACGCAAACGTCATCGCGACCCGCAGGCCCCCTTCTTCCCGGTTGCCGATCTCGCATGTGCCGCCCGTGCGCTGCACGAGCCGCTCGACGATCGCGAGCCCGAGGCCGCTGTGGCCGTTGCCGCCGCGCGCCGGATCGAGCCGCACGAACGGGCGCGTCGCGTCCGCGAGATCGCGCGGCGCGATGCCCTTGCCGTGATCGCTGACGGTGAGCGTGTAGCCCGTTGCGGTGCGCGCGGTCGCGATCACGACGGGCGGCGCGCCGTACGCGTGCGCATTGTCGAGCAGGTTCGACAGCACCCGGTCGAGCGTCGCCGTCGGCAGGCGAAAGCCTGGCCCCGCCGCGAGCTCGGTCCGCACGGTCGGCGCGTTCGGCGACACCGCGCGGTACGTGCGCGCGATCCGCTCGCACGCCTGGTCGACCGGCACGGCCTCGCTGCGGTCGGCGTCGCCGTGCGCAAACACGAGGAATTGATCGACGATGTGCGTCATCGAATCGACGTCGCGCACGACGCCGTCGCGCAGCCGCGCGTCGTCCATCATCTCGGCGCGCAGCCGCATCCGCGCGAGCGGCGTGCGCAGGTCGTGCGCGACGCCCGCGAGCATCACCGCGCGGTCGTTCTCCGCGCGCGACACCTGCTTGACCATCTGATTGAAGCCGTGCGTGAGCTGGCGCAGCTCGCGCGGCCCGCGCTCGGGCAGCGGCGGCACCGCCATCCCGCGGCCGAAGCGCGCGACCGCGCGCGCGAGCGAGCTGAGCGGCTGCTGCAACTGCCACGCGGCGAAGAGCGCCGCCATCACTGCGGCCGAGAAGATCATCACGAGCCAGAGCACCATCCGGTCGAGCGAGCGCGGCGGCCGCAGCGGCTGAACCGGCACGACGATCCAGTCGCGGTCGGTCGGCTGCTTGACCCACAGCACGGGCGGATGGCCCGGCCTGCCGATGCGCACCTGCGTGCCGACCGGCAGGCGCTCGCGCAGGTCGTCGGCGAAGCGCTTGAGCGGGGGCGGCAGATCCGGGTTCGCAGCCGGCACGTCGCCGCTGCCCGGCGCGACGAGCCGCACCCGCGACGGCAGCGGCTGGTCGGGCGAGCGCTCCGCGTGCTGGCGCACCGCGTCGACGAGGAACGCCGCCTCCTCGACCGCGTAGCGCGTCTGGAACTGGTTGCGCTCGAGCCGGATCGCGAAGTACCAGGCGAAGTGCGACAGCAGCAGCACGCAGACGACGAGGAGCGCGAGCCGCCCGAACAGCGAATCAATGGGCTTGCGCATGAGCCTCGCCGTTCGGCACGAACACGTAGCCGCGCCCGCGCACCGTCTGGATGAAGCGCGGCGTCGACGGATCGGTTTCGAGAATCCGGCGCAGGCGCCAGACCTGCACGTCGATCCCGCGGTCGGTGCCGTCGTACTCGGGGCCGTGCAGCAGTTCGAGCAGGCGCTCGCGGGTCAGCGTGCGCAGCGCATGGTTGACGAAGATCTTCAAGAGCGCGAATTCGCTGCTCGACAGCGTCGCCGGCTTGCTGTCGACCGACAGCGTGCGCGCCTGGAAGTCGAGCACGAAGCGGCCGAACGCGTACGGCTCGCGCTGCTCGGGCGCCGCCGCCGACGGCGTCGCGCGACGGCGGCGCAGCACCGCCTGCGCGCGCGCGAGCAGCTCGCGCGGGTTGAACGGCTTGCCGAGATAATCGTCCGCGCCGAGCTCGAGGCCGACGATCCGGTCGACGTCGTCCGCGCGCGCGGTCAGCATGATCACCGGGATGTCGTCGCCCGCCGCGCGCAGTTGGCGCAGCGCGGTGAGGCCGTCTACGCCCGGCATCATCAGGTCGAGCACGATGAGATCGGGGCGCTCGCGTTCGAGGCGCTTTTCGAGCGAGGCGGCGTCGTGCAGCACCGACACCTCGATGCCCTGCCGCACGAGGTAGTCGCGCAGCAGGTCGCGCAGTTCTTGGTCGTCGTCGACGATGAGGATCTGTGTAGTCATGGCGTGAAGTTTACCGTGCGGGTTCTCGGGGCTGAGCGAAACAAATTCCTGAAAGGGTTACTGCGGATTACCGCGCAAGCAGAGTGTAATGCGCGGTAATCGCGGCGGCGGCGCGCGTAACACGGGGGCGGGAGCGCTTGGCTACGCTGCGCATTACCGGATGCCGCCTCACGCCGGGGCGCGAACGCCCAGGCGCCGAGCCGGCCGCAGCACCGGATTTTTCAATACAGGAGTTGCTCAATGTATAAGAAGACTTCCCGCCTCGCCATCGCCGCCGCCGTGCTCGCCCTGTCGTTCAGCGCCGTCTCGCGCGCCGCGCCGCCCGACATGCCGCCGCCGGGCGGCCCGGGCGAGCATCATCATAGGGAAGGCGGCCCGTTCATGATGATGCAGCGAATCCACGACAAGCTGAACCTGAGCGCCGCGCAGGAGCAGCAATGGCAGGCCGCCGTCAATACGATGAAGCAGAACCGCGACGCGATGCGCAAGAGCCACGACGCGCTGCGCCAGCAGTTCCAGACCCAGCAGAACCAGCCGATCCTCGATCTGAACGCGCTGCACGCGGCGCGCCAGCAGGCCGAGCAGCAGAACGCGCAGTTGCGCGAGCAGACGGCTTCCGCGTGGCTCGCGTTCTATAACGGCCTGAACGACCAGCAGAAGACGACGGTCAGCACCGCGCTCAAGCAGCAATTCGCGAAGATGGACGAGCGTCGCGCGAAGATGCACGAGCGCTGGGAGCAGCGGCGCGCGGCGAAGGGCGCGTCGGCGCCTGCGCCGCAGCAGTGACGCCGGGCGGTGGGCGAGCGGCGCGGCCGGGCAGCGCCGCGACCCGACGCTCGTCCGGTCGCGGTGTTTTCACATCGACGCGGCCCCGCCCGCCGCGTCACGCAAGATCGAACAGCAACACCTCCGCGTGCTCGCCGCGCTCGAACACGACGGTCTCGATTCCGGCAATCCGCGCGCCGTCGCCCGCCGCGAGCGCCTCGCCGTTCACCGCCACGCTGCCGCGCGCGACGTGCACGTACGCGCGCCGGCCGGCCGGCAGCGCAAACTCGGCGCGCTCGTCGCCGTCGATGAGGCCCGCGTAGATCGACGCGTCCGAGCGCACCGACACCGCCCCGTCGCGCCCGTCGGGCGACGCGACGAGCCTCAGCCGGCCGCGCTTGTCGGCGTCGGCGAAGCGCGCTTCCTGGTAGCCGGGCCGGCCGCCCGGCTCGGTCGGCAGCAGCCAGATCTGCAGCAGATGCAGCGTCGCGTCCCGCGACGCGTTGTATTCGCTGTGCACGATCCCCGTGCCCGCGCTCATCCGCTGCACGTCGCCCGCTCGGACGATCGAGCCGTTGCCCATGCTGTCGCGGTGCGCGAGCGCGCCTTCGAGCACGTACGTGACGATCTCCATGTCGCGATGCGGATGCATGCCGAAGCCGCGCGTCGGCGCGATACGATCGTCGTTCAGCACGCGCAGCGCGCCGAAATGCACGTGCTCGGGATCGCGATAGTCGGCAAACGAAAAGCTGTGATAGGTATCGAGCCAGCCATGATCTGCATGGCCGCGGTCGCCCGCGCGGCGGATCTCGAACATGGCGCTTCCCCCTGAGAAATATCGACAGCCTCGAATGTAGAGGTCGCGCACGCCTGCAACAATCCGGCGCGAATGCACCGGTTCGTTGCGCCGATCCGCGCAATCGTCCACACGATTCGCGCACTATTCGCACACGACGCCGCGCCGACGAGCGAAGCGATGCCGACGCGCGGCACGCTCGCATGCATCGTTTCTGCTGGGCCGCGGCCGGCGTTCGGGTAAAATACCGCGCTTTTGGCCGCCGTCGACGGTGCCTGGCCCGTTGGGCAAGCCGCGCCGACATCGACGAACGCGAATTTTGGCCACCTAGAATACGCCCGGCGCACGCGTGACCGGGCGAATCCGGCCGCGCGGCCGGGGAAGTCAGGAAGAGGAACGACATGAAGAAGCTCGCCTTGTGCGCGGCCCTCGCCCTTGCGGCGGGCGGCGCCTTCGCGAAGGAATGGAAGACCGTGCGGATCGGCGTCGACGCCAGCTATCCGCCGTTCGAATCGACCGCGCCGAGCGGCGAGATCGTCGGATTCGACGTCGATCTCGCGAAGGAAGTCTGCAAGCGGATCAACGCGAAGTGCGTCTGGACGCCGCAGGATCTCGACGGAATCATCCCCGCGCTGAAGGCGAAAAAGTTCGACGTGATCGTGTCATCGCTGACCGTCACCGACAAGCGCCGCGAGCAGATCGATTTCTCCGACAAGCTGTACGACGCGCCCGCGCGCATGATCGCGAAGGCGGGCTCGCCGCTCGCGCCGACCATCGAGTCGCTGAAGGGCAAGCGCGTCGGAGTCGAGCAGGGCTCGACCCAGGAGACCTTCGCGAAGGCGCACTGGGAGCCGAAGGGCGTGACGATCGTGTCGTACCAGAACCAGGATCAGGTGTACGCCGATCTCGGCTCGGGCCGCCTCGACGCGACGCTGCAAGACGAGCTGCAGGCCGACTACGGCTTCCTGCGCACGCCGCGCGGCAAGGGCTTCGCGTGGGCAGGCCCGGCCGTGAAGGACCCGAAGACGCTCGGCGACGGCACCGCGATGGGGCTGCGCAAGGACGACGCGGACCTGAAGGACGCGATCAACCGCGCGCTCGCGTCGATGCACAAGGACGGCACGTACGACAGGCTGTCGCGCAAGTACTTCCCGTACAGCGTCTATTCGGCGAAGTAAGCGCCGGGCGGGCCACGCCGAGCGACCGGCGCGCGGCCCGCGCAGCACCAGCGGTCGACACCACGCGCCGCAATGCGCCGCCGCCCTGCCCGATCGCAGGCGACGGCGCGGCCCGCGAAAGCGGAGCGGCGATGATACGCACGGGGCGTTCCGCGCAACACGCGGGGCGCGTCTTTCGCGGCGCGCACGACGCGCCGTCAAGGACTACATATGTTTCTTCAAGGCTACGGCCCGCTGATATTCTCCGGCACCTGGCAGACCGTCAAGCTCTCGGTGCTGTCGCTCGCGCTGTCGTTCCTGCTCGGCCTCGTCGGCGCGGCGGCGAAGCTGTCGAGGAACCGCGTCTCGAACGGGATCGGCACGCTCTACACGACGCTCATCCGCGGCGTGCCGGACCTCGTGCTGATGCTGCTCCTCTTCTACAGCCTGCAGATCTGGCTCAACCAGCTCACCGACGTGATGAACTGGGATCAGATCGACATCGATCCGTTCGCGGCCGGCGTGCTCGTGCTCGGCTTCATCTACGGCGCGTACTTCACCGAGACGTTCCGCGGCGCGTTCCTGTCGGTGCCGCGCGGCCAGCTCGAGGCGGGCAGCGCATACGGGATGACGAACTGGCAGGTGTTCGCGCGGATCATGTTCCCGCAGATGATGCGCTTCGCGCTGCCCGGCATCGGCAACAACTGGCAGGTGCTCGTGAAGTCGACGGCGCTCGTGTCGATCATCGGTCTCGCCGACGTCGTGAAGGCGTCGCAGGACGCGGGCAAGGGCACGCTGCGATTCTTCTTCTTCACGCTGCTCGCGGGCGCGATCTATCTCGCGATCACGACGATCTCGAACTTCGTGCTGATGTGGCTCGAGAAGCGTTATTCGACGGGCGTACGCAAGGCTGACCTATGATCGAGCTGATCCAAGAATACTGGCGCAACTACCTGTATACGGACGGGTATCGCTTCACCGGCCTCGCGATCACGATGTGGCTGCTCGTCGTGTCGATCGGGATCGGCTTCTGCCTGTCGGTGCCGCTCGCGGTCGCGCGCGTGTCGAAGAGGAAGTGGCTCGCGGGCGCCGTCTGGCTCTACACGTACGTGTTCCGCGGCACGCCGCTCTACGTGCAGCTTCTCCTCTGCTACACGGGCCTCTACAGCCTGCAGGCCGTGCGCGGCACGCCGATGCTCGACGCGTTCTTCCGCGACGGGATGAACTGCACGCTGCTCGCGTTCACGCTGAACACCTGCGCGTACACGACCGAAATCTTCGCGGGCGCGATCAAGTCGACGTCGTACGGCGAGATCGAGGCGGCCCGCGCCTACGGGATGTCGACCTTCACGCTGTATCGCCGGATCGTGCTGCCGTCGGCGCTGCGCCGCGCGCTGCCGCTCTACAGCAACGAAGTGATCCTGATGCTGCACGCGACGACGGTCGCGTTCACGGCGACCGTGCCCGATATCCTGAAGATCGCGCGCGACGTCAATTCGGCGACCTACATGTCGTTCCATGCATTCGGCATCGCCGCCCTCCTCTACCTCGCGATCTCGTTCACGCTCGTGTGGCTGTTCCGCCGCGCCGAGCGCCGCTGGCTCGCGTATCTGCGCCCGCAAGGCAAATGAGTTTCGCCCGGACATGCCTCAGATGAACACCCAGATGCACAAGCTCTTCGTCGACGATCTCCACAAGCGCTACGACAACAACGAAGTTTTGAAGGGCGTCTCGCTGCGCGCGAACGCGGGCGACGTGATCAGCGTGATCGGCTCGTCCGGCTCGGGCAAGAGCACGATGCTACGCTGCATCAACTTCCTCGAGCAGCCCAACGCGGGCCGCATCTTCGTCGACGGCGAGGAAGTGCGCACCGCGCAGGACAAGACGGGCGCGCTCAAGGCCGCCGATTCGAAGCAGCTCCAGCGCGTGCGCACGAAGCTCGCGATGGTGTTCCAGCACTTCAATCTGTGGTCGCACATGAACGTGCTGGAGAACGTGATGGAAGCGCCCGTGCACGTGCTGGGGATTTCGAGGCGCGAGGCGGAGGGGCGCGCGCGCGAATATCTGGAGAAGGTCGGTCTCGCGCCGCGGGTGGAGAAGCAGTATCCGTCGCATTTGTCGGGCGGCCAGCAGCAGCGCGTCGCGATTGCGCGCGCGCTGGCGATGCACCCGGACGTGATGCTGTTCGACGAGCCGACGTCGGCGCTCGATCCGGAGCTGGTCGGCGAAGTGCTGAAGGTGATGCAGAAGCTCGCGGAGGAAGGGCGGACGATGATCGTCGTCACGCACGAGATGGGCTTTGCGCGCAACGTGTCGAATCACGTGATGTTTCTGCACCAGGGTCGCGTCGAGGAGGAAGGCGCGCCTGCCGAGGTGTTCGGCGGCACGAAGAGCGAGCGCCTGAAGCAGTTCCTGTCGGGCAGCCTCAAGTAAGCCATCGGGCGCCGGTGCGGGCGCCATCGCATCGTCGAACCACGTTCGCGGGCGCTTCGCTCGCGAGCCGGTAGCGTACCCATTGCGCTCCACGTCCGCGCCGATCGCCTCATGGAAACGAATCGCGGGCTCGTTCCAGTCGAGCACACTCCATTCGAAGCGCCCGCAGCGAAGCGGCACGCGCGTGCGCCCCCCCTGCCGCCGTTTTCATTACGGATTCCTGACACAACCGACGCAAACGCGTTTACCCGCACGATTTCCCAGCGTCAATAGTGGCAATCCTTGATCCACCTCGCCCGATTCCGTGCGTGCCTTGCCCATCAAGGCATCCGACCGTTTCTGCGAAGGCCGTCCGGCACGGCTTCGCGCATGTTTATGGCAATTTGGCGACACGTGCTAGTCAAACAACGATTTTCATCGCCACAAAAGTGTATTTTTGCTAAATTAGTAACCAAAGTAGCAAAACGAAAGTCATGAAATGTAGTTTTACTTCATGACGGCAGGAGACCCCGGCAAGCCGTCACCGGCCACACGGGCCCGCAAAACGGTACTCCCGTCCGCTCGCTCACGTGCTTCGCCGAACCGGCTGCACGCGGTCTCTCTGGTTATCCCAATTTTGTCCGGCACACGAAGCCGGACATCTTGCGCAGTTCTGGGTTGACTTTTTGACAGGGTATGGAGGAGATGATGAAGAAAGTTATGCTCGCGGCGGTACTGGCGACTGCCGGAGTGGCGGCTCACGCTCAAAGCAGCGTGACGCTGTACGGCCGTCTGGACGCCGGCATCGAATACATGAACGGCCTGCCGAGCGCGAACGGCGGCAGCACGAGCCGCTGGCGCGCGGAAAGCGGCAACTGGGGCACGAGTCTCTGGGGCTTGAAGGGCTCGGAGGACATCGGCGGCGGCAACAAGATCGTGTTCCAGTTGGAAGGCAGCTTCGACACGATGAACGGCAACGGCCCGGGCGCCGGCAGCATCTGGAATCGCTGGGCGACGGTCGGCATCTCCAACGACACATACGGTACCCTGCTGCTCGGCCGCGAGCTCGCGATCGCGAACGGCGTGTGGGACTTCGATCCGTTCGGCCAGTCGTCGTGGTCGACGGCCTCGCTCGTGCGCGGCCGCAACTGGAACAAGACCAGCAACAACATTTCGTATCAATCGCCGAAGCTTTACGGCTTCGACGTCTACGGCCAGTACGCGCTGTCGAACGCGACGAACTGGAACGGCAACGGCTCGACGAGCCAGGGCCGCAGCGCGGGCCTGCAGCTCACCTACACGACGTCGCTCTTCCAGGTCCGCGGCCTCTATGACGAAGCGCGCGATCCGGCGAACGGCAAGCTCGACGACGTGTTCAACTACTCGCGCGAATATTTCGCCGGCGTGAACGTGTTCCTCGGCCAGTTCAAGATTCAGGCGGCATATCAGACGTCGCACGCCGACAGCGCGCCCGTCGTGAACAGCGGCATCACGTCGACGCAGCAAGTCTGGGGCGGCGTGACGTGGCAGGCAACGCCCGCCGCCGCGCTGATCGCGGCCGCCTATCACGTGAACGCGAACCACGGCGGCGGCAACGCGAACATCTTCACGGTCGGCGGCACGTACAACCTGTCGAAGCGCACGCTGCTCGACATGCAGGTCGCGACGGTTCGCAACAGCAAGACCGCGAACTTCGGCCTGAACGCGAACCCGGCCGGCACCGACATCTCGACCGGCAATCCGAAGTTCGGCGGCAGCCAGACGGGCGTGTACGCCGGCATCCAGCACCTGTTCTGATCACTCACGCCTGATCATTTGAACCGATAGTCTTTTCACGCTGCTGCGAGAGGCGCGTACCGGTGCGATACCCCTGGGTGTCGCACCGTTTTTTTATTCTTCGCGGCCTGCCTCAGACGGCCGCTTCGTTCTCCTCGCCCGTGCGAATCCGGATCACGCGCTCGACGTCCGACACGAAGATCTTGCCGTCGCCGATCTTGCCGGTGCGCGCGGCGCCGATCACCGCGTCGATCACCTGATCGACGAGATTGTTCGCAACCACCACTTCGATCTTCATCTTCGGCAGGAAATCGACCACGTACTCGGCGCCGCGGTAGAGCTCCGTGTGCCCCTTCTGGCGGCCGAAGCCCTTCACTTCCGTGACGGTGAGCCCCGTCAGGCCGACTTCGGCGAGCGCTTCGCGCACTTCGTCCAGCTTGAACGGCTTGATGATGGCGGTGATGCGTTTCATGATGTGCCCCTTGCTTCGAATGAGTAAAAATCGTCAGCCGATTCTACGCCGCGCGCCGCGTCAGTCGATGCTCTCGGTGAAGCGCGACGTGATCGGATAGCGCCAGTCGCGCCCGAACGCGCGGTGCGTGACGCGAATGCCGACGGGCGCCTGCCGGCGCTTGTACTCGTTGATCTTGATGAGCCGCGTGACGCGCTTCACGTCCGCCTCCGAATAGCCCGCCGCGACGATCTCCGAAAGCGGCCGGTCCTCCTCCATGTACATCCGCATGATCGCGTCGAGCACGTCGTACGGGGGCAGGCTGTCCTGGTCGGTCTGGTTCTCGCGCAACTCGGCCGACGGCGCGCGCGTGAGGATCCGCTCGGGAATGATGCCGAGCGCGCCATATTCGGCCGCCGCGTTGCGGTAATGGCAGAGCCGGTAGACGAGCGTCTTCGCGATGTCCTTGATCACCGCGAAGCCGCCCGCCATGTCGCCGTACAGCGTGCAATAGCCGACCGCCATCTCGCTCTTGTTGCCCGTCGTCAGCACAATCGAGCCGAACTTGTTCGACAGCGCCATCAGCAGCGTGCCGCGGATGCGCGCCTGGATGTTCTCCTCGGTCGCGTCTTCCGCGCGGCCCGCGAATTCGCCCGCGAGCGACGCGCGGAACGCGTCGAACATCGGCGCGATCGCGATCTCGTCGTAGCGCACGCCGACGCGCGCCGCCATGTCGGCCGCGTCGGTCGTCGAGATGTCGGCCGTGTAGCGCGACGGCATCATCACCGCGCGCACGCGCTCCGCGCCGAGCGCGTCGACGGCGACCGCGAGCACGAGCGCCGAATCGACGCCGCCCGACAGCCCGATGATCGCGCCCGGGAAGCCGTTCTTGCCGATGTAGTCGCGCACGCCGAGCACGAGCGCGCGATACACCTGCGCCTCGACGGACAGCGCCGGCGCGATAGCGGCGGGCAGCGGGTGCGCGCCGTCGAACTCGACGATCGCGTTGCCTTCCTCGAACTGCGGCATCTTCGCGACGAGCTCGCCCGCGCCGTCGAGCACGAACGAGCCGCCGTCGAACACGAGCTCGTCCTGGCCGCCGACGAGGTTCACGTAGACCATCGGCAGGCCCGTTTCGCGAATCCGCGCGCGCAGGATATCGATGCGCACCGTGTCCTTGTTCATGTGATACGGCGAGCCGTTCGGCACGATCAGCACCTGCGCGCCCGCCGCCTTCGCGAGTTGCGCGGCCGACGCGTGCCACACGTCCTCGCAGATCACGACGCCGAACGTCACGCCGTTCAATTCGAACACGTACGGCGCGGCGTCGGTCGCGAAATAGCGCTTCTCGTCGAACACCTCGGTGTTCGGCAAGTCCTGCTTCCGGTACGTGCCGGCCACCTCGCCGCCCACGATCAGCGACGCCGCGTTGTAGGTGTCGGCGGGCGCGGCGCCGCGCTCGATCGGGCGGTTTGCATTACCATCGGCGCTTGGCGCGCTTGGTGCTCCTGCGTCGCCCGCGCGCAGCGGATGGCCGACGAGCACCGCGAGCCCGGCGAGCGGCTTCAGTTGCGCGGCGAGCTCGGCGAGCGCCGCGTCGGACGCCGCGTAGAACGCGGGGCGCAGCAGCAGATCCTCGGGCGGGTAGCCTGACAGCGCGAGCTCCGGCGCGATCAGGAGCTGCGCGCCGGCATCGTGCGCGGCTTGCGCGGCGGCGACGATCTTGGCGGCGTTGCCGGCGAAATCGCCGACGGTGACGTTGAGTTGGGCGAGTGCGATACGGGTCTTCATCACGGAATCAGCGCGGCCTCCTCGGGCCGTGGCGCGAACGCCTTGGATCAAACGCACGGCCGGGGCGGCGCGGCAACACGCGCGACCGGCCCGCCGTGCAAACGGGTACGAACGAAACGGATTCGAATCGTTGAAACACGAACGTTACGATTATCGCATGGGCATCCTCACGTCTGCCCTCGACGCAAGCGCCGCCGAGTGGGACGCGCTCGTCGCGCGCGCGCCGCGCCCGACGCCCTTCCTGAAGCACGCGTTCCTGAGCGCGCTGCACCGCGCGGGCTGCGCGGTCGACGACACCGGCTGGGCGCCGCGCTTCGTCACGCTCGCGGACGGCGCGACGGGCGCGCTCGTCGCGGCCGCGCCCGTCTATGCGAAGCGCCATTCGTATGGCGAATACGTGTTCGACTGGGCGTGGGCCGACGCGTACCAGCGCAACGGGCTGCCGTACTACCCGAAGCTGCTGTGCGCGGTGCCGTTCACGCCCGTGCAGGGCAGCCGCCTGCTCGCCGTCGACGACGACGCGCGCCGCCAGCTCGCCGCCACGCTCGTCGCGCTCGCCGAGCAGAGCGACGTGTCGTCGCTGCACGTGCTGTTTCCGACCGGCGAAGAGGCGCGCACGCTCGCCGACATGGGGATGATGCTGCGCGAAGGCGTGCAGTTCCACTGGCTGAACGACGGCTATCGCGACTTCGACGCGTTCCTCGGCACGCTCGAGCAGAAGAAGCGCAAGAACATCCGCGCGGAGCGCCGCAAGGTCGCGGACGCGGGCGTCACGTTGCGCCGCGTGCGCGGCGAGGACGCGACCGACGCCGACTGGCGCTTCTTCGCGCGCTGCTACCGGCAGACGTACCGCGAGCACTTTTCGAGCCCGTATCTGAATCTCGAATTCTTCCGCGAGATCGGCGCGACGATGCCGGAGAACCTGCTGCTCGTGATCGCCGAGCGCGGAGGACGGCCGATCGCGAGCGCGCTCGCCGTCTACCAACGCGGCGCGTCGGGGGGCGGCGTGCTGTACGGCCGCTACTGGGGCGCGCTCGAACACGTGCCCTGCCTGCACTTCGAGACCGCGTACTACCAGTTGCTCGAATTCTGCATCGACGAGCGGCTCGACGCGTTCGAAGGCGGCGCGCAGGGCGAGCACAAGCTCGCACGCGGCTTCATGCCGACCGTCACGCACTCCGCGCACTGGCTCGCGCATCCGGCGTTCGCCGATGCGGTCGGGCGCTTCCTCGCGCAGGAGACGAACCAGATTCACGCGTATGTCGACGAACTGCACGAGCACAATCCGTTCAGGGACGGCGGGCGCTGACCCAACCCGCCGACCAAGCCTTGACGCCCCTGCGCCGAACCCGCGATCGGGCGCGGCGGCAGGACCAGACTACAGACGCGCGCCGCTCAACGACACCGGCTGCGACAGCGCATTCGGATCGCGCGACGACGCGGCGACGCTCAGCCGATAGCTGCCCGCGTTCAAGCGCCACGCGTGCGCGCCCGCATCCCAGGTCGCGAAGCGTTTCGCCGGAATCGTGACGGCGACGCGCTGCGCCTGCCCCGGCTGCAGCGCGACCTTCGCCCAGCCGACGAGCCGCTGCGGCGGCTCGCCGAGCCCGGCGGGCAGCGCCGCATAGACTTGCGCGGCCTCGGCACCCGCGCGCGCGCCGGTGTTCGTCACCGTGAAGCCAACCGTCACGTTGCCGGACGCGTCCGCCTGCGCGCTCATCCCCGAGTAGGCGAACGTCGTGTACGACAGCCCGAAGCCGAACGGAAAGAGCGGCTGAACGTGCTTCGCGTCATACCAGCGATAGCCGATCATCAGCCCTTCGCCGTACACGGTGCGCTGGCTCGCCGGATCGATCGCGGGCTGCGGCAGATCCGCCTCCTTCTGCGGGAACGTGACCGGCAGCTTGCCGGACGGGTTCGCGTCGCCGAACAGCAGATCCGCGATCGCCTCGCCGCCCTTCACGCCCGGATACCACGCCTCCAGCACGCCGTGCACGTTCGCGAGCCACGGCATCAGTACCGGGCTGCCGCTCTCGAGCACGACGACCACCCGCTTCGCCTTCGCCGCGACCGCCGCGATCAGCGCGTTCTGGTCGTATTGCTGGTTGTACGGATCGGCCGCGGCGTCGGGCAGCGACAGGCTCGGCAGATCGAGCCCCTCGGTCTGCCATTGCGTCGCGAAAACGATCGCGACGTCGGCCTGCGCGGCCGCGTTGGCCGCCGCGTTCGCATCGGCGCCGTCAAGGTAGCTGACCGCCGCGTGCGGCGCCTTCGCGCGGATCGCCGCGAGCGGCGCCGATTTGTACCAGGTCGCGCAGCCGCCGAACAGCATGTCCGCCGGCTGCCGGCAGCGCGTCACCGCATTGCCGTCGATCGCGGGCGCGGCGCCCGAGCCGCCGCCCGACAGCACCCCCGCGTCCGCGTGGCCGCCGATCACGACGACCGACGCGAGCGATGCGGCCGCGAGCGGCAGCACCGGCCGCGCATCGCCCGCCGCGGCCGCGTTCTTCAGCAGCACCGCGGACTGCCGCGCGATCGCGAGCGCGTCGGCGTTGCCGGCCGCTTCGTCGATCGCGCCGCCCGGCTTCGGCGGATCGTCCATCACGCCGATCCGGATCAGCGTGCGCAGCTTGCGCCGCACCATGTCGTCGAGCCGCGCGACGGACACCGTGCCCGCGTCGAGCGCCGCACGCAGCTTCGCATTGAAGTACGAGCCGAGCGGCGCGTCGTTGTCGTCGGCCGCGCCGGGCTCCTCTTCGTCGAGCCCAGCCAGCACGGAGGCGACTGTCGAGTGCGCCGCGCCCCAGTCGGACTGCACGACGCCCTTGAAGCCCCATTCGTTCTTCAGCACGGTCGTCAGCAGATACGGGTTCTCGCACGCGGCGATGCCGTTGACCTTGTTGTACGAACACATCACATTGCCAGGCCGGCCGTCGAGAATGCCGATCTCGAACGCGAGCAGCTCGGTCTCGCGCATCGTCCGCTCGTCAACGACCGAATCGTCGGTCGTGCGGTTCGTTTCCTGATCGTTGAACGCGAAGTGCTTGATCGTCGCGATCACCTTCTGCGATTGCGTGCCGGCCGTGCGCGCGGCGCTCATCACGCCCGCGAGCACCGGGTCCTCGCCCATGTATTCGAACGTGCGGCCGTTGCGCGGCTCGCGCGCGAGGTTGATCCCGCCGCCGAGCCCTTGCGCGAAGCCGAGCGCGCGCAGCTCGGCCGCGATGCGCACGCCGTACGCGCGCGCGAGCGCCGGGTCCCAGCTCGCCGCGAGCGCGACGCTCGCGGGCAGCGCGGTGATCCGCGCGTTCTTCACGTTGACGCCGCCCGCCGAATCCGCGCTGTTGACGGCCGGGATGCCGAGCCGCGGCACGCCGGGAATGTAGCTCGCGCCGTTCAGCGCATCGGCGGAAAACGGCCCGCCGATGTCGAAGGCCGGCATGCCCGTGCCGTGCACGAGCCGGATCTTCTCGTCGGTCGTCAGTTGCGCGACGAGCGCGGACGCCCGCGCGTCAGCGGCCGCCTCCGGATCGGCGGGGCGATTCACGTCGTCGCCGCCGCACGAAGCGAGCAGCACCGACAGCGCGATCGTCGACAGCCCAAACAGCGATTTTTCCATTGCTCCTCCAAGGGGGTTTCTGTTGTACTTACCAGCGCTCGACAGTCTATGAAGCCGCCGGCAGCGCGGTTTGACCGCAAGGAGCAGCGCTTGACCCATCGAGGCGGGGACAAACCCGATGGTCGCGACGACATGGAGAGAGACATGGAGTTACGGCAGAAATCCGTTTCCGCCCGCATCCACCGCGGGCTGTTCGACGCAGCCCGCGCGAACGGCTTCGACACGGCCCGCGTCGCCGATCTGCTCGGGCTCGCCGAAGCCGATCTCGACGAGCCGCACCGCCGCGTGCCGGGCGACCGGCACGTCGCGGCGATGCGGCTCGCGAGCGGCTGGACGCACGGCTGGCTGCGGCCGCCGCCCGATATCGTCCAGTGGCTCACGCCGTTTCCGGAATTCGCGGGCGTCGTCTGCAATGCCGCGACGCTGCGCGACGCGCTGCGGCAATACGCGGCGTATCGCCCGCTCGTCGGCGACGTCGACTGGCTGCTGCCCGCCGAGACCCGTGACGCGATCGCATTCGAATACGTGATCGAAGGCGACGGGCGGCGCGCGATCTGCGCGTTCGCGAACCTGGCGATCCTCGCGGCGCTCGCGCGGCTCTACGATCCCGCCGCGCAGATGCGCGAGCCCGAATTCACGGGCAGCGCGTTCGCGCCCGCTTCCACGCTCGCCGGCATGCTGCTCGCGCGCCCCGCGTTCGACGCGCCGCGCAACCGGATCGTGATCGCGTCGACGCGGCTCGACGCGCCGTTCGAGCGCTTCAACGGCGCGCTCGCCGCGATCCAGCGCCACGCGGCCGACGACGCGCGCGAACGGCTGCGCGCGCGAGTGTCGTTCGGCGCGGCGGTCGAGCGCTGCCTGCGCGACTGGCTGCGCGCGACGGGCGACGGCGACGCGCCGCCCGAGCGGCTGCTCGGGCACGTGTGCGAGCGCTTCGCGATCTCGCGCTGGACGCTGCGCCGGCGCCTGCATCACGAGGCGCTGACGTTCCACGCGCTCGTCACGCGCGCGCGTATCGGGGAGGCGGAGCGGCTGCTGCTGCACACGCGGCTGCCGATCGGCGAAATAGGCGCGCGGGTCGGCTTCGGCTCGACGAGCGCGTTCAGCCGCTTCTTCGCGCGCGAGCATGGCGCGGCGCCGAGCCGCTATCGCGAAGACCGCCGCGACAAATGGCATTGAGCCGCGCAATTTCTGCGACACTGGCGGCTTCGCGTCACGCCGCCCTTACATGTCCTGGTATCTGTATCTGATCGAATGCGCGGACGGCAGCGTCTACACCGGCATCACGACCGACGTCGCCGCCCGCTTCGACAAGCACGCGCAAGGCGTGGGCGCGCGCTACACACGCGCGCGCAAGCCGCGGGCGGTGCTCGCGTCGTTCGAGCTCGCCGATCGCTCAAGCGCGTCGCGCGCGGAATATTGGGTGAAGCGGCTCACCGCCGCGCAAAAGCGCGAGCTGGCGGCGGGCGCGCGCACGCTCGAGTCGGTGCTGCCGGTAGTGGCGGCGGTCGCGCCGGGCGACGCCGACGAAGATCGCGGCGCGGCTGCGGTGGCGACGACGGACGTGGAGGCGCATGACACCGCGGGGCGCATGACGCTCGTCGACGCGAATCGAGCGGCGGGCATGTTGGATACGCCGGGTATGGCGACGCCGCGGTCTCGCCGCGATGCCGCCCGGGCCTCGCCCGAGACGCCCGATGCAGGCGCGCCGGCCGACACGCGTGATACGACGGAGCCAACGAAGCCTTCGGGCGCTTCCCACGGAGCAAAATCCATTCGCGCGACCGCATCCGCCGCGCCGCCGAGGCGCGCGCGCGCAAAACAAAACCGCGCGGCCTCGTGACGAGACACGCGCGGTTCCGCGTAACCGATGGGCGCCGCAGCGGGCGCACCCGGCTGCTTACTTCTTGAAGTTCGCGATGCCGTCGGTGATTTCCTTGTGCGCAGCGTCGATGCCGTCCCAGCCCTCGACCTTCACCCACTTGCCCTTCTCGAGCGCCTTGTACTGCTCGAAGAAGTGCTTGATCTGATCCTTCAGGTACGCGGGCACGTCGTCGATCGACTTGATGTTCGCCGTCATCGGGCAGACCTTGTCGTGCGGCACCGCGACGAGCTTCGCGTCGACGCCCGATTCGTCGGTCATCTTCAGCATGCCGAGCGCGCGCGCGCGAACGACCGAGCCCGCGAGCAGCGGAAACGGCGTGATGACGAGCACGTCGACGGGGTCCCCGTCGCCCGACAGCGTCTGCGGAATGAAGCCGTAGTTCACCGGGTAGCGCATGCCGGTGCCGATGAAGCGGTCGACGACGAGGAGGCCGAGTTCCTTGTCGGCTTCGTACTTGACCGGCTCGCTTTGCGCCGGGATCTCGATGATCACGTTGAAGTCTTGCGGCAGATCCTTGCCGGCCGGAACATTGCTGAAGCTCATGAGCGTTCTCTGAAGTTCGGATGGGAATCGGGACGGATGGCGGCCTTGCGGGCGCCTCCGATGGAAAGCGCATTATAGCCAATCGCCCGATGGCGCTTGCGCCGCGTTCGGCCGATAATCGGGCGACGATCAGACAACGCGCGAACGGCCGGGAGCGGGCATGGAAGAAGCGAAGCACTTCATCGCGGGCGCATGGGCGGCGCCCGCGGGCGGCGAGACGATCGCCGTGATCGATCCGTCCGACGGCGAGCCGTTCGCGCGGCTCGCGCGCGGCACCGCGCCCGACGTCGACGCTGCCGTGCGCGCGGCCCGCGCGGCGTTCGACGGCCCGTGGGGCTCGGTCGGCGCGGCCGAGCGCGGGCGCGTGCTGTACCGGCTGTCGATGCTCGTCGCCGCGTGCCGCGAGGAGCTCGCGCTCATCGAGTCGCGCGACACCGGCAAGCCGCTCGCGCAGGCGCGCGCGGACGCCGACGCGCTCGCCCGCTACTTCGAGTTCTACGCGGGCGCGGCGGACAAGCTGCACGGGCAAACGCTGCCGTACCGCGACGGCTACACGGTGCTCACGCTGCGCGAGCCGCACGGCGTGACGGGCCACATCGTGCCGTGGAACTACCCGATGCAGATCCTCGGGCGCAGCGTCGGCGCGGCGCTCGCCGCGGGCAACGCGTGCGTCGTCAAGCCATCGGAGGACGCGTGCCTGTCGATCCTGCGCGTCGCGACGCTCGCCGCCGAAGCCGGGCTTCCCGCGGGCACGCTCAACGTCGTGACGGGCTACGGCCACGAGGCGGGCGCGGCGCTCGCGCGGCATCCGGGCGTCGACCACGTATCGTTCACCGGCTCGCCCGACACGGGCCGCCTCGTCGCGCAGATGGCGGCCGAGCACCACGCGAGCGCTACGCTCGAGCTCGGCGGCAAGTCGCCGCAGATCGTGTTCGCCGACGCGGACCTCGACGCCGCGCTGCCCGTGCTCGTGTCGGCGATCGTCCAGAACGCCGGCCAGACCTGCTCGGCCGGCAGCCGCGTGCTGATCGACAAGGCGGTCTACGAGCCGCTCGTCGAGCGGCTCGCAACCGCGTTCAACGGGCTGAAGGTCGGCCCCGGCCACGCCGATCTCGATTGCGGGCCGCTCATCAACGCGAAGCAGCAGCAACGCGTGTGGGACTTCCTGTCCGACGCGCAGCACGACGGCATCCCGATGGCCGCGCATGGCGAGGTCGTGCCGGACGCGCCCGAAACGGGCTTCTACCAGGCGCCCGCGCTGCTGCGCGACGTGCCGTACACGCACCGGCTCGCGCAGGAGGAGGTGTTCGGCCCGGTGCTCGCCGCGATGAAGTTCGCCGACGAGGACGAAGCGCTCGCGCTCGCGAACGGCACGCCCTACGGGCTCGTCGCCGGCATATGGACGCGCGACGGCGCGCGGCAGATGCGGCTCGCGCGCAAGCTGCGCGCGGGGCAGGTGTTCGTCAACAACTACGGCGCGGGCGGCGGCGTCGAGCTGCCGTTCGGCGGCACCGGCCGCTCCGGCTACGGCCGCGAGAAGGGTTTCGAGGCGCTGTACGGCTTCACCGTGCTCAAGACGATCGCGCTCAGACACGGCTGAGCCGGGCGGCGGCGCGCATGCGTGCCGCGGCGGCGTTCCGGCATTCGCATTCACAACAAGACTCAGGAGACAACCGATGCGGCTCAGCGGCAAGACGGCCGTCGTCACGGGCGCAGGCTCGGGCTTCGGCGAAGGCATTGCAAGAACGTTCGCGCGCGAAGGCGCGTGCGTCGTCGTCAACGATCTGAACGCGGCGGCGGCCGAGCGCGTCGCGAACGAAATCGCGCTCTCGGGCGGCCGCGCGCTCGCCGTCGCGGGCGACGTGTCGCGCGGCGAAGACTGGCATGCGCTGCGCGGCGCCGCGCTCGACGCGTTCGGCAGCGTGCAGGTCGTCGTCAACAACGCCGGCACCACGCACCGCAACAAGCCGGTGCTCGACATCACCGAAGCGGAATACGACCGCGTGTACGCGGTCAACATGAAGAGCCTCTTCTGGAGCGTGCAGACGTTCGTCCCGTATTTCCGCGGCGCGGGCGGCGGCGCGTTCGTCAACATCGCGTCGACGGCGGGCGTGCGGCCGCGCCCCGGCCTCGTCTGGTACAACAGCACGAAGGGCGCGATGATCACCGCGAGCAAGACGCTCGCCGTCGAGCTCGGAGCCGACCGGATCCGCGTGAACTGCGTGAACCCGGTGCTCGGCGAGACCGGCCTCACGAGCGAGTTCATGGGCGTGCCCGACACGCCGGAGAACCGCGCGCGCTTCGTCGCGACGATCCCGCTCGGCCGGCTGTCGACGCCGCAGGACATCGCGAACGCGGCGCTCTATCTCGCGTCCGACGAAGCCGCGTTCGTCACCGGCGTGTGCGTCGAAGTCGACGGCGGCCGCTGCGTCTGAACGCCGCGCGCCGGCCAACCGTACAGCCAAACAACCGGACGACACGCAAGAGGAGACGATCATGGCCAGCACCATGCCGGCGACCACGCCGAACGCGCCGCCCGCCTTCGAGGCGGCCACCTATCGCAAGGTTTCGTGGCGGCTCGCGCCGCTGTTGCTGCTCTGCTATGTGGTCGCGTATCTCGACCGCGTCAACGTCGGCTTCGCGAAGCTGCAGATGGCGGCCGACCTGCACCTGTCCGACGCGGTCTACGGCCTCGGCGCCGGGATCTTCTTCGTCGGCTATTTTCTGTTCGAAGTGCCGAGCAACGTGATCCTGCACAAGGTGGGCGCACGCATATGGATCGCGCGGATCATGGTCACGTGGGGCATCATCTCGGCGCTGACGATGTTCGTGTCGACGCCTGCGATGTTCTACACGATGCGCTTTCTGCTCGGCGTCGCGGAAGCCGGCTTCTTCCCCGGCGTGATCCTCTACCTGACCTACTGGTATCCGGCGCACCGCCGCGGCCGCATGACGACGCTCTTCATGACGGCCGTCGCGCTGTCGGGCGTCGTCGGCGGGCCGATCTCCGGCTACATCCTGAAGACGTTCGACGGCGCGAACGGCTGGCACGGCTGGCAGTGGCTGTTCCTGCTCGAAGGCGTGCCGTCGGTGCTCGTCGGCATCCTGCTGCTGTTCGCTCTCGACGACCGGATCGCGAAGGCGAAATGGCTCGACGACGACGAAAAGGCGCTGCTGTCGCGCAACATCGCCGCCGAAGAGGCGCGCAAGGAGGACCTGCCGCTTTCCGTCGTGTTCACGAGCCCGCGCGTCTGGCTGATGGGCCTCATCTACTTCTCGTTCGTGATGGGGCTCTACGGCGTCGGCTTCTGGCTGCCGACGATCATCAAATCGACGGGCGTGACCGACGCGTTCGCGATCGGCCTTTTGTCCGCCGTGCCGTACGCGGCGGCCGTCGTCGCGATGCTCGCGATCGCGCACAGCGCGGACCGCCGCCGCGAGCGGCGCTGGCACCTCGCGATTCCCGCGGCGGCGGGCGCGCTCGGGCTCGTGCTGTCGGTCGCCTGGGCGCACGACACGGCGCTCGCGATGCTCGGCCTGACGCTCGGGACGATAGGCATCCTGACGACGCTGCCGCTCTTCTGGAGCCTGCCGACCGCGTTCCTCGGCGGCACGGCCGCCGCCGCGGGCATCGCGATCATCAATTCGGTCGGCAACCTCGCGGGCTTCCTGAGCCCCTACCTCGTCGGCTGGCTCAGGCAGGCGACCGCGTCGAACGACGCGGGAATGTACATGCTCGCCGGGTTCCTCGTGCTGGGCGGTCTGCTCGCGCTGTCGGTGCCTAAATCGCTCGTCGACGTCTGATTCGACGCTCGATCCTCGGTATTCGATGCGCGATGCACGTTGCGCATCGCGGCGCCTCAACGAAAACGGCAGCCAACGAGGCTGCCGTTCTCGGGTTCCACCGTTCTGCCGTTCGGCGTCGGGCGCGCCGGAAAGCGCCCGCCGCCCGAGCGCTCAGACTCAGACGACCGTGATTGCAAGCGCGCTTTCGCGATAGTGCTGCGCGGCCTTGTCGGTCTCGCCGAGGTGCTCGAACAGGCGCGCGAGCGCGCGATGCGCGCGAATCCTGAGCGGCTCGTCGTCGGCAAGCTTCAGCGCCGATTCGAGGAACGATTGCGCCTTGCCCCACAGTTGCTGCTGCTGGCACAGGCGGCCAAGCGCGAACAGCAGGTCCGCGTCGTCCGGGCGCTCGCGACGCCAGCCCTCGGCCTTCTGGATCAGCGGCAGCGCGTCGGCGCCCGCCGTGTCCGGATAGCGGCGCAGCAGGCGCGCGTTCCAGTTGTGCGCGAGCGCGTCCTCGATGATCCGCCGCGCTTCCTGGCGGCGCTCGAGCGCGATCAGCAACTCGGCGGCGAGATCCGCGAGGCGCGGCGATTGCCGCTCGGCGGCCGACAGCGTCTGCCACACTTCGAGGAGCGCGTCGGCGTCGTGCCGGCGGTCGCGCAGCAGATGCTCGGCCGCCTGCTGGCGCAGACGCACGGCCGCGGCCGGATGCAGCGCCTCGCGCTTTTCGAGCGCCTTCGCGATCTTCAGCACCTCGACCCAGTTCTTGTTCTGCTGCTGCGCGCGCAGCGCGATCTGCTGCGCGTGGATGCGCTTGCCGCCCGACGCCTGCATCTCGGCGAGCGCGGCGAGCGCGCCCTCGGCGTCGCGGCCGTCCGCGCGCATGTCGGCCGTCGCGAGCAGGCGCGCGTCCTGCCATTCCTGGCCGCTCACCTTCGCGAGCCATTCGTCGCGCCGCGCATACTCGTGCATCCGGTGCGTCGCAGCCGCGGCGATGAGGCTCGCCGCGCCCTGGTTCGAGCCGACCGCGAGCGCATCGCGCGCGGCCTTCTCCGCACGCGAGAAGCGGCCCGCGTAGAGGTTCGCGAGCGCGTCGCGCAGCGAAGCCTGCGCGCGCTCGTTGCGCATCCGCGCGCGATACGCGGCCACGCGCTGCGGCATCCGCCACAGGTTGCGCACGATCCGCATCAGCGCGTACAGCACGATGAACGCGACGATGATCGCGAGCACGAAGAAGTTCAGCGACACGTCGATGCGATACGGCGGATAGACGATCAGCACCTGGCCGGCATCGAAGCGCCCGACCGTCGCGAGCGCCGCGGCGATCGCGAACAGCACGGCGAGCCAAATGATTCCACGCAGCGTCATGGCGTCAACCCCGGCTCTTGAACTGTTGAACCGCGTTCAGGCTCGCGTTGAGGTTCGGCACCGCAACCGTCAGCGACGCGGCGTCGACCTGCTTGAGCAGATCCTGAACGATCCGGGTGTCCTTCGACGCACCGTCGAAGTAGCGCGCGACGGCCGCCTGCGCGGCATGCAGATCGGATTTCATCGCGCTGTCGTCGCGCGCGAGCAGCGAAAGCCGCGCGCTCAGAAGACGCAGCTTCACGTTCTCGCGCACGAAGTAGCCCTGTTCGGGCGACGCGAGCATCGCGTCAGCGTGATCGATGCGGCGCACTTCGACGAGCGACTTCAGTTGCGCGCCGATGCCCGCCGAGAAACCGCGCCACCACGCCTTCCAGCGCGGCTCGCCCGCCGCCGCGGCCGCGTGCTCGGCGCTCGCGGCAACCTCGGGCTTCGCCTGCGCGTGCGGCGCGAGCACTTCGCCCGCGAGCGGCAGCGTGTCGACCTTCGCGATCGCATCGTCGAGCTTGATCGCGAGCCCGGTGAGGTCCGCCGTCGGCGCGGCCTTCAGCCGTTCGATGTCCTGCGCGACTGCCTTGCGCACGACGACGGCCTGCGCGCTCTGCGACGCCGCGAGCCGCGAATCGGCGTTCTGCAGCGCGATCAGCGCGAGCTGCGTGTTGCCCGTCAGCAGGAGCTGCTGGCTCGCGCTCGACAGCATCTGGCCGACTTCCTCGATCATCCACGCGTCGCGGTTGCGCGACAGATCCTGATATTGCTGCTGCAGCGCGGTCTGCGCGGTCTGCGCGTCGGCGAGCTTGCCTTCGAGCTGCGACAACTGCGAATCCGCCTGACGCACGCTTGCGAGCGCCTGATCGGTCTTCGTGCGGATCTCGGCCGTCTGCGCGTCGAGCGCCTTCTGACGCTCGAGCGCGTGCTGGTCGAGGCGGTCGACCTTGCGGTTCAGCGCGTAGCCGCCGGCGCCCGCCGCGGCCGCGATCACGACGACCACGAACCACAGCGCCGCGCTCGAGCCGCTGCGCCGCTCTTTCGTTTCAAACGGCGTAAACGGTTGATTCGGCGGCGGAACAGGAGCCGCGGCCGGTTTGGAAGAGACGTCTTTGGTATCGTTGGTGTCTGTCATGCGAGAAGGCATCGGTGCGGCTGTCGCCGGTTGATCGGCCTGGTCGGCCTGGTCGGCCAACGTGCGAAATGCGCGGACGATACGCTCATCGCCCGCGCCGGACAGCGTAATCCTATCAAAACCGAGTGCGCGCGCGGTCTCGACGATCCTCGGATGCGGCGCGACGAACTGCGCGCGCTTGAGCGCATCGATCTCGGCCTCGTTCAAATGCTCGTGCGCGAGCTCCTGCAGATTGCGCACGCCTTCCGAGCTCGTCACGAGCCATGCGTGCGGCGCGCCCGACAGCAACGCGTGCACGCGCTCCCACGCGCCGATCGAGGGTTCCGGGCTCACGCGCCGGTACGCGGCGACGAGCTCGACGTCGGCGCCCGCTTCGCGCAGGCGCTCGGCGAGCCATTCGCGGCCGCCGTCGCCGCGCACGATCAGCGCGCGCTTGCCGGCGAGCGTCGCCTCGCCGTCGAACGCGCGGACGATCTCGGCGAAGAGGCTTTCGGAATCGTAGTGCGGCTCGCCGCCGTCGTCGGGCGCGCGCGGCGCGATCACGCGATGCGCGCCCGGCGCGACCCCGTGCCGGGCGAGGGCGGCGACGCTGCCGGGCCCGACGACGCCGATCGGCAGCGAATGCGGCCAGATCGCGCCGAGCCGCGCGAGCGCGTGATCGATCGCGTTCGGCGACACGAACACGACGAGCGCATACGCGTCGAGCCGCGCGAACGCCTCGGCGAGCGGCGCGTCGTCCGCAAGCGGCGCGATGTCGATGAGCGGGAAGTCGAGCACGTCGATGCCCGCTGCGGCGAGTTGCGCCGCGAGCGCCGCCGACTGCCCGTCGGGGCGCGTGAGCACCGCGGTGAACGTCGTGCGCGGCGCGCCCGCCATCACGCGCCGCCCTGTTGCGCTTGCGCGCTCGCCGCGACGAGCGCGTCGACGATCGCGCGCGCGCCCTGCCGCTCGAGCTCGTCGGACACCGCGCGGCCGAGCGCGAGCGCATCGGCGGCCGTCGCGGCGCGCGACCGCGCGTGCGCGGCGAGCACGCGCGCGCCGTCCGTCGTCGACACGCTGCCCGTCAGATGCAGCTCGTCGCCGCGCCACACCGCATGCGCGGCGAGCGGCACCTCGCAACTGCCGCCGAGCGCGCGCGACACCGCGCGTTCGGCCTCGACCGCGAGCGCGGTCGCATGATCGTGCAGCGGCGCGAGCCACGCGGCGACGTCCGCGCGGCGCGCGGCGATCTCGATGCCGAGCGCGCCCTGGCCCGCGGCGGGCAGGCTGTCATCGACGTCGAGCAGCGCGCGGATCCGCGCGGCGAGGCCGAGGCGCTTCAAGCCCGCGGCGGCGAGAATGATCGCCGCGTAGTCGCCGCGGTCGAGCTTCGCGAGCCGCGTGTCGAGATTGCCGCGCAGCGGCCGCACGTCGAGCCGCGGATGGCGCGCGCGCAGCATCGCCTCGCGGCGCAGGCTCGACGTGCCGACGACGGCGCCCGCCGGCAGCGCGTCGAGCGACGCGTAATCGTTCGACACGAACGCGTCGCGCGGGTCCTCGCGGCTCATCACGGCCGCGAGCGCGAAGCCTTCGGGCAGCGCCATCGGCACGTCCTTCAGCGAATGCACGGCGAGATCCGCGCGGCCGTCGGCGAGCGCGCTCTCGAGCTCCTTCACGAACAGGCCCTTGCCGCCGACCTTCGACAGCGTGCGATCGAGAATTTGATCGCCGCGCGTCGTCATCCCGAGGATTTTCACGTCGCAAGCTGGATATAATTTGCGCAGCGCATCACGCACGTGCTCGGCTTGCCACATGGCGAGGCGGCTCTCGCGCGACGCGATCGTCAGCGTCGCGGGCAGCTCGGCCGGAAGAGTCTCGGAGTTCATTGCAGGGACATCGAGGGACGGGGTTAGGAACAGACTATGGTAGCACGCGCATCTTGCGCGGCCGCCCGCCGGACGGGCTGCGCGAGCGGCCCGCCCGGTCTGCGTCAAGATCCCGAACGGTCGTTCGGTTCGAGAAGGAGTCCGGCATCCGCCAGGGGGGGCCGGTCCGCCGTCGTCGCGTCATCCGCCGCGCCGCTTGATCGCCCTCGCTGTTGCTGGACCGCAGTTCCCGTTCACTCGTGCTTTCCCAAGGAAATCGATCGTGAAGTCTTCCGGATCGGCGCGCGCGACGCGCCGCAATGCTGTCTCGTCCTCCTCCGCCCCGGCGAACGCCGAGCTTCCCGCCCGCCGCGCCGCGAAACCCGCGCGCAAGCGCAACGGCGCCGCCGTGCGCACGATCGCGCCGACGAACGCCGCATCCGCGAAACCCCAGGGCCGCACGCGCGAGGACAAGGACCGCCCGCTCTTCGAGGACATCCGCTATCTCGGCCGCCTGCTCGGCGACGTCGTTCGCGAGCAGGAAGGCGACGCCGTGTTCGACATCGTCGAGACGATCCGCCAGACCGCCGTCAAGTTCCGCCGCGAGGACGACAAGGCCGCCGCGCAGACGCTCGAAAAAATGCTGCGCAAGCTCACGCCCGACCAGACGGTGAGCGTCGTGCGCGCGTTCAGCTATTTCTCGCACCTCGCGAACATCGCCGAGGACCGCCATCACAACCGCCGCCGCCGGATCCACGCGCTCGCGGGCTCCGCGCCGCAGGCGGGCACCGTCGCGTACGCGCTCGACAGGCTCCGGCAGGCGGGCGACGCGTCGCCGAAGACGATCAAGCAGTTCTTCGAAGGCGCGCTGATCGTGCCCGTGCTGACCGCGCACCCGACCGAAGTGCAGCGCAAGAGCATTCTCGACGCGCAGCACGACATCGCGCGCCTGCTCGCCGAGCGCGACCAGCCGCTGACCGCTCGCGAGCTCGCGCACAACGAGGCGCTGCTGCGCGCGCGCGTGACGACGCTCTGGCAGACCCGGATGCTGCGCGACGCGCGCCTGACGGTCGCCGACGAGATCGAGAACGCGCTGTCGTACTACCGCGCGACGTTCCTCGACGAGCTGCCCGCGCTCTACGCGGACATCGAGGAGGCGCTCGCCGAGCACGGCCTGTCCGCGCGCGTGCCGGCGTTCTTCCAGATGGGTAGCTGGATCGGCGGCGACCGCGACGGCAACCCGAACGTCACCGCCACGACGCTCGACGAGGCGATCACCCGCCAGGCGGCGGTGATCTTCGAGCATTACCTGGAGCAGGTGCACAAGCTGGGCGCGGAGCTCTCCGCGTCGAACCTGCTCGTCGGCGCGAGCGATGCGCTGAAGGCGCTCGCGGCCGCGTCGCCGGACCAGTCGCCGCACCGCGTCGACGAGCCGTACCGCCGCGCGCTGATCGGCGTCTACAAGCGGCTCGCGGCAAGCGCGCGCGTGCGGCTGGGCGAAGGCGCGGTGCCCGTGCGGAGCGCGGGCCGCGGCGCCGCGCCCGTGCGCGCGACGCCGTATGCGGACGCGGAGGAATTCGTCGCCGATCTGCGCGTGCTGACCGATTCGCTCGCGCTGCATCACGGCGAATCGCTTGCGACGCCGCGCCTCGCGCCGCTCACGCGCGCGGCCGAGGTGTTCGGCTTCCATCTCGCGAGCATCGACTTGCGGCAGAGCTCGGACATCCATGAAGCCGTGATCGCCGAGCTGCTCGCGCGCGGCGGCGTCGAGCCCGACTACGCGGCGCTGCCCGAAGCGGACAAGCTGCGCGTGCTGCTCGCGGCGCTCGCGGACCCGCGGCCGCTGCGCTCGCCGTATCTCGACTATTCGGACCTCGCGAAGAGCGAGCTCGGCGTGCTCGAGCGCGCGCGCGCGATCCGCGCGCAGTTCGGCTCGCGCGCGGTGCGCAACTACATCATCTCGCACACCGAGACGGTGAGCGACCTCGTCGAAGTGCTGCTGCTGCAGAAGGAAACGGGCCTCTTCGAAGGCACGCTCGGCACGCCGCACGCCAACGCGCGCAACGGCCTGATGGCGATTCCGCTCTTCGAGACGATCGCCGATCTGCGCAACGCGTCCGACATCATGCGCGAATTCTTCGCGCTGCCGGGCGTGGGCGAGCTGCTCGCGCACCAAGGCCACGAGCAGGAAGTGATGCTCGGCTATTCGGACAGCAACAAGGACGGCGGCTTCCTCACGTCGAACTGGGAGCTCTATCGCGGGGAACTGGCGCTCGTCGACCTGTTCCACGAGCGCGGGATCAAGCTGCGCCTGTTCCACGGCCGCGGCGGCACGGTGGGCCGCGGCGGCGGTCCCACCTATCAGGCGATCCTGTCGCAGCCGCCCGGCACGGTGAACGGCCAGATCCGGCTGACCGAGCAGGGCGAGGTGATCGCGAGCAAGTTCTCGAACCCGGAGATCGGCCGGCGCAATCTGGAGACGGTCGTCGCCGCGACGCTCGAGGCGACGCTCGCGCCGCACAGCAACGCGCCGAAGCAATTGCCTGCGTTCGAAGCGACGATGCAGGCGCTGTCGGATGCGGCGATGGCGTCGTACCGCGCGCTCGTCTACGAGACGCCCGGCTTCACCGACTACTTCTTCTCGTCGACGCCGATCACCGAGATCGCCGAGCTGAACATCGGCAGCCGGCCCGCTTCGCGCAAGCTGCAGGATCCGAAGAATCGCAGGATCGAGGATCTGCGCGCGATTCCGTGGGGCTTCTCGTGGGGCCAGTGCCGGCTGCTGCTGACTGGCTGGTACGGCTTCGGCAGCGCGGTCGCCGCGTATCTCGACGGCGCGCCGGACGCGGCCGAGCGCGGCAAGCGCGTCGCGCTGCTCAAGAAGATGAACAAGACCTGGCCGTTCTTCGCGAACCTGCTGTCGAACATGGACATGGTGCTCGCGAAGACCGATCTCGCGGTCGCATCGCGCTATGCGCAGCTCGTCGCCGACAAGAAGCTGCGCAAGCACGTGTTCGAGCGGATCGTCGCCGAATGGCACCGCACGGCGGACGCGCTCGCCGAGATCACCGGCACCGAGGCGCGGCTCGCCGCGAATCCGCTCCTCGCGCGCTCGATCAAGAACCGCTTCCCGTACCTCGATCCGCTGAACCACCTGCAAGTCGAGCTGATCAAGCGGCACCGCGCGGGAGACTCGAACGCGCGGCTGCGGCGCGGGATCCACCTGACGATCAACGGGATCGCGGCCGGCCTGCGCAATACGGGTTGAGCGTCGCGCGCGGGCGGCGACGCGCGCCTTCCTGCCCGCCCGCGCGCCCCGCCACCCTCGCCGCCGCATCAACGCGCGTCGATCATCACCGCGTCGAGCTCGAATGAGCCGTCCGGCTGCACGTCGAAATACGCGCGCACCTCGTCGGGCGCGTCCGCCCACAGCGCGCGGATCGCGTTCGCGCGCACGTCGGGCGTCCTCATCCGCGCGACCCAGCCGTCGAACCCGATCGGCAGGCGCCAGCGCTCGCGCACCCGCGCGACGAAGCCCGCCTGCGCGAAAAATGCGAGCCATTCGTCCGCGCGGTAATCGCGCACGTGCGACGCGTCGCGCAACAACTCGACCGTCTGCAGATGCGTGTCGACGAGCGGATGATCGGCGCCCGCGATGTCGACGAACAGCACGCGGCCGCCCGGCTTCAGCACGCGGCGCGCCTCGCCGAGCGCGCGCGGCACGTCGTGCCAGTGGTGCGCGCTCATCCGGCTCACGATCCAGTCGAACGACGCATCGGCGAACGGCAGCCGCTCGGCCGCGCCCTGCTCGATTCGCACGTCCGCGAGGCCGCGCTCGCGCGCCGCCGCCTCGACCGTCGCGAGCATCTGCGGCGCGAGGTCGTAAGCGATCACCTCCTGCGCGCCGCCGCGCGCGGCGGCAAAGCTCGCATGGCCCGCGCCGCAGCCGAGATCCAGCACGCGCGCGCCGGGCGTCGCGCCGATCTCGGCGGCAAGCGTGTCGAGATCCGCGCCGCTCGCATGGACGGCGCTCGTCAAATAGGCGGAGGCGGTCGTGCCGAACGCGTCGGCGACTCGATCGTGATGCTTCATCGGCGGATTCCTTGTCACGTGGGGATCGAAGGCGGCCGGCCAACAGCATCGGCCGCCATGAGCCGCTACAATAGAGCCCGATTGGTACTGGTACAAGCCAAGCAATTATCCTGGTATCCGCTCCACCAGCCTGCCTGCCGGAGCACCGCCTTCCCGTTCGTTCTCACGCATCGCCCGATCCGCCCCAGATGAGCCGCCCGTCCGCCCCGCCGCCGTCCCTCGATTCCACGCCCGCCCGCGCGCTCGGCGAGTTCATCCGCGCGCACCGCGAGCGGCTGTCGCCGCAGGCGCTCGGCCTGCCGCCCGGCCCGCGGCGCAGGACGCCCGGGCTGCGCCGCGAGGAAGTCGCGCAGCTCTGCGGCGTGAGTCCGACCTGGTACACGTGGATCGAGCAGGGCCGCGAAGTGTCGGCATCGGCCGACGCGCTCGCGCGCATCGCGGTCGCGCTGCGGCTGTCGCGCGCCGAGCGTGCATATCTGTTCGAGCTCGCCGCGCAGCGCGACCCGGCCGAGCCCGAATTCGCGGCGAGCGACGTGCCGGACACGCTCGTCGCCGCCGTGAAGCTGATCGCGACGCCCGCGTACGTGCTCGACCGCCAATGGAACGCGCTCGCGTGGAACGACGCGGCCGCCGCGCTCTTCACCGGCTGGCTCGACGGCGAGCGCGGCGAGCGCAACCTGCTGCGCTTCACGTTCACGTCGCCCGCGGCGCGCGCGCTGATCGTCGATTGGGAAACGCGTGCGCGGCGGCTCGTCGCCGAATTCCGCGCGGACACGATCCGCCATCTGAACGACGCGCCCACCCGCGCGCTGATCGATTCGCTGCTCGCCGACAGCGAGGCGTTCGCGCATTACTGGGCGTCGCAGGACGTGGGCGAGCGCGAAGGCGGCGAACGCGCGTTCGACCATCCGCGCGAGGGCCGCGCCGTCTATCAGCAAATGACGCTCAAGCCCGCGCACCGCGAGGACCTGAAGCTCGTCCTGCTGGTTCGGGAGGACGTCTGACGGCGCGAAACCGCGCCCGCGTTCGGCCGCACGCGTCAATCCGCCGTGCCGCGCCAAGCTGGCCGAAGCCGGGCAAGACCGCGTCAGAACATGATCGTCGCGGTGAAAGCGCATGCGGAAGCGACGCCCGGCATCTACAACGCGGGCGTCGCGAGAGCGGCGCCGCCGCCCCGGCGCGCGCCTTTTTCGCCGCGCGCGCCTCGCCGCTCCGGCCCCGCCGGCGTCGGCCGGCCGGCCCGCGAATGCTAGAATCCGCGTTGTCCATTCGCGGCGCGCGCCGCTCCACTCCCCTGCTAAGAATCGCCATGACGTCCCAACTGCACAAAAAGGGCGAGGCCTGGTCGGCCCGCTTTTCGGAACCGATGTCCGAGCTCGTCAAGCGCTATACGTCGTCGGTCTTCTTCGACAAGCGGCTCGCGCTCGTCGACATCGCCGGCTCGCTCGCGCACGCGGGCATGCTCGCCGCGCAGAAGATCATCAGCGCCGACGACCTCGCCGCGATCGAGCGCGGGATGGCGCAGATCAGGGGCGAGATCGAGCGCGGCGAATTCGAGTGGCAGCTCGATCTCGAAGATGTGCACCTGAACATCGAGGCGCGCCTGACCGCGCTCATCGGCGACGCGGGCAAGCGCCTGCACACGGGCCGCTCGCGCAACGATCAGGTCGCGACCGACATCCGCCTGTGGCTGCGCGGCGAGATCGACCGCATCGGCGGCCTCTTGACCGACCTGCGCGGCGCGCTGATCGATCTCGCCGAAAAGAACGCGGACACGATCCTGCCGGGCTTCACGCACCTGCAGGTCGCGCAGCCCGTCACGTTCGGCCATCACCTGCTCGCCTACGTCGAGATGTTCTCGCGCGACGCCGAGCGCATGCGCGACTGCCGCGCGCGCGTGAACCGCCTGCCGCTCGGCGCGGCGGCGCTCGCGGGCACGAGCTATCCGATCGACCGCCACGCGGTGGCGAAGACGCTCGGCTTCGACGGCATCTGCGCGAACTCGCTCGACGCGGTGTCCGATCGCGACTTCGCGATCGAATTCACGGCCGCGGCCGCGCTCGTGATGACGCACGTATCGCGCTTCTCGGAAGAGCTCGTGCTGTGGATGAGCCCGCGCGTCGGCTTCATCGACATCGCCGACCGCTTCTGCACCGGCAGCTCGATCATGCCGCAGAAGAAGAACCCGGACGTGCCCGAGCTCGCGCGCGGCAAGACGGGCCGCGTGAACGGCCACCTGATGGCGCTCCTCACGCTGATGAAGGGCCAGCCGCTCGCGTACAACAAGGACAACCAGGAAGACAAGGAGCCGCTGTTCGACACGGTCGACACCGTCGCCGACACGCTGCGGATCTTCGCGGAGATGGCCGCGGGCATCACCGTGAAGCCGGATGCGATGCGCTCGGCCGCGCAGCAGGGCTTCTCGACGGCGACCGACCTCGCCGACTATCTGGTGAAGCGCGGGCTGCCGTTCCGCGACGCGCACGAAGCGGTCGCGCACGCGGTGAAGATCTGCGATGCGCGCGGCATCGACCTCGCGGACCTGACGCTCGACGAAATGAAGCAGGAGCTGCCGAACGTCGCGCATCTGATCGGCGACGACGTGTTCGGCTACCTGACGCTCGAAGGCTCGGTCGCGAGCCGCAACCACCCGGGCGGCACCGCGCCGGACCAGGTGCGCGCGGCGGCGAAGGCCGCGCGCGCGGCGCTCGGCAAGTAAGCGGGAGCGGCGCCCGCGTCACGGACGATCCCATGTTCATAGCGGCAATCTTCGACATGGACGGCCTGCTCGTCGATTCCGAGCGGACCATCATGAACGCGTGGATCGACGTCGCGCATGCGCACGGCGCCGCGCTGTCGGCCGCCGATTATCTGCAGATCGTCGGCCGCTCGTTCCGCGAAGGCCAGACGATCCTCGCCGGCCTGCTCGGCGACGACACGTTCCACGCGGTGTCCGCGCAGGTGCGCGCGCGGCTCGCGGCGCCGCAGCCGCATCCGAAATTTCCGCTGAAGGCGGGCGCGCGCGCGTTGCTGGCCGCGCTCGCCGGCGCGGGCGTGCCGTGCGCGGTCGCATCGTCGTCCGCGCGCGACGTGATCCGCACGCGGCTTCACGCGGTCGGCGTGCTCGGGCATTTCGCCGCGATCGCGGGCGGCGACGAAGTGGCGCGCGGCAAGCCCGATCCGGCCGTCTACCGGCTCGCTGCCGAGCGGCTGAACGTGCCCGCGCACGCGTGCGTCGCGTTCGAGGACAGCGATTTCGGCGCGCTCGCCGCGACGCGCGCGGGCGCGTCCGTCGTCACCGTGCCCGATCTGAAGGCGCCGACGCCCGAGATCGTCGCGCTGAGCCTGCGCGTGCTCGATTCGCTCGACGATGCGGTCGCGCTCGTGCCGGCGTGGTTCGGCCCGCGCGCCGCGCGGCTCGCGTGAACCCTCGCGGCGCTCAGCGATTGTTGACGGTCTCGGAGAAGCGCTTGAGCGTCGCGACGCGCGCGCCGATCAGATCGACGCGCTCGCCCTCGCCGACGAGCGGCGTCGTCGCGTCGCGGAACGCCGCCCACTCGCGCTGCGCGGCGACGAGCGTCGGCAGCGAATCGACAGGCATCCGCGCGCGCAATTTCTCGTAATAGCGGTTCATGTCGAAGAGCGCGTGCTCGCACGCCGCATCGCGCATGCAGGGCCGCACCCGATGCACGGCGCCCTTGCCGCCGCCCGGCTGCGCGTAGCGTTCGGCCGCGCCGCGCAGCGCGAGCGCGCGGTCGCGCACCGGCTGCAGCCGCATGTCGGCGCTCGCCATCGCGTACATCGTCCCCTGCGTCGTCTCGTAGACCGCGCGCACGAGATGCGCCTCGTCCTTGCGCCACGCGAGCCAGCGGCGCTGGCTCTCCTGCCAGCCGCGCCGCGCGTCGGCGGGCGCGGTCTTCACGAGCCGCTGGTACGCGGCGTCGGCCTCGCCCTGCCACTGCTGCCGCGCCTCGTCCATGCACTGGATCTGGCCCGCCGTCGACGAGCGGTCGCGCCGCGCGAGACATTGGCGCATCGCGACGTCGATCGGATCGGCCGCCGCGACCTCGGCGCGCGCCGCGCCCGCCGCCGCGAGCCATCCGGCGAGCGCGGCGGCGGCGAAGCGCATGAGCGTCTTGCGGACTTGCGTCATCGTCAGTCGCGCACGCAGTCGACGTAGTACTCGATGCGCCCGTTCATCTCTTCCGCGACGAGACCGTGGATGTCCGTGTGGAAGCCCGGGAAGCGCTCGTTGAAGTCGCGCGCGAACCGCAGGTAGTTGACGATCGTCTTGTTGAAGCGCTCGCCCGGGATCAGGAGCGGAATGCCCGGCGGATACGGCGTGAGCAGGATGCTCGTCACGCGCCCTTCGAGCTCGTCGAGCGGCACGCGGTCGATCTCGCGGTGCGCGAGCTTCGCGAACGCGTCGGACGGCTTCATCGCGGGCTCCATGTTCGACAGGTACATCTCCGTCGTGAGACGCGCGATGTCGTTCGCGCGGTACACGTCGTGGATCTGCGTGCAGAGATCGCGCAGGCCGACGCGCTCGTAGATCGGATACTGCGCGACGAACTCGGGCAGCACGCGCCAGAGCGGCTGGTTGTTGTCGTAGTCGTCCTTGAACTGCTGCAGCTCGGTGACCATCGAGTTCCAGCGGCCCTTCGTGATGCCGATCGTGAACATGATGAAGAACGAGTACAGGCCCGTCTTCTCGACGATGATCCCGTGCTCCGCCAGATATTTGGTGACGATCGCGGCCGGAATGCCGGTCTCGCCGAATTCGCCGTCCACGTCGAGCCCCGGCGTGATGATCGTCGCCTTGATCGGGTCGAGCATGTTGAAGCCCTGCGCGAGCGGGCCGAAACCGTGCCAGCGGTCGTTCGGCTTCAGCATCCAGTCTTCGCGCGAGCCGATGCCTTCTTGCGCCAGGTTGTCCGGCCCCCACACGCTGAAGAACCAGTCGTCGCCGTATTCGGCGTCCACCTTGCGCATCGCGCGGCGGAAATCGATCGCCTCGGCGATCGATTCCTCGACGAGCGCGGTGCCGCCCGGCGGCTCCATCATCGCGGCCGCGACGTCGCACGACGCGATGATCGCGTACTGCGGGCTCGTCGACGTGTGCATCAGGTACGCCTCGTTGAAGCGGTGCTTGTCGAACGTGCGGTTCTCCGAATCCTGCACGACGATCTGCGACGCCTGCGAGATGCCCGCGAGCAGCTTGTGCGTGGAGTGCGTCGCGAACACGAGCGCGCCCGTGCGCGGGCGGCCCGCGCCGATCGCGTGCATGTCCTGGTAGAACGAATGGAACTCCGCGTGCGGCAGCCACGCTTCGTCGAAGTGCAGCGTGTCGACGAGGTCGCCGAGCAGATCCTTGATCTGCTCGACGTTGTAGACGACGCCGTCGTACGTACTCTGCGTGATCGTCAGGATTCGCGGCTTCGCGTTCGGGTTCTTCCGGAGCGCCTCGCGCGCGAACGGATTCGCCTCGATCTTCTTGCGGATGTTCTCCGGCTTGAACTCGTCGCGCGGAATCGGCCCGATGATGCCGAAGTGGTTGCGCGTCGGCGTGAGGAACACGGGAATCGCGTGCGTCATCGTGATCGCGTGCAGGATCGACTTGTGGCAGTTGCGATCGACGAGCACGATGTCGCCGGGCGCGACCGTCGCGTGCCAGACGATCTTGTTCGACGTCGACGTGCCGTTCGTCACGAAGAACAGGTGATCGGCGCTGAAGATCCGCGCGGCGTTGCGCTCGGAAGCCGCCACCGGCCCCGTGTGGTCGAGCAGTTGGCCGAGCTCGTCCACCGCGTTGCAGACGTCGGCGCGCAGCATGTTCTCGCCGAAGAACTGGTGGAACATCTGGCCGAGCGGGTTCTTCAGGAACGCGACGCCGCCCGAGTGGCCCGGGCAGTGCCACGAGTACGAGCCTTCGTCCGCGTACTTGACGAGCTCCTTGAAGAACGGCGGCGCGAGCGAATCGAGATAAACCTTCGCCTCGCGGATGATGTGGCGCGCGACGAACTCCGGCGTGTCCTCGAACATGTGGATGAAGCCGTGCAGCTCGCGCAGGATGTCGTTCGGCAGATGGCGCGACGTGCGCGTCTCGCCGTACAGGAAGATCGGGATGTCCGCGTTGCGGCGGCGCACTTCGGTCACGAACGCGCGCAGCTCGATGATCGCGGTCGCGAGCTCGGGCAGTTCGCCGTCCGCGCCGACTTCGCCGAGCATCAGCTCATCGTCGTCGATCGACAGGATGAAGCACGACGCGCGGCTCGACTGCTGCGCGAACGACGTCAGATCGCCGTAGCTCGTCAGGCCGAGCACCTCGACGCCCTCCTTCTCGATCGCCTCCGCCAACGCCCGGATGCCGGAGCCCGAGATATTCTCGGAGCGAAAATCTTCGTCGATGATGACGACGGGAAAACGAAACTTCATGGGCGATTCTCCAAAAAGAACGACCGCGGCGCAGGGGCCTGTTCATGCCCTGGCACAGCGGTCACCCGGACTGGCGATAGGTCAGATCGATATGCAAGCAGATCAGGTTTTCGGCAGCGTGACACCGCGCTGGCCCTGATACTTGCCGCCGCGGTCGGCGTACGACACGTCGCAGACTTCGTCGCTCTCGAAGAAGAGCACCTGCGCGACGCCCTCGTTCGCGTAGATCTTCGCGGGCAGCGGCGTCGTGTTCGAGAATTCGAGCGTCACGTAGCCTTCCCATTCGGGCTCGAACGGCGTCACGTTGACGATGATCCCGCAGCGCGCGTAAGTCGACTTGCCGAGGCACACCGTCAGCACGGTGCGCGGAATGCGGAAGTACTCGACGGTGCGCGCGAGCGCGAACGAGTTCGGCGGGATGATGCACACGTCGCCCTTGAAATCGACGAACGAGCCCTCGTCGAAGTTCTTCGGATCGACGATCGTCGAATTGATGTTCGTGAAAATCTTGAATTCGTCCGCGCAGCGGATGTCGTAGCCGTAGCTCGACGTGCCGTAGCTGACGATCTTGCGGCCGTCCGCGGCGGCGCGAACCTGATCGGGCACGAACGGCTCGATCATCTTGTGCTCTTCGGCCATGCGCCGAATCCACTTGTCGGACTTGATGCTCATAAAAAGGCGCCGGAAAACGCTGCGTATCGGGAAGGGAGCCGCCGGACGGTCCGGCGGCCACGAAAGGCGCACATTTTACGCGATCGCGAACGGACCGACTCGCGTCATTGCCGCACGACGCCGCACGCGAGCGCGGGGCCCGCGCCGTGCTGCGGGAACGCCGGATCGCCCGGATCGCGATGGACGAGCACCGAGCGGCCGAGCACCGAACGCACGCCGTCGAGCGCGAGGTCCGGCGCGGTGATGAACCCCGCCGCGACGCCGTTCGCGTCCGCATGGATGTTGCCGAGGTCGCCGCCGACGCGCGCGCCCGCGCGCAGCCGGTCGGCCGCGGGCGCGAACACCGCGCCCGCGCTCGAGCCGTCGGCGGCGTTGCAGTCGCCGCGCTCGTGAACCTGCAACGCGTGGTCGCTGTTGGGCGGCAGGCCCGCGAAGTTGTACGTGACCTGCACGCCGTCCGGGCGTTCGGCGAGCGTCACCGTGCCGCGCGCCTGGCTGCCGACGGTCGGCTGGAGCAGCGCGTCGGCGCGCTTTTCGTGTTGCGATGCAAAAGTAGTGCAGCCGGCCAAAAGGCCGATGGCGGCCAGGACGAGCGGCGCATTGAGCGCGAGCCACCCCGGCACGCCGTCGAGTCGTCGTTTCATGCGATCCTCATGCCGGGCGAAACGCTCGGGCGAGCGCCCGCCGGGCCGGTAAAGGGGACCTTCGGGAAAGTCGTCATGATACCGTGACTCGCGGCGCCGCAAACACCGCCCGACGCGGGCCGGCGCGGGATTTTACGTATTTTGAACAACGATCGTCGGAAACTTCGACGACATGTCCCGCGCGCGCTCGGCGATCGCGATCGCAACGCCGCGCGCGATCGCGCGGTAGCGCTCGGCGAGCGCGCCGTTCGGGTCCGCCACGACGCTCGGCGCGCCGCTGTCCGCCTGCTCGCGAATCCGGATGTCGAGCGGCAGGCTGCCGAGCACGGCGACGCCGTATTCCTGCGCCATCCGCTCGGCGCCGCCCGCGCCGAACACATGCTCCTCGTGCCCGCAGTTCGAGCACACGTGGATGCTCATGTTCTCGACGATGCCGAGAATCGGAATATTGACCTTCTCGAACATCTTGAGGCCCTTCTTCGCGTCGAGGAGCGCGATGTCCTGCGGCGTCGTGACGATCACGGCGCCCGTCACCGGCACGCGCTGCGCGAGCGTCAACTGGATGTCACCCGTGCCGGGCGGCATGTCGACGATCAGGTAGTCGAGATCGCGCCAGTTGGTCTGGCGCAGGAGCTGCTCGAGCGCCGACGTCGCCATCGGGCCGCGCCACACCATCGGGTTGTCCTCGCCGACCAGAAAGCCGATCGAGTTCGCCTGCAGCCCGTGGCCGACGAGCGGGTTCATCGACTTGTTGTCGGGCGATTCGGGCCGCTCGTGGATGCCGAGCATCGTCGGCAGCGACGGGCCGTAGATGTCGGCGTCGAGGATGCCGACCGACGCGCCCTCCGCCGCGAGCGCGAGCGCGAGATTCACGGCCGTCGTGCTCTTGCCGACGCCGCCCTTGCCGGACGCGACCGCGACGATGTTCTTCACGTTCGGCAACAGTTGCACGCCGCGCTGCACCGCATGCGCGACGATTTCCTGCGACACGTCGACGCGCGCGCTCCGCACGCCCGGCACCGCGGCAAGCGCGGCCAGGACGCGCGCGCGCGCGTCGTCGAACTGGCTCTTCGCCGGATAGCCGAGCACGACGCCGGCGGACACGGCGTCGCCGTCGATCGCCACGTTGCGGATGCCGCGGTGCGCCGCATACGGGCGGCCGGTGTTCGGGTCGACGACTGCCGCGAGTGCGGCGTCGACGAGCGCCCTGTCGATACTCATCGAAACTCCGTGGGAACGTCGCTCAAAATCGCCCAAAAGGTCAATAATCTTCAAATATCCGGGCGCAAAGCGAGAAAAGTGAAAGAATTTATTGCACGCCATTGCGCAAAGCCGACTTGCGGCGCAATCTTCGCGGGCGGCGCGCATCGGGGCCACATCGGTGGCCACACCGCCTATATTGTAGAGGCTGGGGCGCGCTCGATCCGAACAGCCATCCTGGCGAACGGGGCTTGTCGCGATGGCGACGGGCCCCTGACCGGACGCCGGACGGATCGGGGCGCTCGCGCGCCCGCATGATCGTCGGCGCGCGGGCCGCCCCCGCCGAAAGAGCAGTTCTTTTTTTGTTCTTGTCGAGTCACTCAAGAGAGGAAACCAAGATGAATACCAAAATCGCGACGCGCTTGTCCGTATTCGCTCTCGCCGGCGCCCTGCTGGCGGGCTGCGCGACCCAGCAAGGCACCAACACGGCTGTCGGCACCGGCACGGGCGCCGCGCTCGGCGCGGGCATCGGCGCGCTGGCTGGCGGCGGCAAGGGCGCGGCGATCGGCGCCGGCGTCGGCGCGCTCGTCGGCGGCGTGACGGGTTACAACTGGCAAGCGATCAAGAACAAGCTCGCGCCGTCGGCGCAGCAGACGGGCACGCAGGTCACCGAGCAGCCGGACGGCTCGCTCAAGCTGAACGTGCCGAGCTCGGTCACGTTCGCGACCAACCAGTACGCGGTCACGCCGGCCTTCACGCCGCTCCTGAACGACCTCGCGACGACGCTGAACCAGAACCCGCAGATCACCGCGTCGGTCGTCGGCTACACCGACAGCACGGGCTCGGCCGCGTACAACCAGACGCTGTCGCAGAATCGCGCGCAGAGCGTCGTGAACGCGCTCTCGCAACGCAGCGTGGCGGCGAACCGCCTGTCCGCGCAGGGCATGGGCGCATCGAACCCGATCGCCGACAACGCGACGGAAGCCGGCCGCGCGCAAAACCGCCGCGTCGAGATTTACCTGCGCGCGCCGCAAGCGGCGCAGTAAATCCGACCGACTCGGAGAATGGCGCGCCGAGCCCCGCCGCACAAGGCTTTCGAGGCGATTCGTAACAACTCGAAAAAATTTTCGAACTTCTTGCGAGCGGCGTAGTCTCTCTTTACGGTACGTGACTGGTGCTGCCGGCGCGTCACCATTCTCCTCTTGTCGTTGTTGCTCCGGGGCAAAGTCCGCCCCGGTTTTTTTTGCCCGCACGCAGCCTGGCTGCAGCGCAATATTTCTTCTGCCGCGCCAGCGCTGCGCGGCACCGAATCGCCGGCGTCAATGTAGCCGTCCCGCCCCAATCTTTCAATCCGCAAGTCATCATGCTTCGTGACATGCGGCCGAAGCAGCCGATGCGCCGCCGTCGCGCGCGGGATCGCAACCCCGCGCGACGGGCGCTACCGCGCGCGGCCCGCCCGCACATCGGCAGGCGGCCGCCCTGCTAGAATCGCAGCTTCCCTACGATTTTCCGCAAGCAGTCCCTTCAGAGACCCTATGTCCGCATCCGACCTCACCTCCGTGCAGGCCGGCGCGCCGCAAGGCCGCCGCCAGATCCTCGTCACGTCCGCGCTGCCCTATGCGAACGGGCAGATTCACATCGGCCACTTGGTCGAGTACATCCAGACCGACATCTGGGTGCGGACGATGCGAATGCACGGTCACGAGATCTACTACATCGGCGCGGACGACACGCACGGCACGCCCGTCATGCTGCGTGCCGAGCAGGAAGGCGTGAGCCCGAAGCAACTGATCGAGCGCGTGTGGCGCGAGCACAAGCGCGATTTCGACAGCTTCGGGGTTTCGTTCGACAACTTCTACACGACCGACTCGGACGAGAACCGCGTGCTGAGCGAGAAGATCTATCTCGCGCTGAAGGAAGCGGGCTTCATCGCCGAGCGCGAGATCGAGCAGGCTTACGACCCCGTCAAGGAGATGTTCCTGCCGGACCGCTTCATCAAGGGCGAGTGTCCGAAGTGCCACGCGAAGGACCAGTACGGCGACAGTTGCGAAGTGTGCGGCACGACCTACCAGCCGACGGATCTCATCCATCCGTATTCGGTCATCTCGGGCGCCGCGCCCGTGCGCAGGACGTCGACGCACTACTTCTTCCGCCTGTCCGATCCGCGCTGCGAGGCGTTCCTGCGCGAATGGGTGAGCGGCCTCGCGCAGCCCGAAGCGACCAACAAGATGCGCGAATGGCTCGGCGACGCGGGCGAAGCGAAGCTCGCCGACTGGGACATCTCGCGCGACGCGCCGTACTTCGGCTTCGAGATCCCCGGCGCGCCCGGCAAGTATTTCTACGTGTGGCTCGACGCGCCCGTCGGCTACTACGCGAGCTTCAAGAACCTGTGCGAGCAGCGCGGCATCGATTTCGACGCGTGGATCAGCAAGGATTCGACGACCGAGCAGTATCACTTCATCGGCAAGGACATCCTGTACTTCCACACGCTGTTCTGGCCCGCGATGCTCGAGTTCTCGGGCCACCGCACGCCGACCAACGTGTTCGCGCACGGCTTCCTGACGGTGGACGGCGCGAAGATGTCGAAGTCGCGCGGCACGTTCATCACCGCGCAGAGCTACATCGACACGGGCCTGAACCCCGAATGGCTGCGCTACTACTTCGCCGCGAAGCTGAACGCGACGATGGAAGACATCGACCTGAACCTCGAGGACTTCCAGGCGCGCGTGAACAGCGACCTCGTCGGCAAGTACGTGAACATCGCGAGCCGCGCGGCCGGCTTCCTGATCAAGCGCTTCGACGGCCGCGTGCAGGCGAGCGCAATGAATCATCCGCTCGTCGCGACGCTGCGCGACGCGATTGCGCAGATCGCCGCGCACTACGAGGCGCGCGAGTACGGCCGCGCGCTGCGCCAGACGATGGAGCTCGCGGATGCGGTCAACGGTTACGTCGACACCGCGAAGCCGTGGGAGCTCGCGAAGGACCCCGTGAACGCGGTCGCGCTGCACGAAACCTGCAGCGTGAGCCTCGAGGCGTTCCGCCTGCTGTCGCTCGCGCTCAAGCCCGTGCTGCCGCGCGTCGCGGAAGGCGTCGAGGCGTTCTTCGGCATCGCGCCGCTCACATGGGCCGACGCGGGCAAGCCGCTGTCGTCCGAGCAGCCGATCCGCGCATATCAGCACCTGATGACCCGCGTCGATCCGAAGCAGATCGACGCGCTCCTCGCGGCGAACCGCGGCTCGCTGCAGCGCGCGGCCGACGCCGCGGCCGACGCGGGCGCGGGCGCGACGAACGGGAAAAGTGCGAAGGCCGCGAGTGCGGCGAGCGCGGCGAGCGCTGGCGACGGCGCATCGCCGATCATCTCGATCGACGATTTCGCGAAGATCGATCTGCGCATCGCGAAGATCGTCGCGTGCCAGGCGGTCGAAGGCTCGGACAAGCTGCTGCAGCTCACGCTCGACGTCGGCGAGGAGAAGACCCGCAACGTGTTCTCGGGCATCAAGTCCGCGTACCAGCCCGAGCAGCTCGTCGGCAAGCTGACGGTGATGGTCGCGAACCTCGCGCCGCGCAAGATGAAGTTCGGCCTGTCCGAAGGAATGGTGCTCGCCGCATCGGCGGCCGACGAGAAGGCCGAGCCGGGCCTCTACATTCTCGAGCCGCACGGCGGCGCGAAGCCTGGCATGCGCGTGAAGTAAGCGCGCGACGCCGATGCGCGCGAACGTCACGGCTTCACGCCCGTCACGAGGCTGAAATACCCGGAACCCGGAATCGTCTCGATCGCCATCCGGCGGCGGCGAGCGGCCCGCCCTTGTCGTCGCGATACAGCACCTCGTGCAGCACGATGCGCCCGCCACACGGCAGCGCATCGAAGCTCTTGCGCACGAGCGCCGCGCTCCTGTCGGCCGGCCAGCCGTGAAAGATGTTCGAGTAGAAATGCAGATCGGCCGCAGGGAACGGATCGCGCCACATGTCGCCCGGATGCAGCGCCACGCGCTCGCGCCAGCGCGCAGCGACGGCCACGCCGACAGCGCGCCGACCGCGTTCGCGCCCGAGCCGCCGCCGACGTCGAGCATCACGCGATGCCGCGCGAGGTCGAGCTTGGTCGGCCACGCCAGCGCGTGTGACGCGCTCAGGCTTTCCATCGCGCGCATGAAACGCATGCCGAGCGCGACCGACGCGTTGACGAGCGCCTCGGCGGGCCGCCGCGCAAGGCCGAGCGCGGCGCCGATTTCGTCGAGCGTGCGCGGGCCCTCGCCCAGCCGCTTGAACAGGCCCAGCCGATGCGCGATCAGCATCGCCGGATAGACGAACAGATTCGTCGCGACGTCGAATACGGCGGCGGCGTCGTAGCGCGGGAGTGCGTGCGTCATGGCGTTTCCACCGAGACGGACGGCGCGCCGACGCGGGCGATCTCGCCTGCCGCTTCGTGCGTCCACGCGGCGAACGCGTCGAACACCCGGTCGACGGGCGCGACGCAGCGCCGCCGCTTCGCAGCGTCGAGCTCGATGCCGCTCAATTGCGCATGCTCGCGCGCGAAGTAATACGCGCCCACGTAACGCAGCTCGCGCCCCGTCTGCGCCTGTACCTCGTCGGCGAGCCGCGTCGTCAGCGCGAACAGCACGTTGCCGGTTTCCTCGATCGCCTCGACGATCGCGCACAGCTCGTACATCGGCAAACGGCATCGGTGCGTGTCGTCGTTCCACAGCGCGCGCAGCGCATCCGTCATCGTGGTCTCGCGGCTCCAGCCGAGCCTCTCCAGATCCTTGAGAAGCCACGGCCAATGACGATCGTCTTCGCGCGTGTGCGCGTTGACGCGCGGCGGCAGGCGGTCGTCGCGCAGCGAGGCGAAGAGCGGCAGCGTCGCGCACCGCTGCGTTCTGCGCATGATGTGGGTCAGCACGGTCATAGGTACGCGCCCTCGTATCGCCGCCGTTTCGTCGACGATATCATTCGTCTGCATGACGAACGATCGCGGCGGCTGCCTGCGCAACGACCACGCACGCTGCGCCGTCACCACCAGCGATCGAAGCGCCGCGTGTAGTTGAGGTCGACGCCCTGGAACGTGCCGCCGTAAGCGGAGATCGCCCAGAACCGCGTCAGGTTGATCGTCGCCTTGAACGCGTTGCTCGCCGACTGCAGCCCCTGCTCGTAGCCGAGCACGAAGCGCTCGTTGATCGCCTTCGACACGAGCACGACCTGCGGATCGGTCAGCCCGACGTCGCTGCGGCCGACCGACACTTCGTCCAGCCCGACCGTCTGCGCGACGCGCTTGCCGGTCGCGCTGCCGAGCAGCGCGAGCGCCGTCGTCATCGCGTTCTGCTGGCCGAGGTTGTTGCCCTGGTCGGTGCCGTGGCCGAACAGGAGCCACGACAGCTTCTCGTTGTCGTTCACGTTCGGCTCGGACACGAGCCTCACGGCCGGCGACTGCACAGTGCCCGTCACCTGCACGCCCGCCTCGACTTCCTGGTTGCGGCGCATCGCGAGGATGTTGATGCCCGGATTCGACACCGGCCCGTTGAACGTGAAGAAGCCGTTCTCGATCGCGAGCTTGCGGCCGAACGACGTGTACGTCGAGCCTTCCGTCACGCGCACGTTGCCGACCGCGCGCAGCGGCACGCCGGGCGCGCTCATCACGGTCACTGTGCCCGCGAGCCGCAGATCCGCGCCGTGGCCCTTGAAGCGGAAGTCGCGGCCGAGACCGATGTCGATGTTCGCGCGCGGCGCGAGCGACGGCGCGGGCTTCTCGGTCGCGGGCGCGGGCTTCGCGATCGCGGTGCCCGTCTTCGTCTCGCCGCGCTCGAGGCTGCCGGGGCGCACGATCACGACGTCGTCCGACAGGTGCGGCGCCGCCTCTTCGGGCAAGTCGAACAGCGCGCGGTCGACGGTGAACTTGCCGTTGATCGCGATGCCGCCGCGCGGCGCGTCGTTCCCGACGACCGCCTTGCCCGACAGCGACAGCTTGCGGTCCGGCGCCGCGAAGAGCTCGAGCTTGTCGGCGACGATGCTCGCCGTCAGATCCGGCTCGCTGCCGTCCAGCCGCACGCGGCCGATCGCGCGCAGCGTGCCGTCGCCGCCGTGGAACTCGACCTGCTGGAACTCGACGAGGTTCTCGGTCAGGTTCACGCGCACGATCCCCTCCTTCAACTGCACGCCCTGGTCGACGAGCGTCGCCGACAGGTTGTCGCCCGTCAGCGTGCCCGAGAGCTTCGGCTTCGCGGGCGTGCCGGCGACGGTCAGCTTCAGCGCCGCGCGCCCGTCGAGCAGATAGCTCGGCCCGAACAGGCCGCCCGTCGATTGCAGCGCGGGCACATCCGCGTCGACGCGGCCCGCGAGCGGTCCGTCCTCGGCCACGCCGAACACGCCGTCGCGCAGCGCGAACGGCACCGCGATGTTCGCGTCGAACGTGCCGACGCGGCTCGCCTGCGCGTGCGCGGCCGCATTCAGCCGGTTGCCGGGCGCGAACGCCGCGCGCGCCGACAGATCGGTGATGCCGAGCGAGGCGACGCCGCGTCCGGTCTCGATCGTCACGTCGCCGCTGCGGCGCTTGATCTGCGCGTGGCCCGCGGCCGCATCGCCGAGCGTGACGTCCCAGTCGCCGTCGAGAATCAGGTCGGTGCGCAGCGGCGAGCGCTTGCCCGTGAGCTCCGCGCGGATCTCGAGCGCGCGCGCGACCGACAGGTTCGTGATCGCGCCCGCGGTGCGCAGCTTGCCGCGCTCGAGCGCGAACGACTTCAGGTCGAGCGTCGCGCCTTCGACGGACAGCTTCGCCGCGCTCAGCGTCACGCGCTGCGCGCCCGCCGAGATCGTGAGCGGCGTGTCGAGCGAAATCGACGGCGTGCCGCGGTTCGACAGCCGCGTGACGGTGCCGTCCCAGCGCATTCCGTCGCGCGCGTCGACGACGCCTCCGTTCGCCGCGACCGCGAGATTGATCACGCGCCCTTCGGCGATGCCGACCGCGGTCGCCTCGAACGTGTGCTTCGCGCGCGTGCCGTTCAGGTGTGCGGATAGCGTCTTCAGGCTGACCGCGCCGAGCGCGATGTCGCTCGCGTCGGCGGTGAACACGAGCGCACCCTTCGCGCCGTCGCGAATGTTCGCGCGGCCTTGCGCCGCGCCGATCCGGTTCGAGCCGAACACGACGCCCGCCGCCGTGTAGTCGGCGACGACGTTCGGGTGTGCGAACGATCCCGTCAGCTCGCCGTTCGCGCGCACGAGGCCCGCGAGACCGAAACCGAGGCGCTCGAGCTGCGGCGCGTCGACATTGAAGCGCAGCCGGTCGCCGGGCGCGCCGAAGCTGCCGCGCAAGTCGACCTGGTTGCCCGCGATCGACAGGTTCGCGTTGCTCGGCAGGACCCGCGCGCCCGCCATCTGCACGGTGCCTTCGCCCGTCATCGGCAGGCCGTCGTAGACGCTGTCGCCGAGCCTGAACTGCACCTTCGTCGAGAAGCCGGGCGCGAGCGCGCCCGTGGCGGCGAGCGTGCCGTTCACGCGCGCCGTGCCCGCCCGTGGGGCAATCGCCGCGCCTTGCGCGGTCCGCGCGCCCTTCGCGCCCTTCGCGCCCTTGCCGCCGCCCGCCTTCGCGCCGGACGGCGCGCCGGCTGCCGCCAGCGCGAGCGGATCGAAGTCGACGAGCTTCGCCTTCAGGTCGTAAGTCGAGCGCGCGTCGTGCTCGAGCGCGCCCGCGAGTTCGATGCGCCCCTTGCCCGCCGTCACGCGCGCATCGGCGATCGTCGTCCGTTTCGCGTCGAGCCGGACCTTCGCCTTCGCGCCGAGCGCGAGCCTCGCGTCGGCGAGATCGAAGTCGATCGTCTGCGCGCCCGGCTCGAGCGCGACGCCGACGGGCCCCGCGAGCCGCATCGGCCGCAGCGCGGCGACGAACGCGTTCGGATCGAGATTCGCGACCTTCAGGTCGAATTTGCCGCGGCCGTTCGCGAGCGCGCCGCCACCCGTCACGCTGCCGTCGCGGATCGTGCGCACGGCGAGCGCGTCGACGCGCTGCGCGTGCGCGTCGAGCCGCACGTTCGCGTGCGCTTCGACGAGCGGCAGCAGCGCGTCGCCGAGCGGGCCGGGCTTCGCGTTGACGATCGACACCGGCCCCGTGACGACGAACGCCTTCGGCGACGTCGGATCGGGCGCGGCGGGCTCGAGCTGCGCGCGCACCGCGAGATCGGCGACGGGCGCGCCGGGCGACAGCGCGCGCGGGTTCACGTGATCGAACACGAGCGACGCGCGCGTGAGCGGCACGGCCGAAAACGGCGCGGCCTCGACGTGCGCGCGGCCGGCGAGCTTCATCCCCGACGCGTCGAGCTCCGCGACGAGCGCCTCGAGCGAGCCCGACACCCGCGCGCGCGCATCGACGCTCTCGCCCGAGAGCTTGCCCGCATAGGTCGCGCTGCCGTCGATCGCGAACGGACGCACGCCGTCGAGCCGCGCGTTCGCGGTGAGCGCGCCGAACGGCGTGTCGAGGCGCTCGAGCGTCGCATCGTGACGGCGGCCGTCGCTCGCGCCGCGAAAGATCAGGTTGTCGAGCTCGGTCGTCGAGCCGGCCTTGTGGATCAGCAGCTTGTCGAAGCGCAGATCGTCGATCGCGAGCTGCAGCGGCAATTGCAGATCCTTCGGCATCACCGTCGGCTGCGGCGGCGACGGCGCGACGCGCACGTCGATCGTGCCCGCGCGCAGCGACGCGATCGCGAAGCGCCACGGCGCGCGCGTGAGCGCCCAGCGCCCGGCGACGCGGTCGATCCTGACTTCGGTGCCCGAACCGTCCGGGCTCGTCCACGCGAGCTGCCTGATCCGCACGCCGGTTGCGAGCGCGCCGCCTTCGAGCGTGCCCGCGAGCCGCCCGCCGAGCAGCTTGACGGCCGCCTGCCACGCGAGCTGCGTGCCGCGTTCGGTCGTCGCGGCGGCGACGAGCGCGCCCGCCGTCGCGCAGACAAGCACGACGAGCGCGAGCGCCGCCCACGCGAGCGAAACGAGCGCGCGCGCGCCGGGCGAGCGGCGCGGCTTCGGCGCGGGCTCGCGCGGGCCGCCGGGCGCGCCGCCGTCCGGCGCGTCGGGAGGAGTCGGTTCGGATACGTCCTTCGTCATGCCAAATGAAAAATCAGAATGCGATGCCGAGCGTCAGATACGGACGCACGCTCTTGTTCTTCAAGCCGTAAGCGAGATCGAAATTGACGGGGCCGACCGGGCTGCGCCAGCGCACGCCAAGCCCCGCGCCCGGATAGAACACCTTCTCGCCCCATGCGTCGGTCGCGGTGCCGATGTCGAAGAAGGTCGCCGCGCCCCAGTCGCGGTTGAACCAGTGCTGGTATTCGGCCGTGCCCGTCACCAGGTACTTGGTCGGCAGCACCGAGCCGTCGACGGAATGGCCGATGCTCTGGTAGCCGTAGCCGCGCACCGAGTTCGAGCCGCCCGCGCGAAACAGCAGCGACGCCGGCACGCCCGACGAGCCGCCGCTCGTGAACACGCCGCCCAGCTCCGCGCGAAACACGAACAGGTCGCGCTTGCCGATCGGCACGTATTGCTGGCCGCGCGCGTAGCCGCGGATGAACGTCTGGTCGGTCAGCACGCCCTTCACCGCGAAGCCGGCTTCCGCGTGGATCAGGTTGCCCGAGCGCGGGAACAGCGGATCGTCGACGTTGCGGCGCGTCCACGCCCATTGCGGGACGAGCGCGCGGCTCGTCGTCGGGCCGGCGCCGTTCTGGTCGAGCCGGTCCTGATAGAACATCAGCGAGTACGAGTAGTCGATGAACTGGCCGGTGCGCGTGCGCTGCGCGCCGATGCGCGCGCTGTAGATCCGCGTGTCCGACACGTTCGTGTTCGTGTACGACGCGAGGATGCTGTTGGTCCACGCGCGCGGCCCCGGCGGCATCGATAGCTGGACCTGCCCGTACTGCTGGATCTGGTCGACCCGCCCCGACACCGACAGCGGCCACGCGGCGCCGAACGTGTCGAGATACGTATAGGAACCCTGAATGTGCGGCCCCGTGTCGGTCGCGTAGCCGATCCCGCCGCGCACGCTGTTGTACGGGTATTCGCTCACCTTCACGTGAACGGGCGAATCGAGCGGGCGCGCGACGTCGTCGGAGACGTCGATCGCGACGCTCGCGTAGTACGGCGTGTTCTGCAGTTGCCGCTGCAGTTCGGTGATGCGTTTCGCGTCGTAGATCTCGCCCACCGCCAGCGGATTCACGTTGTGCACGATCTTTTCCGGATAGCGGCGCACGCCGGACACGTCGAGCGCGCCGATCGTAAACGTCGATCCGCTGTCGAGCGTCACCGCGAGCGTCGCTTCTCGCGTGCGCGGATCGATGCGCGCCTCCGACGCGGTGATCTTCGCGCCGAGATAGCGGCGCGACTGCAGTTGCCTGAGCGCCGCGTTCTTCGCATCGTCCCAGCCGGACTGCGTAAACGGGTCGCCCGGCTTCAGCGAGAACGCAAGACGCGTCGCCGTCTCCTGCTTCGGGTCCTCGCTCGCGACCGGGCCGTCGAACTTCAGATCGACCGCGGACACCACCGTCTGCGCGCCCGGCTCGACCGACACCGTCACGCGGCGCTCGCCGCCCGTCGTGCGCACGTCGGTGCGCACGACGGGCGAGAAGTAGCCGGCCGTCGCGGCGAGCTCGCGCACCTGCTGCGGCGTCGCGGTCACGAGGAATTCGAACTGGTCTTCGCTCAGGTCCTCGCGCTTCGCGAAGCGGGCGATGTCGAGGTGCTGCTTGAGGAGGCTCCTGACCGAGCGCGGCGCGTCGATCTCGACCGCGTACTTCGCGAACGCGGGCGCCGCGAGCGTGGCCGCGCAGCCCGCGAGCAGCGCGCGCAGCCCGCACCGCGCAAATGCGTGCCATCCGGGCGAGCGGCTCGGCGCGCCGCGCGCGCCGCGCGAAAAAGCATGCTGTCGTGGTGCCCGCCCTGCCAAACAAAACCTCCGCTGTAAGAATTTCGTCGGATCAAAGCCGTCATTTGAACACAGTGCGGTGCACGCGGAACGCGCTTTCGGACACATTGACGCATGACGCTCGCGCTTTCGACGCCGTTTGCCGCCGGCTGTTCCCCGCGTTGCGGTAAAATCCCGGCGATCGTACCCGCGGGCGCGCCGCGCCCGGCTCAGAACGGAAAGCCAAGCCATGCCGTACCAGTCCGACATCACGCAATTCCTGAACCAGTTGAAGCAGCAAAAGCCGACGCTCGAAGAAGAGCAGCGCAAGGGCCGCGCGCTGCTGTGGGACAAGCAGCCGATCGACCTCGAAGAGCGCGACGCGCAGCAGCGCGCGCGCGTGCGCCAGACGCCATACGTCTACTACCAGAACTTCTGACGCCGTGAGCGCCGCCGACGAGGCCAGCGCCAGCGCGCAGCCCGAGGACGCGATCGCCGCGCCCGCCGGCGCGGATTCGACGCCCGACACGGTCGACGGCGTCGCGGCATTCGCTCGCCTGTACGGCGAGCCGCTCTTCAAGCTGCCGCAGGATCTGTACATCCCGCCGGACGCGCTCGAAGTCTTTCTCGAAACGTTCGAAGGCCCGCTCGATCTGCTGCTGTACCTGATCCGCAAGCAGAACTTCAACGTGCTCGACATCCCGATGGCGGAGGTCACCGCGCAGTATCTCGGCTACGTCGACCAGATCCGCGAGTCGAATCTGGAGCTCGCGGCCGAATACCTGCTGATGGCGGCGATGTTGATCGAGATCAAGTCGCGAATGCTGCTGCCCGTGAAGAAGGCGGACACGGGCGAGGAAGCGGAGGACCCGCGCGCCGAGCTCGTGCGGCGCCTGCTCGAATACGAGCAGATGAAGCTCGCCGCGCAGCGCCTCGATCAACTGCCGCAGCTCGGCCGCGACTTCCTGCGCGCCGAGGTGTACATCGAGCAGAGCATCACGCCGCGCTTCCCCGACGTGAACGCCGACGACCTGCGCGCCGCATGGGCCGACGTGCTCAAGCGCGCGAAGCTCGTCCAGCATCACAAGATCTCGCGCGAGGAGCTGTCGGTGCGCGAGCACATGAGCCTCATCCTGCGCAAGCTGCAGAACGCGCGCTTCATGGAGTTCGCCGATCTGTTCGACACGTCGCGCGGCGTGCCCGTCGTCGTCGTCAACTTCATCGCGATGCTCGAGCTCGCGCGCGAATCGCTCGTCGAGATCACGCAGGCCGAGCCGTTCGCGCCGATCTACGTGCGGCTCGCCTATCTGCCGGCTTGAGCGCGTTTCGCGCGGCGCTTGTGTGATTCGGCGCACGCGCCGGTCATTTCATCCGACGATTCAGGATTCGAAGCGTGACGGCGGCTTGCCGCGCGACGACACGCACCGACACATTGCGATACGTCACGTTTGATGCCGCCATGCCGCGCAGGCTGACAAAGCGGTTACGTGCGTCGGCGCACGGATGCGCGAAATCCGATCGCGCCGTCGGCCTCGGCGAAATCGCGATCGCGGCCGCCCTTTCGGTCCCGCCCCATCTGATCGCCGCCGCGTTGCCGCGCCTGTGCCGATTAAAGTGAACGATCGTGCTTTTATCGATGCGCCAAAACGGCAAATCCTCTACAATCGCCGACGCTCGACGCCCCATGCGTTCCGGCCACGACGATCCCGACCACGCCGCCTCGCGCGGCCAACGCGCGCACCGCGCGAGGAACCGCCAACTCATGAAAGTCATCAGCTCGATCCAGGAACTGCGCGACCAGCTACGCGGCCAGAACCGCACGGCGTTCGTGCCGACGATGGGCAACCTGCACGACGGGCACCTGTCGCTGATGCGGCTCGCGCGCCAGCACGGCGATCCGGTCGTCGCGAGCATCTTCGTGAACCGGCTCCAGTTCGGCCCGAACGAGGACTTCGACAAATACCCGCGCACGCTGCAGGAAGACATCGAGAAGCTGCAGAAGGAAAACGTCTACGTGCTGTTCGCGCCGACCGAGCGAGACATGTACCCCGAGCCGCAGGAATATCGCGTGCAGCCGCCGCACGACCTCGGCGACATCCTCGAAGGCGAGTTCCGCCCCGGCTTCTTCACCGGCGTGTGCACGGTCGTCACGAAGCTGATGGCGTGCGTGCAGCCGCGCGTCGCCGTGTTCGGCAAGAAGGATTACCAGCAGTTGATGATCGTGCGGCGGATGTGCCAGCAGCTCGCGATGCCCGTCGACATCGTCGCGGCCGAGACCGTGCGCGACGCCGACGGCCTCGCGCTGTCGTCGCGCAACCGCTATCTGAGCGAAACCGAGCGCACGGAGGCGCCCGAGCTCGCGAAGACGCTCGCGCAGGTGCGCGACGCGGTGCTGGGCGGCGAGCGCGATCTCGCGGCAATCGAGCAGCGCGCGCTCGCCCGCCTCGCCGCGCGCGGCTGGAAGGCCGACTACGTGTCGATCCGCCGGCGCGCGAACCTCGTCGCGCCGACCGCGGCGCAACTCGAGGCGGGCGAGCCGCTCGTCGTGCTCACGGCGGCGAAGCTCGGCGCGACGCGCCTCATCGACAATCTGGAAATCTGACGGCCGGCCACGCGGCCGCCCGCCTTTCGTCTGGTAGCACCAAGGGAGCCATCATGCAGCGCCACATGCTGAAATCGAAGATCCACCGCGCGGCGGTCACGCACTGCGAGCTGCATTACGAGGGCTCATGCGCGATCGACGAGGATCTGCTCGACGCCGCGAACATCGTCGAAAACGAGCGGATCGACATCTGGAACATCAACAACGGCGAGCGCTTCTCGACGTACGCGATCAAGGGCGAGCGCGGCAGCGGGATGATCTCGCTGAACGGCTCGGCCGCGCGCCGCGCGCAACTGGGCGACCTCGTGATCATCGCCGCGTTCGCGATGATCGACGAGGCGGAGCTGAAGGCGGGCTGGAAGCCGAATCTCGTGTTCGTCGACGAAGACAACAAGATCAAGGGCAGCCGCGATCACGTGCCGACGCAGAACTGGACGTAAAGCGCCTACTTCTGCGCCCACTCGACGATCGGTCCCCACTGCTCGAGATCCTTGTCGACGCGGCTTTTCGCGACATCCCACAGCGTGAGGCCGTGCGCGGCGAGCTGCACGTAGTTCTGCGTATCGCGCAGATAGCCGAGCACCGGCATATCGAGCCCCTCGACGAAGCGGTGCAACTGCTCGGCCGAGCGCGTGCGCGCGTCGACCCGCATCCCGACGATCCCCACCTTGATCGCGCCCTTCCTCACCGCCTTCTCGCTCGCGAGGCGCTCGAGGAATTGCTGGGTCGCCAGGATATCGAACATCGACGGCTGCAACGGCACGATCACCTTGTCGGCGAACTCGAGCGCGACGCTCATCCGATTGCCGTGCAGGCCGGCCGGCGTATCGACGATCGCGTATTCGAGGCCGCGCGGCGGCTTCGACGGCGCATCGGGATCGAGCGCCCAGGTCTCGATCGCGGGCAGCCCGGCCGGCCGCAGGTCGAGCCATGCGTGCGCCGACTGCTGCCGGTCGAGATCGGCGAGCGCAACCCATGCGCCCTGCGCCGCGAAATACCCAGCCAGATTGGTGGACAGCGTGCTCTTGCCGACGCCGCCCTTCGGATTCGCCACCACGATCACCGTCATGAATTCCCCCGAAGAAGCCACGCGGCGCGACGCCTGGCACCGGCGCCGCGCCGCGAAAAATGCGGATACAGGGAGCGATGATATCGGCAAATGCGTCCGCACCGAAACGGGTTTGTCCGGCGGCGCCCGAACGGACGGCGGCAAATCGACGCCGCGCGCAGCCCGCGCGCCGAGCGCCGCGCCGTGGCGAGGGCCGGCGTTGCGGCCGCCGCGGCTCGCCGCGCACGGGCGGCGGCGGCCGAACGCCGCTTACGCGGCCCGGCCGGCGACGCCGCGCGCGCCGCCGAGCGCGAACGCGCCGGCGCCGACGAGCGCCTGGACGACAAGCGTGACCGCCCAGAACGCCGGATACTCCCAGCCGCCGTGCGGCGCGGCGAAGCTCCAGCCGTTCGGGAAGTGCGTCATCGTCGCGCCGAGCATGAACGGCAGCAGCACGAGCGACGCGAGCCGCACCCGCACGCCCGCAAGAAGTGCAAGGCCGCCGGCGAGCTCGACGAGCGTCGTCACATAAGCGAGCCAGCCCGGCAGGCCGACCGATGCGAAAAACTGCGCGGTGCCGGGCAGCGTGAACACGAAGACCTTCTGCGCGACGTGCGCGAGGTACAGCACGCCGAGCGCGACGCGCAGCAACGCGGCGCCGGCGTCGTTCAAGCGGTTCGAATCCATGTTGGGTTCCTCGTTCGAAGTTTGAATGGAACGAACTTTATTCGAGTCGCTTTTGATGAAAAATAGCTCGTTTGGCCTAATTTATTTCCAAATGAGAATGAATTGCCAAGCGAGGGGCGAGCGGAAAATCAACGGGATCGCGCCCTTTGGCTGTCCGGGTTGCGTGCCGCGCCTCGCGCCCTGGCCTCCCGCCCGCGCGCGCCCATCACGCGAACGCCGCAAACACGCGATCGAGATCGAGGTGCTCGGCGAGCGTGTCGGCGAGCCGCTCGAGCGACGCCTCGCGCAGCGCCGGATAGTCGACCGGCTCCGCGCCGCCGAGCCCCGCCCATTCGAGCAGCGCCGAGCACGCCTGCGGCGTGTCGAAGAGCCCGTGAAGATAGGTCGCGAGAATCTGCCCGTCCGCCGACACCGCGCCGTCCGGCCGCTCGCCGTCCGGCCCCGCGAGCGCGAGCGCTGGCGACGCAAGCGCCGGCCCTTCCGTCCGCCCCATGTGGATCTCGTAGCCGGAGACGCGCGCATCGCCACCGAACGCGAGCCGCCCCGTCGCGTTGACGAGCGTCTTCTCCGGCGTCAGCGTCGTCGCATAGTCGAGGAGGCCGAGGCCCGCGCTCGTCGCGCCCGCCTCGCCCTCGACGCCGTGCGGATCGTCGAGCGTGCGGCCGAGCATCTGCATGCCGCCGCAGATGCCGATCACCTTGCCGCCGTAGCGCAGATGGCGCTTGACCAGCGCGTCCCAGCCCGCGTCGCGCAGCCACGCGAGATCGGCGAGCACGTTCTTCGAGCCGGGCAGGATCAGCAGATCGGCGTCGGGCGCGGGCCCGCTCTTCCAGTACGCGAAGTCGACGCGCGGATGCACGCGCAGCGCGTCGAAATCGGTGTGGTTGCTGATTCGCGGCAGCGCGGGCACGACCACCCGCAGCACGCTCGCGTCGCGCCGCGGCGCCGCCGTGCGCGCGCTCGCGGGCAGCATGTCCTCCGCGTCGAGCGTGAGGCCGTGCAAATAGGGCAGCACACCGAGCACGGGCTTGCCGGTCCGCGCCTCGAGCCAGCGCAGCCCCGGCTCGAGCAGCGCGGGATCGCCGCGAAAGCGGTTGATCACGAAGCCGCGCACGCGCGCGCGCTCGCTGTCCGACAGGCACGCGAGCGTGCCGACGAGATGCGCGAACACGCCGCCTCGGTCGATGTCGGCGACGAGCACGACCGGGCAGTCGACCGCTTCCGCGAATCCCATGTTCGCGATGTCGCCTTCGCGCAGGTTGATCTCGGCGGGACTGCCCGCGCCTTCGACGATCACCGCGTCGTACGCGCCGCGCAGCCGGCCGTAGGATTCGAGCACCGCCCGCATCGCGGTCGGCTTGTAGTCGTGATAGGCGCGCGCGTTCAGGTTCGCGCGCGCCTTGCCGTGGATGATCACCTGCGCGCCGCGATCGCCCGTCGGCTTCAGCAGCACCGGATTCAGATCGGTGTGCGCGTCGATGCCGGCCGCGAGCGCCTGCAGCGCCTGCGCGCGGCCGATCTCGCCGCCGTCCGCCGTCACCGCGCTGTTGAGCGCCATGTTCTGCGGCTTGAACGGCGCGACGCTTATGCCCGCGCGGCGCGCGAGCCGGCACAAGCCCGCGACGAGCGTGCTCTTGCCCGCGTCGGACGTCGTGCCCTGAATCATCAGCGCGCCGCGCGCACGGGCGGCGTTGGCGTTGGCGTTGGCGTTGGCGTTGGCGTTGGCGTTGGCGTTGGCGTTGGCGTTGGCGTTGGCGTTGGCGTTGGCAGTCATCGTGAACGAATCGCGCGACGCGCGGCGCGCGGCAAATGGCGAAAGCCGCATTATCGCGCGGCCCGTTACAATCACGCGATGACTCCGCGCGACCTCACCTTCGTTCTCGGCGGCGCGCGCTCGGGCAAGAGCGCGCACGCCGAACGGCTCGCCGCCGCCGGCGGGCGGCCCGTCACCTACATCGCCACCGCCCGCGTCGCCGACCGCGAATTCGCCGAGCGCATCGCGCATCATCGCGCGCGCCGGCCGGCCGACTGGGCGCTCGTCGAGGCGCCCGTCGAACTCGCGGCCGCGATCGCCCGGCTCGACGACGCGAACGCGTGCGTGCTCGTCGACTGCCTGACGCTCTGGCTCACGAACCTGCTCTGCCCGGCCGACGGCCCGGGCGTGGACGACGCGCGCTGCGGCGCGCACGTCGCCGAGCTCGAAGCGGCGCTGCGCGCGAGCCGCGCGCAGGTGATCGTCGTCAGCAACGAGATCGGCTTCGGCGTCGTGCCGCTCGGCGAGGAAACGCGCCGCTTCGTCGATACGCTCGGCCGCGTCAACCAGCGCATCGCGGCGCTCGCGACGCGCGTGACGCTGTGCGTGGCCGGCCTGCCCGTCACGATCAAGCACGAGGGCGCGCCGCGATGCTGATCCTGTCGCTGCCCGCCGTCGCCTTCCTCGCGGTCGCCGGCTGCGTCGTCGACAAGCTCGTCGGCGAGCCGCGCACCGCGCATCCGCTCGTTGCGTTCGGCCGGCTCGCCGCGCGCGTCGAGCGCGCGCTCAATACCGGACGCCGCGGCCGGCTCGCGGGCCTCGCCGCGTGGCTCGCGGTCGTCGCGCCGCCCGTCGCGCTCGCCGCATGGCTCGTCGCGACGCTGCCGTGGCCGATCGCCGCCGCGCTGCACGTCGCGCTGCTGTGGTTCGCGCTCGGCGCGCGCAGCCTCGCCGAGCACGTCGCGCCGATCGCCGCAGCGCTGCTGCGCCGCGACCTCGCGGCCGCGCGCATGCTGAGCTCGCGCATCGTGTCGCGCGACACGAGCGACGCCGACGAGGCCGCGCTCGCGCGCGCGGCGGTCGAATCTGCGCTCGAGAACGGCAACGACGCGATCTTCGGCGCGCTCTTCTGGTTCGCGCTCGCGGGCGGCCCGGGCGCGCTGCTGTTCAGGCTCGCGAACACGCTCGACGCGATGTGGGGCTATCGGACGCCGCGCTTCTCGCGCTTCGGCTGGGCGGCCGCGCGCATCGACGACGCGCTCAACTGGGCGCCCGCGCGCCTCACCGCGGCGAGCTACGCGCTCCTCGGCGACACCGCGAACGCGTGGCGCTGCTGGCGCGCGCAGGCGCGCCACTGGGACAGCCCGAACGCGGGCCCCGTGATGGCCGCGGGCGCGGGCAGCCTGAACGTCGTGATCGGCGGCCCCGCCGTCTATCACGGCGCGATCGAGGACCGTCCCGTGCTCGGCGCGGGCGAGCCCGCAGCGCCCGTGCACATCGCGGCCGCGCTGTCGCTCGTCGCGCGCACGATGATTCTCTGGCTCGCGCTGCTGATCGCGGGCGCGGCACTGTCGATCGCAACGCACCATGGCTGACGCACCGATCACGCACGGCGGCAATCTGCACGAAGCCGCCCTTCGCCACGGCATCCCGCGCGACGCGTGGCTCGATCTGTCGACGGGCATCAATCCGCACGGCTATCCGGTGCCGCCCGTGCCCGCCGACGCCTGGCGCCGGCTGCCCGAGGACGACGGCGCGCTCGCCGCGCACGCGGCGCGCTACTACGGCGCGCCGGGCGCCGCGCACGTGCTGCCCGTCGCGGGCAGCCAGGCGGCGATCCGCGCGCTGCCGGCGCTGTTCGCGCGCGGCACGGTCGGCGTCGCGCCGCTCGCATACAGCGAATACGCACCCGCGTTCGCGCGCCACGGCCATCCCGGCGCGCCGCTCGACTGCGGCAGCGACACGCTGCCTGCGGCGCTCACGTATGCGATCGTCGCCAATCCGAACAACCCCACCGCCGAGCGCGTCGATCGCGCGCGGCTGCTGCGCTGGCACGCGCAGCTCGTCGCGCGCGGCGGCGCGCTCATCGTCGACGAGGCGTTCGCGGATGCCGACACGCACGCGCACCCGAACGCGTCACTTGCGGCGGACACGCACCGCGACGGCCTCGTCGTGCTGCGCTCGGTCGGCAAGTTCTTCGGGCTCGCGGGCGTGCGCGCGGGCTTCGCGCTCGCCGCGCCCGCGCTGCTCGCGCGGCTGCGCGATGCGCTCGGCGCGTGGACCGTCAGCGGCCCGGCGCGCCACGCGGTGCTCGCCGCGTTCGCGGACACCGCGTGGCAGCGCGCGACGCGCGAGCGGCTCGCGCACGACAGCGCGCGCCTCGCCGCGCTGCTGCGTGCGAACGGCTTCGTCACGCACGCGACGCCGCTTTTCAGTTGGACCGCCGATCCGCGCGCGCACGCGCTGCACGACGCGCTCGCGGCGTGCGGGATCTGGACGCGCTACTTCGCGCACGCGCCGAGCGTGCGCATCGGGCTGCCCGCCGGCGAAGACGAATGGCGGCGGCTCGAATGCGCGCTCGCCGAATGCGTGCCGGCGCTGCCCGTCGCGTCGACGAAGCCGTCCGGATCGACGAAACAAGATTGACGCCCATGCGCCTCGCCCTCTCCCGCACCGCCCTCGCGGCGACCGTCGCCGCAAGCGCCTGCGCGCTTCCAACCGCCGCCGCGCACGCGGACATCGCCGTCACCGACGACGCCGGCCACGCGATCACGCTCGCCGCGCCCGCGCAGCGCGTCGTGAGCCTCGCGCCGCACGTGACCGAGCTGGTCTATGCGGCGGGCGGCGGCGCGAAGCTCGTCGGCGCGGTGTCGTACAGCGACTACCCGCCCGCCGCGAAGGCGATCCCGCGCGTCGGCTCGAACCAGGCGCTCGACCTCGAACGGATCGCGGCGCTCAAGCCGGACCTGATCGTCGTCTGGCGTCACGGCAACGCCGGACGCGAGACCGAGCGGCTGCGCGCGCTCGGCATCCCGCTCTACTTCAGCGAGCCGCGGCATCTCGACGACGTCGCCGCGTCGCTCGACAAGCTCGGCCTGCTGCTCGGCACGCGCGAGACCGCGTCGGCGGCGGCCGACGCGTACCGGCGGCGGATCGCGCAACTGCGCGCGCGCTACGCGGGCAAGCCGCCCGTGACGGTGTTCTTTCAGGCGTGGGACAAGCCGCTCATCACGCTGAACGGCGATCACATCGTCAGCGACGTGATCGCGCTGTGCGGCGGCCGCAACGTGTTCGCGCAACTGCAGCCGGTCGCGCCGTCCGTCACCGACGAAGCGGTGCTCGCGGCGAATCCGGAAGCGATCGTGACGACGGCGGCCGGCGCGACCCCGACGCGCGACGCGCTGCCCGACTTCGCGCGCTGGCGCGCGTGGCCCAGGCTGACCGCGGTCGCGCGAGACAATCTGTTCGCGATCGACGGCGACCTGCTGACGCGGCCCGCGCCGCGCATCGCGCAAGGCGCCGAGCAACTGTGCCGGGATCTCGACGTCGCGCGCGCGCGGCGGCCGAAGCCGTGAGCGCGGCGCGATGCGCGCTCACTGACTCACTCGAACGAAAATCACGCTCGCGCGCGGGCTCGCTTGCCGATTGCGGGCGTCACGCGTCCCAATGCTCGAGCCGCCAGGCGCCAGCGCAATCGCCGGCACAATCGTCATCGCGCCGCAACCACACGACGCCGCCCATCGCGATCGGCCGCGCGAGCATCGCCTCGAGCGGCGCATCGAGCGCCTGCGACGCCAGCGCGCGCATCACGCCCGCATGCGTGACGACCCAGCTCGCGCGCGCCGAAGCAGCGAGCGTCGCGAGCGCCGGCCGCACGCGCGCGACGAATTGCGCGGCGCTCTCCCCGCCGTGCTCGCGCGCATGCATCAGATCGGCGCTCCATCGATCGAGCGCGTCGCGGCCGATTGCGTCCCAGCTTTTCATCTCCCACGCGCCGAAGTCGATTTCGCGCAAGCGCGAATCGATCTCGACCGGCGCGCACACGTCGTCGGCCAGCATGCGCGCGACGTCCGCGCAGCGCGCGAGCGGGCTCGCCCACACGCGCGACGCGCGCGCGACGCCGAGCGCGCGCAGCCGCCGCAGGATGCCGGCCGCGCCCGCCGCCGCGCCCGCCGCGAGCGGCACGTCGCTGCTGCCGTAGCAAAGGCCCGCATCGACGGCGACGGCCGGATGGCGAATCAGGACGACATCCATCCGAGCATCGCCAGATAGATCGACAGCTCGAACACCTGCTGTGCGAAGCCGAGGCAATCGCCGGTATAGCCGCCGATGCGCGCGTCGAGATAACGCGCGATGCCCGCGCGCAGCACGAGCATCGCCGCGAGCGCGAGCGCGCCCGCGCGCCAGTCCGGCCAGAACAGCCACGGCAGGCCGAGCACGGCCGCGAACGCGAACGCGCCCGCGCGCATCCGGTGCGCGACCGGCTGCGCCTTGCCTGCGGCGCGCGCATAGTCGAGCGTGACGAGCAGGCTCGCGGCGAGCGTGCGGCTTCCCGCGTGCGCGGCGATCATCGCCCACGCGGCGCGCGCGGGCGGCATCGCGGCGAGCGCCTGCCACTTCAGCGCAAGCGCGACGACGAGGGCCGCCGCGCCGAACGTGCCGATCCGCGAATCGCGCATGATCCGCAGCACGTCATCGCGCGTGTAGCCGCCGCCGAACGCATCGCAACTGTCGGCAAGGCCGTCTTCGTGCAGCGCGCCCGTCGCGGCGAGCGTCGCCGCGATCGACACGAGCGCCGCGACGCCCGGCGGCCACACGCGCGAGGCGGCGAGATGCACGGCCGCGGCGAGCGCGCCGACGCACACGCCGACGAGCGGAAAGTAACGCGCCGCATGCGCGAGATCGACGGCCGCGCCGCTGATCGCGCGCGGCACCGGCACGCGCGTGAAGTACCCGAGCGCGACGACGAAGTAGCGCAGTTCGGCGAGCGGATTCATCGCGCGTCACGCATCGCGGTTCGCGACGCCCGCCGACTCGAAGCTCGCCATCTCGTTGACGAACGCCGCCGCCGCGCGCACGAGCGGCAGCGCGAGCGCGGCGCCCGTGCCCTCGCCGAGACGCAGGTCGAGCGCGAGGAGCGGCTCGCCGCCGAAGTGCTCGAGCATGCGCCGATGCCCCGCTTCGTTCGACACGTGCGAGAACACGCAGTATTCGCGCACCGCGGGCGCGAGCGCGTCGGCGACGACGAGCGCCGAGGTCGCGATGAAGCCGTCGACGAGGATCGCCATCCGCGCGCGCGCCGCTTCGAGGAACGCGCCCGCGATCATCGCGATCTCGAAGCCGCCGAACGCGGCGAGCACGTCGAGCGGCTCGACCGCGTCCGCGTGCCGCTCGAGCGCGCGCCCGAGCACCGCGCGCTTGTGCGCGAGGCCCGCGTCGTCGAGGCCCGTGCCGCGGCCGACGCACGCGTCGATCGGCACGTTCAGCAGGCGGCTCATCACGCACGCGGCCGCCGACGTGTTCGCGATCCCCATCTCGCCGAAGCCGATCACGTTGGTGCCGAGCGCCGCGTGATGCCGCACGCGCGCGGCGCCCGCGGCGAGCGCGGCGAGCGCTTCGTCGCGCGACATCGCGCGCTCGTGCGCGAAGTTGCGCGTGCCGCGCGCGATCGCGGCGCCGACGAGCTGCGGCGATTCCGGCAACGGCGACGCGACGCCCGCATCGACGATCTCGAGCGTGAGGCCCGCGACGCCCGAGAACGCATTGATCGCCGCGCCGCCCGCGACGAAGTTCGCGACCATCTGCGCGGTCACCGCCTGCGGATACGGGCTCACGCCTTCGGCGGCGATCCCGTGATCGCCGGCGAACACAATCATCACGGGACGCGCGACGCTCGGCGCGGTCGTGCGCTGGATCATGCCGAGCTGCAGCGCGAGCGCTTCGATGCGCCCGAGGCTGCCGGGCGGCTTCGTCTTGTGATCGATGACACGCGCAAGCGTCGCACGCAGTTCGGCGTCGTCGAGCGGCTCGACGGTCGGCAGGGAGAAGGTGAAAGTCATCGGTTCGTCTCCTGGATGAAATGGGTCGCGCGATGCGCGTCGATCAGGCGCTGCGGGGACGATCATGCGCATCGGGCCACGCGGGCACGAGCGCCTCGCGGCCGTCGCGCTCGATCAGCACGAGCGGGTAGCCGAACGCGCGGCTCGCGCGCTCGGGCGTGAGCACGTCGCGCACCGGGCCCGCGTGCGCGCCGCCGCGGCCGTCGAGCAACAGCGCGTGCGTCGCGAAGCGGCGCGCGAGATTCAGGTCGTGGCACGAGAAGATCGCGGTGCGCTCGCCCGCTCGCAGCCAGCCGGCGAGCGCGACGAGACAGTCGATCTGGTGATGCAGATCGAGATGCGCGAGCGGCTCGTCGAGCAACAGCAGCGGCGCGTCCTGGCACAGCGCGGCCGCGAGCGCGACGCGTTGCCGCTCGCCGCCCGACAGCGACAGCACGTCGCGCGCGGCGAACGATTCGAGCCCGAGCGCCGCGAGCGCCGCGTGCGCGGCCGCGCGGTCATCGGGGCGCTCCCAGCCCCAGCCCGTCAGATGCGGGAAGCGGGCGAGCAGCACGGTATCGAACACGCTCGCGCTGAACGCATCGTGCAGCGCCTGCGCCATCAGCGCGCGCCGCCGCGCGAGCGCTTCGGGCCGCCAGTCGGCGAGCGGCACGCCGTCCGCCTCGACGTGGCCCGCCGCCGGCTTCGCGAGCCCGGCGAGCGTCGTGATCAACGTCGTCTTGCCCGCGCCGTTCGGCCCGGCGACGCACCACAGCTCGCCCGGATGGAACGTATGCGTGAATTCGTCGAGCAGCGTGCGCGCGCCCGCCTTCAGCACGAGACGCAGCATGCCGTAGCGGGCCGAGCGCGGCGTCGGCGCGCCGTGCGTCGTCATCGCGCGGTCCTCCGCAGCAGCATCCACAGAAAAAGCGGCACGCCGATCAGCGCCGTCATCACGCCGACCGGCAACTGCGCGGGCGCGATCGCCGTGCGCGCGAGCAGGTCCGCGGCCATCACGCCCGCGCCGCCCGCGAGCATCGCGGCGGGCAGCAGCATCCGCTGATCGTTGCCGAACGCGAGCCGCAGCGCGTGCGGCACGACGAGCCCGACGAAGCCGATCGTGCCCGCCGTCGTGACGGCCGCGGCCGCCGCGAGCGACGCGATCAGATAGACGCGCAGCCGCAGCCGCGCGGCCGGCACGCCGAGCGCGGCGGCCGCTGCGTCGCCGCGCAGCAGCACGTTCAGTTGCGGCGCGACCGGCAGCGCGACGCACGCGGCCGCGGCGAGCGCCGCCAGCGCGAACCACGGCGACGCCGCGCCGCTCAGGTCGCCCGACAGCCAGAACAGGATGCCGCGCAGGCGCTCGTCGGGCGCGATCGCGAGCATCAGCGTGATGAGCGCGAACCAGCCGGCCGAGATCACGACGCCCGTGAGCAGCAACCGCGGCGACGCGTCGCGCGGCTCGCCGCGCCACAGCTCGCGGCGCGCGAGCCCGAGCACGAACGCGATCGATGCGAGCGCGCCGGCGAACGATGCGAAATCGACGATCCACCACGCGCCGCCCGCGATCATCGCGCCGAGCGCGAACGCGGCCGCGCCGCCCGACACGCCGAGCACGTAAGGCTCGGCGAGCGGATTGCGCAGCAGCACCTGCAGCAGCGCGCCGGCGAGCGCGAGGAGCGCGCCGCAGCCGAAGCCCGCGAGCGCGCGCGGCAGCCTGAGCGTGCGGACGATGTCGGCCGCGAGCGGATCGGCGCTGGCGCGATGGACGAGCGCCGCGAGCGCGTCGACGGGCGTCATCGGCACGCTGCCGAGCGTGAGCGACGCGACGAACGTCGCGCACGCGACGAGCGCGAGCGCGGCCCAGATCGCGGCCGCGCGCGCCGCATGCATGCCGGCGCCGCGCGCATCGGACCTCATGCGCCCACCCGCGCGCGGCCGCGCGAACCGCGCCGACGGCGCGGCCGGCCGTCAGCGCTGCTGCCAGCCGAGCGTGACATAGGCGCCGCGGCGCGGCGTGTTGTAGGCATAGGCAAGCTCGTAGTCCTTGTCGAACAGATTGTCGAGGCGCGCGCTCACGTACCACGACTTCGTGATGTCGTAGCGCGCGGACAGATTGACGACGCCGTATCCGCCGAGATGATCGCCGAAATCGTCGCGCGCGCCGCTCACGAGCCATTCGCCGCCGACGCGCCAGCCGCCGAACGAGCGGTTCGCCGAGATCGCCGCGAAGCGCCGCGCGCGCCGGTTCAGATCCCGGCCGGCGGTTTCATCGATCGGGTTCTGCAGCGTCGCGGCGACGCGCACGTCGGTCCTGCCGATGTGCCCCTGCCACGATCCCTCGACGCCCTGCACCTTCGCGCGGCCGACGTTCTGCGCGACATAGTACGGGCCGCTCGCGCCGGGACGATAGTCGATCAGGTTCGTGTAGCGCGTCTGGAACGCGGTGACGCGCACGACGCCCACCGCATCCGACGCATACTGCACGGCCGCCTCGACCGAATGGCTGCGCTCGGGCCGAATCGACCGGTTGCCCGCGTTCGGATAGTACAGATCGTTGAAGCTCGGCGCGCGAAACGCGCTCGAATAGCTCGCCGACACCTTCCAGCGCTCGGTGACGTCGAGCCCGTAGCCGAGATAGTAGCTGTTCGCGCCGCCGAAATCGGAGTACTGGTCGCGGCGCACATTCGCCTGGAACTGGCTGCCGCCGAGGCGGCCGGTGTAGCCGAGCCAGCCGGAATTCACGTGGCGCTCTGGCGCCGAATACCTGTTCGATTCGAACGACTGGTCGAGCCGCTCGTACCCCGCCTGGATCTTGTGGCCGCGCGCGATCGCGAAGTCGTTCTGCCACGTGTACTGGCGGTCGTCGGTATTGAAGTGATCGGTGTACGCGCCGTTCAGCGCCGACTGGTTGCGGTCCTTGCCGCTCGACACGTTCACGCGCGTCGTCCACCAGTCGGCGAGCTTGCCGTTCGCGAACGCGGACAGTTGCTGGACGCGGCTGTACAGGTCGTTCAGATCGGTCGGCGAGCCGTAGGCGTCGTCGTAGCTGTTGCGGCCGTTCGCCTGGAAGTATGTGACGCCCGCGTCCCATTTGTCGCTGAACCGGTGCCGAAGCGACGCGGAGGCGCTCTCGTTCAGATAGCCGTTCGCGTTCGGATTCGCCTGCGGCTTGCGCGCGGGATCGAGCGCCGAGAAGCCGTCGGTCTTCAGCCGCGCGAGCGACACGCTGAACGTCGTCTTGCCGTCCTCGTCGAGCCGGCCCGACGCGCCCGCGCTTTGCGTCTGCGTGTGATAGCTGCCGTAGCCCGCGGAGAAATCGAAGCGCGGCGGATGATCGCCGCCGTTCTTCGTGAACACCTGCACGACGCCGCCGATCGCGCCGGACCCGTACAGCGACGACACGTTGCCGTTCACCACTTCGACGCGATCGATCTGATCGAGCGGCAACTGACTGATCTGCGACTGGCCGAGACTCGCCGAATCGACGCGCGCGCCGTCGATCAGCACGAGCGATTGCGTCGGCTGCGCGCCGCGCAGGAAAAGGCTCGCGCTCGCGCCCGGCCCGCCGTTGCGCACGATCTGCGCGCCGGGCGCGAGCGCGAGCAGGCCGGGCAGATCGGTCGCGCCGCTGTCGGCGATGTCCTGCGCATCGAAGAGCGTCGTCTGCGGGATCGCATCGGCGAGCTTCTGCGGCCCGCGTTGCGCGGTGACGATGATCGGCGCGAGCGGCTCGGCGGATGTCGAGGATGTCGAGCGCGTCGGCGCGGCCGAAGACGCACTGGAGGCGGCGGTGGATGCGGTGGATGCGGCAGATGCCGACGCATCGCCTTGCGCGAGCGCGATGCAAGGCAGTCCGGACAGAGCGGCGAGCGCTGCGCGAACGAGAGGGGTTCGCATGAACGAAGATCCTGTTGAGTCACTGCGGCGCCCGCTTCCCCGCAGGCTCCGCATCACGGAGACGGGCACGCCCGTCTCCCCGCCTCGGCCGGTATCCGGGCTCGCGACATCACCGCCTCGCCTTCCCGCGCAATGCGCAGTGGCACGGCGCCGGCGGCCGGCCGAGGCGGCCGTGCCGGCGCATCGAGAGTGCGGCTTGCATCGAAACCGATGCGATCGCTTACCGTTGCGGGGGCAGCGCAGGTTGACTCGGTCCCGGCGGACGTCGCGCCCTGCTTCCCGTTTAACCGCGCGCGAAGCGCGCGAGCACCGAGGCGGCGCCAGTTTAGGAGTGCGCGCGCCGCAGCGTCAAGGCGCCGCGCCGACGCGGCGCAAGAAACGTCGCGCCGTCTATCGGCGAGACGATCGGCATCAACGAACGACGAAGATATTTCGCGGCGAGAAGCGGGGGTGTTACGTCTAGAAACGTTACAGATATCGGAAACTCGCCTATTCCGCGCTAAAATGCTGGGTCTTTAGAGGACGCAGCACATGCTCAACGAACTCGAAACCCTATCTCAAAACATCGGCCGCCTGATCGCGCTGAATCAACGCCATCAAACGGAACGGCTCGCGCTCGAGGAGCAGGTCGCGCAATTGCGCAGTGAAGCGCAGACGCTGCACGCGGAACTCGAGCAGTTGCGCGACGAGCGCAACGCACTCGCGGCCGAGCGCGACACGCTGTCGGCGAAAATCGACGACGCGCAAGTGAAGCTCAACGCGATCCTCGAGAAACTGCCGCGCACGAAAAGCGTGCCGGATGCGGAAAACCAGCTCGACCTGCTCGCACCGCAGGCGAACGACGAAGGCGAAAGTGCGACGGGCCACGGAGAACATGCATGAGCACGAAGCAGATCGAAGTATCGATTCTCGGCCAGTCGTATCGTCTCGCCTGCTCGGCCGAAACCGAGGCGGCGCTTCTCGAGGCGGTCGCGCGTGTCGACGCGGAAATGTCGAAGATCCGCGCGAACAGTTCGGTGCGCGGCACGGATCGCATCGCGGTGATGGCCGCGCTGTCGCTCGCGTCGGAGTTGCTCAGGCTGCAACAGAGCGTGCGTCACGGCGAGGCGTTCCCTGCGGAAGAAATCCGGCGTACAATGCGCCAAATGAATGAACAACTCGGTGCGGTGCTCGCACAGCACGAGGTGCAGTAAACAAGTTTCACCGGGTTCGGCCAATGCTTGATCTATCGCGTTCAAGCCGCTGAATCCAAAGGTGATTCGAACAGTCAAGTCAGCTTCCCTGCCTGGTTCGCCAAGGTCATATATTCCTTGAACCAATGCCATGTGCACGGTTGCGGAAATTTGTAGCACGGGCGCGCGCGTCACTCTGTCTGATGTACCCGAAGTGCTGCTAACTGCGACCAATTCTGAACCTCAGGTTCAGGATGCCGGCCTAGCGGCTAAGGCGGGGGCCTATTCGACGGCATCGGGCAAGTCCCGATGCCGTTTCCTTTTGTGCAGCCTTTTCATTGCGTCGAGTCATTGCGATCCATGCGCTACTGGCTGATGAAATCCGAACCGGACGAGGCGAGCATCGACGATCTCGCCGCCGCCCCCGACCAGACCTTGCCGTGGACCGGCGTGCGCAACTATCAGGCGCGCAACTTCATGCGCGACATGATGCAGATCGGCGACGGCGTGCTGTTCTATCATTCGAGCTGCCCCGAGCCCGGCATCGCGGGGCTCGCGCAAGTCTCGTCGACGCCCTACCCCGATCCGACGCAGTTCGATTCGCAAAGTCCGTACCACGATCCGAAGTCGACGCAAGAATCGCCGCGCTGGGTGCTCGTTGACGTGCGCTTCGTCAGGAAGTCGCCGCTCGTTCCCCTCGCCGCATTGCGCGGGCACGACGCGCTCGCGAACATGCGCGTGCTCGCGAAAGGCAACCGGCTGTCGATCACGCCCGTCACGCCGGACGAATGGCGCTTCATCACGACGCGCCTGATGAAGTGACGCGGCCGCCACGTCAAACATTGTCAGAGCCGGCGCAAGAATCCGCGCCGGCCGGAACCTCAGCCCGCCTTCGACGGCCTAATGGGCGCATCGACGGATGCAGTGCCGCGTCCGCCGGGCGTTTCTGGAGAAGCGCGGCGTCCGTCCGCGCATCGCACGCCCCCGAACGCGTGCGCGCTTACGCTCAAGGAGTCAACAATGACGAAAAAATCCGCTCTAGCCATTGCCGTCACGCTTGCGGCGGCGCTGCCGATCGCCCTCGCGCTCGCCCCGTCCGCCGCGCGCGCGCAAAGCATGGGCCAGATGCAGCCGCCCGCGGGCGTGCTGTCGCTGTCCGCACAGGCAAGCACCGACGTCCCGCAGGACGTCGTCGACATCACGCTGTTCTACGAGCAACAGGCAAAGGACCCCGGCACGCTGACCGCCGAGCTGAACAAGCGCGCGGATGCGGCGCTCGCGCAGGCGCGCGGCGTCACGGGCGTCACGGCCCGCACGGGTGAATTCTCGGTGTCGCCGAGCGTCGACCGCGACGGCAGGATCTCCGCGTGGCGCGGCCGCACCGAGGTCGTGCTCGAGTCGCACGACTTCGCAGCCGCATCGAAGCTCGCGGGCCAGTTGAGCCCGATGATGCAAGTGGGCAACGTCGCGTTCTCGCTGTCGCCCGAAGCGCAGCGCGCGGCCGAGCAGAAGCTCACGACGGAAGCGATCAAGGCGTTCCGCACGCGCGCCGAGGAAGCGACGCGCGCGTTCGGCTACAACAACTACGCGATCCGCGAAGTGAACGTCGGCAGCGGCCGCAACGTGCAGCCGTATCCGCGGATGTTCGCGATGGCCGCGCCCGCGATGGATAGCGCGAAGATGAGCGCGCCGATCGCCGTCGAAGGCGGCAAGACGACCGTGACCGTCAACGTGAACGGCTCGGTGCAGATGAAGTGACGTACTGGAAGCGGCGCGTTGGCGCGCCGTTGACAGTCGATACGAAAACGCCGGCGACGAGCCGGCGTTTTTCATCGCGCGCCCCGGACGATCAGGCCGGCTTCGCGACGCCGCCGCGCCGATACGCCCAGATCATCATCAGCACGCCCGCGACGATCATCGGCAGCGACAGCCACTGCCCCATCGACAGGCCGAACGTCAGCAGGCCGAGGAAATCGTCCGGCTCGCGCGCGAACTCCACCGTGAAGCGCGCGGCGCCGTAGCCGATCAAGAAGAGCGCCGAAATCGCGCCCATCGGCCGCGGCTTGCGCGAGAAGAACCACAGCACGAAAAAGAGCGCGATGCCTTCGAGCGCGATTTCGTACAGTTGCGACGGATGCCGCGGCAGCATCTGGTGCGACAGGAACACCTCGTTCAGATTCCACTTCGCGGCGATGTCCTGGTGCGCGGCGAGCCACGCGGCGTCGTCGCGCGACGCGCCCGGAAACAGCATCGCCCACGGCGCGTCGGGGCTCGTCACGCGGCCCCACAGCTCGCCGTTGATGAAGTTGCCGAGCCGCCCGGCCGCGAGCCCCGTCGGCACCATCGGCGCGACGAAGTCGGTCACTTCGAGCCAGTGGCGCTTGCGCTGCCACGCGAACAGCGCCATCGCCAGCGTGACGCCGAGGAAGCCGCCGTGGAACGACATCCCGCCCTCCCACACGCGGAAGATGTCGAGCGGATGCGAGAAGTAGTAGCCCGCCTTGTAGAACAGCACGTAGCCGAGCCGGCCGCCCAGCACGACGCCGAGCACGCCGTAGAACATCATGTCGTCGATGTCCTTCGCGCTCCAGCCTTGCGCGGCGACGTGCGGCAGCTTCAGGCGCAGCCGCCCGACGACGATCGCGAGGATGAAGCCGACGAGATACATGAGCCCGTACCAGCGCACGGCGAGCGGGCCGAGGTGAATCGCGACGGGATCGAAATTCGGATGAGTGATCATGAGTTAGCGTTGAAGGTTCTGAATCGATGCGGCATGCATGGGCACGTCGACCGCCACCGCGCGAACGCGTCGCGACCGCGATTCGACGCCCGCGCCGCGCGAACGTTCACGGCCGCGTCGCGCGCCTGCTCACGTCCACCCCGGCGGCCGCGTCCGGCGGCGAAGGCGAAGCGCGCCGCGCGGCGCCTCGCACGACGTCGATGAAGCCCGCGAGCACCGGACTTACGTCGTCCGTGCGCCACACGAGGCCCGTCTCGACGACGGGCGCCGGATCGGCGAGCGCGCGGTAGACGACCCCCGTGCGCCGCAGGTTACGCAGCGATTGCGGCACGAGCGCGACACCCATGCCCGCGGACACGAGGCTCACGATCGTCTGCATCTGGATCGCCTCCTGGCCGATGCGCGGCGCGACGCCCGCCGCGCCGTAGCAGCCCGTAATGATGTCATAAAAGCCGGGCGCCAGACGACGCGGGAAGATGACGAGCGGCAGCGACGCGATGTCGGCGATGCGCACGGGCGCGTCCCCCGCCGCCTCGGCGGCGTCGGCCGGCATCGCGACGACGAGCGGCTCGCGCAGCACCGGCAGATACGACAGCGACGCCGCGTGCCGCGGCGGCACGGGCGGGATCACGAGCCCCGCGTCGATGCGGCCCGCAGCGAGCTCCTCGATCTGCACGTCGCTCGTCGCCTCGGTCAGTTGCAGCCGCACGTGCGGGTGGCGCGCGCCGAACTCGCGCAACAGTTGCGGCAGCAACCCGTAGTCGGCCGTCGACACGAACGCGAGCGCGAGCGAGCCCGCCTCGCCGCGCGCAAGGCTCTGCGCGAGCGGCGGCAGCGCGTCGGCCGCGGCGATCAGCCGCCGCACGTCGGGCAGCAGCGCCGCGCCGACCGCGGTCAGCTCGACCGAGCGCTTCGTGCGCGCGAAGAGCGCGACGCCGAGCACATCCTCGAGCGCGCGGATCGCCTGAGACAGCGGCGGCTGCGTCATCGAGAGCCGCTCGGCGGCGCGGCCGAAGTGCCGCTCGTCGGCGACGGCGATGAAATAGCGCCATTGGCGCAGATCAGGGGTCAAATCAGGCTCCGCCTCGTCGTCAACACGCCAATTGATATGCGTATCGACCTAATAGACGATGAATAATATATTGGACATTCTCCAACAGAAACTGCATTCTTGCCCACCTGAGCCGGACCGCGCCGATGCAGCGCGCCGCTCGGCCCCACAGTCAACCAGTCGATGATGGAGTTCCCCATGTCGTACAACCGCCGCTCGAAGAACATCACGCAAGGCGTGGCCCGTTCGCCGAACCGCTCGATGTATTACGCGCTCGGCTATCAGAAGGAAGATTTCGACAAGCCGATGATCGGCATCGCGAACGGCCACTCGACGATCACGCCGTGCAACGCGGGCCTGCAGCGCCTGTCGGACGCCGCCGTCGCGGCCGTCAAGGACGCCGGCGCGAATCCGCAGATCTTCGGCACGCCGACGATCTCGGACGGCATGTCGATGGGCACCGAAGGGATGAAGTACTCGCTCGTGTCGCGCGAGGTGATCGCCGACTGCATCGAGACCTGCGCGCAGGGCCAGTGGATGGACGGCGTCGTCGTCGTGGGCGGCTGCGACAAGAACATGCCGGGCGGCATGATCGCGCTCGCGCGCAGCAACGTGCCGGGCATCTACGTGTACGGCGGCACGATCCGCCCCGGCCACTGGAAGGGCAAGGATCTGACGATCGTGTCGTCGTTCGAGGCGGTCGGCGAGTTCACCGCGGGGCGCATGTCGCAGGAGGATTTCGAAGGGGTCGAAAAGAACGCGTGCCCGACGACGGGCTCGTGCGGCGGCATGTACACCGCGAACACGATGAGCTCGTCGTTCGAGGCGCTCGGCATGTCGCTGCTGTACTCGTCGACGATGGCCAACCCCGATCAGGAAAAGGTCGACTCGGCGGCGGAATCGGCGCGCGTGCTCGTCGAGGCGGTGAAGCAGGACCTGAAGCCGCGCGACATCATCACGAAGCAGTCGATCGAGAACGCTGTGTCGGTGATCATGGCCACGGGCGGCTCGACGAATGCGGTGCTCCACTATCTGGCGATCGCGCACGCGGCCGAGATCGACTGGTCGATCGAAGACTTCGAGCGCATCCGCAAGCGCGTGCCGGTGATCTGCGACCTGAAGCCGTCGGGCCAGTACGTCGCGACTGATCTGCACGCGGCGGGCGGCATTCCGCAGGTGATGAAGCTCCTGCTCGACGCGGGCCTGCTGCACGGCGACTGCGTGACGATCACGGGCCGCACGATCGCCGAGGAGCTGAAGGACGTGCCGAGCGCGCCGCGCGCCGACCAGAAGGTGATCTACCCGATCGACCAGGCGCTGTACAAGGAAGGCCACCTCGCGATCCTGAAGGGCAACCTCGCCGAGGACGGCGCGGTCGCGAAGATCACCGGCCTGAAGAACCCGGTCATCACCGGCCCGGCGCGCGTATTCGACGACGAGCAGAGCGCGCTCGCCGCGATCCTCGACGACAGGATCCACGCGGGCGACGTCGTCGTGCTGCGCTACCTCGGCCCGCAAGGCGGCCCTGGGATGCCGGAGATGCTCGCGCCGACGTCGGCGATCATCGGCAAGGGCCTCGGCGAATCGGTCGGCCTCATCACGGACGGCCGCTTCTCCGGCGGCACGTGGGGGATGGTGGTCGGCCACGTCGCGCCGGAAGCGTTCGTCGGCGGCGCGATCGCGCTCGTGCAGGAAGGCGATTCGATCACGATCGACGCGCACAAGCTGCTGCTGCAGTTGAACGTCGACGACGCCGAGCTCGCACGCCGCCGCGCCGCGTGGAAGCAGCCGGCGCCGCGCTACACGCGCGGCGTGCTCGCGAAGTACGCGGCGCTCGCCCGCCCGGCGAACAAGGGCGCGGTGACGGGCTGACGCACGGCTGCGCCACAATGGCGCCACAGCGGGACGACAAAAAGCGACAAGACGAAGAAGGGGGCGCGACGTACTCGCGCCCCCTTTCCTTTTATAATGCGCGCACCGCCAAGCCGGACGCTGTGCCGGCGGAGACCAGCATGAAGAGAACGACCTTGCGCCTGATGGCAATCGCGCTCGTTGCCGCGGCCGCCCATGCGCACGCGCAGCAGGCCGACGGCCTCGCGCTCGCGCAACGCAAGAACTGCATGGCCTGCCACGCGATCGACAAGACGTTGATGGGACCGTCGTTCCACGCGATCGCCGACAAATACGCGACGCGCGGCGACGCCGCCGCCTATCTCGCGCAGACGATCGTCAAGGGCAGCGTCGGCGTGTGGGGCAACGTGCCGATGCCCGCGAACACGCAATTGACGAGCGCCGAGGCCGGCACGCTCGCGCACTGGATCCTGTCGCGCAAATAAATCATCCGCATCGACGCGCGCCGCCGATCGCGCGAGGCATCCTGTTGCGCGGGGTTGCCGATGATTGCGCGCGCAACGCGATGCCCGAGCGCCTCGCCGCTCGCCCCGCCCGTGACGGGCGACGCAACAGATGATGAGGCAAGCCGGCCGGCTTGCCGTTATGCGGTATCGCGCTGCGTGAGCGCGTTGCGGCGCGCGAGCGCCGCGCCGACTTCCTCCGTCACCCAGCCGGCGACCTCGGTCTCGAGCGTAAGCGCGACTTCGCGTGCGATCTGGCCGACGAGCCAGCCCGCATGGTCGTGCAGCGCCTCGCGGCAACGCGCCTCGATGAGGCCGCGCCCTTCCCCCGTCAGATAGTGGGTCATGCGGCTCTTCAGCCGCTCGGCGATCTGCCGCGCTTCGAGGTCCGCGGCGAACGACGGCGCGGCCTGCCCGACCTCGGGCACCGACGAAGGCAACGCAGCGGGTGGTTCGAGATCCGGCGCCGGATGCGCGGCGGGCAGATCGTCCGCATACGTCGCGCTCGCCGCATAGGCGGTCGGCAGTTCGGCGGCAAGCGGATCGGGCGCGGACACGAACGACGGCTCCGCGCGCGGCGGCACGCCCGTCTCGCCAACGGGTGGGATCGCCGCGTCACGCGCCACGGGCGCGGCCGCATCGAACTTGTCGGCCTCATGAGCTTCCTGGGCCTCATGCGCTTCATGCGCGTCGCCGGCCCGAGCCGCGGCGGCGGCCGTCTCGCCCGCCTCCGCGCGCCCGGCGACGGGCGGCCGCGCGAGCGCCGGATTGCCGGGCACGAGCACGTCGGTCAGCACGGGGATCGACGATTCGTTGGCTTCGACCACGTTATCCTCCATCCGCTCGGGCTAGCCGCCCTGCTTGTGATTGTTGAGCGCATAGCCGCGATCGCGGTAGAACCGGTACCGGTCGCGGCCGGCCGCGAGTTCGTCGGGCGTGTTGCCGACCACTTCGAGCAGGCGCTCGAAGCGCGCGAACTGCGCCGGCACCTGAACGCCCAGGTTCAGCAGGATACCGTGATGCGGCGCGCGGTCGAGATCCGCGGTCAGCACGATCGGCGTGCCCGCCGCGTGCGCGTTGTCGACCGCGCAATGCGGAATGAAATCGAGCGGCGAGAACGTCCACAAACGCTCGTCGAGCGCGCGCAGCCGCGCGGGCTCCGCGCACACGACGACGGGCCGCCCCGCCTGATACGCCTTGCGCAGCAGCCGGCACGCGTACGCGAGCGAATCGCCGACGTTCGTATGGAAATCGATCCGCGTCATCGCTCGCCGCGCCCCGCCGTGCGGTTCGTCGAACCTTGCGCCATCACGCGCCGGCGCGGTCGATCAGGAATTGCGCGAGAAGCGGCACGGGACGGCCCGTCGCGCCCTTCGCCGCGCCGCTCTTCCATGCGGTGCCCGCGATGTCGAGGTGCGCCCACGGATAGCTCTGCGCGAAGCGCGACAGGAAGCACGCAGCCGTCACGCTGCCGGCCGGCCGGCCGCCGATGTTCGCGAGATCCGCGAAGTTCGACTTCAGTTGATCCTGATACTCGTCGTCGAGCGGCAGGCGCCACGCCGGGTCGCCCGCCTCGCGCGACGCGTCGAGCAGTTCGCCCGCGAGCGCGTCGTCCGTCGAGAAGAGGCCGGTGTTGTGATGGCCGAGCGCGATGATGCACGCGCCCGTCAGCGTCGCGACGTCGACCACCGCGGCCGGCTTGAAGCGCTCCGCGTACGTGAGCGCGTCGCACAGGATGAGGCGGCCTTCCGCGTCGGTGTTGAGCACCTCGATCGTCAGGCCCTTCATGCTCGTGACGATGTCGCCCGGCTTGTTCGCGTTGCCGGCCGGCATGTTCTCGCAGGTCGGCACGATCGCGACGACGTTGATCTTCAGGCCCATTTCGGCGACCGCGCGGATCGTGCCGAGCACCGAGCCCGCGCCGCACATGTCGTACTTCATCTCGTCCATGCCCTCGCCCGGCTTCAGCGAAACGCCGCCCGAATCGAACGTGATGCCCTTGCCGACGAGCACGACGGGCGCCGCCTTCGCGGCCGCGCCCTGATACTGCAGCACGATGAACTGCGGCGGCTCGATCGAGCCCTTCGCGACCGACAGGAACGAGCCCATCTTGAGCGCCTGGATCTGCTTGAGCCCCAGCACGTCGGCTTTCAGGCCCCAGTCCTTCGCGAGCTTCTTCGCGGTGTTCGCGAGGTAGGTCGGCGTGCAGACGTTGCCCGGCAGGTTGCCGAGGTCGCGCGTCAGGTCCATTCCGTTCGCGAGCGCGACCGCCTGCTTCACGGCGACCTTCGCCGCCTTGTCGTCGGCCGGATCGACGCTGAACACGACGCGCTTGAGCGCCTGCGCGCCCGCGTCCGGCTTGCTCTTCATCTGCGTGAACTTGTACGTTTCATTGCGCAGCGCGAGAATCGCCGCGCGCACGCCCCAGTCGGACGCGCGCTCGGGCACGGGCAGTTGCGCGAGCGTGAACGTGACCTGGACCACTTTCGTGCCGATGAGCGCGCGCCATGCGGCCTTCGCCGCGTCGTTGTAGGCTTTCTGGCTGAAAGCATCCTGCTTGCCCAGGCCGACGAGCAGCACACGCGACGCGCCGATACCCGAAACTTCGTGCAAAAACAAGGTCTTGCCGAGCTTGCCGTCGATGTCGCCCGCCTTGATCACGCGCGAGACGAGGCCCTTCGTCGCTTCGTCGATGTCGAGCGCCGCGCCGGACAGGGTTTGCGCCTCGAACACGCCCAGCACGATGCAGTCGGATTTCCCCGTCAGGAAGCCCTTCGCCGCGCCTTTGCTCCAATCACAGCCTTTTATGCTAAAGTCCATCGCGCTTGTCCTCGGATAAAATCTGGGCTAAGGATGAAAGCCGCAATTATCCGCTATTTTTCCCGTGCGGCGTGAGCGCCCCCCACTCGTGCGCTGTTTCCCGCCCTCTTCGCATCAATAATGATCTTCGAACGCTCCCTCCAGCGCGAGCTGGCGTACACCGCCGGCGCCGTTTTCATGGTGCTGCTCACGATCATGCTGACGTCGATGATGATTCGCATCGTCGGCTACGCCGCGTCCGGCGAGGTGAATCCGAAGGACGTGCTGGTCCTGATCGGCCTCACCGTGATCGGCTATCTCGCGATGATCCTCGTCGGCACGCTGTTCGTGTCGATCCTGTTCGTGCTCACGCGCTGGTACAAGGATTCCGAAATGGTCGTCTGGCTCGCGTCCGGCGTGAGCCTCACGCGGCTCATCAAGCCGATCGGCGTGTTCGCGACGCCGATCGTGATCCTCATCGCCTTCTTCGCGTTCGTCGGCTGGCCGTGGTCGAACCAGCAGAGCAAGCTCATCAAGGCGCGCTTCCAGCAGCGCGACGAGGTGTCGCTCCTCGCGCCCGGCCAGTTCCGCGAATCCGCGGCGAACCACCGCGTGTTCTTCATCGAGAAGATGTCGCCCGACCAGGCGAAGGTGCAGAACGTGTTCGTCACGACGACCGAGCAAGGCAAGGTGAACGTCGTCGTGTCGCAGACGGGCCACACCGAGACGATGAAGAACGGCGACCGCTTCATCGTGCTCGAGAACGGCCGCCGCTACGACGGCGTGCCCGGCCAGCCGAACTTCAAGATCATGGAGTTCGAGCGCTACGGCGTGAAGATCCAGAGCAAGCAGATCGTGAGCCAGCCGACGACGACGGGCACGTCGACGCCCGATCTGCTGCGCAACCCGACCAACCAGAACCTCGCCGAATTCGCGTGGCGCGCCGGGCTGCCGCTCATCGCGATCAACCTGATGATCCTCGCGATCCCGCTCGCGTATCAGAACCCGCGCCGCGGGCGAACCGTGAACCTCGTGATGGCCGTGCTGATCTACCTCACCTATTCGAATCTGCTGAACGTCGTCCAATCGCAAATGGAGCGGGGCAAGATCGCCTTCGGGCTCGGGCTCGTCGGGCTGCACGTGGTCGTCGCCGGTGTCGTCGCGCTGCTGTTCTGGCTGCGCGTGCGCAACCGGCCCCTCTTCTCGCGCGCCGCGTCCGGCCGCTCGCAGGGGGCCTGACCGATGCGCCTCTACGAGAAATACTTCGCGCGGCAGATCTACGTCACGTTCATCTTCGTGCTGTTCGCGTTCTCCGGGCTCTTCTTCTTCTTCGACCTCATCAGCGAGCTGAACTCGGTCGGCCACGGCAACTACAAGTTCGGCTACGCGGTGCTGCGCGTCGCGCTGCAGGCGCCGTCGCGCTTCTATGAAATCATCCCGGTCGCCGCGCTGATCAGCGCGATCTACGTGTTCGCGCAGATGGCCGCGAACTCGGAGTTCACGATCTTCCGCGTGTCCGGCCTCGCGACGAACCAGGCGCTGCGCTCGCTCGTGAAGATCGGCGTGCCGATCGTCATCGCGACCTACCTGATCGGCGAATTCATCGGCCCGTACTCGGATCAGTTGTCCGAGCGCGTGCGGCTCGAGGCGCTCGGCTCGTCGGTGTCGACGAACTTCGCGTCGGGCGTCTGGGTGAAGGACACGCTCACCGCGCGCGACAACGGCGAGCCCGTCACGCGCTTCGTCAACGTCGGCAAGCTGTCGCCCGACTCGACGATCAGCGACGTGCGCATCTACGAATTCGATTCGAGGTTCAACCTGCAGAACGTGCGGATCGCGAAGAGCGGCCGCTATCAGCCGCCCGGCCACTGGCTGCTGACGGACGTCACCGACACGCAGCTCACGAGCCTCGCGGGCAACGGCGCGACGTCGCCCGCCGATACGCTCAGCCCCGTGTATCGCGCGCAGCAGGTCACGCTGCCGCAGTATTCGCTGCGCTCGGACCTGACGCCGCAGATCCTGTCGGTGCTGCTCGTGTCGCCCGAGCGGATGTCGCTCTTCAACCTGTTCCGCTACATCCAGCACCTGAAGGAAAACCAGCAGGACACGCAGCGCTACGACATCGCGCTGTGGCGCAAGCTGCTGTATCCGTTCGCGGTGTTCGTGATGCTCGTGCTGTCGCTGCCGTTCGCGTATCTGCATACGCGCGCGGGCGTCGTCGGCGTGAAGGTGTTCGGCGGGATCATGCTCGGCATGAGCTTCCAGCTATTCAACACGCTGTTCTCGCACATCGGCACGCTGAACACGTGGCCCGCGCCGCTCACCGCCGCGCTGCCCGGCTGCATCTACCTCGCGCTCGGCCTCTTCGCGCTGAAGTGGGTCGATCGGCACTGAGCGCGCGCACGTCATCGGAGGGCGTGATGAATCGACACGGAATCGTCCTTTTCGGCCACGGCGCGCGCGACGCGCGCTGGGCCGAGCCGTTCGAGCGCCTCGCGGCGAAGCTGCGCGCGGCGCGCGGCGCCGATGTGCCCGTCGTGCTCGCGTTTCTCGAATTGATGGAGCCGTCGCTCGTCGCGGCGGCAACCGCGCTCGCCGCACGAGGCTGCGACGCGATCACCGTGATTCCGGTGTTCTTCGGCGAGGGCGGCCACGTTCGGCGCGACCTGCCGCAACTGATCGATGCGTGCCGCGCCGCGCAGCCGGGAATCGACATCCGCTGCGCGACCGCGGTCGGCGAAGACGATGCGGTGCTCGACGCGATCGTCGCATATTGCGTGCGGGCGAGCGAGGGTCCCGCGCGTTGATCGCTCGCCGCTTGCGCGGGCCGCTCCGCTCGTGACGGCCGGCGCGGCGACATAAAAAAGACGCCGGCTCATCGCCGGCGTGTCGTTCGTTTTGCGTGTCTCGCGCGCTTTGCGTCTATCGCGCGGTTCGCTTCTTTCGTTCGTGTCTTTCCTTCGTTTCGCACCGCATCACGCGGCGCTGCGCATCCCGCGCTTGCCCCTTTCGTCGCCCGACTGCTCGTCCGCGAGCCGCTGCGCACGTTCGGCGAACGCGTCGCCGATCATCAGCAGGCTCGGCTGCGCCGGATCGAGCCACGCCTGCGCGGCGCCCGCCGCCATCTCGGCGAGCGTGAGCGTCAGCGTGCGCTCGCGCGGCGTGCTGCACGCCTCGACGATCGCCACAGGCGTCGCGCCCGCCCGCCCCGCGTCGATCAGTTGCCGCGCGATGCCGGGCGCGCTGTCGCGGCCCATGTAGTAGACGAGCGAATCCGCCCTTACCTGCTCGCGGATCTCGTCGCTGCCGGGCGCGCGGCTGTGCGTCGCGAACGCGACGCTGCGCGCGACGCCGCGCAGCGTCAGCGAGCGCCTGAGCGTCGCGGCGCCCGCGAGCGCCGCCGTGATGCCCGGCACGACCTCGTAATCGATGCCTGCTGCTTCGAGCGCGCGCATCTCCTCGTCCGCACGGCCGAACAGCATCGGATCGCCGCCCTTCAGCCGCACGACGATCGCATGCTCGCGCGCCGCGTCGACGATCTGCTTGTTGATGAAGTGCTGCGCGGTCGAGCGCTGCCCGCAGCGCTTGCCGACCGCGATCCTGCGCGCGCGCGGCGCGTAGTCGAGCATCGCGGGCTCGACGAGCGCGTCGTGCAGCACGACGTCGGCATCGGCGAGCAGGCGCGCGCCGCGCACCGTGATGAGGTCCGCCGCGCCCGGCCCTGCACCGATCAGATACACCTTACCCATTGGCATCGATCCCCTTCGTGCGCGCGTGCCCGCGGGCGCCGCCGATGCGGCGCGCGACGTCACGCGGAAAACGCACGAATCATACCCGCGGCGACCGTGTGATGGGTCGCCTCGTCGATCAGCACGAACGCGCCCGTGCCCGGATGCACGTCGTACGTGTCGCAGACGATCGGCTTTTGCAGCGTCAGCGCGACGCGGCCGATGTCGTTCATCTTCAGCTCGTGGCGATCGGTCGCGTGCGACAGCGTGTGCACGTCAAGCACCTGCTTGAGCGCGCCGATCTTCGTGAACACGGTGTTCGTCGTTTGCTTGAGCAAATACTTGCGCTGCGGCGAAAGCGGCGTCTCGTCGAACCAGCAGAGGTCCGCCTCGAGCTTCTTCGCCGGCTCGACGGGCTGCGCGCGCGGCACGAACGTATCGCCGCGCGACACGTCGACGTCCTCGGCGAGACGGATCGTCACCGCCTGCCCCGCGAACGCGCGATCGACTGCCGCCGTGCCGCCGGGCACCGGCGCGATGATCTCGGCGACCGTCGCCGCGCGGTTCGACGGCAGCACGGCGATCTCGTCGCCGACCTTCACCTCGCCCGCCTCGATACGACCCATGTAGCCGCGGAAATCGTCGGCCGAGCTGCCGTCCTGGCGCGCGACCCATTGCACCGGGAAGCGCAGCGCGTCATGCGCCTGCGCCTCGACGGGCAGCGTCTCGAGCACGTTCAGGAGCGGCTCGCCCGCGTACCACGGCATCCGCTCGCTCGCCGCGACGATGTTGTCGCCCTTCAGCGCCGACACCGGCACGAAGCGCACGTCGGCCAGGCCGAGCTGCTGCGCTAGCTTCACGTATGCGTCGCGGATCTCGTTGAAGCGGGCCTCGCTGTAGTCGACGAGATCCATCTTGTTGATCGCGACGATCACGTGCTGCAGATCGAGCAGCTTGACGATCGCGCTGTGGCGCTTCGTCTGCGGCAGCAGTTGCGCGGCGCCGTCTTCGAACGTCACGCGCGTCGCGTCGATCAGGATGATCGCCGCGTGCGCGGTCGACGCGCCCGTCACCATGTTGCGCGTGTACTGTTCGTGGCCCGGCGTGTCGGCGATGATGAACTTGCGCTTCGCGGTCGCGAAGTAGCGGTACGCGACATCGATCGTGATGCCCTGCTCGCGCTCGGCCTCGAGGCCGTCGGTGAGCAGCGCGAGGTCGAGCTCGTCGCCCACCGTGCGCTTGTTCTTCGCGCGCGACAGCGCGGAAAGCTGGTCGGACAGCACCGCCTTGCTGTCGTACAGCAGCCGCCCGATCAGCGTGCTCTTGCCGTCGTCGACGCTGCCCGCCGTGATGAACCGCAGTACGCCGAGGTCTTCGTTGTTCTCGATGATGCTCATGATGGATGTGTCCTCGCGTGCGTCAGAAATAGCCCTGCTTCTTGCGCTGCTCCATCGCGGCCTCCGACGCCTGGTCGTCCATCCGCGTCGCGCCGCGCTCCGTGATCTCCGTCACCGCCGTCTCCGCGATGATCTTCTCCACGTCGTCAGCGTCGCTCTCGACCGGGCATGTGCACGAGATGTCGCCCACCGTGCGGAACCGCACGAGCGCCTCTTCGCTCGTCTCGCCCTCGCGCATCGGCGTGAGCGGCGTGACGGGCACGAGCAGGCCGTTGCGGCGCACGATCTCGCGGCGGTGCGCGTAGTAGATCGCCGGCAGTTCGAGCTGCTCGCGCGCGATGTACTGCCACACGTCGAGCTCCGTCCAGTTCGAGATCGGGAACACGCGCAAGTGCTCGCCCTGGTGCAGCCGCGCGTTGTACAGGCTCCACAGCTCCGGGCGCTGCGCCTTCGGGTCCCACTGGCCGAATTCGTCGCGAAACGAGAAGATCCGCTCCTTCGCGCGCGCCTTCTCTTCGTCGCGCCGCGCGCCGCCGATCATCGCGGTGTAGCCGTGCTGCTCGATCGTTTCGAGCAGCGTGACGGCCTGCGCGGCGTTGCGCGAATCCGTCTCGCGGCGCAGCACCACGGTGCCGCGCGCAATCGAATCCTCGACGTGGCCGACGACGAGCTCCGCGCCGATCTCCTTCGCGCGGCGGTCGCGGAAGTCGATCACCTCGTCGTAGTTGTGGCCCGTGTCGATGTGCACGAGCGGAAACGGCAGCGCCGTCTTGCGGTTCGCGCCGAGCCCGAACGCCTTGAGCGCGAGATGCAGCACGACGACCGAATCCTTGCCGCCCGAGAACAGCAGCGCCGGCTTGCTGCACTCGGCGACGAGCTCGCGCAGGATGTGGATCGACTCGGCCTCGAGCCAGTCGAGATGGCCCATCCGGCTCGTCGACGCGCCGGCGGACGGGGCAAAAGCGGATTGTTCGAGCGTCGTGCTCATGATTACGGTCCTTGTCTGGGTTCGTGCCGCCGGGCTGGCCGGCGGCGCAATCTGACTATCTTATTATGCGGCGGCCGCCTCAGGCGGAAGCCGATTCGGCTCCGGCCGACGGCACCGGCGTGATCGCGATGTGCAGCCCGCACTCCTTCGTGTCGCGCGACTCCCACCACCAGCGGCCCGCGCGGCTGTCCTCGCCGGGACGGATCGCGCGCGTGCACGGCTCGCAGCCGATGCTCGGATAGCCGCGCGCGTGCAGCGGATTGACGGGCACGTCGAACGCCTTCAGGTAAGCCCACACGTCGCGTTCGGTCCAGTCGGCGAGCGGGTTGTACTTCGCGATCCCGCGCGCGGCGTCGTGCTCCTCTTCGTGGAGCTCCGCGCGCGTGACCGACTGCTCGCGCCGCTGGCCCGTCACCCATGCGTCGACGCCCGCGAGCGCGCGGTTCAGCGGCTCGACCTTGCGGATCTCGCAGCAGCGCTTGCGCAGCTCGACGCTCTCGTAGAACGCGTTCAGGCCGTGCTCGGCGACGTACGCGTCGACCGCGTCCTGCCGGGGGTGGAACTGCTCGATTTCGTAGCCGTAGCGCTCGCGCACGCGCTCGATCATGCCGAGCGTCTCCGTATGCAAGCGGCCGGTATTCAGCGAGAAGATGCCGATCGCGACGCCCTTCGACAGGATCGCATGCGTAATCAGCATATCTTCCGCCGCGAGGCTGCTCGCGAGCTTGACCTTCGGATGACGGCCGGCGATTTGCGCGAGCAGCGCGTCGAGCCGCCCGATCTTGCCGGCGAGCGCCGGGGTCAGCGTCGTTGCGTCGGCGGCGCTCATGCGTTCACCTTCGTTTCGGCCGCCGCCGCGCGGCGGCGGAACAGCGGCGCCGGCTCGTCGAACGCGCCCTGGTAGCGCTGCGAGAACTCGCCGAACGCGTTCAGCGCGTCGCGGATGTCCTTGTCCGCGCGCACCGCGAACGCATCGAAGCCGCAGCGCGACAGGTAAAGGAGCTGGTCGCGCAGCACGTCGCCGATCGCGCGCAGCTCGCCCGTCCAGCCGTGGCGCTCGCGCAGCAGGCGCGCGATGCTGTAGCCGCGGCCATCCGCGAAGCGCGGGAATTCGACGCCGATCACCGCGATGCGGCCGAAATCGGCCACGAGGTCGGCGGGTTCGCTGTCGGGCGCGAGCCACACGCCGAGTTCGTCCTTCGTCTTCGCGGCGACGAGCGCGTCGCGCGCCTCCAGCCACAGCGCGAGCGGCACGAGCACCTTGCCGGCCGGCAGCGCGTCGAGTGCGGGCAGCGCGCCGTCTTCGGCCGCGCGCACGACTTGCCATGCGTCGTCGACCACTTCGCGATTCTTGATAATCAAAGCCATCTGCTGATTCCTCTGCGCTGGGTTACGCGTGCGCGGTCTGGCGCGCCGCGTAGACGCGCGCCTTGAACGGCGCGATGCCGATGCGCTCGTACGTGTCGATAAAGCGCTCGCCGTCGATGCGCGCATCGACGAACGTGTCGATCAGCTTCGAGATCACGTCGGGCACCTCCTCCGCGGAGAACGACGGGCCGATCACGCGGCCGAGGCGCGCGCCGCCCGCGCCCGTGCCCTGCTCGCCGCCGAGCGACACCTGATACCACTCGGCGCCGTCCTTGTCGACGCCGAGAATGCCGATGTTGCCGACGTGGTGGTGTCCGCACGAGTTCATGCAGCCCGAGATGTTGAGCGACACGTCGCCCAGGTCGTGCACGTAGTCGAGATCGTCGAAGCGCTGCTGGATCGCGAGCGCGATCGGGATCGACTTCGCGTTCGCGAGCGAGCAGAAGTCGCCGCCCGGGCACGCGATGATGTCGGTCAGGAGGCCCACGTTCGGCGTCGCGAAGCCGGCCGCCTTCGCCTTTTCCCACACGGCGAACAGATCGCGCTTCTTCACGTTCGCGAGAATCAGGTTCTGCTCGTGCGACACGCGCAGCTCGCCGAACGAGTACGCGTCGGCCCAGTCGGCCACCTGCTCCATCTGCTCGGCGCTCGCGTCGCCGGGCGCCACGCGGTGATTCTTCAGCGACAGCGTGACGGCCGCGTACCCCGGCACCTTGTGCGGCGCGACGTTGCGCTCGACCCAGCGCGCGAACGCGCGGTTCTCGAGCAGATGCTGCTCGAACGGCGCGTCGGTGTCGGCGAGCTTTTCGTAGACGGGCGGCAGGAAGTACTGGGACACGCGGTCGAGTTCGGCCTGCGTGAGCGTCGACGGGCCGTCCTTCAAGTGCTGCCATTCCTCTTCGACCTGCTGCGAGAACTTCGCGGGCGACAGCGCCTTCACGAGGATCTTGATCCGCGCCTTGTACAGGTTGTCGCGGCGGCCGTAACGGTTGTAGACGCGCAGCACCGCCTCGCAATACGTGATGAGGTGCTGCCACGGCAGGTTTTCGCGGATGATCGCGCCGACGATCGGCGTGCGGCCGAGGCCGCCGCCCGCGAGGATGCTCGCGACCACTTCGCCCGCCTCGTTCTTCTTCAGGTAGACGCCGAGATCGTGGATCTGCACGGCCGCGCGATCGGCCTTCGAGCCGGACACGGCGATCTTGAACTTGCGCGGCAGCCACGCGAATTCGGGATGGAACGTCGACCATTGGCGCAGGATCTCGGCCCACGGGCGCGGATCGATCTCCTCGTCCTGAGCCACGCCCGCGAACTGGTCGGCGGTGATGTTGCGGATGCAGTTGCCCGACGTCTGGATCGCGTGCATCTGCACGGACGCGAGCTTCGCGAGAATCTCGGGCGTTTCCTCGAGCTTCACCCAGTTGAACTGGATGTTCGTGCGCGTCGAGAAGTGGCCGTAGCCGCGGTCGTGCTCGCGCGCGATGCGGGCGAGCATGCGCAACTGGCTGCTGCGGAGATTGCCGTAGGGAATCGCGATGCGGTGCATGTACGCGTGGCGCTGCATGTACAGGCCGTTCTGCAGCCGCAGCGGACGGAACTCGTCCTCGCTCAATTCGCCGGACAAGCGGCGGCGGACCTGGTCGCGGTACTGCGCGACGCGCTCGTCGACGATCGTCTGATCGTATTGGTCGTACTGGTACATTCGGGGACCCCAGGGTTTGCTCGATATGACCGCGCGACGTCCTAGCCACGCCGCGCCCGAATCCTGCACCGTCCGCGCCGAGCCGGCCATCCGCCCGGCCGGTCATTTGCAAATGACGATTACAGATATCCATATTTGAAAAACACGGGGCAATCGTAATAAACTCCCCTTATATTTCAAACGACTAAAAAATTCTGTTGATATGCGGAAGGGTTATAAATGAACCTGCACCAATTTCGCTTCGTGCGCGAGGCCGTCCGGCAGAATTTCAACCTCACGGAAGCCGCGAAGGCGCTGTACACGTCGCAGCCCGGGGTGTCGAAAGCCATCATCGAGCTCGAGGACGAGCTCGGCGTCGAGATCTTCACGCGCCACGGCAAGCGCGTGCGCTCGCTGACCGAGCCGGGAAGGATCATTCTCGCGTCGGTCGAGCGGATTCTCCAGGAGGTCGAAAGCCTTAAAAGGGTCGGAAAAGATTACGCGGCGCAGGACCAGGGCAACCTGACGATCGCCGCGACGCACACGCAGGCCCGCTACTCGCTGCCCGCCGCGATCGCCGAGTTCAAGAAGCGCTTCCCGAAGGTGCATCTGTCGATCCTGCAAGGCAGCCCGACGCAGGTCGCCGAAATGGTGATCCACGATCAGGCTGACCTCGCGATCGCGACGGAGGCGATCGCCGACTATAAGGAGCTCGTGTCGCTGCCCTGCTTCCAGTGGCACCACGCGGCCGTCGTGCCGGCCGATCACCCGCTCCTCGAGCGCAAGCCGCTGTCGCTCGACGATCTCGCGCAATTCCCGCTCATCACGTACGACGACGCGTTCGCCGGCCGCAAGAAGATCAACCAGGCGTTCGCGCTGCATCGCCTCACGCCCGACATCGTGCTCGAGGCGATCGACGCGGACGTGATCAAGACCTACGTCGAGCTCGGGCTCGGCGTCGGCATCATGGCCGACATCGCGTTCAACCCGGAGCGCGACCGCAATCTGCGCGCGATTCCGGTCGGGCACCTGTTCGGCAGCAACGTGACGCGCGTCGCGCTCAAGCAGGGCGCGTATCTGCGCGGTTATATCTATACGCTCGTCGAGCTGCTGTCGCCGACGCTCAATCGCAAGCTCGTCGAGACCGCGCTCAAGGGCGAGGCCGAGACCTACGAGCTGTGACGCACGGCGCGCCGTTCCCGCGCGCCGCCTCGAACCGGCATGGAGACCTCCGGATGAAGCCATTCTGCCTGCTGCGCCGCGCGGCCGCCTGCGCCGCGGTCGCGCTCGCCTGCACTGCGGCGCGCGCCGATCTGACGGTTGGCGTCGACCTGTCGACGACCGGCCCCGCCGCGACGATCGGCCTGACGAGCAAGAACGCGATCCTGATGTGGCCGAACACGATCGCGGGACAGAAGCTGAACGTGATCGTGCTCGACGACGCGTCCGATCCGGGCCTCGCCGTGCGCAACATCCGCAGACTCGTGACGGAGGACAAGGTCGACGTCGTCGTCGGGCCAAACATCACGCCGGCGGCGCTCGCCGCGCTCGAACCCGTCGCCGCCGCGCAGACGCCGATGATCACGCTGATCGGCTCCGGCTCGATTGTCGAGCCGCAGCAGGGCAAGCGCGTATGGGCGTTCAAGATGGCGCAGAGCGACCGCGCGATGGCCGACGTGCTGACCCGCTACATGGCGAACCACGGCGTGAAGACGGTCGGCTTCATCGGCTTCGCGGACAGCTACGGCGATAGCTGGCTCGACGAGTTCACGCGCTTCGCGGCGCTGCGCAAGGTGAGGATCGTCGCGACCGAGCGCTACAACCGAACCGACGCGAGCGTGACGGGCCAGACGCTGAAACTGATCGCGGCGAAGCCGGACGCGATCCTGATCGCGGGCGCCGGTACGCCGACCGTGCTGCCGCAGCGCACGCTGATCGAGCGCGGCTACCGGGGGCCCATCTACCAGACGCACGGGATCGCGACGCCCGAGTTCCTGCGGCTCGGCGGCAAGGACGTCGAAGGCACGCTGTTCCCGACGCAGCCTGTCGTCGTTGCGCGCACGCTGCCCGCCGGCCATCCTGCGAAGCGTGCGGCGCTCGCGTTCGTCGACGCATACGAGACGAAATACGGACTCGATACGGTCACGCAGTTCGCGGGCGACGCGGCGGGCGTCTACCCGCGCCTCGCGGACGCGGCCGGCCGCGCGCTGAAGATCGCGCAGCCGGGCACGCCGGCGTTCCGCACGGCGCTGCGCGCGGAGCTCGAGCGCGCGCACGAGCTCATCGTGCCGAACGGCATCGTCAACACGAGCGCCGCCGACCACGTCGGGCTCGACCAGCGGGCGAGCGTGATGGGCATCGTGAAGCACGGCGCATTTGTCTATCTGAGTCAGTGAATGAGCCGGTGAACCGCCCTGTCGCGCCGTGGCGGCGGCGGATGCTTGCCCGTATGAGGGATTTCGGTGATAATTTGCGTTTTCGCCGCGCACAATCGCATGTGCGGCGCAGGTTGGCCCAGGTGGTGAAATTGGTAGACGCAGGGGACTCAAAATCCCCCGCCGCAAGGCGTGCCGGTTCGATTCCGGCCCTGGGCACCATCAACTATTCCTCGAAATTCCCGGCAAGTCGCAAAAACCTTGATAAATAAAGGCACGGAAGGGAATTTCGTTCCTAAAGAGTCCGGCTCGGTTCGTTGATAGCCGGGGGTACATCGGGGTACTTTTAGGGGTATGTCCTCACTTCGAGGCTCCACCGCAACGGAAATACCCCTGATGCGCTTGACCGATACGGCAATCCGGACTGCCAAGCCCGGGCCGAAGATTCAAAAACTCTACGACGGTAACGGCCTGTTCTTGCAAGTCATGCCGAGCGGCCAAAAATACTGGCGGCTCGCGGGCGCGCAATTTTGACCGTCCGATAGTTGATGCTCGCAATGCGGCCCGCATGCAGCCGCCCAACAGTTTAGGCATTCCGGAAAACAGTCAGACATCGACCGACATGACCTGTTGCGACGCAATGAGCAACGGCGGAACCGGGCACTTGCAAATGCACAGATCATCGCTCAGTGCCACGCGTCGGCCGTCCGGCCCCGTCATCGGAATTCGCGGACCGGAGCATTGAATTTTGCCGATCGTTTTACACACCGGGCAAAACACATCGTCGTTCTCGTGCGCGACGTGCCTGCCGTCGAGTGCGAAGGGTGTCGCCTTGGCTTGGACTGTTCCCGCGACCGTCGTATGATCGCCGTCGAAAATCAAGTATCTCGTCATGGTCAACGTGACCCGTCTTGTTTCTCACTCGGCGACCAGTGCCAGTTCGTCGTACCCCAAGAACTTCCTTCGATCACCGGCATGATTTCACCCACTTCGAAATAACGGCGGCTGCCAGCTTTGGCTGGCGTATGCCACCAACCAGCTTCGGGACACGGGTTGCCGCCTCGCACGCTTTGGCGAGCCGGTTCGCGATTCACGGGCGGCGGAACGATCGTCGGCGGCTCAGCGATGGGCGGTGCATCCGGCAAGTCAAAACGTGCTACCCATTTGCGCGCATTTTTCGTGTCTGCACTCGGCAGATCGGGAATGTAGGTATGCAGCGCATCAGGCTTCGGATCGCGCAGCACACGCAAGACACTGTTCACGAACACGTACGGCTCAGGCAAGCCCTCTTCAGGAGCGCCAAGGCGCGGGAAGTCGCCCGCGCGGATCATCAGACATGCATTCGCGCGCTCGATATGAATATCGGGACGGTCAAGCTTTTCCCGAATCGCTGCCTCGCCGCCTAAGCGCTCGATGAACAGTTCGCCTAGGATCGTGTACCAGTTTACGCTCTTGATGAAACCCCATCGCCCAACCTTGGCACCCGGATGTAAGCCGGTATAGAAAGCCGTCATTTCCTCTTTGGACTCACCCTCATAGGAAATCGGGCTGTAGTCCCTTGCCTGCAAGTGTGCGGTACTATCAATTTCCAATCCACTGAACCGTTCCGCAAGTGCCCATTCCTGCGGCATATAACGATGGTAACTGTAAGGCAGAATTGGTGCTAATCCGCCATACCCTCCGCGCACGACAAGCTTGTTACATACATATCGCAGGAACCCCTCATACTGCGCGATTCCGTCGTCAGTGGTTACCAAATCCATCGGCACATTGAACTTCAAATACGACAGGCCGGATTCTTGCCCTTTCTTTGCTGTCCATCCGCGCGGCGAAACATAATCGCGGATGCTCGCAGTCCCGGTTAATACTCCGATATCGTATTCCGCCGCCGCGTCTTGGTCGGTAGCGCTGGAAAGCACCACGCTCACTGCTAAATGTGACGGCATATCGATGATCGCGCGGCGAATTTTCTCAATGCCCTTTGCATTTCGTTTTGTGAATTTTCCCTCATCGGTGTCCTTGCCGCCCTTCAGATGCTCGCCGAACATTTCAGCGAAGCGGTCAAAGCAGTCAAGAATCGCCTGCCTCACCTCAGGCTGCGAGCCACTCTCAAAGAACACCGTACCGATGACACCCGGCAACACGCCCATCGAGTTGTCGGCAAGGCGCACGCTCAAATCTTCCTGATAGCGGGAAAGTGCTTGCAACGGCGTCAAGACAGGTTTCGAATCACTCAAAGTCATAATCGGATCGTCAATTGATCAGTCGCACATGAATGCAGTCAGCTTGCGGAGAGTGCCGCAACTGCACTCCCGCCCCCGACGACTACACCAAGGGTCGCAGCCAATGCAGCAGCGGCCTCTGCACCAGCCGCGATAATCGCACACAGAGCAGCAAATATCGCGATCAACTCAGGCAACAACAGGATCACGATTGCGACGCCGACGACAATGGCTACCGCTATCGCGGCTCCTTTCAGCAGCGTCACGCCGACCTGCGCCCAATCGATATGCGTGAGCACATCCCACGTCAAATCGGTCATGCGTACGATCGCTTCCCATCCGGCCTTGAGTTGCGCGGCCGTATAGCGGAATAGCTCGTGACCTTTCTCGTCCACCCATATCCAAGCGCTATGCGTCTTGTCGGCGACCCACTGACCGGCCGTAAACATCCATGCTGCGTGCTGATGCAGGAAAGCGCTTGTCTCAGCAGACAGGTAAGAATATCCACGTTGAACCGCATCCCAAACCGGAGCGACAGCATGTTCGACCTCTTCACCGAATTCATGCGCCTTTTGCCACCAGTCCTCATACCAGACGTGGTGCGGAACAGCGGGAACGCTGCGAATGGGGACGCGCTGACGCTCCTTCTCATCTTCGGTTTTCGGCGCGGGAATAGGGGCGGGCTTGGGGATTTTCTGCAGGTCCCCGTTGCAATCGGTCACATCGATCACGGTCATGCGATTTTTGAAGTCACCAGCAATCGCCTGATAGGCCAACTCCTGCGCTCTCCCCAAGGTATCGCCGGGAAACTTGACTTCCACGAGCCTTAGCAAGTTGTTGACATGACGATCACCTTCGCGATCGATCGTCCCACGACCGGGCCAGAGAATCGCTTCTGTTTCTACGATGATTACATCGGGACGCCGTAGTAGGCCGACGGTTGCTCCCGGCGGGAATGGATTCAGACTGCGGCGACGCTCCGAACCGTGAGGTCTTTCGTTACTCAAAAATGGGATCGGCGCTTCCACCCCTTCCGAAAGAACACTGGCTTCCATATCAAAGCTGACTTCCGCCTTGTACTTGGATAGCCACTTCCATTTTTCCTCTTCCTCGATAATCATCGGCACACTCATCGCGGCCTGCATGAGCAACCGATAAACGATCGATCCATCGCGCAACTTGACAGGCACGTATTTTGCCGTTTTCAGCGCAGTCTCGACCTTTTCTTGCAAATATCCCTTGGTTCCCGGTGGTAGATACGCGTACTCAGGTACACGCTCTTTGATCGTCTCGCACGCGCCCGCCGGTTGAAGTGATCCGCCCATTGTGTTCTCCAAGTATCGCCGGCGCTCACGCGCGCTCGTCGGGGTCAACCTTCAGGTAATCGGCCCAAATGTCAGGTTCCCCGCCGCCCGCATATTTCCACGGCTCGACATCCTGCTTTTCCTGCTCGAACGCCTTGAGGCTTACGCTTTGAGCGCTCGGCGTGAAAATCGGTGCTGTCTCGCCGAGGTCGTTCGTGTGTCCGAGCACGGTTCGCCCCGATGGCAGCTTCATTTCGTAGGCGTGTCGAATCATCGGCGTACCATCTGCCTCGTTTTTCAGGACGTATTGCGCCTGATACGACGGCTTGAACTGCGGCATCGTGTACGACTCACTGACCAGCCCCGCAAAGCTGAATGACGCGCCCTTGAAGTCAACGTTGCCCGGTGCGTGTATCGAGACGTTGCCGTCTTTGATGCGAATCGTCGCACCGCCGCAGTACAGGGCCAGTTCCTGATCGGCCGCGATTTCCATTCGTCCGGTCACCGACAGCAATTTCACAAGCTGCTGCGCGATCATTTCCAGATCGCCGTCCTGCGCCTGTATTTCGACCTTGCCTTTACCCGCGACGGCTTTGATGCCCTGATTTCGTGCGAACAGGCTCAAGTGATCAATCGCCGCGGCGTGCAACGATCCGCCCGCCGCGAGATACGAATCCTGACCGCTGATCCAGCTCGCCTGTTGGTCGGCGCTGGCATGTAGCGACTGATGCGTGGACAGGCCGATACCGGCCGGACTGCCGAGCAGAAGCAGCGGTGCAGCGAACGCATTCGCGTTACCCGTGCCGCCGCCCGCTGTACGTCCGCCAGTAGCTTCACCGGACGCGGATTGCTTCGTCGCATCGGTGAACGTCGTCAGCGCATCGATGCCGGGTTTCAAGCTCTCGACCTGATGTTGTTCGCTTGCATCCGAAATGCTGCCGAGCAGGTTTTTCGAACGCGTGAGCTGCTCGCGCGCTTCGTCCACGTCGAGTTGATCGCTGTCGCGCGACACGGGATGCGCGCTGATCGACACGCCCCGGCCACCGCGTACCGATGCGTAATGGTCGGCGTGCAGCAGCAACCCCGAACCGAGATATCGCCCGCGCGTGTTGCCGCTCTGTTGAATCAAATAGCCCTGCGCGATCGATGCGTAGCTGCTGCCGGTGTAGCTGACGAGCCGTGTACCGCTTTGATTCGTGGCGTCATCGTGGACGAACGAATTGAACGCGCCCGTACCGCCGAACCCCTGCGACTGAAAACCCGACAGCAGGACATTCGAATGCCACTGCGAAGGCGTCGTTCCGCCGTTGACGCGCCCTAAAATGAACGGCTTGTCGCAATCGTTTGCCCAATAGGCGACTAAAACCCATTCACCGGCCCGTGGCACGTGAACCGCTCCGTAGCCGTTCCCGGTATCGGCCTGCATGGTCGATAGCAGCGGCGACGAAGCAAACGTGCCATCCGGATTTTTGCGGTCCCACGCGAAATGCACGCGGACTTGATTTCGCTCGTTCGTCCACGCTTCCGATCCTTGCTGCGTCACGACGATCGCATGCTCGATGGTCATGTTCGGCTTGGGATGCGCGAGCGGGCTGCGATATTCAACGCTCGCTTCTTGTGCCTCAATCTCGATGACGAAAAATCCGGCCGTCCCGTCCTGCGGATGCTCCGGAGTCTTGAAGCGCGCCCCGTGTGCCGCCTGTTGCTCAGCCAACGTCGCGCGCAGACTGCGCGGATATTCCGTCGCCTGTCGACCGATCGACACGTTGTTTTCGATGAACCATCGCGCCTCGATGACGAGAAATTCCCGTTTCTTGGGATCGCTGTCGGGATGACGCGGATGGTTGTTCAGCGTGAAGCGCAATCCGGCATCCAGCCAGCGCAACCCACCGACGCCGAAATACCGGCGTGCGCGCGAATCCCACTCCTGTAAGCGCCGACGTGCGCGAGCCGCGCCGCTGTCCGAATCGGGGTAGCCGTACGCTGTCGGCTCGTAGATCGTCATCGGAGCGTGTGGAATGCCGTGCGCTTCCCTGTGTCGCCCGTCGTCCTCTACATAGGTCGTAGATTGCAAAGCGCTGTCTACTTCAAACTGCGAGGTCGGACGCTTGTAATCGAACGCGCGCGACATGTAGCGCAGACTTTGCATCGTCTGCGTGACCGCCCATTGTGTGAACCCGTCCGCTTCGTGATCGGTGTTGCCGCGATAGTATTCGGCCGGTTTCGCTTCCGGCAGCGACGACACGCGATCCAGAATGATGAGCGTTGTTTTTGGCGGCTCACCGTCTTTCGTCTGTTCGTGAACCCAATAGAAATACCAACTCTCATCTTCGAGAAGGCGGTGTACGAAATGAAGATCGGATTCGCTCTGACGGCACCATGAGCGCACGGCAGGTTCGCGCGTCAGATTGAAGCGGAACCGCCCCTGAAGCTGCGGATACCGGTTGAAAATTTCCGAAATAATTTCGCGCGCGTCTTTTTCGAGCCAGCCTTCGTCGTTGTGAGTCTTTTGTTCAGGAAAATCAGGGCGGAGGAAAATTCGAGTTGAAACGTTGACACACTACCGTCGCCACCCAAGTAGCCGACCTGATGCACGAAGCCATGCACGGGGCGATAGATGAAGTCGGCGTAGAGTGCCGTCCGCTGCTGAATCCACAGAGTGACAGGCTGATGCATCAGCGACAACAGCGCCGTATCGTCGCGCAGCGACGCGACATCGACCGTCCAATGGTAGTCACCGCCGATCCCTGACGATCCGCGCTCCCGCAACGGGGTCAACGCGTTCTTGCCGAGCGGTGTATCCAGCATCAACAGCCGGTCGTGCTGCAACAAGCCGCGATGGACGGCTTCGTACAGGTCGCGATTCTTCAAATCCCCGGGCACGGGTGGTCTGAGTACCATTTCTTGTCGTCCTTCTCTCAGGTTCGACTACCGTCAGAGAAGCGACACAGCGACGGTCAGCCAACGGCGACGAAAGGTCGTTCTCGCGCGATTTTAGCTTATGTCAGATGAATGCAGCCTGAAGCAACGAGCGTTTAACAATCGTTTACGTGCCTTACGTGCCGCCGCCACCGAGAAGCCGCACCGGGTCTACTTTCAGCACTGATGCGAGCACCGCCAGATCATCAAGCGATAGATTGGCGACGCCGCGATCCAACCTACCACGACCTGAAATCCGACTGTCACGCGCGCTGTCGTAAAGCCGGACGGCTTGTAGATCGGCGTACCGGCGAAACGAGTCGCGATACTGCCCTTGGCGCCGACCACAGCACCGGCCAATTGCGTATCCACCAATGCCACACACGGCCACCGTGGGAAGTCGTGTCACCTTCCCGGATGAGCGATAACCCATGCCGAATCCACCGTGGAAAATCCGCGAGGACTGCGGCACGTGCCGAATAGGGGAAACTACCCTGCCGAAGTTACCGGGTAAACAAAGCAAAGCTCGGCGCGCACACATTGGCGGGCGGCGCGGGCGATCTTTCGCGCAGCCTGTACCAGTCCGGGAGCGTCCCATACCCTGGACAAGCTCAAGCCCGACGCGGATTTCGGGCGCTTGTTACTGATGTCGCCAGCGTTCTTGCTTTCGGCAGCGCGCACTGCCGAACGACGTCCATCGAAAACGCGCGGGGTACGATTGGGGCAGGACAACGCCCTTCGGCAATCAAATTAATTTTCCGCCACATAAAGCTCTGTCCGAAATTTGGCGTGTGCGGCCATGCGCGCCAGCAGACATCGAAGCATCGCGCCACTACCGCCTACGCTCGCTGCGGCATCGTCCGACGGACATGCCCCGCACCGCCGGCCGCGGCAATCGAGCCCCGCCTTGACACTATCAACGCGGAGCTTTTTCATTTGCGCCCGCCACGGCCCGCCATGCCATGGCGCGGTGCGGACCGCCAGTCGGCCATGCCGTGCGGCGCACACTCCTGCCCAATCAAGGTGGCGACGAACATCGGACGCCGCTCGCCTGGCCGCCGGCAGCCCCAACCTGCGTCCCGCCTAAAGAAACCGCCCGTCCGCTCGCCAAAAATTTCGCCACATGCAAACTTCCGGAAATGATTCAGTGGGAATTGTTACAATCCACATCCAAATGTATGAAGAATGCAATAGATGCAAGGCATTGTTTTTATCTCTTCAAAACGCGTTGTCGCTCGAGAACGTGCTGCTGGGATTGGGTGCGCTTGTCGTGGTCGGCGGCCTCGCGTATGCGATCCGATCGATCCGGCTCTTCATGAAAATCGGCAACGACGAGTGAGTCTTCGCTAACCGGCGATCCCCGTTCGTGCCGACCGGCGCGACACGTTCGCCAATCCGCCCTCCGTGTCGCGCGCATCCGTCGCCGGCGGACACCACCCGCCCGTCACGTATCGATCTCATCCTCCCGGTCGTCCGCCGCCGCTACTGCGCGTCGTCGCGCACGCCCTCGTCGTTGCTCACGACGACGAGCACCTCCGCCTGCGTCGCGCCGACGCTGCGCATCCGGTGCGGAATCAGCGCATTGAAATAAACCGAATCACCCGTCTTCAGCTTGATCGTCTCGTTCGGGAACGCGATCTCGACACGCCCCTTGTGGACGAACAGCATCTCCTCCCCTTCGTGCTCGCGAAACGCCGAGCTCACGTAATCGCGCGGCGGATACACGATGAACGGCAACAGCCTCTTCGGCGCGACGCCCGCCGCGATGCTCTCGTACGTGCGCGCGCGCACGCTCGATGCGCTGCCCATCGACGTGCGCTCCGACGCCCGCGTGACCGTGATCAGCTCGCGATCCCGGCTCTCCGAGAACAACTGCTCGACGTCGACCTGCAGCGCCTTCGACAGCTTCAGCGCGACCGCGATCGACGGCACGCTGAGGCCGCGCTCGACCTTCGACAAATAGCTCTTCGTGAGGCCGGTCGCTTCGGCCAGCACGTCGAGCGTCCATCCTTTCTGCTTTCTCAGCAGCTTCAGACGAATCGTCATGACGGCAAATGTCTTTTGAAAAACTGATTGTATCGCATGACACTTTGTGTCCTATAATCTACTTCGTGTTCTTGATGCGTCGCGACGACGCGTCAGGAACACGGCATATTCGTTCACATCCTGGAGGTGGTATGGTCGACACATTGAAGATGGGCAAGGCCGATCTCGTCGCGCTCGCGCAGCGGCGGCTCGACAACGAAATCAAGGATAGCGGGTGGACCGCGCGCGAGAAGCTTGCGCTCACGTGCCGGATCCTGTTCGACGACGGGCACGACTGCGGCCTCGCCGGACAGATCACGTGCCGCGCGGATACGCCGCACACGTACTACACGCAGCGCCTCGGGCTCGGTTTCGACGAGATCACCGAATCGAATCTGCTGCAGGTCGATCAGGATCTCGAAGTGATCGGCGGCGAAGGCATTCCGAATCCCGCCAACCGCTTTCACACGTGGATCTATCGCGCGCGCCCCGACGTCAACTGCATCATCCACACGCATCCGGCGCACGTCGCCGCGCTGTCGATGCTAGAGACGCCGCTCGTCGTGTCGCACATGGACACCTGTCCGCTCTACGACGATTGCGCGTTCCTGAAGGATTGGCCAGGCGTGCCCGTCGGCAACGAGGAAGGCGAGATCATCTCGAACGCGCTTGGCGACAAGCGCGCGATCCTGCTGTCGCATCATGGCCAGCTCGTCGTCGGCAAAACGATCGAGGAGGCGTGCATGCTCGCGATCCTGATCGAGCGCGCAGCGCGGCTGCAACTGCTGGCGATGGCGGCCGGCGCGATCGAGCCGATCCCGCCCGCGCTCGCGACCGACGCACACGACTGGATCTCGACGCCGAAGCGCGACGCCGTGACGTTCGCGTACTACGCGCGGCGCGCGCTGCGCCATCACCCCGACTGCCTCGGCTGATCCGCCGAATTGCCCGCGCGTCGAATCGATAGCGAACCGACGACGACCCGACGACCTCGAACACTCCGGAGCCCCCGACTCATGTCCAACCCATTGCAAGGCATCATCGCCTACCCCGTCACCCCCTTCTCGCCCGACGGCCAGGTCGACACGACCGCCCTCGGCGCGCTCGTCGAACGCCTGATCGCAAGCGGCGTGCACGGCATCGCGCCGCTCGGCAGCACAGGCGAGAGCGCCTATCTGTCCGACGCCGAATGGGAAGCCGCCGCGTCGGCCTCGATTCGCGCCGTCGACCGCCGCGTGCCGGCCGTCGTCGGCATCTCCGATCTCACCACCGCGAACGCGGTGCGCCGCGCGAAGTTCGCCGAGCAGGCAGGCGCTGACGCGGTCATGGTGCTGCCCGTGTCGTACTGGAAGCTGGACGACGAAGCGATCGTCGGCCACTATCGCGCGATCGGCGACGCGATCGGCATCCCGATCATGCTGTACAACAACCCGGCGACGAGCGGCATCGACATGTCGCCCGAGCTGATCGCACGCATCTTCCGCACGGTCGACAACGTGACGATGGTCAAGGAGAGCACGGGCGACATCAAGCGCATGCACCGGCTCGCGCAACTGGGCGACGGCGCGATCCCGTTCTACAACGGCAGCAATCCGATGGCGCTCGCCGCGCTCGCGGCGGGCGCGGCCGGCTGGTGCACCGCCGCGCCGAACCTGAATGCGCGCCTGCCGCTCGCGCTGTACGAAGCGATGCGCGCGGGCGATCTCGGCACGGCCCGCGCCGTCTTCCACCGGCAACTGCCGCTCTTGCAGTTCATCGTCGCGGGCGGGCTGCCCGTCACGGTGAAGGCGGGGCTGCGGCTTGCGGGCTTCGATGCGGGCGAGCCGCGCAAGCCGCTGCGCCCGCTCGGCGAAGAGCGCACGCGCGAGCTCGCCGCGATTCTCGACGCGCTGCGCGACGCTGCTCACGCGTGAACGGAACGGCGCGCATGCATTCGATGAACGCGAAACTCGATGCGCTGCTGATCGGCGCGATACGGCCGCTCGCGGATACGGCGCACGCGAGCGCGATCGGCAAGCAACCGGTGCACGAGCGCCTGTGGCTCGCGCGCACCGGCTTCGCCGGCGACGAACAGGCCGACCGCAAGCATCACGGCGGCCCGGACAAGGCGGTCCATCACTATGCGTTCGACCACTATGCGCTATGGGCGGCCGAGATCGGCCCGCGCGACGTGCTCGCGCGGCCGGGCGCATTCGGCGAGAACCTGTCGACGCGCGGCATCGCCGAGCGCGACGTGTGCATCGGCGACGTCTTCACGCTCGGCGGCGCGACGCTGCAGGTCTCGCAGTCCCGGCAGCCGTGCTGGAAGCTCAATGCACGCTTCGGATTCCGGAAGATGTCCGCGCGCGTCCAGCAGAGCGGACGGACCGGCTGGTACTACCGCGTGCTCGACGAGGGCTGGGTCGAGCCCGGCGGCGAACTCGCGCTGCGCGAGCGGCCGCATCCGGAATGGCCGCTGTCGAGCGTGCTCGATGTGCTGTACCGGCGCACGCTCGATGCCGGCGCGCTCGAAGCGCTGTCGCGCATCGACGCGCTGCCACTGTCATGGCGCCAACTGTTCGAGCGGCGGCTGAAGGCCGGCGCGGTCGAGGACTGGACGAAGCGGCTCGACGGATGACATGAGCGCGCAACGGGCGGCGAGGACCGGCGCCCGCCGCCCTGTCGCGCTCACGCGCCGGCGCAGAACGCGACGATCGCATCGGCGACGCGCGCCGCCGCCTCGCGTTGCGGAAAGTGACCGACGCCATCGAGTACGACGCGCTCGTAGCGTCCGGCGAAGAACCGCTCGCGCGATGCGGAGCTGTCCGGATGGTTGCAGGTGTCCGCGCCGCCGTGCAGCACGAGCGTCGGCACGGACAGAACGGGCGCGGGATTCAGACGCGCTTCGTCGTGCGCATACGCGGCACAACCGTTCGCGAAGCCCCAGCGGTGCCGGTACGAATGCAGCACGACGTCTGCCCAGTCGGGCCCATCGAACGCGTCGGCCGCTTCGTCGAAGTCCTCCGGCGCATACCAGCCGGCCGGCGCCCACGTGTCCCACATCGTCCTCGCGAACGCGCGGCGATCGTCGCGCACCGCTCGCTCGCCGCGCGACGTCGCCATGAACCAGTGATACCAGTAACGGCGCGCCTGCTGCAGCGACAGCGGCTGATTCGGGTCGTTCGTGCCGTAGCCGACCGACAGCATCACGAGATGCGACGCCGCCCGCTCACGCAACCCGCACGCGTTCGCGGCGGCGCGCGCACCCCAGTCATGTCCGACGAGCACCGGGCGTTCGAGCCCCAGCGCGTCGGCGAAATCGAGCAGATCGCGCCCGAGCGCCGCGAGTTGCCCGCTGCGCGGCGTCGCCGCGTCGCGAAAGCGGGTTGGCGCAAAACCGCGCAGCGCGGGCGCAAGCACGCGATAGCCGGCGTCGGCGAGCACGGGCGCGGCCGCTTTCCAGCACGCCGGGCTGTCCGGCCAGCCGTGCAGCAGCACGGCCGTGCGCGCGCCGTCCGGATTCCATTCGAGATACGCGACGTCCAGCAGCGGGGTCGTCGCAAACAGATAGTCGGGCATCGGGGTCTCCGCCGGTTATCAGGTCGGTGATGTCGATCGTAGCCCGGGCTCTCGTCACGATTCTCAAAGAATCATCATCTATTATTCGAATATCTCGTTGAATCGGTGATCCGCATGAATGCGCCGTCGGACTCGGCAGCGATGTCGCTCGACATCGTGCTGCTGCGCACCTTTCTCGAAGTCGCCGACAGCCGCGGCTTCGCGCCCGCGGCCGAGCGGCTCGCGCTCACGCCGTCGGCCGTCAGCGGGCACATCAAGCGGCTCGAGCAGGCGACGGGCGCCGTGCTGCTCGCCCGCACGACGCGGCGAGTTGAGCTCACGCCCGCGGGCGAGACGCTCTATGCATATGCACGCAACATCGTCGAGATGGAGCGCGAAGCGCGTGCGCGGCTGCGCGGCTCGCCGCTGCACGGCCGGCTGCGCGTAGGCGCGTCGGAGGATTTCGCCGGCGCGTGGCTGCCGCAGGTGCTGCACGCGTTCGGCCGACTGCATCCGCGCGCGACGATCGAGCTGAAGGTCGGCATCACCGCGGATCTGCTGCGGCACCAGGCGTCGGGCCGCCTCGACGTCGTGCTCGGCAAGCATTGCCGCCGCATCGACGACAACGCCGGCGAACTGCTGTGGGAAGAGCCGCTCGTATGGGCGTTCGCATCCGGCGCCGCGCTCGACGCAAACGACGCGCTGCCGCTCGCGCTCTTTCCCGAGCCTTGCGTGTACCGCGAAGCGGCGCTCGCCGCGCTGAGCGACGCGCTGCGGCCATTTCGGATCGCGTTCGAAAGCGGCAGCATGGCGGGCTGCGTGGCGGCCGCGCTCGCGGGATTCGCCGTCACCGTCGTCGCGCGCAGCCAGTTGCGCGACGGCCTGCGCGAATGCGGGCCGAACGACGCACTGCCCGCGCTGCCCGCCGCGCGCTTCTACGCGTTCTCGCATCGACCGACGCCCGCCAGCAACGCGCTGATCGACGCGGTGCGCGAAACCGGACGCCGCCGCCGTTTCGCACCGGCGCATTAACGCGCCGGCGCAAACGAACGCGCGCTCGTTCGAGACGTTCGTCTCACAATGAATCGCCAATACGCGGCAGCCGAAGCGAGATAAACGGTCGACGATGAATCGACGAGAATCGATGAACGCGGGCATAAGAAAATCCCGCGAGTTCGAAAACAAGTCGCGGATATACTAGGATTCATCCATTCAAAATCTCGTCAAAACGTCCATGCGCGAGGTCAATCGTTTCTCCGAGATGGCCGTGTTCGTTCAGGTGATCGAGTCGTGCGGATTCTCTGCGGCGGGACGACGGCTCGACATGACGCCATCGGCGATCAGCAAGTTCGTTCAACGGCTCGAGACGCGGCTCGGCGTGCGCCTTTTGAATCGCACGACGCGCAAGCTGCAGCTCACGCCCGAAGGCGCCGCGTTCTACGAGCGCTGCGTGCGCATCCTCGAAGACATCGCCGACGCCGAGCGCGAGGCGATGCACGGCGCGATTCCGCAGGGGCGCGTGCGGATCAATTCGCACGTGCCGTTCGGCAAGCATCATCTGATGCCGCTCTTGCCCGAGTTCCAGCGCCGCTATCCGGACATCACGCTCGACATCGTGCTGTCGGACGCGGCCGTCGATCCGCTCGACAACCGCAGCGACATCGCGATCCGCTCCGGCGCACTCGACGATTCGCGGCTCGTGATGCGCAGGCTCGGCGGCAGCCGGATGGTCGTCGTCGGCTCGCCCGCGTATTTCGAGCGCAACGGCGTGCCGGCGACGCCCGACGATCTCGATCGCCACAACTGCATCGGCCTCAGCGGCAACGCGAAGGCATGGCCGTTCGTCGCGGCGGAAGGCCAGCGCCTGCTGCCGTCGGGCGGCCACCTGCTGCTCGGCGACAACGAAAGCATCCGCGAAGCGGCCGTCTCCGGGCTCGGGCTCGCGCGGCTCGCGCGCTTTCACGTCGACGCGGACCTCGACGCGGGACGCCTCGTGCCGGTGCTCGAGGCATTCAATCCGGGCGACGAAGAAGAGATCAACGCGGTGTTCGTCGGGCCGAGCGAGCATCTGCCAATGCGCGTGCACGCGCTGCTCGATTTCCTGAAAGAGCGGATACGGATCGGGCCGCGCGCCGCCGGCGATCGCGGCGAGGCGCCGACGCTCGGCGCGCGCGCCGTCGTCACGCGGCTGCGCTGAGCGCGCCGCCGACGATGCGCTTCGGCGTGCCGTCGCGCGCACGAGCGGGTGCGTGCATATGCATATGTGCGTGCATCGTGCACGCGTGCTCGATGCGCTTTCAGCGGCTAGCCGCGTTTGACTCCGTCCGGAAGCGGGAAAACGGCGAAACGCGCGCCGAACGCCGGCGGACACATTCGCGGCTTCCGCGCAACCGGCGCGGCGACGAACGATCTCGAATAGCGAATCGACGAGATGTGGATTCGTCGAACGCTGCCGCGCATCGGAACACCGCGGCGGCCCCTCGCCCGGCGCCTATTTCACGGTGAACGTATAGCGGCCCTGCGTGCGGTGGCCGTCGGTTGCAACCGCCACCCATTTGACCGTATACGCGCCGGCCTGCAGCGGCTTGAGCGCGACCGACATGCGCTTGCGATCGTTCGCGTCGACGACCGCCTTCGCGGCCTGGGCCGGCGCGCCGGCTGCGTCGACGACGACGATCGAGCTGAACGCGGGCTCGAGCGTCTCGGTGAAGTCGATCGACACGGCCTGCGGCGCCGCGACCGCGGCATTCGCGGGCGGATCGGTCTTCTCGGGTTTCGCGTGCGCGAATGCGGCGCCCGACAGCGCGAGTGCGAGCGCGGCGGCGAGGCCGCGCCGCGCGACGGAAGTGATCGTCATGGTCATCGTTACCTTCGTTTGAACGAGGAATGGCGGTCGCGAGCGCGACCGCGGGGCCTCGAGCTTACCAGCCCACGCGCGCTTGCGCCCGAGCGCGCCGCGACCGTTCTCCCGATCCGCGTTTGATGCGCTTGGTACAATGCGCGCGCCATGGATCTCGAAAGCATTCTGTTCACCCAAGGCTTCGGGTCGCGCCGCCAGTGCCGCGCGCTCGTCGAAGCGGGACGCGTCGCCGCCGGCGGCGCGACGTGCACCGACGCGCACGCGTCGTTCGACACCACGCAGCTCGTGTTCGAAGTCGACGGCGTCGCTTGGCCGTACCGCGCGCGCGCGTACGTCGTGCTCAACAAGCCGGCGGGCTACGAGTGCTCGCGCGAGCCGCAGCATCATGCGAGCGTGTTCAGCCTGCTGCCGCCGCAGTTCGCCGAACGCGGCGTCCAGTGCGTCGGCCGCCTCGACCAGGACACGACGGGCCTGCTGCTCCTGTCCGACGACGGCCAGTTCGTCCATGCGTACACGTCACCGAAGCGCAAGACGCCGAAGACCTACGTCGCGACGGTGCGCCACCCGCTCGACGACGCGCAGCTCGACACGCTGCGCGCGGGCGTGCTGCTGCACGGCGAGCCGAAGCCGGTCGCGGCGCTCGCCGCCGTCGCCCGAGGAGAACGACTCCTCGAAATAACGATCGCCGAAGGGAAATACCACCAGGTGAAGCGGATGGTCGCCGCCGCGAGCAACCGCGTCGACGCGTTGCATCGCTCGCGCATCGGCGGCTTCGCGTTGCCCGGGGATCTCGCCGAAGGCGCATGGCGCTGGCTCGACGAGCACGATCTCGCCGCATTGCGCGGCACGGCGAAAACCCTGTCAGGGTAAGCCCGAACGGCCGCCGCCCGGCGGCCCGAGCCATGCCGCAGCGCGGCATGGCAGTGTCATCAAGCCCCGCTATACTCGAAACAAACCACAATACGTTCCAGGTTTGGGGGGACATCATGACCATCGACAATCCGATCGAAATATCGTCCGTGATACTGGCGTTCGCGGCGCTCGGCGCGATCATCATCGGCGGGCTGCTCACCGCGATGCATCTGAAGCGCAAATATCATCCGAATCTGATTGGCGCGCTGATCGGCGCGCTGCTGTGCTTCCTGCTGATCGAGGCGTTGCCGGCAATCACTTGACCGGGCGCGGCGCGGGCACGGTGCGCAGAAAGTCGTCGACAGTCGGATAACGCAGCGCGATGCGCAATTCGCGCTTCATTCTCGCGTTCGCGAGCCGCCGCGACTCGCGCATGAACGACAGCAGCATCGGCTCGAGCTGCCGCTCCGCTTCGGCGCGCGCGATGCGTGGCGGGCTGCGCATGCCGAACGCGCGCGCGATCCGCTCGAAGTAGTCCCCCATCTTCAGCTCGGTATCGTCGCTCGCATGGACGACCCGCGCGGGCTTGCCGCGCGCGGCGGCGCGCAACAGAATCGACGCGAGATCGTCGGCATGAATATGGTTCGTATAGACGTCGTCGGCCTCGGCGAGGGCCGGCGTGCCCTTCTCGAGCCGCGCGAGCGGCAGCCGGTTCGCCGCGTAGATGCCGGGGATCCGCACGATGCGCGCGGACAGCGCACCGCGCGCGGTCGCGCGGCGAAGCTGACGCTCGGCCGACACGCGCCGCTGCGCGCGCGGATTCGCGGGCCGCACCGGCCGCGTTTCGTCAACCCGCGCGCCGCCGCAATCGCCGTAGACGCCGCTCGTGCTCGCGTAGACGACGACGGGACGCGACGGGGCGTCGGGTACAATAGCCGATGCCCGAAAAGGCGGCCGAGCCGATCTGGCAGCGGCCCGCCCGGCGCGCAGCCTGCCGTATGCCGGCGCGAACTGACGCGACGGCCGCCGTGGCGACGCGAGCGCGGCGACGAGCGCCTGCGTTCGGCGATCGACGTCGCCCGTGGCCTGCGGCGGCGCGAGATGCAGCACGACGTGCGCGACGCGCGCGATCCGCTCGAGCGTCGCGCGCGCGTCCAGATCGCCGACGACGGGCACGACGCCCGCCGCCCGAAGTTCGGCGCAGCGCGAGCGCCGGCTCGTCAGCGCGACGACGCGCAGGTTCTCGCGCCGCGCGCGCAGTTGCGCGGCGCAGCGCAGGCCGACGTCGCCGCAGCCGACGATCAATACGCGCGGCCGGCGCAGGATTCGTGTCGCAATCATGGTGTATCGGTTGATCCGCAGGAATGCATTGTAGCTGCCGTGCACGCCTTGCACGGTCCCCACTTTTTGTTCTCAACGACTTATGGCTTTTAACGTAACCCTCAAGCAAAGCGGCCGGCAGTTCCAGGTCGAGGCCGACGAAACCGTGCTCGCGGCGGCGCTGCGCCAGAACGTCCATCTGCCCTACGGCTGCAAGAACGGCGCGTGCGGCTCGTGCAAGGGCACGATCGTGCAAGGCCAGTTCGAGCAGGGGCCGCATTCCGCATCGGCGCTGTCGAACGACGAGCGCACGCGCGGCCTCGCGCTCCTCTGCTGCTCGAAGCCGCAGAGCGACCTCGAAGTCGACGTGCGCGAGATCGCGGGCGTCGACGGCGTCCAGGTGAAGAAGCTGCCGTGCCGCGTCGCGGCGCTCGAGCGCCGCGCGGACGACGTGATCGTGCTGAGGCTGCAGTTGCCCGCGAACGAGCGCCTGCAGTATCTGGCCGGCCAGTACATCGAGTTCATCCTGAAGGACGGCGCGCGCCGCAGCTATTCGATGGCGACCGCGCCGCACGAGGAAGGGCCGATCGAGCTGCACATCCGCCACATGCCGGGCGGCAAGTTCACCGACCACGTGTTCGGCGCGATGAAGGAACGCGACATCCTGCGCCTCGAAGGCCCGCTCGGCACGTTCTTCCTGCGCGAGGATTCGGACAAGCCGATCGTGCTGCTCGCATCCGGCACGGGCTTCGCGCCGATCAAGGCGATCATCGAGCACGCGCACCACGCGAAGCTCGAGCGCCCGATGACGCTCTACTGGGGCGCGCGCCGCAAGAAGGACCTGTATCTGCTCGACGCCGCCGAGCAATGGGCGAAGGAGATCCCGAACTTCAAGTTCGTGCCGGTGCTCTCCGAGCCCGACGCGAGCGACGCGTGGGCGGGCCGCACGGGCTTCGTGCACCGCGCGGTGATCGAGGATCTGCCGGATCTGTCCGGGCACCAGGTGTATGCGTGCGGCGCGCCCGTGATGGTCGAATCCGCGCAGCGCGACTTCACGCAGCACCATGGCCTGCCCGCCGACGAGTTCTACGCGGACTCGTTCACGAGCGCCGCGGACCTCGCACACCCGGTCTGAGCGCCGCGCGGCCCGGGAAAACCGCCGCGACACGGAATTGTCGCGTCGCAGCGGTTTACTTGAGGCCGCGTGATGCCTTATGCTTGCGCACATGAACCGCTTCCACTCCCCTCTCCGACGTCGCCGCTCGCCGCTCCGCACGGATGCCGCCGGCTCGCCACGGACTCGCGCGTAACCGCTTCCCCGTTACGCACAAGCTGTTCGAACCACCAAGCCACGGCATCCCGTGGCTTTTTTATTGTCTTTTCGCCGACTGCCCGCTGGAGCCTGCCGCTATGCCGCTGAACGACTACCCGATCGACTCGCTGATGTACATCACGAACCGCCCCGACATCGTGTTCACGCACGGCAAGGGCTCGTGGCTCTACGACCACACCGGCAAGCGCTATCTGGATTTCATCCAGGGCTGGGCGGTCAACTGCCTCGGCCACTGCAACGACGGCCTCGTCCAGGCGCTGCAGGCGCAGGCCGAGAAGCTGCTGAACCCGTCGCCCGCGTTCTACAACGAGCCGATGGCGAAGCTCGCGAGCCTCCTCACGCAGCACAGCGTGTTCGACAAGGTGTTCTTCGCGAACAGCGGCGCCGAAGCGAACGAAGGCGCGATCAAGCTCGCGCGCAAATGGGGCCGCAAGTTTAGGAAGGGCGCGTACGAGATCATCACGTTCGACCACGGCTTCCACGGCCGCACGCTCGCGACGATGTCGGCGAGCGGCAAGGCCGGCTGGGACACGATCTACGCGCCGCAGGTGCCGGGCTTTCCGAAGGCCGAGATCAACGATATCAACTCGGTCGAGCGGCTGATCAACGACAAGACCGTCGCCGTGATGCTCGAGCCGATCCAGGGCGAAGGCGGCGTGATCCCGGCGTCGCGCGAATTCATGCGGCAACTGCGCGCGCTGACGAAGCAGCACGACCTGCTGCTCATCGTCGACGAAGTGCAAAGCGGCTGCGGCCGCGCCGGCACGCTGTTCGCGTACGAGCTCGCCGGCGTCGAGCCGGACATCATGACGCTCGGCAAGGGCATCGGCGGCGGCGTGCCGCTCGCGGCGCTGCTGTCGAAGGCGGACGTCGCGGTGTTCGAGGCGGGCGACCAGGGCGGCACCTACAACGGCAACCCGCTGATGACCGCGGCGGGCCACGCGGTGATCTCGCAACTCGTCGCGCCGGGCTTCCTCGAAGGCGTGCGCGCGCGCGGGGAATACCTGAAGCGCAAGCTGCTCGAACTGTCGGAGGAGCGCGGCTTCGAGGGCGAGCGCGGCGAAGGCCTGCTGCGCGCGCTCCTGCTCGGCAAGGACATCGGCCCGCAGATCGTCGAGAAGGCGCGCGACATGCAGCCGGACGGCCTGCTGCTGAACGCCGCGCGCCCGAACCTGCTGCGCTTCATGCCGGCCCTGAACGTGACGAACGACGAGATCGACCAGATGATGGCGATGCTGCGTTCGGTGCTCGATTCGCTCTGATCGCGCATGTCGACCGAGATCGTCACGAACGACGTCGCGATCCGCCCGTTCGGGCTCGGCGACACCGACGCCGTGCTCGCCGTGTGGCGCGACGCGTTCCCGTCGTATTCGGACGCGAGCGCGCCGCACCGCGATCCGCGGCGCTCGATCGAGCTCAAGCTCGCGACGCAGCCCGAGCTGTTTTTCGTCGCGACCGCCGACGGGCGTGTCGTCGGGACCGTGATGGCCGGCTACGACGGTCATCGCGGCTGGCTGTATTCGCTCGCGGTCGAACGCGGCGCGCGGCGGCTCGGCATCGGCCGCGCGCTGCTCGCGCATGCGGAGGCGGCGCTCGCCGCGCGCGGCTGCCCCAAGGTGAACCTGCAGGTGCTACCGGGCAACGACGACGCGTGCCGTTTCTACGAAGCGCTCGGCTACCGCGCGGAAGAGCGCATCTCGTTCGGCAAGCGGCTCGCGACGGATTGACGTTGCAGTGAGCGCGGCGCACCGCGCCGCCGTTTTTCGCGGCATGAGCCGCCGCCCCGCATCGCCGCGCCCGCCTACGAAATCGGCCCCGCGCCCGGCAGCGGATTGCCCAGGCCGTCGGTCGGCACCGCCTGCTGCTCGAATGCCGCGAAGTACGCGGCCCATTGCTCGCCGCCAAGATCGACGAAAAGCGCGCCGTCCTGCCACACGTCGTTGTGATCGTTCGCGTCGTTGCCCGGCCGATGCAGGAAGTGCGGCCCGGACGATCCCTGGTTCATGTGCGTATCGTGTATGCCGTTGCCTTCGACGTACGTGCGCCCGAACACGTACAGATCGAGGTTCTGCTGACGCGCGGCGTCGACGAGCCGCAGCATCGACGGAATCGGCTCCGGATGCTCGGTGCCGTCCATTACGTCGCTCATGCGCCACGCGCCTGTTTCGCTCAGGACGTCGCTGCGCACGAAGTCGAGCGCCGGCAGCGCAGCGCCGCCCGTCAGGTCCGTATAGCCTTCCGCCGCCGCGGCGAGCGTCTGCGTGACCGGATGATGGAAATCATAGACGAGCTTGTACTTGAGCAAGTCGTCCGCGTCGTTGGTGCCGACGTTGATCGCGACGTCCCAGTCGCCGTCGGGCAGCGCGAGCGTCAAATGGACGTGATACTGCGTCTCGTTCGCGCGCGCCGCCGCTTTCAGACCCGCAACCGCTTTGATCTTCGCTTTCACGAAACCGTAATCGAGGCTCATGTGCGTCTCCGTTCGAGGGTAGCGTACACATTGTGCCTGAGCTGCGTGTCGGTTTTCGATAGGCCAATCGGCGAACGCGGGCGACAGTTGCTCCGCGCGCACGCTGCCGCGCTCGGCACGCCCCCTGACACATTCGCCGCCCCGGCAAAACGAACGGGAGGCCGCCGAAAAACAAAAAGCCGCCACGGCGCGCCGTGACGGCCTCATGAACGCCACCCCGCACAAGCCGCGCGGCCGGCATCGATCGGCGTTTACTCGCCCAGATACGCGGCGCGCACCTTCGGATCGTCGAGCATCTGCTTCGCGTCGCCTTCCATCGTGACCGTGCCCGAGTCCATCACGTAGCCGCGGTCCGCCGCCTGCAGCGCGAGGCGCGCGTTCTGCTCGACGAGCAGCACCGTGATGCCCTCCTTCGAGATCTCGCGCACCACCTCGAAGATCTTCTCGACCATGATCGGCGACAGCCCCATCGACGGCTCGTCGAGCAGCAGCAGCTTCGGCTTGGACAGAATCGCGCGCGCCATCGCGAGCATCTGCTGCTCGCCGCCCGACAGCGTGCCGGCGAGCTGCGTCGCGCGCTCCTTCAGGCGCGGAAAGAAGCCGAACATCCGGTCGACGTCCTTCTTGATCTGCTCGTTGTCGTTGCGCAGATAAGCGCCCATCTGCATGTTCTCGACGATCGACATCCGCGCGAAGATCCCGCGGCCTTCCGGCACCATCGCCAGGCCGCGCTTGAGCAGTTCGTGCGGCGGCACGCCCTTGATCGACTGGCCGTCGTACTCGATGTCGCCCGCCGAATACGGCTTCAAGCCCGTGATCGCCTTCATCGTCGTGGTCTTGCCCGCGCCGTTCGCGCCGATCAGCGTGACGAGCTCGCCCTGACGGACTTCCATGTCAACGCCCTTGACGGCCTGGATGCCGCCGTAGTTGACCTGCAAGCCCTTGATTTTCAACATTGCCGCTGCCATCAGTGCACCCCTGCGCCGAGATATGCCTCAATCACCTTCGGATTCTTCTGCACGTCCTGCGGCAGACCCTCGGCGATCACCTTGCCGTAATCGAGCACCGTCATCCGGTTGCACAGGTGCATGACGAGCTTCACGTCGTGCTCGATCAGGAGAATCGTCCGGCCGTCCGACCGGATCTTGTCGAGCAGACGCGTGAGCTCGACCTTCTCGGTCGCGTTCATCCCGGCCGCCGGCTCGTCGAGCGCGAGCAGCTTCGGATCGGTCGCGAGCGCGCGCGCGATCTCCAGGCGCCGCTGGTGGCCGTACGACAGGTTGCGCGCGGTGTAATCCGCGTACTGCAGCACGCCGACGTAATCGAGCAGTTCGATCGCGCGCTCCTTGATCTCGCGCTCTTCCTTGCGCTCGGCGGGCGTCTGGAACACGGCGCCCAGCAGGCCGTGCTTCGTGCGCACGTGGCGCCCGACCATCACGTTCTCGAGCGCGGTCATTCCGCCGAACAGGCGAATGTTCTGGAACGTGCGCGCGATGCCCGCCTTTGCGACCTGATGCACGGCGGTCGGCGTGTAATCCGCGCCGTCGAGCTTGAACTCGCCGGAATCCGGCGTATAGAGCCCCGTGATCACGTTGAAGAAGGTGGTCTTGCCCGCGCCGTTCGGGCCGATCAGGCCGTAGATCTGGCCCTCGCGGATCTCGAGGCCGACGTCGGACAGCGCCTGCAGGCCGCCGAAGCGCTTGTTCACGCCTTTGACGGACAGTCGAATTTGTTCGCTCATTACCTTTTCTCCTGTGTCGACCGGCGCTGGCGCTTCAGCGCTTGCGCCGGTCCCACGTCCTTTACGCGCGCACCGGCTTCTTGCCGCCGCGCTTCGCCAGTTTCGCGATCCTGTCCTCATGCTTCGGCGCGGGCCACAGGCCTTCCGAGCGATACAGCATGATGACCACCATCGCAAGGCCATAGAGTGCCTGGCGAATCACTTCGGTATCGACGATGTCGTGGCCGAACAGCATGTGCTGCAGCGGGCTCATCGTCGAGCGCAGGAATTCGGGGAACACGGCGAGCAGGACTGCGCCGAGGATCACGCCCGGGATGTGGCCCATGCCGCCCAGCACCACGCACGCGAGCACGACGACCGATTCCCAGAACGTGAACGATTCCGGCGACACGAAGCCCTGGAACGCGCCGAACATCGCGCCCGACAGGCCGCCGAACGACGCGCCCATCGCGAACGCGAGCAGCTTCACGTTGCGGGTGTTGATGCCCATCGCCTTCGCGGCGATCTCGTCTTCGCGGATCGCGGCCCATGCGCGGCCGATACGCGAGTGCTGCAGGCGCGTGCAGACCCAGATGACGAGCAGCGCGCAGAGCACGAACAGGTAGTAGTACATGTACACGGACGGCAGCGAGAAGCCGAAGATCTCGTGCGTCTGCGACAGGTTGAAGCCCGCGACCTGGACGGGATCGATGCCGGTGATCCCCTGCGGCCCGTTCGTCACGTTGACCGGACGGTCGAGATTGTTCATGAAGATCCGGACGATCTCGCCGAAGCCGAGCGTGACGATCGCGAGGTAGTCGCCGCGCAGGCGCAGCGTCGGCGCGCCGAGCAGGATGCCGAAGATCGCCGCGAGCGCCATCGCGATCGGCACGATCAGGAAGAATGGCACGTGCAGGCCGCCCGGCACCATCTGCGCGATCCAGTCGAAGTGCGACGTCAGGTGAGGCGAGCTCAGGAGCGCCGCGGTATAAGCGCCCACCGCGTAGAACGCGATGTAGCCCAGGTCGAGCAGGCCGGCGAAACCGACCACCACGTTCAGGCCCAGCGCGAGCATCACGTACAGCATCGCGAAATCGAGCACGCGGACCCAGTAGTTGCCGCCCGCCGCGCCGATGACGAGCGGCGCGGCGATCACGAACGCCGCGATCAGGATGCCGATGGTGGCGGTCTTCGCGGGATGGCGCTCCTCGACGAGCGAAGCCGACGTTTCGATCGGTTGAATGGATGTCATGTTGTTCTCCTTACGCGCGATCGGCGACACGTTCGCCCAACAGGCCCGACGGCCGGAACACGAGCACGATGATGAGCACGATGAACGCGAACACGTCTTGGTAATTGCTGCCGAACACCCCGCCCGTCAGATTGCCGATGTAGCCCGCGCCCAACTGCTCGATGAGGCCGAGCAGCACGCCGCCCACCATCGCGCCGCCGAGGTTGCCGATCCCGCCCAGCACCGCGGCCGTGAACGCCTTCATGCCGGGGATGAAACCCATGTAGAAGTGGACGTTGCCGTATTCGGACGCGATCATCACGCCTGCGAGCGCCGCGAGCGCGGAGCCGATCATGAACGTCGCGGAGATCACGAAGTTCGGGTTCACGCCCATCAGGCTCGCCGTGTTCGGGTTCTCGGCGATCGCGCGCATGGCGCGGCCGAGCTTCGTCTTGTGCACGAGGAGGAGCAGCCCCGCCATCACGAGGAACGCGACGATGATGATCGTGATCTCGGTCATCGAAATCACCGCGCCCGGATTGTTCTCGCCCGCCCTGATCACGTTGATCGGATCGGTCGGCAGCAACTGCGGGAACGGCAGCGGGTTGCGCGACCAGATCATCATCGCGGCCGTCTGCAACAGGATCGACACGCCGATCGCGGTGATGAGCGGCGCGAGGCGCGGCGCGCGGCGCAGCGGCCGGTACGCGACGCGCTCGATCGTGAAGCCGACGCACGCGCAGACCACCGCGGCGATCCCGAGCCCGATCGTCAGCGTGGCGACGTGGCCGAGCCCGGGAAAGTGGTTCTGCAACACCGTGATCGCGGAAAGCGCGACCATCGCGCCCACCATCAGCACGTCGCCGTGCGCGAAGTTGATGATGCCGAGAATGCCGTACACCATCGTGTAGCCCAACGCGATGATGGCGTAGACACTGCCGAGCACCAGTCCGTTGAGGATCTGCTGGACGAAAATATCCATTTAAAGCTCCTTGGCCCGTGCCACCGGATGCGCGCTCAGCCATGCGGATAAGCGATGGAATCGCGCGATCTCAACGACACTGCGGGTACTTGATCAATACCGGTAAGGTGATGCCGGCCCGGCGCGGACGATGCGGACTGTGCGACCGCGCGTCTTGCCGGGACGGATACGAAAACGGCACCGCACTGAAGCCTCGGTGCCGTCGCGAGTCCCGTCTGTAGTCACGACTCGAGGACGGTGTGCTTGGCCTCCTTGAAGTCGTAGAGCGTCCATGCGCCAGCCCTCGCGGAGCCGACGCGGCCGCGCGTGACGCCGGCCGCCTCGCGGGCGGACGCCGACATCGGCTGCGGCACGTCGAATGCTTCGCTCGGGATGGCGCGCCTCGTGGTGTCGGCGATCGCGCGCACTGCGTCGCTCGTAATCGGCGCACGTCGGGACGGCGCCGCCACGCGACGGACGGCCGTCCGTCGCGCAACCGGCTCGCCCGGCGCGCCGATGTCGACGGATGCGACGACGTCGATGCGTGCGCGCTTGATCCGAGTCGGCTTCGCGGCGAAATTCGCCGCAGGACGCCCGGCCCCGGCGACGATCACGTCGCCCGGGGAGGCGGCCGAGGCTGTCGCGAGCCGCGCCGCCGCCCCGCCGTCGCGTCCGTCGGCGGCCGCTGCGAAGAGCGCAACCGCCGCGTCGACGGGCCCGGCGTAAACCAACTCCAGATGCATCGAATAAGGTCTCCAGCGCCTTGCCAAAACCATGTTCCGAGGCCATCAGGCCTGAAAACGGGCGCATTGTAACTCTATTTATAGGACGACCAATATTCCTGATTCGACAGGGTTTTCCTGCATTGCAACCTTTTTTGAGAGCGGAGTTCGGGACGATATTGCAACCGGGTTGCACTGTCTTAGTGCCGAATGGTTGCTCCCGGGGAAAACGCGCCCAAAACAAAAGCGCGCCCGAGGCGCGCTTTTTGCATTCCGACGGAAACGAAACCGGCGATCAGACGGCGGAAGACAGATTCAGGCCGCGCGGCAACGGGAACGACACGTTCTCCTCGATGCCTTCGAGCGCCCGCACGTTGGTCACGCCGAGCTCGCGCAAGCGCGCGATCACGGCCTGCGCGAGCACCTCGGGCGCTGACGCGCCGGCGGTCACGCCGATCCGGCGCTTGCCGGCGACCCAGGCCGGGTCGATCTGCTCGGGCGCGTCGACCATGTAGGCGGCGACGCCGCGCTTCTCGGCGACCTCGCGCAAGCGGCTCGAGTTCGAGCTGTTCGGGCTGCCGACGACGATCACGACGTCGCACTGCGGCGTCATGAACTTCACCGCATCCTGGCGGTTCTGCGTTGCGTAGCAGATGTCCTGCTTCTTCGGCTCGCGAATCGCGGGAAATTTCGCCTTGAGCGCGCCGATGATCTCGGCCGCGTCGTCGACGGACAACGTCGTCTGCGTGACGAGCGCGACGCGCCCGGGATCGGGCAGTTCGAGCTTGCGCACGTCCTCGACGCTCTCGACGAGATGCATGCCGCGCTCCACCTGGCCCATCGTGCCTTCGACCTCCGGGTGGCCCTTGTGGCCGATCATCACGATGTCGACGCCTTCCTGGCGCATCTTCGCGACCTCGACGTGCACCTTCGTGACGAGCGGACACGTCGCGTCGTAAATGCGCAGCCCGCGCACGGCCGCCTCGTCGCGCACCGCCTTCGACACGCCGTGCGCGCTGAAGATCACCGTGTTGCCGGACGGCACTTCCTCGAGTTCCTCGACGAAAATCGCGCCCTTCTTCTTCAGGTCCTCGACGACGTACTTGTTGTGCACGATCTCGTGGCGCACGTAGATCGGCGCGCCGTGCATCGCGATCGCACGCTCGACGATCTCGATCGCGCGGTCGACGCCCGCGCAGAAACCGCGCGGCTGGGCGAGCAGAATCTCGGCGTCGGCCGCGGCAACCTGGCCGGACAGCGTATCGGTGGAGCTCATGATTACAGAATCCCGATGATTTTCACTTCGAACGTGAGCGCCTGGCCCGCGAGCGGATGGTTGAAATCGAAGAGCGCGGCGGTCTCGCCGATCTCCTTGAGCACGCCCGCGTAGCGGCCGCCGTCCGGCGCGTTGAATTCGATCAGGTCCCCCGGCGCGAAATCGTCGCCGACCATGCCGTTTTCGCGCAGCGTCGCAAGCGACACGCGCTGGATCATGTCCGGATTGCGCGGCCCGAACGCTTGCTCGGGCGCTAGCCGGAAGGTCGAATGGTCGCCCGCCTTGAGGCCGGTCAGAATCTCCTCCAGCGACGGCGCGAGCTGCCCCGCGCCGAGGAGGAGCGTGGCGGGCTTGTCGGAGAACGTGTTGACGATGTCGGCGCCGTCGGCAAGGGCGAGCCGGTAATGAAGCGTGACGTGCGAACCGGGCTTCACTTCTGCAAGGTCGATGAGGCTCATGGGGTACTCGTTCAATCGGCGCCCGAAAAACGGCGGGCGGCGCAGCGCAAAGCCCATATTGTAAGTCACCTCGGCGATCGAAGCGGAATGCCGGCGCGATTCGCCTTGCGGGCACACAGGATATTGGAGGTCAGCAGCATGCGGCACGAGAGTCTCTCGGCTGGAGAAAACGTCGACGACGAGCCCGCGCGCGAGCGGCCCACCGCACCGCCCGCCGCCTTGCCGCCCGCCGCGCTGCCGCCCGTCGTCGCGCTGCCGGCCCGCGCGGCCGCGCGCCGCGGCCGCGATCTGCCGCGCGAGCGCCTGCTCGCGCGCGGCCCCGCCGCGCTGTCCGACGCGGAGCTCGTCGCGCTTCTGCTCGGCTCGGGCCTGCCCGGCCACGACGTGTTTGCGCTCGCGCACACGCTGCTCGCGCGCTTCGGCTCGCTGCGCGCACTGCTCGACGCGGCGCCCGACGATTTCAAGGGCCTGCGCGGAATCGGCCCCGCCCGCACCGCGATCCTCGTCGCGGTCGTCGAGCTCGCGCGCCGCGCGCTCGCCGAGAAGGCCCGCGAGCGGCCGCTCGTCGATTCGCCCGGCGCGGTCGAGGATTATCTGCGGCTCCTGATCGGCACGCGGCCGCGCGAAGTATTCGTCTGCCTCTTTCTCGACGCGCGGCACCGGCTGGTGCAGACGGAGGAAACCGCGCACGGATCGCTCACGCGGATGGCCGTCTATCCGCGCGAAATCGTGCGGCGTGCGCTCGCGCTGAATGCGGCGGCGCTCATCGTCGCGCATAATCACCCGTCGGGCGCGGTGCGGCCGAGCGCCGCGGACCGGCGCCTGACGAGCGTGCTGCGCGACGCGCTCGCGCTCGTCGACGTCAAGTTGATCGATCATTTCGTCGTCGGCGCGAGCGATACGTTTTCGTTCGCGCAGGCGGGCTGGATCTAGCTCGCCGCGGGCCCCGCGCCCCGCAACAGCCGCATGCGAAATTGGGTTTGATTTTCCTGAAGTTTTTCTGTTAGAATTGCCGTCTGTCTTTTTTCCAACCAGTTCTGAAGCCGCTGAAGCGGTCTCGTGGCAGGTCGTCAGGCCGACCACGGATCGGAGGCGCTTTTCCCGGCAAGGCCTAAGCTCACGCGGCCATGCGAGGAAGAGAACCTTCACCGGCGATCGAACCCGAATTCAGCGTATTAGGAGTGCTCTCATGGCACGCGTATGCCAAGTAACTGGGAAAGCGCCGATGAGCGGCAACAATGTTTCCCACGCCAACAACAAGACGAAGCGTCGCTTCCTGCCGAATCTGCAAAACCGCCGGTTCTGGGTGGAGAGCGAAAACCGTTGGGTGCGTCTGCGCGTCTCGAACGCCGGCCTGCGCCTGATCGACAAGAACGGCATCGATTCCGTGCTCGCTGACCTGCGCGCACGTGGCGAAGCCTAAGTCCAAGGAGCACGAACATGGCGAAAGGCGCACGCGACAAGATCAAGCTCGAGTCCACCGCGGGCACGGGTCACTTCTATACGACCACGAAGAACAAGCGCAACATGCCGGAAAAGATGGAGATCATGAAGTTCGATCCCGTCGCCCGCAAGCATGTGGCGTACAAGGAAACCAAGATCAAGTAATTCTCCGGTTTCAACGAGCCTGACGACGACGAAAAGCCCCGCAATCGCGGGGCTTTTTGCGTTGGCGGGCACGCAAGCGTTTCTCCGACGCGGTATGCTCTGCCCTTTCCGCCGCATTGCGCATGGCGGGAAAGATAAGACAAAACGCGCAAGAAACGGAGATGCAGATGAATTTCGATGTGGCGATCGTGGGCAGCGGCCTCGCCGGTCTGTCGGTCGCGCTCAATCTCGCGCAAACGCGACGCGTCGCGCTGATCGCGAAGCGGTCGATGATGGAGGGCGCGAGCGGCTACGCGCAAGGCGGCATCGCCGCGGTGCTCGATTCGGCGGACAGCGTCGAGAATCACGTGAGCGACACGCTGATCGCGGGCGGCGGCCTGTGCGACGAAGCGGCGACGCGCTACATCGTCGAGCACGGCCGCGAGGCGATCGAATGGCTGATCTCGCAAGGCGTGCCGTTCACGAAGGACGACGCCGCCGAGCTCGGCTTTCACCTGACGCGCGAAGGCGGCCACAGCCATCGCCGCATCATCCACGCGGCGGACGCGACGGGCCACGCGGTGCTCGCGACGCTATCCGCGCGCGCGCGCACGCATCCGAACATCACGTTCTTCGAGGATCACCACGCGATCGACCTGATCACGTCCGATCGCCTCGGGCTGCCCGGCCTTCCAGGCCGGCGCTGCGTCGGCCTCTATGCGCTCGACGTGCAGACGGGCCGCACGGTGACGATCGAGGCGCCGCACACGGTGCTCGCGACGGGCGGCGCGGGCAAGGTCTATCTGTACACGACGAACCCGGACACGGCGACGGGCGACGGCATCGCGATGGCGTGGCGCGCGGGCGCGCGCGTCGCGAACATGGAGTTCATCCAATTCCATCCGACGTGCCTCTTCCATCCGTACGCGAAGTCGTTCCTCATTTCCGAGGCGGTGCGCGGCGAAGGCGGCCTCCTCAAGCTGCCGGACGGCACCCGCTTCATGCCCGCGCACGATCCGCGCGCGGAGCTCGCCCCGCGCGACATCGTCGCGCGCGCGATCGACTTCGAGATCAAGAAGCGCGGGATCGACTGCGTGTATCTCGACATCAGCCACCAGCCCGAAGCGTTCCTGCGCGAGCATTTCCCGACGATCCACGCGCGCTGCCTCGAGTTCGGCATCGACATCTCGAAGGAGCCGATCCCGGTCGTGCCGGCCGCGCACTACACATGCGGCGGCGCCGTCACCGATCTGGCCGGGCGCACCGACGTCGCGGGCCTGTACGCGGTCGGCGAGACGTCGTACACGGGCCTGCACGGCGCAAACCGTCTCGCGAGCAATTCGCTGCTCGAATGCCTCGTGATCGGCCGCGCGGCCGCCGAGGCAATCGAGGCCGCCGGTTACGATTCGGCGACGCACGGCCCGCTGCCCGCGTGGGACGAGAGCCGCGTCGCGGACGCCGACGAGGAAGTGGTCGTCGCGCACAACTGGGACGAACTGCGCCGCCTGATGTGGAACTACGTCGGCATCGTGCGCACCGACAAGCGCCTCGAGCGCGCGCAGCATCGGCTCAAGCTGCTGCGCGACGAGATCCACGAGTACTACGCGAACTTCCGCGTGAGCCGCGATCTGCTCGAGTTGCGCAATCTCGTCGACGTCGCATCGCTGATCGTCGACAGCGCGCGGGCGCGCCACGAAAGCCGCGGGCTGCACTACAGCCGCGACTGGCCGCACGCATTGCCGAAGGCGCTGCCGACCGTGCTCACGCCGCCGCGGCGCGCGCCGAAATAACGACGGCCGGCCGCGCGGCACGACGCGCATCGGCCAGGCGGCGCGCGATAAAAAAGGCCGCCCGCGCATCGAGCGCCGGCGGCCTTTTCTTCAGCCCGGCTGCGCGCATCCGCGATGCGCGCAGCCATCATGTCATTCGACGATACGCATCGAATAATCGGTCGCGCGCACGTCCTTCGTCAGCGCGCCGATCGAGATCCGATCGACGCCCGTCTCGGCGATCGCGCGCACCGTATCGAAGTTCACGCCGCCCGACACCTCGAGCACCGCGCGGCCCTCGGTGATGCGCACCGCGTCGCGCATCATGTCGAGCGTGAAATTGTCGAGCAGCACCGATTGCGCGCCGTGCGCGAGCGCCGTGCGCAACTGGTCGAGCGTTTCGACCTCGATCTGCACCGGCACGTCGGCGTTCAGCGCGAACGCCGCATCGAGCGCCTCGCCGACGCCGCCCGCCGCCGCGATGTGATTCTCCTTGATCAGGATGCCCGCGTAGAGCGCGAGCCGCTGGTTCGCGCCGCCGCCCACGCGCACCGCGTACTTCTGCGCGAGCCGCAGGCCCGGCAGCGTCTTGCGCGTATCGAGAACCCGCGTGCGCGTCTCGGCGATCCGGTCGACGTAGCGGCGCGTCGCGGTCGCGACGCCCGACAGCAGTTGGAGGAAATTGAGCGCGTTGCGCTCGGCCGTCAGCAGCGAGCGCGCAGGGCCGCGGAGTTCGCAGACGGTCGAATCGGCCGTCATCCTGTCGCCTTCGCGATAGCGCCAGTCGACTTCGATCGACGGATCGACCACGCGCACCACCGCGTCGAACCACGGCACGCCACACAGCACCGCGTCCTCGCGCACGATCACGCGCGCGCGGCGCGGCGCGCCGTCCGGCACGAGACGCCCGGTCTGATCGCCGCTGCCGACGTCCTCGGCGAGCGCATCGGCGACATTGCGCGCGATCGCCGCGTCGAACGCGGCGCCGTATTCGCGCGAGATTTCCGCGAAGAGCGGCGACACCGCGTCGATCGTCATGCGGCCCCCACGTTCGCAAAGAGCGACTGGTCGCGCTGCAGATCGCCGCTCGCCTGCACGCGCTGCCGGTGACGCGCGGCGAAATCGAGCATCCGGTCGATCGGCACGCGCGCGCGCTCGGCGATCGCCGTATCGACGAAGATCTCGTTGTGACCGCGCTCGAGCACGTCGGCGAGGTTCGACAGCGCGTTCATCGCCATCCACGGGCAATGCGCGCAACTCTTGCACGTCGCGCTGTTGCCGGCCGTCGGCGCCTCGATGAAGGTCTTGCCGGGGGCCGCGAGCCGCATCTTGTGCAGAATGCCGAGATCGGTCGCGACGATGAAACGCCGCGCATCGAGCTTCACGGCAGCATCGATCAGTTGCGTCGTCGAGCCGACGACGTCCGCCAGCGCGACGACGCTCTCGGGCGATTCGGGGTGCACGAGGATCTTCGCGTCCGGGTATTCGCGGCGCAGCAGATCCAGCTCGATGCCCTTGAATTCGTCGTGCACAAGACACGAACCCTGCCACATCAGCATGTCCGCGCCCGTCTTCTTCCGGATGTAGCCGCCGAGATGCCGGTCCGGCGCCCAGATGATCTTCTCGCCGCGCGCGTGCAGATCGGCGACGATCTCGAGGCCGATCGACGACGTGACCATCCAGTCGGCGCGCGCCTTCACGGCGGCGCTCGTATTCGCGTAGACGACGACCGTGCGATCCGGATGCGCGTCGCAGAACTGCGAGAACTCGTCGACCGGGCAGCCGAGATCGAGCGAGCACGTCGCGTCGAGGTCGGGCATCAGCACGCGCTTGCCCGGGCTCAGGATCTTCGCGGTCTCGCCCATGAAGCGCACGCCGGCCACCACAAGCGTCTGCGCGTCATGATCGCGGCCGAAGCGGGCCATCTCGAGCGAATCGGCGACGCAGCCGCCCGTTTCGTCCGCGAGCGCCTGCAGGTCCGCATCGACGTAATAGTGCGCAACCAGCACCGCCCTTTCACGCTCGAGCAGCGCCTTGATTCGCGCCTTCAGCGCGTCGCGCTCGTCGGGGGCGAGCGCCGCCGGCACCTTCGCCCATGCCTCGCCAACGCCGCAGGCCGCCCCTGCCGCGATCGGGCGGTCGTACTCGACGGGTTTGATCGCCGATTGCATCCTCATCTCCTATCGACCGGCGCTTGCTCCGGTTCCATGCAAAGCACAGCCCTGCTGATCGGCCAGCATCGCAAAACGGCCGGCCCAAAAGAAAAAACCCCGCCAGCGCGGGGTTTGTGACGTCCTGAAATTCTAATCGATTTCGGCGCGGACGACTCACGCGTAGCGGCGCAGGCGCGTCGCGAACTCCTGCAATGCCTTGATGCCGCTTTGCTCGGCGCGATGGCACCAGTCCTGCAACTGCGCGAGCAACTGTTCGCGCGATGCGTTCGAGCGCTCCCAGATCGCGGCGAGCTCGGCGCGCAACTGGAAGAACGTGTGCAGCTTCTGGCTGTTCGCGAAGATCTCCGGCAGCATCCGCTTCTGCGGCTCGTCGAGGCCCGCCTCGTCCTTGTGGAACCACTTGCGCGCGCCGCGCATCAACTGATACTTCTCGCGCGCGCCCAATTCCTTCAGATGCGCGAGTTCCTGCTTGTACGCACGCTTGAGCGCCTTCGCATAGCGCGCCATCACCTCGTAACGGTTCGACAGCACGGCCTGCAGCGTTTCCTGGTCGAGCACCGTCTTGCGCGCGGCGAGACGCGGCGTCGGCGCGATCTTCTTCACCTTCGCGAGCCCGAACGCCGACATGATGCGGATGTACATCCAGCCGATGTCGAACTCGTACCACTTGTTCGACAGCTTCGCCGACGTCGCAAACGTATGATGGTTGTTGTGCAGTTCCTCGCCGCCGATCACGATGCCCCACGGAAACAGGTTCGTGCTCGCGTCGGCCGCGTTGAAGTTGCGATAGCCCCAGAAGTGGCCGAGGCCGTTGACGACGCCCGCCGCCCAGAACGGAATCCACACCATCTGGACCGCCCACACGGTAAGGCCGACCACGCCGAACAGCGCGACGTCGATCACCATCATCAGGCTCACGCCGAGAATCGGATACTTCGAGTAGAGATTGCGCTCGAGCCAGTCGTTCGGCGTGCCGTGGCCGTACTTGCGCATCGTCTCTTCGTTCTTCGCCTCCGCGCGATACAGCTCGGCGCCTTCGAGCAGCACCTTCCAGATGCCGCGCGTCTGCGGGCTGTGCGGGTCCTCCTCGGTCTCGCATTTCGCGTGGTGCTTGCGGTGGATCGCCGCCCACTGGCCCGTCAGCATGCCCGTCGTCATCCACAGCCAGAGGCGGAAGAAATGGCTCATGACCGGATGCAGATCGAGCGCGCGGTGCGCCTGGCAGCGATGCAGATAGACCGTCACGCCGACGATCGTCACGTGCGTGACGGCGAGCGTGAACAGCACGATCTGCCACCACGAGAAACGCAGAAGCCCGTTGGAAAGGAAATCGAGCAGGGAATTCAACAAGGCAGTTACCTGTGGAAGTAGTAAGAACGCCGGCTCAAATGACCCGCGTCAAGAAAATGAAAGCATACAGCACGATAGGATCGAATTTTACTTCATCCGTTCCAAGTCTTTGTAAAAAATGAATATTTTTTGTGGCGGCGCAATACGCGCGCACGGGTTTTCGGGTTGAGCGGGGGCGCGGCGGCGCCCCGCCGCGCTATGCGTCCCGCGGCTGCCGCCCCGCCGCCAGGCCGTCCGCGGCCGGCGCGGACGCGATGCCGTCCGGCAGCCCGATCACGCGCACTTCCCGCTGCGGGAACGGGATCGAGATCCCGTGTGCGACAAAAAGCCGCCAGATGTTCCGATTGACCGCCGAACGCACGCTCGCCGTCCCCTTCGCCGCGTCGGCGATCCAGAAGCCGAGCTCGAGATCGATGCCGTCCGCGCCGAAGCCGACGAGATAAGGCGTCGGCGCCGGCTCCTCGAGCACGCGCTCGACGCCCTTCGCCGCGTCGGCGAGCAGCGCCATCGCCTGCTCGACGTCCGACGTGTACGCGACCTGAACCGCGACCTTCGCATAGCCGCGCGTCAGGTACGACGACTGGTTCTGCACGACGTCGGTGATGAGCTTCTCGTTAGGGATCAGCGTTTCGTTGCCGTCGAGGCCGCGCACGACCGTGTAGCGCGTGCGGATCTGCGTGACGACGCCCTGCAAGCCGCCGACGTTGATCGCGTCGCCGAGCCGCAGCGACCGGTCGAGCAGGATGATGAAGCCCGACACGTAGTTGCTCGCGATCTTCTGCAGGCCGAAGCCGAGCCCGACGCCGAGCGCGCCGCCGAACACGCCGAGCACGGTCACGTCGATGCCGACGAGCGACAGCCCGATCAGCACCGCCGCGAAGATGAGAAGCGCGCGTCCGACGCGCGCGAGCACGACCCGCAGGTTCGCGTCGAGCGAGCGCGCGCGCATCAGCCGCTCTTCGAGCACCGAGCCGAGCCACATCGCGACGACGAGCGTCACGCAGATCCACAGCGCGCCCGACACGATCGACAGCAGCGTGAGGCGCGCATTCGCGACGCGGAACTGGACGCTGTCGAGCCACGCGAGCACGTCGCGCTGGATGCCGAGCACCGTGAGCGCCATCGCGATCCACACGACAGTCGACACGATCTTCTCGACGATCGACAGCCACGCGTGCGTGTGGCCGTCGCGCGCGAACACGCGGCGCGCGACGAAGAACAGGATGTAGATGAGGCCGATGCCGAAGAGCGGCACGAGCGCGAGCTGCAGCAGCGACGTTGGCATCAGCTCGTCGAACACGGTTTCCGCGAGCCACATGAACGCACCGCCGATGAGCGGGAACAGCGCGCGGTTCAGACTCAGCGCGCCGGGGCCGGGCGAGCGGCCGGCCGCGCGCCGGCGCGCGTCGATCCGCCCGCGCAGGTAGCGCGCGACGAGCCACGCGAGCGCGAGCGAGCCGAGGAACGCGACCGCCTGCCAGATCATCGCCGGCTGGCCGAAGTCGCGCGCGACGGCCGCGAGCTGCCGCGTAAGGTGATTCGTGACCATGCGCGAGCCCGCCCGTTACTGCGCGCGCCGCTCGAGCACCGCGGCGAAGAAGCCGTCGGTCGCGTGACGGTGCGGCCAGAGCGATAGATAGTCGCCCGTATCGAGCGCGATCCGCTGCTCGGCGAGCACGCGGCTCGCCGGCACGAGCGCGAACTCCGGATGCGCGGCGAGAAATTCGGACACGATCGCCTCGTTCTCCGCCTCGAGCACGCTGCAGGTCGCGTAGACGAGCCGGCCGCCCTTCTTCACGAGGCGCGAGGCGCTCGCGAGAATCGACGCCTGCTTCGGCGCGAGCTCGTCGAGCGTCTCGCGCGACTGGCGCCACTTCAGGTCGGGATTGCGGCGCAGCGTGCCGAGGCCGCTGCACGGCGCGTCGACGAGCACGCGGTCGATCTTGCCCGCGAGCCGCTTGATCTTCGCGTCGTGCTCGCTGTCGATCAGCACCGGGTTCACGTTCGACAGGCCGCTCCTCGCGAGGCGCGGCTTGAGCTTCGCGAGGCGCTTCTCGGACACGTCGAACGCATAGAGGCGCCCCGTCGAGCGCATCATCGCGCCGAGCGCGAGCGTCTTGCCGCCCGCGCCCGCGCAGAAATCGACGACCATCTCGCCGCGCCGCGGCGCGACGAGCGAGCACAGCAGTTGGCTGCCCTCGTCCTGCACCTCGATCTGCCCTTCTTCGAACAGCTTGAGCTTCGTGAGCGCCGGCTTGCCGACGACCCGCACGCCGAACGGCGCGAACGGCGTCGCGCCCGCGTCGATGCCCGCCGCGCGCAGGCCGTCGACGACCTGGTCGCGCGTCGCCTTCAGCGCGTTCGCGCGCAGATCGAGCGGCGCCGGATAGTTGACGGCCGCAGCGAACTGCGCGAGCTCGTCGGCGCCCATGCGCTCGGCGAGCGCCTGATGAATCCAGTCGGGCAGGTTCGTGCGCACGCGCAGCGGCAGGCTCGCCGGATCGATCTTCGCGACGTGGTCGAGCCACGCCCATTCGGCATCCGACACGAACGGCCTGAGCGCCGAGCGGCCGACCGTCTGCATCAGGCCGAGCAGCGCCAGGCGCCGCGCCGGCGCGCCGACGCCGCTTTCGGCGAGGTGCGCGTACTCCATCTTCCGCCGCAGCACCGCGAACACCGCCTCGGCGATCACGCCGCGCTCGGCGTGGCCGAGCTTCGGATGCGCGCGGAAAAAACGGCTCGTCGTCACGTCGGCCGGGCCGGCGAATTTCAGAACCTCGGCGAGCAGCGCCTCGGTCTGGCCAATCAGGAAACCGTGCAGCTTCATACGCCCTCGCTCGTCGACGTGTCGATCGCATCCGCGAACAGCCAGCGCGCCTCGTCGGGCGCGACGATCGCGCGCCCCGCGTCGAGACGCAGCTTCCCTTCGACGAACCAGCGCACCGCGCGCGGATACAGCACGTGCTCGGCGGCGAGCACGCGCGCGGCGAGCGCGCCGGCGTCGTCGCCCGCGACGACGGGCACCGCCGCCTGCGCAACGATCGCGCCGCTGTCGAGCTCCGGAATCACGAAGTGGACGGACGCGCCGTGCAGCGCGACGCCCGCGTCGAGCGCCTGCTGGTGCGTGTGGATGCCCTTGAAGCTCGGCAGCAGCGACGGATGGATGTTCAGCATCCGTCCCTCATATTTGGCGACGAAGGCCGGCGTGAGGATGCGCATGAAGCCGGCGAGCACGATGAGATCGGGGGCGAAGCGGTCGACCTCGACGGCGAGCGCCGCGTCGAAGCTGTCGCGGCCGTCGAACGCGCGGTGGTCGACGACGGCCGTCGCAATGCCGTGCGACGCCGCGAATTCGAGGCCGGCGGCGTCCGGCCGGTTGGAGATCACGGCGGCGACCTCGGCAGGCCAGCCCTCGCGCGCGCAAGCGCGTACGATGGCCTCCATGTTGCTGCCGCGGCCGGAAATCAGGATGACGAGTTTTTTCATCCGCGGGATTTTACCATTCGGCCCTGCCGTTTCCGGCATCCTGAGCCGCCCGGCCGCCCGAACGTTTATAATCTTTTGCTTTGCGGCATCCGGCCGCGCTTTCCCCCACGCTGTCACCCGCTATCGTGAAAGTCTTCCGCGGCCTGCCCAACGCCGAGAGCCGCGCCCCGTGCGCGCTGACGATCGGCAACTTCGACGGTGTCCATCGCGGCCACCAGGCCCTGCTCGCGCGCGTGCGCGCGGCGGCGGACGCGCGCGGGCTGCCCGTGTGCGTGATGACGTTCGAGCCGCACCCGCGCGAGTTCTTCAATCCGGCGAGCGCGCCGCCGCGCATCGCGATGCTGCGCGACAAGCTCGAGGCGCTGCGCGAGCACGGTGTCGACCGCGTGGTCGTCGAGCACTTCAACCATACGTTCGCGAGCCAGTCGCCCGAGGCGTTCGTCGAGCGCACGCTCGTCCACGGGCTGCACACCCGCTGGATCATGGTCGGCGACGACTTCTGCTACGGCGCGAAGCGCGCGGGCAATTTCGCGTCGCTGAAGGCGGCGGGCGAGCGCTTCGGCTTCGAGGTCGAGCAGATGGAAACGCTCGCCGACGCCGACGGCGCGCGGATCTCGAGCTCCGGCGTGCGCGCCGCGCTCGCGGCGGGCGACCTCGGCGCGGCCGCGCGCGCGCTCGGCCACGGCTACGCGATCAGCGGCCACGTCACGCACGGCCTGAAGCTCGGCCGCGACCTCGGCTTCCCGACGCTGAACCTGCCGATCGCGCACAAGCGCCCGGCGCTGTCCGGCATCTTCGTCGTGCATGTGCACGGCATCGCGCCCGAGCCGCTGCCGGGCGTCGCGAGCCTCGGCGTGCGGCCGACCATCGACGATTCCGGCCGCGTGCTGCTCGAGGTGCACCTGCTCGACTGGCACGGCGACGCCTACGGCAAGCTCGTTCGCGTCGAATTCCTGAAGAAGCTGCGCGACGAGGCGAAATTCGTCGATCTCGAGACGCTCGCGCGCGCGATCGCGCAGGACGTCGTCGACACGCGCGCGTACTTCGCCGAGCATGGCCGCGCGCCGGGCAGCCGCGCCACCGGCTTCGCGACGTCGGCCACCGACCGAATTAGCTGACCGGCGCCGCGCCCGCACGGGCGCCGCCCGCGCCGCGCCGCCGAAACCCGCGCCCGCCTCACCGATTTCATGACGCGCGAGCGTCCCCCAGATTTCACAGCGATCCCGACATGAGCAACAAGAAAGCCGATTCGAAACCGCAGGCCAAGTATCCGGTCAACCTGCTCGACACGCCGTTCCCGATGCGCGGCGACCTCCCGAAGCGCGAGCCGCAATGGGTGAAGGACTGGGAGGCGCGCGGCGTCTACGAGAAGATCCGCGCGGCGAGCCAGGGCCGCCCGAAGTTCATCCTGCACGACGGCCCGCCGTACGCGAACGGCGACATTCACCTCGGCCACGCGGTCAACAAGATCCTGAAGGACATGGTCGTGAAGTCGCGCAACATGGCAGGCTTCGACGCGCCGTACGTGCCCGGCTGGGACTGCCACGGGATGCCGATCGAGATCCAGATCGAGAAGCAGTTCGGCAAGTCGCTGCCCGCCGCCGAGGTGATGGAAAAGGCGCGCGCGTACGCAACCGAGCAGATCGAGAAGCAGAAGACGGGCTTCAAGCGCCTCGGCGTGCTCGGCGACTGGAGCAACCCGTACAAGACGATGAACTTCCAGAACGAGGCGGAGGAAATCCGCGCGCTCGGCAAGATCATCGAGAAGGGCTACGTGTACCGCGGCCTGAAGCCCGTGAACTGGTGCTTCGACTGCGGCTCCGCGCTTGCCGAGGCGGAAGTCGAATACAAGGACCGCACCGATCCGACGATCGACGTGCTGTTCGCGTTCGCCGAGCCCGCGAAGACCGCGCATGCGTTCGGGCTGAGCGCGCTGCCGCGCGCCGAAGGCGGGATCGTGATCTGGACCACGACGCCGTGGACCATCCCCGCGAACCAGGCGCTCAACCTGCATCCGGACGTCGTCTACGCGCTCGTCGACACCGAGCGCGGCCTGCTCATCCTCGCCGAGGAGCGCGTCGAAGCGTGCATGAAGGACTTCGGCCTCACGGGCAGCGTGGTAGCGACGGCGCGCGGCGACAAGCTCGCGAACCTGCGCTTCCACCACCCGCTCGCCTCCGCGCACCCGGGCTACAAGCGCACGTCGCCCGTCTATCTCGGCGACTACGTGACGACCGACACCGGCACGGGCGTCGTCCACTCGTCGCCCGCATACGGCGTCGAGGACTTCGCGTCGTGCAAGTCGCACGGGATGACCGATTCCGACATCATCAACCCGGTGATGGGCGACGGCCGCTACATCGAATCGCTGCCGCTGTTCGGCGGGCTCACGATCTGGGACGCGAATCCGAAGATCGTCGACGCGCTGAAGGCAGCGGGCTCGCTGCTGCGCAACGAGCACTACTCGCACAGCTACATGCACTGCTGGCGCCACAAGACGCCGATCATCTACCGCGCGACGTCGCAATGGTTCGCCGGCATGGACACGCAGCCGGCCGCCGGCGGCCAGACGCTGCGCGAAACCGCGCTCGACGCGGTCGACGCGACCGCGTTCTATCCGTCGTGGGGCAAGCAGCGCCTGCACGCGATGATCGCGAACCGCCCCGACTGGACGCTGTCGCGCCAGCGCCAATGGGGCGTGCCGATGGCGTTCTTCGTCCACAAGGAAACGGGCGAGCTGCATCCGCGCACGCTCGAGCTGCTGGAAGCCGTCGCGCAGCGCGTCGAGAAGCAGGGCATCGAGGCGTGGCAGACGCTCGACGCGCGCGAGCTGATCGGCGACGACGCGAACCTGTACGAAAAGAACCGCGACACGCTCGACGTCTGGTTCGATTCGGGCACGACGCACTGGCACGTGCTGCGCGGCTCGCACAAGGATCAGTTGCAGTTCCCGGCCGATCTGTATCTCGAAGGCTCGGACCAGCACCGCGGCTGGTTCCATTCGTCGCTGCTGACCGCGTCGATGCTCGACGGCCGCGCGCCGTACAAGGGCCTCCTCACGCACGGCTTCACGGTCGACGGCGAAGGCCGCAAGATGAGCAAGTCGCTCGGCAACGGGATCGATCCGCATGAAGTCGCGAACCGCCTCGGCGCGGAGATCATTCGCCTGTGGATCGCGTCGACCGACTATTCGGGCGAGCTCGCGATCTCCGAGGAAATTCTCAAGCGCGTGACGGAAGGCTATCGCCGGATCCGCAATACGCTGCGCTTCCTGCTCGCGAACCTGTCGGATTTCGATTACGTGAAGGACGCGCTGCCCGCCGGGCAATGGCTCGAGATCGACCGCTACGCGGTTGCGTTCGCCGCGCAGTTGCAGACCGAGCTGCTCGCGCATTACGAGAAGTACGAGTTCCACCCGGTCGTCGCGAAACTGCAGACGTTCTGCTCGGAAGACTTGGGCGGCTTCTATCTCGACGTGCTGAAGGACCGCCTGTACACGAGCGCGCCCGCGTCGAACGCGCGCCGCTCCGCGCAGACGGCGCTCTACCACGTGACGCAGGGCCTGTTGCGCGTGCTCGCGCCGTTCCTGTCGTTCACGGCGGAGGAAGCATGGCGCGTGTTCCAGCCGCAAAGCGACACGGTCTTCACCGAAACCTATTACGCGTATCCGGAAGTCGCGGACGCCGACGCGCTCGTCGCGAAGTGGGCGCTGCTGCGCGACGTGCGCGGCAACGTGACGAAGGCGCTCGAGGAAGCGCGCACCGCGAACCGGATCGGCTCGTCGCTGCAGGCGCAAGTCGAAGTGCGCGCGTCAGGCGAGCGCTACGACGCGCTCGCGAGCCTCGGCGACGATCTGAAGTTCGTGCTGATCACGTCGGCGGCGACGGTCGTGAAGGTCGATGCGCAAGACGACGAAAGCGTCGAAGTCGCGGCGTCGACGTACCAGAAGTGCGAGCGCTGCTGGCACTACCGCGAGGACGTCGGCTCGCACGCCGATCATCCGACGCTCTGCGGCCGCTGCTTCTCCAACCTGTTCGAAAACGGCGAAACCCGGAGCGCTGCGTAAATGGCGAAGATCCAGTCGAAATCCGCGGGCGGCGCGCTCGCGCCGTGGCTCGGCATCTCGCTGATCGTGATCCTGTTCGATCAGTTGACGAAGATCGCTGTGCTCAAGACGTTCGCGTACGGCGCGATGCACGCGCTCACGCCGTTCTTCAACCTGACGCTGATCTACAATCGCGGCGCCGCGTTCGGCTTTCTCGCGACGGCGGGCGGCTGGCAACGCTGGGCATTCACCGCGCTCGGCATCGGCGCGACGCTCGCGATCTGCTATCTGCTCAAGCGCCACGGCCACCAGCGGCTCTTCAGCCTGTCGCTCGCGCTGATTCTCGGCGGCGCGCTCGGCAACGTGATCGACCGCCTGATCTACGGCCACGTGATCGACTTCCTCGACTTCCACGTCGGCGCGTGGCACTGGCCCGCGTTCAACCTCGCCGACTCCGCGATCACGGTGGGCGCGGTGCTGCTCATCTACGACGAGCTGCGTCGCGTGCGCGGCGCGCGCTAAGCGCATACACTTCGCGCAGGGGCCGGCGCGCGCCGGCCCCACGTGCTTTCGGAGGCCTCAGTTGGCACACGCAGAACTCGCAGGAAAACACCTCGTCCTCGGCCTCTCGGGCGGCATCGCCTGCTACAAGATCGCCGAGCTCACGCGTCTTCTGACGAAGGCGGGCGCGACCGTGCAGGTCGTGATGACGGAAGCCGCGACGCAGTTCATCACCCCCGTCACGATGCAGGCGCTGTCCGGCCGCCCCGTCTACACGAGCCAGTGGGACGCGCGGATGCCGAACAACATGGCGCACATCGATCTGTCGCGCGAAGCCGACGCGATCGTGATCGCGCCCGCGTCGACCGACGTCCTCGCGAAGCTCGCGCACGGCTTCGCCGACGATCTGCTGTCGACGCTGTGCATCGCGCGCGACTGCCCGCTGCTCGTCGTGCCCGCGATGAACCGCCAGATGTGGCAGAACCCGGCAACGCAGCGCAACGTCGCGCAACTGCGCCACGACGGCGTCGCGGTGCTCGGCCCCGATTCGGGCGCGCAGGCGTGCGGCGAAGTCGGCGACGGCCGGATGCTCGAGCCGGAGGCGATCTTTGAAGCGATCGTCACGCATTTCCAGCCGAAGGTGTTCGCGCATCGCCGCGTGCTGATCACGGCCGGCCCGACGTTCGAACCACTCGATCCGGTTCGCGGCCTGACGAACCGCTCGAGCGGCAAGATGGGCTTCGCGCTCGCGCGCGCCGCGCAGCAGGCGGGCGCCGACGTGCATCTCGTCTCGGGCCCCGTCCATCTGCCGACGCCGTGGGGCGTGTACCGCGAGGACGTGCAGACCGCGCAGCAGATGTACGATGCGGTGCTGAACGCGGTGCCGGACACGGACGTGTTCATCGCGGTCGCCGCGGTCGCCGACTGGCGCGCCGCGCAGCCCGCCGAGCACAAGATCAAGAAGACCGCCGACCACAGGATGCCGGCGCTCACGTTCGTCGAGAACCCCGACATCCTCGCGACAGTCGCCGCGCTGCCCGATGCGCCCTACTGCGTCGGCTTCGCGGCGGAAAGCGGCGATCTCGACGTGCACGGCGAAGAAAAGCGCGTGCGCAAGAACGTGCCGCTCCTGATCGGCAATCTCGGGCCGCTCACGTTCGGCCTCGACGACAACGAAGTCGTGCTGTTCGAAGCGGGCGGCACGACGCGGCTGCCGCGCGCCGACAAGATGACGCTCGCGCACGCGATCGTCGCCGAGATCGCGAAGCGCCTGCCCGACACGAGCCTCATCTGACGCATTGCCGCGGCCGCGCCGCGCCACGCCACTCTCAACCCTCGTCACCGACTTCCGCCGCATGAAACTCGATCTGAAGATTCTCGACGCGCGCATGCGCGACTACCTGCCGAAATACGCGACGACGGGCAGCGCGGGCCTCGACCTGCGCGCGTGCCTCGACGCGCCCGTCACGCTGAAGCCGGGCGACACGGCGCTCGTGCCGACGGGCCTCGCGATCCATCTCGCCGATCCCGGCCACGCGGCGCTGATCCTGCCGCGCTCGGGCCTCGGCCACAAGCACGGCATCGTGCTCGGCAACCTCGTCGGCCTCATCGATTCGGACTACCAGGGCGAGCTGATGATCTCGACGTGGAACCGCGGCCAGACCGAGTTCGTGCTGAACCCGTTCGAGCGCCTCGCGCAGCTCGTGATCGTGCCGGTCGTGCAGGCGACGTTCAACGTCGTCGACGACTTCGCGCAAAGCGAGCGCGGCGCGGGCGGCTTCGGCAGCACCGGCCGCCACTGACCGGCCGCGTGCGGGGCCTCGCCTGGTCCGGCTGCCCCGCACGCTCGCCCGCCGCCTCATTCCCGTTTCCGTCGGGCCGCCGCTCAATCCTCGAGCGCGGCGCGTTCCTCCCAACCGACGCGCGGCTGCCGCGCCACGTTCGCCGCCCGCTCCCGCTTCTGCCGCTTCGCTTCGCCGGCGCTCGCATAAATCACGAGCGCGATCAGCACGCCCGCGAGAATCGCCGACGAGCCGACGGTGCCGAAGCCGAGTCCGCCCTTCGCGACGGGCTTCGTCAACAGATCGCCGACCGTCGCGCCGAACGGCCGCGTGAGCACGAACGCCGCCCAGAACAGGAACACCTTCGACACGTTCGTGAAGTACGCGGCAAGCACGATCACCGCGAGCAGGCCGCCGATCAGGAACGCGCCGCCCGCGAAGCCGAGGCCCGAGCTGTCGGCGAGAAAATCGCCGAGCGCGGTGCCGAGCGTGTTCGAGAACAGAATCGCGATCCAGTAGAGCACCTCGACCTTGCGCGTGCGAATCTCGGTCACGGCGAGCGATTCGCCCTGCAGGCGCCACACCGCGAAGATCGTCAGCAGGATCGCGATGAGGATGCCCGAGCCCGCCGCATAGCCGAGGCCGAGCGAGCGGTCCATGAAGTCGGACATCGTCGTGCCGGCCGTGCTCGTCGCGACGATCACCGCCCAGTAGATCGCCGGGCGGTAGCGCGTCGTCGCGAGCTGCGCGGCGAGCGTGACGATGAAGAACGAGAACAGGATCAGCGAGCTGTACGCGTAGCCGACGTCGAGCGTCATCGACAGCAGATCGCCGCCGGTTTCACCGAGCGTCGTCGCGCAGATCTTCATTACCCAGAATGCGAGCGTGATCGCAGGGAGTTTGTTCATGCGAGCCTCTCGAAGGAATTCGGAACAGTTCATTCGCCGCAATGCGGCACGAGACCCGAATGCTAGAGAACGGTCGCTTAAGAGAGTGTTAACCCGCATGCGCGGTGCGCGAACATGCCGGTTCCAGCATGCGCGTTATTGCTGCCTGCGCAGGATTCCCTCAGGATTCGCGCCCAGGATGAAACAATCACGCGCCGACACGACAAGATAGTCGCCGAGACGCCGCACGTCGAGATCGCACACGCCGTCCGACGCCGGCATGCGCGACAGCTTCGCTTCGTCACCCGACACGGGCCGCATCCGCAGCAGCATCTCGACGCGCGACTGCGCGCCGCCCGCGCCGCCGCCGGCAAACGAATAGCTGATGCGATCGCCGTGCACGATGAGCCGACGCGCGCCCGCGCTGCTGCGCCAGCGGCCGTCCCACGCGGACGGCGGCGCGGGTTTCGTCGCCTGCCGCAGATGCGAGCGCACGAGCCATCCGGACGTCTCGGCGCCCGCGCCGTCGATGTACGTCGCATGCACCATCCCGCCCTGCCACATATCGCCTTCCGCCGTTTCGCTGACGACGACCTCGCGCCCCTTCGCGACGTAATGGCCGCTGTTCGTGAAGTGGAACGACGCGCCTTGCGCATCTGGCTCGCGCGTGAAGAACGGAGTCTTCGGCGCCTGCACGCTCGCGAGCCAGGGTGTCGTGTCGAGGAGAGGAACAGCGGAGCTGCTCGACGCCGCGAACGCTGCGCCAAACGGGCCGGCGAGCGCGCCCAGCGCAGCCAGCACCGTGCGCTTCTTCATGCGCACGAGCCTGCTCGCCCGCGCGGCCGTCGCGGGGTCGACATCGGATGCGTCGCTCGTCTTTCTCGTCGTCATGCTGTCTCTCGCCAGATGTGCCGCGCGCGGTAATGCAGCCGATAGGCGAGCGTCAGCAGCACGATGAACGCAACGCCGACCATCATCGTCATTCTGAACTCGCGCGTGAACGCAGTCGTCACGAGCACCGCGCCGACGAGCGCCACGCCCGCCAGACTGCCCGCCGGATGCAGCCACATGCGGAACGCGGGTGCGGGGCCACGATAGCGTGCGCGAAAGCACAGATGCGTGACGAAGATCATCAACCACGTGAACAACGCGCCGAACATCGCGATCGCCATCAGCAGCGTGAACGCGGTCTCCGGATACAGCGCGACCAGCACGGCCGCTACCGCGACGCCGCTCGACGACACGACGAGCGCCGCCAGCGGCACGCCGTTCGCGCCGACGCGCCCGAACATCGCGGGCGCGAGCCGCGCGCGCGACAGGCTGAACATCATCCGCGTCGTCACGTACAACTGGCTGTTCATCGCGGACAGCGCGGCGACGAGCACGACGAAATTGATGACGCCCGCCGCATACGGCACGTGCGTCGCGGCCATCACCTTGACGAACGGGCTTTCGTCGGTGCCGGCCTGCGTCCACGGCACGATCGCGAGCATCAGCGCGAGCGTGAGCAGATAGAACAGCACGAGGCGGAACACGGTCGATCGAAACGCGCGCGACACCGCGCGCTGCGGATCGCGCGCCTCGCCCGCCGCGATCGCGACCGTTTCGATGCTCATATAGCTGAAAATCGCGACGATCACCGCAACCCACGCGCCCGAGAAGCCTTTCGGGAAGAAGCCGCCGTGCGCCGAATAATTCGCGAATCCGATGCCGGACGACGCGGGCGCCGTCGCGACAAAGTACGCGCCGAGCGCGATGAACATGACGATCGCGGCGATCTTCAGCATCGAGAACACGTATTCGACGACGCCGTAGAGCGTGACGCTCGTCATGTTGACCACGATCAGCGCGGCCGAAAAGCCGACGACCCAATACCAGCCGGGCACGCCCGGATACCAGTACTTCATGAAGACGGCGATCGCACTCACCTCGGTGCCGACCGCGAACACGACGGCCGACCAGTATGCATAGCGGACGAGAAATCCCGCGAGCGGGCCGACGTAGTGCTCGGCATACGCGCCGAACGACCCGGACGTCGGATGCGCGACGGTCATCTCCGCGAGCGCGCCCATCAGCAGCAGCGCGATCAGCGCGCCGATCGCATATGACACCAGCACGCCCGGCCCCGCTAGCCCGATCGCGAAGCCGCTGCCCAGAAAGAGGCCCGTTCCGATCGCGCCTCCGATCGCGATCATCGCCATCTGAGCCGACGAGAGCCCGCGCCGCAGGCCCTTCTCGCGTTCGACGATCAAGTCGAACGTCCGTTGTTGTTGTGTCAAACCAGACTCCTGCTTCCGTACCTTTTATCTGCCGCAAATAAAGCGAAACGGCGCGGAAGACTTCCCGCGCCGTTCATGCGAAACGTTTTGAACCTGCGATTATTCGACTTCGACCGCCTCTTCGTTCGGCTTGCTGGGCGGCGTCGCCGTCTTGTCGAACGACAGCAGCACCTTGTCGTCCTCGTCGACGTCGACCGTCACGTGGCCGCCGTTCACGAGCTTGCCGAACAGCAGCTCGTCGGCGAGCGCGCGCCGGATCGTGTCCTGAATCAGCCGCTGCATCGGCCGCGCGCCCATCAGCGGGTCGAAGCCGTGCTTCGCGAGATGCTTGCGCAACGCGTCGGTGAAGAGCGCGTCGACCTTCTTCTCGTGCAGTTGCTCCTCGAGCTGGATCAGGAACTTGTCGACCACGCGCATGATGATTTCCTCATCGAGCGCACGGAAGCTGATCGTCGCATCGAGCCGGTTGCGGAACTCGGGCGTGAACAGGCGCTTGATGTCCGCCATCTCGTCGCCCACTTCGCGCCGCGTCGTGAAGCCGATCGTCGCCTTCTGCATCGACTCCGCGCCCGCGTTCGTCGTCATGATGATGATGACGTTGCGGAAATCCGCCTTGCGGCCGTTGTTGTCCGTCAGCGTGCCGTGATCCATCACCTGCAGCAGCACGTTGAAGATGTCCGGATGCGCCTTCTCGATCTCGTCGAGCAGCAGCACGCAGTGCGGCTTCTTCGTGACTGCCTCGGTCAGCAACCCGCCCTGGTCGAACCCGACGTATCCGGGCGGCGCGCCGATCAGGCGGCTCACCGCGTGACGCTCCATGTATTCCGACATGTCGAAGCGAATCAGCTCGATGCCGAGCGTGAACGCGAGCTGGCGCGCCACTTCGGTCTTGCCGACGCCCGTCGGGCCGGAGAACAGGAACGCGCCGATCGGCTTGTCGAGCTTGCCGAGTCCCGCGCGCGCCATCTTGATCGCGGACGCGAGCGCGTCGATCGCCGGGTCCTGGCCGAACACGACGCTCTTCAGGTCGCGATCGAGCGTCTGCAGCTTGCTGCGGTCGTCCTGCGACACGCTCTGCGGCGGAATGCGCGCGATCTTCGAGATGATTTCCTCGATCTCGCTCTTGCCGATCGTCTTCTTCTGCTTCGACTTCGGCAGCACGCGCTGCGCGGCGCCCGCCTCGTCGATCACGTCGATCGCCTTGTCGGGCAGATGACGATCGGTGATGAAGCGCGCCGACAGTTCGGCCGCGGCCGACAGCGCGCCCGACGAATACTTGACGCCGTGATGCTCCTCGAAGCGAGATTTCAGGCCGCGCAGGATCGCGACCGTCTGCTCGACGCTCGGCTCGGTCACGTCGATCTTCTGGAAGCGCCGCGACAGCGCCGCATCCTTTTCGAAGATGCCGCGATATTCGGTGAACGTCGTCGCTCCAATGCACTTGAGCGTGCCCGACGACAGCGCCGGCTTCAGCAGGTTCGACGCGTCGAGCGTGCCGCCCGACGCGGCGCCCGCGCCGATCAGCGTGTGGATCTCGTCGATGAAGAGAATCGCGTGCGGACGCTCCTTCAGCTCCTTCAACACCGTCTTCAGACGCTGCTCGAAATCGCCGCGGTACTTCGTGCCCGCGAGCAGCGCGCCCATGTCGAGCGAATACACCTGCGCGTTCGCGAGGATGTCGGGCACCTCGCCGCGCGTGATGCGATACGCGAGGCCTTCGGCGATCGCCGTCTTGCCGACGCCCGCCTCGCCGACGAGCAGCGGATTGTTCTTGCGGCGGCGGCAGAGCACCTGCACGACGCGCTCGACCTCGGACTCGCGCCCGATGAGCGGATCGATGCGGCCGTCCTTCGCCATCTGGTTCAGGTTCTGCGTGAACTGCGCGAGCGGCGTTTCCTTCTGCGTGCTCGCGTCCTCGCCTTCGGCGTTCGCGTCGGCGGGCTTCGCGGATTCGCTGCTGCTCGTCTTCGCGATGCCGTGCGAAATGAAGTTGACGACGTCGAGGCGCGTCACGCCCTGCTGTTGCAGATAGTAGACGGCGTGCGAATCCTTCTCGCCGAAGATCGCGACGAGCACGTTCGCGCCCGTGACTTCCTTCTTGCCGTTCGAGGTCGACTGCACGTGCATGATCGCGCGCTGGATCACGCGCTGAAAGCCGAGTGTCGGCTGCGTGTCGACGTCGTCGGTGCCGGGAACGGTCGGCGTGTTGTCGTGGATGAAGTTGCGCAGGTTCTGCCGCAGATCCTCGATGTTCGCCGCGCACGCGCGCAACACCTCGGCTGCCGTCGGATTATCCAGCAGGGCCAACAAAAGATGCTCGACCGTAATGAACTCATGCCGCGCCTGGCGCGCTTCCATGAACGCCATGTGCAGGCTGACTTCCAATTCCTGGGCAATCATGCTTCCTCCATCACGCACTGCAGCGGATGCCCGGCCTGCCGCGCATGGGTAACGACTTGCTCGACTTTGGTCGACGCGATGTCTCGCGTATAGACCCCACAAACCCCCCGCCCTTCGCGATGCACCTTCAGCATAATCTGTGTGGCCGTCTCGCGATCTTTCCTGAAATACTCCTGCACGATCATCACCACGAATTCCATTGGCGTGAAGTCGTCGTTCAGGAGCACCACCTTGTACATCGAAGGCGGCTTGAGCTTCTGCTCCTTGCGTTCCAGGACGGTGCTGTCCTGCTTGTCCGGGATAATCGCCATACACCCATTCTAAACAACTCGGACAGGCCCGCAATCCTGTCATTAACCGACTGACCAGCCGGCGCCCTCCCCGGCTCCCCACGTGCGGCAGCGTCCCTCTCACATCGAACGGGAGCCGGCTGCGGGGCCGGCTCCCGTTCGATGTGCAAGCATGCGGCATGCCACCCGCGCACCATGCATGGATCGAGTATCCCACAACGCGCACGACCTCGAACGCCCGTCACTCGAGCCTGGTATGTGCGACGATTATGCGACTTTTCAAGCCCCCTCGCTCGCTCCGATGCTGCAAAGCAAAGCGGGATAAACCCTGAAAATGGGTTCTTTACAACGTCCCCGTATACGTCTAAAAATTTTCTTGACACTCAATTAAAGAGCGCCAACAATCAAGCTGGCACTTTTTTCAATTTGTCTTTGACAAATGAAAGAGGCCGAGGTGAGCTTGTGAGGGGGGAACGGCTGCGTATGCAGGTCGTTTAGCTTTTCGAGCGTGCTCGTTGTAAGTAGCGACTGTGTGACAGGGGAAGTAGGTATGGCAACTGGTATTGTCAAATGGTTCAATGACGCGAAGGGCTTCGGTTTCATCACGCCCGACGAAGGCGGCGAAGATCTGTTTGCACATTTCTCGGCGATCAACATGCAGGGCTTCAAGACCCTGAAGGAAGGCCAAAAGGTCAGCTTCGAGGTAGTGCAAGGCCCGAAGGGTAAGCAAGCGTCGAACATCCAAGCTGCTTGAGGGCCGTCTGGATCAGAAATGAAAACCCGGCTTCCAGCCGGGTTTTTTTCGCCCGCCCGCGCAGCGCCCGAGCGTCGCAGCGAGCACGCGCATGCGCTCGCCCTCCCTTGGCCGCCGCCCATTTCAAACGACTTTCAGCGTTCCCATCATCCCGAGATCCTCGTGCTCGAGGATGTGGCAGTGGAACATCCGCTCGCCGCGCTCCGTCTGTGTCGTGACAATCCGCACACGCTCGCCCTTCCGAACGTTCACCGTGTCGCGCCACGCGCGATAAGGCTCGGGCATCGTCTTTCCGTCGAGCTCGCGCTCGACGACCTGGAATTGCGTGCCGTGCAGATGGAACGGATGGTCCATGTCGGTTTCGTTGCGAATCGTCCACGATTCGACGTCGCCGCGCCGGCTCGTCAACGTCGCGCGATGCGGCTCGAACGTCGTGCCGTTCACCATGAAGCGCATGCCGGCCGGTCGGCCCCGCGCGTCCGCGCGCATCATCGCGGCCATGTCCATCTGCTCGCCGAACACGACTTCCTTGCGCGCAACCGGCTCGCCGAGCGCGGGCACCGCGCGCAGCCGATCGGGCAACGCGCGCGGAGCGGCGGGCTCGAATGCGACGTCGGCAAGCGGCAGCGCGGGATCGGGCGGCAGGCTGCCGTGCGCGGCATCCGACATCGCCATCTTGCCGCGCTCGTACTCGAGCGCCATCAGCGCCGCGCGCGACGCACGGTCGCCCGCGCGCACGACGAGCTCGGCGCGCTCGCCCGGCGCGAGCAACAGCGACGTCACGTCGCGCGGCGCGTCGAGCAGGCCGCCGTCGGTGCCGACGTGCGCGAACGCGCGCCCGTCGTCGAACGCAATGCGCAGATAGCGCGCGCTGCATGCATTCCATACGCGCCAGCGCTCGTCGCCAGTGAGCGAAATGCGCGGCCGCCGCGCACCGTTGACGAGCACGAACTGACCTTGGCGACCGTTCATCCAGTCCATCATGTCGTTCGGCGCAATCGCGCCGTCGCGCGCCAGCTTCAGGTCGGACACGAACAGATGCCGCTCGGGCCAGCCGGCGAGCGGGTCGTCGGGCGCGCGCACGACGAACGGCCCCGCGAGCCCGCGAAATACCTGCTCGGCTGTCGCCATGTGCGGATGCGGGTGATACCAGTACGTGCCCGCGCTCCCCTTCGGCAGCGTGAAGCGATAGACGCGCGTCGCGCCCGGCGCGACGAGATCGGATGGATTGCCGTCCTGGTCGGGCGGCACGGGCAAACCGTGCCAGTGGATCGTCGACGGCTGCGGCAGCCGGTTGACGAAGCGGATCTCGACCGTATCGCCTTCGCGCACGTCGATGAGCGGGCCGACCGCGGGCCCGTGCGCGCCCGCGCCGAACTGCCAGAACGTCGTCGCTGCGACGCCCGGCAAGAGCGCGCGCGCAACGGGCTGCGCGACGAGCGTCGCGCGGAACGCGCCCGGCTCGCGGCTCTCGTTCGCGAGCACGCGCAGCGCGGCGAGCGGCGCGCCCGCGGGCAGCGCGTCGGCGGCCGCGAGCGCGGCCGGCGCCGCCGGCTTGCCGTGCCGCGCGCGAGCCGGCGCGGGCGACATGTCCGGCATGTCGTCCATCCCCTCCATGCCTTTCATGCCATCCATCGCGTGGCCCGCGGCGAACGCGCCGCGCGCAAAGAGCGACGCCGCGGCGGCCGCGAGCGCGCTTGAGAGAAAGTGTCTGCGCAACATCGATCGATTCATCCCTGTGTCGCCGAAACGGAGATTCCGACGATACACCAGTCGGCGCGCACACTGCGCGCCGCTTTGCTGACAACGCGCACGCGCCGCACCAAAACGAAACACCCCGGCAGGCACGCGGCCCGCCGGGGTGTCGCTCGACATCGGCTACGCCGACGCGCTTACTGCATGTTTTCGATCAGCACCTGACCGAAGCCCGAGCACGACACTTGCGTCGCGCCTTCCATCAGGCGCGCGAAGTCGTACGTGACGCGCTTCTGCTGGATCGACTTTTCCATCGCGGCAATGATGACGTCGGCCGCTTCGGTCCAGCCGAGGTGGCGCAGCATCATTTCGGCCGACAGGATTTCCGAACCCGGGTTCACGTAGTCCTTGCCCGCGTACTTCGGCGCCGTGCCGTGCGTGGCTTCGAACATCGCGACCGAATCCGACAGGTTCGCGCCCGGCGCGATGCCGATGCCGCCGACTTGCGCGGCGAGCGCGTCCGAGATGTAGTCGCCGTTCAGGTTCAGCGTCGCGATCACGTCGTACTCGGCCGGACGCAGCAGGATCTGCTGCAGGAACGCGTCGGCGATCGAATCCTTGATCACGATCTCGCCGCCCGTCTTCGGGTTCTTGACGCGCATCCACGGGCCGCCGTCGATCAGCTCGGCGCCGAATTCCTTCTGCGCGAGCGCGTAGCCGGCGTCACGGAACAGGCCTTCCGTGAACTTCATGATGTTGCCCTTGTGCACGAGCGTGACCGACTTGCGGTTGTTGTCGATCGCGTACTGGATCGCCTTGCGCACGAGACGCTCGGTGCCTTCCGTCGACACGGGCTTGATGCCGATGCCCGACGTTTCCGGGAAGCGGATCTTCTTCACGCCCATCTCGTCCTGCAGGAACTTGATGAGCTTCTTCGCCTGCTCGGATTCGGCAGCCCATTCGATGCCGGCGTAGATGTCTTCCGAGTTCTCGCGGAAGATCACCATGTCGGTCTTTTCCGGCGCGCGCACCGGCGACGGCACGCCTTTGAAGTACTGGACCGGGCGCAGGCAGACGTACAGGTCGAGATCCTGGCGCAGCGCGACGTTCAGCGAGCGGATGCCGCCGCCGACCGGGGTCGTGAGCGGCCCCTTGATCGACACGACGTATTCCTTCAGCACCTGCAGCGTCTCTTCCGGCAGCCACACGTCCGGGCCGTAGATCTTCGTCGCCTTCTCGCCGGCGTAGATCTCCATCCAGTGGATCTTCTTCTTGCCGCCGTACGCCTTCTCGACCGCCGCGTCGACGACCTTGATCATCACCGGCGTGATGTCGAAGCCCGTGCCGTCGCCCTCGATGTAAGGGATGATCGGCTGATCGGAAACGTTGAGCGAGAAATCCTTGTTGACGGTGATCTTGTCACCGCCTTCCGGGACCTTGATGTGCTGATACGGCATGATCGACTCCAGTGATATGGCTGGGCTGGTGGGTATCTGGTTGTGCGCGGCCGGGCGCGCGCGGCGCCGGCCCTGCGTCCGCGACGGCGAGCCGCTATTCTAGCGCTCTCGCGGCGCAAGGCGGCGCGAATCCGGTGCGCGGGACTCGCGCAAGTCTTATATAAGACAAAAGACTTGCCGTTCCGTATTATGCATTAAGATTCCGCCATTTGCCATAGAACGCGGCCCGCGTCGCGCCGCCCGTCCCCTCGCGAGCCTTGCCTCATGCGCCTCATCGCCCTCAACAAGCCGTTCGGCACGATCTGCCAGTTCTCCCCGCACGAAACCCGCGCGTCGCTCGGCGACTGGGTGAAGACGCCCGATGTCTACCCGGCGGGCCGCCTCGACGCCGACAGCGAGGGGCTGCTTCTGCTCACCGACGACGGCGCGCTGCAGGCGAAGATCGCCGAGCCGCGCCACAAGCTCGTCAAACGCTACTGGGCGCAGGTCGAGGGCGCGCCGGACGCGGCCGCGCTCGCGGCGCTCGAGCGCGGCGTCGATCTCGGCGACTACGTGAGCCGCCCGTGCCGCGCGCGCTTCGTCACGCCGCCCGAGACGCTCTGGCCGCGCAACCCGCCGGTCCGCTACCGCGCGGCGATTCCGACGACCTGGATCGAGCTCGAGATCGCCGAGGGCAAGAACCGCCAGGTGCGGCGAATGACCGCGGCCGTCGGTTTCCCGACGCTGCGTCTCATCCGCGTCGGCATCGGCGCGCTCGACGTGTTCGCGCTCGGCCTGTCGCCCGGCGAGACCCGCGAGTTGCCGCCGCGCGCGCCGTGGGGGCGCGCAAAGCGGCCCGGATGACAATCCAGTGGCGCGTTTCATCACACGTCAACCGACTGTGAACCCGACGCGTTAAACCACGCAGATGCCACTCCCAGCTATCCGGCATTGGCGTCCGAACCGCGCTCCCGTCGCTCGAGCGACACCCCGCGAACCGGCCGCCCGCAGCGCGAAGAGATTTTTCTCGATGCGTCTGTCAACCGAAAGGTGGATGGCACGTTAGACGACATGACTCCTATGCCGGGTCATTTGGTTAATTAACTAAAGCTGAGGAACACAACATGAACAAACTGATCGCCGCTCTGGTCGCTGGTCTCTTCGCAACGGCTGCTTTCGCGCAAGCTTCGGCTCCGGCCGCTGCTTCGGCTCCGGCTGAGAAGGCTGAAGCTGCTTCGGCACCGGCTAAGAAGGCCCACGCCAAGAAGCACCACGCCAAGAAGCATGCGAAGAAGGCGAAGGAAGCCAGCGCCGCTGAAGCCCCGGCTGCCGCTTCGAACTAAGTAAGCAATTTGTAAAACGCAGTCAAGAACAAGCTGTTGCCGTTCTTACGGCGTTACAAGGCAGATCACCGCGAGGCGATCTGCCTTTTTCTTTGCGTCGCCGTTTGCCCGCCTCGCGCCGCGCCCGATGCGCGCGCGACGCCGCGCTTCGCGTACCATGCGGATCTCGAATTCCCGATAGGAGCCCTAGCCGTGCGATTTTCCCCGCGCCCTTCGCTCGCCCGACTCGTGCGAGCCGCCGTCTTTCCGGTCGCGCTCGCGCTCGCCGCGGGCGGCATGCATGCCGCGTCCGCGCAAACCGCGCAGTTGCCGCCCGGCGCGAAGCAGCCGGGCGAATTCCCGCGCGTGAAGCTGCGCGCCGGCATGTACGTGATCGATGCGGCCGTCGCGGCGAACGACGCCGATCGCGAGCAGGGTCTCATGTACCGTTCGCAGCTCGCGCCGAACGAAGGGATGCTGTTCGTGTTCAACGAGAACGCCGTCCATTGCTTCTGGATGAAGAACACGCTGATCCCGCTGTCGATCGCGTTCATCCGCGCGGACGGCACGATCACCGACATCGACGAGATGAAGGCCGAGACGACCGACAATCACTGTCCGCGCAACAACGGCGTCTATGCGCTCGAGATGAGCAAAGGCTGGTTCGCCGCGAAGGGCGTCAAGCCCGGAATGAGGATCGACGGGCTGCCGAAGCCGCAGTGACGCACGGCGCGGGCGATCGATGCGCGCTGCCCGCCCCGCTCGCCTCCGTCCGACAAGCCGGCCGCGCGCCGGCTTTTTTTGCGCGCCGTTTTCGTGCGCGGCCGGCGCGATGGAACGAGCCGAACACGCCCGCCACGGTGCAGGACTTGATTGCCGATCCATCGCCCGCATCTGCAAAAGCCTCGAGCAAGCGCTATCCTTTAAGTCTCGAAAGAGCGACGGCGCCGGCCGCACCGGCCGGGCCGTTTTCGTCCAGAACCATCAGGAGGTTCACGTGCCCCGCAAAACCCCCATCGAGCGCTATCGCAATATCGGGATCAGCGCTCACATCGACGCCGGCAAGACCACGACGACCGAGCGCATCCTCTTTTATACCGGCGTGAGCCACAAGATCGGCGAGGTTCACGACGGCGCGGCCACGATGGACTGGATGGAGCAGGAGCAGGAGCGCGGCATCACGATCACGTCCGCGGCGACGACCGCGTTCTGGAAAGGCATGGCCGGCAATTATCCGGAGCATCGGATCAACATCATCGATACCCCTGGCCACGTCGACTTCACGATTGAAGTAGAACGCTCGATGCGCGTGCTCGACGGCGCGTGCATGGTCTACGACTCGGTGGGCGGCGTGCAGCCGCAGTCCGAAACGGTGTGGCGCCAGGCGAACAAGTACAAGGTGCCGCGCATCGCGTTCGTCAACAAGATGGACCGCGTCGGCGCCGATTTCTTCCGCGTGCAGCGGCAGATCGGCGAGCGCCTGAAGGGGGTTGCCGTGCCGATCCAGATCCCGGTCGGCGCGGAAGAGCACTTCCAGGGCGTCGTCGACCTCGTGAAGATGAAGGCCATCGTCTGGGACGACGAGAGCCAGGGCGTGAAGTTCACGTACGAGGACATCCCGGCGAACCTCGTCGACATCGCGCACGAGTGGCGCGAGAAGATGGTCGAGGCCGCCGCCGAAGCCAGCGAGGAACTGCTCGAGAAGTACCTGACCGATCACAACTCGCTCACCGAGGACGAGATCAAGGCCGCGCTGCGCAAGCGCACGATCGCCAACGAGATCGTGCCGATGCTCTGCGGCAGCGCGTTCAAGAACAAGGGCGTGCAGGCGATGCTCGACGCGGTGATCGACTATCTGCCGTCGCCCGCCGATGTGCCCGCGATCCTCGGCCACACGCTCGACGACCAGCAGGCGGAACGTCATCCGAGCGACGACGAGCCGTTCTCCGCGCTCGCGTTCAAGATCATGACCGACCCGTTCGTCGGCCAGTTGATCTTCTTCCGCGTGTACTCGGGCGTCGTCGAATCGGGCGATACGCTGCTCAACGCGACGAAGGACAAGAAGGAGCGGCTCGGCCGGATCCTGCAGATGCACGCGAACGAGCGCAAGGAAATCAAGGAGGTGCGCGCGGGCGACATCGCTGCCGCGGTCGGTCTGAAGGAAGCGACGACGGGCGACACGCTGTGCGATCCCGCGAAGCCGATCATCCTCGAGAAGATGGAATTCCCCGAGCCCGTGATCTCGCAGGCGGTCGAGCCGAAGACGAAGGCCGACCAGGAAAAGATGGGGCTCGCGCTGAACCGTCTCGCGCAGGAGGACCCGTCGTTCCGCGTGCAGACCGACGAGGAATCCGGCCAGACGATCATCTCCGGGATGGGCGAGCTGCACCTCGAAATCATCGTCGACCGGATGAAGCGCGAGTTCGGCGTCGAGGCGACGGTCGGCAAGCCGCAGGTCGCGTATCGCGAGACGGTGCGCACGGTGGCCGACGACGTCGAGGGCAAGTTCGTCAAGCAGTCGGGCGGCCGCGGCCAGTACGGCCACGCGGTGATCAAGCTCGAGCCGAACCCCGGCAAGGGCTACGAGTTCCTCGACGAGATCAAGGGCGGCGTGATTCCGCGCGAATTCATCCCGGCGGTCAACAAGGGCATCGAGGAGACGCTCAAGAGCGGCGTGCTCGCGGGCTACCCCGTCGTCGACGTGAAGGTGCATCTGACGTTCGGCTCGTATCACGACGTCGACTCGAACGAAAACGCGTTCCGCATGGCCGGCTCGATGGCGTTCAAGGAAGCGATGCGCCGCGCGAAGCCGGTGCTGCTCGAGCCGATGATGGCGGTCGAGGTCGAGACGCCCGAGGACTTCATGGGCAACGTGATGGGCGACCTGTCGAGCCGGCGCGGCATCGTGCAGGGGATGGAGGACATCGCGGGCGGCGGCGGCAAGCTCGTGCGCGCCGAAGTGCCGCTTGCCGAGATGTTCGGCTATTCGACGTCGCTGCGCTCGGCGACGCAAGGCCGCGCGACCTATACGATGGAGTTCAAGCACTACGCGGAAACGCCGTCGAACGTGTCGGAAGCGGTCATCAACGCGAAGCAGGTCGGGCGCGGCTGAACGGCGCGGCATCCGATGCCGCGCGGCCCGCGGCGCCGCCCGATCGATGAAAGCGAGCCCGTCCGGAAACGGACGGGCTTTTTTGCTGTGCGCATCGCCCGGACATCGGCGAAGCCACGGCGAGGCGTTCGCGGCCGCCGCGTCATGACGATCGGCTTCGCCGTCACGCTCGGCATCGCGCGGACCGCGTGCTCGCTGCGCGAGCGTTTCGCCACGTTTCACGACATCGGCGGCACGCTTGGCGCACCGAGTCCGCAACGTTGCCGCTCGTGCCGGCGCGCATGCGCGCCTCACGGCTTCGTCGCACGCCGGCTGCGTCCGCCGTTCCTGCTCGTCAGGACGAACAGACGCATGTCTGCGGTCGGCAGGCTGCCCGGCCGAGTTTCAATACTGAAACCAAAATCGGCACGCTTGCGATGTTCGCCAAGCAGGCGAGTCATGGGCAGCCGCGCGTCAGGGTCCGGCTGTTTCCCCGCGCCGTTCACGGCCGGCTGACGCTGATCGACTCGATGGACGACGTGCCGACCTTCCTCCTGACGTTTCATTTCAGAAACGAAACCGCTTCACCGATGTTTCAGCGCTGCGCTAGCAACGCACTCACGCCTTGCACGACGGGCGCGCGCGGCCAATGGCACGGTTATCGCAGAGAAGGGCTCGCACGGCGGGCCCGCGTACCGATCGACATTGCCGACTGGTCACGCGCCAGATCGAAGACGATCGTCGACTGAAACGGCAACGCATCGTTTGGCCCCTGGGCAACACGCGCATAAAGCCGCACGGCAATAGGAACTGCGCGCTTTGGGAGGCCAATGATGCACAAAATGAAACAACCGCTCCACGCGGCGGAACGATGCTATCGCGCGACCTTGCTGGCTGCGGCCGCATTCGCGTGCTGCTGCGGCTCGTATGCTGTCGCGCAAGAAACCACGCCCACGGGGCCGAGCGCCGTGCAGTCGCGCGACGAAGCGCCATCGTCTGCACCGTTGCCAGTCGCGCAGAACGCGATGCCGGCCGGCACGCCGGACGGGTCCGCCGATGCGGACGTCACGATGCCGCTCGCGGAAGTTGCATCGCCGTGCTCTGCCGATCCGCTCCCGTGCGGATTCGAGTTCCATCTCGCCGGCGGCGTGGGGGGCAATGGAGAAAGCGGAATCGGAAGCGGCGGCAGCGCGGGCAGCGGCCATGGAAGCGGCGGCAGCGGAGACGGCGGGAATGGCGCCGTCGGGCCTGCGGGGATCGGCGTCGGCGGGACGACGGGTTCGACCTCCGGCGGCGCGACCGGCACGGGTCGCGGCAACGGCAACTCCGCCGGCAATGCATCGGGCAGCGCGAGCTCCGGCGGCGGGACGTCGGGCCACGGCAGTTCGGGGGGGCGGTGCTTCGGGTGGAGGCACTTCGGGCGGCGGTGCTTCGGGTGGTGGTGCTTCGGGTGGTGGTGCTTCGGGTGGTGGTGCTTCGGGCGGCGGTGCTTCGGGTGGCGGTGCTTCGGGTGGCGGTGCTTCCGGCGGCGGCACTTCCGGCGGCGGTACTTCCGGCGGCGGTACTTCCGGTGGCGGGCATTCCGGCGGCGGCACTTCCGGCGGCGGCACTTCCGGCGGCGGTACTTCCGGTGGCGGACACTCCGGCGGCGGCACCAGTGGCGGCAACGGCGGTGGCAATAGCGGCGGCCACGGTAACGGTAGCGGAAATGGTGGCGGCACCAGTGGCGGTAATGGCGGCGGCACCAGTGGCGGTAATGGCGGCGGCAATGGCGGTGGTCACGGCAACGGAAGCGGCGGCAGCAATGGCGACGGTAACGGAGGCCATGGCAACGGCGGCGGACACGGAAACGGAAACGGCAGTGGTGGCGGAGGCAATGGTGGCGCCAACGGTGTTGGCAATGGCAATGGCGGCAGCAACGGCGGCCACGGTAACGGCCACGGTAACGGTAACGGCAATGGTGGCGGCACCAGTGGCGGCAATGGCGGTGGTCACGGCAACGGAAACGGCGGCAGCAATGGCGGCAGCAATGGCGGCGGTAACGGCGGCGGTAACGGAGGCCATGGCAACGGCGGCGGACACGGAAACGGTCGGTGACCCAGCGCGCCGAGCGGCATCGCCGAATCACAGCATGTCGAGCGCGTCTGCTGCGCGGCGCACGGAAGCACGCGTCGAGCTGCGCGCGCTCGCATCGCTCGACACAAGATCGAACGCTGCGCGGTTTTCGTGCACGTGATCGATCCGTGCCGCGTAACACACCACAACCGCGCCAAGCTCGACACGCTCTGTCCAAGCGCCGCGCATCAACGCCGCATCGCGCAATCGCGGAACCTCATCGAGCGGCGAACGCATCGGCAGGCGCGTGTGATCGACAGAGCTATGGCGCATCGCCGGCATCCGGCGCGCGGCGAGCGATGGCAGCGGATCGAATTGCGATTCGCGCGACGCACCGCCCGCAGGTCGCGCAAGCAAGCCGCTCGCCCGAACCGGCCGCCTTGCCTTGCCGCAGCGCGCGCGGCGCTACAGCATGTCGAGCGGCCGCTTGCCGCGCGGCGGCTTGAACTGCGCGTCGAGCCGCGCGAGCTCGCCTTCGTCGAGCACGAGATCGAGCGCCGCGCGATTGTCGCGCACGTGCTCGACGCTGCCCGCCTTCGGAATCGCCAGCACGTTCGGCTGCCCGAGCACCCATGCGAGCGCGACGCGCGGCGGCGACACGCCGCGCTCGCGTGCGATCTCATCGAGCGCCGTGCGCTTCGGCAACCGCATGTGATCGATCGGGCTGTACGCCATCGCCGGCATCGCGCGTTGCGCGAGCCACGGCAGCAAATCGAACTCCGGGCCGCGACGCGCGAGATTGTAGAGAATCTGGTTCGTCGCGCAGGCGTCGCCGCCCGCTTCGGCGACGAGTTCCTCCATGTCGTCGACGTCGAAATTGCTGACGCCCCAGTGGCGAATCTTGCCCGCGTCGCGCAGCGCCTCGAAGCCCGCGACCGTCTCCGCGAGCGGAATCGGGCCGCGCCAGTGCAGCAGATACAGATCGACGCGATCGGTGCGCAAACGCTTCAGCGTCGCCTCGCACGCGGCAGCGACGCCAGCGCGGCTCGCATGCTGCGGCAGCACCTTGCTCACGACGAACAGCCGGTCGCGCACGCCGGCGAGCGCTTCGCCGACGAGCGTCTCGGTCGCGCCGTCGCCGTACATCTCCGCGGTATCGATGAGCGTCATGCCGAGGTCGACGCCCTCGCGCAGCGCGGCGATCTCGGCCGCGCGCTTCGCGGGCCGCTCGCCCATTTCCCAGGTGCCCTGCCCGAGCTTCGGTACGCGTTCGCCGCCGGGCAGCGCGACGGTTTCGAGCCTGCTGGTCATATCGCTCCTCGTCACGTGTGCGGGCGCGGCACGCGCTGCGTGCGGCCCGCGGGTGTTTCATCAGTGTAACGATTCGACGCGCGCCGGACAGCATGGCGCGCAAAACCCGGCTATAACCGCGGCGCGCGATGTCTTAGAATGGCCGCACTGTTTTCTACATCCACTCCATGAAGCCATCGACGGAAGACCGCTGGTCCGACCTGCGCCCCGACCCCGACAACGACACGCCGCTCTATCTGCAACTCGCCCGCAAGCTGGGCGACGCGATCCACGACAACCGCTGGGCCGCGGGCGAAGCGCTGCCTTCGGAACGGCTGCTCGCGGAATCGCTCGGCGTGTCGCGAATCACCGCGCGCAAGGCGATCGCGCTCCTCGTCGAGCAAGGGCTCATCCGGCGCACGCAAGGCGCGGGCAACTTCATTCAGCCGCGCTACGAGGATCCGCTGTCGCGACTGTCGAGCTTCAGCGAGATGCTCAAGCGCCGCGGCTTCACGCCGAGCTCGACGTGGCTGTCGCGCGACGTCCAGCCCGCGAATCGCGACGAGGTGATCCAGCTCGGGCTGTCGCCCGCCGCGTCGGTCACGCGCCTGAAGCGCCTGCGGCTCGCGGACGGCATCGTGATGGCCGTCGAGAACTCGACGTTTCCCGCAACGATCGTTCCCGATCCGCAGGCGATCGGCGATTCGCTGTACAGCTATCTCGAGCAGCGCGGCACGCCGATCGTGCGCGCGCTGCAGCACTTCCGCGCGGTCAACGCGACCGACGAGATCGCGCGGCAGATGGGCATCGCGCCGCACGACGCGCTCCTTCTGATCACGCGGATCGGCTTCACGCACGATCAGCGCGCGATCGAGCTGACCGACACATACTGTCGAAACGATTACTACGATTTCGTCGTCGAGCTGCGCAAGTAGGCGGCAAGCGCGCGTCACGGCAGCCAGCGCGGCGCATCGCGGCCGAATGGCGCGGGGCCGCACGAAAAGCGCGGCGGCGTCGCCGACAGCGTCTCCGCATGCCGCACGCCGCGCACCGCGCCGAACGGCGACGCGAGCGCGTCGTCGAGGCAGTCCCGCACGTCGTCGAGCGTCGTGTCGGGCACGCGCTCGCCGCCTTCGACAATGCCGAACGATTGCAGCCAGCGCCCCGTCTGCGCGAGCGACACGCGCACGTGCCAGCTTCCGCCTTCGCGCGCGCGACGCGCGAGCGCCGTCATCGCGCCGAACGCGGCGAGATAGCCGGTCGCGTGATCGAGCGCCTGACACGGCAGATGCCGCGGCGCGCGCCCGCCCGCTGCCCGCCGCTCGACCCACGCGATGCCGCTCGCCGACTGCACGAGGCTGTCGAAGCCGCGACGCGACGCCCACGGCCCGTCATAGCCGTATGCGCACACCGATACGCAGACGATGCCCGGATGCCGCCGCGCGAGATCATGCGCGCCGAAGCCGCGTGCGTCCAGCGCGCCGGGCCGGTACGACTGCACGAACACGTCGGCTTGCGAGGCAAGCGCGTCGAGCGTCGCGCTACCCTGCGCGTCGCGCAGATCGACGAACGCCGCACGCTTGCCGCGGCCGTTGTCGATCGCGAACGCGGGAATGTTCGGCAGATGCGGGCTCGTGACGACGAGCGTCTGCGCACCATGCGCGGCGAGCGTGCGCGCCGCGACCGGCCCCGCGATGATCCGCGTCAGATCGAGCACGCGCACGCCGGAAAGCGGCTGCCCGGCCGCATGCGGGCCCTCGTCCGCCCCCTCGTCCGCCCCGATCGGCCGCGGCGGCGCATCGCCGGTTCGCTCGATCTCGACGAGCGGCCGGCGCGCGAGCGCGCGCGCGTGCTCATGCGCCTGCCATTCTTCCGGAGACCGAATCAGTGCCGCACACAGGCCCGCATCGGCGAGCGCCGCTTCCAGCGCGTCGCCGTCCCAGCCGCGCACCGCCGCCGCCACCTGCGCGCGCTGTTCGCCGCAACCGAGCACGTCGAGCGCGCCTCGCAGGTGATGCGGGAAATTCGCATGCAACTGAATCCACCGCGCGTCGCGCGTCTCGTAGAAGCCGGTGACGGGATGCCTCGGCTCGGGCGGCGCGCGACCGTCGATGCGCAGATACCGCTCGCTGCGAAACGCCGCGAGCGCGTGCCGCACCGATACGCGAACCCGCTGCGCGCGAGCCGTCCGCACACGATCGCATTCGGCGGCGGCGAGCCCCGCCGCCGCGATCGACGCCGCAGCAAGCGTGCCGATTCGATGAACCGACGGCAGGCACGGATCGCCGCCGTCGAGATCGACGCGTTCGAGCGCGGCCGGGTCGCCGCCCGCGAGACGCCACAGATGCGTCAATGCGTGCCGGGGAGTCATCGCATCGGCCTCGCCGTGGTGAACATTGAAACGAGTCTAGAATGGCGCGCGGACGCATTCAATCCCGATTGCGAGCCTCCGTGCTCGACGAACGGCCGCCGCGCGAGCGTCGCGCGCGCATCGCCCCGATCGTCCGTCCGCCCTTCGACCGAGGAACCGCCGCCATGTCCCGCTTGAGCGCGAACGAAGCCGCGCAACTGCTCGGCGTCAGCGTGCCGACCCTCTACGCGTATGTGAGCCGCGGCCTGCTGCGCTCGCGCGCCGACGGCGCGAGCAGGCGCCGCTATTACGACGCCGACGAGGTTCGCCTGCTCGCGCGCCGCCGCGCGGACGCGAAGCGCGCGGGGAACGTCGCGGAGCGCACGCTCGATTGGGGCGTGCCCGTCCTCGAATCGCGCATCACGCAGATCGCAAACGGCACGCTGCGGTATCGCGGCCGCGATGCGATCGCGCTCGCGACGGCGGCGACGCTCGAAGAGACCGCCGCGCTGCTGTGGGAGTGCCCGCCCGCGCGCTTGCAAGCGGCGCCCGGCGTCGGCCCGTCGTTCGATACGGCGCGCTGGCTCGGCGCGCTCGATCCGTGGCGCGATCTGTCGCCGCTCGAGCGCGCGCTCGCGCTGCTGCCCGTCGCCGCGCCCGCGACGCTGTCCGATGCCGCCCGCGTTTCGCCGTCGGCCGACGATGCGCCGCCGCGTGACGCATCGCCCGACATACCGGCTCCCGCCGCTGCTCCCGCCGCCAACGCCGACGTCCGACGCCGCGAGGCCCAGCTCGACGAAGCCGCCGTGCTGCTGCGCGTCGCGACGGCCGCGCTCGCGGCGCGCGCGCCGTGCGCCGAGCCCGTGCATCGGCAGTTCGCCGCCGCATGGCAACTGACGGACCCGCGCGACGCCGAGCTGCTGCGAATCGCGCTCGTGCTCTGTGCCGATCACGAGCTCAATCCGTCGACGTTCGCCGTGCGCTGCATCGCGTCGACGGGCGCGCCGCTGTTCGGCGCGATCGCGGGCGGCCTCGCCGCGCTGTCCGGACCGCGCCACGGCGGCGAGACGCGGCGCGTCGCGGCGCTCCTCGACGGCGCCGCGCACGCGCGCGATCTCGACCGCTACGTCGCCGCGCGGATCGCCGCGTACGAACGCGAGCCGGACGCGCGCACGCGGCTGCCGGGCTTCGGCCATCCGCTGTATCCGGACGGCGACCCGCGCGCGACGCTGCTCGTTGACGCACTCGCCGCCCGCGCGAACCCGAACGCCGCGCTCGACGGCGCGCTGTCGCTCGTCGACGCGGCGCAAGCCGCGCTCGGCGACAAGCCGACGATCGATTTCGCGCTCGTCGCGCTCGAGCGCACGCTCGCGCTGCCGCCGGGCGCCGCGTTCGCGCTGTTCGCCGCCGGGCGCGTCGCCGGCTGGATCGCGCATGCGCTCGAGCAGCGCGCCGACGGCAAGCTGATCCGGCCGCGCGCGCGTTACGTCGGCGTCGACCAGGCGGCCTGAGCGCGCCAGACGGCCGCCGGGTCCGGATAGCCGGGTAGCCGGGTGCAGGTGCGGTTTTCGCGCATGGCCTGCTCCGCTCGTGAAAGTCCTTCGATATCCCGATGATTCATCGCGATGCGCGCGTCGCCCCATGCACGCCTGCGCGCGCCGCTCGCTGCACGCATCGCCGGCTTTCCCTACAATGTCGGCTGCCCGCCCGAACGCGCCCGCAGCGCCCCGCTTTCATGCTCCAAGCTCCGCCCGCCGCCCCGAGCGAGAAATCGCTGACTGTCATGCTGTGGCTCGTCGCCACCGGTTTCTTCATGCAGACGCTCGATGCGACGATCGTCAACACCGCGCTGCCGTCGATGGCCGCGAGCCTCGGCGAATCGCCGCTCAGGATGCAGTCGGTCGTGATCGCGTACTCGCTGACGATGGCCGTGATGATCCCCGTGTCCGGCTGGCTCGCCGATACGCTCGGCACGCGCCGCGTGTTCTTCAGCGCGATCCTGGTCTTCACGCTCGGCTCGCTCCTGTGCGCGAACGCGCACACGCTGCCGCTCCTCGTCGCGTTCCGTGTGATCCAGGGCATCGGCGGCGCGATGCTGCTGCCCGTCGGGCGGCTCGCGGTGCTGCGCACGTTCCCCGCCGAGCGCTATCTGCCCGCGCTGTCGTTCGTCGCGATTCCGGGCCTGATCGGCCCGCTGATCGGGCCGACGCTCGGCGGCTGGCTCGTGAAGATCGCATCGTGGCACTGGATCTTCCTGATCAACGTGCCCGTCGGCATCGCGGGCTGCATCGCGACGTTCTATTCGATGCCCGACGCGCGCAACCCGGCCGCGGGCCGCTTCGACCTGAAAGGCTACCTGCTGCTCACGATCGGGATGATCGCGATCTCGCTGTCGCTCGACGGCCTCGCCGATCTCGGCATGCAGCACGCGATGGTGCTCGTGCTACTGATCCTGAGCCTCGCGTGCTTCGTCGCGTACGGCCTGTACGCGGTGCGCGCGCCGCAGCCGATCTTCTCGCTCGAGCTCTTCAGGATCCACACGTTCAGCGTCGGCCTGCTCGGCAACCTGTTCGCGCGGATCGGCAGCGGCGCGATGCCGTATCTGATCCCGCTGCTGCTGCAGGTGAGCCTCGGCTACGACGCGTTCGAGGCGGGCCTGATGATGCTGCCCGTCGCGGCCGCGGGGATGTTCTCGAAGCGGATCATCACGGTGCTCATCACGCGCCACGGCTACCGCCAAGTGCTGCTCGCGAACACGATCATGGTCGGGCTGATGATGGCGAGCTTCGCGCTGATGAGCGACGCGATGCCGGCATGGCTCAAGATCGCGCAGCTCGCCCTCTTCGGCGGCTTCAACTCGATGCAGTTCACCGCGATGAACACGCTCACGCTGAAGGACCTCGGCACGGGCGGCGCGAGCGGCGGCAACAGCCTGTTCTCGCTCGTGCAGATGCTGTCGATGAGTCTCGGCGTGACGGTCGCGGGCGCGCTCCTCGCGACCTTCACTGGCATGATGCGAAGCGTCACGCCGACGCACACGCTGCCCGCGTTCCATGCGACGTTCGTGTGCGTCGGCCTCATCACCGCCGCGTCCGCGTGGATCTTCGCGCAGTTGTCGCCAGACGTGCGCGGCGCCGCGCGGCGCAAGACCGATCCGTCCGAGCGCGCGTGACGCGGGCGGGACTGCCGCGCGGCCGGCATGGCCGCGACGGCGCGCTCGAGATGGCTGGCGGGCGAGCGGGATTTCGCATCGCCGTCGAAGGAGGCCGTGTGCGGCCGCTTCGGCGCGGTTGCGGCGCGCGCGACGGACCGGCCCGCGCGAACGCACGCGCTTGCCCGGACGTCGCTGCGGCCGGCCCTAAGCCCCTCGGCTCTGTTCGCCTCCGGCCGTTCGGGCATCCGAGCGCTTCGACACCCGAGCGCGGCGCCTTCGAGCGTCCGATTGTCGCAGCGCGCCCGCCGCGCGCCGGTCCGGCGCATGTCCGGACGCGCCTCGCGGCGTCCCGGCGAACTGCCCGAACGCCGCGCGCCGCGCCGCCGCGACGCACGGCGCACCATGCGAGTGCACCATGTCCGCGCTGCGCGCGAAGCGGCGGCGCGCCAGCGCGCCTTTTTGCGCATGGTTCTTGCTCACCTATTCTGTAGGTAAACTGACGGTTCTCAAGCAGCCGAATCATGAGCATGATCGACATCGATCCCCCCAGCTTCCAGTCGCCGCGCCCGATCGCGGGCGACGACGGCAACCGGCGCACCGTGCTGTACGGCGACTACACCGTATTCAGTGTGTTCCAGCCGGTCTTCTCGGTGTCGCATCGCCGTGCGATCGGCTACCACGCATCGCTGCGCGCGCACGATTCGCACGGCAACCAGGTGCCGTCGCACGAGGTGTTCACGCAGGCCGCGCGCCGCGGCGATCTGCTCGAACTCGGGCGGCTCGCCGAATCGCTGCATCTCGGCAACTTCCACACGTTCGACAGCCATGACGAATGGCTCTTCCTGAGCCTGCATCCCGCCGCGCTGATGGACACCGTCTACGGCGACGCGCTCCTCGCGAACCTGAAGGCGCTCGGGCTGCCGCCGCAGCGCGTCGTGCTCGAGGTGCCCGAGCAGGCGGGCGGCGAGACGCCGCGCTTCGCGGCGATCGTCGACGGCCTGCGCAAGGCGGGCTTCCTGATCGCGCTCGGCGGCTTCGGCGCGAAGCACTCGAACATCGATCGCGTCTGGCACCTGCATCCGGACATCGTCACGCTCGATCGCGGCATCCTCGCGCAGGCGAGCGAGCATTCGCATCTCGAGCGCGTGCTGCCCGGCCTCGTGTCGCTGCTGCACGAATCGGGGCAGCTCGTGCTGATGGGCGGCATCACGACCGAGCGCGAAGCGCTGATCGCGCTCGAATGCGGCGTCGATTTCGTGCAGGGGCAGTATTTCGCCGGGCCGAGCGTCGAGCCGGTGCAGCCGCAGGTCGCGGCGGGCATCATGGATACGCTGTCGGCCGCGCTGCGGCTGCGCGTCGCCGAGCGCTCGCGCGCGCAGGAAGCCCACCTCGCGCCGTATGTCGCCGCGCTGCTGCGGGCGGGCGCGCTGTTGCGCGAGGGCCGCGACCTGACCGAAGCGTCGAAGGAACTCCTCGAGCTGCCCGAGGCCGCGCGCTGCTTCCTGCTCGACGCATCGGGCCGGCAGATCGGCGACAACGTGCTGCCGCGCGTGCATGCATCGCAGCGCGCGAAGCGCTTCAGCCCGCTGCTGCATTCGGAAGGCGCGAGCTGGGAGCGCCGGCCGTACTTCATCGAGGCGATGCGCGTGCCGGGGCGCGTGCACTTCACGCCGCCCTATCTGTCGATCAACGAAGCGCACCTGTGCGTGACGGCGTCGATCGCGACGCCCGCCGCGCAAGGCATGCAGGTGCTGTGCGTCGACATCAACTGGGAAGCCGCGGCGCACCGCGACTAGCGGGACACGGCCGAGCGTCGGGCGCCCGTCGCCCGGGCGTTCGCGCGGCTGACGCGCGTCATGCGCGTTAGCCGCGTTAGCCGGCCGCGGCCGCGCGCCTTCTCACGACGAGCCGATGCACGCGCTTGCCGGACGATTCGCTCGTCCGCTCATGCTCGAACAGCACGTCGCACGCATCGCCGAGCGCCGCGTGCACGCGTTCGGCATCGACCACCTCGTAGAGCCGCCCGCGCCCGTCGCGCTGCGCGTCGCCCGTCGTCACCCGCCAGCTCAGATACAGCGTGCCGCCCGGCGCGAGCAGCTCGACGAGCCGCGCAACCGCCGCATCGACGTCCGAAGCCGGCAGATGCATGATCACCGTCTCGCACAGCACGTTGCGAAACGCGCCGGACGGCACGCCCGCGAGCGCCGGCAGCAGCGCCTGCTCGAAGCGCAGCGCCGGATGGCTGCGCCGCGCTTCGGCGACAAGCGACGCGCTGCCGTCGTAGCCGCAAGCGTCGAAGCCGCGGCTCGCGAGCCATGCGACGTCGCGCCCCGCGCCGCAGCCGACGTCCGCGGTCGGCCCAGGCTCGAAGTAACGTTCGAGCAGCGCATACATGTCCTCAGGCGCCGGTTGTTCGTCCCATTCGCGTGCGTAATCGGCCGCGTGGCGGTCGTATGCGTCGAGTGTCGTGCGATCCATCGTCGTCTCCTCGGTAGGCGGTCGCGCGCCGGCTCGCCGGGGCGGGCACGCGCCGCCGTCATATTAATCGGGATGGGCTCTTCACGCTTCGGACATCGCGGCGTCGCGGTGACGGCCGAAGCGATGCGGCGGCCACGCGTCCGGGATGTCGGCGAGGGCCGACGCGCCGTCGCGCCGACCGATTGCGTCGATGTCGACGGCTCGATGCCCGCATCGATTGCCATCCGCGAACGACGTTCGACGTCATCGGCAGGCGAGCGTCGACGATCGGCAATGACGCGTCCGGGCGGACCGCGCACGCCGAACGACCGTCTCCCGCAGCCACGAGCGATCCGCCGCGCCCATGCCGACAACCGCACGGCGACACGGCCACGCGTGCGCGTCGCGAGGGCCTGCCGGCCGATGCGCGCGAAGCATCCGACCGCCTCCCAGCGCTACCCCGCCCGCGCCGCCGCGCGCAATTCGGCGAGCAGCGCGTCGCCGCCCCACGCGGGCCGCGCCTGCGAGCGCTCCGCGTCGTGGACGAGCGCGCAAAGGCGCGCGTTGACGGGCGCCGCGCGTCCGAGCTGCCCGGCCAGACACACGATCTCGCCGTTGATCCAGTCGACCTCGGTCGTCCGCCCCGCCGCCAGATCGTCCGACATCGACGAACGCGCGAGCGGATCGATCTCGAGCATCTTCCGGCCGAGCCGCGCGAACAGCGGGTCCGGCACGCCCAGCACCCGCGGCACCCATGTGGCGGGCAGCGGCGTGAGCCGCGCGGGGCGGACCCCGGCCGCCGCCAGCAGGCGCAGCGCCTCGATTTGCGCCAGCGCGAAGCAGCGCCGATAGCTGCGCGCCGCGAGCTCTTCCTTCAGCGGCCGGTTCGCGAGCGCGTTGATCGCGTTGTTGAGATTGAGCAGCAGCTTCGCCCACTGAACCGCGCGCATGTCCGCGCACGGCACGAGCGGCAGCCCCGCGCGCGCGAACGCATCCGCGAAGCGCCGCAGCGCGGGCGCGGCCTCGACCCGCAGCTCGCCCGCCGTGCCCTGGTGGAACGCGCCCTCGCCGCGCGCGATCACGTTGAACGGCACCATGCCGGCGAGTACGGTTGCGTCGGGCAGCGCAGCGCGCAGCGCGTGCGCGTTGCGCACGCCGTTCTGAAAGCTGATGACGACCGCGTCGGGCCGCGCGATGCGCGCGAGCGCGGCGCCGGCGGCGGGCGTCGCGGCCGATTTCACCGTGACGAGCACGAGCTCGGCCGATGCGGCCGCCGCATCGGCCGTCGAGAACGCGATCGCGGACGGCGGCACGCGCGCGTCGCGGCCACGGTAATCGGACAGCGAGAGCCCATGCGCGCGCAACTCGCGGCCGATCCGCTCGCGGCCGATCAGCGCGACGTCGGCGCCGCCCGCGAGCAGCCGGCCGCCGATATAGCAGCCGACCGCGCCCGCGCCATAGACGCAAATCGCCGCCATCGACGCGGCTCAGACGCGCGCGTTGCGCGCGCCGACGCGCACCGGCCCGGCGCGCCGCTCGACCTCGTCGCGCACTTCGCCGCGCAGCCCGGCGAAGAACGCGACTTCGGCGACGACGAACAGCGGGCCGACGACGAGCCCGATCAGGTCGTCGACGAACGCGGGCTTGCGGCCCTCGAAGCAATGGCCGACGAACTGGATCACCCAGCCGGCGAAAAAGAGCCCGAGACCCGCGCCGAGCCAGAGCGCGGTCGTCTGCGCGGCGAGCGCGCGGCCGGCCCAGAGACTCAGCGCGAGCAGCGCGGCCATCGCGACGCCGAAGCGCAGATCGAGCCGCAGGTAGAAGAGCGCGGCCGCTAGCGCGACGAGCGCCGCGGGCGTGAGCGCGAGCGCGCCCCATGCGCCGAACGCCGGCCGCGACAGCAGCACCGTCACCGCGACGACGATCATCGGAATGCCGACGAGATGCGTCGCGATGTTGCGCGCGTCGCGGTGATAGGCCGCGTACTGCGCGAGTTGATCGACCAAGGTTCTCATCGTGTCTCCTCCTGCTTCTGATGCGAGTGAGCGCTATCATGCCCGTCACGCGACGTTTTCTCTGTCAGCTACCCGACACCGCGACGGCCGATGCATCCGCTCTTCGAACCCTATCGCCTCCAGCTCGACACGCACCCGTGGTTCGGCGCGCTGCCCGCCGCGCTGCGCGAGGCGCTCATCGCGGCCGCGATGCCGCACCGGCTCGCGTCGGGCCAGGTGCTGTTCCGCCGCGGCGACGCGCCGTGCGGGCTCTACGCGGTGCTGAGCGGCGCGCTGTCGGTGGGCGCCGTCGACGCGAGCGGCAAGGAAGCGCTCCTCACGGTGGCCGAGCCGACGACGTGGTTCGGCGAAATCGCACTCTTCGACGAGTTGCCGCGCACGCACGACGCGATCGCGCTCGAAGACGCGCTGCTGATGCACATTCCACAAGCTGCGCTGCAGCAACTGCTCGACGAAACGCCCCGCTACTGGCGATATTTTGCGCTTTTGATGGCGCAGAAGCTGCGCATGTCGTTCATGAACGTCGAGGCGCTGACGCTGATGCCCGCCGCGCAGCGGCTCGCGGCACGGCTGCTGATGATCGCGGAAGGCTACGGCGGGATCGGCACGCGGCATCGGCGGGTCCGGCTGTCGCAGGAACGGCTCGGCGCGATGCTGTCGCTGTCGCGGCAAACGGCGAACCAGTTGCTGAAGGATCTCGCGGCGCGCGGCGTCGTGAGGCTGCACGTCGGCGAAATCGAGATCGTCGATCTGGATGCGCTGCGCGCGGCGAGCGGCGCGGGCGATGCACGAGCGGACGGCAACGCAAACAGCGCCGCCGGCGACGCCAACCGCACAGACGCGTCGCGCGCTTCGCGCCGCCGATCGTAATCGCGCAAGCGGCCGCGGCAACGGCGGATTCGGAATCCGAATCGATATCGATCGAGATCGGGGCCAGCACCGGCAAGAACGAATGCCATCGCCAACGCGCTTCGTCGCGCAATACGCATGTCCGCCGATGCACGCAACGGCGCGCGCGCCGCAGACCTATCCGTCGCCGCGTCGCCCCGCGCCCGCCAATCCGGTCGGCGATTTTCCCACAACGCACACGCGAGCCCGCTATCATCGCGCTTCGCTCCTCTCGCACCTTCATGCGCGGCCGCCATCATATGCACGCCTCCCGCTCCACCATCGGCCGCGCCTGGCCGGTCTTCGTCGCGTTCCTGCGCCTCGGCGTCACGTCGTTCGGCGGCCCGATCGCCCACCTCGGCTATTTCCGCGACGAATTCGTCGTCCGCCGGCGCTGGCTGAGCGAGCGCAGCTACGCGGACCTCGTCGGCCTCTGCCAGTTCCTGCCCGGCCCGGCGAGCAGCCAGGTCGGCATCGCGATCGGCCTGTCGTGCGCGGGCTACGCGGGCGCGCTCGCCGCGTGGGCAGGCTTCACGCTGCCGTCCGCGCTCGCGATGACCGCGTTCGCGTACGGGATCGCCGGCGCGGCGGGCCATGCGCTCGCGCCGGGCGCGCTGCACGGGCTGAAGATCGTGTCGGCGGCCGTCATCGCGCAGGCCGTCTGGGGCATGGCGCGCAATCTGTGCCCCGACGCGCGGCGCGTGACGATCATGACGGCCGCGACGGGCGTCGCGCTCATCGCGCCGTCGACATGGACGCAGCTCGCCGTCATCGCAAGCGCGGGCTGCATCGGGCTGCTGCACATCGCCCCCGCGCGCGACGGCGCGCACGATCCGCTGCCGATCTCGCTCGGCCGCCGCGCCGGCGCGTGCTGCCTCGTGCTGTTCGCCGCGCTGCTGGCCGGCCTGCCGCTCGCCGCGCGCGCGTCGGGCAGCCACGCGCTCGCGATCGTCGACGCGTTCTACCGCGCGGGCGCGCTCGTGTTCGGCGGCGGACACGTCGTGCTGCCGCTGCTGCAGGCGTCGGTCGTCGCGCCCGGCTGGGTCGGCGGCCAGACATTTCTCGCGGGCTACGGCGCCGCGCAGGCCGTGCCCGGCCCGCTCTTTACGTTCGCGGCGTTTCTCGGCGCGTCGATGAAAGACGCGCCGTCGGGCTGGCTCGGCGGCGCGCTCGCGCTCGCCGCGATCTTCGCGCCGTCGTTCCTGCTCGTCGCGGGCGCGGTCCCGTTCTGGGAACTCTGGCGAACGAACGCGCGGATGCAGGCGGCGCTCGCGGGCGTCAACGCGGCCGTCGTCGGCCTCTTGCTCGCCGCGCTTTATCAGCCGGTGTGGACGGACGCGATCCTCGCGCCGCGCGACTTCGTCGCGGCGCTCGTCGCGTTCGTCGCGCTGACGTTCTGGCGCGTGCCGCCGTGGATCGTGGTGATCGTCGCGTGCGTCGCGGGGTGGGTCGTCTTTTCGGCTTGATGCGCTTGATGCGCTTGACGGGTCCGTCGATCGCGCGCCGAGCGCGGCGATCGGTTCACCCTCGTCGAACGCGCGCCGCCGCTGCCGGACGATCGCAGGCGCGACAGCGGCCACGCATCCGGCCACAGCGTCGCCGCGCGTGCGTCGCCGTGCGGATGACGAGACGAAGAAACGAAATTCGGGGAAAGCCATGAACGCGGATCGCGCGGACGTTCCTTGCGATGCGCATCCGATCCGAGACGAGCAGGCGCAATCGCTGCGGCCCGCCCGCACCGCCGTCGCCGGCCGCGCGGACGAGCCGGGCCCCCGGTCAAGGGCGCCCGGCGGCAACGACTCAGTCCGGCCGGCGCTCGCCGCCGCCTGCCGGACTCACGCGCCGATCAGGGGAACGCCTTCATCCCGAGCAACGCCGCGACCGCGAACCCGGAGACGTTCGTCTCCTGATCCGGCGAGCCGGGGTAGTCGTGGATGCCGTGCGTCCGCGGATCAAGCACGTTGTTCACGATCCACGGCAGCGTCGTCGACGGCGCCTGCATGCCCTGCGTCGGCGCGCCGAGCAGCAGGATCACGTCGGACAGCGCGTACGCGGGGTCGGTCGATGGCGAGCGGATGCTGCCGTCGGCGGCCGTCTGGTTGGTCATCCACTGGATCGAGCCGATGCTCTGCGAATTCGAGCCGAACACCCACGGCAGGTAGCCCTGCGGGAAGATCGTATCGATGCCGAGATCCGCGTCGAGCGGCGCGCCCGTGTCGCGGCCGACCGAATAGCGCTGCGCGTCCGCCATGTAGAACTGCGACGGCACGTTGTTCCTCAGGAAAGCCGCCTTTGCCGCGTAGTTCGGATTGTCCGGAAACAGCAGCGCGCCCGCGTTCATGCCGAGATAGACGTCGCCCTGATCCGCCGCGTACTCGTATGGCCAGAACTGCCACGTGGTGCTGCCGACGGGCAATTGCCACGAGCTGCCCGAGTAGCCGCTCGGATTGATGTTCTTCGCGAGCACGAAATCAAGCGCCGCGCGCGCATTGGCGCCGTACTGCGTGACGAGCGCCGTGCTGCCCGTCAACTGTCGGTCGAGATAAAGCAGGTAGACGAACAGCGCGGACGTCGCGTCCACGCCGCGCACGTCGGCAATCCCGGTGCCCGGCGACGTCGCAATCGCAGCGTACGGCGGCGTCATCGAGTAGGCATAGCGCCAACTGCCCCGCCAAGCCGGATCGGTCATCTCCTCGCGCGCGGCGAGCCACGCGATGCCCTTCTCGAGGCCGGTCAGGTACTTCGCGTCATGCGTCGCGCCGTATGCGGCCGCGAGGCCGATCAGCGCGTACTCCATGTCGGAGTCCGTATTGGCGGTGTCCGTGCCCGCCTCGTCCGGAATCGCGCCGTTGATGTCCTGCTGAGCGAGGATGAAATCCGCGATCTGCAGCGCCATCGTGCTCTGCGTGCCGGTACTCGTGCTGCTCGTGGTACTGCTGGTGGTGCTGGTCGTGCCCGTGGTGCTCGACGTGCCGGTACCGCTCGATGTGCCCGAGCCGTGCGGCGATTTGAAGGCGCTGGCGCCGGGTGCGCCGCCCGAGCCGTCGGAGCCGCCGCAAGCGGCGGTCATCAGCGTCACGGACGCGCAAAGCGTTGCGCCGATCAAGGTACGAGTGCCTCGTAAGAGTGCCATATTGTCTGTCTACCTTTTCTACAAGCCAAGAAAAGTACCGCGCCCCCCCGGACGCGACGGCACACTGAATGCCGGGCGACGGCGAGATCACCGCCGCCCGGCGAAATCGGGCATGGCAAGCACAACGCCATGCCCCGAAAACAACGACGGGATCGCGCCCGCTCACGCGAAGCGCGCGCTGAACGAGCGAACTCGCCGGCCGCCGCGATTCGTCCCCCGACGAGCGGATGCGCTTCGCTCGTCGATGCCGACATTCACGGCTACCGGCCAATCCGCTGAAGGAATGGCAACCTGACGCAAGTAGGGTGGGCCCCCGTTAAAGACGAAAAAAAAGCCCTCCGATGGAGGGCTTCTTCGCCGAGACTGATTCGAGATCTCGTCACTATGTATCGCTCGATTTTTTCCGAACTGTAATCGTCAGATGACGGGCGCGCCTTAAGCGAAGTTCTTCGCGGCGAAGTCCCAGTTCACGATGTTCCAGAACGCTTCGACGAACTTCGGACGCGCGTTGCGGTAATCGATGTAGTAAGCGTGCTCCCACACGTCGATCGTAAGGAGCGGCTTGTCGGCCGTCGTGAGCGGCGTGGCCGCATTGCTCGTCGACACGATGTCGAGCGAACCGTCCGCCTTCTTCACGAGCCACGCCCAGCCCGAGCCGAACGTGCCGACCGCCGCCTTCGTGAACGCTTCCTTGAACGCGTCGAACGAGCCCCACTTCGCGCTGATCGCGTCGCCGAGCGCGCCCGTCGGCGCGCCGCCGCCGTTCGGCGACAGGCTGTTCCAGAAGAACGTGTGATTCCAGATCTGCGCGGCGTTGTTGAAGATGCCGCCCGACGACTTCTTCACGATCTCTTCCAGCGGCAGGCTCTCGAATTCCGTGCCAGGGATCAGGTTGTTCAGGTTCGTCACATAAGCCTGGTGATGCTTGCCGTAGTGATACTGGATCGTCTCCTGCGAGATGTGCGGAGCGAGGGCGTCTTCAGCGTACGGCAACGGCGGGAGCGTATGAGCCATGATCGGTTCCTTCGAAGTGTATGTAGGGAGGACAGTGTTGGGTGCCGCGGAACGCCCGATTGTAGGCGAGTCCGAATAACCCCGCAAACTCGCGGGCCTTTATCCGTCTCATCCGAAAAATCGACGCTCGCGCGGCATGCGCAAGACGCGCGACGTCCGCGTGCCGCGCGTGCGTCGCCGGGTCAGAACGGGTCAGAACGTATCCGAAAGACGCGGTTGCACATCGGCGAGCGACACGTCGGCCGAGCCCTCGGCGAGATGCACGGTCAACCGGCGCTGCGGCTTGAGCGCCGCGGGCGCGCGCACCGCGCGGCCCGTCTGCGCGTCGATGATCGCCGCGTAGCCGCGCTCCAGCGTGCGTTGCGGGCTCAGCACCTCGAGCCGCGCCGCGCACGCGGCGACGCGCGCGGTGTCGCGTTCGAGACGCCGCTGCAGCGTCGCATCGAGCCTTTGCGCGAACGTCGCGAGCACCTGCCGCGCCTGCGTGACGTCGGGCCGCGCGCGCTGCCAGCGCAATTGCACGAGCGCGAAACGCGCGCGCGCGTCGCGCACGGGCCGCGCGCCCGCCGCCGCGAGCCGCGCGGCGAGTTGCCCCACGTGCATGGACTGGCGCTGCAGGCGCTCGGCCGGGCTGATCAGGCGGCGCGCGAGCCAGTCGAGCTGCTGCGCGCGCGAGTCGAGGCCGCGCCGCAAGCCGCGCGCGAGCGCGTTGCGCCGGTCGCCCAGCTCGCGCAGCAACAGCGCGCGCTGCGGGCTCACGAGCTCGGCCGCGCCGGTCGGCGTCGGCGCGCGCACGTCGGCCGCGAAATCGGCGATCGTGAAATCGGTCTCGTGGCCGACGCCGCAGACGACGGGCACGTCGCTCGCCGCAATCGCGCGCGCGAGCCCCTCGTCGTTGAACGACCACAAGTCCTCGATCGAGCCGCCGCCGCGGCAGACGATCAGCACGTCGACCTCGCGCCGCGCGTTCGCGGTCTCGACCATCGCGGCGAGCTTCTCCGCCGCGCCCGCGCCCTGCACGGGCGCCGGATAGACGATCACCGGCACGTGCGGCGCGCGGCGCGCGAGCGTCGTCAGCACATCGCGCAGCGCGGCCGCCTGCAGCGACGTGACGATGCCGATCGCGCGCGGATGCGTCGGCAGCGGCCGCTTGCGCTCGGGCGCGAAGAGCCCTTCGGCCTCGAGCTGCGCCTTCAGCCGCAGGAACGCTTCGTAGAGCCGCCCCTGCCCGGTGCGCCGGATCGCCTCGACGTTCAGTTGCACTTCGCCACGCGGCTCGTACATCGTGACGAGCGCGCGCACTTCGATCTTGTCGCCTTCGCGCGGCATGAACTCCGCGTGTTGCGCGCGGCCGCGGAACATCACGCAGCGCATCTGCGCCTGCTGATCCTTGATCGAGAAATACCAGTGGCCGCTCGCCGCGCGCGTGAAGTTCGACACTTCGCCCGCGACCCACAGCAGCGGGAACGTGCGCTCGAGCATCGTGCCGATCGCGCGGTTGAGCGCGGACACGGGAATGACGCCGTCGCCCGCGGGCGCGCCGCCGGAGCCGGCAAAGGTGGTTTCGGAATGCATGGACGGTCGGAAGATTTCAGGCGCCCAACGATAGACCGCCTCGGCGCGCGCGGCAAGCCGCGCGTGCGGGCCGCCCAGGTGTCCACACGGCGCGCGAAACGGGGACGGGGTTGTAACAATCGCCCCGAAACCCCTGATGATTTCGATCAAATGCTTGATTTCAATGGTTTTTTTATCGAGCCCAACACGCATTGCGCCGACTGGAAGCCCGCCGCACGGCCTTGACGAACGCTTCGACGCGGAGTTTTTCACAGAGTTATCCACAGGCCGTTCACGCACGCGGCCATGCGGCGCGCACCGCATGCCGCGCCCGCGCGACTTGCGGGCCGCGCGGCGGGCGCGCTAGAGTGCCGCCTTTCGAAGACCGCGCGGCCGCCCGCCGCCATCCGGAGAAACCGTGTTGACGAATCCGTCCTCAGCCGCGCCGCGCGGCGCCTCGCGCATCGCGTCATGAGCGCTCGGCCGGGATTGCTCGCGCGCGCCGAAGCGCGCCTCACTCGCGAATGGCAGCGCCGCGGCGCGCTCGCGTGGGCGCTCGCGCCCTTCGCATGCGCGTTCGGCGCGATCGCCGCGCTGCGCCGCGCCGCCTATGCGCGCGGCTGGAAGAAACGCGTCGACTGCGGCGTGCCCGTCGTCGTCGTCGGCAACGTGACGGTCGGCGGCACCGGCAAGACGCCGACGGTGATCGCGCTCGTCGACGCGCTGCGCGCTGCGGGCTTCACGCCCGGCGTCGTGTCGCGCGGCTACGGCGCGAAGATCGTCGCGCCGACCGCGGTCACGCCCGAGTCGCCGCCGCAGCGGGCGGGCGACGAGCCGCTGCTGATCGCGCGCCGCACGCTCGCGCCCGTGTGGGTGTGCCCGGACCGCGTCGCGGCCGTGCGCGCGCTGAAGGCCGCGCACCCCGAAGTCGACGTCGTCGTGAGCGACGACGGCCTGCAGCACTACCGGCTCGCGCGCGCAGTCGAGATCGTCGTGTTCGATCATCGCCTCGGCGGCAACGGTTTCCTGCTGCCGGCCGGGCCGCTGCGCGAACCGCTGTCGCGCCGCCGCGACGCGACGCTCGTCAACGATCCATACAGCCGCGCGCTGCCGCCGTGGCCCGACACGTTCGCGCTCGCGCTCGCGCCCGGCGACGCATGGCATCTCGATCGGCCGTCGCGCCGCAGGCCGCTCGCGCAGTTCGCGGGCGAGCGCGTGCTCGCGGCGGCGGGCATCGGCGCGCCGGAGCGCTTCTTCGCGACGCTGCGCGCGGCGGGCGTCACGCCCGCGACGCGCCCGCTGCCCGACCACTACGCGTTCGCCACGAACCCGTTCGCCGACGATCATTTCGACGCGATCCTGATCACCGAGAAGGATGCAGTAAAATTGGGGACTTCGTGGCGCGACACTCGCATCTGGGTCGTCCCGGTCGAAGCCGCGCTCGATCCCCGCCTTATCGCTCTCGTTGTGGAGAAACTCCGTGGACGCACGTCTGCTTGAAATCCTCGTCTGCCCGATTTGCAAGGGCCCGCTCCACTACGACCGCGGCGCGCAGGAGCTCGTCTGCAACGCCGACAAGCTCGCGTATCCGATCCGCGACGGCATCCCGGTGATGCTCGTCGACGAAGCGCGGCAGACCGTCGAAGGCACGCCGGTCGATCCGGCCGGCCCGGCCCAGGGCCGCTGACGCACACGCGGCGCGACCGCCGCCGTCGCGCCGTCCGGGCGCTCGCGCCAGGCCGGCGCCCGCCCGATCCAACGCTGCTGCCCGCATGTCACGCGGGCGCATTTTTCGAACCCTTTGCGCTTCGCGCCCGTCCGATGACCTCCCCGCCCCCTTTCGTCGCCGTCGTCCCCGCCCGTCTCGCGTCGACCCGCCTGCCGAACAAGCCGCTCGCCGATCTCGGCGGCAAGCCGATGGTCGTGCGCGTCGCCGAGCGCGCGCGTGAAGCGGGCGCGCAGCAGGTGCTCGTCGCGTCCGATGCGCAAAGCGTGCTCGACGCGGTGCGCGAGCACGGCTTCGACGCGGTGCTCACGCGCGCCGACCACCCGTCCGGCACCGACCGCCTCGCCGAGGTCGCCGCGAAGCTCGGCTTCGGCGATGACACGATCGTCGTCAATGTTCAGGGCGACGAACCACTGATCGATCCGCAGCTCGTGTGCGACGTAGCGTCGCACCTCGCCGCGCATCCGTCGTGCGCGATCGCGACGGCCGCGCACCCGATTCACGAAGCGCACGAGGTGTTCAATCCGAACTACGTGAAGGTCGTGCTCGACGCGAACGGCGTCGCGCTGTACTTCTCGCGCGCGCCGATTCCGTGGTCGCGCGACGCGTACCTGCCGCACTGGCCGAACGTCGCGGCGATGCCCGCGCCGACGTGCCCCGTCTATCGGCACATCGGCCTCTACGCCTATCGCGCGCGTTTCCTGCGCACGTATCCGACGCTCGCGCAGGCGCCGATCGAGGCGGCCGAGCAGCTCGAGCAACTGCGCGCGATGTGGCACGGCGAGCGGATCGCGGTGCTCGTCACCGAGCACGCGCCCGAGGCCGGCATCGACACGCCGGCTGATCTCGAACGCGTGCAGGCCCTTTTTCGGTCTCGCGCCAAATAACCCATGGCATAATCGGGCGATTGTGCGAGCGATCCGCCCGCGCCGCTCACCGAGATTCCGCCCCAAGCCCGACATTCGCCGGCCGCCGCGCGTCGCTTTCGACCCGCCGCAGTCAGACCGGCCGATCGCGCTTGCGGCAGGGTCGCCGAGCCGCGCAGCGGTTCCCGTAGCGTCTCGCGCCAAAGCATTCACATACCGGAGATATCACCATGCGTTTGATCCTGTTGGGCGCGCCCGGCGCGGGAAAGGGCACCCAGGCAAACTTCATCAAGGAAAAGTTCGGCATCCCGCAAATCTCGACGGGCGACATGCTGCGCGCCGCCGTGAAGGCCGGCACGCCGCTCGGCGTCGAGGCGAAGACGTACATGGATGAAGGCAGGCTCGTGCCGGATTCGCTGATCATCGGCCTCGTCAAGGAGCGCCTGAAGGAGGCGGACTGCGCGAACGGCTACCTGTTCGACGGCTTCCCGCGCACGATCGCGCAGGCCGACGCGATGAAGGAAGCGGGCGTCGCGATCGACTACGTGCTTGAAATCGACGTGCCGTTCCCGGAAATCATCGAACGGATGAGCGGCCGCCGCACGCACCCGGCGTCGGGCCGCACGTACCACGTGAAGTTCAACCCGCCGAAGGTCGAGGACAAGGACGACGTGACGGGCGAGCCCCTGATCCAGCGCGACGACGACAAGGAAGAGACGGTGAAGAAGCGCCTCGACGTGTACGAAGCGCAGACGAAGCCGCTCATCGCGTACTACGGCGACTGGGCGGCGCGCGGCGCGGAGAACGGCCTGAAGGCGCCCGCGTACCGGAAGATCTCCGGCCTCGGCTCTGTCGACGAAATCCGCGCGCGCGTGTTCGACGCGCTGAAATAATCGCGCCGCGGCGTGCGCCGCGCATGCCGCACGCGTGACGATGACGAAGGAACCGCCCTCCCCGGGCGGTTTTTTTTCGTCCGGTCGTTCGCTTCGCGCCGGGCTTCGGCGCTCGCTCGTACAATCGTCGCAGCGCGCGCGTCGCTTCACGACATTCGATCGACATTCATTCCAATCAATCCAAGGAGAAGGAGCAAACATGGAGATTCGCGACAACGTCTTCCTGATCACGGGCGGCGCGTCCGGGCTCGGCGCGGGCACCGCGCGCCTCTTGACCGAGGCGGGCGGCAAGGTCGTGCTCGCCGACCTGAATCAGGAAGCGGGAGAAGCGCTCGCGCGCGAGCTGGGCGGCGTGTTCGTCAAGTGCGACGTCGCGCGCGAAGAAGACGCGCAGGCGGCCGTCGCCGCCGCGACGAAGCTCGGCACGCTGCGCGGGCTCGTCAACTGCGCGGGCATCGCGCCCGCGGCGAAGACGGTCGGCAAGGACGGCCCGCACCCGCTCGAGCTGTTCGCGAAGACGATCACCGTGAACCTGATCGGCACGTTCAACATGATTCGCGTCGCAGCCGCCGCGATGGCCGCGAACGAGCCGGCGCAAACCGGCGAGCGCGGCGTGATCGTCAGCACCGCGTCGGTCGCCGCGTTCGACGGCCAGATCGGCCAGGCCGCGTACGCGGCGTCGAAGGCGGGCGTCGCCGGCATGACGCTGCCCATCGCGCGCGACCTGTCGCGCAACGCGATTCGCGTGATGACGATCGCGCCCGGCATCTTCGAGACGCCGATGCTGCTCGGCATGCCGAAGGAAGTGCAGGACGCGCTCGGCGCGATGGTGCCGTTCCCGCCTCGCCTCGGCAAGCCGGCCGAGTACGCGATGCTCGTCAAGCAGATCGTCGAGAACCCGATGCTCAACGGCGAGGTGATCCGCCTCGACGGCGCGATCCGGATGCAGCCGAAGTAACGAAGCGGCGCGCGCGGCCGTCGGGCGCCCCGCCCGGCCGCCCCGCCGCTCAATCGTCGTCGTCGCGCTGCATCCGCTGCCGCAACTCGCTGACCTGCGCTTCGACGATCGTCGCGTCGACCGCGTCGGGCCGCTCGCCGAGATACGTCTGCAGATCCTCGAGCGCGGGACGCAGGTAGTCGAGGCGCGCGTACGCGAAGCCGCGGTCGCGCACTTCGTCGAGCTGCCCCGGCAGCAGGATCACGAGCCGTTCCTGCACGCCGAGCAGCCGCTGCCAGCGCTCCGTCTGCAAATAGACGGCCTTCAGGTTGTTCAGCATCCGCGCGACGATCTCGCGTTCCGTCGCCGGCTGCAGCAGCGCGCGCAGCACGCTCGCCGTGCCGCCCTCGGCATGCGCGACGTACGGCTCGAGCATCTCGACGAGCTCCGGTTCCGACAGCGAGCGCCCCGTCGTCGGATCGAGGATCGAATCGCCGTCCGGCAGCGCGATGCGCAGCAGGAAATGCCCGGGAAACGACACGCCGCGCGCCGGCACGCCAACCTGCCCGGCAAGCTCCAGATACAGCACCGCGAGCGTAATCGGAATCCCGCGGCGGCGCTTGAGCACCATGTTCAGATAGCTGTTGTCCGGATCGTAGTAGTCGTTATGGTTGCACGCGAAGCCGAGCTCGCGGAAGAAGAAGTCGTTCAGGAGCGCGAGCTTCTCGCTCGCGCCCGCGCCGTCCGGCAGCCGCCTCGCGAGCCGCGCGGCGAGCGCATCGAGCTCGGCGAGCACGCCTTGCAGGTCCACGTCGGGATAGGCGTCCTGCGCGAGCGACAGCGCCGCCTCGGTGAGCGGCAGGCCGTCGTCTTCGGCGACGAGCGAACTGAAATAGTCGAGAACGCGAGTCATTGGGGTCCGTTACTTGGCGCGCCGTCTGAAGTACGCGTATTTGAAACCCATCAGCCACAACATACCGAAATATAGTGCAGCGAACAGAACGAGGCAGGCGGCCATCAGCGCGATCCGCTCGAGCGGCGCCGCGCGCATCGCGGTCCAGTCGAAGTTGATCGCGAGCCAGTGCATCACGCCGGCGAGCACGAGCGACGCGCCCGCGAGCTGCGCGAAAAAACGCAGCCAGCCGGGCGACGGCTGGTAGATGCCGCGGCGGCGCAACCCGATGAAGAGGAGCAGCGAATTCAGGCACGCGCCGACGCCGATGCTGAGCGTGAGCCCCGCATGGCCGATGATCGGCACGAACACGTAGTTCGATAGCTGCGTGACGACGAGCACGCCGACCGCGATCTTCACGGGCGTCTTGATGTCCTGCTTCGCATAGAAGCCGGGCGCGAGGATCTTGATGAGGATGATGCCGACGAGGCCGATCCCGTATGTCGCGAGCGCGCGCGCGACCATCGTGACCGTGTGCGCGTCGAACTTGCCGTAGTTGAAGAGCGTCGCCGTCAGCGGCTTGGCGAAGAAGAAGAGCGCGAGCGCGCTCGGCGCCGCGAGCAAGAACGTGACCCGCAGTCCCCAGTCGAGGAGCGCCGAATACTCGGTCGGATCGGCGTCGACATGCGCCTTCGACAGGCTCGGCAACAGGATCGTGCCGAGCGCGACGCCGAGGAGCGCGGTCGGGAATTCCATCAGCCGGTCGGCGTAATTGATCCATGACACGGCGCCCTGCCCGAGCCGCGACGCAATGTTCGTATTGATGATCAGCGATAACTGCGCGACCGACACCGCGAACGTCGCGGGCACCATCTTCGCAAGCACGCGCTTCACGCCCGGATGCGCGAGCGCGCGCATCGGATTGACGCCGATCGCGGGCACCATGTCGATCTTCTTCAGCCCCGGCAACTGCACCGCGAACTGCAGCACGCCGCCCGCGATCACCGCCCACGCGAGCGCGTAGACGGGCACCTTCAGATACGGCGCGACGAACACGGCCGCGACGATGAACGCGACGTTCAGCAGCACGGGCGCGAACGCCGGCAGCGAGAAGCTCTTGTATGTGTTGAGCACGCCCGACGCGAGCGTCGTGAGCGAAATGAACACGATGTACGGGAACATGATCTGCGTCATCGCGACGGCGAGCGGGAACGCCTGCCCGTCCGCGCGCAGCCCCGACGCGACCGCGAACACGACCCACGACGCGCCGGCGATCCCGGCGAGCGACAGGAATGCGAGCGCCCACGCGAGCACGGTCGACATCGCGTCGACGAGCGCTTTCGTCACATCATGCCCTTTTTGATTCTTGAACTCGGCGAGAATCGGCACGAACGCCTGCGAGAACGCGCCTTCGGCGGACAGCCGGCGCAGCAGGTTCGGAATGCGGAAGGCGACGTAGAACGCGTCGGTGAATTGACTGGCGCCGAACGCGCGGGCGATCAGCGTCTCACGGGCCAGTCCGGTCACGCGCGACAGCAGCGTGAAGCCGCTGACCGTCAGCAGGGCTCGGAATAGATTCATGGGGCGCTTATTATACGGACCTCGGGCGACGGCGACCGATACGTTCGAGCAAAAGGGGCGTACCGGCGCGGGCGTACCGGCGCGGGCGGACCTGCGAGAGGCATCCGGTCATGGGCGCGCCGCCGTCGACATATCGGCACGGACGCCCGCGCCGGCGTTTCGGCGAATGCGTCTTGCGCTTGTCACTCGCTTGATTTTGTTGTTATAATTGTCGGTTTCTGAGCCTGTCATACGATACGCGTGCGTTGCGTGCGTCGCCCAAGCGTCGTTTCGCGGTCAAGCGCGTCGGCCGGCCTCGGTTAAAACCGACGTTTTTTTTGCGCTCCCGGGCAATCGCTCCCGGGAGTCGGATCGAAAAGCAGCGCTTGGCCGTCAGGCTCCAAGCTCTGGAAACAGGACAGGATAAGGAACCGTCATGGCTAACTCCGCACAAGCACGCAAGCGCGCCCGCCAGGCAGCGAAGGCAAACTCGCACAACTCGGCGCTGCGTTCGAAATTCCGCACCGCGATCAAGGCCGTCCGCAAGGCGATCGACGCCGGCGATCAGGCAAAGGCCGCCGAACTCTTCAAGGCCGCGACGAAGACGATCGACACGATCGCCGACAAGAAGATCGTTCACAAGAACAAGGCCGCTCGCCACAAGAGCCGCCTCTCCGCAGCCGTCAAGGGCCTGCAGGCACAAGCCGCGCAGTAAAGATCCGGCGCGCCCGCAAGGCGGGCGCCCTGTTTCCTCTGCGATCGACAAAAAAGCCCGCTTCACGCGGGCTTTTTTGCTTCGGATTTTCGCCGCTCTCACGACGCTCGGCCGCCGCGGCCCGATCCACGCCCGCCTGCGTCGCCCGCCCTCGCCTCATTGCCGAAGCGCAGCCGTTTCGCCTACTTTTGCGTCTTGCTGTAATCGGGCAGCTCGCACGCCTCGGTGACAACGAGGTTGTTGTCCTTAGCGAAATTCATCACGAAATCGAACGCCATCGGCTCGACATCGCGCAGCCGGGCATCGACGATCACGCACTTGAGATCGCCGAGCAGCGTCGGCCGCACGTAGCGCGAATATTGAAGGCGGGCATTGGGCCCGCTCGCCCCCGGACCGTAGCACGACATCACGCCTGCGAGACGCTCGGACCAGTCGCTCGGCCGAAACTTCTTCCCATCTTTCGTGATGCCCTGAATGAAATATTCGGTCGGGAGAGTTTCAGCCATGAGGGTACCCAAGTGACGGCCCAGCAGTGCTCCGGCGCCGTTGCGCCTGGACACTTCGAACACAATGGAAGCGGCTTCGCGGCGGCTCTCGACGAGCGCACCCGACCGTGCATTCCGGCTTGCGGCGCATCGCGCGCAGGCAAGCCGTCACGTCGGCCGATTGTGTCCGGCAGACCAGGCATGAACCTTGCCCGCCGGGCTTGAGAAAACCTTGAAATTATACCGCAGCGCGCCATTGCGCGTCGTGTCGAGGCATGCCGGAAATCGGCGCGGCGGCGCGGCGAGCGCCCGGCGGCCGCGCCGCGCGGCTCGTCAAAGCATAAAAAATCCTTTATGCTGGTTCGAGTTATCACATCCGACGGCGGCGCCGTCCGGCGCGTTCGCCGCCGGTTTGAGTCCGCCGTATTCCGTTTCATGACCGCCAAAACCATTCGTCACTACCTGCAGTTCAAGGATTTCTCGCTGGAAGACTACGAGTACGTGCTCGAACGCACGGGTATCCTGAAGCGCAAATTCAAGAACTACGAGACCTATCACCCGCTGCACGACCGCACGCTCGCGATGATCTTCGAGAAGAGCTCGACGCGCACGCGCCTGTCGTTCGAGGCCGGGATATTCCAGCTAGGTGGCCACGCCGTGTTCATGAGCACGCGCGACACGCAGCTCGGCCGCGGCGAGCCCGTCGAGGATTCGGCGCAGGTGATCTCGCGAATGGTCGACATCATCATGATCCGCACGTTCGAGCAGGACATCATCCAGCGCTTCGCCGAGAATTCGCGCGTGCCCGTGATCAATGGTCTGACGAACGAGTACCACCCGTGCCAGGTGCTCGCCGACATCTTCACGTATTACGAGCATCGCGGCCCGATTCGCGGCAAGACGGTCGCATGGGTCGGCGACGCGAACAACATGCTGTACACGTGGATACAGGCCGCGCGCATCCTCGACTTCAAGCTGCGGCTGTCGACGCCGCCCGGCTACGCGCTCGACGCGAAGCTCGTCGACGCGGAAAGCGCGCTGTTCTATCAGGTGTTCGACGATCCGAACGAAGCGTGCAAGGGCGCGGACCTCGTCACGACCGACGTGTGGACGAGCATGGGCTTCGAAGCGGAAAACGAGGCGCGCAAGCAGGCGTTCGCCGACTGGTGCGTCGACGGGGAGATGATGTCGCACGCGAATCCCGACGCGCTCTTCATGCACTGCCTGCCCGCGCACCGCGGCGAGGAAGTGGCGGCGAGCGTGATCGACGGCCCGCAAAGCGTCGTGTGGGACGAGGCGGAAAATCGCCTGCACGTGCAAAAGGCGCTGATGGAGTTCCTGCTGCTCGGGCGCCTGAACCACTGACGCACGGGCGCGACAAAAAACCTCGCTGATCGACAGCGAGGTTTTTTTATCGGTCTACCGCCGATGCGGCCGATGCGCCCGGCCGCGCCCCGCCTACAGGCATACCGGCTCCAGTTCCAGCTCGACGCCGAAGCGCTCGCGCACGTCGCGCTGAATCGCACGCGCGAGCGCGAGGACGTCAGCGCCCGACGCGCCGCCGCGATTGACGAGCACGAGCGCCTGCCGCTCGTGGACGGCCGCCGCGCCGAGCGCGCGCCCTTTCCATCCGCAGCGGTCGATCAGCCAGCCGGCCGCGAGCTTCACGCGCCCGTCCGGCTGCGGATACGACACGACGTCGGGCTCGCGCGCGCGCAGCGCGGCGAACGCCTGCGCGTTGATCACCGGATTCTTGAAGAAACTGCCCGCGTTGCCGAGCTCGAGCGGATCGGGCAGCTTCGCGCGCCGGATCGCGACGACTGCGTCGAACACGTCGCGCGCGCGCGCGACGTTTGCGTCGATGCCGCGCGCGGCGAGTTCGCGCGCGACGTCCGCATAGCCGATGCGCGGCGTCCATGCCTTCGGCAGCCGAAACGTCACCGACACGATCGCGAAACGGCCGCGCCCTTCCCGCTTGAAGAAACTGTCTCGATAACCGAACGCGCAGCGCGTGGCGTCGAATTCGGCGATCTCGCCCGTCGCGAGCTCGACCGCGCGCAACGACGCGAAACGCTCCCTCATCTCGACCCCGTACGCACCGATGTTCTGGATCGGCGCCGCGCCGACCGTGCCCGGAATCAGCGCGAGATTCTCGAGCCCCGGCATGCCTTCGGCGAGCGTCCATTCGACGAACGCGTGCCAGTTCTCGCCGCCGCCCGCCTCGACGTACCACGCGTCGTCGTCCTCGCGCGCGAGCGCGCGGCCGCGGATCTCGTCGAGCAGCACGAGGCCGTCGAAGTCGCCCGTCAACACCACGTTGCTGCCGCCGCCGAGCACGAGCGTGTCGAGCCCCGCGACGCGCGGGTCGCGCGCGAGCGACGCGAACTGCCCGGGCGAGCCGATCCGCGCCGCAACGCGCGCGCGCACATCGAAGCCGAACGTGTTGTGCGCGCGCAGCGGATAGTCGGGAAGCAACTGGACGGAGGAATCGGGATGGAACATCGGCATTCGCGGTTGCGCCGGCGCGCGGTCAAGTCCGCGGCCTTGGGCAAATGTAGGGGCGCCGGTAAAATGGCGGTCGTCCGCAATTATAGCGAGTGCCCGTGCGCTGGCCGCGTGCGGCACGCTCTACAGGAGAATGCCATGCCATCGTTCGACGTCGTTTCCGAAGCGAACATGATTGAAGTGAAAAACGCAGTCGAGCAATCGAACAAGGAAATTTCGACCCGCTTCGACTTCAAGGGCTCCGACGCGCGCGTCGAGCAGAAGGAGCGCGAACTCACGCTCTACGCCGACGACGACTTCAAGCTCGGCCAGGTCAAGGACGTGCTGATCGGCAAGATGGCGAAGCGCAACGTCGACGTGCGCTTCCTTGACTACGGCAAGATCGAGAAGATCGGCGGCGACAAGGTCAAGCAGGTCGTGACGATCAAGAAAGGCGTGTCGGGCGACCTCGCGAAGAAGGTCGTGCGCATCGTGAAGGACAGCAAGATCAAGGTGCAGGCGAGCATCCAGGGCGACGCGGTGCGCGTGTCCGGCGCGAAGCGCGACGATCTGCAAAGCGTGATCGCGCTGTTGCGCAAGGAAGTGACCGATACGCCGCTCGACTTCAACAACTTCCGCGACTGACGCCCGGACGGGCGGCGCGTGGGCGGCTCATACTCGCGCCGCGGGCGAGCGCGCGAATCACGCGCCCGTTTTCTTTCGCCCGATCCGGCTTTCCTCGCCGGCGAGCAGCTTCGAGATGTTCGACCGATGCCGCCAGATCAGCAGCACGCTCATCGCGAGCACGGCCCACGCGACCGGATTGTTGCGCGTGCCGAACAGGAACACGTCGAAAACCGGCGCGAACACGGCCGCGACCAGTGCCGCGAGCGACGAATAGCGAAAGAAGAACGCAATGATGAGCCACGTGAGCGCGGTCGCGAGGCCGAGCGCCGGATGCACGGCTAGCAGCACGCCCGCCGCGGTCGCGACGCCCTTGCCGCCCTGGAAGCGGAAGAACACCGGATACAGGTGGCCGAGGAATACGGCGATCGCCGCGAGCGCGACGCCGATCTCGCCGCCGATGCCGAAGCGCCTGACGAGCCAGACCGCGAGCCAGCCCTTGAATGCATCGCCGACGAGCGTGAGGATCGCCGCCTTCTTGTTGCCGCTGCGCAGCACGTTGGTCGCGCCGGGATTCTTCGAGCCGTACGAGCGGGGGTCGGCGAGCCCCATCGCGGCGCTGACGACGACGGCGAACGACACCGATCCGATCAGATAGGCGGCGACGGTAGCGAGCAGGATCTGCATGCGAAGGACTCTTGTTTCAACGTATGGGTTGGATGGGCGGCCTCGATCGCGAAGCCGCGGCGGCGCTCATTCTACCGAAGCGGCGCGGCGCGCCATGCGGGTGAAACCCTCAGTCGACGCTCGCGCACTGCACCGGCCGCGCGTTCAGCAGCGTCGTCAGCACCGCCGGCGCGAGGCTCACCAGATAGCCGCGCCGGCCGCCGTTCAGGTAGATCGACGGCAGATCGAGGATCGTCGATTCGACATAGACGGGCATCGCCTTCTTCGTGCCGAACGGCGACGTGCCGCCGACGAGGTAGCCCGAATGCCGGTTCGCAACCTCCGGCTTGCACGGCTCGACGCGCTTCGCGCCGATCTGCCGCGCAAGGTTCTTCGTCGACACCGTGCGGTCGCCGTGCATCAGGATGATGAGCGGCTTCGCGTGCTCGTCTTCCATCACGAGCGTCTTCACGACCGCGTGCTCGTCGGCGCCCAGTTGCCGCGCCGATTCGGACGTGCCGCCGTGGTCGACGTATTCGTAGACGTGCTCGCCGAATGCAACGCCGTGGCGGCGCAGGAACTGCGTCGCGGGCGTTTCGGAAACGTGTTTGGATTTGCTCATGCGCGCATTTTAATTGCTCGCGGCGCGCGGGACCATTGTCCGAATGGCAGATTGTCCGCGCGGCGGCTGCGTGGCACGATCGTCGCCACACGATCGGCGACGCGCGCGACACCGCGCTCGCGCTGATTCATCGGAGAAACCATGACCATCGAGTTTTCCACCGGCGCGGCGATCGACGTCGATGCGCTGATCGGCGCATTGCCGTCGCGAATCGCGGCGCTGCCCGTGCTCGTCGCCGAGCGCACGCCCGATCACGTCGCACTGATCGAGGACGCCCGTCGGCTCACGTATGCGCAGCTCGCGCGCGCAATCGACGCGGCGGCGGACCGGCTGCGCGGCCTCGGCGTGCAAGGCGGCGACCGCGTGATGATCGTCGCGGAGAACAGCATCGCGCAGATCGTGCTGCTGTTCGCGGCGACACGACTCGACGCGTGGGCGATCGTGTCGAACGCGCGCCTCTCGGCGGCCGAGCTCGACGCGATCGCCGCGCATGCGCAGCCGCGCCTGATCGCGTTCGTCACCGGCACGTCGCCCGATGCGCACGCCCACGCCGAGCGACGCGGCGCGCAGCCGGCCGCGCCGTTCGAGCTCGACATCGGCGCGTGGTCGTACACGATCGATGCACGCCCGCGCGCGGAGCCGGTCGAGGCGGACGGCGCACGCCAGTGCGCGGCGCTCGTCTATACGACGGGCACGACCGGCACGCCGAAGGGGGTGATGCTGTCGCACCGCAATCTGCTGTTCGTCGCCGCGGTGTCGAGCGCACTGCGGCGCGTCGCGCCCGCCGACATCGTCTACGCGGTGCTGCCCGTGTCGCACGTGTACGGGCTCGCGTCGGTCTGCCTCGGCAGCCTCTACGCGGGTGCGACGCTCAGGCTGGCGCCCCGCTTCTCGCCGCAGGCGCTGCGCCGCGCGCTCGTCGACGAGCGCGTGACGATCTTCCAGGGCGTGCCCGCCATGCACGCGAAACTGCTCGAGCATCTGCGCACGCACGGGCATGCGTGGCACGCACCGCACCTGCGCTTCGCGTACTCGGGCGGCTCGCCGCTCGACGCCGATCTGAAGGCGCGCGTCGAACGCGTCTACGGCCTGCCGCTGCACAACGGCTACGGAATGACCGAGAGCAGCCCGACGATCGCACAAACGCCGATCGACGCGCCGCGCGCCGATTGCTCGGTCGGCGTGCCGATCCCGGGCGTCGCCGTGCGCTTCTGCGCGGCGAACGGAGCCGATGTCGCGCCGGGCGAAGTCGGCGAGCTGTGGGTGCGCGGGCCGAACGTGATGCTCGGCTACTACCGCAATCCGGAGGGCACGCGCGCGGCGGTCACGGCGGACGGCTGGCTGAAGACGGGCGACCTCGCGCGCGCCGGCGCCGACGGCGCGGTGACGATTGTCGGCCGCAGCAAGGAACTCATCATCCGTTCGGGCTTCAACGTCTATCCGTCCGAAGTCGAGCAGGCGCTGAACGCACATCCGGACGTCGTGCAGTCCGCGGTGATCGGACGCGCGGTCGAAGGCGACGAGGAAGTGATCGCGTTCGTCGAGCTCGCGCCGAACGCGGCCGCAACCGAAGGCGATCTGAAGGAATGGTGCGCGGACAGGCTCGCGCCGTACAAGCGCCCCGCGCAAATCCGCGCGCTCGACGCGCTGCCTGCCGCGTCGACGGGCAAGGTGCTCAAGCACCGGTTGCGCGAGATGCGATGATTCGGCGCGGCCCGCGATCACGCCGCTCGTCGGTGAGCCCGCAGCCGCGCGAACGAGACGAGGATGCCGGCGCACGCCGAGATCCGCGCGCATCGACTCCGACGATCACGCGCGCAACGGCGCCCCCGATTGCAACGCGAGAGCGTCACCCGCGCGGATGATGCGCCGCATGCAGCATCTTCAACCGCTCGCGGGCGACGTGCGTGTAGATCTGCGTCGTCGAGATATCGCTATGGCCGAGCAGCAGTTGCACGACCCGCAAATCCGCGCCGTGATTCAGCAGGTGCGTCGCGAACGCGTGCCGCAGCGTGTGCGGGGACAGATGCACGCGAACGTCCGCCTGCTGCGCATGGCGCTTGATGATGTTCCAGAACTGTTGGCGCGTCATGCCGTCGCCGCGCGCGGTGACGAACAGCGCGTCCGCCGCGCGTGCACCGAGGAGCGCAGGCCGCGCGCCGCGCAGATAGCGCTCGATCCAGCCGTGCGCGACTTCGCCGAACGGCACGAGCCGCTCTTTCGAGCCCTTGCCCGTCACGCGCACCACGCCTTCGTTCAATCCGACCTCGACTGTCTTCAGCGTGACGAGCTCGCTCACGCGCAGCCCGCTCGCATACATCAGTTCGAGCATCGTGCGGTCGCGCAGGCCGAGCGGCGTGTCGACGTCGGGTGCGGCGAGGAGCGCCTCGACCTGCGCCTCGGACAGCGTCGACGGAAACCGCGGCGCCTGTTTCGCCGATGCGATCCTGAGCGTCGGATCGACGGCCGTGCGGTGCTCGCGCACCGCCCAGCCGTAGTAGCGGCGAAACACCGACAGCCGGCGATTCGACGACGTCGCCTTGCCGTCGCTGCGTGCGGCGATGTAGCCCTCGAGCATCGGCCTTTCGGCACGATCGAGACTCGCCGCGTGCCGCGCGGCGAGCCACTGCGCGAACAATTGCAGGTCGCGCCGATACGCGTCCAGCGTGTTGCGCGACAGCCCGTGCTCGAGCCACATCGCATCGCAGAACAGATCGATCGACGTGCGGCTGTCGAGCCACGCGGGCGACGCGGCCGACTCGTCGGCCGGACGGTCGGCCGACGGCGCGAGCGCGCGGCCGGCGTCGCCGCCCGCCGGGTCGGTTGCGGGAATGCGTACTGCGCGCGCCATCAGTACCGCACGCCCTCGTGCGCAAGCAGCCAGCGCTTGACCTTCAGGAAGTAGCCTTCGTCGTCGTGGTTCGCGAATCCGCCGATCCCGCCCGACGCGACGACGCGGTGGCACGGAATCACGAGCGGAAAATAGTTCGCCCCGCAGGCCTGGCCGACCGCGCGCGGCGCGCTGCCGATCTGCTTGGCGACCTGCCCGTAGGTCAGCACGATGCCGGGCGGAATCGCGTTGATCGCGCTCCACACCCGATGCTGGAACGGCGTGCCGACTTCGGCGAGCGGCAGGTCGAAACGCGCGGATGCGCGCTCGAAATAGCGCTCGATCTGACGCGCCACCCGCTTCGCGAGCGCCGTGTCCGGCGCGACGCTCTTCATCGAATCAGGCAGATAGACGATCTCTCGCACGACCGACGCGTCGGTGCGGATGCCGACCTTGCCGAACGGCGCATCGATTACTGCGTTGAACATCGTTCTCTCCTGAAAGGGCGCGCCCGCGCGATGCGCCGGCCGCCCGCCAAACCGTCACAAGCCGTCACTTTACGCCGCCTTCACGCGGCGCGCAGCGCCCATTCGACGTGCTCGCGCACGAGCGCGGACACGGACGGGTCGCCCAAACGCGCGCGCAGCGCCGCAACGATCGCCGCGCGCGCGCCGGGCTCGATGCTGCCGGGCGCGGCGCGCAGCGCGTTGCCGAGGCCGACCGCGAGATTGCGCAGCCAGCGCTCGTAGCCGATCCGGCGAATCGCGCTGCCTTGCATCCGCTCGCCGAATTGCTCGGCAGTCCATTCGAACAGCTCGACGAGCGACGCGCGATCGAGCCCGTGCCGCACGTCGAAATCGGCGACGGGCGCCGCCTGCGCAAACTTGTTCCACGGGCAGACGAGCTGGCAGTCGTCGCAGCCGTACACGCGATTGCCGATGAGCGGCCGCAGCGGCTCGGGGATGCTGCCGTGCAATTCGATCGTCAGATACGAGATGCAGCGACGCGCGTCGACGCGGTACGGCGCGACGATCGCGCCCGTCGGGCATGCGCCGATGCAGCGCGTGCAACTGCCGCAATGCGCGCCGGGCGTCTCGGGCGCGGCGTCGGGCGACGTCTGCGCGTCGGTCGGCAGCGGCACGTCGACGTAAATCTCGCCGAGGAAGAAGAACGAGCCCGCGTCGCGCTGCAGCAGCAGCGTGTGCTTGCCGCGCCAGCCGGCGCCCGCCTTCTGCGCGAGCTCGACCTCGAGCACGGGCGCCGAATCGGTGAACACGCGGTGGCCGAACGCGCCGATCTCGGCTTCGATCCGCTCGGCGAGCGTCTGCAAGCGGTTGCGCAATACCTTGTGATAATCGCGGCCGCGCGCGTAGACGGACACGACGGCCGCCTGCGGATCGGCGACGCGCGCCGCCTCGCGCGCGCGCCAGTCGCGCCGCGCGGCCCCCGAATCGGGCGCGTCTTCGAGCGTTTCCGCGGGCAGATACGCGAGCCGCGCGGAGATCACGCGTCGCGTGCCGGCCACAAGTTCGGCCGGCCGCGCGCGTTTCATCCCATGTTTGGCCATATAATCCATCTCGCCGTGGCATCCGGCTTCCAGCCAGGCGGCGAGCCCTGCTTCGGCATCCGAGAGATCGGTATCGCTGATGCCGATCGCCCCGAAACCCAATTCGCGCCCCCAGGCCTTGATGCGCGACGCGAGCTCGGCGAGCTCGGCGCCGTCGAGGCGAGACGGCGCGGCGCGCCCGTCCTGCGAGGGGCGCGCATCCGCGACTGCGAGTTCCGGAATTTGGTCCATTGCTCTATTTTACGAGAATGCCCGAGCAGCCTAGCCACGCGCATGCCGCGCCCCCCCTGCCCGCTCCGCTCGCCGAGCGCACGCTCGCGCTCGCCGACGAAGCGGCGACGATCGCGTTCGCCGAACGCTTCGCGCACGCGCTCGACGCGGTGCGCGGCGAACGCGCCGCCGAGCATGCGTTCGGCGGCCTGCAGATCCAGCTATACGGCGATCTCGGCGCGGGCAAGACGACGCTCGTGCGCGCGATGCTGCGCGGCCTCGGCCACGCGGGCCGCGTGAAGAGCCCGACCTACACGCTCGTCGAGCCGTATGCGCTCGCGCGTTCCGATGGGGAACTCGAGGTCTATCACTTCGATCTGTACCGTTTTAGCGATCCGGCCGAATGGGCCGACGCAGGCTTTCGCGAGTATTTCAATTCCGGCGCGATCTGCGTCGTCGAATGGCCGCAACGGGCGGGCGCGCTCCTTGGCGTGCCGGATCTCGTGTTCTCGCTCGACGTGGACGGCGAAGGCCGCCTCCTCACCGCCCGGGCGTACAGCGCATCAGGAAAGGCATGTCTCGAAAGATGTTGATCAAACCGTTCCGCTCGATCGAATCGGCGGCCACCGCGACCCATAACTGGCGACGCCGGCAGATCCTGCGCGCCGGCGCGTCGACGCTCGTGCTCGGGCTCGCGCTGCCGCGCCTCGCGCACGCGAGCTCGGTGCTCGGCGTGCGCGTATGGCCCGCGCGCGACTACACGCGCGTGACGATCGAATCGGACCAGCCGCTGCAGAACACCCAGCAGTTGCTGCAGGGTCCGGACCGGCTCGTCGTCGACCTGAACGGCCTCGAGCTCGACCAGGCGCTGCGCGACCTCGTATCGAAGATCGCGCCGAACGATCCGCAGATCCAGTCGGTGCGGGTCGGCCAGTATCAGCCGCACGTCGTGCGGATGGTGTTCGACCTGAAGGGCTCGGTGAAGCCGCAGGTGTTCACGCTGCCGCCCGTCGGCACCTACAAGTACCGGCTCGTGTTCGACCTGTATCCGGCCGTCGCGCCCGATCCGCTGTCCGACCTGATCGCGCAGACGGAACGCAAGGAACAGCAGTTGAACGATACGCTGCGCGCGCAGCAGGCGCAGCCGCCGACGGCCGCGCTCAACGGCCCGACCGCCGCGCCGCCCGCCGCGGCCGACAACAGCGATGCGTTCTTCCAGCGCTTCGCGCAGAACAACCCGCCGGCCGCGCACTCGACGCGGCCGGCGCCCGCCTCACCCGCCAATCCGCCCGTCGCTCAGGCGACGCCGCCCGCCGCGCCGCCGCGGCCCGCGGTCAAGCCGCCGCCCGTCATCGCGCGCAGGAACGACGACGACGATTCGGGCGACGCCGACACCTACGCGTTCACCGCGCCGAAATCGGGCCGCGGCACCGTGCGCCTCTTGACGGTCGCGATCGACCCGGGCCACGGCGGCGAGGACCCGGGCGCGATCGGCGGCGGCGGCACGTACGAGAAGCACATCGCGCTCGACATCGCGAAGAAGCTGCGCGCGAAGATCGACGCCGCGCCGAACATGCGCGCGATGATGACGCGCGACGCCGATTTCTTCGTGCCGCTGAACGTGCGCGTGCAGAAGGCGCGGCGCGTCGGCGCGGATCTGTTCGTGTCGATCCACGCGGACGCGTTCACGACGCCGTCGGCTCGCGGCTCGTCGGTGTTCGCGCTGTCGGACCACGGCGCGTCGAGCGCGGCCGCGCGCTGGCTCGCGAACAAGGAGAACTCGTCGGACCTGATCGGCGGGATCAACATCAAGACGCAGGACGTCGCGGTGAATCGCGCGCTCTTCGACATGTCGACGACCGCGCAGATCCGCGATTCGCTGCGCTACGGCAACTACGTGCTGCGCGAAGTCGGCGGCATCAACAAGCTGCACAAGGGCTCGGTCGAGCAGGCGGGGTTCGCGGTGCTGAAGGCGCCCGACATTCCGTCGATCCTCGTCGAGACCGCGTTCATCAGCAATCCGGACGAAGAGCGCCGGCTGAACGACGACGCGTATCGCGACCAGATGGCCGATGCGATCTTGCGCGGGATCAAGCGCTATTTCGCGGCGAATCCGCCGCTCGCGAAGAGCCGGATGACGTAACCGCGCGAGCGCGGCGCGGCGCGGCGCGGCGCGGCCGCCGCGCCCGAATTTCCACCTTCCGGCTCGCGCGCTCGCCGTAGCCGAACCCCGCCCCGCCATCACGACGCGGCCGCGAAAAACCGCCGCGCGATGCGATCGCCGAACACGTTGACCGCGAGCCCCGCCATCACGAGCGCGGCGCCCGCGAGCTGCGCGGGCGTCAGCCGCTCGCCGAGCAGCAGCGCCGAGGACGCCAGGCCGACGATCGGCACGAGCAGCGAAAACGGCGCGACCTGCCCGGCCGGATAGCGCGACAGCAGCCGGCTCCACAGCCCGTAACCGAGCAGCGTCGCGACGAACGCAAGATAGACGATGGCGAAGATCGACGCGCCCGACAGCGACGTCAGCGCGGCCTCGATCCGCCGCGGCCCCTCGAACCAGTACGACAGCGCGAAGAACGGCACCGGGGGCACGAGGCTCGCCCACACGACGAGCGACACGAGATCGACCTTGCCGACCTTCTTCGTCACGACGTTGCCGAGCGCCCAGAGCGCCGCCGCGCCGATCGTGAGCAGAAAGCCCGCGAGCGTCATGCCGCGGCCGCCCTGCACGGCGATCGCGACAAGGCCGGCCGCGGCGATCGCGAGGCCCGCGAGATTGCGCGCGTGCAACCGCTCGCCGAGCACGAGCATCGCGAAGAAGAGCGTGAAGAACGCCTGCGCCTGCAGCACGAGCGACGCGAGCCCGGCCGGCATGCCGACGTACATCGCGGAAAAGAGGAACACGAACTGGCCGAGCAGGATCGTCGAGCCGTACAGCGCGAGCAGCCGCCACGGAATCTGCGGGCGGCGCACGAAGAACACCGCGGGCACCGCCGCGAGCAGGAAGCGCAGCCCGCCGAGCAGCATCGGCGGCACGCCGTGCAGCCCGACCTTGATCACGACGAAGTTCACGCCCCACGCCAGGATCACCACCAGCGCCAGCAACAGGTCTTTCGGGGCCATCGTCGTCTCCTCGGTCTTTTTCGCGCGAACCGCCGAGTCTACCGGCGTTTCGCGAAGCGTGCAGCCCGCCCCGCGCGCCGCGAGCGCGCGCCGCCGCATCGGCCGGGACGCCGTTACAATGGGCCGCATATCCCGCATCCGTCACGCGAACGCGTCGAGCGTTCCGGACGCCTCCAGCCATGACCGACTCGATCAAAGCCATCCTGACGCCGCACGTGCGCGACATCGGCAACCTGACCGTGCGCCGCACGCTGCCCGCGCTCGCCGAGCGCACCGTCGGCCCGTTCATCTTCTTCGATCACATGGGCCCCGCCGGGCAGCCGGCGGGCGTGGGCCTCGACGTGCGTCCGCATCCGCACATCGGCCTTGCGACCGTCACCTACCTGTTCGACGGCGCGATCATGCACCGCGACAGCCTCGGCTCCGTGCAGAAGATCGTGCCGGGCGACGTCAACTGGATGACGGCCGGACGCGGGATCGTCCATTCGGAGCGCACGCCGGACGACGCGCGCGCGAGCGGGCAGACCGTGCACGGCATCCAGACCTGGGTCGCGCTGCCGCGCGCGGACGAGGCGCGCGAGCCGTCGTTCGAGCACCACGCGGCCGCGACGCTGCCGAAGCTCGAGCGCGACGGCGTCGCGCTGACGGTGATCGCGGGCGACGCGTTCGGCGTGCGCTCGCCCGTCACGACGTTCTCGCGCACGCTGTACGCCGCCGCCGTGTTCACGGCGGGCGCCGCGCTCGCGCTCGACGCCGATCACGAAGAGCGCGCGGTCTATCTCGTCGACGGCGACCTGACGATCGACGGCGCGCCGCTCGAGGCCGCGCGGATGGCAGTGCTCGCGCCGGGCGCGCAGGTCGCGCTCGCGAGCGCGCGCGGGGCGCGCGCGATGCTGCTCGGCGGCGACAAGCTCGACGGCGAACGCTTCATCGAATGGAATTTCGTCGCGAGCTCGCGCGACGCGATCGAGCGCGCGAAGCGCGCCTGGGCGGCGCAGCAGATGGGGAGGGTACCCGGCGAAACCGACTGGATTCCGTTTCCGGAGCGCCGCGCGCATTGAAAAACCGCCCGCGCACCCTCATTGTGCATTCATCCAACACCGACGAGAACGCCATGGACACCACGCTCGCCACTTTCGAACGCGACGTCATCGACGCATCGCTTGCCGCCCCCGTGCTGGTCGACTTCTGGGCGCCCTGGTGCGGCCCGTGCAAGACGCTCGGCCCGCTGCTCGAGAAGCTCGAGCAGGAGTACGAGGGCCGCTGGAAGCTCGTGAAGGTCAACGTCGACGAGAATCAGGAGCTCGCCGCGCACTTCCAGACGCGCAGCATTCCGCACGTGATCGCATTCGCGGGCGGGCGGCCGGTCGACCAGTTCGTCGGCGTGCTGCCCGAAGGACAACTGCGCGCGTTCCTCGACCGCCTCGTGCCCGCGCCCGACGAAGCCGAGCGGCACGCCGCGCAGGCCGCGCTCGCCGACGAGCGGATCGACGATGCGCTGTCGCACCTCGAGAACGCGCTCGCGCTGAACCCCGGCTACGACGAGGCGCGCCTCGATCTGGTCGAGCTGCTGCTCGCGCTGAACCGGATCGACGACGCCCGCGCGGAGGCCGCGCGCCTGTCGCCGCAGACGACGGGCGGCGCCGACGCGCGCTACCAGGCGATCAAGACGCGCTTCGACGCACTCGATGCAACGGCCGACCTGCCACCGACCGACGCGCTCGAAGCGCGGATCGCAAGCGACCCCGCCGATCTCGACGCGCGCTTCGATCTCGCGCAGAGCCTGATCGCGCGACGCGCGTACGAAGGCGCGCTCGAGCAGTTGCTGGAGATCGTCCGGCGCGACCGGACGTTCGGCGACGACGTCGGCCGCAAGACGATGATTTCGGTGTTCGAGCTCGCGGCGGACCAGCCCGAGCTCGTGTCCGCGTGGCGGCGCAAGCTGAGCGCGGCGCTGAACTGACGACCCGACGCCCGACGAACGGACAATGACGGGCTCAGGCCGGAGCGGCCATGCGGCGGGCGCGCGCATGGCGCGTGCGCCACTTTTTTCTTTCGCCGCGATTGCACGGCGGCCGCGCCGGCGTTACCGCCCCGCCCGCGCGGCGAGCGCGCGCAGCGCATGCGCGGCCGCCGCGAACCCGAAGCTCGCGGTCACGCACACGCTCGAGCCGAAGCCCGCGCAATTGAGCCCGGTGGGCCCCGGCGCCTGCGCGTCGGTTGCCGTGTGCAGCGCGACGTCGTCGACGTCGCACACGGCCGCCTCCGGGTAGATCAGCGGCTCGTCCGAGTAGACGGCGCTCACCTTGAATTTCGCTTTCGGCCCGCGCGGAAAGCCGTGCTGCTTGCGCAACTGCGCGCGCACCTTCGACAGCAGCGGGTCCTGGATCGTCTGCGCGAGGTCGTCGATCCGGATGCGAGTCGGATCGAGCTGGCCGCCCGCGCCGCCGACCGTCACGAGCGGCTGCCCGCGCGCGACGCACCACGCGATCAGCGCGACCTTCGTGCGCGCGCTGTCGATCGCGTCGACGATGTAATCGAAGCCGCCGCCGAGCAGCGCATCGAGATTGTCCGGCTCGACGAAATCCTCGATCTTCACGACGCGGCACGCCGGATCGATGAGCGCGATCCGCTCGGCCATCGCGTCGACCTTCGGCTTGCCGTAGTTGCCGTCGAGCGCGTGGATCTGCCGGTTCGTGTTGCTTTCGGCAACGTTGTCGAGATCGATCAGGGTCAGTTCGCCGACGGCGCTGCGCGCGAGCGCCTCGGCCGCCCACGAGCCGACGCCGCCGATGCCGACCACGGCGACGCGCGCGCGCTCGAACGCGGCGAGCGCGTCGGCGCCGTAGAGCCGCGCGACGCCGCCGAAGCGTCGCGCGCGATCCGCGTCAAGCTGTCCGGATGGCTGCGGAGTAACATCGTGAGGCGTCGCAATGGCGTCGGTACGAGACATACAAGCTGAACGAAAGGCAACGGATAGCCCGCTATTTTGCCTGATCGGCCGGCGGCAAACACACACCGAACCGCTGCAACGCAGGTTTTTTCCACCTTCGTTATACTGGCCCCGATTGAGCGCCCGCACACCGATGACGACACTTGCCGATCTCCGCACCAACTATTCCCGCGCGTCGCTCGACGCAGCGGACGTGAACCCGAATCCGTTCGTCCAGTTCGACGTCTGGTTCAAGGAAGCGCTCAGCGCGCAGTTGCCCGAGCCCAACACGATGACGCTCGCGACCGTCGACGAATCCGGCCGGCCGTCCGCGCGGGTCGTGCTCATCAAGGGCGTCGACGAGCGCGGCTTCGTGTTCTTCACGAACTACGAGAGCCGCAAGGGGCGCGAGCTCGCGCACAACCCGAACGCGGCGCTGCTCTTCTACTGGATCGAGCTCGAGCGGCAGGTCCGCATCGAGGGGCGCATCGAAAAGACGAGCGAAGCGGAAAGCGACCGGTATTTCGCGTCGCGGCCGCTCGGCTCGCGGATCGGCGCATGGGCGTCCGAGCAGAGCGCGGTGATCGAGAGCCGCGCGCTGCTCGAGGCGCGCGAGAAGGACATCAGCGCGCGCTTCGGCGAAAATCCGCCGCGCCCGCCGCACTGGGGCGGCTACCGTCTCGTGCCGAGCGCGATCGAATTCTGGCAGGGCCGCCCGTCGCGGCTCCACGACCGCCTGCTGTACGTGCGCGATCCCGCGTCGGAGAGCGGCTGGAAGATCTCGCGCCTCGCGCCGTAACGCGCCGCGCGCCCGCACCCGCCCTGCCCGCGTTTCGTTTTTGCTCGCGGGCGGCCGCCGTCCCCGCACGCCGGCCGCCCGCCCGACAACCTGGCGGTATTTCGTTTCAACGAACAAAAGGGGATTCCAAATGTTCTGGGAAAAGAAACTGGCACAGTGGGCGGACGAAGTACGGGAGAAGTCGAACATACCGGCGCGCCTCGTCCTCTGGAACGGACAGCAACTCGACTTCGGCACGTTCGCGGCGCCGCAGGTGACGCTGAAGGTCAACAGCGCGTCCGCGCTGCCGCTGCTGCTCGAGCCGAGCCTCGACAACCTCGGCGAGGCGTACGTGAAGGGCAAGATCGACATCGAAGGCAAGCTCGCCGACATCATCAACATCAGCTATTCGCTCGCGCGCAGCACGGTGACGAGCGCGAGCAAGCTCGCGCGCGTGAAGCGCTACTTCAATCACTCGAAGAGCTCCGACCGGAAAGCGATCCAGTATCACTACGACGTGTCGAACGAGTTCTACGCGCTGTGGCTCGACGAGAACATGGTCTATTCGTGCGCGTACTTCGAGAACGGCGACGAAGACCTCGGCACCGCGCAGATCAAGAAGATCGACCACATCCTCACGAAGATCGGCGTGCAGCCCGGCCAGCGCCTGCTCGACATCGGCTGCGGCTGGGGCGCGCTCGTGCTGCGCGCGGCGGGCAAGTTCGGCGCGCGCTGCGTCGGCGTCACGCTGTCGCAAAACCAGTTCGAGCTCGCGACCGAGCGCGTGAAGCGCGCGGGCCTCGAGGACCGGATCGAGATCAGGCTGCAGGACTATCGCGAGATCGACGGCCAGTTCGACCGGATCACGAGCGTCGGGATGTTCGAGCACGTCGGCCGCAAGAACCTGCCGCTCTACTTCTCGCGAATCCGCGAGCTGCTCGCCGACGACGGCATTGCGATGAACCACGGCATCACGTCGACCGACGCGGAAAGCGGCGAGACGGCGCTCGGCGGCGGCGAATTCATCGACCGCTACGTGTTCCCGGACGGCGAGCTGCCGCACATCAGCCTCGCGCTCGAGGCGGCGCAGCGCGGCGGGCTCGAGGCGGTTGACGTCGAGAGCCTGCGACGGCACTATGCGCGCACGCTCGACATCTGGACCGAGAACTTCGAGGCGAAGGCCGAGGAAGCCAGAAAGCTCGTCGACGACGAAAAATTCCGCATCTGGCGCGTGTATCTGGCCGGCTGCGCGTATGCATTCGAGCACGACGACGTGTCGATCTTCCAGATCGTGTGCCGCAAGGCCGGGCAGAGCGCGAAAACGCTGCCGTGGTCGCGGCGCTACATGTACGAACACGCGCTGCCGCGCTGACGGGCGGCGCCTTTTTGCGATGACGGATGGGTGACGGCAGCACGCGGCGCAAACCTGCGCCGCCACGAGAAGACGACGCGCGAAGCGATCAATTCGACCTGTTCGGGGCGCAGCCGCTGTCGCAGCCGCCTTCACCCGCGTCGTCGTCCGGATCGGGCGGCAAGCGCAAGCGCGCGGCGCGCGGCCGGCCGGCCGACGCGTCGCGGGATGTCGCGGCGTCGGGTGACGCGTCGCCGTCGGACGACATGGCGGGAACGCCGCCGCCCGCGGCGAAGCGCGCGCCGGGTGCGAACGGCGGCGCGAACGGCAAGAGCGGAGGCGATGCCGACGCGCCCGCCGCCCCGCCCGACTCCGCCGCGACACCCACGCTCCCCGGTTTCGACGCGCCGCCGCCCGCCGCCGCGCCCAGGAAGCGCGCGCGCCGGCGCGGCGTCGCGCCCGCCGCGATCACGGACGACATCGCCGCCGCCGCGCGCGCGCTGCCGCCGCACGTGCGGCTCGGCACGTCGTCGTGGTATTTCCCCGGCTGGAAGGACATCGTCTACGGCGACGACTACGCGCAATCGAAGCTGTCGCGCGAAGGCCTCGAAGCGTACGCCGCGCATCCGCTGCTCAAGAGCGTGAGCCTCGACCGCTCGTTCTACGCGCCGCTCACCGTCGCCGATTATCTGCGCTACGCGCAGCAGGTGCCGGACGACTTCCGCTTCGTCGTCAAGGCGCCGGCGCTCGTCACCGATGCGGTGCTGCGCGGCGCGCGCGGCGAGCCGACCGGCCCGAACCCGGCGTTCCTGAACGCGCGGCTCGCCGCCGACGAATTCGTGCGCCCGTGCCTCGAAGGGCTCGGCAACAAGGCGGGCGCGCTCGTCTTCCAGTTCCCGCCGATGCCCGATACGCTGCTCGCCGATCCGGCCGCGCTCGTCGATCGCCTGAGCGCGTTCCTCTGCGCGCTGCCGCCGCTGCCGCCGCCGGATGGCTCAGATGGCATAGGCGGCCCGGACGGCCCGCGCTACGCGGTCGAGATCCGCGACGCGAGCCTTCTCACGCCGCGCTTCATCCGCGCGCTCGCGGCGGCGGGGGTGCGCTACTGCGTCGGGCTGCACGCGAAGATGCCGGACCCGCTGCGTCAGGCGGCGGCGCTCGCGCTCCTCGACGGCGAGCCGTCGGGCCCGCTGATCGTCCGCTGGAGCCTGCACAGCGGCTTCAAGTACGAACAGGCGAAGGCGAAGTACGAGCCGTTCGACCGGCTCGTCGACGAGGACCCGCATACCCGCACGGCGCTCGCGGAGCTCGCGGCGCGCTACGTGCTCGCCGGCCAGCCGGTGCTCATCACGGTGAACAACAAGGCGGAAGGATCGGCGCCGCTGTCGTGCATCGCGCTCGCGAAGGAAATCGCGGCCGCGTGCGCGCGCTGGCGCGGCGAGGCGGCGTAACGCGCGGGGGGCGCACCGCGCGCCGGCGGGCGATCCGCACCCCGTCAACGCTCGCCCCGCGCGGCCATGCGACACGCGACGCATCCGGCGTCGCCCCATCGCGTCATGCGCCGGCGTCACGCGCCGCGCGACTTCAGCCGATGCGCGAACTTCTGCCGAAACTTCGCGAGCTTCGGCCCGATCACGACCGCGCAGTAGCCCTGCCCCGGATTGCGCGCGTAATAGTTCCGGTGATATTCCTCCGCGGGCCAGTAGTTGCCGTTCAGCGGCTCGACCTGCGTGACGATCGGCTCGTCGTACAGCTTGTCGCGCTCGAGCGTGCCGATCACGTCGAGCGCCGCGTCGCGCTGCGCGTCCGAGTGCGTGAAGATCACCGACCGGTATTGCGTGCCGACGTCGTTGCCCTGCCGGTTCAGTTGCGTCGGATCGTGCGTCGCGAAAAAGATTTCGAGGATCTCGCGATAGCCGATCCGGTCCGGATCGAACGTCACGTTGACGACTTCCGCGTGGCCCGTGTCGCCGCCGCACACGTCACGGTAGCCGGGATCGCGCGTATGGCCGCCCGCGTAGCCCGATTCGACGGCCGTCACGCCGTCGACGTCGAGAAACACCGCCTCCTGGCACCAGAAGCACCCGCCGCCCAGCGTCGCGACTTCGTTCGTTGCTTGACTCATATCGGTTTCCTTTCGTTCGTTACGTTCGTCCCCCGCACCACGCCCGCGCCCGTCCCGGCCGCCGCACGCGATGCGCGCCGCGTTCCGCGAAAAATGTGGCGCCTGCCAGTCGCCGGGTGCGGCGGCCCGTCGCAGCCGTGCACGATTGCCGCTAAAATCGTCGCTAACCAGACGAATTTTCCGATGACCGTCCTGCTCACTTCCCGCCATTTCACCCGCGGCGCCGCCGCCCGTTCCGCTCGCCGCCGCGCGCGCCCGTCGCCCGAGGCCGTCACGCGATGAAACATGGACAGGCCAGCCCGCCGAATTTCGATGCCGCCGCGTTCCGCCAAGCGCTCGGCCAGTTCGCGACCGGCGTGACGGTGATCACGACGCGCGCGCCGTCCGGCCAGTTGATCGGCATCACCGCGAGCTCGTTCAACTCGGTGTCGCTCGATCCGCCGCTCGTGCTGTGGAGCCTCGCGCACAAATCGGCGTCGATGCCGGTGTTCCGCACGAACAGCCATTATGTCGTCAACGTGCTGTCCGCGTCGCAGCATGATCTGTGCATGCGCTTCGCGACGCTGAAGGGCAACCGCTTCGAAGGCGTGTCGCATGCGCAGGGCGACTCCGGCATGCCCGTGCTCGACGGCGCGCTCGCGTGGTTCGAATGCCACAACCGCAGCCGCTACGACGAGGGCGACCACGTGATCTTCGTCGGCGAGGTCGAGCGCTGCGGCGTGCACCCCGACGCCGCCGCGCTCGCGCCGCTCGTGTTCCAGAGCGGCGGCTTCCACGGCCTCACACGGCTTTGATCGCGGGGCCCGTGCGCGCGAGCGCGACGGGCGGCCCCGCTTCGTCCTTCAGCGTCTGCAGCACGATGTTCGAGCGGATGTCGAGCACGCCGGGCGTCTTGTATAGCTGATTCAGCACGAAATCGGAGTAGTGCTTCAGGTTGTGCGCGAGCACGCGCAGCAGATAGTGCGTCTCGCCCGTCACGACGAACGCGCCGACCACCTCCGGCCATTCGCGCACCGCTTGCGCGAAACGCTCGTGCCACTGCGTCTGGTCGTTGCGCATCGACACCTGCACGAACGCCTCCAGCTCGAACCCGAGCTTCTCGCGGCTCAGGCACGCGCGATAGCGTTCGATCACCCCCTGCTCTTCGAGGAGCCGCATCCGCCGCAGGCACGCGGACGGCGACAGCGAAATGCGCTCGGCCAGATCGAGGTTGCTGATCCGGCCTTCTTCCTGAAGGACCGCGAGAATACGGCAATCGGTTGCATCCAGCGTAATCGCATGCATTTTTGGTCTCCGTTTTAGAGCTATTTCGAATTATCTGCCATATTGGTGGATTGTCCATGCTTATTTCGCAAGCACCTGCTTCGCGGCTTTGCCTATCATGCGAATCATCCGAGGTTCTTCGACAACGCATGGACACGATCTGGGACATCTCCCCGTCAATCTCCGCCGCGACGCCCGTCTGGCCGGGCGACACGCCCGTCGGCATCGAGCGGGTGTGGCGCATCGAGGCGGGCTCGCCCGTCAACGTCGCGCGCATCACGCTGTCGCCGCACACGGGCGCGCACGCGGATGCGCCGCTGCACTACGACGCCGACGGCGCGCCGATCGGCGCGGTGCCGCTCGACGCATATCTCGGCCGCTGCCGCGTGATCCATTGCATCGGCGCGCGCCCCGTCGTCGCGCCCGACGACGTGCGCGCGGCGCTCGCCGGCGCGCCGCCGCGCGTGCTGCTGCGCACATACGGCCAGGCGCCGCAGCGCGCGTGGGACAGCGCGTTCTGCGCGGTCGCGCCGCAGACGATCGATCTGCTCGCCGCGCACGGCGTGCGCCTCGTCGGCATCGACACGCCGTCGCTCGACCCGCAGGAATCGAAGACGATGGACGCGCACCGGCGCATCCGCGCGCACCGGATGGCGATTCTCGAAGGCCTCGTGCTCGACGAAATCGCCGCCGGCGACTACGAGCTGATCGCGCTGCCGCTGAAGTTCGCGACGCTCGACGCGAGCCCCGTGCGCGCGGTGCTGCGCGCGCTGCCCGACGCGCCGCGCTGAAAAACGGACGCGCTGCCCCCTTCCCCAACCAGGTTCGACATCATGAAAACACGTGAAGAAGCGCTCGCGCTCGACCGCGACGACCCGCTCGCGCCGTTGCGCGACCAGTTCGCGCTGCCCGCCGGCGTGATCTATCTCGACGGCAATTCGCTCGGCGCGCAGCCGCGCGCGGCGGCCGCCCGCGCGCAACGGGTGATCGGCGCCGAATGGGGCGAAGGCCTCATCCGAAGCTGGAACGCGGCCGGCTGGTTCGCGCTGCCGCGCCGGCTCGGCGACAGGCTCGCGCCGATCATCGGCGCGGCGCAAGGCGAAGTCGCGATCACCGACACGATCTCGATCAACCTGTTCAAGCTGCTGTCCGCGATGCTGCGGCACCAGGCTCGGCACGCGCCGAAGCGCCGCGTGATCGTGTCGGAGCGCTCGAATTTCCCGACCGACCTGTACATCGCGCAGGGGCTCATCGCGCAGCTCGACCGCGATTACGAGCTGCGCCTCATCGACGACCCGGCCGACCTGCCCGACGCGCTCGACGACGAAACCGCCGTCGCGATGATCACGCACGTGAACTACCGGACGGGCTACATGCACGACATGCCATCCGTCACGCAGACGGTCCGCCAGGCGGGCGCGCTGATGCTGTGGGATCTCGCGCACTCGGCGGGCGCCGTGCCCGTCGATCTGAACGGCGCGCTCGCGGATGGCGCGGTCGGCTGCACGTACAAGTATCTGAACGGCGGCCCCGGCTCGCCCGCGTTCGTCTGGGTGCCCAGGCGCCATCAGCGCGCGTTCGAGCAGCCGCTGTCCGGCTGGTGGGGCCATCGCGCGCCGTTCGCGATGCAGCCCGCGTTCGAGCCCGACGCGGGCATCGCGCGCTTTCTGTGCGGCACGCAGCCGATCGTGTCGATGTCGATGATCGAGTGCGGGCTCGACGTGTTCGCGCAGACCGACATGCACGCGATCCGCCGCAAGTCGCTCGCGCTGACCGACGCGTTCATCGCGCTCGCCGAATCGCGCTGCGCGGGCCAGCCGCTCAAGCTCGTCACGCCGCGCGCGCATCATCAGCGCGGCTCGCAGGCGAGCTTCGAGCATCCGCACGGCTACGAAGTGATGCAGGCGCTGATCGCGCGCGGCGTGATCGGCGACTACCGCGAGCCGCACATCCTGCGCTTCGGCTTCACGCCCCTCTACACGCGCTTCGTCGACGTGTGGGACGCGGTCGAGACGCTGCGCGACATCCTCGAAACCGAAGCGTGGCGCGCGCCCGAATTCGCGACGCGCGCCGCGGTGACCTGAGCCCGCGCGAGCGCCACGCGATCCGTGCGGCAGTCGGCCGGTCGGCCGCCCGCATCCTCACATCCGTTCCATGGAGACAATCGTGAATTCAGGCCACATGCAGCCGCCCGGCAACGACAACGCCCCCCGCTGCCCGTTCGCCGGCGCGCACGCGCCCGACGCGCCGCACGTGCCCATCGCCGAGGGCGACGACGCGCCGGCCGGCTGGCATCGCGCGCAGCTCGACTTCTCGCAGTCGATGAGCTACGGCGACTACCTGTCGCTCGATCCGATCCTCGATGCGCAGCATCCGCTCTCGCCCGATCACAACGAGATGCTGTTCATCATCCAGCATCAGACGAGCGAGCTGTGGATGAAGCTCGCGCTCTACGAGCTGCGCGCGGCGCTCGCGTCGATCCGCAACGACGCGCTGCCGCCCGCGTTCAAGATGCTCGCGCGCGTGTCGCGCGTGCTCGAGCAGCTCGTGCAGGCGTGGAACGTGCTCGCGACGATGACGCCGTCCGAGTACTCGGCGATGCGACCGTATCTCGGCGCGTCGTCGGGCTTCCAGTCGTATCAGTATCGCGAGCTCGAGTTCATCCTCGGCAACAAGAACGCGCAGATGCTGCATCCGCACGCGCACCGGCCGGCGATCCACGCGCATCTCGCGGCGTCGCTGCAATCGCCGTCGCTGTACGACGAAGTGATTCGCCTGCTCGCGCGCCGCGGCTTTCCGATCGCGCCCGAGCGGCTCGACGCGGACTGGACGCAGCCGACGCGCCACGATCCGACCGTCGAGGCCGCGTGGCTCACCGTGTACCGCGAGCCGAACGCGCACTGGGAGCTGTACGAAATGGCCGAAGAGCTCGTCGACCTCGAAGACGCGTTCCGCCAATGGCGCTTCCGCCACGTGACGACGGTCGAGCGGATCATCGGCCTCAAGCAGGGCACGGGCGGCACGAGCGGCGCGCCGTATCTGCGCAAGATGCTCGACGTCGTGCTGTTCCCCGAACTCTGGCACGTGCGCACGACGCTGTAGCGCCGCACGCACGCGCGGCGACACGTCAGGGCGCGGTGCGCGCGAGCTCGTCGCCCGCCGGCAGCCGGCTGCGGCGCAGCCGCGGAATGTGCCGGCGCAGCGCGAGCAACGCGACGAGCACGGCCGTCATCGCGGCGGCGAGCATCGCCAGGTACGCGTTCGCGCCGCCCGCCGAGATCACGTAAGCGCCCGCGAACGCGCTCAGGATCGCGCCGACGCGGCCGAACGCGACAGCGCCAGCGGTGCCCGTCGCGCGCACGGGCGTCGGATAGATGAACGTGCAGAGCGCGTACATCGTCGATTGCACCGCGTTCACGAAGAAGCCGTGCGCGGCGAGGCCGGCGATCAGCCAGCCGGTGTGGCCACCGGCATCGACGCCGAGCAGCCACGCGGCGCTCGCCGCGCCGCCCGCGCAGCAGAACGCGAGCGGCCAGCGCGAGCCGAAACGCCCGATCGCGAGCGCGCAGCCGAGCGCGCCCAGGACGCCGCCGAGGTTGTATGCGGTGAGCCCGGAACCCGCGACCGACACGCTCAGGCCTTGCGACGTCAGCATCGTCGGCAGCCAACTGAACGCGCTGTAGACGGCGAGCAGGCACATGCAGAACGCGCACCACAACGCGACCGTGTCGCGCGCGTAGACCGCCGAGAACAGCGTGCGCACGCCGCGCCGCTGCCCTTCGTGCGCGCGCGCCTCGGCGAGATCGGTGAAGGCGGTGCCGTCGGCGACGGGCCGGCCCATGCGCACGAGCAGCGCGCCGAGCTCGCGCCAGCGCGCGGGATCGCGCGCGAGATAGCGCGGCGATTCGGGCAGCGCGCGCACGAGCAGCAGGCCGAGCGCGAGCGGCAGCGCGCCGCCGAGCCAGAACAGGCCGCGCCAGCCATATGCGGGCAGCACCTCGTGCGCGAACAGGCCCGCGAGCATTCCGCCCGCCGGCACGCAGACGATCGTCGCCGTCACCATCATCGTGCGGCGGCGCGCGGGCGTGTACTCGGCCGTCATCGTCGTCGCGGTAGGCAGCGCGCCGCCGATCCCGAGGCCCGCGACGAAGCGCAGCGCGGCGATGGTCGCGACGTTCGGCGCGAAGCCGATCGCGCAGGTGGCCGCGCCGAACACGAATACGCTGCCGATGATCGCCCAGCGCCGGCCGAAGCGGTCCGCGAACAGGCCCGCGCACGTGCTGCCGACGCCCATCCCGAACAAGCCCGCCGCGACGGCGGGCGCGAACGCGTCGCGCGCGATCCCCCACTCCTTGATCAGCACCGGAATCGCGAAGCCGATCAACTGGCTGTCGAAGCCGTCGAGCATGATCGCGAACGCGGCGAGCAGCACCGCGACGCGCTGCATCGCGGTGAACGGGCCGTGGTCGAGCGTCGCGCCGATGTCGACCGCAAGCGGCGCACCGCCGTGGCGGGCGCTCATGCGAGCCTCCGGCGCGCGGCGCTCGAACCGGCGATGCGGCGGCGCGCCGCGGCGAAACACGGGGTCGGGGTGTGCTTCATGTCGTCTCCTGAATGTCCTCTGGATCGGCGCGTCGCGCTGACCCGCCCCGCCCGGCCTTCTTCGAAACCGTTTGCGATGTCGCGGGCATGCCCTGCGGCGCAAGGGCTTCATCCGCCTTGCACAAGCCGCGCGCGGCGCGGGTCGGCAAGCATCCGCGCGAGCGCGCATTGATCTAGCGCAAGCTTATGAATTTACGCATGGTAAAACCAATTTCGATTAGTTGAATTGTTGGAAACCCCTACGGCGGCTGGCATGCAGCCGTCGGCCGTCGAGCCGCCGCGTCGTCACGTTGCCGCAACGCCTTCACAGCGCCCCCGAAGCCGCGCGAACGACGTCGCGTGACCTCCTGCGCGCCCGCTTCGCCGCCCTGCCGCCGTCACCCGCCCGGCGCGTCGATCAGCCTGACGAGCTGCAACAGCGTCCGCACATGCGGCACCGCCACGCCGAGCTCGCGCGCGGCCGCGAGCGCCGCGCGCGTGCGCAGCGTCTTCGTGAACACGATCACCAGTTCGGGCGGCGCGTCGACGTGCGCGGCATTCGCATCGACGAGCGTCACGTCGTGCCCGCCCTCGGCGAGCAATCCGCCGAACAGCGAGCCCATCGCGCCCGCGCCGAGCATTGCGATCTTCATCGTCGTCATTGCTCAGAACGGATAGTGGCGCGGGGCCGTCTGCACGGTGATCCAGCGCAGATCGGTGAATTCGGCGATGCCCGCCTTGCCGCCGAAGTGGCCGAAGCCGCTGTCCTTCACGCCGCCGAACGGCATCTGCGCCTCGTCGTGAACGGTCGGCCCGTTCACGTGGCAGATCCCCGATTCGATCCGCGCGGCAACGCGCATCGCGCGCGCGACGTCGCGGCTGAACACGGCCGACGACAGGCCGAACGCGTTGTCGTTCGCGCACGCGATCGCCGCCTCCTCGCCCGCGACGCGCACGATGCCCTTCACCGGCCCGAACGATTCCTCGGCGTAGATGCGCATCGCGGGCGTCACGCGGTCGACGAGCGTCGCGGGCATCAGCGTGCTGTCGGCCTTGCCGCCGCAGAGCAGCACCGCGCCTTTCGCGAGCGCGTCGTCGATGAGCGCGTTGCAGCGCTCGACCGTCTGCGCGTCGATCACCGAGCCGAGCACGACGGGCCCGTTGCGCGGGTCGCCCAACGGCAGCGACGCGGCCTTGTCGGCGAGCTTCGCGACGAACGCGTCGGCGATCCGCTCATCGACGACGATCCGCTCGGTCGACATGCAGATCTGCCCGGAATTCGCGAACGCGCCGAACGCGGCCGCCGCGACGGCCGCGTCGAGATCGGCATCGTCGAGCACGACGAACGGCGCCTTGCCGCCGAGCTCGAGCACGGCGGGCTTCAGATGCCGCGCGCAGCGTTCGGCGATGATCCGGCCGACCCGCGTCGAACCCGTGAAGTTCACGCGGCGCACGGCCGGGTGCGCGATCATCGCGTCGACGACAGCGCCGGCGTCGGCGGGCGCGTTCGTCACGAAGTTCACGACGCCGCGCGGCAGCCCCGCTTCGTGCAGCGCGTCGGCGATGAGGCCGTGCGTGGCCGGGCACAGCTCCGAGCCCTTGAACACCACCGTGTTGCCGCATGCGAGCGGCAGCGCGAGCGCACGCACGCCGAGGATCACGGGCGCGTTCCACGGCGCGATGCCGAGCACGACGCCCGCCGGCTGCCGCACGCCCATCGCGAGCGAGCCCGGCACGTCCGACGGAATCAGCTCGCCGCCAATCTGCGTCGTCAGCGCGGCCGCCTCGACGAGGCCGTTCGCGGCGAGCTCGACGTTGAACCGCGCCCAGATCGCCGATGCGCCCGTCTCGGCCGCCATCGCGGCGACGAACGCATCGCGCTTCGCCTCGAGCGCGGCGGCCGCCTTCAGCAGCAGCGCGCGGCGCGCGCTCGGGCCGAGCGCGGCCCACGGCGCAAACGCGGCGGACGCGGCGTCCACGGCCGCGCGCGCGTCGCCGGCGGTCGCGGCGGCCGCGCGCGTCGCGAGCTCGCCGTCGAGCGGATTGCGGCGCTCGAACGTCGCGCCGCCCGTGGCCGGGCGGCGCTCGCCGCCGATCAGCATCGAGATGTCCTGCATGCGTGTGTTCTCCTTCTGAATGCCTTCCAATGCTTCGTGATGCTCATGATCGCCGTTGCGCGGGCTTTTCGGGCTTATCGGTCCTCCGGGCCCTCGCGCGCATCACGCGATCTCGACGTCGACGACGACGGGCACGGGCGACGCGAACGCCCGTTCGAGCGCGTCGCGCAGGCGCGCCGCGTCGCTCACGCGCACGCCGTCGCAACCGAGCCCGCGCGCGAGCGACACGAAATCGAGATCGGGCAGCGCGGTGCCCTGCACCGGCTCGTCGTCGCGAAAGCCGAACACGGGCGCGAAATCCTGCAGCGCCGCGTAGCGCGCGTTGTTCAGGATCACGAACGTGACCGGCAGCTTCAGATGCGCGACGCTCCAGAGCGCCTGAATCGAATAGAGGCTCGAGCCGTCGCCGATCAGCGCGATCACGCGCCGCCCCGGCGAGCCGAGCGCGATGCCGACCGCGGCCGGCATCCCGTAGCCGAGGCCGCCGCTGTCCATCGTGTAGAACGCGTCGGCGCGCGAGAACGGCAGGTGCTCGTGCATCGCCGGCCGCGCGCTCGGCGCTTCCTCGACGACAACGTCGTGCGAGCCGCGCACGGCGGCGAGCGTCTGCAACGCGAACGCCACCGGCATCCGCTCGCCGGGCGCGCCCGGGCCGACTCGCTCGCGCGGCGCGCGCGGCGCGGGCATCGGCCGCTCGCGCGGCGCGGCGCGCGCGAGCAGGTCGCGCGCGGCGAGCCGCAGATTGCCGACGACCGCGTCGCCGACGGGCGTCCACGCGGCCACCGACGGATCGTCGACGAGCTGATGGAGCGTCGCGCCCGCAGGCACGTGCGGGCCGAAGCCTTCGATGTGATACGTGAAGACGGGCGCGCCGAACGCGAGGATGAAATCGTGGCCGGCGAGCTGTTCGACGATCCGCTCGCGGATCGGCGGCAGAAAGCCCGCGAAGAGCGGATGTTCCTCGGGAAAGCTGCAGCGGCCCGACATCGGCGCGGCATACACGCGCGCGCGGTGCCGCTCGGCGAGCCGCACCGCATCGTCCCACGCGCCCGCGCGCGCCACCGCCGCGCCGACCACGAACGCCGGGCGCTCGCTCGCGTCGAGCGCGTCGCCGAGCCGCGCGAGCGCCTCGGGCGCGGGCCGCACTTCGCCGCTCACCGTGCGCGCGGGCATCGGCTCGGCGGGGCGATCCCAGTCGTCGGCCGGGATCGACACGAACACGGGCCCGCGCGGCTCCTGCATCGCGACGTGATACGCGCGCGCGATCGCGGCGGGCACGTCCTCGGCGCGCGCGGGCTCGATGCTCCATTTCACGTAAGGCTTCGGCAATTCGGCCGCCTGCACCGACGCGAGAAACGGCTCGAACGGCAGGATCGAGCGCGCCTGCTGGCCGGCCGTGACGACGAGCGGCGTCTTGTTCCGATAGGCGGTGAACAGCACGCCCATCGCGTTACCGACGCCCGCCGCCGAATGCAGATTCACGACGGCCGCGTTGCCGCTCGCCTGCGCGTAGCCGTCCGCCATCCCGACCGCCACCGCCTCGTGCAGGCCGAGCACATATTCGAAATCGTCGGGGAAATTGCGGAACATAGGCAGCTCGGTCGAGCCCGGATTGCCGAACACCTTGCGGATGCCGAACCGGCGCAGCAGATCGATTACGGCGTCGCGCACCGTGTACGGTGCGCGGGCAGGCGCGTCGGCGCGAGGATCGGGGGGCGTCATGCGGGCGTGTCTCCTCATCGTCATCATCGGTTTCCACAGTATCGGCGGCGCACATATTCCTCGATACTGTATTTTCTGAAATAAGTCATTACACAACGGCATGACTTTCGACCTGCGCCAGTTGCGCGCCTTCACGACGATCGCCGCGAGCGGCAGCCTCGGGCGCGCGGCCGACGCGCTGCACGTCACGCAGCCGGCGTTGAGCCGCATCCTGAAACGGCTCGAGGACCAGATCGGCGCGCCGCTCTTCGAGCGCCATTCGAAGGGCGTGCAACTGACCGCGATCGGCGAGGCGCTGCTGCCGCACGCAGCGCTGCTGCAGCACGAGGCCGAGCATGCGCGCGAGGAAATCGATGCGCTGCGCGGGCTCGCGAAAGGCACGATCAAGGTGGGCGCGGTCGGCAGCATCGCGAGCCTCGTGCTGCCGGTGGCGATCGGGCGCGTGCTCGACCGCTGGCCGAACCTGCGCGTCGTGATCGTCGAAGGCGTGTGGGACCGGCTCGTCGACGCGCTCCTCACGCACGAGATCGACGTCGCGTTGAGCACGCGCGTGCCGGACACCGACGATGTCGTCGCGATCGCCGAGTGCCGGTGGGACGACGTGAGCCATGTCGTCGCCGCGCCCGATCATCCGCTGCGCACCGCCGCGCGCGCGCCGCTCACGCTCGCCGACACGCGCGCCGCGCGGTGGGCGATCCCGCCGCGCGGCACCGCGCCGTTCGAGCAGATGCGCGCGGCGTTCGACGCGCACGGGCTCGCGCCGCCCGACATCGCGGTCGAGACCCGCTCGGTGACGGCGCTCAAGAGCCTCGTCGCGCACGCGGGCTTCCTGAGCTGGATGGCCGAGCCGATGTACCGCGCGGAACGCCGCGCGCGCACGATCGACACGCTCGCCGTCGAAGGCGTGGCCGCCACCCGCACGCTGACCGCGTTCCGCCGCCGCCACGGCATCCTGCCCGGGCCGGCCGCGCGGCTGCTCGAACAGCTCGCGCTGCTGACCCGCGAGCCGTTCTGACGCTCGCCGGCGACGCGTCCCGACACCCCGCGCCCATGCGGCGATTGGCGCGCCGCAGCATCGAAAGCCCGCTCGATCGCCTTGACTTTCGCGCACCCGGATACGATCATTCGCTCACATAAAGAGCAAATGATCTATGGAAAATTCGGCGGGCGCGAGCCGGCCGTCAGGAGACACGGGATGAGCAGCCCATCCACCGCCGCGCCGGCGATCTTGCACATCGGCGTCGGCTCGTTCCATCGCGCGCATCAGGCGTGGTATCTGCATCGCGTCAACGAAGCGTCGCCCGCCGGCGCACGGTGGTCGCTCGTCGTCGGCGACATTCGCGACGACATGCGCGCGACCCGCGACGCGCTCGCCGCGCAGCACGGCGTCTACACGCTCGAAACGGTCACGCCGCAGGGCGAGCGCGCGTACGAGACGATCCGCTCGATCACGCGCGTGCTGCCGTGGTCGATCGATCTGGCGGCGCTGATCGACGCGGGCGCCGATCCGGTGTGCCGGATCGTGTCGTTCACGGTGACGGAAGGCGGCTACTACCTCGACGAGCACGACCGGCTCGACGCGGCGAATCCCGATCTCGCGGCCGATCTGCAAGGCGCGCGGCTCACGATCTACGGCGCGCTCGCGGCGCTCCTCGCCGAGCGCGTCGCGCGCGGCGCGGGCCCGGTCACGCTGCAGAGCTGCGACAACCTGCGCAGCAACGGCGCGCGCTTTCGGGCAGGCATGCGCGAGTTCCTGTCGCGGCGCGGCCTCGTCGAGCTGCTCGCATGGTTCGATGCGAACGTCGCGTGCCCGAGCTCGATGGTCGACCGCATCACGCCGCGCCCGACGCCCGACGTGCGCGAGCGCGTGCGCGCGGCCACGGGCGTCGACGACGCGTGCCCGGTGATGGGCGAGTCGTTCATCCAGTGGGTGATCGAGGATCGCTTCGCGGCCGGCCGCCCCGCGTGGGAGAAGGCGGGCGCGGAGCTCGTCGGCGACGTCCATCCGTACGAGGAAGCGAAGATCCGGGTCCTGAACGCGACGCATAGCTGCATCGCGTGGGCGGGCACGCTCGCGGGCCATTCGTACATCCACGAAGGCACGCACGACGCGGAAATTCGCCGCTTCGCGCACGCTTACGTGACGGACGACGTGATCCCGTGCCTCACGCCGAGCCCGCTCGATCTCGCGCGCTATCGCGACGTCGTGCTCGACCGCTTCGGCAATCCGCATATCCGCGACACGAACCAGCGCGTCGCGGCCGACGGCTTCTCGAAAATCCCCGGCTTCATCGCGCCGACGCTCGCCGAATCGATCGCGCGCGGCGCCGAGCCGGTGTCGACCGCGGTGCTGCCCGCGCTCTTCCTGCGCTTCCTGCAGCGCTGGGCGCAGGGCGCGCTGCCCTACGCGTATCAGGACGGCGTGATGGACGCGGACGTCGCACGCGCGATCGCGCGCGCGGACGACCCCGTCGCCGCGCTCGCCGGGCAGCGCCCGCTCTGGGGGACGCTCGCCGGCGCGCCCGCGCTCGAGCGCGCGCTGCGCGCGGGCGCCGCGCGCGTCGACGCATGGCTCGCCCGCCGCTGAACGGCCGCGCGCGTCACTCGGGTCAAATCGCCATTGGCACGGCGGCGGGCGCGCGGCTAAAGTAGCGGCTTCCCGTCGACGCGTCGTTTTTCGCCCCATGTATCTCGGCATCGATCTCGGCACCTCCGAAGTGAAGGTGCTGCTGCTTTCGCCCGACGGCGGCGTCGTCGGCACGGCGGGCACGCCGTTTACCGTCGAGCGCGCGCATCCGCGCTGGGCCGAGCAGCATCCGGACGACTGGTGGGCGGGCACGCTCGCCGCGCTCGCCGTGTTGCGCGCGCAACATCCGCGGGCGTTCGCCGTGGTGCGGAGCATCGGACTGTCCGGCCAGATGCACGGCGCGGTGCTGCTCGATCGCGACGATCGCGTGCTGCGCCCCGCGATCCTCTGGAACGACATGCGCTGCGCCAACGAATGCGCGGAATTCGAGGCGCGCGCGCCCGGCCTGCACGCGATCGCCGGCAATCTCGCGATGCCGGGCTTCACCGCGCCGAAGCTGCTGTGGGTCGCGCGGCACGAGCCCGACGTGTTCCGCGCGATCGCCTGCGTGCTGATGCCGAAGGATTATCTGCGCCTGAAGCTCACGGGCGCGAAGGTGTCCGATCCGTCCGACGCGGCGGGCACGCTGTGGCTCGACGCCGCGCGGCGCGACTGGTCCGACGCGCTCCTCGCCGCGGGCGGCATGACGCGCGCGCAGATGCCGAGGATCGTCGAAGGCAACGCGCCGTCCGGCACGCTGCGCGCGGACGTCGCGCGCGCGCTCGGGCTCGCCGAAGCGGTCGTCGTCGCGGGCGGCGGCGGCGACAACGCGACGAGCGCGCTCGGCATCGGCGCGACGCAGCCGGGCGACGGCTTCGTGTCGCTCGGCACGTCGGGCGTGCTGAGCGTCGTCGGCGACCGCTTCCGGCCGAACCCCGCGTCGGCCGTCCACGCGTTCTGCCATGCGATTCCCGACCGCTGGCAGCAGATGAGCGTCGTGCTGTCGGCGGCGAGCTGCCTGCGCTGGGTCTGCAAGCTCACGTCGACCGACGAGCCGGCGCTCCTCGCCGAAATCGCCGCGCTCGATCCCGCCGCGTGCGAGAACGCGCCGATCTTCCTGCCCTATCTGTCCGGCGAGCGCACGCCGCACAACGATCCATACGCGCAAGGCGTGTTCTTCGGGATGACGCACGGCACCGATCGCGCGCTCCTCGGCTACGCGGTGCTCGAAGGCGTGACGCTCGCGCTCGCCGACGGCTTCGACGCGCTGATCGCGGGCGGCACGCAGACCGACGCGCTGTCGCTGATCGGCGGCGGCGCGCGAAGCGCGTACTGGGCGCAACTGATCGCCGACGCGCTCGGCGTGCGCACGCGCCGTCACGGCGGCGGCGAAACGGGCGCGGCGCTCGGCGCGGCGCGGCTCGGCTGGCTCGCGGTTGGCGGCGACGCGCACGACGTGCTGGCGAAGCCGCCGCTGCGCGACGAATTCGCGCCGAACGCGGCCCGTCACGCGGCGCTGCGCGCGCGGCTCGACACGTTCCGCGCGCTGTACCGGCACGTGCGGCCGCTCTTCGAGCCGTCGCGCGCGCGGCTCGCGTGAGCGCGGTGCGCTACAGTGCGAGTTTTCCCCGCGCGTGGCGGGCATCGGGCCGGCCTGATGCCCGTCGCGCGCGCCCGACCTGAGATTCCGCCATCGTGTCCAAGTCCTCCGAAAAACTCGATCTCGCGACGCGCGCCGCCTGGCTCTACTACGTCGCGGGCGACACGCAGAACGAAATCGCCGAGAAGCTGCAGGTGTCGCGCCCCGTCGCGCAGCGCCTCGTCGCGTTCGCGGTCGAGAAGAACCTGATTCGCGTGCGCGTCGACCATCGCGTCGCCGATTGCCTCGATCTCGCCGCGCAGCTATCGAAGCGCTACGGCCTCGCGATGTGCGAAGTCGTGCCGATCGACGGCGACGCGCCCGACGCGATCGACCGCAAGCTCGCGGTCGCGGGCGCGCAGGTGATGGAGCGCTATCTGAACGAAGAGAAGCCGATGGTGGTCGCGGTCAGCAGCGGCCGCACGCTGAAGGCCGCCGTCGCGCAGATCGCGCAGCTCGAGCGGCCGCAGCACCGGCTCGTGTCGATGGTGGGCGCGATCGCGCAGGACGGCTCGTCGAACCCATACGACGTCGCGCAGCACATCTCCGAGAAGACGGGCGGCAAGCACTTCCTGCTGCCCGCGCCGCTCTTCGCGGACAGCGAGGCCGAGCGCGCGCAGTGGTGCAATCACCGGCTGTACCGGATCGTCGAGAAGCTGTCGGCGCAGGCCGACGTCGCGTTCGTCGGCGTCGGCAACATCGGCGCGCACTGCCCGCTGTTCGAGGACGGCTTCATCACCGAGGGCGAACTCAACGAGATGGTCGAGCTCGGCGCGGTGGCCGAGATGCTCGGCCTGCCGATCGACGCGCAGGGGCGGCCGATCGTCGCGTCGACGAGCACGCGCGTGACGAGCGTCGCGCTCGACGCGCCGCCGTTGCGCCCCACGATCGGCTTCGCGGGCGGGCCGCGCAAGCGCGCCGCGGTGCTCGCCGCGCTGCGCGGCCGGTGGCTGTCGGGGCTCGTGACCGACGAGACCTGCGCGCGCGCCGCGCTCGCCGAGTAATCGCGCCGGGCGCGTCAACCGATTCAACCGATTCCGCCGGGCCAACCGCGCGCATCGCGCCCGTCACGACGCGCGCGCCGCCGGAAACCCGTGGCGGCGCGCGCGCCACGCGCCGAACCACGCGGGCACGAGAAGCACGACGAGCGCCCACGGCATCACGCCCGCGCCGAACCGCTCGAGCAGCACGCCGCCCGCGACGCCCCCGCCCGCGATCGCGAGATTCCAGACCGTGACGATCATCGATTGCGCGACGTCGGCCGCGTCGCCCGCCGCGTTCGCCGACGCGGTCTGGAAGATCGTCGCCGCGCCGCCGAACGTGAGCCCCCAGGCGGCGACGCTCGCGTAGACGATGACGGGCGACGCGCTCGCCACGCCGAGCAACGTGGACGCGAGCGCGAAGAGCGCGATGCTCGCGAGCGCGAGCCGCCGCAGCCCATTGCCGATCCACGCGCCCGTCAGCCCGATTCCGACGAACGACGCCGCGCCGAACGCGAACAGCGCCGCGTCGATCCGCGCGCCCATTCCCGCGCTCGCGAGAAACGGCGCGATGTACGTGTAGAGGATGTTGTGCGCGAGCACGTAAGCGAACATCACCGTCAGCACGGGCCGCACGCCCGGCACCATCAGCACGCGGCCGATCGGCAGCCGCTCGCCGGACGGCTGCCCCGGCGCATCGGGCAGGCTCGCGCACACCCACCCGATCAGCGCGAGCGTGAGCGCCGTCACGCCGGCGAACGTCGCGCGCCAGCCGAGCGCCGCGCCAAGCGTCGTGCCGAGCGGAATGCCGATCGACATCGCAACCGGCGCGCCGAGCATCGCGATCGCGATCGCGCGGCCACGCAGCCGTTCATCGACCATCCGGCTCGCGTAGCCCGCGAGCAGCGCCCACAGCAGCCCGGCCGCGATGCCCGCGACGAAGCGCGCGGCGAGGACGAGCGCGTAATGCGCCGACGCGGCCGTCGCCGTGTTCGCGACGACGAAGCCCGCGAGCGCGACGAGCAGGAGCGGCCGCCGGCGCATGCCGCGCGTCACCGCGACGAGCGGAATCGCCGCGACGATCGAGCCGATCGCATAGACAGTGACGAGCTGGCCGACGAGCGCCTCGGACACGCGCAGATCGCGGCCCATCAGCGGCAGCAGCCCGGCGGGCAGCGCCTCGGTCACGATCGTGATGAAGCCCGCCGTCGCGAGCGCGAGCAGGCCCGCGAGCGGCAGGCGCGCGGCCGCGCGCGACGGCAGCGCGAAGCCGGCGGATGGCGTCGTGCAGTCGCTCATGCCGCCCGCTCCCGCGCGGCGGACACCGCGCCGTACACCGCGTCGCGCACGTCGGCGACGAAGCGTCCCGACATCCCCTCGTAAGCGGTATTGGTGAGCGCGACGACGCTCAGGCCGGCCGCGCGGTCGACGAACCACGCGTGTCCATACGCGCCGCCCCAGCGCCACGTGCCGACGGATTCGGGCGATCGCGCGGCGGCCGGGTCGCGCAGCACCGAGAATCCGAGCCCGAAGCCGTAGCCGGGCGCCGTCGGCAGATCGGCCGCGCCCGGCTGGATGCGCGCCATCTCGTCGATCCGCGCGGCGGGCAGCCAGCCGTCGCCCTCGGTGCGCAGCGCCTCGATCAGCGCGAGGACATCAGGTGCCGTGCCGGCCATCCCGGCGCCGCCCGATGCGAACGCGTGCGGATCGAGCGCGCGGGCGGGCTCGAAGCGGATGCCGACCGTATCGGGAAATGGCGCCGCGATCTCGAGCGCCGCCATGCGCCGCGGCTCGCCCGACGTGGCGACGCCCGACGTGGCGACATCCGCCTCCGCGACGCCCGCCGCGTCCACATACGCCGCCGCGAGCCGCGCCGCGTCGTGCGCGTAAAAGCGCGTGTCGACCATGCCGAGCGGCGTCGTCACGAGCTCGGCCACCGCGTCTTCGAGCGGCTTGTCGCACACGGCCTCGAGCAGCGCGCCGAGCACGTCGATCGCGAGCGAATACGCCCACGATGTGCCGGGCGCGTACTGCAGCGGCACGCTCGCGATGCGGCGCAGGTTCTCGGCGAGCGAGATGCCCGCGCGATCCATGCCGTCCGACACGCCGGCGCGCGCATACGGGCCGCGCTCGTCGGCTTCGAGAAAGCGGTAGCCGAGGCCTGCCGTGTGCGACAGCAGATGCCGCGCCGTGATGCGCGCCGGGCGGCCGTCCGGCAGCCGCGGCGCGAACTCGGGCAGCCAGCGCGTGATGCTCGCGTCGAGATCGAGCTTGCCCGCCGCGACGGCGCGCATCGCCGCCGCCGACACGATCGGCTTCGACACCGACGCGAACCGGAACAGCGTGTCTTCGCGCATCGGCGCGCCGGCCTCGCGATCGGCCAGCCCCGCCGCGCGCCGATACGCGAGCTCGCCCCGCCGCGCGACGAGCACGACCGCGCCGACGACACGCCGCTCGGCAAGCGCGGCGTCGATGGCCGCGTCGACGCGCTCGCCGAGCGCGGACGACGATGAAAGAGTCATGGCGCTTCCCCGTGAAATGGATGGAGCGCTCATGGTAGGCAGCCGGCGAATGAAGAAAAACTAGGATAGAGTTCCTGACACTGCGGACATTGGCGTCCGTAATCGGGAGCGGCCGGATGGAAAGCCTGAGCGGGTTCGTCGTCTTCGTGCAGGTCGCCGAGACCCGCAGCTTCGTCGCGGCCGCGCGCGCGCTCGGCGTGTCCGCATCGGCCGTCGGCAAGCGGATCGCGCGGCTCGAGGCGCGCCTGAACGTGCGCCTGTTCCATCGCAGCACGCGCAGCATCGCGTTGACCGCGGAGGGCACGCGCTTTCTCGAGCGATGCCGGCGCGTGCTCGCGGAAATCGAGGAGGCGCAGCAGGAGCTGTCGCGCAGCGCGCACGCGCCGAGCGGCCGGCTGCGCGTGAGCCTGCCCGCGCTCAGCTCGCCCGTGCTGCCCGTGCTGGCCGACTTCATGGCGGCGTACCCGGACATCCAGCTCGATCTCGATTTCACCGACCGGCTCGTCGACGTGATCGACGAGGGCTTCGACGCGGTCGTGCGCGGCGGCGAGCCGCACGATTCACGGCTGTCGGCGCGGCGGCTCGGCACGTTCTCGCAGGTCGTCGTCGGCTCGCCCGACTATTTCGCGCGCCACGGCGCGCCGCGCACGCCCGCCGATCTCGCGCGCCACGCGTGCCTGCTCTACCGCTTCCCGACCACCGGCAAGCTCGAGCGCTGGCCGCTGCGGCCCGCGCCGGGCGACGCCGACGTCGAGCTGCCGAAATCGATGATCTGCAACAACGTCGAGACGCGCGTGTGCTTCGCGATTCGCGGCCGCGGGCTCGCGTGCGTGCCGGATTTCGCGGTGCGCGACGAGCTCGCGAGCGGCAGGCTGCGCACGGCGCTCGACGAGTATGTCGAGCGCTCGCAGTCGTTCTATGTGCTGTGGCCGTCGGGGCGGCACGCTTCGCCGAAGCTGCGCGCGTTCGTCGATTTCATCGCCGGACGCATGTTCGCGTAGGCACGCGCGCGGCTTCGCGGCCGCGCCGCGCGGAGCAAGCCGCGCGCGTCGGTCGCATTTCGACATCCGGATGTCCGATTTCGTCGGGCGCGCCGTTTTATGGGCGACGATGCTGGGCGGCACCCGCCTCTTCCGGCGGATCAGCGGGCGGCCGCGCGGTCCGCCCGGCTTCGGCGTGCGAATCCCCCTTCGGAGAACTCGATGAAAACAGGACGTCGACACTTCGTGCGCTCGGTCGCGAGCGCCTCGGCCGCGCTCGCGGCTGCCGCATGGTCCCCGGCGCGCGCCGCATCCGGCGCGCCCGACGCATCCGCCCCGCCCGCGGCCCCGCTGTCGCTCACGCCCGGCCGCTGGTCGCCGAACAACGTCGCGCGGCTGCGCGCGGTGCTCGCCGAGCATGGCGCGTCGAGCCCGCGCTACCGCGCCGAGCGCCGCCCGTACGCAGTGTTCGACTGGGACAACACGAGCATCATGAACGACTGCGAAGAGGCGTTGCTGATGCATCAGATCGACGGGCTGCACTACCGGCTGACGCCCGGGCAGTTCGCCGCGATCCTGCGCCAGGGCGTGCCCGACGGCCCGTTCGACGCGAAGCTCGGCTATACGACCGTCGACGGCAAGCCCGTGCGGATGGAGGACATCGCGGCCGACGTCGACGCCGATTACCGGTGGCTGCACGCGAACTACCGGGGCCTCGCCGGCGACAAGCCGCTCGACGAGATCCGACGCAGCGAGCGGTTCCTGGATTTCCGCGCGAAGCTCTACTTCATGTACGACGCGATCTGCGACACGTACCCGGTCGAGATAGGCTACAAGTGGATCATGTACTGGTATGCGGGAATGACGCGCGACGAGTTGCAGGCGATGGCGTTCGACAGCAACCTCGCGAATCTCGGCGACGCGCTGCGCAAGGTCACCTACGAAAGCTCGCGCGCGCTGCCGGGCAAGGCGGGCGTCATTGCCGCGACGCACTTCCATGGCATCCGCATCCATGAGGAAATCCGCGCGGTAATGGATACGCTGCGCTCGAACGGCATCGACGTGTACATCAGCACCGCGTCGCTCGACGACGTCGTGCGCGTGTTCGCGGGCCATCCGGCGTTCGGCTACGGCGTGCCCGCCGAGAACGTGATCGGCATGCGGCTCGTCATGGCGGACGGCAAATACGTCAACGAATACCTGCCGAACTGGCACTTCAACTACGGGCCGGGCAAGACGGTCGGCATCCGCCGCGAACTGGAGTCGAAGAAGGGCTACGGGCCGCTCTTCGTATTCGGCGACAGCGACGGCGACGCGTGGATGCTGCGCGACTTCGCCGACACCGCGGTCGGCGTGATCGTCAACCGGATGAAGAAAGGCGAGATCGGTCTCGACAGCCGCAAGGCGGCCGAGCAGATCGGCGCGGCGAACGCGCGTCTCGTGCTGCAGGGGCGCGACGAGAACACCGGGCTGATGGTCGCCGACGAGCGCTCGATCAAGTACGGCAAGCGCGAGCCCAAGCTGCTCGCGTGATCGCGACGGCGCGCGGGCCGCGCGATACGTATCGGGCGGCCCGCACGGCCCGCCGCCGCGTCACGCCGCCAACGCGTGCTTCGGCTTGCGCTTGAACGCGCGCCCGTTGGCGTCGAACAGATGGCAGTGCTCGGGCTGCGCGCCGACGCGCAGCCGCTCGCCCGCCCGATGCGTATCGAGCGGCGGAATGCGCGCGATCAGCCCGTCCGGCGCGACGGCCGATTCCGCATACAGATATGCGGCGTCGCCGAGCGATTCGACAGCCATCGTCCGCGCGACGACGCCGTCGCCGCCCGTCGCGCCGACGTGCAGGTGCTCGGGCCGGATGCCGACCGTCACGCGCTCGCCCGCGCGCAGCGTCGGCGCGTCGACCGCGGCGCGCTGCGTCTCGCCCGATTCGAAGCGCACGAGCACGCCGTCGGCCGACGCCGATTCGACGACGCCCGCGAGAAAATTCATCTTCGGCGAGCCGATGAAGCCCGCGACGAACTGGTTCGCGGGTGCGTGATACAGCTCGTTCGGCGCGCCGACCTGCTGCACGCTGCCCGCCGACAGCACGACGATCTTGTCGGCGAGCGTCATCGCCTCCACCTGGTCGTGCGTCACGTAGATCATCGTCGTCCTCAGCTCGTCGTGCAGCCGCGCGAACTCGAGCCGCATCTTCACGCGCAGCGCCGCGTCGAGGTTCGACAGCGGCTCGTCGAACAGGAACACCTTCGGCTTCCTCGTGATCGCGCGGCCGATCGCGACGCGCTGCCGCTGTCCGCCCGACAGTTGCTTCGGCTTCCTGTCGAGCAGGTGATCGATGTGCAGGATCCTCGCCGCCTGCCTGACCGCGTCGTCGATCTCCTGCTTCTTCGCGCCCGCGAGCTTCAGGCCGAACGCCATGTTGTCGTAGAGCGTCATGTGCGGATAGAGCGCATACGACTGGAACACCATCGCGATGCCGCGCTTCGCGCTCGGCACGTCGTTGACCTTCGCGCCGTCGATCAGCAGGTCGCCGTCCGAGATGTCCTCGAGCCCGGCGATCATCCGCATCAGCGTGGATTTGCCACAGCCGCTCGGCCCGACGAACACGACGAACTCGCCGTCGGCGATGTCGAGATTCACGTTGCGCAGCACTTCGTTGTCGTCGTAGCGCTTGCCGATATTGCGCAGGAGCACGCTTGCCATGATTTGTCTCCGTTCAGTTGTGCGGCCGCGCGGCGCATCGGGCGCGCGCGGCGCAATCGTTCAGTGCGGCTCGACCCCACCCGTCTCGACCCACCGCGAGACGAGGCCGGGCAGCTCGCGCATGTCGTCGAACACGCGCTGCGCGCCAATTCCGCGCAGCGCGTCGACCTGCCGCGGCGACGCGTGGCCGCCGCCGACGAAGCCGAGCACCGTCATGCCCGCCGCCGAGGCGGCCGTCACGCCGGTCGCGCTGTCCTCGACGACGAGGCATTGCCGCGGCGCGACGCCGAGCGTTTGCGCGGCGGCCAGATAAACATCGGGCGCGGGCTTCGGGCGCGCGACGCCGTCCGCGCAGAACAGGCGCTCGCCGAAGAAGCGCTTGAGGCCCGTGCGGCACAGCGCGGCGTCGACGTAAGGCCGGCGGCTGTTGCTCGCGCACGCGATCGTCAGATCGATCTGCGCGAGCGCAGCATCGATGCCGTCGACGATCGGCGCCTGAACCGCAGCCGCCTCGACGCTGCGCCGAATCGCTTCGACGTCCGAATCGGCGAGCGCACGGCCTGCGCGCTCGCTCGCGCAGCCGAGCACGCGCTCGGTGCGCAGGCCGAGGAGCGGCATCACGATCGGCCGCGCCGCGACGCCCGGCCAGCGCGCCTCGAGCTCGCGCACGAGCACGTCGGCCGCGATCGTCTCGCTGTCGATCAGCACGCCGTCGCAATCGCAGACGAGCACGCGCGCGTCGTTCGCGTCTGTCGTCATTTGACCGCCCCGAACGTGAGGCCGCGCACGAGCTGCTTCTGCGACAGCCAGCCGACGACGAGGATCGGCGCGACCGCGAGCAGCGACGCCGCCGACAGCTTCGCCCAGAAGAGCCCTTCCGGGCTCGAATACGACGCGATGAACACGGTCAGCGGCGCGGCGTTCGAGCTCGACAGATTGATGCTCCAGAACGCCTCGTTCCACGACAGGATCACGAGCAGCAGCGCGGTCGACGCGAGGCCCGGCAGCGCCATCGGCATCAGCAGATAGACGATCTCCTGCCACGTCGACGCGCCGTCGATGCGCCCCGCCTCGAGGATGTCCTTCGGAATCTCGTTGAAGTACGTGAACGTCATCCACACCGCGATCGGCAGGTTGATCAGCGTGTAGACGATCACGAGCCCCGAGACGGTGTCGAGCAGGCCCGCGTTCTTCCACATCAGATAGATCGGCACGAGCACGCCGACGGACGGCATCATCTTCGTCGACAGCATCCACAGCAGCACTTTCTGCGTGCGCCTGCCCGGGAAGAACGCCATCGCGTACGCGGCGGGCACGGCGAAGAGCAGGCAGATCACGGTCACGCCCGCCGAGATCAGCACCGAGTTCCACGCGAACGCGAAGTAGTTGCTGCGCGCGAACACCTCGCGGAAGCTGTCGAGCGTCGGCACGAAGAAGAGCGCCGACGAATACGCCTGCTGCTCGGTCTTGAACGCGGTGATCGCCATCCAGAAGATCGGGAAGAACAGCGCGAGCGCGACGAGCCACGCGAGCACGCCGGGCAGCGCGCGCCTCACCGCGCCGAGCGCGGCGGGCAGCCCGCCGCCCGCGCCGCGCGGCGCGCCGTGTGAAGTCGATGCGGTCAGATCGCTCATGCTTCGTACTCCCCTTTCAGATTCCGCGCGAGCATTCTCACGAGGAAGAACGACACGACGTTCGCGAGCACGACGGCGAGAATGCCGCCCGCCGACGCGAGCCCGACGTCGAACTGCTGCAGCCCGAACGCGTAGATCAGGTACGACAGGTTCGTCGTCGCGTCGCCCGGGCCGCCGCCCGTGGTCGTATAGATTTCCGCGAAGATCGACAGCAGGAAGATCGTCTCCATCATCACGACGACCGCGATCGCGCGCTTCAGGTGCGGCAGCGTGATGTAGAAGAACATCGCGACGGGGCCCGCCCCGTCGATCCGCGCGGCCTCCTTCTGCTCCTGGTCGAGCGACTGGATCGCGGTGAAGAGAATCAGGAACGCGAACGGCAGCCACTGCCATGCGACGATCATCACGATCGACGTGAGCGGATACTGCGCGAACCAGTCGATCGGCTGCATGCCGAGCGCGCGCATCGCGCGCGCGACGAGCCCGTACACCGGATGCAGGATCATGTTCTTCCAGATGAGCGCCGACACCGTCGGCATCACGAAGAACGGCGCGATCGCGATGAGGCGCGCGACGCCCTGCCCGTAGAACTTGCGGTCGAACAGCACGGCCATCAGCACGCCGCCCGCGACCGTGATCGCGAGCACCGAGCCGATCAGCGCGAGCGTGTGCCAGATCGCGGGCAAAAACGACGGATCGGTCGCGAGGAAGCGGTAGTTGTCGAGGCCCGCGAAACCCTTGACGTCGGGATTCAGCAAGTTGTAGCGCGTGAGCGAGAACCAGATCGTCATCGCAAGCGGAATCGCCATCCACAGGAACAGCACGGCGACGGACGGCGCGGCGAGCCAGCGCGCCGGCTTGCCGCGCGCGCGCTCGTCGGCAACGGGCCCCGCGTCGCCGAGCGACGCCGAGTGAGCGAGAGGAAGACGTAAGTGACGCATGATCGGGACCACCTCTTTCGATGCGCGGGCGCGCACCCCGCTTGCCGCCCGCGCTGCTGCGATGCCGTGCGCGCCGCGCCCGCATCGGGCGCGGCGCGCGCGGCGCTTCACTTCCGGTAGCCGGCCTGGCGCACCGCGCGGTCGGCCGCCGCCTGCCCCGCGGCGAGCGCCTGATCGACGCTCATCTGGCCCGCGACCGCCCCCGCGATCGCCTGGCCGACCACCGTGCCGAACGACTGGAATTCAGGAATCCCGACGTACTGGACGCCCGTGTACGGCACCTTCTTCAGCGACGGATCGGTCGGATCGGCGGTCTGGATCGCCTTCAGCACGAAATCGGAGAACGGCGCGGCGGCCTTGTACTCGGCGCGCTGATAGGTCGACTGGCGCGTGCCCGGCGGCACCGACGCCCAGCCCTCGTCCTTGCCGACCATCTCGACGTACTGCTTCGACGTCGCCCACGTGACGAACTTCTTCGCCGCGTCCTGCTGCTTCGATGTCTTCGGAATCGCGAGCGCCCACGCCCACAGCCAATGCGAGCCCTTCGGCGTGACGGCCACCGGCGCCGCCGCGAAGCCGATCCTGTCCGCGACCTGCGACTGCTGCTTGTTGTACAGCATGCCGGCGGCGACCGTCGCGTCGATCCACATCGCGCACTTGCCCGACGCGGTGAGCGTCAGGTTCTCGTTGAAGCCGTTCGAGCTCGCGCCCGGCGGCCCGTTCTTCTTCAGCAGGTTCACGTAGAAGTTGATCGCCTTCTTCCACTCGGGCGACGTGAGCTGCGCGTTCCAGTTCTCGTCGAACCAGCGGCCGCCGAACGTGTTGACGACCGTCGACACGTACGCCATGTTCTCGCCCCAGCCCGCCTTGCCGCGCAGGCAGATCCCGTAGGTGCCGTTCGCGCGGTCGGTCAGCTTGTCGGCGAATTCGGCGATCTGGTCGTAGGTCGGCTGCTCGGGCATCTTCAGGCCCTTCGCCGCGAACAGATCTTTACGGTAAAACGTCATCGAGCTCTCGACGTAGAACGGCAGCGCGTAAAGCTGGCCGTTGTACGACAGCGAATCCCGCGCCGTCTTGATCACGTCGTTCAGGTCGTAATCGGCGGAGAGGTTCGTCATCGGCGCGAGCCAGCCGCGCTTGCCCCACTGCGGCGCCTCGTACGTGCCGATCGCCATCACGTCGAACTGGCCGCTGCCCGTCGTGATGTCGGTCGTCGCGCGCTGGCGCAGCACGTTCTCCTCGAGGATCACCCAGTTGAGCCGGATGTCCGGGTTCGCCTTCTCGAACGCGGACGACAGCTTCTTCAGCTCGATCATGTCCGGGTTGTTGAGCGTCGCGATCGTCAGCGTCGCCGCCTGCGCGGCGAGCGCCGGCGACGCGAGCGCGACGAGCGCGGCAACGCGTGCGGCGGCGGCGATGAGCGTGTTTCGTTGCATGGCATGTCTCCTGTTTTGATATCGTGTTGCCGCCCGGCGGGCGGACTGCTTCAAGCGCTTTGCTGCATCCCGCACGCGCGCGCGTAGCGCGAGATCACGTCCCGGACCCGGTGGCGCACCCACGCGACGGGCTCGCGCGCGAGCGCGCCGCGCCGGCATGCCGCGTACACGTCGGGCAGCCATTGCGCGACGAGCGTCTCGGGCGGCGCGCGGCGCGCGAGGTTGTCGAAAAGGCGCTCGAGCGCCGCCGCGACCGCGGGCTGCAGCCAGTAATAGCGAATCCGGTCACTGTAGCTGAACTGGCGCGCGATCCGCTGCGCGAGCGCGTCGCCGCGGTAATACGGCGCCCAGTATTCGGGGCGCTCGCGCATCGCCGCGTCGATCACGTCGCGCAGTTGCGAGCGCTTGGACGCATCGTCGAAGAGCGCGTCCTCGATGTAGGTCAGCGCGAACAGCGCCTCGCGCAGCGCGAACGTCAGCGCCGGCCCGACCTTCAGGATCGCGAAGTGATCGCGCACGAGCGCGGCGAGCGCGCCTTCCGTCTGATAGTCGGTCGAATGCGCTTCGAACACGAGCGGCGGCGTGCGCAGGATGCTCGCGCCGAGCGCGGCCGCGCGCGCCGGATCGTAGTCGAGCACGCGGCGATCGTCGAAATCGACGCCCGGCTGCGCGACGATCGCGATCACGCGCGACCATGCATGCTGCAAGCCGCACCGCGCGAAGGCGTCGCGGTGCGCGGCGAGCGTCGCGCTCACGCTGTCGGCGCGCGTGACTTCGATCTGCGAAAACGCGCCGCCGCCATCGGCCGCCTCGCCGTGCACATCGCGCGCATCGCACGCCGGCCGATTCGCTTCGTCGTCCGCATCGTTGGCCGTGCCCGTTGCCGCCGCGCTCACCTCGCCGCCCGGCGTCGGCACCTCGGTGCCGATCACGTAGACGGGCGATACGCCCGCCACGGCCGCCGCTTCCTCGGCGGCCGCGCACAACTGCGCGGCACGCTCGGCGATCGTCTCGTCGGACAGCGGCGCGGCGTCGTCCGCGCACGCCATGCTCGCGTCGAGATGGATCTTCGTGAAGCCCGCGCCGACGTACGCGGCGACCATCGCCCGCGCCTCGCGCATCGCATCGCGCGCGGCGAGATGCCGCCACGGATTCGGGCCGAGATGATCGCCGCCGAGAATCAGCGCCTGCGCCGGAAAGCCCGCGTCGCGCGCGAGCGCGTCGACGTCGCGCCGGAAATCCGCGGGCGTCATCCCGGTATAGCCGCCGCGATGATTGACCTGATTGCAGGTCGCCTCGACGAGCAGCGGCGATTCGTCGGCGCGCGCCGCTTCGAACGCCGCTTCGAGCACGAGGCGATGCGCGCTGCATACCGAATAGATGCCGCTCGCGCAGCCCGCGCGGTTCGCGTCGAAGATCTCGCGCAGCAACTGCGCGTGGTCGCCCGCGCGCGGGCGTTCGGCGACCGTGCTCACGCTGCGCATCGCACACCCCGCTCGGCGAGAAAACGGTCGATGTCGTCCGGCATGCTGTTGCCCTCCATCGGCCCGACGCGCGACACCGCAAGCGCGCCCGCCGCATTCGCGCGCGCGAGCGCGGTCGCGACGGGCAGCCCCGCGATCGTGCACGCGACGAACGTGCCGCCGAAACAGTCGCCCGCGCCCGTCGGATCGATTTCGACGGTCTCGTAGGCGGGCGCGGCGACGCTGCCCGTGCGGTCGAACGCGGCGCTGCCCGCCGCGCCGCGCTTGAGCACGACGCGCTCGAGAAGCGGATGCGTCGCGAGCAGCCCCGCGATCGCGCGCTCGGCCGGCTGCGGTCCGCAGAAGAACGGCAGATCGGCCTCGCTCGGCAGGAACAGGTGGCACGCGTCGAGCATGTCGTGCAGCGCCGCGCGCATCGGCGCGAACGCGAGCATCTCGGCGCGCACGTTCGGATCGAACGAGATCTTTGCGCCGACGCGCGCCGCCTCGATCACGCCGCGCTTGACCGCGGCGATCGCGTTCTCGCTCGTGAGCGACGAGCCCATCACGTGGAAATAGCGGCAGCCCGCGAACATCGACGGATCGACGTCGGCCGGCTCGAGCAGCGCGCTCGCGCTGCCTTCGATGCTGAACACGAATTGCCGGCCGCCGTCCGCGCGATACGCGACGCACGCGATGCCCGTGGGCCGCGCGGCGCGGCGGATGCGCGCGACGTCGACGCCGTGGCCCGCGAGCCGCGCGACGATCGCGTCGCCGAACGCGTCGCGGCCGACGCAGCCCGCATACGCGACCGACGCGCCCATGCGCGCCGCCTGATCGGCGAAGATCGCGGGCGCGCCGCTCGGGAACGGGCCGGCGAACTCGCCCGGCGCGTCGAAGCCCTGGCCGCGCTTCGCGGCGACGAATTCGGCGAGCAGCTCGCCCGCGGCGACGATCGCGGCCATGATGTCAGCTCATCCAGTTGCCGCCGTCGACGTTCAGCGTCTGGGCGGTGATGTAGTCGGCGTCCGCCGATGCGAGAAAGAGCGCGGCGCCCGTCAGATCGTCGGGCACGCCCATCCGGCCGAGCGGCACCGCTTCGCCGACGAGCCGCTTCTTCTCGCCGAGCGGCCGGTTCTCGTAGCGGGCGAAGAGGGCATCGACCTGCTCCCACATCGGCGTGTCGACGACGCCCGGCGCGATGCCGTTCACGTTGATCCCGTGCTTGGCGAGCGCGAGCGCGGCCGACTGCGTATAGCTCAGCACCGCGGCCTTCGTCGCGCAGTAGTGCGACACGAGCGCCTCGCCGCGGCGTCCCGCCTGCGACGACATGTTGATGATCTTGCCGCCGCGCCCCTGCTCGACCATCCGCTGCGCGACCGCCTGCATCAGGAAGAACATGCCCTTCACGTTGACGGCGAACAGGCGGTCGAACACGTCCCACGATTCGTCGAGGAGCGGGCGCATATCGAAGAGCGCCGCGTTGTTGAACAGGATGTCGACGCCGCCGAAGCGCTCGACGGCGGTGGCGACGATGCGCGCGATGTCGTCGCGGCGCGTGACGTCCGCCGACACGGCGATCGCGCGCTCGGCATGCGCGCCGATGAGCTGCGCGAGCGCGCCGTCGGCCGGTTTCAGATCGACGAGGACGCAGCGCGCGCCCTCCTCCAGATAGCGTCGCGCCACCGCTTCGCCGATACCGCTTGCCGCGCCCGTCAGGATCGCGACCTTCTGCTGCAGTCTCACTGGTGTCTCCGATTCGTTATACGTCGTGCCGCCGGCCGCGAAACCGAGCGTTCGCTCATCAACAGATCATTTGCTCTATCCGCGAACGAATGATTGACCACGAAGCCGGCACTGTCAAGGCGGGAAATCGGTGTTTCGATGATGCGCCGCCGCATTGCGATCCCGGGCGGAGCGCGCGGGACAAGGGCGACGGGCAAGGCGGGCGGCACGGGGATGCGGCGCGGCCAGATACGTTATATCATCACGCCATCTCCCCGCCGACCGGTTCGCACGATGGCCTCGACCCACTCCCTCGCCGCCCGCCTTTCCCGCGCCGACGCGTTCGCCGCCGAGCACGGCCTCGCGTGGACGCCGCTGCGCCGCCAGGTCTACGAGCGCGTGCTCGCCGCCGGCCGGCCGATCGGCGCGTACGATCTGCTCGCCGAACTCGAGCCGCAGCGCGGCCGCGTGCCGCCGACGACCGTCTACCGCGCGCTCGAATTTCTCGTCGAGCACGGCTTCATCCACCGGATCGAATCGAAGAACGCGTTTATCGCGTGCTGCGAGATCGGCAAGCCGCACGAAGGGCAATTCCTGATCTGCGAGGAATGCGGCGACACCGTCGAGATTCCCGGCGGCGATCTCGCGAAGCAACTGTCGTCGAGCGCGCCCGCGCACGGCTTCGAGGTGCATCGGCAAGTCGTCGAGCTGACCGGCCTGTGCGGACAGTGCAAGACGAAGCACGCGCACCACGGCTGAACCCGCCCGCCGCGCTTTCCGGCCGCGGGGCGGCTCGCCCGGTTGGTCACCGGGCTGGCCGCCTGACCGAGCGGCCGGCCGCTTTTCCCGGCTTTTGCTTTTTCCGGCCTTTCATTCCGTCAACCGAATCGAGGATCAACCACATGTCCCTTGCCGCCACGTTGCGCGCGCCGCTGCGCAAGTTCGCCTCTTCGCCGGGCCCGGCGCACTCGTCGCGCTCCGCGCGCCCGGCGCTCGAGCTGCGCGCGTCGCCGCTGCTGCGCGCAGCGCGCACGCTCGCCGCCGGCGTCGCCGCGCTCGCGCTCACGGGCGCCGCGTTCGCGCAAAACGCGACGCTCAAGGTCGTCGCCGCCGAGAACTTCTACGGCGACGTCGCGAAGCAGATCGGCGGCGCGCGCGTCGCCGTGTCGAACATCCTCAGCAATCCCGATCAGGACCCGCATCTGTTCGAGGCGAGCCCGAAGGTCGCGCGCGAGCTGCAGCGCGCGGATCTCGTGATCTACAACGGCGCCGACTACGATCCGTGGATGGCGAAGCTCCTCGCCGCGTCGAAGAACGCGAAGCGCGCGACCGTCGTCGTCGCCGAGCTCGTCGGCAAGAAGGCGGGCGACAACCCGCACCTGTGGTACGACCCGGCGACGATGCCCGCCGCCGCGCGCGCGCTCGCCGCGGCGCTCGGCTCGGCGGACCCCGCGCACAAGGCCGAGTACGATGCGAATCTCTCGAAGTTCATCGCGTCGCTGAAGCCGATCGATGCGAAGGTGGCCGAGCTGCGCGCGCGCTACAAGGGCGCGCCCGTGACCGCGACGGAGCCCGTGTTCGGCTACATGGCCGACGCGATCGGGCTCGACATGCGCAACCAGCGCTTCCAGCTCGCGACGATGAACAGCACCGAGGCGAGCCCCGCCGACATCGCCGCGTTCGAGAACGACCTGAGGAAGCGCCAGGTGCGCGTGCTGATCTACAACAGCCAGGCGGTCGAGCCGATGACGAAGCGCATGCTCGGGCTCGCGCGGGACGCGCGCGTGCCGATCGTGAGCGTCACGGAGACGCAGCCCGCCGGCAAGACCTTCCAGCAATGGATGCTCGCGCAGCTCGACGCGCTCGCCGCCGCGCTCGGCGCGCGCCCGTAACGACGTTCGCGATGGCAACGACATGACCCACCCCATGCATGCGCTCGAACTCGATCGCGTGACGCTCGCGCTCGGCGGCCGCACGATCCTGCGCGACGTGAGCTTCGCCGTCGAGCCCGGCGAATTCGTCGGCGTGCTCGGGCCGAACGGCGCGGGCAAGACGACGCTGATGCGCGCCGTGCTCGGCCTCGTGCCCGCGCAGTCCGGCGCGATTCGCGTCGCGGGCGAGCCCGTGGCGCGCGGCAATCCGGCGATCGGCTACATGCCGCAGATCCGCAGCGCGCTCGCCGGGCGGCGCGTGCGCGGCCGCGACTTCGTCGCGATGGCGGCGGACGGCCACCGCTGGGGGCTGCCGCACGCGAGCGCCGCGGTCGCGGCCGACGTCGATCGCGTGCTCGATCTCGTCGACGCTGGCTCGCTCGCGAAACGGCCGCTGTCCGAACTCTCCGGCGGCGAGCGCCAGCGCCTCCTGCTCGCGCAGTGCCTGCTCGGCACGCCGAAGCTGCTGCTGCTCGACGAGCCGCTCATCAGCCTCGATCCGAACCATCAGCGCGGCGTCGTCGAGCTCGTGCGGCGCGTGCAGCGCGAGCTCGGCATCACCGTGCTGTTCTCCGCGCACGAGCTCAATCCGCTCCTGAACGCGCTCGACCGCGTGCTGTATCTCGGCAACGGCGTCGCGGCGCTCGGCACCGTCGACGAAGTGATCACGAAGCCCGTGCTGTCGCGCCTGTACGGCTCGCCGATCGACGTGATGCGCGTGAACGGGCGCATCTTCGTGATGTCCGGCGGCGTCGAAATCGAGAAGCTCGATCACGGGCACGAGGACGAGCGCGACCACGGTCACGGACACGATCATGGCCACGCGCACGGTCACGGGCATGCGCATTCACACGGCGGCGGGCACTCACACGATGTTTGAATACGAATTCATGATCAACGCGTTCGCGGCGGCGGGGATCGTCGCCGTGCTCGCGGGCATCGTCGGCTACTTCCTCGTGCTGCGCGGGCAGACGTTCGCTGGCCACGCACTGTCGCACGTCGGCTTCACCGGCGCGACGGGCGCGGCGCTGTTCGGGCTGTCGCCGATCTGGGGGATGCTCGGCTTCACGCTCGCCGCCGGCATCGGGATGGGCGCGCTCGGCGAGCGGCTCGCGGGCCGCGACGTCGCGATCGGCGTGATCCTGTCGGTCGCGCTCGGCTGCGGGCTGCTGTTCCTGCATTTCTACACGAGCTACGCGACGCAGGTCACGGCGCTGCTGTTCGGCAACGTGCTCGGCGTGAACCACGCCACGCTCGTCGTGCTCGCCGCGATCGGCGCGGTGAGCCTCGCCGCGCTGGCGGCGATCGCGCGGCCGCTCCTGTTCGCGTCGCTGCAGCCGGAGCTCGCGGAGGCGAAAGGCGTGTCGCTGCGGCTCGTGTCGATCCTGTTCCTGTCGATCTGCGCGCTCGCCGTCGCCGCGTGCACGCAGATCGTCGGCGTGCTGCTCGTGTTCACGCTGCTCGTCGGGCCGGCCGCCGCCGCGCAGAATCTCGCGACGCGGCTGTCGGCGGGCGTCTGGCTCGCGGCCGCGTTCGCGCTCGGCGAAGCATGGCTCGGCATCGCGCTCGCGTACTACACCGACTGGCCGACGAGCTTCTGGATCACCGCGCTGTCGGCGCTCGTCTACGGCGCGAGCCTCATGGGGAAACGGCATCACGCGTGAAGCATGACGCGCGGCGGCTCGCGAAGCGAGTCGCTCGATGTTCGGCGCGACGCGACACAACGCGCCGCGTCACGCGCGCTCACCGGCTCATCGGCCGAGCACGCGCGCGTGATGCTCGATGTGATCGGCGATGAACGTCGAGATGAAGTAGTAGCCGTGATCGTAGCCCGCGTGACGGCGCAGCGTGAGCGGCTGGCCCGCCGCGCGGCACGCGGCCTCGAACACGTCGGGGTTGAGCTGCGTCGGCAGGAACGGGTCGGCGAGCCCCTGATCGATCAGGATGCCTTCGGCGAACCGCTTCGCGTCGGCGCGCGCGACGAGCTCGCTCGCGTCGTACTGCTTCCACGCTTCGCGATCGCCGCCGAGATAGCCCGAAAACGCCTTCTCGCCCCACGGGCAGCGCGACGGCGCGGCGATCGGCGCGAACGCCGACACCGAGCGATACAGGTCCGGATGGCGCAGCGCGAGCACGAGCGCGCCGTGGCCGCCCATCGAGTGGCCGAAGATCCCGAGCCGCGCGCCGTCGATCGGCAGCTCGGCCGCGGCCACGCCGCGCAGCTCGTCGGCGACGTATGACTCCATCCGCCAGTGCGTCGACCACGGCACCTCGGTCGCGTTCAGGTAGAAGCCCGCGCCGACGCCGAAATCCCACGCATCCGCCTCGCCCGGCACGAGCGCGCCGCGCGGGCTCGTATCGGGCGCGACGAGCGCGATGCCGTGCTGCGCGGCGAAGCGCTGCGCGCCCGCCTTGATCGCAAACGTCTCCTCGGTGCACGTGAGCCCCGCGAGATAGAACAGCGCCGGCACGCGGCCGTGCGCGGCCTGCGGCGGCAGGTACGCAGAGAACTTCATCGGCAATCCGATCGTCTTCGACGCGTGCCGATAGAAGCGCTGCTCGCCGCCGTGACACGCGTGCGACGAAACGAGTTCGAGCATCGTCGTCCCCATGCAAGACTCCTGATCAGTACAGCACGACCGAGCGGATCGACTCGCCCTTCTTCATCAGGTCGAAGCCGTCGTTGATCTTCTCGAGCGGCAGCGTGTGCGTGATCAGGTCGTCGATGTTGATCTTGCCTTCCATGTACCAGTCGACGATCTTCGGCACGTCGGTGCGCCCGCGCGCGCCGCCGAACGCGGAGCCCTTCCACTCGCGGCCCGTCACGAGCTGGAACGGCCGCGTGCTGATCTCCTCGCCCGCCGCCGCCACGCCGATGATGAACGACTGGCCCCAGCCCTTGTGCGTGCACTCGAGCGCCTGGCGCATCACCTTCACGTTGCCGATGCATTCGAACGAGTAGTCGGCGCCGCCGTCGGTGAGCTGCACGATGTGATCGACGACGTTCTCGACCTCGTTCGGGTCGATGAAGTGCGTCATGCCGAACTTCTTCGCGAGCGCGACGCGCTTCGGGTTGATGTCGACGCCGATGATCTTGTCCGCGCCCACCATCTTCGCGCCCTGGATCACGTTCAGGCCGATGCCGCCCAGGCCGAACACGACGACGTTCGCGCCCGCCTCGACCTTCGCCGAGTAGACGACCGCGCCCACGCCCGTCGTCACGCCGCAGCCGATGTAGCAGATCTTGTCGAACGGCGCGTCCTCGCGCACCTTCGCCACCGCGATCTCGGGGACGACGATGTAGTTCGAGAACGTCGACGTGCCCATGTAGTGGAAGATCGGCTTGCCGCCGATCGAGAAGCGCGACGTCGCGTCCGGCATCAGGCCGCGCCCTTGCGTCGCGCGGATCTTCTGGCACAGGTTCGTCTTGCGAGACAGGCAGAACTTGCACTCGCGGCATTCGGGCGTGTAGAGCGGAATCGCGTGATCGCCCTTCTTCAGCGTGCCGACGCCCGGCCCGACATCGACGACGACGCCCGCGCCCTCGTGCCCGAGGATCGCCGGGAAGAGGCCTTCGGGGTCCGCACCCGACAGCGTGTAGTAATCGGTGTGGCAGATGCCGGTGGCCTTCACTTCGATCAGTACCTCGCCCGCGCGCGGTCCTTCGAGATCGACCTCTTCGATCGTCAGCGGTTCGCCCGCCTTCCAGGCGATCGCGGCTTTCGTCTTCATGCGTGTTCTCCAGAGAAGTCACTGGGTGGAATATCGCCCAGTGTATCCGCATGCGCGGCCGGCCCGGCGGCTGCGGCGCGGAAATTGGCAGGATTCGGCGGAAAGTTGTCAGGCTCGGGCGGCCGCGCCGCACCAAGTGGGTTAAGATCGGCGCGGTCTCGGCAAGTCGATGGTGAAGCGGCATGGCAGCGGAAATTTCCCCCCGGCATCGGACGACGGCCGTCGACGTCGTGATCTATCCGGGATTCAAGGCAATCGAGGCCGTCGGCGTCATCAACGTGTTCGACTACGCGAATGCGCGGCTCGCCGCCGCCGGGCTCGCGCCCGTCTACGATCTTCAGATCGCCGCGCCCGCGAAGGGCCCGGTCAAGTCCGACACCCTCATCGTGCTCGAGGCGACGAAGGCGCTCGACACGCTCGCCGTGCCGGACACGGCGATCGTCGTCGGCGCGCGCGACATCGAGCGCGCGCTGCGCGACACGTCGATGCTCGTCGGATGGTGCCGCGACGTGTCGCGCCGCATCGGCCGGATGGTCGGGCTGTGCTCGGGCTGCTTCTTTCTCGCCGAGTCCGGCATGCTCGACGGCTGCCGCGCGACGACGCACTGGAGCGTCGCCCCCATGTTGAAGGCGCGCTATCCGGCGGTGAAGGTGGAGCCCGATGCGATCTTCGTCCGGGAAGGCAACGTGTGGACGTCGGCGGGCGTCACGGCCGGTCTCGATCTCGCGCTCGCGATGGTCGAGGAGGATCTCGGCCGCGAGATCGCGCTCGCCGTCGCGCGCGATCTCGTGATCTATCTGAGGCGGCCGGGCGGCCAGTCGCAGTTCAGCGTGTATCTGGCGAGCCAGATGACCGCGCACGCGTCGATCCGCGACGTCCAGGACTGGATCCTGAACTCGCTCGACGAGCGTCTGGGCATCGCGCAGCTCGCGAAGCGCGCCGCGATGAGCGAGCGCAACTTCGTCCGCGTGTTCGTGCGGGAGACCGGCTATCGCCCGGCCGAATTCATCGAAATCGCGCGGCTCGAAAAAGCGCGCCGCCTGCTCGAGCAGGAAACGCTGCCGCTGAAGACGGTCGCCGTGCGCAGCGGGTTTCATTCCGACGACCAGTTGCGGCGCGTATTCATGCGCCGCCTCGGCGTGACGCCCGGCGCGTATCGAGAGCGGTTCTCCGGCACCGGCGTGCGCGACGTGCCGGTGAGCGGCGACGCGGACTGACGCATTGGGCGCGGCGGCCATGCAACTCATGCGAAGCGCATCCCGCCGTCACGACGACGCTCGCGTCGTGCCGCTCGGCACGACGCCGATCACGGCATCGATCAGACGCCCGCCGGCGCGGCGGACCGGCTCACCCGCCTGCGTCGAACCACCCTTCGGTCCGCCGATACAGGTCGATGAAACGCGCGTGGCGCGCGGCGAGCGCCGCATCGTGCGTCGGCGCGGCGACGCGCGTCGCGCCCGGCGCGAGCGCGGCGAGCTCCGCCGCGCGCCAGCGACCCGCCGCGACGCCGCCGAGCAGCGCCGCGCCGCGCGCGGCGGCGTCCGCGCCGTCGACCGCGTGCAGCTCGACATCGAGCGCATCGGCAAGCAGTTGCCGCCAGCGCGGCTCGACCGAGCCGCCGCCCGCGAGCCGCAGCGTGCGCACGGGCGAGCCGTCCGCGCGAATCGCGTCGAGCCCCGCGCGCAACGCGAACGCGACGCCTTCGAACGCCGCGCGCATCAGCGCGCCGCGCGAATCGCCGAGCGACAGGCCGAGCCAGCCGCCGCGCGCGGCGGGATTCATCCACGGTGAGCGCTCGCCCGTCAGGTACGGCAGAAAGCTGATCCGCGGCGATGCGCTCGCGCCGAACGCGTCGTCGTATGCGGCGCGCCAATCCGGATAGACGAGCCAGCCGCGCGCCGATTCGAGCGCGATCCCGACGTTCTGCATCGCGGCCATCGTGTAATAGCGCGCGCCGCCCGCCGCGCGATAGCGGTGCAGGCCCACGCCCGGCGCGGCGCCCTGCGCGGTCAGCACGACGATCTGCCCGCCCGTGCCCGTCGTGAGAAGCGCGTCGCCGTCATGCGCGAGGCCGCTGCCGAGCGCCGCGCACGGCGTGTCGCCCGCGCCCGTCGCGAGCGCGATTCCGGCTGGCAGGCCGAGCGCGCGCGCCGCGTCGGCCGACAGCGCGCCGCACCGCGCGTCCGACGCGCGCGGCGCCGCGAACAGCGCACGCGGCAAGCCGAGCGAGGCGATCAGCGCATCGTCCCAGTCGCCGTCCGGGCCGGCGAGCGCGGTCGCGCACGCATCGGACGGATCGCTCGCGAGGTCGCCGCCCAGCGCGACGCGCAGCCAGTCCTTCGGCTGCAGCGCCCAGCGCGCGGCGCGCAGCGTGTGCGGCTCGTGCGCGGCGAGCCACGCGAGCAACGGCCCCGCCATGCCGGGCGACACCGGATTCGGCGACGCGGGCCAGCGTGCGACGAGCGCGGTCGCGCGCGCATCGGGCCACAGCATCGCGGGCCGCAGCGCGCGTCCCGACGCGTCGGCCAGCACGACGCCATGCATCTGCCCCGAAAAGCCGATCGCGCGCACCCGCGCGCGTTCCTGCCCGGACAGCCGCATCGCGGCGTCGACGAGCGCGCGCCACCATATGTCGACGTCGATCTCCGCCCAGCCGGGCTGCGGCGTCGCCACCGCATACGCGGCGCCCGACGATGCGCACACGCGGCCGTCGCCGTCGACGATCGCGAGCTTGAGGGACCCGGTCCCCAGATCGATGCCGAGATATCGCATAACGGAACATGGATTCGAATGAGCCGACGCCGATGATACCTTGCGGGCCGCCGATGCTCGCGCGCGCCGCGCGCATGGCCCTGATTCCCGGCCGAAGCGGCTGCGCGGGGGGTAAACCCGCTGCGCTTTTCGCGCATCGCGCACGGCCACTATGCCGATACGACGATACAGACCATAAACCAGACGATATTTGGCGGCGTCGACCGATCAATTTTGGCTGGCGATAAAACGGCATCACTCACCCGCTCGCGCAGGCCCCCGAGATGAACACATCGCTCCAGCATGCCCGGCGCGCATATCGACGCAGCGAAGCACGGAATAGAAACCCACGCTCTTGTTGCGATTCGTCAATGCGCATAACGTTGAACCACCGTCAAAACAAGATCATGGAGTGAGACAAATGCAATCGAACACGGTCCATCCGTGCGACGAGGTATTGCCGTCCGGCAAGCTGCTGACGCTCGGGCTGCAGCACGTTCTCGTCATGTATGCGGGCGCCGTCGCGGTGCCGCTCATCGTCGGCGGCGCGCTCAAGCTGCCGAAAGACCAGATTGCATTCCTCATCAGCGCGGACCTGTTCGCGTGCGGAATCGCGACGCTGATCCAGACGCTCGGCGTGTGGCTCTTCGGCATCCGCCTGCCCGTCATCATGGGCTGCACGTTCGCGGCCGTCGGCCCGATGATCGCGATCGGCACGAATCCCGGCCTCGGCATCCTCGACATCTTCGGCTCGACGATCGCCGCGGGCGCGATCGGCATCGTGCTCGCGCCGATGATCGGCAGGCTGTTGCGGTTCTTTCCGCCCGTCGTCGTCGGCACCGTGATCTCGGTGATCGGGCTGTCGCTGATGGAGGTCGGCATCAACTGGGCGGCGGGCGGCGTCGGCAATCCGAACTACGGCGACCCCGTCTATCTCGGCCTGTCGTTCATCGTGCTCGCGCTGATCCTCGTCATCAACAAGTTCGGCCGCGGCTTCGTCGCGAACATCTCGGTGCTGCTCGGCATGGTCGCGGGCTTCGCGATCGCGTTCGCCGCGGGCCGCGTGAACACCGACGGCGTGGCGGCAGCGCCGTGGGTCGGCTTCGTCGCGCCTTTCCATTTCGGACTCCCGCATTTCGATCCGCTGTCGATCGCGACGATGGTGATCGTGATGTTCGTCACGTTCATCGAATCGACCGGGATGTTCCTCGCGGTCGGCGACATGGTCGAGCGCCCCGTCGATCAGGAGACGCTCGTGCGCGGGCTGCGCGTCGACGGGCTCGGCACGCTGATCGGCGGCATCTTCAATTCGTTTCCGCACACGTCGTTCTCGCAGAACGTCGGGTTGATCGGCGTGACGGGCGTGAAGAGCCGCTTCGTCTGCGCGACGGGCGGCATGATCCTCGTGCTGCTCGGGCTCTTTCCGAAGATGGCGCAGCTCGTCGCGTCGGTGCCTCCGTTCGTGCTCGGCGGCGCGGGCATCGTGATGTTCGGGATGGTGGCCGCGAATGGCGTGAAGGTGCTGTCGAAGGTCGACTTCGTGCGCAACCACCACAATCTCTTCATCGTCGCGGTGAGCATCGGCCTCGGGCTCGTGCCCGTCGTGTCGCCGAACTTCTTCTCGAAGCTCCCCGCCGCGCTCGCGCCGATCCTCCATAGCGGGATACTGCTCGCGTCGGTATCGGCCGTCGTGCTCAATCTGGTGTTCAACGGCATGAAGGGCGAGAAGGACGCACGCTGCGACATTCGCCGCGCGGGGCACGACTTCGACGGGCGGCCGGTCGATCTGCATTGAGCCGCCATCGCGCGGCGCGGCCGAAGCGGCATCGCATCATGGAACCGACACGACGCCGGCCGGAACCGACAGCCACACCCCAACAAAAACCCCGCGCTCCGAAGAACGCGGGGTTCTTGTTTGTGCGTCGCGATGCGGCGAATCCGCTGCCGATCGCGTGCCGCGCGACGAACGAATCGGCTGCCTTCGTCCGGCGCGCGGCGCCGGCGAACGCTCAGCCGGCCGCCGGCGCGCTGGCTGCCGCAGTCGGCGTCGCCGACGCCGGCGCGGCCGCCTTGCCGTAGTCGACGGGCGCATCGGCCGGGCGCGGCGTCTCGCCCGCGCGCTCGATCCAGCCGCCGCCCAGCGCGCGATACAGATCGACGAGGTTCGTCCAGCGCGCGAGCCGCGCGCTGATCAGTTGCTGCTGCGCCGAGTACAGATCCGTCTGCGCGGTCAGCACCGACAGATAGCTGTCGACGCCGTTCTTGTAGCGCAGGTCCGACAGATCGTAGCGGCGCTGCTGCGCATGCTCGTTGCGCTCGAGCGCCGCGATCTGCTGATCGTACGTGCCGCGCGCGGCGAGCCCGTCCGACACCTCGCGGAACGCGCTCTGGATCGCCTTCTCGTAGTTCGCGATCTCGATGCGCTTCTGCACGTGCGCGAGATCGAGGTTCGCGATGTTCTGCCCGCCTTCGAAGATCGGCAGCGCGATGCTCGGCGCGAACGACCACGCCGCCGTGCCCGCCTTGAACAGGCCGCCGAGCGTCGGGCTCGCGGTGCCGAACGCGCCCGTGAGCGAGATCTTCGGGAAGAACGCCGCGCGCGCCGCGCCGATGTTCGCGTTCGCCGCGCGCAGCGTCTGCTCGGCCTGCATGATGTCGGGGCGCCGCGTCAGCAGATCGGACGGCAGCCCGGCCGGGATGTCCGTCAGCAGGTTCTGCGCGTTCAGCGGCAGGCCGGCCGGCAGATCGTCGGGCAGCGGCTCGCCGATCAGCAGCACGAGCGCGTTGAGCGCCTGCGCCCGCGCGCGCGCCTGCGCCTGCTGGTTCGCGAGCGCCGTCTCGACGACCGTCTGCGCCTGCCGCAGATCGAGCTCCGAGCCGGTGCCGTTGTCGAACTGCAGCTTCGTCAGGTCGTACGACGCGCGCGCCGTCTTCAGCGTGTTCTGCGTGATCTGCAGCAGGTCGTCGGTCGACAGCAGCGTCAGATACTGATCGGCGACTTGCGCGACGAGCGAGATCTCCGCCGCCTTGCGCGCCTGCGCGGTCGCGAAGTATTGCGCGAGCGCCTGGTCCTTCAGGCTCTGCACGCGGCCGAACAGGTCGAGCTCCCACGACGCGGACACGCCGACGTTGTAGGTCCGCGTGATGAGCGGCTGGCCCGTCGTCGACACGCCGGCCGGATAGCGCTGGATCGTGCCCGTGCCGGTGCCGTCGAGCGTCGGGAACAGGCCCGCGCGCGTGATCTGATACTGCGCGCGGGACGCCTCGACGTTCAGCACCGAGACGCGCAAATCGCGGTTGTTCTTCAGCGCGATCTCGATCAGCCGCTGCAGGCGCGGATCGACGAAGAACTCGCGCCAGCCGATGTCGACGGCCGACTGGCCGTTCGCGCTGCGCGCGCCGGACGCGGCGCCCGGCTGCGCGGCGTAGACGCCGTCGGTCGGGAACGCGCCCGACACCGGCGCGGCCGGACGCTCGTAGCGCGGCGCGAGCGTGCAGCCCGCGGCGAGCAGGGCGACTGCGAGTGCAGTCAAAGCATGTTTTCGCTTCATCTGTTAATCCTTCTTGCCAGCGTCGTCGCCGTGCTCCGGCTTTTCGTCACGGTGCATGTGCTCGTGCGCGAGGCGCAGCGCTTCGTCGACGTCTTCCTTCTCGCCGCTGAACACGGCCCGCACCTTCACGAAGAACATCGGGATCATGAAGATCGCGAGGAACGTCGCGGTGATCATCCCGCCGATCACGCCGGTGCCGATCGCGTGCTGGCTCGCCGAGCCGGCGCCGTTGCTGATCGCGAGCGGCAGCACGCCGAGAATGAACGCGAGCGACGTCATCAGGATCGGACGCAGCCGCAGCCGCGCCGCCTCGAGCGCCGCCTCGATCGGCCCCATCTTCTCCGTCCGCTGCAGCTCGCGCGCGAACTCGACGATCAGAATCGCATTCTTCGCGGACAGACCCACCGTCGTCAACAGACCGACCTGGAAGAACACATCGTTCTCGAGCCCGCGCAGCGTCGCCGCGAGCAGCGCGCCGATCACGCCGAGCGGCACGACCATGATCACCGAGAACGGGATCGACCAGCTTTCATACAGCGCGGCGAGACACAGGAACACGACGAGGATCGAGATCGCGTACAGGATCGGCGCCTGCGAGCCAGACTGGATTTCCTGGAACGACAGCCCCGTCCACGAATAGCCGATGCCCGTCGGCAGCTTCTTCGCGAGCGCTTCCATCGCCGTCATCGCCTGGCCGGTCGACTTGCCCGGCGCGGCCTGGCCCTGGATTTCCATCGCCGAGATGCCGTTGTAGCGCTCGAGCTTCGGCGAGCCGTAGGTCCAGTGGCCGGTCGCGAACGCCGAGAACGGCACCATCCCGCCCGAGCCGTTGCGCACGTACCAGATGTTCATGTCCTCAGGCGTCATCCGGAACGGCGCGTCGGACTGCACGTACACCTTCTTGATCCGGCCGTCGGTGTCGAGGAAGTTGTTCACGTACTTCGACGCCCACGCGATCGAGAACGTCTGGTCGATCGCATCCGCGGTCACGCCGAGCGCGTTCGCCTTCTCGCGATCGATGTCGACCTTGTACTGCGGCGTGTCGTTCAGCCCGTTCGGACGCACGCCTTGCAGCGTCGGGTCCTTCGCGGCCATCCCGAGCAACTGGTTGCGCGCGGCCATCAGCGCGTCGTGGCCGAGACCCGCGCTGTCGGTCAGCTCGAAGTCGAAGCCGGCCGCCGTGCCGAGTTCGGGAATCGACGGCGGGTTGAACGGAATCACGAGCGCGTCCTTGTAGCCCGCGTAGCGTCCGAACATCCGGCCGATCAGCGCCTGCACCTTCTGGTTCGCGCTCTGCCGCTGCGAGTAGTCCTTCAGCTTGACGAACACGAGGCCCGAGTTCTGGCCGCGGCCCGCGAAGCTGAAGCCGTTCACCGTGAACGCGGATTCGACGATGTCCTTTTCCTGCTTGAGCAGGTAGTCGGAAATGTTCGCGAGCGTGCGCGCGGTCGTCTCCTGCGTCGAGCCCGACGGCGTCTGGACGATCACGAACATCAGGCCCTGGTCCTCGTCGGGCAGGAACGACTTCGGCAGGCGCACGAACAGCAGGCCGACCGCGACGATCACCGCGAGATAGATGATGAGCCAGCGGCCCGAGCGCTTGATCACGTGGTGGACGCCGACGTGGTACTTGTCGCGGCTCGAGTTGAAGGTCCGGTTGAACCAGCCGAAGAAGCCCTTCTTCTCCTCGTGATGCCCTTGCGGAATCGGCTTGAGGATCGTCGCGCACAGCGCCGGCGTCAGAATCAACGCGACGAGCACGGAGAGCACCATCGCCGACACGATCGTCAGCGAGAACTGACGATAGATCGCGCCGACCGAGCCGCCGGAGAACGCCACCGGCACGAACACCGCCGACAGCACAAGCGCGACGCCGACGAGCGCGCCCGTGATCTGGCCCATCGCCTTGCGCGTCGCTTCCTTCGGCGGCAGGCCCTCTTCCGCCATCACCCGCTCGACGTTCTCGACCACGACGATCGCGTCGTCGACGAGCAGACCGATCGCGAGCACGAGACCGAACATCGACAGCACGTTGATCGAGAAGCCGACCATCGACATGATCGCGAACGTGCCGAGCAGCACGACGGGCACCGCGATCGTCGGGATGATCGTCGCCCGCAGGTTCTGCAGGAACAGATACATCACGAGGAACACGAGGACGATACCCTCGAGCAGCGTCTTCACCACTTCCTCGATCGACAGGCGCACGAACGGCGTCGTGTCGTAGGGGTACTTGACGACGAGGCCGTGCGGGAAGTACGTCGACATCTCGTCGATCTTCGCGCGCACCGCCTTCGCGGTCGCGAGCGCGTTCGCGTTGGTCGCGAGCTGGATGCCGAGCGCCGCGGTCGGCTGGCCGTTGTACTTCGTGTCGAAGTTGTACGTCTCGCCGCCGAGGCCGATCTGCGCGACGTCCTTCAGCCGCACCTGCGAGCCGTCCTGGTTCACCTTCAGCAGGATGTTGCCGAACTGCTCGGGCGTCTGCAGCAGCGTCGCCTCGGTGATCGTCGCCTGCAGCACGGTGCCCGGCACGGCCGGCGTGCCGCCCAGTTGGCCGCCCGCGATCTGCACGTTCTGCGCGGAGATCGCGGTCGTCACGTCGACCGGCGTGAGCCCGTAGTTCGTGAGCTTCGTCGGGTCGAGCCAGATCCGCATCGCGTACTGCGAGCCGAACAGCGTGACGGTGCCGACGCCGTTGATCCGGCTGATCGGGTCCTTCACGTGCGACGCGACGTAGTTCGCGAGGTCGTACTTGTTCATGCTGCCGTCTTCGGAGTTGAAGGCGAGCACGAGCAGGAAGCTGCTGCTCGACTTCGTCACCGACAGGCCGAGCTGCTGCACCACCTGCGGCAGGATCGGCGTCGCGAGCGACAGCTTGTTCTGCACCTGGACCTGCGCGATGTCCGGGTTCGTACCCGGCGCGAACGTGAGCGTGATCGTCGCGTTGCCCGAGTCGTCACTCGTCGACGACATGTACAGGAAGTTGTCAAGACCGCTCATCTGCTGCTCGATCACCTGCGTGACGGTGTCCTCGACGGTTTTCGCCGAAGCGCCCGGATAGTTCGCGGTGATCTGGATCGACGGCGGCGCGATCGTCGGATACTGGGCGATCGGCAGCGTGAAGATCGCCGCGACGCCGGCCAGCATCAGGATGATGGCGATCACCCACGCGAAGATCGGGCGATCGATAAAAAACTTTGCCATGAAGCAGGCCCCCTGTTATTGCGCGCTCGACGCGGCAGCGGCGCTCGACGGCGCGGCGCCCGACGCGGCCTGGGCAGGCGATGTGCCCGCAGGCGCGGCGCCCGGCGCGCCGGCCGCCGCGGCCGGCAGTTGCGCCTCGGCGGCCTTCACGCTCATCCCCGGGCGCACCTTGTCGATGCCCTGCACGATCACGCGGTCGCCCGCCTGCAGGCCGCCTTCGACGACCCAGTTCTGGCCCTGCGTGCCGCTCGTGGTGAGCACGCGCGGCGCGACCTTGCCCTTGCCGTCGACGATCATCGCGATCGCCTGGCCCTTCGGATCGTGCGAGACGCCGATCTGCGGGACGAGGAACGCGTTGTCGTTGACGCCCTCTTCGATGCGCGCGCGCACGAACATGCCCGGCAGCAGCACGCGCTGCTTGTTCGGGAAGATCGCGCGAATCGTGACCGAGCCCGTCGTCTGGTCGACGGTGACGTCGCTGAACTGCAGCTTGCCCGGCTCCGAGTACGGCTTGCCGTCCTCGAGGATCAGCGTGACCTTCGCCGCGCCCGGGCCTTCCGTCTTGATGCGCCCGCTCTGGATGTCCTGGCGCAGCTTCAGGCCGTCGAGGCTCGACTGCGTGAGGTCGACGTAGACCGGATCGAGCTGCTGGACGGTCGACATCAGCGTCGCCTGGCTCGCCTGCACGTACGCGCCCGGCGTGACCTGCGAGATGCCGACGCGGCCCGTGATCGGCGAGACCACGTCCGTATAGCCGAGGTTGATCTGCGCGGTCTCGACCGCGGCCCTGCCGGCGCCGACGTCGGCGGCCGCCTGCCCTTGCGCGGCGACCGCGTCGTCGTACTGCTGCTTGCTGACCGCGTTCGCGGCGACGAGCACCTTGTAGCGCGCGACGAGCGCGTTCTGCGTCGCGAGGTTCGCCTGCGCCTTCGCGAGCGTCGCCTTCGCGCTGTTCAGTTGCGCGACGTACGGCGCGGGATCGATCTTGTAGAGACGCTGGCCGGCCTTGACGTCGCTGCCTTCCGTGAACTCACGCCGCAACACGATGCCGTCGACCCGCGCGCGCACCTGCGCGACCAGATACGCGCTCGTGCGGCCCGGCAGTTCGGAGACGACCGGCACGGCTTGCGGCTGGACGGTGACCACGCCGACTTCGAGCGTTTGAGGGGGCGGAGCCGATTCTTTTTTTCCGCACGCGGCCAGGAAAACGGCAGCCGTCGCGACAGTGATTAAGCGGTATGGAACCCGTTCGACGCGCATGGAGCGACCTCGTTTGTAACTAGATGAAATAAGTGCCGGCCTCGGGGACACAACACGAACGCGCCTTGCGGCGCGGATCGGACAACTGGATTGCTTGACTGCGAATACAACAGCGGCACGCGACTGCCGTGCCGGGATGCCGCCGCGCGCAGCACGCGCGGAACAACAATGAGGAGGGAAATCAGCAGAGACGGATATTAACTGATTGCCTCGAAGGCCATTCGGCCGTAAGCTGGCATTGTATATACATTCACGAATGTATGTAAAAGTCCTTCGTGCGCTGCACAATTTCTTACACATTACCAAGGTTTACAGCGGTGACGCCGAGCGTGCGACCCCGGTGCGGCGCTTATGATGCAACCCTGTTATTCACGCAATGACCTCGATCTTGCACACAATGAGCTGTTGAATGGCCAGACGCACGAAGGAGGAAGCGCTCGCGACGCGCGACCGCATTCTCGACGCCGCCGAGCGCGTCTTCTTCGAGAAAGGCGTGTCGCACACGTCGCTCTCCGACATCGCCCAGCACGCGGGCGTCACGCGCGGCGCGATCTATTGGCACTTCGCGAGCAAGAGCGAGCTCTTCGACGCGATGTTCGACCGCGTGCTGCTGCCGATCGACGAACTGAAGGCCGGCACGGGCGAGCCGCACGCGGACCCGCTCGGCCGGATTCGCGAGATCCTGATCTGGTGCCTGCTCGGCGCCGCGCGCGATCCGCAGTTGCGGCGCGTGTTCAGCATCCTGTTCATGAAGTGCGAGTACGTCGCGGACATGGGGCCGCTCCTGCAGCGCAACCGCGAAGGGATGCGCGACGCGCTGCGCAACATCGAGGCGGATCTCGCGCAGGGCGTAGCGAACGGCCAGTTGCCGGCCGATCTCGACACGTGGCGCGCGACGCTGATGCTGCATACGCTCGTCAGCGGCTTCGTGCGCGACATGCTGATGCTGCCGGGCGAGATTGACGCGGAGCGGCATGCGGAAAAGCTCGTCGACGGCTGCTTCGACATGCTGCGCACGAGCCCCGCGATGCGCAAGGACGATTGAGCGCGGAGCGACGAAGGGGCCGCGCGCGCAGAGCCCGCGCGTTCGCGGCAATCAGGCGGGAACGGATGCGAGGAAAAAGGCGGACGCGCGCCGTTCGGGGCGGCGCAGCGGCGGGAGTCGCGCGGCTCAGCCGCCGTTGAACCAGCGCGCCGCGTACAGCAGCAGCGCGACGAAAAAGATCATCGCGGCCCACGCCCAGAGCGGCACCGGGTTCGATTCGCGATGATGCAGCGCGCTCGCCGCGCGCCCCGTCAGCGCGCCGCCCAGGTGCTGCGCGTGCGCGCGGCGCGCGATGCCGGCGGCGAACGCCGCGGGCCGCAGGAACACGTGCTGCCGCTGCGGCGCGCCATCGCGCACGCGGTTCGGCGCGAGCCCGTGCTTCGCCTGCACGACCGCGCAGAATTCGGTGAAGAAATCGTCGGCAAGCTCATGCAGCGCGTTCCGGATCTGACGCCCCGGCAGCTCGGCGAGCGGGCCGGAGGCCGTCGCCCACACCGCATATTCGATCCGCGTCGCCGGTGCGCCGCGGCTTGCGCCCCGCTCGTCGTCGGCGGGCGCGAGCACGACGTCGATCTGGCCGCGCAGCGCGCCGATGCCGTCCGCTCGGGCCCGGAAGTTCAGCGTGCGCCTCGTGTGCTCGGGCTCGTCGCGGCGCTCGCTGACGACGTGCGCGCGCACGTCGTAGCGCGCACGCAGCGGACCGAGCGGCACCGTCAGCGCGAGCGCGTATTCACCGCGCGCGAGCCGCGAAAACGACTCGCAGTGATCGAGGCTCGCGCGCACGAGCGCGAGATCCTGCAGCGCATCCCAGACGACGGACGGCGCGAGCGGAATGTACAACGCGTCGTTCAGTTCCATGATCGCCTCCCCCGAAGAACCGCCGCGTCAGGACGTCACGTCGATGCGGTCGACGCGCGCGGCATCGAACGCGACATACTGCCGGATCGCGTCCGTGATCCCGGACGGCTCCTCGTAACTCCACGCGGCGTTCTCGATCACGCCGTCTTCGGTATGCAGATGGAAATAGGTTGCCGGCCCCTTGTGCGCGCAGTGCGCGACACGGCCGGACGGCACGAGCCGCGACATGTTGACGTCGTTGCGCGGCAGATACTGGACGTCGGGCGCGCCCGATTCCTTCAGCGTGTAGGCGGCAAGCGAATCGGCATAGGTGATCCCCCGATGGATCACGCGAACGCGATGGCGGTTCGGCACGATTTCGATGCGATGGCCTGCGGCGTCGGACATCGGTTTCCCCTACGGCCGCTGCGCGCACGCGCCGGCCGAAAATAAGCATGGCCGCGGCGAAACGCCGCTTGTTATCGCATTATCGGCCAAACCGCCGCAAATTGCGCGGCGTCATCGCCGCAGCAGGTCACTGCGCCTTCCACGAGAACGCCGCCTTCGTGCCGCCCTTCGCCGGCACCGTGACCGCGTGGGTCTGCTCGCTGCCGTTGTAGCTCGCATGCACGGTGTAGCGCCCCGGCTTCAGCCTGACGAGCATGTAGGGGCCGCGCGCATCGGTCTTCAGCACTTCGCCGCCTTGCGCGTCGAGCACGGACACGTGCACGTCGGACAGATACTCGCCGCCCGCGCCCGTGAAGCGCAGCGCGAGCGGCCAACTGCCTTCGCTGCGCTGGAACGCGGTGGACTCGTCGAGCCCCACGCCGCCCGACACGAAGCCGACGTCGCCCTGGTGCTGCACGTCGGGCAGGCCGGGCTGCGCGCTCGCGACGCCCGCGAGGCCGAAGGCCAGCGCCGCCGCGATCAGGTATCTGGAAACGCTTTGCTGTCGCATGATTCGCTCCTTGAATCCGCCAGCCGAAGCCGGAGGCCCCGCAGGACCGCCGGCGAAGACGACGGGCGAAGGCCGGCCGCGCGAAGCGGAGGACGGCCGTCATGCCGCCTGCGCGCCTTGCCGCCGCGCCGGCCGGCCCGTCGCGCCGGGCCCGACCCGGCTCAGCCCAGATCGACCGGCACGAAAATCTGGGCGTCGTCGCGCTGGATCAGCAACGCAAGGCTGTTGCCCGCGCGCTTGACCGCATCGCGCAATTGTTCCGCGCTCGTGACGGGCCGCCCGTTCACCGCGAGGATCACGTCGCCCGGCTGGATGCCCGCGCTCGCGGCGGGGCCCGTCGACTGCTGGACGACAAGGCCGTGCGTGAGCGACGAGCCGTTGCGCTCGCGCGGCGAAAGCGGCCGCACCGCGACGCCGAGACGCCCCTGCTCGACGGGCCCGTCGACGCCCGCCTTCGCCTGGTCGTCGGTCAGCGACGCGAGCGTCACCGACACCGTCTTCTTCGACCTGTCTCGCCAGATCTGCAGATCGGCCTTCGTGCCCGGCTTCATGCCCGCGATCTGCGCGGGCAGCATCGTCGAATCCTGAACCGGCACGCCGTCGACCCCGAGGATCACGTCGCCCGGCTGCAGCCCCGCCTTCGCGGCCGGCCCCTTCGGATCGACCGAGCTGACGAGCGCGCCGTCGGGCTTCTGCAAGCCGAACGAGCTCGCGAGCGTCTGGTTGAGCCCCTGCACGGCGACGCCGAGCCGGCCGCGGCTCACGTGGCCCGTCTTCACGAGCTCGTCCTTCACCTTCATCGCCTCGTTGATCGGGATCGCGAACGACAGGCCCTGGAAGCCGCCCGTCTGCGAGTAGATCATCGAGTTGATGCCGATCACCTCGCCGTTCAGGTTGAAGAGCGGACCGCCCGAGTTGCCGGGGTTCACCGGCACGTCGGTCTGGATGAACGGCGTGTAGTTCTCGTCGGGCAACGCGCGCGACTTCGCGCTGATGATGCCCGACGTGACCGTGTTGTCGAACCCGTACGGCGAGCCGATCGCGACGACCCACTGGCCGACCTTGCTCTGCGCCGGATCGCCGATCTTCACGGTCGGCAGGCCCGACGCGTCGATCTTCAGCACCGCGACGTCGGACTGCTTGTCGGTGCCGACGACCTTCGCCTTGTACTCGCGCTTGTCGGTGAGCTTCACGGTGACGACGTTCGCGCCGTCGATCACGTGCGCGTTAGTCAGGATATACCCGTCCGCGCTGATGATGAACCCGGAGCCCAGGCTCGTGCTCGGCTGGTCGTCCGGCTGCGGCTGGCGGCCGCCGCCCATCCCGGGGATCTGCCCGTAGAAATGTCGGAAGAACTGGTAGAACGGATCGTCCGGGTCGATCGGCAATTGTTGCGGCGCCGCACGACGCTGCGCGGCGCGCTGCACGACGTGCTTCGCGCTGATGTTCACGACGGCCGGCCCGTAGGTCTCGACCAGCCCGGAAAAGTCGGGAATGCCTGTCTTCGCGGCCGCCTCGGCCGGCATCAGCGCGGCGACGGCCGGCGTGATGACCTGCGGCTCCGCATGGCGGGTGCCCGCCACATACCCCGCCGACAACGCCGCGGCGACGGCCACGGCAACTGCGCCACGCGCAAGGATTCGGGTAGTCATCGATCGTTCTCCTCGTCTAACGGTTCGAAGCGTAACGACCCTGACTTAAAGCAGGCTTAATCGGCCTCGGGAACCATTGAGCGGATGAAGCAAGCGAGGGGCCCGCGCCAGGGCGCACGCGGCCGCATGCCGCCGCACGCGTGCCGTCAAGCGCCGCCCGAGCACGGCAGCGAGACGCTGACGAGGAGCCCGCCCGCCGCCGCCTCGCCGAGCGTCACGGTCGCGCGCTGCTGCGCGGCCACCCGCTTGACGATCGCGAGGCCGAGGCCGCTGCCCGCGACGTCGGTGCGCGCCCGCGCGGACGTGTCGCGGTAGAAGCGGTCGAACACGCGCTCGCGCTCGGCGGCCGGAATGCCGGGGCCGCTGTCGCCGATCTGCACGCATGCGCGCGCGCCGCCGCGCGCGAGCGACACGTCGATGCGCCCGCCCGCCGGCGTGTACTTCACCGCGTTGTCGAGCAGGTTGTTGAACATCACGCGCAGCGCGGCGGGATCGGCGTCCACGCTCGCGTCCTCGAGCTGCTCGAAGCCGAGGTCGATGTCGCGCCGCTGCGCGAGCGGCGCGTGCGCGGCGACGCACTCCTCGACGATCGCGCGCAGATCGACGCGCTCGCGCACCGTCGCGTTGCCGGGCTCCGCGCGCGCGAGCGCGAGCAGTTGCTCGGCGAGACGCGTCGCGCGCGTGACGCCGCTTTGCAGATCGACGATCGCCTCGCGGCGCGACACGTCGTCCTGCGCGCGCGCGACGAGCTGCGCCTGGATCTGCACGGCGGCAAGCGGCGTGCGCAACTCGTGGGCGGCGTCCGCGACGAACGCCTTTTGCGTGTCGAGCGCGGCCGAGAGCCGCGCGAGCAGCCCGTTGAGCGCGTGCACGAGCGGGCGCACTTCGAGCGGCAGCGGCGAATCGGGCAGCGGGTCGAGCGCGTCGGGCCGGCGCGCCTCGACCGCGCGCGTCATGCGCGAGAGCGGCGCGAGCCCGCGCCCGACGATCATCCAGACGGCCGCGCCGAGAAACGGCAGCAGCACGATGAGCGGCCAGAGCGTGCGCAGCGCGACGCTCGCGGCGAGCCGGTTGCGCACCGACAGCGGCTGCGCGAGCTGCACGACGTTGTCGCCGACGATCGCGCCGTACACGCGCCACGCGCCGCGCTCGGTGCGCTCGGTCGAGAAGCCGAGTTCCGCGCGCGGCGCGATCGGCGCGCGCGGATGCGAGAAATACATCAGCACGCCGTTGCGGTTCCAGATCTGGATCACGATCCCTTCGTCGCCGTTCGTCTGCGAGCCGAGCACCTGCGAGAACGGCTCGGACGGCAGCGCGGCCGCGATCTGCTGCAACTGATAGTCGAACAGCTCGTTCGCGGCGGCGAGCGCCTGCCGATAGATCATCCAGCCGGCGAGCCCCACCCCGGCCACGACGATCGCGAGCAGCCAGATCAGCAATTGATGGCGAATCGACCTCACGCGCTACGCTTCCTTCACGACCATGTAGCCGAGGCCGCGGACGTTGCGGATCAGGTCCGAGCCGAGCTTCTTGCGCAGCGCGTGGATATAGACTTCGACGGTGTTGCTGCCGATCTCCTCGCCCCAGCCGTACATCTTCTCTTCGAGCTGGCTCTTCGACAGCACCGCGCCCGGTCGCGCGAGCAGCGCTTCCAGCAGCGCGAACTCGCGCGCCGACAGCGCGACGGGCGCACCGCCGAGCGTCACCTGGTGCGACGCCGGATCGAGCGTCAGCGTGCCGTGCCGGATCAGCGATTCGCTGCGCCCCGACTGGCGGCGGATCAGCGCGCGCATCCGCGCGGCGAGCTCGTCGAGATCGAACGGCTTGACGAGATAGTCGTCGGCGCCGGCGTCGAGGCCCTTCACGCGATCGGCCACCGCGTCGCGCGCGGTCAGGATCAGCACCGGCAGCGCGAGCCCGCGCGCGCGCAGCGTGCGCAGCACGTCGATGCCGTCGCGCTTGGGCAGCCCGAGATCGAGCAGCAGCAGATCGTACGCCTCGCCGCCGAGCGCGGTGAGCGCCGCATCGCCGTCCTGCACCCAGTCGACCGCGCAGCCGTCGGCCTTCAGCGCCTTGCGCACCCCTTCGGCGATCATTCGATCGTCTTCAACCAGCAATATCCGCATCCTGAAAAACGTCCGTCGCATGCGTTCGAGATGGCGGACATTGTAGCGCCGCCGCGCGCGCGAACGGACCTTCGGCCGATTTCGGCGCTGCTCGCGCGCCGTTTTCTCTACATTCTCTACAATGTGCGGCTTGGCACCGCGCGCCGCCCGCGCACGCCCATTGCTCACGTCGCCTTCCTCTCCCGTATTCGTCGATGAATCACAACGCCTCCCGCTACGCCGCCTCGCCACGTCCGACCGGTCCCGCCGCCCGCGCGCCGCGCGCGCTCCTGCGCGGCGCGATGCTCGCCGCGGCGTGCGCCGCGCTCGCGTTCGCCGCGCCCGCCGACGCCCGCAGGAAGCCGAAGCCGCCGCGCTATCCGGCCGCGGTGTCGGCCGCGCGCAACGTGCTGCCCGCGTCGGTGCTCGTCGCGCTGCAGCGCGCGCGCGTGCCGGCGTCGAGCCTGAGCGTCGCCGTCGAGCGGATCGGCGATCGCACGCCCGTCGTCGCATGGAACGCGAGCCGGCCAATGCAGCCCGCATCGACGATGAAGCTCGTGACGACCTACGCGGGGCTGTCGCTGCTCGGCGCCGACTATCGCTGGCGCACGAGCGCGTATGCGGACGGCGACGTCGACGAGAACGGCACGCTGCACGGCACGCTGTACGTGAAGGGCACGGGCGATCCGAAGCTCGTGCCCGAGGAACTGATCGACCTCGTCAACAAGATCCGCCGCGCGGGGATCGTCAACGTGGACGGCGCGCTCGTGCTCGACAAGACCTTCTTCGCGCCCGAGACGCGCGACCTGCCGCCGCTCGACGACGACGCGAGCGCGCCGTACAACGTCGGCCCCGATCCGCTTCTCTACGCGTTCAAGGCGCTGTCGTTCACGGTGACGCCGACCGACAACGGCGCGGTCGCGGTCGACGTCGTGCCGCCGCTCGCGAACCTGAGCGTCGACAACCAGCTCGTCGAAGGACAAGGCTCGTGCGGCTCGGCGCGACCGACGCTCGCGACCGACGCGAACGGCGAGCTCACCGCGTCGTTCGCGGGCGACTATCCGCCGAGCTGCGGCCCGACGACGACCAATCTCGCGGTGCTGAACCATTCCGCGTTCTTCGCGCGCGGCTTCCTCGCGCTGTGGCGCCAGACGGGCGGCTCGTTCTCGGGGACGATCGCCGAGGGCAAGGTGCCGGGCCGCGCGCGGCCGGTGGCGTCGCACCACGGTCCGGTGCTGTCGAGCGTCGTGCACGACATCAACAAGTTCAGCAACAACGTGATGGCGCGCAACCTGTTCCTCACGATCGGCGCGGTCGAGCACCAGCCGCCCGCGACGCCCGCTCAGTCGGCGGACACGATCCGCGCGTTCCTCGCGAAAAGCGGGCTGCCGATCGACGGGCTCGCGCTCGAGAACGGCTCCGGGCTCTCGCGCGACGAGCGCGTGAGCGCGCTGTCGCTTGCCGACATGCTGCAGGCGGCGAACGCGAGCCCCGTCGCGCAGGCGTTCGTCGATTCGCTGCCGGTCGCGGGCGTCGACGGCACGATGAAGAACCGGCTGACGAACGCGCCCGTCGGCGGCAACGCGCACATCAAGACGGGCACGCTGCGCGACGTGCGTGCGATCGCGGGCTACGTCGCGTCGGCGGACGGGTCGAGCTACGTCGTCGTCAGCTTCATCAACGACGACCGCGCGGCGGCCGCGCGCGCGGCGCACGACGCGCTGCTCGAATGGGTGTACGAAGGGCCGCACTGATTCGCGTCCGGCACGCACAGCGGCGGCGCGGCCTTCGCGCGGCCGCGCGCGGACCGGAACCGATTCCGCTCCCGCTGTTTTCCTCGCTGTTTTCCTCGCTGTTTCCCGGCCATGTTCCACGCGGACGTCCGTCCCCGTGGGTTTCGCCGATGGCCGCCGCCGCGGCTCGGCGCGCCGCACCATGCCGCGCGCCCGTCGAAGACTCCCTCTACGAAACACTCTCGCGTCCGGTACGCCGATTGCGTACCCTTTTGGCTGCAATTGACGCCGCCGAACCGCGCGCGTGGGCCGCAAGCCGCATGCGCCGGATCGCGCGAACCACAACAAGAGGGAGACACTCATGCAATTCAACGTCGAATTGCTTCTGCTCGCGCTCGCGCCCGTCTTCCTGCTCTGCATCGGCTGGGAAGCGTGGCACCTCGCGCGCACGCGCCCCGGCGAGCGCGTCTACAACCTGCGCGATACGCTCTGCAACGCGGCGCTCGCGCTGATGCACCAGGGCGCGGACAAGATCGCGTGGATCTTCGTGATCCCGATCTATGCGTACTGCTACACGCACTACCGGCTCTTCACGTGGGACAGCACGTGGGTGTCGTTCGCCGTGCTGTTCGTCGCGCAGGACCTGCTCTACTACGTGTTCCACCGCTGCAGCCACCGCGTGCGCTGGCTGTGGGCCGCGCACGTCGTCCACCATTCGTCCGAGCGCCTGAATTTCTCGACCGCGATGCGGCAAAGCCTGATGTATCCGATCGCCGGCATGTGGGCGTTCTGGCTGCCGCTCGCGTTTCTCGGCTTCGCGCCGCAGCAGATCGTCGGCATCGTGCTCATCAACCTCGCGTTCCAGTTCTTCGTCCATACGCAGACGATTCCGAAGCTCGGCTGGCTCGAATACGTGCTGAACACGCCGTCGATCCATCGCGCGCACCATGCGCGCAACCCGCGCTACATTGATCGCAACTACGCCGGCGTGCTCGTGATCTGGGATCGCCTGTTCGGCAGCTACGTCGACGAGGACCCGCGCGATCCGCCCGAATACGGGATCGTCGAGCCGCTCCGGTCGAACAATCCGCTCGTCGCGACGTTCCATGAATGGCGGTCGATGGCGGCCGACGCGTTCGGCGTCGAAGGCTGGCGCAACAAGCTGCGTGCCGTTTTCGGCCCGCCCGAATGGGCGAGCGCTTATCATGCTCGGGTTGCGCATGCGCGCGCGCAGCCGCACGAACCGCCCGCGCTCGCCGCCGCGCCCCGCGAACGATAACGAAACACGGCTTCACCACCATCGCGCCGGGCCGCGTCGCCGCCACACGTTGCGGCGCGGCACGGCGCAGGCCATGCAGCACAAGCATATCTACGAGGAGAGACCCGCATGAATCAGCAGCAACGACAACAACAACCCGCCGGCACCGCACGCCGCCGCTTCTGGCGCGGCGCGCAGGTCGCGCTCGCGAGCGCCGCGTTCGCGCTCCTCGCCGCGTGCGGCGGCGGCGACGACAACGGCTCGTCGCCGCCGAGCGCCGGCGTGAACATGCAGGTCGTGTCCTTCGGCGACAGCCTGTCGGACGCCGGCACCTACTCGCCGCAGATCCTGATCGGCTTCGGCGGCGGCCGCTTCACGACGAATCCGGGCCAGGTGTGGACGCAGGACGTCGCCGCCTACTACGGCAGCACGCTCACGCCAGCGTTCGAGGGTGGCTTCGGCGTGCCGCTGCAGGCGGCAGGCGGCCTGGGCTACGCGCAGGGCGGCTCGCGTGTCACGCAGCAGCCGGGTATCGGCCACGCGGACGCGAGCGTCGCGAACGCCGATTACGCGCAGGCGACGACCGTGCCCGTCGCGACGCAGGTGCAGCAATACCTGCAGCAGCACGGCAGCTTCAACGCGAATCAGATCGTGCTCGTCAACGGCGGCGCGAACGACATCTTCTATCAGGTGCAGGTCGCGCAGGCTCAGGGCAATACGCCCGCCGCGCAGCTCGCCGCCGCGCAGCAGATCGGCCTTGCCGCGCAGCAGCTCGCGGGCATCGTCCAGCAGATCGTCGCGGCGGGCGCGACGCACGTGTTCGTGTCGAACGTGCCGGACATCGGCGGCACGCCGCTCGCGGTGTCGACGGGCCAGCAGGCCGCGCTCACGCAGTTGTCGACGGTCTTCAACAGCACGCTCGCCGCGGCGCTGAAGGCGCTGAACGTCGACCCCGCGAAGGCCGTGCTCATCGACGCGTTCACGTGGCAGGACGGCATCGCCGCGAACTATCAGGGCAACGGCTTCTCGGTGGCGAACACGGGCACCGCGTGCAACCTGCAGTCGATGATCGCCGCCGCGACGAAGGCGGGCGTCTCGAACCCGAGCGCGTTCGGCTCGTCGCTGTTCTGCTCGCCGCAGATGTACACGGTCGCGAACGCGGACCAGACCTACATGTTCGCCGACACGGTCCACCCGACGACGCGCCTGCACGCGCTCTTCGCGCAGTACGTCGAGCAGCAGATCGCGAAGACGGGCGTCGGCAAGTAAGGCGCCGGCGCGCGGCGGGCGGCGCGTCTCGCACGCCCCGCCCGGTCGCGACGCGGAGACGAATCCGCGTCGTGAAGCGAAAACGCCCGGTTCGCGTGATGCGAACCGGGCGTTTGCCATTGGAGGAGCCGGCCCTGCAGGGCTTTTCGTCGCTTGGGCGACAAGAGCAGCATAACGAAGCCACGCCCGGCTTCGCCGGCCCGCCGAATCAACCGCCTCGCCGCCCGGCGTTCACTCCAGCGCGTCGAACGCAGCCGCCGCACGGCCGAGCCGGTCGTTCACCGCGATCCATTCGGCCGTATCCGGCAGCTTCTCGACGAGAATGCGCGCGACCTGCGCACGATCGAGCGCGCGCAACAGCCCGTAAAGCTCGCGCGCGTAGACTTGCGGGTCCTCGGGCGCCGCAACGAAATGCACGCCCTCCGCGTGCGCCCACGCGCCGGCACGCGATGCGCGCGCGACGAGCGCGACCCGCTCGCCGGCATCGCGCGCGGTCGCGAGCAGCGGCTCGATCCGCTCGAACGGCGCAAGCGCGAGCGGCGTGCGCGGCGCGTAATGCGCCTTCAGCGTGCCGGACGCGCGCGGCGCGGTCGCGTCGCTGCCGTCGGGCAGGCGCGGCGCGACGCCGAGCACGTCGGCGATCTGCCGCGGCGTCACCTGGCCCGGGCGCAGCAGCGCCGGAAAGCCGCGCGACAGATCGAGAATCGTCGATTCGATCCCGACGTCGGACGGGCCGCCGTCGAGCACGTGGACGGCATCGCCGAACTCGTCGCGCACGTGCTGCGCGGTGGTCGGGCTCACGTGGCCGAAGCGGTTCGCCGACGGCGCGGCGACGCCGCCGTGCCCGCCGCGACGCGCGTCGAACGCGCGCAGCAGCGCCTGCGCGACCGGATGCGACGGGCAACGCAGGCCGACCGAGTCCTGCCCGCCGCTCACCGCGTCCGGAATATGCGCGGCGCGCTTCAGGATCAGCGTGAGCGGGCCGGGCCAGAACGCGTCGATCAACTTTTGCGCGTCGGCGGGCAACGAATCGACCCAGTAGCCCGGATCGCTGCCCGGCGCGAGGTGGACGATCACCGGATGGTTCGCCGGCCGCCCTTTCGCCGCATAAATGCGCGCGACGGCGGCCGGGTTCTGCGCGTCGCCGCCGAGCCCGTAGACGGTCTCGGTCGGAAACGCGACGAGTTCGCCCGCATCGAGCAGCCCGGCGGCCTCGTCGATCTGCTCGGCGGTCGGAATCGGTCGATCGTTCGACATCGCGCGCCCCGTCAGTCGAGCGGAATGCGCAGCAGCCGCGCGCAGGCGGTCGCGCCCGCGACCGCGCCGTCGAGCGTCGCCGCGGTGAAGTTCACGTGGCCCATCTTGCGGCCGGCGCGCGCGTCTTCCTTGCCGTACAGATGCAGCCGCGCGGTCGGCATCGCGGCGACCCGGTCCCACGGCGGCGTGACGGGCTCGCCCGACGCGCCGTCCGCGAACCACACGTCGCCGAGCACGTTGAGCATCGCGGCGGGCGAATGCTGGCGCGTGCTGCCGAGCGGCAGCCGCGTCATCGCGCGCACCTGCTGCTCGAACTGGCTCGTCTCGCACGCATCGACCGTGTAGTGGCCGGAGTTGTGCGGCCGCGGCGCCATTTCGTTCGCGACAAGCGAGCCGTCCTCGAGCACGAAGAACTCGACGCACAGCACGCCGACGTATTCGAGCGAATCGGCGATCCGCACGGCCGCCTGCTGCGCGTCGCGCACGAGCGCGTCGTTCGCGGCGGGCGCGGGCACGACGGTCAGCGACAGGATGCCGCCGTGATGCGTGTTCTGCGCGAGCGGAAACACCGCGGACGCGCCATCCGCGCCGCGCACGATCAGCGCCGACACTTCGTATTTGAGCGGCAGGCGCTTCTCGAGCACGCACGGCACGCCGCCGAGCGACGCGTACGCGTCTCTCGCTTCCCGCACGGTCGCGACGCGCACCTGCCCCTTGCCGTCGTAGCCGAGGCGCGCGGTCTTCAGGATGCCGGGCAGCACCGCGGCGAGATCCGCATCGGCGAGCGCCGCGAGCTGCGCGGGCGACTCGATCACGACGTGCGGCGCGACGGGCACGCCAGACGCCGCGATGAACCGCTTCTCGGCGATCCGGTCCTGCGCGATCGCGACGCATCGGCCGGCGGGCGCGACGAACGTCGATTGCGCGAGAAAGTCGAGGCTCGCGGCGGGCACGTTCTCGAACTCGGTCGACACGGCGTCGCACCATTGCGCGAGCTCGGCGAGCGCGGCCTCGTCGTCGTACGCGGCGCGCAGATGCTTGTCCGCGACGGCGCCTGCGGGGCTCGTCGGATCGGGATCGAGCACCGCGACGCGGTAGCCCATCGCCTGCGCGGCGAAGCAGAACATGCGGCCGAGCTGGCCGCCGCCGACCATGCCGAGCCAGGCGCCCGGCAGGATCGGGGAATTCGGGGTGGGGAGTGCAGTCATGATATGTAAAACAGACCCTGGGGTCGGTGTCGGCGGGCGGCGGCGCCCGCCGCGGTCAGGACGATCGATGTTGCAAGCGGCTCGCGCGGCGGCCTCACAGCGGCGGCAGCGCCATCGCGTGCGCGGCCTCGTTCTGCCGCACGCGGAACGCGGCGAGCCGGTTCGCGTAGTCGACCGACGTGCCGGCCAGGATCGACACCGCGAAAAGCGCCGCGTTCGCCGCGCCGGCCTCGCCGATCGCGAACGTCGCCACCGGCACGCCCTTCGGCATCTGCACGATCGAATGCAGCGAATCGACGCCCTTCAGGTACTTGCTCGCCACGGGCACGCCGAGCACGGGCACCGTCGTCTTCGCGGCGAGCATGCCGGGCAGGTGCGCGGCGCCGCCCGCGCCCGCGATGATCGCGCGCAGGCCGCGCTCGCGCGCCTTCTGAGCGTAGTCGAACATCTCGTCGGGCATCCGGTGCGCGGACACGACCTTCGCCTCGTACGGCACGTCGAATTCCTGCAGGATCGCGACGGCGTGCTTCATCACGTCCCAGTCGGAGCTGGAACCCATCAGCACGCCGACGAGCGGCGCGCTGTGCGTGTGGGCGGTCTGGACTTCGCTCATCGTGCGCTTCCTCGTTTCGGTGAATCGGACGATGCTCAGTCGAGCGTCTTGCCCGTGATGCGCTCGAGCGCTTCCTGATACTTCGCGCTCGTCTTCGCGACCACGTCGTCGGGCAGCTTCGGCGCGGGCGGCTCCTTGCTCCAGTTCTGCGCCTCTAGCCAGTCGCGGACGAACTGCTTGTCGAACGACGGCGGATTCGTGCCGACCCGGTATTCGTCCGCCGGCCAGAAGCGCGACGAATCGGCCGTCAGCGCCTCGTCCATCAGGAACAGCTTGCCGTGCTCGTCGAGGCCGAATTCGAACTTCGTGTCGGCGATGATGATGCCGCGCGTCGCCGCGTAGTCGGCCGCTTCCTTGTACAGCTTGATCGAGATGTCGCGGATCGTCACGGCGAGCTCGGTGCCGATGCGGCGCTCGGTTTCCTCGAACGAGATGTTCTCGTCGTGATGGCCCATCTCGGCCTTCGCGGCGGGCGTGAAGATCGGCTCGGGGAGCTTCTGCGCATTCGAGAGGCCGGCCGGCAGCTCGACGCCGCACACCTTGCCCGTCGCCTGGTAGTCCTTCCAGCCGCTGCCCGCGAGATAGCCGCGCACGACCGCCTCGACGAGGATCGGCTCGAGCCGCTTGACGACGACCGCGCGCCCCTTCACCTGCCCGACTTCGTCGTCGGCGACGACCGTCTCGGGCGCGACGCCCGTCAGATGGTTCGGGACGATGTGCGCGAGCTTGTCGAACCAGAAGTTCGCCATCTGGTTCAGCACGCGGCCCTTGTTCGGAATCGGCTCGCCCATGATGACGTCGAACGCCGACAGGCGATCGGTCGTGACGATGAGGAGCTTGTCGTTGCCGACCGCGTAGTTGTCGCGGACCTTGCCGCGACCGAGAAGCGGCAGCGAGCGCAGCGTGGATTCGTAGAGGGTAGACATCGTCTTTTCGCAGATAAGGAGCCAAACAAAAAGGGAAACGCCGTTCCCCGCGGCTGGCGGGAACGGCGGCCTTGCAATACTTCGGCGAACCGGCCGGGCGGCTTGGCCCGGCGGGGCCTGGCGGCTTCGGGGCCGGACCGGGCGTATCCGGCCGCCCCGCCCGCGGGCCGGCCAGATCGTACTACAGACTCAACGCACCACTTGCGCGAGGTCGCCCGCCTTGTACTTCTCGGCGATCTTCTCGAGCGGCACCGGCTTGATCTTCGCCGCCTGGCCTTCGCAGCCGAACGCCAGATAGCGCGCGACGCAGATCTTCTTCGCCGCTTCGCGTGCGGGCTTCAGGTAGTCGCGCGGGTCGAACTTGCCCGGATTCTCGAACATGTAGCGGCGGATCGCGCCCGTGATCGCGAGACGCAGGTCGGTGTCGATGTTGACCTTGCGCACGCCATGCTTGATGCCTTCCTGGATTTCCTCGACGGGCACGCCGTAGGTTTCCTTCATGTCGCCGCCGAACTCGCGGATTTCCGCGAGCAGATCCTGCGGCACCGACGACGAGCCGTGCATCACGAGGTGCGTGTTCGGGATGCGCGCGTGGATTTCCTTGATCCGCTGGATCGACAGGATGTCGCCCGTCGGTTTCTTCGTGAACTTGTACGCGCCGTGCGACGTGCCGATCGCGATCGCGAGCGCGTCGCACTGCGTGAGCTTGACGAAGTCGGCGGCCTGCTCGGGGTCCGTCAGCAGTTGCTCGCGCGTCATCGTGCCTTCGGCGCCGTGGCCGTCTTCCTTGTCGCCCTTCATCGTCTCGAGCGAGCCGAGCACGCCGAGCTCGGCCTCGACCGTCACGCCGATCGAGTGCGCCATCTCGACGACCTTGCGGGACACGTCGACGTTGTACTCGTACGATGCGACCGTCTTGCCGTCGGCCTCGAGCGAGCCGTCCATCATCACGCTCGTGAAGCCGCTGCGAATTGCCGTCATGCACACGGCGGGCGACTGGCCGTGATCCTGGTGCATCACGACGGGAATGTGCGGGTACGACTCGACCGCCGCTTCGATCAGGTGGCGCAGGAACGCCTCGCCCGCGTACTTCCGGGCGCCCGCCGACGCCTGCATGATCACGGGCGCGCCGACTTCGTCGGCGGCCGCCATGATCGCCTGCACCTGCTCCAGGTTGTTCACGTTGAACGCGGGCAGGCCGTAGCCGTTCTCCGCTGCGTGATCCAGCAGTTGACGCATTGATACGAGAGGCATTGTGGTACTCCTTGAATGAAAACCTTGCGCCCTACGCGGCGCTTGACGGCCCGCCCCGGATGACAGGCGGGCGGACCGGCGCGGCCGAGCGTCGAATAGCCGCATTTTATCGCGAAGCGCCCCCGATTCAGGCCAAATGGCGGATTCGCTGGCAATTTGTTACGTCTTTCAGGCCGCCTTCAAGCGAAAAAGCCGCGGGGCGTCGGACCCCCGCGGCTTTTTCGTTCCCGCGCAAGCGGCATGCCCGGCAGGCGCTCGCGCTCGCCGGGCGTCCGTTCCGCTTCAGTAATGCTCGCCGACGCGCACGATCTTCAGCGTGTTCGTGCCGCCCGCCTGCCCCATCGGCTCGCCGACCGTCAGCACGACCATGTCGCCGTGCGCGACGTAGCCGCGCCGCACGATCAGCTCGAGCGCCTGCTGCAGCGCGGAATCGCGGTCGCTGTCGAAGTCGACGTGCAGCGGCGTCACGTTGCGAAAGAGCGCCATCGTGCGCTCGCTGCCGACCCGCGGCGTCAGCGCGAAGATCGGCACGTGCGTGTAGTGGCGCGACATCCAGAGCGCCGTCGCGCCCGATTCGGTCAGCGCGACGATCGCCTTCGCGCCCAGGTGATACGCGGTGAAGAGCGCGCCCATCGCGATCGACTGGTCGATCCGCGTGAACGTGCGGTCGAGGAAGTCCTTGTCGAGCTCGACGTGCTCGGATTTCTCCGCCTCGACGCAGATGGCCGCCATCGCCTCGATCGTCACGGCCGGGTACTTGCCCGTCGCCGTCTCGGCGGACAGCATCACCGCGTCGGTGCCGTCAAGCACCGCGTTCGCGACGTCCGACACCTCCGCGCGCGTCGGCACGGGCGCGTGGATCATCGATTCCATCATCTGCGTCGCGGTGATCACGAGCTTGTTCGACTCGCGCGCCATCCGGATCATCCGCTTCTGCAGCGCGGGCACGGCCGCGTTGCCGACCTCGACGGCCAGGTCGCCGCGCGCGACCATGATCCCGTCCGACGCGTCGAGAATCTCCTGCAGCGCCGGAATCGCCTCCGCGCGCTCGATCTTCGCGATCATCTTCGGCTTGATGCCGTAAGGCGCGCCCGCGATGTTCGCGAGCTGGCGCGCCATCTCCATGTCGGTCGCGTTCTTCGGGAACGACACGGCGACGAGATCCGCGCCGAGCGACATCGCGGTACGGATGTCCTCCATGTCCTTCGCGGTCAGCGCGGGCGCCGACAGCCCGCCGCCCTGCCGGTTGATCCCCTTGTTGTTCGACAGATCGCCGCCCACCTTGACGGTCGTGTGAATCTCGTCGCCGAGCACGCGATCGACCTTCAGCACGATCAGGCCGTCGTTGAGCAGCAGCACGTCGCCCGGCTTCAGGTCGCGCGGCAGATCCTTGTAGTCGAGGCCGACCCGCTCGTCGTTGCCGAGCTCGCACGTCGCATCGAGAACGAACGGCTGGCCGGGAGCGAGCGTCGTCTTGCCCGCCTCGAACTTGCCGACGCGGATCTTCGGCCCCTGCAGGTCCGCCATGATCGCGATTTCCCGGCCGACCCGGCGCGCGGCCTCGCGGACCATCTCGGCGCGCTCGCGGTGATCGTCGGCCGAGCCGTGCGAGAAATTGAGCCGCACGACGTCGAGACCCGCGTGCATCATCTGCAACAGGACCTCCGGCGAGCTGGATGCCGGGCCGATCGTGGCGACTATCTTGGTGGCGCGGTGCATGAATCTCCTCGTCTGACTGAGTGAAAGCGCTGGATGTACCGCCGCGAGAGCCGAAGCCGCGCGGCCCAGCCGCCGCCGCTTCGGAACGCGCGCCGGTGCGTGCGCCCGGCGTCGCTTTGTCCGCGGGCGCCGGCGTGGACGGCCGGCGCCGCATCGTCGATTCGGGTCCGGCGCGCCCGCCCCGGGCGCGCCGCCGGCAGCCCGACGAGAGCCGCCGGCCCGACGGGGCGCGCAACGCGCGTGCCCGCCGGCGTCACGCGGGCGGCTGCCGCCCGCGCTGCGCGCTTACGCGCGCGTTTCCAGCACTTCGACGGCGGGCAGCTTCTTGCCCTCGAGGAATTCGAGGAACGCGCCGCCGCCCGTCGAGATGTAGCTGACCTTGTCGTGGATCCCGTACTTCGCGATCGCGGCGAGCGTGTCGCCGCCGCCCGCGATCGAGAACGCGGCCGAGTTCGCGATCGCGTCGGCAAGCGTCTTCGTGCCGTTGCCGAACTGGTCGAACTCGAACACGCCGACGGGGCCGTTCCAGACGATCGTGCCCGCCTTCTCGAGCTGGCCGGCGAGCGCCTTCGCGGTGTCCGGCCCGATGTCGAGGATCATGTCGTCGGCTTCGATGTCGGCGACCTTCTTCACGGTGGCGGCGGCCGTCGGCGAGAACTCTTTCGCGACGACGACGTCGGTCGGGATCGGCACGGACGCGCCGCGCTTCCTCGCCTCGTCGATGATCGCCTTCGCCTCGCCGGCGAGATCGGCTTCCGCGAGCGACTTGCCGATCGCAAGGCCCGCCGCGAGCATGAACGTGTTCGCGATGCCGCCGCCGACGATCAGTTGATCGACCTTCTCCGCGAGCGACTTCAGGATCGTCAGCTTCGTCGACACCTTCGAGCCCGCGACGATCGCCACCAGCGGACGCTTCGGGTTGCCGAGCGCCTTGCCGAGCGCGTCGAGCTCGGCGGCGAGCAGCGGGCCCGCGCACGCGACGGGGGCGTACTTCGCGATGCCGTGCGTGGTCGCCTCTGCGCGGTGCGCGGTGCCGAACGCGTCGTTCACGTAGACGTCGCAGAGCTTCGCCATCTTCTGCGCGAGTTCGTCCGAATTCTTCTTCTCGCCCTTGTTCACGCGGCAGTTCTCGAGCAGCACGACCTGGCCCGGCGCGACTTCGACGCCGTTCTCGACCCAGTTCGCGACGAGCGGCACGTCGCGGCCGAGCAGCTCGGCCAGCCGCTTCGCGACGGGCGCGAGCGAATCCTCGGGCTTGAACTCGCCTTCCGTCGGGCGGCCGAGGTGCGACGTGACCATCACGGCCGCGCCCGCGTCGAGCGCCGCCTCGATCGCGGGCACCGACGCGCGCACGCGCGTGTCTTCGGTGATGTTGCCGTGATCGTCCTGCGGCACGTTCAGATCGGCGCGGATGAACACACGTTTGCCGGAGAGCTTGCCTTCGGCGATCAGGTCAGTAAGACGCTTTACTTGGCTCATGGGACTGATGAAGGTTGATGAAGGAAGGCGGTTCGACGCGCGCGGCGCTGCCGCGCCGGGCGCCTTGCGCGGCCCGCCGGCTTTGCGCGGCAGGGCCCGCGCGGCGCGCGCGAAAAAATTCCGGAAGGGGTCATTCTAGCCGATCCGCCCGGCGCGCTGCCCCGCCGCGCGGCGAAATCCTGCTGAATTCCCGCCGAATTCCTGTTATTTCGCAGCATTGCGCGCCGTTGCGGCGCGCATGCCGCGGCAGCCCGCCCGGCATGCCGGGCGACCGTGCCGGAACCGGTCAGGACAGGACCCGCAGCGCGGTGAACACGAGCATCCCGACGACGATCGTGCCGAGCATGCTCCGCCGCCACAGGAACCACGCGAGGCCCGCCGCCGCCGCGTAGAAATCGTGGTTCGACAGCGCGAACGAGATGCCTTCGGGCGTCTCCAGCACGTCGGGCAGCACGACCGCGACGAGCGCCGCAGCGGGCGCGTAGCGCAGCGAGCGCTGCACGCGCTCGGGCAGCACCGTGCGCTCGCCGCCGGCGAGAAAGAGCGCGCGCGTGATCGCGGTGACGAGCGTCATCCCGGCGATCGCGAGCCAGACTTGCCAGTCGCTCATTCGGCGTCCTCCGTGCGCGCCGCCCGGATGCGCCGCCAGTCGGCGCGCTCGACGAACCAGTCGGCGACGCTGCCCGCCGCAAGCGCCGCGACCACCGCGAGCGGCAGCGCGAGCCGGTACGGCAGCTCGAACGCGACGAGCGACACGCCCCCCGCCACCGCGACGGCCGTGAGCGTCGAGCGGTTCGCGATCGCCGACACCATGATCGGAATCAGCGCGAGCGTGCCGGCGAGCGCGAGCCCCCAACTGTCGGGAAACGCGCTCGCGAGCGCGATGCCGACGAGCGACGACGCCTGCCATGCAAGCCAGCTCGTGAGCGCCATCCCCCAGAAGTACGCCTCCTTGCCGGGCACGTGGCCCGCCGCGAAGCCCTGCTTCTGGAACAGCAGGTAGATCACGTCGCCGTTGAAATAGCCGATCGCGAGCCGCCGCCACAGCGGCAGATACGAGAAATGGGGTGCGAGCCCCGCGCTGAAGATCACGAAGCGCATGTTGACCATCGCGGCCGTCAGGAGAATCGTCCAGACCGGCAGCTTCGCGGCGAAGAGCGGCAGCACCGCGAGCTGCGACGAGCCCGCGTAGACGAGGATCGACATGCCGAGCGCCTGCCCCGTCGTCAGCACCGACTTGCTCATCGCGATGCCGGTGACGAGGCCCCACGACAGGATCGCCATCAGCGTCGGGGAAAAGTCGCGGAAGCCCTGGGCGAGGGCGAAACGGTCGGTGGCGGAGAGGCGAGCGAGCATCGAGGAGGCGCCGCGAAGGCGAAAAGCCGGACCGCTCGCGCGCATCGCGCGCCGCCGCCCGTTATTTTTCACGCAGATTGCGCGTCGATTATAGCGCCGGACTCTGCCGTACCGACCGTTGCGCGTACAAAAACGCTAAAATGAGCCCCTTTGCGACGCGGCGCGGTTTCGAGCCGCCGCGCGCCCTTTCTGCGCATCCCCGCATCCACCAGGAGAAGACCTATGTCAATGGCCGATCGCGACGGCAAGATTTGGATGGACGGCAAGCTGATCGAATGGCGCGACGCCAAGATCCACGTGCTGACCCACACGCTGCATTACGGCATGGGCGTCTTCGAGGGCGTGCGCGCGTACAAGACGGCCGACGGCAGCACGGCGATCTTCCGCCTGAAGGAGCACACGAAGCGCCTGCTGAACTCGGCGAAGATCTTCCAGATGGACGTGCCGTTCGACCAGGAAACGCTCGAGGCCGCGCAGCGCGACGTCGTGCGCGAGAACAAGCTCGAGTCGTGCTACCTGCGCCCGATCATCTGGATCGGCTCGGAGAAGCTCGGCGTGTCGGCCAAGGGCAACACGATCCACGTCGCGATCGCCGCGTGGCCGTGGGGCGCGTACCTCGGCGAGGAGGGCCTCGCGAAGGGCATCCGCGTGAAGACCTCGTCGTTCACGCGCCATCACGTGAACGTATCGATGGTGCGCGCGAAGGCGTCCGGCTGGTACGTGAACTCGATCCTCGCGAACCAGGAAGCGACGGCCGACGGCTACGACGAGGCGCTCCTGCTCGACGTCGACGGCTACGTGTCCGAAGGCTCCGGCGAGAACTTCTTCCTCGTGAACCGCGGCAAGCTCTACACGCCGGATCTCGCGTCGTGCCTCGACGGCATCACGCGCGACACGGTCATCACGCTCGCGAAGGAAGCCGGCATCGAAGTGATCGAGAAGCGCATCACGCGCGACGAGGTCTATACGGCCGACGAAGCGTTCTTCACCGGCACCGCGGCCGAAGTCACGCCGATCCGCGAGCTCGACAACCGCACGATCGGCAGCGGCGCGCGCGGCCCGATCACCGAAAAGCTGCAAAGCGCGTTCTTCGACGTCGTCAACGGCAAGAGCGCGAAGCACGCGGACTGGCTCACGAAGATCTGAGCCCGAATGCGGCGCGCGGCGCAACGCCGGCGCGCGCCGCTCGCCATCGCTATAACGAGAAAGCCCCATGAGTGAAATCAAGGAAATGCCGCTCATCGAACTGACGGCCAAGGATCTGCCCGCTTACTGCCCGAATCCCGCGATGCCGCGCTGGAGCGCGCACCCGCGCGTGTTCATCGACGTCTCGCACGGCGAGGCGCGCTGCCCGTACTGCGGCACGCGCTACAAGCTGCGCGACGGCGAAGTGCTGCGCGGCCACCATTGAGCGCGCGGCGGCTTCGCCGCCCGACGCGGCGCGCACCGGCCGTCCGGCGCGCGCCGCCGCCCCTCCCCCGCAACCCGAGCGCGGCGCACGAGCGTCGCGCTTCATTACGACATCGGAAATCGACCTGATGCGTCGCGCGTTGGTAATCGCACCGAACTGGATCGGTGACGCATTGATGGCGCAGCCGCTTTTCGCGCTGCTGAAGAAACTGCATCCCCGCATCGTCATCGACGCCGTGGCGCCCACGTGGGTCGCGCCCGTGCTGGAGCGGATGCCCGAGATCCACGATGTCCACGCGACCGAGCTCGCGCACGGCAAGCTGCAGATGCTGCACCGCTGGCAGCTCGCGAGCGATCTGCGCGAGCTCGGCTACGACGCCGCGTACGTGCTGCCGAACTCGCTGAAATCCGCGCTGATCCCGTGGCTCGCCGGCATCCCGCTTCGGGTCGGCTACACGGGCGAGCATCGCTACATGCTCCTGAACGTGCGGCACGCGAATCCGGGCAAGGCGCGCGACACGCGCGCGCCGATGGCCCAACATTACGCGGCGCTTGCGTACGCGCCCGGCGCGAAGCTGCCCGAATCGCTCCAGACGCTGCCGCCGCCGCGGCTCGAAGCGGACCTGAACGAGACGGCGCGCGTCTCCGCGCGCTTCAACCTCGACACGCGCAAGCCGCTCGTCGTGTTCTGCCCGGGCGCCGAGTACGGCCCGGCGAAGCGCTGGCCACCCGAGCATTTCGCCGCGCTCGCGCAGAGCGTGAGCCAGTCCTTTCCGTATACGCAGATCGTCGCGCTCGGCTCGCCGAAGGACGCAGCGGCCGCGCAGGCGATCGCCGAGCGCGCGCCGAACGTGCGCAGCCTCTGCGGCCAGACCTCGCTCACCGAGGCGTGCGCGCTGATCGCGCGCGCGAACGCGGTCGTCACCAACGATTCCGGGCTGATGCACGTCGCGGCGGCGCTGCGCCGACCGCTCGTCGCGCTCTACGGCTCGACCGATCCGCGTCATACCCCGCCGCTGTCGGAGCTGGCAAAGGTACAATGGCTGCATCTCGAATGCAGTCCCTGCTTCGAACGCGAATGCCCGCTCGGCCATCTGAAATGCCTGCGCGAGCTGAGCCCGGAGCAGGTGTTCGGCGATTTGCGCGGGATGCTCGTCGGACAGCGCTGACGTCCGCGGCCGCGAGGCCGCCCGTCGCGCGCCCGCGCACCCGCACCCGACTCACCGCTTGAGCGGGCGGCCCCGTCGACGACGAGGCCGCCTCGATGAAACGGCGCGCGCCGCGCGCGAGAGATAGACCCGATGCCACGTTTTGCCCGCCTCTTCGAAGCCGCCGCCGATACGCTGAACGCGTACTACCAGGCAATCGCCGACGCCAACCTCGACGCGCTGATGGTCCTCTGGATCGACGAGGACTTCGCCAGTTGCATCTGGTCGGACGGCACGCACCTGCACGGCCTCGAGCAGATCCGAAGCGGGTTCGGCGCGCGGCTGTCGACACAGCCCGTCACGATCGAGCCGCTCGACATCCGCGTCTACGACAGCCTCGGCACCGTCGTCTACACGGTCGCGGAAGCGCACCAGCAGGCCGATCTCACGGCCGAGCCGCAGATGGTGTTCACGACCTACGTGATGATCCACGAGCGCGGCGAATGGCGGATCGCCCACATCCACGCGAGCCCGATCCCCGAGCAGACGGCGACGCAGTTCGCCGCGAAGATCCGCCACGCGCAGGGGCCGCTCCACTGAGCAACGGGCGTTCGCAGCGATGAGCACCGCACTCCCCCCGCTTCCCGCTGCCGACGAGACCGCCCCCCCGGCAGCCTCGTCCCTCTACCGCGCGCCGCTCTGGCTGCCGACGAGCCACGCGCAGACGATCGTCCCCGCCCTCTTCGCGCGCCGGCCCGACGTCGAATACCGGCGCGAGCGCTGGGACACGCCCGACGGCGACTTCATCGACGTCGACTGGCTCGCGCCGGCGGCGGGCGCGGCGCCCGAGCCGGGCGCGCCGCTCGCCGTGCTGTTCCACGGCCTCGAAGGCAGCTCCGATTCGCATTACGCGCGCGTGCTGATGGCGGCCGCCCGCGCGCGCGGCTGGCACGGCGTCGTCCCGCACTTCCGTAGTTGCAGCGGCGAGATGAACCGGATGCCGCGCTTCTATCACCTCGCCGACAGCGCCGAAGTCGACTGGATCCTGCGGCGGCTCGCGAAAAGCCATCGCGGGCCGCTCGTCGCGGTCGGCGTGTCGCTCGGCGGCAACGTGCTGCTGCGCTGGCTCGGCGAACGGCGCAGCGATACGTCGATCGTCGCGGCGGCCTCGGCGGTGTCGACGCCGATCGACGTCCACGCGGGCGGCCGCGCGCTGTCGCAAGGCTTCTCGATGGTCTACACGCGCAGCTTCCTGAAGACGCTCAAGCTGAAGGCGCTCGTGAAGCTCGAACAGTATCCGGGGCTCTTCGACAGGCACGCGATGCTCGCCGCGCGCACGATGCACGACTTCGACGATATCGTCACTGCGCCGCTGCACGGCTTCGTCGACGCGAACGATTACTGGACGCAGGCGACCACGCGCCCGCTCCTCGCGGCGATCGACGTGCCGACGCTGATCCTCAACGCGCGCAACGATCCGTTCCTGCCGGCGTCGGCGCTGCCCGGCCCGCGCGACGTGTCGCGCGCGGTCGTGCTTGACCAGCCCGAGCACGGCGGCCACGCGGGCTTCATGACGGGCCCGTTCCCTGGGCGCATCGACTGGCTGCCCGCGCGCATCTTCGAATTCTGCTCACGCTTCACCGATCATGGATGACATCGTCAAACAGGCGCTCGCCAAGTGGCCGAACGTTCCGCACTGCACCGGATGGCTGCTGCTCGACCGGCGCGGCGGCTGGCGGATGCGCGACGACGCCGCGCAGGCGGCGGGCGCGCTCGGCTCGCCCGTGCGGCACCCGGCGCTCGTCGACTTCATCGCCCGCAATTACGAGCGCGACGAAGATGGCCAGTGGTTCTTCCAGAACGGGCCGCAGCGCGTGTACGTCGAACTGGCGTATACGCCGTGGATCGTCCGGCTCGCGGCCGATCGCGACGGCCGTCACGATCATGACGATCCGGCGCGCGTCGCGCTGACCGACCACACCGGCCGCGCGTTCGAGCCGGCGAGCGCCTGGCTCGACGACGCGGGCGGCGTGCTGTTTGCCGACCGCGCAACGCCGCCGCGCGTCGCCGCGCTGCACGATCACGATCTGGCGCTCTTCGCCGATTGCGCCGACCTCGATGACGACGGCGCGCACGGCGTGCTGCATCTCGGCGGCGGCGTCGATCTGCCGCTCGAGCCGATCCGGCGCGACGACGTTGCGCAGCGGTTCGGGTTCGTCGCAAGCCCGGCCGCGCGCGCGGGAGGGCGGGCGGCGGGCTGACGCGGCGCGCGGTGGCGGACGGCGGGTGAACCGCGCGCCGTGCTTTGCGTCGGCGCTTCGTCTGCTTCGTCTGCTTCGTCTGCTTCGTCTGCTTCGTCTGCTTCGTCTGCTTCGGCCGATGCGTCTGGCGCTTCGGCTTCTTCCGATTCCTCGGACTCTTCCGCGCCGCGCGCTTCGCCCGGCTTTCGTCCAGAGATTCGCCAGCCGGCAACGTGACTGACCGCGCCCGCCCGCAATCGCTGGCGCCCGTTGCCCGTTGCCCGCGGCAATCGCTGCGCCGCGCCGCGCGTCACCCGCGCCGGTTATCCTTGTCCTCTTCCCGCTCTTCCTTGTAGCGCGCCTCGAACTCGTGCAGCCGCGCGCTGATGATCGACTGCTCGTAGAAGCTGGCCGACTTGAGGTCGCGCGCCTCGCGCAACTGCCGGATCGCCGACGGCCACGCGCCTTCGAGCGCGAACTTCTCCGCGAGCGCGCGGCGCTGCGTGACCGCGTCGCCCTGGCCGAGGCTCGCCTGCGCGAGATAGTTCCACCAGTCGGGCTGGCCGGAATCGGCGCGCGCTTCGGATTGCGCGAGCGTCTGCGCCTGCCCGTAGCGCCGCGCGGCGAGGAGCGCCTGCAGATGCGCGGCGATTGCCGCGTGCGAGCCCGGCCAGCGCGCTTGCGCGGCGGCGGCGAGCCGCACCGCGTCGTCCGCGCGGCCGGCGCGACGCGCGATCTCCGCCGCGAGCACGTCGAGGCTCGGCGAAGTGCGCGCCGCCTCGCCCTCGCGCGCGGCCGTGCGCATGAGGGCGTCGCGCGCCGCGGCGAGCGCGCGGTCCGCGTCGCCGTAGCGGCCGCCCAGCATCTCGCCGAGTGCGATCCCGTACCAGTTCGCCGCGACGTTCGGCGCGACCCTGTCGTCGAGCTCCGCGCGCATCCGCCGCACCTCGTTCGCGTAATCGGTCGGCGAGCGGTTCTGCAGCATCCGCAGGCGCGCGCGCACGAAGCCGTATTCCGACGACTGTCGCGGCTGCCGGTACGGCGCGCGCCGCGCGCGATCGTCCATGTCGGCGATCCGCTCGCCCGTCAGCGGGTGCGTGCGCGCATACGCGGGCACGCCCGCGTCGCCCATCGACGCGCGCTCGAGCCGCTCGAAGAAGCCCCGCATGCCATACGGATCGTAGCCAGCGCCCGCGAGCAGTTGAAAGCCGACGCGATCCGCCTCGCGCTCGGCCGAGCGCGAGAACCGAAGCTGGCTGTCGACCGCGAACGCCTGGCCGCCCATCGCGATCGCGCTGCCAAGATCGCCGCTGCGCGCGAGAATGCCGGCGAGCACGCCGAACAGCATCGTCGCGAGCGCCGCGTAGCCGCTCTTCTCGCTTGCGCTGATCATCCGCGCGATGTGCCGCTGCAGCACGTGCCCCATCTCGTGGCCGATCACCGACGCGAGCTCGGACTCCGTCTGCGTCGCCGCGACGAGCCCGCTGTTGATTCCGATGAAGCCGCCCGGCAGCGAGAACGCGTTGATCTGCGGATCGCGCATCGCGAACAGATCGAAATCGGGCATGTAGCCGCCGATGAACTGCGCGGCGGCCGCCGCCGAAAGCTTCGTCGCGACCGAATTCAGGTAGTCGCGCACGAGCCAGTCGTCGAGGTAGTCGGGGTCGCGGCGCACCTCGCGCATCACGCGCTCGCCGAGACGGCGCTCCGCCTGCGGCGTCAGAGAGCCGCCCGAGCCGTCGCCGAGATCCGGCAGTTGCAGCGAGCGAAGCGGCGCGCGCAAACTGGGCGTGCCCGACGCCGGATCGGCGAGCCGGCTGTCCGTGCCGCCATACGTGCCGAACACGCCGGCCGCGATGCCGGACGGCATGGTGGACAGCGCGTCTCGCGTGAGCAGCGCGGCGTCCGCAGCGCCGGTGGAGCGCGCGGGCTCGAGCGGCGGCGCATCGCCGCGCGACTGCGCGTGGCCGCCGGGCGGCAGGGCGAGCGCCGCGGACAACAAAACGGCAAACGACGATTTGACGCGCATGGACAAGGATCTGGGCGGCCGTGGCGTAATGGCTCGATGGGGCTGCGTCATTGTAACGGCGCGCCGGCCTCCGCTCGCGCGACGCCGAAGCGCGCCGGACGGGCAGGCGAGCCGCGCTGCTATGATAGACGCCCTCTAACGGAGCACGACATGTCTGGATCAGGATTCACCCACTTCGACGCCGCCGGCCATGCGCACATGGTCGACGTCGGCGGCAAGCAGGAAACGAAGCGCATCGCGGTGGCGCGCGGCGCGATCCGGATGCTGCCCGACACGCTCGCGCTGATCCGCGAGGGGCGCGCGAAGAAAGGCGACGTGCTCGGCGTCGCGCGAATCGCGGCGATCCAGGGCGCAAAGCGCACCGCCGATCTGATTCCGCTCTGCCATCCGCTCGCGCTCACGCGCGTCGCGGTCGATTTCGAATTCGACGACGCGCTGCCCGGCGTGCGTTGCAGCGCGCAGGTCGAGACGCTCGGGCGCACGGGCGTCGAAATGGAAGCGCTGACCGCGGTGCAGGTCGGGCTGCTGACCGTCTACGACATGTGCAAGGCGGTGGATCGCGGAATGACGATCACCGACGTGAGCGTGCGGGAAAAGCGCGGCGGGAAGTCGGGGGACTGGAAGGCGGACGAAGCCGGCGCGTGATGCGGCCGGTCGGCCGCTGATCACGCGCGCCTGGCCTGGTCCAGGCGCACGCGTCGCTCGCGACGTTCAGCGCGCTCGAAGCTTCGAACGACGGTTGCGCCAAGCCGGGACAGCGCCGGATGTCGTTCGCCCGTCACCGCCTGCGTCGGCGCGCTCAATGCGCTCCGACATGCGTCACCGCGACGCCCTCGCCTGCGGCTCGAACACGAACGGCCGCGTCAGCGTGAACGGATACGGCTCGCCGCCGCGCGCGGGCGTCTGCGAGCATGCGATCTTCGACATCGCGTCGACCGCCGCACGGTCCGCCGCGGCGTTCCGGCTGCTCGTCGTCACCGTGACGTTCTCCGTGTTGCCCGACGCCGTGATCATCGCGCGCACGAGTACGGTCGCCCGGCGCTCGAGCGGCTTCGCATTCTCCGGATATGCCGCGACGGGCATCGTGCATTCGAGCTTCGCCGCATCGCGCGGCGCGAACGCCGCACAGCCGGCGAACAGCGACGCGGCAAGGGGAAGCGCCAGGTACGTCGAGTAGGTCTTCATGTTCGTTGCGGTCCGTCTACAGCGTCCGTCGCGCGAATCGACAGCATGCGCGTCACGCGCCGCCGTGCGATTCCGCACCCCGTTACTCGTGGATGTTTCGTCCGCGCGGAGCGCCGGTGTCGGGCGCCGCGCGCGGTCCCAGGCGTTCGCCGCGTTCTGCCGACAGCGCTTACAACAGCGACTTCGCTTGCGACAACACCTTGTCGCACACCTGCTTCGTCAACTGCTGCTTGAAGCTTTGCCCGCCGGCCAGATCGAGCGTACGGCCGTTGCCGGCATCGAGAATCCCGTTCGCGCCGCTCGCATATGCGCTGTCCGACGTGACGCCGCCGCCCAGCTTGCTCATCAGCGCATCCTTGACCGACGATGCGCCGCCGTCGCCGAGATAGTTGTTCTTGATGCAGAACTGCAGCAGGCCCGCGACGTTACCGGTGCTGCCGGGCGTCAGCAGCGCGCCGGCCGACGCCGCGCCGCCGGCGCCGCCGAGATTGCCGAGCGCGCCGGCGATACCGCCCGCGCCGTTGCCGGCGTCGGCGCCTTGCTTGAGAAAATCGCCGAGTTGCGCATGCGCGGTCGAAAACGACAGGATGCTGGCAACCAGGATGCCTGCTGCGGCAATACGATGAGTACGCGTTTTCATGGGCTTTCTCTCAGGGCAGGAAATCGGTCCGGTCGATGGATACCGCGCCCAAGCATACCCGAACGACATCGCGCGCATCCGCTCGCGGCGGCTGGCGAGGCGCGAATGCGGCGAGATTTAACACTGGTTAACGTCATCTGCCATGAGGCGGCGGCGAGGCGGGATGCTCGCGGCGATTTCCAGCCGTGGTCTTGCTGCGATTGCTCGCGTCGGTCGTCCGTAGCGGCAAGGCCGTGCCGCCGCATGCGGCGGTTTCTCGATCGAGCGACGCGTTTCGAGCCGGCCGGCGATCAATCGTCGCTGTCGTCCTCCTCGTCGTCGGCCGACAGGTTCGAGGCAGGCGTTCCGTACTTCACGACGAGCGCCGCCTTGAAGGGTTTCAGCGACGGCTGGTCGTCGAGCAGCTTGTACAGCGCGGCGAGCTGCACCGGCCAGTCGTGCAGTTCTTCCGCGAACACGCGCAATCGCTCGACCGTATCGAGCGCGTCGGCCTCGCGGCCGTCGAGCGCCTGCAACACCGCATAGCGGCGCAGCACCGTCTCGCCCGGCAGCAGCGCGATCGCGCGTTCGTGCGCGGCCAGCTTCGCCTGCAAATTGTCGCGCGAGATCGCGAGCAGCGTCGCCGCACCGTAATCGCCCCAAGCACCGAACAGGAACGACGGCTGCTCGCGGTACTGCTCGGCCGGATTCGTGCCGTAATACAGCACTTCGGCGCGCTGGTAGTCGCGCAGCACCGGGTACAGCGACGCGAGCCCCGCCACCGACAGCACCGCGAACAGCGCGAACGCCGCACGGCCCCGCAACACGCGCAGCGGCTTCGTCTCGAGCAGACCGATCACGAACATCACGGGCAGCAGGAAAAACGTGTACTGCTGCGGATACTCGACGAGCGCGTGCATCAGCACAATGCCGACGAGCGCGAAGCCAAATACGCGGCTCTCGGTATGCGGCACGCGCAGCGCGCGCACGAACCACGCAACGAGCGCGACGAGCAGCACGCCGAGGCCGAGCAGGCCGGATTTCGCAAGAAGATCGATGAAGATGTCGTGCGAGTTGTTCGCGATCTCGACGCCGCCCAGCCTGCGCACGAGCTCGAACTGGTGAATCGGGAATTCGCCCCAGCCGACGCCGAGCAGCGGATGCTCGCGGAACATCGTGAGGCCGTACTTCCAGAGCGCGAGGCGCGGCGCGATCTGGCCGGCGTCGCGCATGCGATCGGCGGCGGATTCCGCGAGACCGAGATGGTAGTGGACATTCGCCCAGCGCACCGCGACGTTGACCGCGACGAACAGCGCGCCCAGCACGACGGGAATCGCCCATGCACGCGCGCGGCTCGCGGCCGGATCGCGCCGCGCCTGCGTGAACGCCATCCAGAAGCCGGCGACGACCATCACGCCGACCTGCAGCCACGGCCCGCGCGACACGGTGAGCGCAAGCCCGGCGGACAGGAGCGCCGACAGCGCCGCCCACGCAAGCGCCGGCATCCGCCGCGTCTGCACGAGATAGAGCGCGCCCGCGAGCGCGAACGCGATATAGGTCGCGAGGTGATTGGCCTGCGCCATGTTGCCGTACGGACGGCGGTCGACGGTCACGCCGTACGACACGACGAACGGCGAGAACGCCGTCTCCAGATGGAACAGTTGCACGAACTGGCAGGCGACTGCGACGATGCCGCCGACGATCGTCGCCCCCGCGATCATCCGCGCGGCCATGTCGACCATGTTCGCGCGCGCGAGTGCATAACCGGCCTGCATCGCGCCGAGCGCGCCCAGCAGGTAGCCCATCGCGAGCCAGTTCATCGAAGGCTGGCGCAGCGGCAGCAGCGCGATCTGCGCAAGCAATACCGCGCCGAATCCGAGCGGCGCGACGAGCGCCATCGGCGCGGCGAACGACTGCTCGGCGCGCTCGGCTTTCACGAGCAGCACGACGCTCGCGCCGAGCACCCAATACAAGGCGAACGCGGCAAACTCGGAATAGAAGGTCGGAATCGGGTACGTGTGGTTCGTGACCGCATACGGCAGGATCAGGGCGACGGCGAGCGCGATCAGCGATAAAGAACGCAGAAAAGAAGAAGGCATGAGCGAACCGGGTATCAGCAACCGGCGCACTATACAAAAAAAACCTCCCGCTGTGCGGGCGCGGACGCCCGACACGCACGGACATCATGCGACGCACCATCGCGGTGCGCGGCCGTCGCCGGACGGCCGCCAGTTCGCGCAAGGCCCGTGCCCGGCGATCGCGCCACTGCGCCGCCGCCCCTTCACGCGCGGCAATCGGGCGGCGCGAGCTTGCCGGCCAGCGTCGGCGCGTCGGTCGGCATCGGTCCGGCGCCCGGCGCAGGCAGCGACGACGACGCCTTGCCGTCCGCAAAGCACTCCCACGTGATCGCCCCCGCCTGAACGACGCCCTTCGACAACGCGACACGCGCCGTCGGCACGTCCGGCTGATCCGGCGACGACGGCACGAGCACGAGCGTATTCGCGCCCGCCGCCGCGACGCGCGTCGTGAAGGCGACGACGATCTGTCCGGAGTCGTCGTCGATCCGGATCGATTCGACGTTGCGCGTGGCGGGCGGCGACACATAGCCGCCCGAGAATCCATTGCCGCTCGCCGCATTCTCGGCGACAGCGAGCCGCGCGGATGCGGCGAGCGCGAGCCCCTCGCCGACCCGGCTGCGCGCGAGGTAATCCTGATACGCGGGGATCGCGTACGCGGCGACGACGCCGACGATCGCGAGCACGATCATCAATTCGATCAGCGTGAAGCCGCGGCCGCGCATCGCGCGCATCGACGCTCGCCGCGCGCGGCGCAGACCGCGCGTCACGCCCCTTCGCCGCCACACGAGCGGCGAAAGCGACGAAAGCGACGCAACCGGCGGTAAAACGGAAAGAACTTCGCTCATGACAGGCTCCGAAAACGAAACACGCCTGCCGGATCAGGCAGGCGTGTCGATCGTAGCCAGCGGACGGCAACGCGGGCAGTCGGCCGAACGGCCGACGCCGCGCGTTCGCGTCCGTCAGTGGGAATTCGTCGCGCTCGATACCGCGCGCCGCTTCTTCAGCGCATAGCCGGCGATCACGACGAAGAGCGCGCCCGCGGCGCTCGCGCCATAGATCGCGGCGGGCGTGTCGAGGAGCGGCCAGCGGTCGCCCGCCGGATCGTTGACCATCAGCCCGCCTGCGATCCAGCCGAGCAGCGCCGCGCCGAACGTGATGAAGATCGGAAAGCGGTCGAGCAGCTTGAGGACGAGCGTGCTGCCCCAGACGATGATCGGAATGCTGACGAGCAGGCCGAAGATCACGAGCGCGATCCGATGGCCGGGGTCCGCCTGCTCGGCCGCGCCCGCGATCGCGATCACGTTGTCGAGGCTCATCACCGCGTCGGCGATCACGATCGTCTTCACTGCGTCCCACAGCTTGTCGGCGGGCTTGACGTTGTCGTGCGCGTCCTCGGCGGGCGCCATCAGCCGCACGCCGATCCACAGCAGCAGCACGCCGCCCGCAAACTTGAGGAGCGGCACGTCGAGCAGCAGCACCGCGAACGCGATCAGCACGACGCGCAGCGCGATCGCGCCGGCCGTCCCCCACAGCACGCCGCGCACGCGCTGCTGCGCGGGCAGGTTGCGGCAGGCGAGCGCGATCACCACCGCGTTGTCTCCGCCGAGCAGGATATCGATGATGACGATCTGGAGAACGGCGCCCCAATGGAGCGAGGCAAAGAATTCGAGCATGAGAGCGAAGCAAAGGGGGTGAGACCGGCGGGCGTCGGCATGCGTTCGCCCGCGCCGGACCGCCCGGCGCGAGCCTGACGAAACGCTTGCGCGAGCATAACAAAAAACGCCGGCGGAACCGGCGTTTTTCGTGGCGATGAAACCGACGTTGCAGCGCGATGCTTACAGCGCCGCCTTCAGCAGGCGGCCCATTTCCGACGGATTGCGCGTGACCTTGATGCCGCACGCGTCCATGATTTCCAGCTTCGCTTCGGCCGTGTCCGCACCGCCCGAGATCAGCGCGCCGGCGTGGCCCATGCGCTTGCCCGGAGGCGCCGTGACGCCCGCGATGAAGCCGACGACAGGCTTCTTCATGTTGTCCTTGATCCACTGAGCCGCCGTGGCTTCGTCCGGACCGCCGATCTCGCCGATCATCACGACTGCGTCCGTATCCGGATCGTCGTTGAACATCTTCATCACGTCGATGTGCTTCAGACCGTTGATCGGGTCGCCGCCGATGCCGACCGCCGACGATTGGCCAAGGCCAAGCGCCGTCAGTTGCGCGACCGCTTCGTACGTCAGCGTGCCCGAGCGCGACACGACGCCGATGCGGCCCTTGCGGTGGATGTGGCCCGGCATGATGCCGATCTTCAGCTCGTCCGGCGTGATCGTGCCCGGGCAGTTCGGCCCGAGCAGCAGCGTCTTGCGGCCTTCACGGCGCATGCGGTCCTTCACTTCGATCATGTCGCGCACGGGAATGCCTTCCGTGATGCAGATCGCGAGATCGAGATCGGCCTCGACCGCTTCCCAGATCGCCGCGGCGGCGCCCGCGGGCGGCACGTAGATGACCGACACGGTCGCGCCGGTTTCCGCCTTCGCTTCCTTGACGCTCGCGTAGATCGGAATGCCTTCGAAATCTTCGCCGGCGCGCTTCGGGTTCACGCCCGCGACGAACGCTTCGCGGCCGTTTGCGTACTCACGGCAGGCGCGCGTGTGGAACTGGCCGGTCTTGCCGGTGATGCCCTGCGTGATGACCTTCGTGTCTTTGTTGATCAGAATCGACATGTAATGACCTCTGTTCGATCGGCGTCGCGAGAAAAGCCGCGCCGCCATGCGTGTTCAATGTTGCGCTCGGAAAAACGCGGGGCTGCCCCGAGTCCTCCCGCCCCGCTTCGGGGGCCTGGCGCGCAGCGCCAGGTCGCGGGCGCTCGTTACTTGCCCGCAGCAGCCGCGACGACCTTCTGCGCGGCTTCTTCCATGCTGTCCGCCGAGATGATCGGCAGGCCGGATTCCGCAAGCATCTTCTTGCCGAGGTCTTCGTTCGTGCCCTTCATGCGCACGACGAGCGGCACGTTCAGGTTCACGGCCTTCGAGCCCGCGATCACGCCTTCCGCGATCACGTCGCAGCGCATGATGCCGCCGAAGATGTTCACGAGGATCGCCTTCAGGCCCGGGTTCTTCAGCATCAGCTTGAACGCTTCGGTGACCTTCTCGGTCGTCGCGCCGCCGCCGACGTCGAGGAAGTTCGCCGGCTCGCCGCCGAACAGCTTGATCGTGTCCATCGTCGCCATCGCGAGGCCCGCGCCGTTCACGAGGCAGCCGATGTTGCCGTCGAGCGAGATATACGCGAGGTCGAACTTCGACGCTTCGATTTCAGCCGGATCTTCTTCGTCGAGATCGCGGTACGCGACGATTTCCGGATGACGGAACAGCGCGTTCGAATCGAAGTTGAACTTCGCGTCGAGCGCGATCACCTTGCCGTCGCCCGTCAGCACGAGCGGGTTGATTTCGGCGAGCGACGCGTCCGTTTCCCAGAACGACTTGTACAGACCCTTCAGGATTTCGCGCGCTTGCGGGATCGATGCATCCGGCACGCCGATCTTCTTCGCGAGATCGTCGGCTTCGGCGTCCTGCAGCCCCAGCGACGGCTCGACGGCGACCTTGTGGATCGCTTCCGGCGTCTTTTCCGCAACTTCCTCGATGTCCATGCCGCCTTCGCTCGACGCCATCACGACGACCTTCTGCGACACGCGATCGATCACGATGCCGACATACAGTTCCTTCCTGATGTCCGCGCCTTCCTCGATCAGCAGACGGTTGACCTTCTGGCCTTCCGGACCCGTCTGGTGCGTCTTCAGTTGCATGCCGAGGATCTGGTCCGCGTACTCGCGCACTTGCTCGAGCGACTTCGCGACCTTCACGCCGCCGCCCTTGCCGCGGCCGCCCGCATGAATCTGAGCCTTGACGACCCAGACCGGGCCGCCCAGCTCTTCCGCCACCTTGACGGCCTCGTCCACCGAGAACGCTGGCTTGCCGCGCGGGACCGCGACTCCGAATTTCCGCAGGATTTCCTTACCCTGGTACTCGTGAATCTTCATGCGTGATTCCTTCAGTCTGTGAGTTGGCTAAAAAAAGTCGATTGACGATCGCTTCTTCTGACGATTCAAGCGCTCGCCCTCATTCCTTCGCACTGTCCGAGCCCTCGCGCGCGGAGCCGCTCGCGCCGTACCAGCGCGGATAGAACTGCCGAACCGCCTCCCCGTCGAACCGCAGCGCGTGACAGCGGCCGAGCTGGAACGGCGGCTCGTCGGCCGCGCGGTCGCGCCCGGTCGCGCCGTCGCCCGACAGCTCGTGCACGTTCCATACGTCGCCCGCGAACGCCTGAATCGCGGCCGTCGGCAACACCGCGCACAGCTCGGTCAGATGCGAGCAGCCGGCGACGCCGGACAGCAGCCGGGACACGTCGCGACGGAAATGGCGGAAGAGATTGAGTCCGATGAGGACGTGGTAGGCGGGTTTGGCTGCTTCGCATTGACCGGGATAGGGCACCCAGTCCGACGACGTGTCGGCGTCGACGATATTCAGCTCCCGATCGATCGTCACGCGCAGCCAGAGTTCGTGGATCGGCAGGCCGTTCGGCCTGACGCTCGACGCAAGCGTCACGTCGCGAGGCTTGTGATCGGTCAGGCAGGCTTCGATGTCCCACAAGCCGTCGGCGCGCTCGTAGGCTTCCGCTCGAATTGCGCGGCGATGGCGCAACTGTCGGGGGACGGGCTCGGGTAGCGGCATGCGGAAAGTGAAGCCGAAGAGGAAACTCGGCGATTCTAGCATATCGTCCACACCGGCCCGGTCTGGCCCCGTGCGGGGTTTCGAGGGTTTTGGGGGGATTGGACGGGGCCTGCAATCGGCAAGGCATCGTGGCCGCTCGCCCGGCCGTTGCAGGACATTCTTGCGAAATTCCCACACCGGCTCGATATCAGGCCGGCGACGAGAGCCCGCGAAAACGAATCAGCGAAAACGAATCAGCGAAAACGAGCCGGCGAAGTGGGCTCGCCCCGCTCAATCGCCACCAAATTCGTCGACATCGCCTTTCAGCAGCTTCGCGATCGTCGCACTCGAAAAACCGCGCATCGCGAGAAAACGCGCCTGCTTCGCGCGTTCCGCCGGCGTTTGCGGCGCCGTGCCGAACTTCTTGCGCCAGACCGCCTGCGCGCGCTCGAACTCGCTCTCGCGCAGCCGCGAGCCAACGGACTCGACGAGCGCGTCGCCCACCGCGTGGCGCTTCAGTTCGCTGACGATGCGCGCCGAACCGACGCGCGACGCGCGCCGATGCACGAGACTTTCGGCGAACCGCGAATCGGACAGCCAGTTTTCCCGCTCGAGCGCGTCGAGCAGCGATTCGATATCGTCGCTTTCGTCGGCATACGGCGCGAGCTTGCGCGCGAGCTCCGCGCGACTGTATTCGCGGCGCGACAGATAGGCGACCGCACGCCCTTTCAGCGTGCGTGCCGGACGTTGCGATGCCGACGAGCGTTCCGCATCATTCACATCCGACGTGGACGAATCGGAATGGAAAGGCGATGCGCGCCGCCGCGACCGGGGCCCGGCCTGGCTCGTGCGCGTATAGACGTCGCCGGCAACCGCCCCCCGCGCCGCGGCGGACGAAACACCCACCGGCGCACGCTGCCGCGCGTCATCGTGCGCATCGAACGATTCATATGGATCGAACGGCTCATCCGATTCGGACGCAACCGATCGCCGAAACGAAACGAGGGCATCGCCGGATGCCCTCGCTGCCGGGCGGCCAGACGGCCGCCCTTCGCCCGAAACCGTCGTGCGCGTTTCGCATTCGGCGTGAGGCTCGCCGGCGGACACCGCCCGCGCACCGCGCGCTGTCTGCTGCGAATCCGCGCCCTGCCGGTTCTTGCGCATTACTCCTCTTCGTCCATGATCTCGGCTGCGGAATCGGCGCCCTGCGGCATCGCGGCGACACCGAGCGACTCGCGAATGCGATTCTCGATATCGCGCGCGATTTCCGGATTCTCGCGCAGGAATTCGCGCGCGTTGTCCTTGCCCTGGCCGATCTTCTCGCCGTTATAGCTGTACCACGCGCCCGCCTTGTCGACGATCTTCGCCTGGACGCCGAGATCGATGATCTCGCCCTGGCGCGAGATGCCTTCGCCGTACAGGATGTCGAAGATCGCTTCGCGGAACGGCGGCGACACCTTGTTCTTGACGACCTTCACGCGCGTTTCGTTGCCGATCACCTCGTCGTTCTTCTTGATCGAGCCGATCCGGCGGATATCGAGACGCACCGACGAATAGAACTTGAGCGCGTTGCCGCCCGTCGTGGTTTCCGGGTTGCCGAACATCACGCCGATCTTCATCCGGATCTGGTTGATGAAGATCACGAGGCAGTTCGTGCGCTTGATCGAGCCCGTCAGCTTGCGCAGCGCCTGGGACATCAGGCGGGCCTGCAGGCCGGGCAGCGCGTCGCCCATCTCGCCTTCGATTTCGGCCTTCGGCACGAGCGCCGCGACCGAGTCGATGACGATCATGTCGATCGAGCCCGAGCGGACCAGCGCGTCGACGATTTCGAGCGCCTGCTCGCCCGTGTCCGGCTGCGAGATCAGCAGCTCCGGCACGTTCACGCCGAGCTTCGACGCATACTGGACGTCGAGTGCGTGCTCCGCGTCGATGAACGCCGCGGTGCCGCCCAGCTTCTGCATCTCGGCGACCACCTGCAGCGTGAGCGTCGTCTTGCCGGACGATTCCGGCCCGTAGATTTCGACCACACGGCCGCGCGGCAGGCCGCCGACGCCGAGCGCGATATCGAGACCGAGCGAGCCCGTGGACACCACCTGGATATCCTCGACTGCCTCGCCGTCGCCGAGCCGCATGATCGACCCTTTGCCGAACTGCTTCTCGATCTGCGCGAGCGCGGCGGCAAGCGCCTTGCTCTTCTCTGCAGTCAGCCCGGAGCCTTTCTTGCTTTCTTCCATGAATCGTCCTTTGCTATGATGAGCAGCGTCTGATACGGACGCACCGGCTTCGACACGGCCAGCAAGCCGTTAGGTGCGCGAATGCAGACACTGTATAAAAAAACAGTGGTTTATGCAAGCCCGCGTTGCAGGCAGGCATCGCCGCATATTTCGGAGACAGCCGCGCGCAGCGTCATTGCCGCGGAGCGGCAATCGGTTGCGCATCATGCGAATTCTCATCGCCGAAGACGACAGCATACTCGCGGACGGCCTCACCCGGTCGCTCCGCCAATCGGGCTATGCCGTCGACCACGTGAGGAACGGCGTCGAGGCCGACACGGCCTTGTCGATGCAGACTTTCGACCTGCTGATCCTCGATCTCGGCCTGCCCAGGATGTCCGGCCTCGACGTGCTGCGCCGCCTGCGCGCGCGCAATTCGAACCTGCCCGTGCTGATCCTGACGGCCGCCGACAGCGTCGACGAGCGCGTGAAGGGGCTCGACCTCGGCGCCGACGACTACATGGCGAAGCCGTTCGCGCTCAACGAGCTCGAAGCGCGCGTGCGCGCGCTGACGCGGCGCGGCGCGGGCGGCGGGCCGACCGTCGTGCGGCACGGCTCGCTGTCGTTCGACCAGGTCGGCCGGATCGCATATGCGAACGGCCGCGTGCTCGACCTGTCCGCGCGCGAGCTCGGGCTGCTCGAAGTGCTGCTGCAGCGCATCGGCCGGCTTGTGTCGAAGGAGCAGCTCGTCGACCATCTGTGCGAATGGGGCGAGGAAGTCAGCAACAACGCGATCGAGGTCTACGTCCACCGGCTGCGCAAGAAGATCGAGCCGAGCGGCGTGCGGATCACGACCGTGCGCGGCCTCGGCTACTGCCTCGAGAAAGCCGCGCCCGCGAGCGACACGCCGAACGCCGCCGCGCCGCAACCGGCCGAAACCGCCGCGAGCCAGCCGCTGCGCTAGCGCCGTCGACGAGCGAGCGGCCGATGGCCACGCCAGTCCGTTCCATCCACGCCGCGCGACGCGCGGCTGCCGCGGCGCCCGATACGGACGCCGCGCGCGACGCGCGTTACGAGAACCCGTTCGCGCCGCCGGACGAAACCGACGCCGCCGAAGGCCCCCGCCCCCGCTCGCTATTCGGCGAGATTCTCGACTGGATGCTCGCGCCGCTCCTCCTGCTGTGGCCGATGAGCATCGCCGTCACCTATCTCGTCGCGAAAACGATCGCGAACGGCCCGTTCGATCGCGCGCTCGAGACCGACGCATACGTACTCGCGCGGCAGATCACGCCGGTCAACGGCGTCGCCGAGCTGAGGCTGCCGCAGGCGACGCTCGACTTCCTGCGCGCCGACAACGTCGACAGCCTCTATTTCCAGGTGCTCGGCACGCGTGGCGAGCTCGTCGCGGGCGAAGCCGACCTGCCGCTGCCGCGCGACGACGACCGGCCGCCGCCCGGCGTCGTCGTGTTCCGCGACGATCTGCTGCGCGGCAACGACGTGCGCGTCGCGTACACGACCGTCGCGCTGCCGGGCGCGACGGGCTCGCAGCCCGTGCTCGTGCAGATCGGCGAAACGCTCGACAAGCGCAACGCGCTTGCGAACGACATCATCAAGGGCGTGATCCTGCCGCAATTCGTGATTCTGCCGCTCGCGATCCTGCTCGTCTGGTTCGGGCTGTCGCGCGGGCTCGCGCCGCTCACCGCGCTGCAGGCGCACATCCGCGGCCGGCGCCCGGACGACCTGTCGCCCGTCGAGGCGCGGCGCGCGCCGCCCGAGATCGAGCCGCTCGTCACGTCGTTCAACGATCTGCTCGCGCGCCTCGAGCAGAACATCACGCTGCAAAAGCGCTTCATCGCCGACGCCGCGCACCAGATGAAGACGCCGCTCGCGGGCCTGCGCACGCAGGCCGAATTCGCGCTGCGCCACGAGGTGCCGAACGACGTCGCGCGCTCGCTCGAGCAGATCGCGACGAGCTCCGAGCAGGCGGCGCGGCTCGTCACGCAACTGCTCGCGCTCGCGCGCGCGGAAAACCGCGCGACGGGGCTCACGTTCGAGCCCGTCGAGATCGCGACGCTCGCGCGACAGGCCGTGCGCGACTGGGTGCAGGCCGCGCTCGCGAAGCAGATGGACCTCGGCTACGAAGGCCCGGACGCCGACTCGGAGCCGCTTCGCATCGACGGGCATCCGGTGATGCTGCGCGAGATGCTCGGCAACCTGATCGACAACGCGATCCGCTACACGCCGGCGGGCGGCCGCATCACCGTGCGCGTGCGCGCCGATCGCGCGGCGAGCGTCGTGCATCTCGAAGTCGAGGATACGGGCCCCGGCATCCCGGCAAGCGAGCGCGAACGCGTCGTCGAGCGCTTCTACCGGATACTCGGCCGCGAAGGCGACGGCAGCGGGCTCGGCCTTGCGATCGTCCGCGAGATCGTCGCGCAGCACGGCGGCACGCTGACGATCGGCGACAACGTGTATCAGACGTCGCCGCGCCTCGCGGGCACGCTCGTGCGCGTGAGCGTTGGCTTACGGCGCGAGGCCCCGGAATAACCCTAAGCGAAGCCGCCGCCCGCCTCTCACCAGAGGCACAGTGTCGAAACTTGACAGCAATTTAAAAGAAGATGAAAGACAAACCAAGATGTAATGCGCAAATTGCCGGCACGCGATTTTGACGCAGCGAGTCAGTGCGCCGTAAGTTTGCCCTCCAATAATCGACTCGGAGCCGCCCTCCCGAGAGGACGCGCGACCCCATATCAAAATTGGAGACATTCATGGCAACGGTTGGCGGACAAATTGCGCACGCGCCGATGACGGGCGACGAAAAGCGCGTGATCTTCGCATCGTCGCTCGGCACCGTGTTCGAGTGGTACGACTTCTACCTGGCCGGCTCGCTCGCGGCCTACATCAGCAAGAGCTTCTTTTCCGGCGTCAATCCGACCGCGGCGTTCATCTTCACGCTGCTCGGCTTCGCGGCGGGCTTCGCGGTCCGGCCGTTCGGCGCGATCGTGTTCGGCCGCCTCGGCGATCTCGTCGGCCGCAAGCACACGTTCCTCATCACGATCGTGATCATGGGGATCTCGACCTTCGTCGTCGGCTTCCTGCCGGGCTACACATCGATCGGCATCGCCGCGCCCGTGATCTTCATCGCGATGCGGCTGCTGCAAGGCCTCGCGCTCGGCGGCGAGTACGGCGGCGCGGCGACCTACGTCGCCGAGCACGCGCCCGGGCATCGCCGCGGCTTCTACACGGCGTGGATCCAGACGACCGCGACGCTCGGCCTCTTCCTGTCGCTCCTCGTGATCCTCGGCGTGCGCACCGCGATCGGCGAGGAAGCGTTCGGCACCTGGGGTTGGCGCGTGCCGTTCGTCGCGTCGATCCTGCTGCTCGCCGTGTCCGTGTGGATCCGGCTGCAGTTGAACGAATCGCCGGTGTTCCTGCGGATCAAGGCCGAAGGCAAGACGTCGAAGGCGCCGATCAAGGAAGCGTTCGGCCAGTGGAAGAACCTGAAGATCGTGATTCTCGCGCTCGTCGGGCTGACGGCTGGCCAAGCGGTCGTCTGGTACACGGGTCAGTTCTACGCGCTCTTCTTCCTCACGCAGACGCTGAAGGTCGACGGCGCGAGCGCGAACATCCTGATTGCGCTCGCGCTCCTGATCGGCACGCCGTTCTTCGTGTTCTTCGGCTCGCTGTCGGACAGGATCGGTCGCAAGCCGATCATCCTCGCCGGCTGCCTGATTGCCGCGCTCACCTACTTCCCGCTCTTCAAGGCGCTTACGCACTTCGCGAATCCGGCGCTGGAGGCGGCGACGCAGAAAGCGCCGATCACGGTGATCGCGAATCCGGGCGAATGCTCGTTCCAGTTCAACCCGGTGGGCACCGCGAAGTTCACGTCGTCGTGCGACATCGCGAAGAGCGCGCTCGCGAAGGCGGGCCTCAACTACGAAAACGTCACCGCGCCGCCTGGCACGCTCGCGAAGATCAAGATCGGCGACTCGGCGATCGACACGTACGACGGCAAGGCCGCCGACGCGAAGGACAAGGCGAAGGCGTTCGACAAGACGCTCGCGTCGACGCTGAAGGCGGCGGGCTATCCGGCGAAGGCCGATCCGGCGCAGCTCAACTGGCCGATGACGACGGTGATCCTCGCGATTCTCGTGATCTACGTGACGATGGTGTACGGGCCGATCGCGGCGATGCTGGTCGAGATGTTCCCGACGCGAATCCGCTATACGTCGATGTCGCTGCCGTATCACATCGGCAACGGCTGGTTCGGCGGCTTCCTGCCGGCGACCGCGTTCGCGATCGTCGCGGCGAATGGCGACATCTATTCGGGGCTCTGGTATCCGATCGGCGTCGCGCTCGTCACGTTCGTGATCGGGCTACTGTTCGTGAAGGAAACCAAGGATTCGAATATTTACGCGCAGGATTGAGGAAGGGCGGGCCGCGGCGCGGGTAGTGCCGTCGTGAAGTGGCGGGACGCGGCCGGACGATGACGAAGCGCGCCCGCCCTCGCCGCGACACCCTCCACTTTTTTGAGGAGGTCGACAAAAAGGGCTTGACACGCCCTGGGCCGACCTTCATAATTTGTTTTCTGTTGGCGAATTAGCTCAGTCGGTTAGAGCGACGGAATCATAATCCGCAGGTCCGGGGTTCGAGTCCCTGATTCGCCACCAAATCTCAAAAGCCCTTTGCAATCAGCAGGTTGCAGAGGGCTTTGTCTTACTGGTTTACCTGTTGGTGTACCTGACCACCAACGATGAACCTGCCAAACCTCACGCAGTCACGACACGCTACCTTCTATCTTCGGCTACAGCGGAACGGTGTAGATTGTCGGGTCAGCCTTTGGACCAAGATCAGTTCAAACGAGAAGGGGGTATGCAAATTGTGGATAATTAGCTGGTTTTCCCGCCCACTCATTGTTGGAATTACTCAGGACGACGGCCAAACCTTCCGCCAGAGCCTTGGGCTGGCATATGGGTGGGCAGGTGCAGCTATTCTGTGTATGTTCTTCTTGCATTTGTCAATCGATACTGCGCCAGGAAAATTCTTCTTGATATTTTTTACCGTATGCGCATTGCCGTGCTTCCTACTGATACGCAAAGTACGGAAGGTTTCTGCGGACCATTCTTACTGAGCACTCGATAAAAAAGCACCCTCGAGGTGCTTTTTTGTTCTTCACAGCCCACTCAAGATGATGGCATTTTTCTTCCTCGTTTTTACAGGTCTATTGGGATCTTTCACCAATTTTGGGCGAACAAAACCCGCCGAACCTTCTGGAAGCCAAATCACCTCACCATGCCTCATGACATAAGTAAGGGGAATCTTTGGATTATTAATATCTTTCCCTCCCCTATCATGCCACTTCTTTTCCCAACTTGAATAATAGAACTCCAAGTGCTTGGGCTTCAAACGATAAATAACCTGCAGCTCAATATTCTTGAATGCCGCAAAATACCAATCCACTTTGCGATACTTTTCAATAATAGCAGGATTCAAGTGGTGGTGGGTCGTGAATTGGTGCTGCAAATCCAAATTCACAGTTTTAATTTCATACTCATTTCCATCTTTATCAACGGCGTCATTCCCTTCCCGAGCCCCGTCAGTGCTAAGCCCAAGAATCATTAGCAACTGGAGATACTTTCCTCCGTTGTCCTGAAAAATGTCGTTTATCTTGTATTTTGACGCCAGGGCTTGGTATTCTCGAATATATGGGAAAAGTCTGTCGAATTTCTGTTTATCAGCTTCTTCTACGGGACTATTCATTTGGCGTCAGTAGCTCTCTGATATCAACACCAAGAGCCACTGCCAGCCGTTCCATGTTATCGACCGTGATGTTTCGCTCTCCTCGCTCCACCGAGCTGACATAGGTGCGGTGAAGATTGCAGAGCTCGGCCAGCTTTTCCTGGGAAATCCCCTGAGAAATCCTGACCTCTTTCATTCGTTTGGCAAAAATGAGTCTGGCTGACATGCTTATTGGTGCATGTTGGAAAGCACCGAGTGTCAGCACTTGACAACTTTGAGTCTACAGACTATAAGTTTCTCCTTGCTCATGTTTCCCCTCTCAGCCACTGATGTTCACAACCCTCAAACAGCCCCCCTTGTACACCACTTCGCTGGGACAGGCCTACCTTGCTGATTCGCTGGACATGCTGGCACAGCTACCAGACAACTCGGTCAATCTGGTGCTGACCTCTCCCCCGTTCGCGCTGCAACGAAAAAAAGAGTACGGGAACAAAGACGAGGTCGACTATGTCGATTGGTTGGCTCAGTTTGCAAAGCTCGTTTTCCAGAAGCTGACTCCTGACGGTTCATTTGTGGTTGACCTTGGCGGAGCATATCGCAAGGGTGTTCCTGTTCGTAGTCTTTACAATTACCGCGCTTTGATTAAATTCTGCGATGAAATTGGCTTTCACCTTGCAGAAGAATTTTTCTGGTTCAATCCAAGCAAGCTACCCTCACCCATTGAATGGGTAAATAAGCGAAAAATTCGCGCAAAGGATTCTGTAAACACCGTCTGGTGGTTCTCCAAGACGGAATGGCCCAAGGCTGACGTTTCTAAGGTTCTGACTGAATATTCAGAACGGATGAAGAAGCTGATTAAAGACCCGGAGGCTTACTACTCCCCTGCCAAGAGACCGTCAGGTCACGATATTGGCTCTGGCTTTGGCAAAGACAACGGTGGGGCGATACCCTCCAACTTGCTTCAAATTCCCAATTCAGAAGCAAGTTCAAAATATTTGAAACTCTGCAAGGAAATTGGAATTCAAGCTCACCCAGCAAGATTTCCAGCCAAGCTACCCGAATTCTTTATTCGTTATTTGACGGAACCAAACGACTTGGTCGTAGATATTTTTGCTGGCTCGAATACAACGGGATTCGTATGCGAACAGGAAGAACGCCGCTGGTTGGCTTTTGAAGAAATACCAGAATACCTGTCCGCTTCTGTATTCCGATTTATGCAAGACGAGCCACTAGATAAAATAAAAGCGGCCTATGAAGATCTAATGGCAGGAAAACCAAGAAATCTTCATACTACCGAACACCAACCTTGGTTAATATGAGAGAAAGCTCCTTCAGGGGCTTTTTTATTATCTATGCACTCAATCGCCGTGCAGGCTCTTCAAGAAGTCTGCCTGTCAGCATCGCACTACGTGCTACGGTACGATAAATTGGTGTCAGGTGTACCTGATGGTGCACCTCTTTTTCATTCCACCATACGAGATGAACTCAGTAAGGCACTGATTTACAACTTGTTTTTTGAGGCAGTGAGGGCTAACTCCTGATTCGCCACCAAATTCTGGAAGGGCTTAGTGCTAGCTAAGCCCTTTTTCTTTACTCCGCAAAAGTAGCTGAAACACCCCTCCGCCATCTCAAAGTCACCTCAATTCATGCCGAGAACTGGGGTCCATACGACCTAAGCGAACCGCTTTCTCGATAGCACCCAAAGCGCGCTACTAGCAAGTCTCGTCAAGCTGGCCTTCCCCCGTTTTCCCGGACGGATTCACTAGCCCCCGTAATACACAGCTCGAACTGAACCGGGCCAAGGAAGTTCAGCGTTGAATGTCGACGGTGCGGGTTATAGAAGCATTCGATGTAGTCAAACACATTGGCCGGTGTCTCGTCGCGGGCGCGATAGACGCTTCGGTTCACGCGATCTGTCTTCAGGGTGCTAAAGAGGCTTTCCATTGCAGCGTTGACCGAGTGTCCCAACAATCGCCTCGACGGCTCATGCCACAGGTAATGCCCTCCTGCCTGAGTAGCGTCCGGAAGTCTTCGCTGATGTACTGGGCGGATTCAACCGGTTGTCATGGTGTATCAGCCCAACTGGCCGGCCGCGTCGCCAGTGCGCCATCAGCAAGGCGTCTGCAACCATCCGACGCGCACTTCACTCCGGGCCCTTCGCGAAGTAGCCGAGCGCTTTTTTAGAATGTCGCGCTCCATCGTGACTCGCTTCAGTTCGCGCTGTAGGCGCTGGACTGCCGAGAGCGCTTCCGTGCGTAACGGCTTGCTAGCGTCCATTCCCATCGCGCCATCTCGCATCAGCCCGACCCAGCGGCGCAACGGGTTGTCGCCGACGCCCAGGTCACGTGCAATTCCGCGTGACGGTCGCACCGAGCTCATTACACAGCCGCGCCGCTGCGCGCTTAGCTCAAATTCATCAGTGAAGTGCCTTCTTGTTCTGTTCATTTTGTCCTCTTCGAATTACAACAGCTTAGCTGATGCATCCGGGAAAACGGGGGCCAGCCCCATTGCCTTCGAGCATTACAACGAACAGCATCCTCATAGCGCATTGAAATATCGCTCGCTACGCGAGTTCCGACGCAGGACCGAATCATCGACTCAAGTGTAAGGCCGCGTCCGGAGGTACGGGGACAAATCCACCATCGACGATGACACGCTCCCCGGCCATCCGATCCTTGGGAAGCGACCACACCGTATAGCCGATCCCTGCAGAACGACGTGAGGACAGTCGGCACCGACTCATATTGCATATCAGCCTGGCTGTATCGCAATAAATAGGCTCCATTCTGGTGCAGGACGAGTGAATGGATCGGAATTTTCCGCCTTAATTCCACTCCCCATCAAATAGCCGCCCAAAAAATTACTGACCATATCTATTGGCGTTCCTCGATTTCATGACGCCATATACCTTCGGATATCTTCACTCCATCGATTAGATGAATATTATGGCCTTCATGGTTTCGCTGTTATTACCAGATAAGAGCGATAGCGCAAACTCGCCGTGATCAGGCGATTCCCGCCCTTACCCAAATTCAGCAAGCACTAAAAACAAGGTTTCCCCGGCAGATTCCAGAGACGCCAACCGATCACACGTCTACGAGCGAGGTATCTCCATTCGAGTTGTTCCCGCAATAGCGCGGTCGCCGACCGCCCGTCCATTTCACCGAGCTTCATTTCTCGCGATCGTTACCGGAGGCATCCAATGAACCGAGTCCGCAATTCCGGCATCATGCATCCCGCACCTTTCTTCTCCGAATCGGAAGGACTGGAACGCAAGACAAAAATCGACCGATATCTCGACAAAAAAATGGAGGAATGGCGTCAGTCGATTCCCTATGCGTCACACATGAAAGACAAGAATATCAACATGAATTACTATCGCCGCACGTTGATCGAACATGTGTGGCGCATTCGCCTGTCGCGCGCGAGCCAAGCCAAGGCCATCTACAAGATCGCGCAGATTTCGCCGTCGGCCGCCCAGGACTATGCGCACTATCAAGCCGACGAAATGCTGCACGACAGGCTCTACATCCGCGATTGCGAGGCAGCCGGCGTATCGATCGAGGAAATCCTGAACACCGAGCCGTATCTGTCGACCAAGCTCTTCGAAGGCTTTTTCTACTACACCCTCGAGCACGAACACCCGATGGCGCCCGTGGTATCGAACTACCTCGTCGAATACACGCAAGCCAAGCTGCAACCGGACATCGTGAGGAATCTTCAGTCGACGCTCGGTCACGATCTGATCAAGGGGCAAGAGGCACATCTCGTCGTCGACACGCGAGACGATCATTCGATGGAGATGTGGAAGATCCTCAACCAGCTCATCCTCAGCGAAGACGATTACGAGGCCGTATTCAAGTACATCGATGACGTTCAGGAGATTCTTGCGATGTTCTTCCGCGAAATCTACGAAGACACCGTGCTGGCGCCGCAGAAGTCCGCAGCCTGACCGCGACCGGGCGGCAGTGCGCGCCCCGGATGCCGGTTCGTCGGCATCGTCCCTTCCGCCTGCCGATGCGCCGGCAGGCGGATCGCGTACGCGTTTCCAGAACCGATTCCTCGTTACAAGATCCGTGAAATTCAGATCAATTGGAGGAAGTATGTACTTACGTGTCGAACCGATTAAGACGTTGGGGCGGGATATGAGGGTTCCCGCCTCGAAACCGGAGACCCAGCGCGCAATCGTCGCCGCCAGTCTCGCCCACGGCACCTCGGTCGTGCACAACGACCTGCGCTGCATCGAAACGGAAACGATGAAGGCCGCGTGCCGCAAGCTCGGCGCAACGATCGACGAAACCCCCGATACGCTGACGATCACGGGTATCGGTGGCCGCTTCAGCACCGACGTTCACGTCATCGACGCAAAAGGCTCCGGCCTCGTGTTTCGAACGATGATGGCGTTAAGCAGCATGCGCGGCATTCCGACGATTCTCACCGGTGATGCAACGCTGCGCCGGCGTGTGATGAAGCCGCTGTTCGACGCCCTTCACGCGCTCGGCGCAAACTTCACCTATCTCGGCGACGACGGCAAAGCACCCGTGATCAACTGGGGCAAGGCGCTCGACGGCTCACATTGCACGCTGGCGGGCGACATCAGCTCACAGTTCGTCACCGCGTTGCTGATGACCACTCCGCTCGGGCAGCGCGGCGTCGACATCCGGATCACGCCGCCCGTCCTGTCCCAGTCGTATATCGACCAGACGCTCGATTTCATGAGACTCGCCGGAATCGACGTGCAAGCCAGCCCGGACTACACCGCATACCGCGTATCACCGGGCGGATACCGGGCCTTCGACACGCATATCAACGCCGACTTCACTTCGCTATCCTACCTTCTGATGGCCTGCGCGCTCTTTCCGGGCGTCTATCGGATCGCCGGCATTCAAGAAAAGACATTGCAAGGAGAAAAACTCTTCGTCGACATCGTCGAGGCGCTCGGCGTCCGTCTGCGCTATGCGTCAGGCCACATGCTCGACGTGGACAGCTCGAATGCCGATCTTGAGGGGAATTTCGAATTCGACGTCAGCAGCGGACCCAACATCATTCCGACGCTCGTCGCACTGAGTCTCTTCGTCAAGGGGAAACTGACCGTGCGGGGCGGCTCGGTCACTCGCTTTCATAAATCGTCACGCATCGAATCGATGGTGGGAGAAGTCCGCAAACTGGGAGCGGATATCGAGATCATTCGTCACCCTGACGGCCACACGGACGGCTTCGTCACGCGCGGCAGGGATCGCTACGCGGGCGGCGTTTCGCTCAGCAGCAACGGCGACCACCGGAACTTCATGTCGCTTTTCGTCGCCGCCTTGCGCTTCGACAACGCTTGCAGCCTCGACGGATATGCCGACGTGTCGTGCTCGTTTCCGGATTTCATCGACCAATTCCGCAAGCTCGGCGTGGAAAGTCTCGCCGCGGCCCACTACTACGTCGCCGCCGCGGACGACTGAATCAACGTTGTTGGACGGCGCCTCACGCGTCGTCATACTTCCTCCCCACCACCTCGGAGATGCCCGTGGACAATCGATTCAAACTCGACGGCAACGATACGCATGCGTCGCAAGCCGACAGCCGCGCCCGATCGCAACGCCACGCGATGCCGTCGGAAAGTTCGTGTACGTCTCCCAAGCACCGTTGGCAACCCACCTCGCAGCCGACGCTGGACAGCGAATCCGGCCAGACTCATCCGAAACTGTCGTCCCGGCAGCAACAAATCCTGACCTACATCATCCAGGGCTACCAGAACAAGGCCATTGCACGTCTGCTCGGCATCGAAATCGTGACCGTCAAGATGCACATCGGCGTGCTGTTCAAGAAGCTGGGTGTCCGGAACCGCACCACGGCGGCCGTGCGCGGCATCGATCTCATCCGGGACAAAATGGGTGAAGAATCGACCAACGTGTACTGAGCGAGCGCGAGGCTTGCGCCGTCTGCGAATCGTACACACCGTCATCCCTATTTCCCCGAACCCTGACAGACTCGTCCGAGTCATCGCCCGGCCTTCCGCCGAAAGGCCGGATCATCCGAGCCCGGCTTCGACTTCCCATATCGTCGACCACGCGGGGACGAGGCGGCGGCGCGCGGTCCACCGGGTGCCATCCGACATCGCCCGCCGCGCGCCCCGAACTCGATGCCGCCCCTCGCATGGAATTCACGCAATCCGATAGCGAGCGAGCGCCGCCTGGTCCCATTCGATGCCGCTTCCGGGCGTTTCGCCCGGAAGCGCATTCCCGTCGACGATCCGCATCGGCTCGGCAAGCACGGGATCAGCGTAGTCGTAGTACTGCAACCAGTGCGCGGTCGGCGTGACCGCCATCAGGTGCGCGCTGAATTCCTGATAATTGTGCGTACTGACCGACAGTGACGCCGCATCGGCCAACGCCGCGCCGTGCAGCCAGCGCGACACGCCGCCGATCTTCATCAGATCGAACATCAGCAGATCCGATGCGCCGGCGGCAATGCACTTCGCAAGCTCGCTCGTCCCGAAGCAATTCTCGCCCATCTGGATCGGCGTGATCGTTTCGCGCGCAATGCGCGCATGCCCTGCGTAGTCATCCTGTCGGGTCGGCTCCTCGATCCAGCCCAATCCGAACTCGTCGAGCGCGCGGCAACGGCGAATCGCCTCGTCCAGCGTCAATCCCTGGTTGTAGTCGACGCATAGCATCGACTGCGCTCCGAGCACGGATTTCACCGCTCGGACGACTTCGAGGTCCTGTTCGAGCGTCACGTAGCCGATCTTGATTTTCATCGCGCGGAAACCGCGCGCCAGCGATTGCTCCGCGAGCCGGCAGCTAGCGTCGACGCCGAGCATGCCGATGCTCGAATAAGCCGGAACGGGCTGTGGCGCGCCGCCGAGTGCACGGACGAGCGGCACGCCGAGCGCGCGGGCGTGCGCATCCCAAAGCGCCATCTCGACGCCGGCCACCGCCATGCTGACGAGCCCGGTATTGCCGACCAGATGGAAATACGACTCGAGCAGATCGCGCGCATCAAGCGGGGCGAGCCGCTTTCCTTCGAGCAGCTCGCCGAACGACGCGATCAGCGTCGACAATGGCTTGAGCACGATCGGCGTGAATACGAACAAATAGGCATGGCCCGTCACCCCCTGCTCGGTATGCAGGTCGATCAACACGAACGGCGCGTCCGCGATCAGGCCGCTCGCCGTGCGGATGGGGTTCGACATCGGCAACCGCACCGCGGTGGCCGTCAACTCGCGAAACGTCAATACAGACGACATGCCCCCCTCCCTCGTCTTGCGCGTCGGCCCCGGCTTGGCGACGAGTCACCATGCGCCGGGCGCCGCCGCCCGAACCGTCAGAACTGCGCGCATACGACGATGAGCCCGGAGGTGACGAGCGTCAGCCCCCAGCGCTCGAACGCGCCGAGTTTTTCGCGTAGCAGCTTGCGCGACACCAGATAACTGAACAGCACCTCGATCAGCCCGAGCGTGCGCACATCCGCCGCGCCGTGCAACGCGAGCGCGGTCAACTCCCCGATCGTCGCGAGCGCGCCGACCGTTCCGACCGTCAGCGAAAAACGCCAGATCCGAATGATCGTGAGCAACCCCGAGCGATTCGTCAGCACCAGATATCCGCCCAGCAGGACCGACTGGATCAACTGCGCCCACAGCACACCCCATGCGCCGTTCAGCCACGGCGTAATGCCCGGTTGGTGCAGCGCCGCTGCGCGATAGCCGACCGCCATCAGCGCGAACGACGCCCCCGCGCCCAGACCATAGACGGCGGACAGGCCCAGCCGGCCGCCCGCACTCGCAGCCGCCGCGTGCTGCCCAGGTTTCGGACAGGTCAGCAGGATCACGCCGAACATCGCGATCAGCATGCCGAGCATCGAGATCCGGCTCGGCGCTTCATGCAGGACCAGCAGCGAGAACAACGCCACTTGCAACGGTTCGGTCTTCGAGAAAGCCACCGACACGACGAAATTTCGCTGCTTCATCGCCATCAGCAGCAACGCGGTGCCGCCCAGTTGCGCGACCGCGCCGAGCGTCAACCAGCCCGCCCAGGCAGGCGTGACGATGGGCAGCCCGCCCGCCGCCCGCCATAACAGCAGCACCCAGAGCAGCGAAAACGGCAAGCCGTACAAAAAGCGCACCAGCGTCGCCGGCAACGTTCCCGCCTGCTCGGTCAGGCTGCGCTGCGCGGCATTGCGCACGGTGCGCCCGAACGCGGCGCACAGCACGATAGGCACCCACGCCCATTCCCATACGGTCGAGACTTGCAACGGCATCTCCATAGTTATCCGCATGACTCGATCGACGATCGGGTCGTGCAGACAGCCACACCCGCCCGCGTTCCGCATGCTTGCGAACCACGAAACCCGCGTCTTGCGAACGGATTCATTGCGCCCGCTTCCACACCGATATCGGCACATCGCCGTTCGGACGCGCGACGACGCGATAGCTCAATTCGTCGCCGTTCAGTTCATACGTGCGCATTTGCCGTTCGCCCTCCCAGTTCGGAAATGACGCATGCTGAACGTGAAAAGCCAGCGAGTGCGCGGCATGGTCGATTTCGATCGTGCCGAAGTGCGTGCTCGATCCCATCACCGCATCCCTGTATTCGGCATCCGTTCCCGAGCGCTTGTCGCCCGAAACGAAGCGCTTGCGTTCCGCCTTGAATATCTGCACCGAATAACGTCCCTCGCGATCGATCATCATGAGGCCGGACGGCACGGTGCCGTAATCCCTGGCACGCGTGCCGTCCGGATGTTCGACGTCCGCTGCGACAAGGGTCCAGGTGCCGGCAAGCGACGCCGCAGAATCGCCCGCGGCGAATGCCGCCGGCGTCGCGAATATCCCTGCGGAAATTGCCAGCGCCATTGCCGATTTAATCCGCGTTCGCCCTTCTGTCATGTTCAAACTCCCGAATCGTCATCCAGTCAATCAAAAATCATGTTTCATTCGCACAAAACCGGCTTCCGTTTTTAGACGCAACCATCGCCTCGATGATAGCCAAACGGTTCAGGAAGAAATGCGATAATTCTGCATCGACGCTGCGGGAAAACTGAATCATGTCTCCACCGAATCTCGATATGGATGTGATGCGAACGCTGCTGGCCGCTCATCAATTGGGCAGCCTGAATCGCGCGGCGGAGCGCGTCGGCCGATCCCAATCCGCAATCAGTCAGCAAATCCGCAAGCTCGAGGAGCAAGTCGGCCTGCCGCTGTTTCGCCGCCAAGGGCGCGGACTCGTGCTGACCGACGCGGGCGACGTGATCCTCTCCTATGCGAAACGCATTCTCGACCTCAACGACGAAGCCATACGCTCGGTGCGCGGCGCCGTGCTCGAAGGCAGCGTACGTTTCGGGCTGCCGGGCGATTTCGCGGAAACCTGGCTGCCCGCCGTCCTCGGCGCATTCAAGAAAACCCATCCCGCCGTGCGCGTCGAAGTTGCGGTCGAACCCAATCGCCTGCTGCTCGAACGTCTCGACAAAGGGGAGCTCGATCTGGTCCTCGCCCTCGATCATCAGACGCGCCCCGACGCCGAGCACGTCGCGCGGCTGCCGATGACGTGGATCGGTCCGGCGAACGTCGAACCCCTCTCGAACCCCGACGGCCCGCTGGACCTCGCGCTCTACAATCCGCCCTGCCTGTTCCGCCGCATAGGCGTGCAGGCGCTCGACGACGCGAACGTCTCGTGGCGGCTTGCCTACACCACCGCGAGCCTGAACAGCCTGTGGGCGGGCGTCGCCGCGGGCCTCGGCATCACGCTGCGCACGGCCACGGGCATTCCGTCCGCGCTGCGGCGGCTCGGCACGCAGGACGGCCTCCCGGAACTGCCTTCGGTCGACCTTTGCCTGCATGGTGCCCACCGGAAGCTGTCGCCCGCGCTCGATCAGCTCAAGCAGGTCGTGTTGAAAAGCGCTGCCGAGCATCTTGCAGCGTAACGCCCGGCATGGCGACAAGCCGCCGCCATGCCGTCCGCGCGGGCCGCGCCGGTTCCAGGCAGCGCTGTCATGCCGCACCGGCTACCGCTGCCGCGACGGCGGGCATGACCCGCTCGTCGAAGATGTCCGGAATGATGCAGCCGGCGTCGAGTTGATCCACGTCGACGAGGCCTGCCAGCGCGTGCACGGCGGCCAGTTTCATCGCGTCTGTGAAAGCCCGCGCGTGGCTGTCCAGCACGCCGCGGAAGAGCCCCGGATAGGCCAGCCCGCCGTCGATCTGGTTCGGCAGGTCGCTGCGGCCCGTCGCGACGATGGCCGACGTCGTCCGCAGGTCCGCCGGCAGAATTTCCGGCTCTGGATTCGCCAGCGCAAAGACGATCGGATCGCGCGCCATCGAGCCGATATCACCCGCCGTCACCACCCCCGGCCCCGACACGCCGAGAAACACGTCGGCCCCCGCCAGCAGGTCGCGCAACGTGCCGGTCTCGCACGCGTCGTTCGTATGCTCGGCAAACCACGCCTTCGCGATATTGAGATCGGCCCGTTCGCGATGGATCGCGCCGGCGCGGTCGCACGCGATCAGCCGCGCCACCCCGAGCTGCTTGAACAGCTTCGCGCAGCCGGTGCCGGCCGCTCCTGCCCCCACCATCACAACCTTGATTTCATCGATCCGCTTGCCAATTCGCTTCAGCGCATTGAGGAGCGCGGCACCCGCCGAAATCGCGGTCGCGTGCTGATCGTCGTGCAATACCGGAATGCCGAGCATCGACTCGAGCCGCGCCTCGATCTCGAAGCAGCGCGGCGCCGCGATATCCTCGAGCATCACCGCGCCGAAAGCCGGCGCGATGCGGGCCACGGTATCGACGATCTCGCCGCTGTCACGCGTGTCGACGCAGATCGGCACCGCGTTGATGCCTGCGAAACGGCGGAACACGAGCGACTTGCCTTCCATCACCGGAAGCGCGGCCTGCGGCCCGACGTCGCCGATGCCGGATACGGCCGTGCCGTCAGTCACGATCGCGACGGTGTTCTGGCGAATCGTATAGCGCCGGATCAGTTCCGGGTCGCGATGAATCGCTGCGGCGACTCGGGCGAAACCGGGCGTATAGACACGGGCGAGGTCTTCGCGGGTCTCGATGCCCACTCTGCCCGTCACCTGCAGCTTTCCGCCGAGATGCACCTGAAACGCCGGATGAGATAGATCGATCATGAGCATGAGCTCTCGACTGGATTTGGACTGGATTGAGAAAAAACGCACCCTCCGGCGCCAAGCCGGCGGGCATCCGCTATTCGCGATAGCTGATCCGGAAACGCGCATCTGATTCGCGCTCGAGCAGTTCGACCGATTGCGCGAGCGTCTGTCTGTCGACTGCCCAGAGCGCGTCCATCACGCAGATCGCTCGATCCGAATCCTCGAGGGTGAGCCCCGGCTTGCCGTGCAGCTCGATCAAGTCGGGCGCGCATCCGGCCGGGTCATAGCCGATCGACTCGATCGTGCGGCCTTTTTCACCGTACTTGCTGACGAATACGGTGGCCCGCTGCTCGGCGGGATCGTCGAGGCGCGCGAGCTGCGACACGCGATCGATGAACGCGTGAAGCACCGCGCGCTCGGCGTCGTCCTTCAACAGCAGCGCCCGCAGCCACATCTCGAGCATCGACACGCCGGTCACGCGCTCGGTGCTGGCGTTGATCAGACTGCCGCCCATGCGCGGGTTGACCTCGATGATTTCCCAGCGCTGCTTCGCCTCCCAGTACTTCATCTCGACGTGATACGCGCCCTCCGTCAGACCGATGCGCGTCAGGCATTCGCAGACGAATCGCGCGCCTTCCAGCAAGGTGTCGCGCGGCAATGAAATCGGCGGCGAAATCGACATGCTTTCGAGCGTCGTTCGCCGCCGCCGTTCGACCCGCGCCTTCTCGTGAATGCAAACGACGCGCGGCTGCCCGGACGCGACGAGCTCGAAGCTGAATTCCGGCCCCTCGACGTATTCCTCCGCGAAGAAGCCGTACTTGCCCATGAAGATGGCCGACAGCTTTCGGTCGCCAAGCATCTGCGCGCGCATTCTCGGCAGATCGTCGAGATCGCGCGCGCTATCCAGAATGAAGCATCCGAACGACGCGGCGCCGCGCACCGGCTTGACGAACCAGCGGCGCGACGGGTCCAGATCGAGCCGCGCCGGGTCGCCGTCGGCGTCGGCGTCGGCGTCAAGCGGAATGCACTCGACAGCGCTCAATCCGGCACGGCGGAGAAAGTCCCGGCAGCGAAACTTGTCGAGCCCGAGCTCCAGCGCCTCGCGCGGCGCATCGCGCGTACCGAGCGCGCGATTCAAATCGGCCATCAGCAAGCGATAGCCCTCGAAAGTCGCGATGGCCGCCAGCAGCCGGTATCCGCGCCGCTCGAACGTCCGGACCGCCTCGTCGATGTCGGCCTGCGCAAGCTCGGCGCGCTCGGCGAGCACCCAGTCGTCGAGCAGCGGCTTGTTGCGATCGAACACATCCTGATCGGGCGGCAGCGAACTGATCGCGACGATCGCGATGTCGCGCGTGGCGAGCAGCGCATTCAGCTCGCGCGTAAACGAATTGCCCTGGTGCATCAACAAGACGATCGCGTCCTTCATTGCGCGGCCTCCCCAACCGGCCGGCGCGCATCGTGCATTTGCTGATACGCGCGCAGCGCATCGACGAGCAGGCCAGCTCCGTCACGGCACGGATCGACGACGGGCAAGCCGGTCTGTTCTTGCAACCGCCGCACTTCGCTACGGTACGCGTCGTCGCTCAGGCCCGCGCTGTTGACGCTGATCGCCACGACCTTCGCTGGCCGTTCGAAAACCGTCAGCGCCTCGTTCAGACGGATCAGCTCCGGAAGCGGCCGAATCTTCGTATTCCAGACTTTCGTGCGCTCGAGCCCGAGCCGGTGGCAAAAGATCAACGCATGCGGCAAACCGCCATGCAGCAGCGCGAGCGCAATGCCGCTCGCGCCGATGTGATTGAGCGATCCCTGCCCTTCGAGCACGACCCAGTCGTTCCCGACGGCCGCGTCGAGCACCACCCGTTCCGCGGCGCCGGCGACGAAATCGCTCGGAATGCAATCGACGACGATCCCGGTGCCGGAGATCAGCATGCCGGTCTGCCCCGTCGCCGCGAATCCGGTGCGAATACCCCGTCGGTTCGCCTCGCGGGTAATCTCGAGCGCCGTGGTCTTTTTCCCGATATTCGAATCGCTGCCGCACGTGTGCGCAACGAAACAGTTCAGCTCGAGCACGCGCGCCTTGTTGAGCTCGAGCGGAACCGGCTCCTTCGTCTCCCAGATCGCGATACCGGCCTCGTCCGCGGCTTTTGCGAGATCGGGATCGGTACGCAGTCTGAAATGGATGCTGTTGATCACATGCAGGCCGCGCTGCATCGCGATGCGAATCGGCTCCTTCCAGCCCGGCGGCAATTGCGCGGAATGCAGCCCCTTGCCGATGAACAGCACCTCCGGATCGAATTCCAGCGCGCGCTCGATGTCCGCCACGATCGGGATGTCGCCGCCGTAGCCGATCACCTCCTCCACGCGCTTGCCGGCCTGGGTGCTATCGATCACGGCGAGGCAGCGGTCGGGCCGGTAGCGAAGATACGACGCCGCGACCTTGCTCGTGAACAGTCCGAAGCAACCTTCGGCAAAAACCACGCACTTCTTCGCGAGCAGTTCGGCATGAGATAAGGTTTGCATCCAGAGCCTCCATTGAACGGTCAAACGGAAAAGCGCTTTACGCGGGGACAGTTTCCAGCACGTATTGCGCCCTGATCGCGCTCATCGAAGCGAGCACCTGCGCTTCGCTGTCGCCTTCGACGAGAAAACGCCCGCCCTGCAGGTGCGTATAGCCGCCGCCGGTGTCGGCCAGCATCTCGCCCGCGGCGGGAACCAGCTCGCGATAGAGTCCCGGCACGCGTCCGATCAGGGAGGGTGCCGCGATCACCTTGCGCGGCAGCGGGCCCGGGCGCGGAATCGTCAGCCAGCCGCCGCTCGTGGCCGCCGGCCGCAGCGGCTGTATCGGGCGACCGAGCACGACGTCGACCCACATCCGGAACAGATTGACGCCGAAAACGCGATGCAGGACGTACGGCACGTCGGCGCCCGGCACGCGCGCACCGATTTCGAGAAAGGTGAGTTCGCCGTTGCGGTCGAACAACTCGAGATGGAATGCCGAACTGCGCAATCCGAGCGCCTGCAGACAGGCGGCCGCAAACGAGCGGCACGCGGCCGTCGCGGGAGATTCGGTCTGCACGACCGAGCCGAGCGGCGCGCCGGATTCGAAATCGAGGCAAGACGAGACATACCGGCTGACCGACGCGAACACGCTCTGCCCGGCGGCATCGACCACGCCGTCCACGTGGAGAATGTCGCCGTCGATATACTCCTCGATCTCGAACCCGCGAAGATCGCTCGTTTCGACGACGCGGCGCCACGCATCAGCGGACGCCACTTTCAGCACGCCTTTGCTCGACGCGCCGCGCACCGGTTTCAGAATCAGCGGGAATCCCAGTTCGAGCGCGCGCGCATCGACGTCGTCCGCTCCGTCACATGCGAACCACGCCGGCACGCGAATGCCCGCCGCCCGCAGCAACCGCTTCATCTCGGTCTTGTCGCGAAACCGGTCGACGTCGTCGGGCCAATGCCCCGGAATGCCGAAATGCGCCCTGACGACTGCCGCCGAATCGAGCAAATATTCCGAAAACGCCAGCACGTGCGTAATCGGCCCGTGGATGTCGATCACGCTCGCCACCCGCTCGAGCAACGCGCCGATATCGTCGAAATCGGCGACGGCATGCACGCGGCTGGGATCGGCCGTAGCCGGCACGCCGCGACGGCCCTCATCGTCGCACAGATAGCTGACATCGCAATGCGGCGCAACGATGTCGTCGTAGCGGCAGAGTTCATGATCCCACTGACGATCGTTCCGATACTGCGGCCAGCGGTTCATCACCAGGACATGCGGATTCATCGCGCCCTCGTCACTTTTGCGCTGCGGCCTGCACGTGCGTCGCGTATCCGCTCGAGCGAGTGTGCAGTTCGTCGGCGAGCAAGTGCTCGCCTTGCTGAAGCGCATAGAGCGAGTTGAAGGCCTTCTCCGTGATCGGCAGCGGGTATTCCCCGGCCTCGCTCAGCGCGACCGGACGGCGCTGCCCGCGCAGCAGATAGGTTCCCGGCTCGTTGTGCGCGGCATGCGGCCCGTAGTAGATCGGCAGCGCGTCGGCGGCGCGGTACGCGGGAATGAAGCAGCGGCGATAGTGTTCCGAGCGATTCGAATCGGAACGATGCAAAGCCTTGCAATGCAGGAAGACCACCGTGCCAGCGCCGCCGGAGGCCGTCATCTCCGTACACCCCGCCGGCAGATTCGCGAGGGCGACCTTGCCGCGAAAATAGCCGTGCTCCGTATGATCGTAGATCGACGCGCGATGCGAGCCGGCCAACACGCGCAGGCATGCATTGTCCTCGCCGGCGTCGTCGAGGTAGACGAGACACGCGACCAGTTTCGGGTTCGTATGCGGATAATAGGAAAAATCCTGGTGCCACTCGACAGGTGAACCAACGCGCGGCCCCTTCATGTTGAGCTTGCTGTGGTGAAAGACGATATCCGGCCCGATCAGCGATTCGAGCCGATCGACGATGCGCGGGTCCTCTTGTATCGCACGAAAGGCGGCGTGGCGCTTCGACGGTTCCCAGATGCGCCGGATGATCGACGGATCATCCGGCTCCAGTTCCGCGACTTCGCGCAAGTCGTTGGCAGCGCCAATGATCTCGGCGATCGCCGCATGCATCGACGCGAGTGCTTCGGCGTCCAGCAAATCGCGGACGACGAGAAAACCGTTCTCGTCGAACGCGGCCACTTCTTCATCGGAAAGGTGAAATGACATGTCGCGCCCTCGCTGAGTAATCGAATCTGACTGTTTGTCCGTCTCGCTGCTTGCCTGCTGGAACCCATCGTATCGCCGCGCCCACCACGCCGACAGCTAGACGAAGGTATAGCGCGCCCGCCGGCACGCAAGCGGGCGGCGGAGAACCGCGTGCAGTCACACGCGCCAAAGACCGCCGAGTCGAGCCGTGGCTTCGCACTCGTCACCCGTCTTTACGAATCGAATCGTGATGAAGCGCCGACGCGCGATGCGCGGTGAACGTCGAGAAAAACAGAGAGGTGAGCCGTCGATGCGCGGGCCCTCAGCCGCGCAAGCGCTGCGGGCCGATAGGCCGATTCGCGGCGCACGCGCGAGGCGATGGAGGATCACCGGTGCATGTAAGGTGGCAAGACGCCCGCTTCTTCGAGACGATTGGCGAAACGGCGAAAGCTTGCGCGGGACACTGCGCGCTATATCGCCGAGCCCGTCTCCCACCCGTTTTCGGACCGTAATCGACGAGCGACCGGAGCGCAGAGCTTGGGCGAGCGCCCCGTCACGCGCCGAATCAGAATTCGTCGCGCCGGGCTTTCAACCCACCCACTCCCCCAAAATCAAAGCCCCTGGAATCGACCGATTACCAGGGGCTTCATCTTCACTACTTAGCCAGCCACTTGGCGCAGCTTCTCCGCGCACAAGTCACCACCACCTGGCCGGCATCCACCGAAGCGCCCGCCTGCCGTCATCACTGCCAGCATTCGCGCGATCCGAACCGAACAAGAAGCCCACGCCCGCCACGAGCCCGAACCCCTTGCCAAGCCGGAATCCCGGTCCCCGTACCGGATTCTCGGCTTGCAATGCCGCCCCCCTCGCCTTCGACCTCGCCCGCAAGTCGCCGCAGGCAAGACGGCAGCGCGCCGCCGCCTCTCTCCAATCGAAGACGAAAGACCTTGCGCGCCGTCGCCGATCGTCGCCCGAAGCGAGCCCGCCGGCGGCGCGCGCACCCCGCGTCAGTTGACCTGCAATTGCCCGCCGCGCCCGAGCCCGCCCTTCACGTCCTGCGCCTTGCAATTGCGCACCGCGACGACGAACTTGTTCCATGCGTCGATGAGAACGCGACCACGGTCGCCTTGCCTTCCGGCGTCGTCGAACTCCCCTCGGCCGCCGCGATCCACACCGCCGAGCGGATGTCGAACAGCGTCAGCATGACGACCGACGCTTTCGCCTTCACACTGCCCGCAAGCATCGACACCGCGCTGTCGCCGGTCAGCCCGCCGATCATGCTGCCGATGCCGCCGACCGGCGAATCGTCGATCGCGATCTGCGGGTCCATGCAGTAATCGGCCGCGACGCGCTGCCCCTTGTGCTGCTTCGAGCCCGCGCGGTATTCGCCGGAATTGCGCTGCAAGCCGGTGATCCGCATCAGGCGCGCGTCGCGCTTCGGATTGCCGATCGACGTGATGACGAAGCGGCTCGACCGCTGCACGGCGAGGCGCAGCAGCGGATCGATGCTCGTCACCTTCGTCGCGCTGCCGAACGGCCCCCACCAGTCCGCATTGCGCCCGCCGTCTTGAGAATGAGTGGGGGGAAAGATGGTCTTCATGTCGTTATCGATGTCGCTGGTCTTTATTTTCGGCTTGCGCGCTCGTGCGAACCCCGTTAAGCCACCCCGGCAAAGCGCGCGATGAGTTGGTCTCCTGCGATCGCCCCGTTGACGCCGGCACACGGTCAATACCAGGACCAGTCCGTCTGTCGCCAGACGCCGAGGTACGGATAGCCCGAATACCAGTAGCCGTATAGACGTCACGCCACTGCGTGCGTCACTTGCAATCCTCTTCGTCCGCGCGCGTGCGCGCCCATCTCTTCGAGGCCGAACAGATAGAAGACGCCGAGCGCCTGGTAGCTGTCCTGCCGAACGCCGTCGCCGCGGAAGTAGCGCAGGCCCAGGTCGTAAGCCGCCTTCGACTCGGTTTTCGCGCGCTCCTTCAGCGCCGCGATCCGCGGGTCCTCCTGCTCGGCATCGTCCTTTTTCGACTCATAGGACATCTGATTTTTAAGGCCGATCGAAGCAGCCGTGATCGGCGCATATCCGTGCCATGTCGCTCGCGGACGGATTCTGCGCATACGCGGCCAGCCACAACAGCAGCGACGACGCGAACAAACGGCAGCGCATTTGGGCGTGACCTCGAGTCTTTTTTGAGTTGCAAATTGAAATCGCTCGAACCCGCACCAAGCCATACCGCCCGACGCAGCGGATGCAACGCCGCCGTCATCGGACGCTATTGCACAAGACCTCTCTCAGGTTCCCCTTGTCTAGTCGTTCGGCCCGACGCACCCGTTTTTTCTTTCGCGTCGGAAGCCGACATCGCCATGTATCGCTATGTATCGCCCGTCATCGGACATGACGCATCGAACAATGGTGACGCAGAACGTCATAATAATGCAGAAAATTGGCATGTCAAGCCAATTCAAACGAAACAAATTTGCATATCACGTCACTTTTGTTATTCTTCCACCAAAATCCACCGAGGAGCGCACCGAAATGACCCATCCCGATTCGGCCAACGCCGACTTGATCACCGCCACCAGAGTCCGCGATCTCCTCACTCGGACGGGCATTGCGCCGCGCAGTCACAACACGACGATCGCCAACATCCTCGGCCTGAGTTTTTCCGTCGTCACGCGCAAGATGAAAGGGCAGATTCCGTGGAATCTGTCGCAGCTTCAGGACATCGCGTCGTACTTCGGCGTGCCGCCCGCGATCCTGCTCGACGACAAGGGCGCCTCGCCGAATCCGGCCGTCGACATGCACGACGCGACGCTCGTCATCGAGACGCGGCGCTTCCGGTGTCGCGCGGCGATCGCGACGAGGACGAGCAGCCAGGCCGATTCGGATTTCGTCGCGCTCCAGTGGCAGGACAGTTGGGTCGTCTACGAAAGGAAGCACGCGCCCGAAGGCCGCGCTTATCCGGTCGACGTGATCGAGCTGCGCTCGAGCGAAAGCAGCACGTACGAAGTGCGGATCGCGGTCGTCGACGACTCGCCCGACGTCGCCGAAACGATCTGCGAGTACTTCGCCGAAAAAGGCGTCGCCGCGATCGCGTATTACGACAGCGCTTCGTTTCGCCAGGCGCTGGCAGTCGAGGACTTCGACGGATACATTCTCGACTGGATGCTCGGCGCGGAAACCGCCGCGCATCTCGTGCGCGGCATCCGCGCGAGCGAAAATGCCGATGCGCCGATCTTTCTGCTGACCGGAAAGATCTCGACCGGCGAGGCGAGCGAAGACGAGATCGCGGAAATCGTGTCGAGCTTCAATGCCCGCTGCGAGGAGAAGCCGGTCAGGCTGCCGATCCTGTTCGCCGAGGTCGCGCGCGCGCTGAAGATTGCGTATCCGCCCAATGCGCAGGCGAGTTGAACCACCACTTTGCGAGGAGAAACCATGCGGATTTCGACGAACTGGATAAAGAGCCTCGCGCTGGCGCTGCTGCTTGGCGTCGCGCTCTCGTCTCACGCTGCCCCGTTCAAGTTCACCGTCGACGGCAACATCAAGCACGCCAATCAGACGGGACGCCGTGCGTATGTCTTTTCCGAAGCGGCGCTGCTGGCGCTGCCGCAGCATTCGATCACGACGTCCACGAGCTGGACGCCGAAGGCGACGTTCACCGGCCCGCGCCTGAGCGACATCCTGAAGACCGTCGGCGCGACCGGCACGCAAATCGAGTTCCATTGCATCGACGAATACACGTTCACGATTCCCGCCTCCGACGCCGACAAATACGGCGTGATCCTCGCGCGGACGATGAACGGCAAGGTGCTCGACAACAACAACTACGGGCCGCTGTGGATCATGTATCCGCGCGACCAGTTCCCCGATGAGTTGAAGACGCCGATCAGCGAAGCGAAGTTCGCATGGCAGATCATCGGACTCACGGTGAAATGAGCCAGGTCAAATGGCGAAACGAAAAAATCATCGTCACCCTGGGATCCTTGTGGATTCTGGGCTTCGCCGCGTGGGCGTTCCTGCTGTACGACCTGCTCGGAACGTCCGTCAAGGAAGGCATTCTGGAAGGCCCGCGCGAAGGCGTGTTCTGGACCGCCGCGCAATACCGGAACTCGTTCAGCCGGTTCGACCGGCAACTGATTCTCTATGCGGCCCGCCAGGATCGCGACTTCGACAACGTGCTGCTTCAGCTCGACAGCCTCGAGGCGTCGTTCGGCTTCCTCGAGCGGCCGTCCGAAGTCTCCGCGTACTGGCTGAGCATCCCGAAGGCCCGTGACGACATCGCCGGGTTGTCCCGCTTCATGGCGAACCTGCGTCGCGACGTTCCGGCGCTGCGCGAGCGCCCCGACGAGGCGAAGCGCGTGCAGGAAGACCTCGCCCGGCACTGGCCCAAGGTGAACGCGCTCGCGAATTATTTTCGCGCGATCGAAATGGAGCAGCGCGACTTCACGTTTCATCAATTGAAGGAGAAGCGCCGCGCGATCGTCATGCTGGGCGGCGTGCTCGGCGTCATTCTCGGCGCGCTGTTCCTGCTGCTGTTCTACACGATACGCACGCGCGGCAGTCTGCTCGAGCAGCAGCAGGCGGCGCTCGACGCGGAACGCAAGGCGTCCGATCGCGCATTCGAGATGATCGCCGCGAAGAACGCGTTCCTCGGCATGGTCAGCCACGAACTGCGCACGCCGTTGCAGGCGATCTGCGGTTCGATCGAAGTGTTGCTCGCACGGCCCCAGTCCGACGCGAACATGAAGACGATCAAGCGCCTGCAGAACTCGGCCGCATCGCTCGAAGCGCAGGTGAAGGACCTGACCGACTATATCAAGCTCCGGTCGACGAATCGGTCGGTTCAGTCGGAGACCGTCGAGGTCGCGCCGCTGCTCGCCGACGTCGTCGATCCGCTGCGCGGCAGGATCCGCGACAAGCACCTGGGCGCGTCGCTGCGCGTCGAGCCGCCCGGGCTCGTCGTGAAGTCGGACCGCAAGCTGATCCAGCAGATCGTGTCCAACCTCGTCGAAAACTCGATCAAATACACGCACAGCGGAACGATCGCGATCTCGGCGGAGCTGGCCGGCACGCCCGCCAGTCGAACGATGAAAATCACGGTGCGCGACACCGGCGTCGGCATCGCGAAAAATCTGCTGTCGAAGATCTTCGAGCCGTTCTTTCGCGTGAACGATCCGGGCGTGCGTCACGTCGACGGCATCGGGATGGGGCTCGCGGTCGTCCAGGAGCTCGTCGTCGCGCTGCGCGGGCATGTCGACGTTCGCAGCGCCGTCGGCGAGGGCAGCGAATTCGTCGTCACGCTGCCGGTCGAGCTGCCCGGCAGCGCAGACGCGCCCGATAACGACGCGCAGCCGTCATTGCAAATGCCACATCGCGATCTGCGCGCGCTCGTCGTCGACGACAACGAGAACGCGCGCGAAACGCTCGGCGCGATGCTGACGGCGCTCGGCATCCAGGTGGATTTGCGCGCCACCGGCAAGGACGGTCTGCGGTGCTTCGGCGAATGCCGGCATGACATCGTCGTGCTGGATCTGGAATTGCCCGACATCAGCGGCTTCGAAGTGGCCGAACAGATTCGCTGGGCGACGTCGCCCGACGCGGCGGCGAAGACGGCGATACTCGGCGTGAGCGCGTATGAATCGGCGATGCTCGCGGGCGACCACGCGATCTTCGATGCATTCATCCCCAAGCCGATTCATCTGGACACGCTCAGCGGCATCGTGAACCGGCTGCGGCGCTGAAAAGCCGGGCCACCCGCGCCAACGCCCGGCTCCACCACGCCGCGACGCGCCACTACGCCGCGACCTGCCTGCGCTGCGCCGGCTTCTCGCGCGCCGCGACGCTGCTGCGCCAGTCTTCGCCGCCTTCGAGCGCGGGCGTCGAGTCGAACAGCTCGGCGATCCAGTCGGCGAACACGCGGACCTTCGCGGACAGATGCCGGTTGTCCGGATAGACGATCGAGATCGGCTTCGGCTTCGGATTGAAGCCCGGCAGCACCTCCAGCAGCGTGCCGTCGAGCAGGTGCGGCAGCACCATGAAGAGCGTCGGCTGGATCATCCCGAAGCCTTCGACGCCGCAGGTCACGTAGGCATCCGAATCGTTGACGGTCACGGCGCCGTTCATCCTGACCTCGACCGGTCTGCCGTCGATCACGAACACCCACGGCACAGGCCGCGAACCGTGGCTCGCGCGGAAATTCACCGCATGATGCGCGGCCAGCTCCGCGATCTCCGCGGGCTCGCCGAAGCGCTTCAGGTAATCGGGCGACGCGCAGGTGACGCGCTTGAGCATCCCGATGCGCCGCGCGACCATCGACGAATCCTCGAGCGGCCCGACGCGGATCATGCAGTCGATCCCCTCTTCGACCGGATCGACGGGGCGATCGGACAGCCCCAGATCGAGCACGATGTCCGGGTAGCGCTGGCGGAAGATCGGCAGCGCGGGAATCACGAGCCGCCGGCCGAGCGAGCTCGGCATGTGCACGCGCAGCGCGCCGCTCGGCTTGCGGTTGCCGACCTGAAAGCTCGCGTCCGTCTCCGCGATCTCGGTGATGATCTTGATGCAATGCTCGTAGTACGCGGCGCCTTCCGGCGTCAGCGACAGCCGGCGCGTCGTCCGATGCATCAGGCGCACGCCGAGCAGCGCCTCGAGATTCTGGATGATCGTCGTCACCGACGCGCGCGGCATCCCGAGCGTCTCCGCGGCCCGCGTGAAGCTGTTCGCATCGACCACGCGGGTGAAGACTTCCATTGCCTGAATGCGGTCCATGCCCTTCCCCTTCGAATCGCCAACGGAACAGAATAGAGCACGCGACGGCCCGGATTCAAGCCGCTTCGCGACTATTCGCTTTCGCCGAATAGTCGGACGTTTTGCACGCCGCGCGTTCGCAACGCACGCGCCGGCTCAGGCGCCGGCGTCGACATCGGCGATGCCGCGGGCGCGCGCCCGCCCGATCGTTCGCATCTCGAATCAACGCACGAAGCGTAACGTGTGCTCGGCCGGCCCCGGCAGCAGCGGCAGCGGCTCGCCCTTCACCCATGCGTCGTGCCCCGCGAGGAAGAACGGGCTGAGCGGATGCCCGCTCTGTCCGCCCGGCATGTTGAAGAGGCCGCGCTCCTCGTGCCCCGGCGACACGACGATCCGCTCCGATTGCCCGAACTTCGGCGCGGCGACGCGCGGCATGTTCGCGTCGCCCGGCACCGGATCGGCGGGCGCGGACAGCCAGCGTCCGACGAGCGGCACGCTGCGCGCGAACGGATGCGCGATCCGCAGCGTGTTGCGCTCGCCCCAGGTTGCGTCGGCGAGCGGCGCGCCCTTCGCGGTCAGCGCCGCGATCGTCCGGTCGATCGCGGCGAGCTGCACGTCGCGCCAGCTCGCCGCGTCCGCGGGCAGCCACGCGGCCGGCTGCTCGTCGAGCAGCCGCGCGATCACGGCAGGCCAGCGCGGATTCGCCAACGCGTAATCGGCGTCGCGCTGCTGCTTCAGGCGCGCGTCGAGGCCGCCGAACAGCACGTCGTAGAGCCGATACAGATAGCCGCGCGCGAGCGTGTAGCCGACCGAGTCGACGCTCGCCCGCCCCGTCCAGCCGCTCGCGAGCAGCCGGCGGAATTCCGCGCGCGCCGGATGGCCGGCGAGCGCCGCTTCGTCGAGCACGCGCAGCGCCCGATCGCGCCAGGGCGACATGAAAAGCGCGCGATCGTCGAGATCGAGCCGGTACGCGGCGCGCTCGCCGGTGCGCCCGAGCGCCGTCAGGCCGTCGCGCAACTGGCTCGCGCGCGCGCCGAGATCCGCGCCGCCGTCGCCGATCAGCCGGTATGCGTCGCCCGCGAGCTGCCGGTTGTTCGCGGTCCACAACTGGCCGGCCGCCGGATCGACGATGCGTGGATGCGCGTCGGGCGGCAACACCGTCCGCCACGACGGCGCGCCGCCGTTGCCGGACGCGTCGGCGCCACCCCGCCCTCGCCCCTGCCCCCGGCGATCGGGCAGCGCGCCCGCGACCGTCCAGCCGATGCGCCCCGCGCTGTCGCCGATCACGATGTTCTGCGCGGGCAGGCCCGCCGCGGCGGCGACGCCGATCGCGTCCTCGACGCCCGCCGCATCGATCATTTTCGCGAAGGCGAGATTCGCCGCGCCGCTCGCCTGCGCGATCCAATGCGCCGCGTAGGCCTTGCCGCCGATGTCGCGCACGGGGCCCGCCGTCGTGTCGAGCACGGTCAGCGCGACGGGCGCCGCGCCGTGCACGCGTATCGTCTCGACGGTCTCGCGCGCGGTCTGCCATGCGCCGCCGAGCCTGAAGCGATTCGGATCGCGAACGTCGCGCTCGAGCGGCAGCAGTTCGAGGCAGTCCGCATAGCCGTTCGTGAAGCCCCACGCGATGCGCCCGTTGCTGCCAACGACGACGGCGGGCAAGCCGGGCAGCGTCACGCCGACGACGCGCATGGCCGCCCCCGCGCCGCCGCCCAGCTTGAACATCGCGCGGTACCAGATGTTCGGCAAGCCGAGCGACAGATGCATGTCGTCGCCGACGATCGCTGCGCCGCTCGCCGTGCGGCCGCCCGCGATCACCCAGTTGTTGCTGCCGACCGACGTTTGCGCGTCGACCGACACGCTGCTGATCGACGCCGCCGGCCGCGCGTCGCGCAGCCAGGCCGGCGCGGTCGCGCTCACCGGCGCGCCCGGCGCGGCGATGCCCGGCGCATCAAGCGGCGCATCAAGCGGCGCGTCGAGCGGCGCGTCGAAGCGGCTCGACGCCGGCAGCAGAAACGCGAGCTGCTCGGGCGTCGAATGCGCTTGCAGCCAGTGTCGCGCGAACGCGCGCGACGCGAGCTTGCCCTGCAGGTCGAAGTACATCGCCCAGATCACGAGCAGCGAATCCTCGGGCCGCCATCGCTGTGGCTGCATGCGCAGCAGCGCGTATTCGAACGGCCGCGCGCGCAGCGCGGCGAGCCCGTCGTTCACGCCCTGCGTGTAGCGTTGCAGCAGGCGCAGATCGTCGGGCGGCAAATGCGCGACGGCGGCGGCCGCAAGCGCGCGGAAGCGGTACAGGCGATGGTCGCGATCGACGTCGATCGCGATCGGCCCGAACAGCTCCGACAGCTCGCCCGAACCGCTTCGGCGCAGCATGTCCATCTGGAAGAAGCGGTCCTGCGCATGCAGGTAGCCGATTCCGTAAGCGGCGTCGAACCGGTCGCGCGCGGCGATCGTCGGCACGCCGAGCGCGTCGCGCTCGGCCGTCATCGACGCGCCGAGCATGGGCGCGCGAACGTCGCCGTCGAGCTGCGGCAGGCTCGCGCGCAGGTAAGCGGCGGCGCCCGCGATCGCAAGCAGCAGACAGAGCAGGATCAGGCCCGACAGGATCTTCAGGCGGCGCTGCATGCGGTTCCGGGTCGAAGCCATGATTTGCGCGAGTCCGTGGGTTGCGCCGGCGCGCCGGCAGGTTGGGCGGCCTTCGCCGCTCGTCGATATCGGTCGTCTCGAACCGCTCGATCGCGTCGCGTGCCGTCCGCGCGACCTGCCCCCGAATATTCTGCAGCGGCGGCGCTTCCGTCAAGGCGTCGCGTGCGTTCGCCGCCCGCTTCCGCCCGCCGCGAATATCGGCATTCGACGTTCGCGACCGGTTTCGCATTCGCGCGCCAATCGGACGATAGATAATCAATCGCCGTCTCCGGATGTTCCAATTCGATGACCGCCGCCGGCGCGCTTCGATACCGGCGGAATAACGGTTGCGATAATTCGTGATTGCGCAGACAATCTGCCGGACATGAATCCGGGCCGGACAGCGTCGCCTCCACGATTGCCGCGACGACTGTTTTTAGACATTAAAAATACCTTTCACATCATGCGGCTGCACGATTACGCGGAATGTTCATCCTCGTCTCCCGCCAATCCTGGTTTGATGAAGCGCGCGAAACGCATGCCGATTCGAGCGCGAGGCGGCAACGATGCAGCCATTTGGCGCGTATTCCGGCGATGACGGCAAGGTTTTCCCGTTCGCTGCGCCGCGATGCGCCGATGCGATGCGCGCCGACCGGCCTCACCCGGACCGCCTCTTGCCGATGAACGACCTCCTTCCCTACTACGAACGCGAAATCGCGCTGCTGCGGCACTCGGTGCGCGAATTCGCGATCCGCCATCCGAAGATCGCGACGCGCTTCGGCATCGCCGACGGCCAGACCGACGACATGCACGTCGAGCGCATGCTCCAGTCGTTCGCGCTCCTCGGCGCGCAGATCGGCGAGGCGCTCGACGACGAGTATCCGGAGTTCACCGAAGCGCTCGTCGAAACCGTGTGCCCCGACTATCTGCGCCCGTTTCCCGCGTGCTCGATCGCGCAGTTCGACGCGGCTTCGCTGTTCAGCCAGTTGACGGAGGGCGTGACGATCGAGCGCGGCACCACGCTCGAGAGCCGCATCGGCGCGAACCGGTTCCGCACCGCCTACGACGTGGCGCTCGCGCCCGTGTCGATCGTCGACGCGCGCTTTCGTCCGGCGTCGGCCGCGCCGTCCGCCGCGCAGATGCCGCCGTCGTCGGCAGGCATCGTGTCGATCACGTTCGATGCGCTGACCGCGCAGCCGGTGCTCACGGCGCTGCGCGCGCGCAGCCTGCGCGTGCACCTGCACGGCGACGCGCCGCTCGTCGCCGCGCTCGCCGACACGCTCGCGATGCGCACGCCGGCCGCGTTCATCGAGCTCGACGGCGACGGGCGCTGGAAGCCGCTATCGAAGGTGCCGCTCGCGCCCGTCGGATTCGCCGACGAGGACGCGCTGCTCGATCCCGGGCGCAGCGCGTCGCCGTTCCGGCTGCTGATGGAATATTTCGCATTCCCGGCGAAATTCGATTTCGTCGACATCGACGTCGCGCGCATCGCACGCGCGGCGGGGCCGTGCCGGCGCCTGTCGCTGCACTTGCCCGTCGTCGACATCGCGCCGGATTCGCAGCACGCGCGCGCGCTCGACACGCTCGCCGCGTCGAACCTGCGCCTGTTCTGCACGCCGATCGTCAATCTGTTCAGCCAGGACGCGATGCCGATTTCGCTGCGCGACGCCGCGACCGCGTACCCCGTCACGCCGCAGGCGCTGAAATCGAACGGCATCGAGGTGCGCTCGATCGACGCGGTGCGCATCGCGCGCGAAGGCGAGCAAGGCGCGAGCGTCGACGTGACGCCGTACCGCTCGCTGCTGCACGGGCAGCGCGGCCGCAAGGAGCCCGTCCATTGGGTCGCGGCGCGCGACCGCTTCGTGCACGGCGCGCAGCCGGCGGCGCCCGCGGCGCTTGCGCTCGTCGACGCCGACGGCGCGCCCGTCAGGCCGCGCGCCGATCAGTTGAACGTCGAGCTGACCTGCACGAACGGCGACTATCCGCAGACGCTGCCGATCGGCGACGCCGAAGGCGATCTGCTCAACGAGAAGGACAATCTGCCGGGCCGGATCGCGCTCCTGCGCCGGCCGACGCCGGCCCGCCGGTTTGCGCGCGACCACGGCGCGCTGTGGCGCATGATCGCGGCGATGACGCCGCACGCGCTGCTGCTGCAACCGTCGGGGCTCGGCGCGCTGAAAGCGCTGCTCGTCCAGTACGCGACGCGCTCGTCGAGCGCGGTGCCGCAAATCGACGCGATCGCGAATCTCGATCACAAGGCCGCCGTGCGCTGGATGGCCGTGAAACCGATGCCGACGTTCGTGCGCGGCATCGAAATCGCGCTGACGCTGAACGAGGCCGCCTTCGTCACGAGCAGCCTGAAGGCGTTCGTCGACGTGATGGACAGCTTCTTCGCGCTGCATGCGCCGCCGAACGGTTTCATCCAGCTCGTCGTGTATTCGCGCGACACGGGCCGCGAGCTGCATCGATGCGAGCCGCGCAGCGCGATCGCGCAGCTCGTGTAGCGGCGCGTCGTCGCCCGCGCGGCCCGGTCAAGCCGTCACGGCCGTCACACGCGCGCAAACGGCGCCACATCGCGTCCGTTCGCCCGGATCGCGCGCGACGCCCCATTTCCGGGCGCAGCGGCCCTTCAAGCCGCAAGCCGCGCGAAAGCGGAAACGTTGCCAGCGACTGTGGTTTTTCAGAGTCAACCCGTACAGTGACTTGCGCGATTCGGTACTAAACTTATCGAAATGGCCGCGGCACGTGCCGCGGCCCGCCGGGAGACGCCGCCATGAATCGGCCGCTGATTCGGATTGCGCTTCGCCCGACCGGAACGCTGTCGTTCTGGAAGGGATTCAAATGGTCAGTGATCGTGATCGTCGCGATCGCGCTTGCGATCGTCGCACGCCTGGTCCAGATCGAAATCGAAACCTCCCGGCTGCAGGCGCGCTTCTTGTCTGAACTGACGCGCGACGTCGGCTACAGCGTCGATGAAGGCGCGAGCAACCGCATCCGCTTCCCCGACAACGGCCCGTACGACCTGCGCCTCGGCTACGCGCTGCTGCCGTCGTTCCAGGCGCGGCTGCTGTCGCGCGGCTTCGTCGTCGCGGCGCAGGCGCGCGCGTCCGACCGGATGCTGTCGCTCGCCGACGAGCGCCTGTTCCTGCCATACGACGAAAAGGATCAGGCCGGCCTGTCGATCGTCGACTCGACGGGCTCGCCGCTCTTCGACGTCACCTATCCGCACCGCGTGTACGGCGACTTCGAGACGATCCCGCCGCTCGTCGTGCAGTCGCTTCTCTTCATCGAGGATCGCTACCTGCTCGACCCGAGCCAGCCGAACCGCAATCCGGCGATCGACTGGGGGCGCTTCAGCCGCGCGCTCGCCGACCAGGGGCTGCGCTTCGTGGACCGCCATCAGGCGACGCCCGGCGGCAGCACGCTCGCGACGCAGCTCGAGAAATTCCGCCACTCGCCCGACGGCCGCACCGCGACGCCGCCCGAGAAGCTCCGGCAGATCGCGTCGGCTTCGGTGCGCGCGTATCTGAACGGCCCGCAGACGATGGGCGCGCGCCAGGCGATCGTCGTTCACTACCTGAACTCGGTGCCGCTCGCCGCGCGCGCGCACGTGGGCGAAGTCACGGGCATCGGCGACGGCCTCGCCGCGTGGTACGGGCGCGACTTCCACGAAGTGAACCGCCTGCTCGCCGCGCCGGCGACGCCCGAGAACCTCGCCGCGCAAGGCACCGCGTTCCGGCAGGTGCTCTCGCTGATGATCGCGCAGCGCGCGCCGTCGTACTTCCTGAATCGCGGCTACCCGACGCTGCAGCGCCTCACCGACAGCTACCTGCGCCTGCTCGCGACGGGCGGCGTCATCACGCCGGCGCTGCGCGACGCGGCGCTTGCCGCGCACATCGAGCGCAGCGCGGCGCCCGCCGACGCCGACGCGCGCTCGTTCGTCGCGCGCAAGGCGGTGACGTCCGCGCGCTCGCACCTGCTCGGCGCGCTCGGCATCGACAACGTCTATCAGCTCGACCGGCTCGACCTGCGCGCGACCGACACGCTGAACAACAAGGTGCAGCAGGCGGTCGCGGCGGGCCTCGCGCGCGCTGCGACGCGCGACGGCGCACGCGAAGCGGGCCTCTACGGCTTCGAGATGCTGCGCTCGGGCGACGATCCGTCGAAGATCCAGTACAGCTTCACGCTGTACGAACGCCGCAACGGCGCGAACCTGCTGCGTGTGCAGACCGACAGCGTCGACCAGCCGTTCGACATCAACCAGGGCGCGCGCCTGAATCTCGGTTCGACTGCGAAGCTGCGCACGATCGTCACGTATCTGCAGATCATCTCCGAGCTGCACACGCGCTACGCGAACCTGAGCGCGGCCGAGCTCGCGAAGGTGAAGCCCGATCCGACCGACGCGCTCACGCGCTGGGCGCTCGACTATCTCGCGCACACGCAGGACCGCTCGCTGCAGGCGATGCTCGCCGCGTCCGTCGAGCGCAAGTACTCGGCGAGCCCGGGCGAGACGTTCTACACGGGCGGCGGCGCGCAGAGCTTCACGAACTTCGACAAGTCGGACAACGGCAGAATCCTGACCGTGCACGTCGCGTTCCAGGCCTCGGTGAACCTCGTGTTCGTGCGGCTGATGCGCGACATCGTCCATTACGAGATGATCCGCACGAGCGGGCCGTCGTCGTCGTGGCTCGACGATCCCGCGCAGCGGCAGCGCTATCTGATGCGCTTCGTCGATTCCGAGAGCCGCGTATACGTGAAGCGCTTCTACGCGAAGTACGCGGGCAAGCCCGACGACGACGCGCTCTCCGCGATGCTCGAGAACGTGCGCAAATCGCCGCCGCGCGTCGCGACGGTGCTGCGCAGCGTCGCGCCCGAAGCGCCGCGCGCGTGGTTCGACGCGAAGATGCGCGGGACGCTGCACGGCACGCCGGCCGCCACGAAGCTGTCGGACGACGCGCTCGACAAGCTCTACACGAAGTACGCGATCGACCGCTTCAACCTGAACGACCGCGGCTACATCGCGGGCATCCACCCGCTCGCGCTGTGGACGCTCGCGTATCTGCGCAAGCATCCGGACGCGTCGCTCGACGACGTGCAGAAGGCGAGCCGCGACGCGCGGATCGCCTCGTATTCGTGGCTCTTCAAGACGCGCTATCACGCGACGCAGGACCGCCGCATCAAGCGGATGGTCGAGCTGCGCGCATACGACGCGATCGGCGATTCGTGGCGCGCGCTCGGCTATCCGTTCGATCACCTGACGCCGTCGTACGCGGCCGCGATCGGCGCGTCGGGCGATCAGCCGGCCGCGCTCGCGAAGCTCGTCGGCCTGATCGCGAACAACGGCGCGAAGGTGCCGAACGAGCGGATCTCGTCACTCGAGTTCGCGCACGGCACGCCGTACGAGACGCGCTTCGTCCGCGCGGCCGCGCAGCCGCAGCCGCTGCTGTCGCCGGAGATCGCGAATCAGGTGCACATGCTGCTCGGCGACGTCGTGCAGAAAGGCACGGGGCGCCGCCTCGCGCAGGGCCTCACGTTCCCGGACGGCGAGACGCTGCCCGTGTACGGCAAGACGGGCACGGGCGACCAGCGCTTCAACGTCTACGCGCGCGGCGCGCGCCTCATCGAATCGCGCAAGGTCAATCGCAGCGCGACGTTCGCGTTCTCGCTCGGCGACCGGTTCTTCGGCGTGCTGACCGCCTACACGCACGAGCCGTATGCGGCGCGCTACGACTTCACGAGCGCAATGGCGGTGCAACTGCTGAAATCGCTCGCGCCGGCGCTGCAGCCGCTGATGGCCGCGCCCGCGCAGCCGAGCGCGAACGCCGCCCCTAACGGCTCGCCCGCGCAGGCGGCCGCCCACGGCTGAGCGGCGCAAGACGGCCCCACGCCGCGCCGCGCCGCCTTCCGCTGTCTTCAATCGTCAGGACCGGCTTCGGCGGGCGGCGCGTCCTTTCCGCCCGGCTGCGCCCGTTCGCGCGCGCGGCCGAGCAGCGCGCGCACCTCGTCGTCGCTCGTCTGATCGAAGTTCAGATAGAACTGGCCGATGCCCATCAGCCAGTCCGGCCGCATCACGCAGACGATCGCGTCCGCCGCCGCCCTCACCTTCTGCGCGCTGCCCGGCGACGCGACGGGCACCGCCGCGACGAGCTTCGCCGGCTTCCGCGCGCGCACCGCCTCGAGCGCGGCGAGCATCGTCGAGCCTGTCGCGATGCCGTCGTCGACGACGATCACGGTCCGCCCTTCGAGCGCGGGCGGCGCGCGATCGCCGCGATACGCGGCTTCGCGCCGGGCGAGTTCGTCGCGCTCGCGCTCGATCGTGTCGGCGAGCTCGCGCTCGGTCACGCGCATCGCGCGCAGCACCGACTGCTCGAGCAGCACGACGCCGCCCGTCGCGATCGCGCCCATCGCGAGCTCCGGATTGCCGGGCGCGCCGAGTTTCCTCACGATCAGCACGTCGAGCGGCACGCGCAGCGCCTTCGCGACTTCGAACGCGACCGGCACGCCGCCGCGCGGCAGCGCGAGCACGACGACGTCGTCGCGGTTCGCATAATCGGCGAGATGCGCGGCGAGCTGTCTGCCGGCATCGACGCGATCGCGAAAATAATCGTTCATCACGCCTCCTTCGCCGCGGCGCGGACGACGATCTCGCCATCCCGCGGCTCGTTCGATTGCATGCCGACGCGTGCCGATGCATGCCGGCACATGCCTGCGCATGCGACGATCTACGTCGATGCGCGGCGATTCGCGCAGCCCGTGCGCGCCGCGCTACGTGAGCGACGCGTCGCTCGCCGCCTGTGCGTCGAGCCGTTGCGCGAGCGCCGACAACGCGTCGGTCACGGCGACCGGATACTCGGCCGCGCGCGTGAGATCGCGCAGCGCCGCAGGCAGCGCGTCGAGCTGCGCACTCGCATGCGCGCGAACGTCGGCGAGGCTCGGCGGCGGCGCGACGCGCTCGCCGTCGATCATCACCGGCTCCAGCAGCGCGACGCCCGCATGCGCCTCGTCGTGCAGCGCGAGGCAATCGCCGTCGAGCACGCCGTCGTCGCGATAGCGGCGGAACACCTGCTTGCGTCCGGGCCACGTCGCCTTGCCCTCCGAGCGCTTGCGGCGCGGCACACCCGCGTATTCGGTCAGCTTGTACGCGCAATCCGCATACGGCGCGTCCGCCGACGTGTTCATCCGCGTGCCCACGCCGAAGCCGTCGATCGGCGCGCCCTTCCCGATCAGCTCGGCGAGCCGGTACTCGTCGAGATTGCCGCTCGCGAAGATCGTCACCCGGACGAGCCCCGCGCGATCGAGCAGCGCGCGCACGCGCATCGCGTGCTGCGCGAGATCGCCGCTGTCGAGCCGCACGCCCTTCACTTCGACGCCGTCGCGCGCGAGCTTCCCCGCGACGGCGATCACCTTGCGCACGGCCGCTTCGGTGTCGTACGTGTCGACGAGCAGCATCGCGTTGCGCGGAAACGAACGCGCGAAATGCTCGAACGCGAGCGATTCGTCGTCGTGCGCCTGCACATACGAATGCGCCATCGTGCCGTACGTCGGAATCCCGTAGCGCAAGCCGGCGAGCAGCGTCGCCGTGCCCGCGAAGCCGGCGACGTAGCTCGCGCGCGCCGACAGCAGCGCGGCCTCCGCGCCGTGCGCGCGGCGCAGCCCGAAATCGACGAGCGTCTTGCCCGGCGCCGCGAGCACCGCGCGCGCGGCCTTGCTCGCGACGATCGACTCGTAATGCAGCAGGTTCATCACGCGACTCTCGATCAGTTGCGCCTCGCGCATCGGCGCGGTGATCTGCAGGATCGGCTCGTCGGCGAAGAACACCGTACCCTCGCGCATCGCGCGCACCGAGCCCGTGAAGCGCAGCGATTCGAGCGACGCGAGAAAGCCGCCGCTGAAGAGCCCCGTGCTCGCGAGCGCTTCGATCTCGTGCGCATCGAGCGTGAGGTCCACCAGATAATCGAGCGCCTGCTCGAGCCCCGCCGCCATCAGGAAATTTCGATGCGCGGGCAGCTTGCGCACGAAGAGCTCGAACGTCGCCGTGTCGTTCATCCCGCAGTCGAAGTACGACTGCAGCATCGTGAATTCGTACAGGTCGGTCAGCAGCGCGCTGTCGCACGCGGGCTTCGTCATCTTCGGGCCCCTGCGGCCGGCCGCCGGCCGTCGCCGAGATGCACGACGAACCACTCGGCCGCGACGCGCGCGACTTCGTCGAGCGTGCCCGGCTCCTCGAACAGATGCGTCGCGCCCGGCACGACGACGAGCTTCGATTCGCCGATCAGCCAGCCGGCCGCGACGCGGTTCAGCCGGAGCACTTCGTCGTCGCGCTCGCCGACGATGAGAAGCGTCGGCACGCGCACGCGCGGCAGCGCGTCGCCCGCGAGATCGGGGCGGCCGCCGCGCGAGACGACCGCGCGCACGACGCGACCGCGCGCGTTCGCCGCGATCAGCGCGGCCGCCGCGCCCGTGCTCGCGCCGAACAGGCCGACGGGCAGCTTGCCGACGTCCGGCCGCTCGCGCAGCCAGTCGAGCGCGCTCACGAGCCGGCGCGCGAGAAACGCGATCGCGAACCGGTACTCGGCCGTCACCGCGTCGCGCCGCTGCTCCTCGATCGTCAGCAGATCGAACAGGAGCGTCGCGAGCCCCGCGCGCTGCAGCACCGCCGCGACTTCCTGGTTGCGCGGGCTGAGCCGGCTGCTGCCGCTGCCGTGCGCGAACACGACGATGCCCGACGCATGCTCGGGCATCGCGAGCATGCCGTTCAGCTCGACTTTTCCGATGGGTATCCGTACTTCCTGAATCTGCATTGCATTCTCCACGTCCGCCTCGCCGTCACGGCGCGGACACCGGCGCCTCGCGCGGATGCCACGCACCGGGCGGCGCGAGCGGTTCGAGCGGGTTCGTTTCGTCGAGATGGAACAGCGCGTCGAACTGTCCCGTGATCGACGACATGAAATAGTGACTGTCGCGCTCCGTCTCCGGCAGATAGATCACGCCGATCGCGCGCTCGAGCAGCGCTTCGCGAAGCGGCTGCGCGACGATCTCGCGCAGCGGCAGGAAAAAGCGGTCGAGCCGCGTCGCATGAAACAGATGTTCGTAGCTGTCGGGCAGCGCCGGGCGCATCCATTTCCGCTCGACGTCGCCGTCCCAGCGCGATGCGGCCGATACGTGCCCCGTGTACGCGGTGAAGCCGAGCGACAGCGCGCGTTCGCCGAGCGCTTCGCGCACGAGCTGGCCGAGCGTCCATTCGCCGCGCAGATGCATCTCGGTCGCGCGCGCGTCGCTGACGTGCGAGTTGTGCGCCCAGACGACCGCGCGCCCGGCGCAGCCGCAACGCGCGCGATGGCGGCGTAGCGCGAACAGCGTGTCGCGCATGTGCGCATCGCGCAGATTCCACGTGTTCGCGCGCGATCCGAACATCGCGCGGTAATAGGTCTCCGCGTTGACCACGACTTGCGCGTTGTGCTCCGCGAAGAACTGCGCGTCGAGCGCGTCGATGCCGTCCTGCGCGAGATACGCCGCTTCGCGCTCGCGCAATTGCCGCAGTTGCGCGAGCACGTCGGCCGTCGCGGCAGGCCGCGCGCCGGAGGCGACCGCGTAGCCGTATGCGCCCGGCTCGCGCACGTGGTCGAGCGCCGCGTAGCGCTGCCGCGCGAGCTCGGCCTGACCGGGATCGACATCGTCGAGATAGCGGATCACCGCGTCGGCGCAGCGGTACAGGCTATACAGATCGAGCCCGTAGACGCCCGCGCGCGATTGCCGCGGCAGCGTCGCGTTGCGATCGCGCAGCCAGCCGACGAATTCGCGCATCGGGCGATTGCGCCACATCCATGCGGGAAAACGCGTAAAGTCCGCGAGCGCCGCGTCGGCATCGGCCATCGCGGCGTCGCCCTGCACATAGCGATTCACGCGCCACGCGTCGGGCCAGTCGCCCTCGATCGCAATGGTGTCGAAACCGCATTCGTCGACGAGGCGCGCGGTGATCCGCGCGCGCATCCGGTAGAACTCGTCGGTGCCGTGCGTCGATTCGCCGAGCAGCACCACGTCGGCATCGTCCGCCATGTCGATCAACGCATCGAAATCGGCCGCGTCGCCGCGCAACGGGCGCGCGAGATCCCGCACGGCGAGAAAGGGCGTTTTCGCAGGATGCATGAATCGTCTCCGGACGACCGCCGCCCCGTCGCGCGCGTTCGCGGCGGGCCGTCGCGCGACGCCGCGCAGGGCGCGCTGATCGATCATTGTCGACCGCGGTTTCGCCGAAACCTTGCGTTGAGTCAACGATTGCGGCCGCGATCGCACCGCCGCTCCTGGACGACGCGTCTCTTTCAATTTACGCGCTCCGCGCAGAAGTTGCAGTGCGAATAACCCGATCCGCACACATGCGCCCGCGTCATTTCCGAAGCGCGGCGCGGCGGCCCCGATACGTTTGACGCACATCAAGCCCGCGCGCCGGGCTTTCGCCGACGATGGAGCGCGGCCATTCGAACCGAGGTGGACATGGCGCATCATGCCGACCTGCTCGCCGGCGGACGCCGGCATCTGCGCACGCTCGGGTGGCGCGACGCGGTCGCGCTGCTGCTCGTGCTCGCGCTCATCGTGCTGCTCGGCTCCGGCGTGCGCCAGATGTCGCTGCCGCTCGACATCGCGCGCCCCGAGGCGATCTCGCTGTCGCCGCTCGCGTTGCCGGGTTACGTGCTGCGCACCGTGCTGCGGATGCTCGCCGCGCTCGGCGCGTCGATCGCGTTCACGTTCGCGTATGCGCCCCTTGCCGCGAAGAGCCGCACGGCGGAGACCGTGCTGATCCCGCTCCTCGACGTGCTGCAGTCGGTGCCGATTCTCGGCTACCTGTCGTTTACCGTCGTGTTCTTTCTGTCGATCGCGCCCGGCACCACACTCGGCGCGGAACTCGCTGCGATCTTCGCGATCTTCACGAGCCAGGCGTGGAACATGGCGTTCAGCTTCTACCAGTCGCTGCGCACGGTGCCGCACGATCTCGACGAGGCGAGCCGCAGCTTGCGGCACACCGGCTGGCAGCGCTTCTGGCGGCTCGAGGTGCCGTTCGCGATGCCGGGCCTCGTCTGGAACGCGATGATGTCGATGTCGGGCGGCTGGTTCTTCGTCGTCGCGTCGGAAGCGATCTCGGTGGGCGGTCTGCACATCGCGCTGCCGGGCGTCGGCGCCTATGTCGCGCGCGCGATCGCGGAGCGCGACCTCGCCGCTGTCGGCTGGGCGATCGCGGCGATGACGATCGCGATCACGCTCTACGATCAATTGTTGTTCCGGCCGATGGTCGCGTGGGCGCACAAGTTCCGCTGCGATCAGACCGTAAGCGGCCCCGCGCCGCGCAGTTGGCTGCTCGATCTGCTCCATCGCGCAAGCCTGCCGCAGCGCGTCGGCGCGCCGCTCGGCGCGACGCTGCATCGCGCGGCGCGCGCCCGTCTGTCGCTCGGCGCGCTGCGGCTGTCGACGCGCGAACGCGCGCTGTCGCGGCGCATCGCGCGCATCGTGTGGTTGTCGCTCTGCGCGGCGCTCGCCGTCTATGCCGGCGTCGCGCTCCTGCGGATCGCGGCGCCCGCGCTGTCGTGGTTCGACGTCGTCGACGTCGCGCGCAACGGCGCGCTGACGCTCGCGCGCGTGCTCGTGCTGATCGGCGTCGCGACCGTCGTGTGGGTGCCAGTCGGCGTGCTGATCGGACTGCGGCCGCGCGCGACCGCGCTCGTGCAGCCCGTCGCGCAGTTCCTCGCGGCATTTCCCGCGAATCTGCTGTTTCCGCTCGCGGTGTTCGCGATCGTGCGCTTCGGGCTCGCGCCCGCGATCTGGCTCAGTCCTCTGATGATTCTCGGCACGCAGTGGTACATCCTGTTCAACGTGATCGCCGGCGCGACCGCGTTCCCCGACGATCTGAAAGAAGCCGCGGCGAGCCTGCGCGTGCGCACGCCGACGTGGTGGCGCGAGGTGATGCTGCCCGGCATCCTGCCGTACTACGTGACGGGCGCGATCACCGCATCGGGCGGCGCATGGAACGCGAGCATCGTGTCTGAACTCGTCGTCTGGGGACACACGACGATCGACGCAGCCGGCCTCGGCGCGTACATCGCGCGAACGACCGCGGCGGGCGACTATCCGCGGATCGCGCTCGGCGTCGCGGCGATGTCGCTGCTCGTGATCGCGATGAATCGTCTGATCTGGCGGCCGCTCTATGCGTTCGCGGAACGCCGCTCCCGCCTCGACTAGGTGAGCCCATGCCCGAGCCGACACTCCCCGCCTACGCCCCGCCGCCCGCTTCGGCGGACGATGCGCAGCACGACGCCCGTGCGCCCGTGATCGCGCTGCGCGGCGTCAGCATGTCGTTCGCGAAGCCGTCGGGCGAGCCGCTGCCCGTGCTCGCCGGCATCGATCTGACCGTCCGCGAAGGCGAGATTCTCGGGCTGCTCGGCCGCTCCGGCTCCGGCAAGTCGACGCTGCTGCGCATCGCGGCCGGGCTCGTGAAGCCGACGAGCGGGCGCGTCGAATATCGCGGCGCGCCGCTCGACGGTCCCGCCGCCGGCATCGGGGTCGTGTTCCAGACCTTCGCGCTCTATCCGTGGCTCACCGTCGAGGAGAACGTCGAGCTCGGGCTCGACGCCATCCGCGTGCCGCCGTCGGATGCACGCGCACGCGTGATGTCGGCAATCGAGCTGATCGGGCTCGACGGGTTCGAATCCGCGTATCCGCGCGAGCTGTCGGGCGGCATGCGCCAGCGTGTCGGCTTCGCGCGCGCGCTCGTCGGCGATCCGGCGCTGCTGTTGATGGACGAACCGTTCTCGGCACTCGACGTGCTGACGGCCGACACACTGCGCACCGATTTCCTCGATCTCTGGCACGCGCGCCAGTTGCCGATCGACGCGGTGCTGATGGTCACGCACAACATCGAGGAAGCGGTGCTGATGTGCGACCGGATTCTCGTGCTCGGCGCGCATCCGGGCCGCATCCTCGCCGAGGTGCCGATTCCGCTCGGCTATCCGCGCAATCGGCTCGATCCGGAACTGCAGCACATCGTCGACGACATCTACGCGGCGCTCACGTCGCGCATCGCCGATGCGGTCGCCGCCCGAAACGGCAAGCCGGGCGTTCCCGCGCAGCGGTTGCCGAACGTGTCGAGCCATCGGCTCGACAGCTTCGTCGACGCATTCGTTGCGCATGCGCGCGACGGCTGCGCGGAATTGCCGCGGCTCGCATCCGCGCTCGCGATGCCGGTCGGCGATCTGCTGCCGCTCGCCATCGCGCTGCACGTGCTCGAGTTCGCGGAGCTGCGCGACGGCGCGCTGCGGCTCACAGCCGCAGGCCGCGTCTACGCGCAGGGCGACGCGAGCGAGCGCAAGCGGCTGTTTCGCGAGCATCTCGAGCACTTCGTTGCGCTCGCCGCGCACATTCGTCAGGTGCTCGACGAGCGCGCCGGCCATCAGGCGCCGCGCGAGCGCTTCGAGCTCGAACTGCTCGACCGGTTGAATCCGCTCGACGCGGCGAATACGCTGCGCGTCGCGATCGATTGGGGACGCTTCGCGGGCCTCTACGACTATGACGACGACGCGCGCGTGTTCCGACGCGACGGGGACGACGCGCGCGGCTAGCGCCTGCTCGCGCTCATGACGCGCTTGCGCCGTCGCTTCGCAGTCCGAGCGTTTTTCGGCCCGATTGAGTTCGATCAAAAGGCGGCGCGGCGTTGCTCGTACAGTGGTCGCAGTGCCTCGTCGCGCGAGTTGCGCCGAGCGGGCCGACGTTCACCATGCCGCCATGCGCGCGGCTCGCACGCATCCGAACGCGGCATCGATGCGCGCACCGGCGCCGCGCGATTCTTCTGGAGATCGATCATGGTTGCAGGTGTCGTGCTGTGGGTCGCCCTCGCGGTGATCTTTCCGACCGTCGTCGTGCCCGCCGCGCAACATGCGGTCGAACACACCATCAGGAAGCAGGACAGGAGCGCGTCAGCGCCGGGCGCATCCGCCGGCGGCGGTGCGCCGGCACAGCCCGCTTCTCCCGACGGCGGCGATTCGATCGGGCATTGACGAATATCGGCTGCGAACGGGTAGCGCCGGCGACGCGAACGCCGCGCGGCCGCACGCAATGCGCGGCAACGCAACGGCGGCCGGCTCGCCGGGCGCGCCGCCCCTCGCAGGCCGCGCGCGCCGCGCCGTTCAGGCCCGCTTGCTGCAAGCGCTAGCGCCCGCCGCATCGAGATGCGCGAGCAACGCCCGCGCCTGCTCGACGACGTCGCTCGCGGTCGGCCGGAACGGGAAGCGCTCGGCCTGCGGCAGGCGAACGAAGTGCGCGCCGCTGCTGCGCGCATAGGCGGGATCATAGTGAACGTCGACGAGCTCCTCGAACAGCTCGCTGCGCAGCCCTGCGTCGAGCATCTCGTGCCACTTGCGGATCCGCGCACGCCCGTGCAGCGGCACGAGCTTCTCGAGCTGGATCTTGAAGAACGCGGTCTGGTCGAACAGATGCCCGTAGTCCTGCAACAACAGCGCGACGCGCTCGTCGCGTTCGGTCTCGATGTTCACGCAATCCGCCGCGTGCATGCCGGTCAGCAGCGCGAGCGGCAGCATGATCGCGCCGATGCGCCGGCTCTCCGCTTCTATGAACACGGGCCGCTCGCGGTCGAAGCCGCGCAGCGCGCCGACGAGCGCCGTGTCGAATGCCTTCTGCGACGGCTGTTCGCTGCTCGGCAGCGCGCCCAGCAGCGAGCCGCGATGCGCGGCGAGCGCCTCGAGATCGAGCGTCTGCGCGCCCGCCTGCGCGAGCGCGTGCAGCAGCCGGGTCTTGCCGCTTCCCGTGTGCCCCGTCAGGACGACGTAACGAAACCCGGCGGGCAATTGGCCGAGCGCGTCGACGACCGAACGGCGGTACGACTTGTAGCCGCCGTCGAGCTGCCGCGCGCGCCAGCCGATCATGTTGAACCAGACCGTCATCGATCCGGAGCGCTTGCCGCCGCGCCAGCAATAGATAAGCGGCCGCCAGTTGCGCGGACGGTCGGCGAACGTCGTGTCGAGATGCGCGGCGATGTTGCGCGCGACCATCGCCGCGCCGACGCGCGTCGCCTCGAACGGCGACACCTGCTTGTACATCGTGCCGACGATCACGCGCTCTTCGTTGCTGAGAACCGGCGCGTTCAGCGCGCCCGGAATATGGTCCTCCGCGTATTCGAGCGGCGTGCGCACGTCGACGATCTCGTCGAAATCGTCGATCTGGTCGAGGGAAACGGGCTGGAGATTCAACGTATCGGGTGCGGCGGGGCCGTATCATCGCTGACGGTGGAAGCGCGATTATCTCACGCGCGGCGCGGCGTCCCGCGCGCCCGCCGGCTGACCGCCCGCCGGCGCCGGCGCGCCCAGGCGCGCGACGAGAAAATCGATCAGCGCGCGGGCGCGAGCCGACTCGCGGTCGCTCGCTGGGAGCGCGCACTCGACATCGAGCGAGCGCGCGCGGTGCTGGGCGGGCAAGACGCGGCGGACAGCGAGCCTGCGCCGCAAGCGCGCGACGCGGGCGCCGAGCAAGCGCCCGTCGCGCCATGCGCCGTTGCGGGCCTGCGCGCGCCGCGAACGCACATCGCGCATACAAACCGTGTCTTCCTGCCAGGAGCGCGCGCCGCGGCAGAACCGGCGGCGGCACGCGCTGGCCGATTCACCCCAATCCACGCCGAGTCGATGCGGTCGCCCCGCCGTTCCTCCACCCGCTTCTTTCCCCGCGCGATCGATGCTTCGATTCGCTTGACGCATGCACGCGGCCACCTATCATCCAATGGCTTTCGGTCAGCCGGCCACGATCTTTTCAAAAACAATGACGCGCTTCGAACAACAAGCACGCAGTCAAAGAGGGAAACGTATTTCGATTCACGGAAAAGTTTCACTCCTTCATTGCGCAATCAACCAACTTTCGAGAAGCCCATGAAAAAGATCCTCGGAGATCCCGCTTCGCGTGTTCGTCGCCGCGCGTTTCTCGGCGACGTCGCGCGTCTCGCCGGCGCAGGCATCGTCGCCGGGTGGACGCCGATCCGGCCGATTGCCGCACACGCGCAACCCGCGGGCGCGACGCCGCCGAATTTTCCTTCCGGCATCCCGCTCTACAAGCAGGCGTTTCGCAACTGGAGCGGCGAGATCGCGGTCGCGGACCTGTGGACCGCCGCGCCCACGATGCCCGCCGACGTCGTCGCGATCGTCAACTGGGCGGCCGACAACGGCTATCGCGCACGGCCGCTCGGCCACATGCACAACTGGTCGCCGCTCACGGTTGCCGCCAACGATGCGCACGAGCGCACGATTCTCGTCGACACCACGAAGCATCTGAGCGCGGTGTCCGTCGACGCGTCGGCGACGCCCGCGCGCGTCATCGCGCAAGCGGGCGTTTCGCTGGACACGCTGCTCGCGACGCTCGAGCAGCACGGGCTCGGGATGGCGGCGGTGCCCGCGCCCGGCGACATCACGCTCGGCGGCGCGCTCGCGATCGGCGCGCACGGCACGGCGCTGCCGGCAGCGGACGAAACGCGCCCGCCCGGGCATACGTACGGCTCGCTCAGCAATGCGGTGCTCGCGCTGACCGCGGTCGTCCACGATGCATCGTCGGGCCGCTACGCGCTTCGCACGTTCGATCGCGCCGATCCGGACATCGGCCCGTTCCTCGCGCACGTCGGCCGCGCGTTCATCGTCGACGCGACGTTGCAGGTCGGCGCGAATCAACGGCTGCAATGCGAGAGCTTCGTCGATATCCCCGTCACCGAGCTGTTCGCGCCGCCGGGCAAGCGAGGCCGAACCGTCGAATCGTTCGTGCGGCGCTCGGGCCGCATCGAGGCGATCTGGTTTCCGTTCACCGATTATCCTTGGCTGAAGGTCTGGACCGTCCGGCCGAATCCGCCGTCCGGCGCGCGCGTCGTCGATCAGCCGTACAACTATCCGTTTTCCGATTCGACATCGCAGGAATTGTCCGATCTGGTGAGCCGCATCGTATTGAACGGCGAAGTCCAGTTGGCGCCGCTCTTCGGCAAGACGCAGTACACGATCACGTATCTCGGCCTGACGAATCTCTTCGGGCCGCTGACGAATCTGTGGGGATGGTCGCGCTCGGTGCTGCACTACGTGCGGCCGACGACGCTGCGCGTGACCGCGAACGGCTATGCGGTGCTCACGCGCCGCGAGAACGTGCAGCGCGTGATCAACGAGTTCGTCGGCGCGTATCGGCAGCGGATCGCCGACTATCGCGCGGCAGGCCGCTACCCGGTAAACGGCCCCGTCGAGATCCGCGTGACGGGCGTCGATGCGCCCGACGACGTCGGCCCGGGCGCGGTGCCGCCATCGCTGTCCGCGATCCGGCCGCGGCCCGACCATCCCGACTGGAACGCAGCGATCTGGTTCGACATCCTGACGATACCGGGCACGCCCGACGCGAACCGCTTCTATCGCGAGAACGAGCAGTGGATGCTGTCAAACTACAGCGGCGACTACGCGACCGTGCGGCCGGAATGGTCGAAGGGCTGGGGCTACGCGGACACCGCCGCGTGGAGCGACGGCACGATGCTCGGCACGACGATTCCGGATCTGTTCCGGCAGGGGCTGTCGCTCGCCGACAACTGGGACGCGGCGCTGCGCACGCTAGAGCGCTACGATCCGCGGCGCGTGTTCTCGTCGCCGTTGCTCGACCGGTTGATGGGCTGACGCGCCCCGACGCGCCGTCGGCGCGGGACTCGACATGAAGGCCGCGAAAGCGGCGAGCGGCCCCGTGCTGCAATCGTCGTTCATCAAGCTGCTGCTCGTGCCGCTGCTGACGCTCTGGATCGGCGTGAGCCTCGGCATCAAGGGCCCCGCGCTCACGATCATCGTGCTGTTCAACTCGCTGCCGTGCACGCCGTCCGCCTACATCATGGCGAAGCTGCTCGGCAAAGACCATCGTCGCGCGGCTGACCGCAGGCCGCCGCGCGTCCGGCCGCTTCGCTTAGCGCAGACAATATGGAATCCGATCATTTTCTTTCGCCTCCGCGTCGAACCGCAAACGATTGCGCACGCGTTGACCCACATCAAGCAAGCATCATGGATTCCACCCACTCAGCTCTCGCGAAATCGTCCGTAAACCCGATCATGTCGCCGGACTGCGCATTCGCCGCATTCGCGACACACGACGTTCCGGATCTTTTGGAGAAAGCCTTCCATGCGCGCCAATCTTCCAGTGACCCAGCGGGAATACGATTTTCCCGACGATGCGACGCTGATGTCGACGACCGACCCCCAGAGCTACGTCACATACGCGAACGCCGCGTTCGTCCAGGTGAGCGGTTTCGAGCGCGACGACATCCTCGGCGAGCCGCACAACATCGTTCGGCATCCTGACATGCCGGCCGAAGCGTTCGCCGACATGTGGACGACGCTGAAGGCCGGCCGCTCGTGGACCGCGATCATCAAGAACCGCCGCAAGAACGGCGACCACTACTGGGTGCGCGCGAACGCGACGCCCGTGATCCGCAACGCGCAGCTCGTCGGCTACATGTCGGTGCGCACGAAACCGTCGCGCGACGAAATCGAGCGCGCGGAAGCGCTCTATCGCGACTTTCGCGAGCATCGCACGCGCGGCCGGAAGTTTCATCAGGGCCTCGTCGTGCGCACCGGGCTCCTCGGATGGATGTCGCTGCCGCAGACACTCAGCGCGCGCTGGCGCGTTCGCGCCGCGCTGCTCGCGCTCCTCGCCGGCTCCGTATCGACGGCGTTCCTCTTCGGGTTGCACGGCGCGATGCTCGACGGCTTCGCCGCCGCCGAAACGGCGCTGTTGCTGCTCGCGGAGTTCTGGCTCGCCGCGCAGATCACGGCGCCGCTGCAACGCGTTCTGAAGCAATCGCTCGCGGTCGCCGCAGGCCAGGCGGGCGACAACGTCCATTTGAACCGCGTCGACGAGATCGGCATGATCATGCGCGCGGTCAATCAGGCCGGGCTCAATCTGCGCTCGCTCGTCGACGACGTAAGCGATCAGTTGTCCGGCCTGCAGAGCGCGAGCGGCAAGATCACCGCGGGCAACGATGATCTGAGCAGCCGCAGCGAGCAGGCGGCCGCGAGTCTCGAGGAAACCGCCGCGTCGATGGAACAGATGACCGCGACGGTGCGCAACAACGCGGATACCGCGACGCGGGCGAGTCAGCTCGCCGGCTCGACGAGCGACGCAGCCGAAAAAGGCGATGCGGTGGTCGGCAGGGTGGTGACGACGATGGGCGAGATCAGTGCGTCGAGCCGCAAGATCAGCGAGATCATCGGCGTGATCGACAGCATCGCGTTCCAGACGAACATCCTTGCGCTGAACGCGGCCGTCGAGGCGGCCCGGGCGGGCGAGCAAGGGCGCGGCTTCGCGGTCGTCGCGGCCGAAGTGCGCACGCTCGCGCAGCGCAGCGCGAACGCGGCGAAGGAAATCGCGGCGCTGATTCACGACAGCGTGCAGAAAACCGCGGCGGGCAGCGCACTCGTCGATCAGGCGGGCGAAGCAATGAACGATATCCGTTCGCAGGTCGCGCGGGGCGCGGGCCTGATCGGCGAGATCAGCTCGGCGACGCGCGAGCAGTCCGACGGGATCGCCCAGGTCAACGTCGCCGTCACGCAGTTGGACAAGATGACGCAGCAGAACGCCGCGCTCGTGCAGGAATCGGCGGCGACCGCAGATGAGCTGAAGCGTCGCACGCAGCGGCTCGTCGATGCGGTGGCCGTGTTTCGCATGAACGGGCGCGCGCATTCGCGCAGAGATGATGCGCGTGCGCCGCAAGCCGGCGCCGAGCACGCGATGCGCCACCGCGCGAGCGTCGCGCGGACCCGGCCCGCGATGCGCGCGACGCCTGCCCCGTCGCTCACGCCGGCGAGCGCGTCGCCGGCGGACGCCCCCGCACGAGCGACGACGAACGCGGAGACGGATTGGCAGACGTTCTGACCGGCGTGCGCCGTGCATTGCGGCGTCGATACGAAAACAGGCGGCGCTCACGCGCCGCCTGTTCGTTTGCGGTCCCGCGCGCCGGATGCACGGCGCGCGGCGAGCAGGCTCGTCGCCGCAGCGCGTGCCGCCGCGAGCGCGGCGGCACGCGGCGATCGATCGCCGTCACTTCGACGCGTCGCTCGCCAGGTGCTTGCGGCTCGCGAGTTCCTGAGCCTGCTGGTAATGCGCCTGGATCACCGGCAAGCCCTTGCGCGCGGCGTTCTTCAACTGCTCGTTGCGGCCCGACGCGATCTCGGCCTGGAACACCGACAGCGCCTTCCGGTTGCCTTCGAGCGCGACCTGCTCGATGTACACCTTGTCGAACGCGTCGCCGCGCAGGTTCTTGATGCTGTCGAGCACGGCCGGGTCCGGATCGTTGTGCGGCACGTCGACGCCGCGCGGGCTCGCGGCGCGCAACGCCTGCGACAGCTTCTCGTTGTCGCTCGCGACGCGTTCGGCGAATGCCTTCACGGCGCGATCGCTCGAGCGCGAATCCGCGATGCGCGCGGCGTCGCGCTGCGTCGACACGGCCTTCGTCGCATCGGCGACGAACGCCTGATCGGCTTCGTGCAGTCGCGTGCCGGCATCGGCGGCCGCCTCGGGACGCGGCTGCGTCGGCGCGGGCGACGGTGCGTTTTGTGCGGATGCGGCGGTCGCGAAGACGAACAGCGCGGCGGCACACACGCCGGCGAGAGAAAAAGCGGAACGGCGAGTCATACGTTCTCCTTAGGGTGAAATTCATCAACGGATCGACGATCGGGGCTGCGATGCTGCGGCCGGGCACGGCGCGGCGAGACATGCGGCGCCTTCGCCGCGCGCACCGGCTGCGGACTCGGATGCGGCGCAACCCGTCGAGTGCATTCTAGGAGGTGCGTCGCGACCGAGGTGCAACGATGGTGTCGATTGTGTAACGGGAGGTAAGACGAAAGGCTGCGCGAGCATGCGCGCACCATCTCGGTCGAAATTGTCCTGAAATCGACACGCGCGGAGCCGATGCGCGCGTCCGAAACAGTCGACCCGATTCTTTCGGCTCGCACGCTCCGTTCGCGCGCATCGCGGGGCGCCGCGGGCACACGCTCTAGGTAGATACGCTAACGCCCCGTTTTTTTAGCTCAAGCGCGCACGCGCGCACGCCGATATCGCAGCTAGCCGATGACAAAAATTGAAGCGGAGGCTTCGTGAACGGACCCGAGGAATCGACAACGCCGATCGCGCCGGACACGCCGCACCCGCGCGGGGCCGATCATGCGCGCAGCGCCGGTTCCGCGCCCGCGGGCGTGGACGGCGGCGCGCCCGCCGCGCCCGTGATCCTGATCGTCGACGACGAGCCGAGCATCCTGTCCGCGCTCAAGCGCCTGCTGCGCACCGCGCGCTACCAGGTCGTGACGGCCGGGAGCGGCGCCGCGGCGCTCGACGTGCTCGCCGCCGGCGAGGTCGACCTCATCGTCTCCGACATGCGGATGCCCGGCATGACGGGCGCCGAATTCCTCGCGCGCGCGCAGACGCTCCATCCGGACACGATGCGCATCCTGCTGACGGGCTATTCCGAGATCGACGCGGTCGTGAGCGCGATCAACGAAGGCGGCGTGTATCGCTACCTGAACAAGCCGTGGGACGATCACGACCTGCTGCTGACGGTCAAGCAGGCGCTCGAGCAAAGACGGCTGCGCCAGGAGGCCGCGCGCCTCTTCGCGCTCACGCAGAAGCAGAACGGGGAGCTCATCGCATTCAGCACGGAACTCGAAGCGCAGGTGCGCGCGCGCACCGAGGAGATCCGGCAGACCGTGATGTTCCTCGAAGATGCGCAGCGCGACCTGAAACGCAATTTCATGACGATGATCCAGGTCGGCGCGAACATGATCGAGCTGCGCTGCGGCGTGATGGGCGGCGAATCGCGGCGCATCGGCGAACTCGCGAAGCGGCTCGCGCTCGCGTTCGACATGAGCGAGCTGCAGGCGCAGGATCTGCATTTCGCCGGCCTCCTGCACGGCATCGGCAAGCTGTCGCTGCCGGACGAGCTGCTGCGCAGATCGATCGACCGGATGAGCGCGGAAGAGAGCCGGCTGTTCCATCAGCATCCGTTGCGCGCGCAGATGGTGCTCACGCCCGTCGCGCAACTCAATCACGTCGCGCACATCATTCGCCATCAGTACGAGCGCTTCAACGGACGCGGCACGCCGGACGGCCTCGCGGGCGACGACATTCCGCTCGGCTCGCGCATCCTCGCGATCGCGCGCGACTACGAGGGATTGCAGCGCGGCGGCGTGGTCAATCAGCGCCTGCAGCCCGAGCAGGCGGTCGCGCTCATCAAGTCGCAGGCCGGCCTGCGCTATGACCCGCAGATCGTCGATCGCTTCGCCGCGCTCGTGAAGGATCTGGCGACGCTCGGCTGCAACACGCCGTATGCGCGGATCACGGGCGGCCAGTTGCTCGAAGGCATGCGGCTCGCCGACGATCTGCGCACGAGCCGCGGCGTGCTGCTGATGACGAAGGGCAGCGTCGTGTCCGCGCACCAGGTCGCGCTCGTGCGGCGCTACGAGGCGCAGGAGAGCACGCCGTTCACGATCCTGATCCAGACGACGCCGCTCGCCGAAGCCGCGGCCGCCGCCGGGCGCGAACGCTGACGCGCGCGCCGCGCCCGCCGCCCGCCCGCACGCACGCACGCACCAGGAAAGACCAACGCCCATGCACGGAACCTTCGACCTCCCGCTCGTCGCGCTGTCGCTCGCGATCGCGACGCTCGCGTCGTACACGGCGCTCGACCTGAGCGCGCTCATCACGCTCCTCGATCAGTCCCGGATGCGGCGCGCATGGCTCGCGGGCGGCGCGGCCGCGATGGGCACGGGCATCTGGGCGATGCACTTCGTCGGGATGCTCGCGTTCTCGCTGCCGATCCCGCTCGGCTACGACTTCGGCCACACGTTCGCGTCGCTCGCGATCGCGGTGGTCGTGTCGTACTTCGCGCTCAGCGCCGTCACGCGCGCCGCGCTCACGCGCGAGCGGCTCGCGATGGGCGGCGTGCTGATGGGGATCGGCATCGCTGGCATGCACTACACCGGCATGAGCGCGTTGCGGATGCAGCCCGCGATCGCCTACGACTTCACGCTTTTCGTCGCGTCGATCGCGATCGCGATCGGCGCGTCGACGACTGCGCTATGGATCGCGCACCGCCTGAGCAGCGAGAACGAACCGCGCGTGTTCGCGAAGCGGATCGCCGCGGCGGGCGTGATGGGCATCGCGATCACCGGCATGCATTACACGGGGATGGCGGCCGCGCATTTTCCGGCGAACGCGGTGTGCGGCGCGGCGGGCGAGATCAGCGGCGCCTGGCTCGGCGCGACGATTGCGCTCTTCACCGCGACGATCCTGAGCGCGACGCTCGTCGTATCGCGCTTCGACGCGCGCACCGCGTTCCTGCGCGGGATGACCGACGCGCTCGAGGAACTCGTCACGAAGCGCACGAGCGAGCTCGAAGGCGCGCTGCGGCAGTACGAGCGCACGACGCACGTGCTGCAGCGAACGCGCAGGAAGATGGAGCAGGAGATCGACGAGCGCAAGGCCGCGCAGGCGCGTCTCGAGCACGAGAAGGACGAGCAGCGCCGCCTGATTCGGCGGCTCGAGGAAACGCACGTGCAGTTGCTGCAATCGGAAAAGCTCGCGTCGATCGGGCAGCTCGCGGCGGGCGTCGCGCACGAGATCAACAACCCGATCGGCTTCGTCAACGCGAATCTGAACACGCTGAAGAGCTGGGTCCGGGGCCTCCTCGACGTGATCGCCGCGCAGGAAGCGCTGACGGGCACGCTCGCGGCCGACGCGCGCGCGCCGCTCGCCGCGGTGGCGCGCGACGTCGATCTCGACTACGTGCGCGGCGACATCATCGCGCTCATCGACGAATCGATCGACGGCGCGATGCGCGTGCGGCGCATCGTCTGCGACCTGCGCGACTTCTCGCGGCCGAGCGGCGACGCGTGGGCATTCGCCGATCTGCATGCGAGCCTCGAAAGCACGCTGAACGTCGTCCACAACGAACTCAAGTACAAGGCGGACATCGTGCGCGAATACGGCAGCCTGCCGCTTGTCGAATGCAACGCCGCGCAGTTGAGCCAGGTGTTCATGAACCTGCTCGTCAACGCCGCGCAGTCGATCGGCACGCACGGCACGATCACGATTCGCACGACGCACGACGACCACACCGTGTCGATCTCGATCGCCGACACGGGCGCGGGCATTCCGGACGACGTGATCGGCAGGATCTTCGATCCGTTCTTCACGACGAAGCCGGTCGGCCAGGGCACGGGGCTCGGGCTGTCGATCTCGCACGGCATCGTCGAGCATCACGGCGGGCGCATCGACGTCGAGAGCCGCGTCGACCGCGGCTCGACGTTGACGGTCACGCTGCCGATCCGGCGCAAGCCCGGCCCGGCCGCGCAGGCAGCCGCGCGCGACGGGGCGTGCGGCGCGGCGCGCGCGGCCGAGCACGCCGCCGCGCCGGCGGCGCCGCTTACGCGCGGTGCGGCTTGCTGAGCACGATCGTCTCGAACAGCTCGTATTCGGCCGTCGGCTTCTGGTCTGCGCCCGGCGCGTGATAGTAGTTCACGGTGATCGTCGAGTGACCGCCGTGCTCGCCCGGCTCGTAATCGAACACCGCGATCCCGTAGCCCGTGCCCGTGTCGCGCCGCGCGGACCAGATCGCGTCCTCCACGGCGTCCGCGCCGTGCCGCACGAACGTGTTCGGCGCCGTGCCCGGCACCGGCCGGTTCGGCTTCGTGAACACGCGCGCCTGCGGCAGGCCGGTCGCCGGATTCTCGCCGTACACGTCGAGCGGCGCGCTCGTGCCGCCGCCGCCGAGGATCATGTGGATCGTGCCGTGCGACGTGTCGAACTTGCCGTCGGCCGGGTCCGTCGTGACGATGGGGCGCGGCTGCAGCGTGTCGACGACCTCGCCCGTCGCCGCGTCGACGCCCGCGCGATGATTGCACCCGCGCACCGGGAAGCTGCGCTCGTAGTCGTGATCGTGGCCGCACAGCACGAGGTCGACGCCGTAGCGGTCGAACAGCGGCAGCCACGCTTCGCGAATGCCCTTGTCCGAGCCGTTGCCCGTCTTCGACGAGCTGAGCGCGTCCTGATGCATCTGCACGACGATCCAGTCGACGTCGCGATCGTGCGACGCGCGGCGCAGCGTTTCCTCGAGCCAGCGCGTCTGCTCGCCGCGGCTGTAGCCGCGCACGTAGAGCGACGTGCCGGGGGCGATCGCCTCGTTGCCGGTGCTCGCCGCCGGCACGAGCGGGTTCGGGCCCGCGACGAACGCGGCCGCGTCCTGATAGACGACGTCGTCCGCGTCGAGCGACACGAACAGCACCGCGCCGACGCGGAAGCTGTACCAGCGGCCCGAAAAGCGCGTGCCGTTCTCCGGCAGCGTGTAGCGCGCGAGATACGAATCGAGGCCCTGCGCGCCGTTGTGGAACTCGATCTCGTGATTGCCGGGGCACGGCATCCACGGGCGGTTCGCGGCGGACGCCTGGTTGTTGTTGCCGAAGTCGCGCCACACGGCCGGCTGATGCGCGGGGTTCAGGTTCGCATAGCAGAGATCGCCGTTCAGCAGATGAAAGAGCGGCTGGAAGCGCTCGACCGCCTGCACCGCGAAGCGGCTCTGCGGCGACGACAGCACCCAGCCCGTGTTCGGCGTGGCCAGGTCGCCGTAGCTCGTCCAGCGAAACGGCGCGCGGCCGTGCGGCGCGGCCTCGAAGCGCGCGGCGAACGGCTGCGCCGCGTTGCTGTCGTTGTCGGCCGTGACCTCGTAGCGATAGACGGCGCCCGGCCTCAGGCCGCGCAGCCGCGCGTGATACGTGAACACGACTTCGCCGTTCAGGCCATCCGTGTACGTGCGCTGCACGCCGTGGACGGTTCGCCACGCCTCGTTCGGACCCGCGAAGCGCACGCGCGGGTTCGTCGCGGCCGCGAGCGACGCCCACGACACGACGATCTCGTGCGCGTCGGCGTCGCCCCAGGTCAGATGAATCTGCTCGGGGGTGCCGTCGGGCGCGGCGGCCGCCGCGCGCGTGGCCGCGAGTCCGCTCGCGGCGGTCGCGAGCCCGGATACGCCCGCGAACTTGAGAAAGCCGCGGCGCGAGACGGCGCAAGTATGGTCGGTCGGCGGTGCATCGGGGGCTGGCTTGTTCGGCATGGTTTCGTCCGATTGTCGGGGGTCTGCGGGAAAGGAACGACAGCGAACGGCGGTTGCCGCGCGCGTCAGCGCCGACACCTTATGACGGGATGCGTGACGCGACGATGTCAGCGCATCGCGCGAGCGCGGAGCGCGTCCGCGCGCGGCGAATGTGACGAATGTGACGAACGTGACGAACGCGCCCGCCGCGCAGACGGCCGCGCCGCAAGCCGCGCCGAAGACCGTCTACGAAGACCGTCTACGTCGCGCCGATGGATTGCCTGCAGGTGCGCACGGACCCGAACGAGCCGTGGCGGCTTTGGTACAGCGGCATCGAAGGCAACGATTACCGCCCCGGCTACGAATACCGGCTCGAAATCGCCGAATGCAGGGCGCCGAATCCGGCCGCCGACGGCTCGTCGATTCGCTGGGTGCCCAAGCGCATCGTCCGGCAGCAGCCGCGTTGAGCCGGACGATGCGAGACCGCGGGCGCGGCGCGCGTCGAAGCATGCCGCGCACGCCGCCCGATGCGCTCAGAGCGCGCGTCCGTCGAAATGCCGGACGCTCACCGCGTCGAGATCGATGCCGTCGACGCAGCGAAGGTTGACGGCCGCCATCGCGTTGCCCTTCGGGTCCGTGCCTTCCGCAAACGGATGAATCCCGCAGGTCGGGCAGAACCGATGGCGGATCACGTGCTTGTTGAACAGATAGGTCGCGGCGTCTTCATCAGGCGTCTTCAGGCGAAACGCGTCGCGCGGCACGAACCACAGCAGCGAGCCCTTGCGCATGCACATCGAGCAGTTGCACGCACACGCGCCGTCGATCTCCCCTTCCACCTCGAACCTGACCTTGCCGCAATGGCAACTGCCGGTGTAAAGCATGATCGCCTCCCTGGATCGGTTCCGACGCGGCGGCGCGGCGGCGCCGCGTCCGGACGACCGGCCGGTGGCGTACGGTAACGCCCGGCCGGGCGAATCGCAACCGCTGAACGACGTGCGACGTGCGCGAAAGCGACAATTCGCACCCGACCCGAGTCGCGCGATCCCGCGCAAACCCGCGAAGCGCCGCGCCGCCGCGCTCACTATGTGCACAACGGCGCGATCGATACTACTTTCGCGCGACGCCGCTGTACGATTCACGCATGATTCAAGCTGACAGACAGGAGACACCCGCCATGAAAATCACCCGCCTCGAAACCTTCGTCGTGCCGCCTCGGTGGCTGTTCCTGAAGATCGAGACCGACGCGGGCATCGTCGGCTGGGGCGAGCCGATCGTCGAAGGCCGCGCGCACACGGTCGAGGCGGCCGTGCACGAACTCGCCGACTACCTCGTCGGCCAGGACCCGCTTCGCATCGAGGACCACTGGCAGGTGATGTACCGCGCGGGCTTCTACCGCGGCGGCCCGATCACGATGAGCGCGATCGCGGGCATCGACCAGGCGCTGTGGGACATCAAGGGAAAGCACCACGATGCGCCGGTGCATGCGCTGCTCGGCGGCCCGGTGCGCGACCGGATCAAGGTGTACTCGTGGATCGGCGGCGACCGGCCGAGCGACGTCGCGAACAACGCGCGCGCGGTCGTCGAGCGCGGCTTCCAGGCGGTGAAGATGAACGGCTCGGAAGAGCTGCAGATCATCGATACGTTCGACCGGGTCGACAAGGTGATCGCGAACGTCGCGGCGGTGCGCGACGCGGTGGGCCCCTACGTCGGCATCGGCGTCGATTTCCACGGCCGCGTGCACAAGCCGATGGCGAAAGTGCTCGCGAAGGAGCTCGATCCGTACAAGCTGATGTTCATCGAGGAGCCCGTGCTGTCGGAGAACGCCGAGGCGCTGCGCGACATCGCGAACCACACGAGCACGCCGATCGCGCTCGGCGAGCGGCTCTACTCGCGCTGGGATTTCAAGCGCATCCTCGAAGGCGGCTACGTCGACATCGTGCAGCCCGACGCGTCGCACGCGGGCGGGATCACCGAGTGCCGGAAAATCGCGGCGCTCGCGGAAAGCTACGACGTCGCGCTCGCGCTGCACTGCCCGCTCGGGCCGATCGCGCTCGCCGCGTGCCTGCAGCTCGACGCGGTCAGCTACAACGCGTTCATTCAGGAGCAGAGCCTCGGCATCCACTACAACCAGGGCAGCGATCTGCTCGACTATCTTCGCAACCCCGAGGTGTTCCGCTACGCGGACGGCTTCGTCGCGATTCCGCAGGGGCCGGGGCTCGGCATCGACGTCGACGAGGAGAAGGTGCGCGAGATGGCGAAGACCGGGCACCGGTGGCGCAATCCGGTGTGGCGGCACGCGGACGGCAGCGTCGCCGAGTGGTGACGATGCGAGCGGTTGATCGGTTGATCGGTTGATCGGTTGATCGGTTGATCGGTTGATCGGTTGATCGGTTGATCGGTTGATCGACTGATCGGCAAATCAGCGGATCGCATTTCGGCGGCGGGCGACACGCCTCGCTGCCGATGGCCGATGCCCACCCGGCCCGCCGCCCCGCCCTCGCTCCAGGCGAGCGCTCCGCGTCAGCCCGCCGCGATCGGCGCGGTGAACGACAGCACCGCCGCCGCGACGAACACGCCGATCATCGCGAGCGCCTCGAGATGCAGCACGTTGCGGAACGTGTGCGCGTCCTCGGTCGATGCGGTGCGGCGCAGCCGCGGCAGCGCCGAGAAGCGATTGAGCGCCGCGAGCACGAGCGCGAGCGCGACGAGCGCGAGTTTGAGCAGCAACACTCGGCCCCACGTGCTGCCGTCGAGCGCGGCGAAATCGCCGCCCGTGCCGCGGATCGTGTTGAGCGCGCCCGTGACGACCACGAACGCGAGCGCCGCGATCGACGCGCCCGACAGCCGCTGCGCGATGCGGATCATCGCGCCGCGCGCGATCGACGAGCCGAGCGCCGGCAGCACGGCCATCCCGCCCGCGATCACGAGCCCGCCCCAGGTGGCCGTCGCGGCGACGTGCACCGTCTGCACGCCGACCGCGGCCGAGAACGCGCCCGAATCGGCCGCGTGCCCGAGCGACGCCTTGCCCGCCGCGACGACGAGCGTCGCGAGCGCGAGGAGCGCGCCCGCGAGCGGGCCGCCCGGCCGCGCGAGCGCGACGACGAACAGCAGCAGCGCGCCGCCGCACAAGACGGCCCACGCATGCCCGACGTGCGTTTGCGCGAGCACGACCGGAATCGCGCCGAACGCGCCGCGCAGGCCCGCGCCGCTCATCGACGCGGCCTGGTAGACGAGCCAGCCGACGTCGGCGAGAACGAGCACGGCCGCCGCGACGGCGAGCGAGCGCAGCGACTGGCGCCACGCGGGATGCGACGGCGCGATCACGCTCTTCGCGCCGTCGTTCGCGAGCCACGCGCCAAGGAGCGCGGAGCCCACCGCGACCGCGAACGCGACGTCGCCGAGCGCGGCGAGCGCCGCCTGGCCGAACCAGAGGCTGTCGAGCTTCATCGCGCACCGCCCGCGCCGCGCGCACCGGATACGGCCCCGACGCGCCGCGCGCGCAAGGCATGAAAGGATCGGCCGTTGTTTTCAGGCAAACAGGAAAAAGAAGACTTCATCGACTCGCATGAAAGGAAAGAAATCGGCGGCGGCGCATCGGCCATCCGCCCCGATGCCGCGCCCCCCGGAAGTGTACGGGCTTCGCCGCCCGCTGCGCAGCTTGTCCGGCATTCGGCCGGGTCCCGAGCGCCATTCGCGCGTCATATTGTCGCAACCCGACCACGGCTTGGAACCGTGCCCTCCGCGTCAAATAGCCGCCATTACCCATCGATGATAGAATTCCGCGTCGCAGCAGCCCGGCTGCCTGCCCCTCGTTAGTTCTTGCCGTCATGCCGAGCCGATCGGAGCCCGGTCAGGTCCCCGACGAATAACAATGGAGTCCCGTGTGTCTTCTAGACGCCTTTTCCGTCCGCTGCTCGCCGTTGTGTTGATGGGCGCAGCGGGCCTTCTGAGCACTGCGCACGCGCAGACCAAGCCCACCGAGCCGGCCGCCGCGAAGGCGCCCCTGAAGGCGCCCGACTCGATGGCGGAGCGCGTGCGCGGCTGTACGGCCTGTCACGGCACGCACGGGCAGGGCACCGACAACGATTACTTCCCGCGTCTGGCAGGCAAGCCGGCCGAGTACCTGTACAACCAGCTCGTGAACTTCCGCGACGGTCGCCGCAAGTACCCGCCGATGAACTATCTGCTCACGTACCTGAGCGACGATTACCTGCGCGAGATCGCCGAGCACTTCTCGGAACAGCGTCCGCCGTACCCGGCGCCGACGAAGCCGACGGCGCCCGCCGCCGTCGTCGAGCGCGGCAAGCAGCTCGCGCTGCACGGCGATCCGGCGCGCAAGCTGCCCGCGTGCGTCGCGTGCCACGGCACCGCGCTGACCGGCATGCAGCCCGCGATTCCAGGTCTCGTCGGCCTGCACAGCGACTACCTGAGCGCGCAGATCGGCGCGTGGCGCTCGGGTACGCGTCATGCAAAGGCGCCCGACTGCATGCACGACGTCGCGAGCAAGCTGTCCGACGAGGACGTGACCGCCGTGACCGCGTGGCTCGCCGCGCAGCCGGCGCCCGCCAACCCCGTGCCGGCCCCGGCCCGCTCGATGAAGACTCCGCTCGCCTGCGGCAGCGAACCGCAATAAGGCAAGGGAGACAGACACAATGAAACGCAAGTCCCTGTTTGCACTCTCGGCTGTCGCGATCGTCGCGGCAGCGGCCCTCGTGCCCGTCCTGTGGCCGGGCAACGACACGCTGCACGGCAATGCCGCCGTCGCCGCGACGCCCGCCGACCAGGCCGCGCTCATCAAGAAGGGCGAATACCTCGCGCGGGTCGGCGACTGTATCGCGTGCCACACCGTGCGCGGCGGCAAGTCGTTCGCGGGCGGCCTGCCGATGGCGACGCCGTTCGGCACGATGTACACCCCGAACATCACGCCGGACGATCAATACGGGATCGGCAAGTGGACGTCGGACGACTTCTACCGCGCGATGCACACGGGCCGCTCGAAGGACGGCAGCCTGCTCTATCCGGGCTTCCCGTTCGCGAGCTACACGAAGGTCACGCGCGCGGATTCGGACGCGATCTACGCGTACCTGCGCTCGGTCGCGCCCGTCAACGCGCCGAGCCGTCCGCACGAGCTGCGCTTCCCGTTCAACAACCGCAACCTGCTGATCGGCTGGCGCACGCTGTTCTTCAAGGAAGGCGAGTACAAGCCGGACCCGACGAAATCGGTCGAATGGAACCGCGGCGCGTATCTCGTCGAAGGCCTCGGCCACTGCTCGATGTGCCACACGTCGATCAACATGATGGGCGGCCCGGTGAGCTCGGCTGCGTTCGCGGGCGGCCTGATCCCGCTGCAGAACTGGTACGCGCCGTCGCTCACGAACGACAAGGAGCTCGGCCTCGGCGACTGGCACGTCCAGGAGCTGTCCGACCTGCTGCAGGCGGGCGTGTCGCACAAGGGCGCGGTGTTCGGCCCGATGGCGGACGTCGTCCACAACAGCCTGCAGTACATGACGGACGAGGACACGCGTGCGATGTCGACTTACCTGAAGTCGATCCCGCAGAAGGCCGAAGCGCCGAAGAACATGCAGTACGAGCCGTCGCAGCAGTACGGCACGACGCTCCTCGAGCACGGCAAGAAGATCTACGCGGACAACTGCGCGACTTGCCACGGCGCGCAGGGCGAAGGCAAGCCGACCGCCTACCCGCCGCTCGCGCAGAATCGTTCGATCATGATGGAATCGGCCGTGAACCCGATCCGCATGGTGCTGAACGGCGGCTATCCGCCGAGCACGCTCAAGAATCCGCGCCCGTACGGGATGCCGCCGTTCGCACAGTCGCTGTCGAACCAGGAAGTCGCGGCGGTCGTCACGTACATCCGGATGTCGTGGGGCAACAACGGTTCGCCGGTTTCACCGCAACAGGTGAGCGACCTGCGTTCCGCGCCGCTCGACTGAGTATCGGGTGACGCTAACGGGGCGCGGCTGCGGGAAACCGCGGCCGCGCCCTTTTGTTTTTCCGGCGACGTCCGCTTTCCGCGCGGGCCGCGCGAGGACGCCGCCTTACCAATAATCAAGAGTTTCTATGTCTTTCGCTTCTCTCGGACTCGCCGAACCGCTCGTGCGGGCCGTCAACGAGCTGGGCTACACGCAGCCCACGCCGATCCAGGCTCAGGCCATTCCCGCCGTGCTGGGCGGCGGCGATCTCCTCGCCGGCGCGCAGACGGGCACCGGCAAGACGGCCGGCTTCACGCTGCCGATCCTGCAACGCCTGCACACGTTCTACGCCGAAAACCGCAGCGCGCGCCGCGCGGTGCGCGCGCTCATCCTCACGCCGACGCGCGAGCTCGCCGCGCAGGTCGAGGAAAGCGTGCGCGCGTACAGCAAGTACGTGAAGCTGCGCTCGGCCGTGATGTTCGGCGGCGTCAGCATCAATCCGCAGATCGATGCGTTGAAGCGCGGCGTCGACATCGTCGTCGCGACACCAGGGCGCCTGCTCGATCACATGCAGCAGAAGACGATCGACGTGTCGAGCCTCGACATCCTCGTGCTCGACGAAGCCGACCGGATGCTCGACATGGGCTTCATTCACGACATCAAGCGCGTGCTCGCGAAGCTGCCGGCGAAGCGCCAGAACCTGCTGTTCTCGGCGACCTTCTCCGACGAGATCAAGTCTCTCGCGGACAGCCTGCTCGATTCGCCCGCGTTGATCGAAGTCGCGCGCCGCAACACGACGGCCGAGACGATCGCGCAGAAGATCCACCCGGTCGATCGCGACCGCAAGCGCGAGCTGCTCACGCATCTGATCCGCGAGCACAACTGGTTCCAGGTGCTCGTGTTCACGCGCACGAAGCACGGCGCGAACCGGCTCGCCGAGCAACTGGCGAAGGACGGCATCAGCGCGATGGCGATCCACGGCAACAAGAGCCAGTCGGCGCGCACGCGCGCGCTGTCCGAGTTCAAGAACAGCACGCTGCAGGTGCTCGTCGCGACCGACATCGCCGCGCGCGGGATCGACATCGATCAATTGCCGCATGTCGTCAACTTCGATCTGCCGAACGTCCCCGAGGACTACGTGCACCGGATCGGCCGCACCGGCCGCGCGGGCGCGAACGGCGAAGCCGTGTCGCTCGTGTGCGTCGACGAGAAGCAGTTGCTGCGCGACATCGAACGGCTGATCAAGCGCGAGATTCCGCAGGAAGTGATTCCGGGCTTCGAGCCGGATCCGAACGCGAAGCCGGAGCCGATCCAGCGGCGCGGGCAGCGCGGCGGAAACGGCGGCGGCAGCAGCGGCGGCGCGGGCAGCGGCGGTCGCGGCAATCGCCCGCCGCGCGCGGCGGGCCAGCCGCAGGCGCAGCAGGGTCAGCCCGCCGCGCGACGCGACGGCGGCGCGCAGGCGAAGCCCGCCAAGCCGCAACAGGCGCGCGGCGGCAGCGGCCGCCCGGCGGGCAACGGCAATTCCGGCAATTCGAACGGCGGCGGCGCGCATGCGAACCGCAACCGTCCATCGCGCAGCGGCCAGCGCGGCCACTGAGCATCGTGCCGGGCGGGCCGCGCGTCGTTCAGCGCCTGAGCTGCGCGATCTGGCGCGCCCAGCGCGCGAGCACGGCCGGCGCGTCGGCTCCGGCGAGCTCGAACGCGATGCCGGACGTCAGGCGCGCATAGCCGACCCGCTGCGCTTCGCCGCCGACGAGCGTGGCCGTGAAGCGCGCAAGCCTGTCGTCGGACGAATCGGACGAATCAAACGAATCAATGTGCAGGCGCGCCTGATGAAATGCGTCGTCCGCGACGAACGCGAGCGTCGCGTCGGGATGCACGGCGAGCGCGCGCGCGGCACGCGACTGCGGCCATAGCGAGAAGCGCAGCGACCGCGCATCGGGCGCATACAGCTCGCCCGCGCTCAGCAGCGTCGTGCGCGGTTGCGGCGGATCGTTGCTGCGATCGACGACGACGAGCGACGCGGTGAAGCCCGCCTTGCCGGCGAGATCGTCGCCGTCGAACAGCGCCAGCGCGGCGCGCGGCCACGCGTCATACGTCGTCCGTTCGAGGGTGCGTCGGTCCGGATCGGTCACGGGGTTCTCTCCTGCTGCGCGTCGCGTCGAGTGAAACCCGCAGCATACCGCGCGACGCGCCGCCGGCATTCAGCGAAAGAACACGTGCTGCGTGAGCTTCGTCAGCGGATAGTGAACGCCCGGCTGGATCTTCGCGGGTAAGTCGAGCGGCTTGAGCAGCATCTTCACGCACATGTCGGCGGAAAGATAGCGCCGCACGAGCGCGTTCACGCGCGCGGTGCGCTCGCGGCAATACGCGGAATCGCCCACGCGGTCCGGATAGCGGATCGCGAACACGTGCCGCAGCGCGATCTCCGAATCCTCGCTCTTGATCTCGAGCACGCGCCGCGTCAGCGCGCCCAGCACCGCGAGCCGGCCATTGCCCTCGATCTTGTTGTACTTCTTGAAGTAGCGGAAGAAATGCTTGTAATGACGGACTTCGTCGGTGCGGATGTTATCGGTGATCTCCTTGAGCACGGGCTCGTCCGAGCACTCGTTGATCGCGCGATAGAGCGTCGCCGTGCCCGTCTCGACGACGCAGCGCGCGACCATCTCGAGCGCGCGCGTCTTCTCGAACGCCTCGACCGAACAGGTTTTCGAATACTCTTCGAAGAAATTCGCGAATGCGAGATCCCAGTCGAATTCGGGCCACACGTGCGCGATATACGCCTTCAGCGCGCGGCCGTGCTGCAATTCCTCGTGTTCCCATTCGGCGTTGAGCCACGCCGACACTTCGGGATCGTCGTCGAAGAATTGGCTCAGATTGCTCGTGTAAAGATCGGAGCCGCTTTCGATGAACGACGCTGCGCACAGCAGCAGCAGCAGATCCTCGTTCGCCGCGGCGCGCTGACGGTCGATGCGCGTCAGGTCGATGTCTTCGATGCGCCAGGGCATCTCTCGCGTGGTATCGGAATCAGCCAGCATGTTTCGCGCTCCCAAACGCTGCTTCGCATCCGGACGGATCGCGCGGCGCTCGGCTCGCGATCCCGCCGCATGCGGCGCGTTGAAATCGGTTATTCGACACGTCCGGCCATCTTAGCCGGACTTTTTTGATCGTGCTTCAAAGCACTGACCTTAACCGGCAATCGCAGTTCCACAGCAATCATCACGCAATATTAGACCCGTAATTCGAAAAGGCGAACGAAATCGAAAGCCTCCTTTGAAATGCCTTTCGATATCGTTTCGCCTGCAACGAACCGCGCGCGCCGTGCGCGCCGGTACGCGTCAAAAGCCCGCCGCGAGGCCGTCGCGCCGGCTGTCGCTCGCCGCGACATAGCCGCGGTCGGGCTCGTCGCGATCGAGCCGCCGGATGAACTGGCCGGCGCCGAAGTCCATGTAGGGATCGTCGATCGCCTGGATCGCATGGCCGCGCGCGGCGAGCGCAGCGACGACGGACGCATCGAGCGTCGCCTCGACGTCGAGCGAAAACGACCGGCTCACCTTCCAGCGCGGCGCGTCGCACGCGGCCTGCGGCTGCTGGCCGTAGCCGAGCATCCGCACGATCGTCTGCAGATGGCCCTGCGGCTGCATGTCGCCGCCCATCACGCCGAAGCTCATCACCGCGTGCCGCACGCCGTCCGCCTGCTGCGTGACGAACGCCGGAATGATCGTGTGGAACGGCCGCTTGCCGCCTTCGACGACGTTCGGCGACGTCGGGTCCATCGAGAACCCGCAGCCGCGGTTCTGCAGCGCAATCCCCGTACCCGGCACGACGAGGCCCGAGCCGAAGCCCATGTAGTTCGACTGGATGAAGCTCACCATCATCCCGCGCTCGTCGGCCGCCGACAGATAGATCGTGCCCCCCGCGCGCGGCAGGCCGAACGAGAAATGCGTCGCGCGATTGACGTCGATCAGCTTCGCGCGCGCGTCGAGATACGCGTCGTCGAGCATCTGCGCGGGCGTGACCGCCATCGCGCGCGGATCGGCGACATGGCGATGGATGTCGGCGAACGCAAGCTTCATCGCCTCGATCTGCACGTGCTGCGCATCCGCCGAATCGAGCGGCAGGTCGTCGAGACCGAAGCGCTCGACGATGCCGAGCGCGATCAGCGCGGCGATCCCCTGCCCGTTCGGCGGGATCTCGTGCACCGTGTAGCCGCGAAAGTCCTTGCCGATCGGCTCGACCCACTCGGGCCGGTACGCGCGCAGGTCGTCGGCCGTCAGCGCGCCGCCGCCGTCGCGAAAGAACGCGGCGATCGACTCGGCGATGCCGCCTTCGTAGAACGCGCGCGCGCCTTCGCCGGCGATCGTGCGCAGCGTCTTCGCGTGGCCCGGCAGTCTAACCAGTTCGCTCACCCCGGGCGCGCGGCCGCGCGGCATGAAGGTTTCCGCGAAGCCCGGCTGGCCGTTCAGATCGGGCACGGCGGCCGCCCACTTGTGCGCGACGATGGCCGCGACCGCATGCCCGCGCTCCGCGAGCTCGATCGCCGGCTCGAGCAGATCGGCGAACGGCAGCGAGCCGAACTTCGCGTGCAGCGCTTCCCAGCCGGCGATCACGCCGGGCACCGTCACCGTGTCCCAGCCGCGCATCGGCTGCCGCGCGAGGCCGTTGCCCGCCTCGCCGTGCCGCCGGCGAAAGTAGTCGACGCTCCATGCGGCGGGCGCGACGCCCGACGCGTTCAGGCCGTGCAGCTTCGCGCCGTCCCAGACGAGCGCGAACGCGTCGCCGCCGAGGCCGCACGACACCGGCTCGACGACGGTGATCGCGGCCGCCGCGGCGATCGTCGCATCGACCGCATTGCCGCCCTTCCACAGCATCCTGAGCCCCGCCTGCGCGGCGAGCGGATGCGATGTCGACACGACGTTGCGCGCGAACACCGGCACGCGCGTGGTCGGATACGGATTGCGCCACGAGAACGGCGCGCCGGACATGTTCGAATGAAGATTCATCGCACGCACACTGTAAACAGGACCGAAACGGACATTCCAGCGCGATTGCGCGGTCCCGACAAATTCATTTATCACATGAATCGATGCATGGACAGCATGAATCGAGTCTAGACCGAGACCGGCGCGAACAGCCCTTACAATGCGGATTGGCCGTCCCCGTTTCCCGTCCCACCGAGTCGAATCGAAATCCGCGAACATGACACGAGACCCCCGCCTCACCCTGAATGCGCGTCAACAGGAATTGCTCGAATGGGTGCAGCGCGACGGCTTCGTCACTGTCGACGATCTCGCCGCCCATTTCAACGTGACGCCGCAGACGATTCGCCGCGACGTCAACTGGCTCGCCGACCTGAACCTGCTGCGCCGCTACCACGGCGGCGCGAGCCTGCCGACGAGCTCGGAGAACGTGTCGTACACCGCGCGCCAGCGGATGTTCCACGACGAGAAGCGCCGGATCGCGGCGCTCGCCGCGTCGCACATCCCCGATCAGGCGTCCCTCTTCATCAACCTCGGCACGACGACCGAGGAAGTCGCGCGCGCGCTGAACCGGCATCGCGGCCTGCGCGTGATCACGAACAACCTGAACGTCGCGAGCATGATGAGCGGCTATCCGGAATGCGAGGTGCTGATCACGGGCGGCATCGTGCGGCCGTGGGACAAGGGCATCGTCGGCGAGCTCGCGATCGACTTCATTCGCCAGTTCAAGGTCGACTACGCGATCATCGGCACGTCGTCGATCGAAAGCGACGGCACGCTGCGCGATTTCGACACGCGCGAGGTGCGCGTCGCCGAGGCGATCATCCAGCATGCGCGCACCGTCTATCTCGTCACCGACCATTCGAAGTTCGGCCGCCCGGCGCTCGTGCGGCAGGGGCATCTGAGTCAGGTCCACGCGCTCTTCACCGACAAGCCGCTGCCCGACGTGATGGCCGAGACGATCGCGCAGGCGGGCACGCAGGTCTACGTCGCCGACTGAGCGGCCACCCGCGCGAACGGCGCCGCGCGATGCTGCGTCGCACCCAAAACTTCAAGTGAAATCAAGAAATTGCCGCATCGGTGCAACCGCCTGAGGATTTCCTTGATGTCAATCAGAAAATTATCGGGGTGCGATTTGTAGATGCCGGCGCGCTTGACTACACTCCAAATCCCCGGCGCGGTTGCGCGCGCGCGCAACCGGGGCGACGTCAATAACGCCAAGGCCGGGACAGCGGCTTTTCCCCCCACGCCTTCCCTTGCTGGGTCACTCGACCGGACATTTGCGCCCGGGACAGTACGGTTGTCATGGAGAGAACGATGCTAAGTCCGCATGAATTCGCCACGCTGTTGCTTGTGAAGGATGCGCCCGACCAAGCCGACATGGACCGCGACGAACTCGACGCGTTGCTCGAGCAGCAACTCGTGAAGCTGGAAGCGCTCGGCTCCGGCAGGAAATACTGCGTCACCGAAATCGGCGACGCGGCCCTGCGATCGATCAAGCTCCGCTATTCGTGATGTTCCGGGCGCAAGGGCGCAGCCCGTGCCAGGCAGCGCCCTTGCGGCCCACTCCTCTCCCGCCTTTCAACCGCCGCGCAGCGACGGGTCCACCGCCGCGCGCCAACTGAGCGCCTGTGCGCGCGCGTCGTTGAGATAGCTCACCCAGCGGCCGCGCTTGGCCGGGTCGGTGCTCGTCCCGAGCACCGCGTGACGTTGCGCGAGTTCGTTTTCGAACGCGCAGAAACGCGCATCGGTCAGCTTGCCGTGGCGCTTCGCGACCCACGCATCGAACACCGCCGAATAGACGGACCGCGCGTCGTCCCCGTAATCGCGCACGTCGCCGCAACCGCGCTGCAGCTCCGCGAACGACGGTCCGCCCCAGCTACCGAATCCGGCCGGTACGCCCGCACATCCGGCCAGCAGCGCGAGCGCGCCGGCCGCGATCATCGTACGCATCAGTATCCCCTCGCTCGTTGGTCAGCCGCCAGTATCGTCCGGGAACGTGCGCGGCGCCACCCGACCCTCAAAAGCGAACTTTACTTTTTCGATTATGTTCGTTAAATTTCGAATACGAACATTTCTGGTTCGCTCATTTTCTGTCATACGAACGTTAGGATCAGCGGGTGACTCAACAGAATCGTTACGATCTGCTCGTCGTCGGCGGCGGAATCAACGGCGCGGGCATCGCGCGCGACGCGGCCGGCCGCGGCCTGTCGGTACTCCTTTGCGAACAGGACGACCTTGCGTCGCACACGTCGTCTTCGAGCACGAAGCTGATCCACGGCGGTCTGCGCTACCTCGAGTACAAGGAATTCGGGCTCGTGCGCAAGGCGCTGCAAGAGCGCGAGACGCTGCTGCGCGCCGCGCCGCACATCATCTGGCCGCTGCGCTTCGTGATGCCGCACATGCCGAACCTGCGCCCCGCGTGGCTCATCCGGATCGGCCTCTTCCTGTACGACCATCTCGCGAAACGCGAGCTGCTGCCCGGCTCGCGCGGCATCGACATGCGCCGTCATCCGGCGGGCGCGCCGCTCGTCGATTCGATCAAGCGCGGCTTCGTCTACTCGGACGGCTGGGTCGACGACGCGCGGCTCGTTGTGCTGAACGCGCTAGACGCGCAGGAGCGCGGCGCGCGCATCCTCACGCGCACGAAGCTCGTATCGGCCGAGCGCCGCGACGGGCAATGGCATGCGAGGCTGCAGCGCGCCGACGGCTCGACGCTCGACGTGCGCGCCCGCGCGGTCGCGAACGCGGCGGGCCCGTGGGTCGGCGAAGTGCTGCACGGCGCGCTCGGCCGCGGCGCACAGCACAGCGTGCGGCTCGTGAAGGGCAGCCACATCGTCACGCGGCGCCTGTTCGATCACGACCACGCGTACATCTTCCAGAATCCGGACAAGCGGATCATCTTCGCGATTCCGTACGAGCACGACTTCACGCTGATCGGCACGACCGACGTCGAGTACCGCGACGATCCGTCGCGCGTCGCGATCGACCGCGACGAAACGCGCTACCTGTGCGAGTCGATCAATCGCTATTTCAAGCGTAAGATCTCGCCCGCCGACGTGTGCTGGACCTATTCGGGCGTGCGCCCGCTCCTCGAGGACGAGAACGCGGACAACCCGTCCGCCGTCACGCGCGACTACCGCCTCGAGCTAGACGGCGGCGATGGCGCGCCGCTCCTGTCGGTGTTCGGCGGCAAGATCACGACGTTCCGCAAGCTCGCCGAAGAGGCGACCGACATGCTGGGCGGCGCGCTCGGCGCGTCGCGCGGCGCATGGACGGCGGGCGTGCCGCTGCCGGGCGGCGACATCGCGAACGCGCGCTTCGCGCCGTTTGCCGAAGCGTTCGCGAAACGTCACCCGTGGCTGCCCGCCGCGCTCGCGCGCCGCTACGCGCGCGCGTACGGCACGCGCGCCGAGCGCGTGATCGGCCAGGCAAAGTCGCTCGCCGGGCTCGGCGCCGAGCTCGCGCCCGGTCTCTACGAAGCGGAATTGCGTTATCTGCGCGACGCCGAATGGGCGAGCTGCGCGGACGACGTGCTGTGGCGGCGTTCGAAGCTCGGCCTGCATGTCGCGCCGGGCACGCTCGAGCACGTGACGGCCGCGCTCGACGCCTGGTTCGGCGCCGCGCGCGAAGCGGCGAGCGCCGCGCACTGACCGGCGCGCACGACGTCGGCAACGACGCGCGACGCACGACGGCAGGGAAGCATCAGGAATGCGCCGCGCCCGCGGCGCCAATCACAACTACGTACGGATGGAGATGAGACACATGCAGGATCAGTACATCCTCGCGCTCGACCAGGGCACGACCAGTTCCCGCGCCATGTTGTTCGACCGACAAGGCAACATCGTGTCGATCGCGCAGAAGGAGTTCGAGCAAATTTATCCGCAGCCAGGCTGGGTCGAGCACGATCCCCAGGAGATCTGGTCGACGCAGGCGGGCGTCGCGGCCGAGGCCGTCACGCGCGTCGGCCTGAACGGCACGGCGATCGCCGCGATCGGCATCACGAACCAGCGCGAGACGACGATCGTCTGGGATCGCGAGACGGGTCATCCGATCTACAACGCGATCGTCTGGCAGGACCGCCGCACCGCCGATTTCTGCGACCAGTTGAAGGCGCAGGGGCTGAGCGAGAAGGTGCGCGCGAAGACGGGCCTGCCGATCGATTCGTATTTCTCGGCCACCAAGATCCGCTGGATTCTCGACAACGTCGAAGGCGCGCGCGAGAAGGCGCGCCAGGGCAAGCTCGCGTTCGGCACGGTCGATAGCTGGCTCGTCTGGAACTTCACGAAGCACGAGCTGCACGTAACCGACGTGACGAACGCGTCGCGCACGATGCTCTTCAACATCCACACGCTCGACTGGGACGACGAGCTCCTCGACGCGCTCGAGATTCCGCGCAGCATGCTGCCGGAAGTGCGCGCGTCGTCGGAGATCTACGGGCCGACGAAGACGACCGTGTTCGCATCGAAGATCCCGCTCGCCGGCATCGCGGGCGACCAGCAGGCCGCGCTCTTCGGCCAGATGTGCACGAGCTCCGGCATGGTGAAGAACACCTACGGCACCGGCTGCTTCCTGATGATGAACACCGGCGAGACGCCGATCGAATCGCAGAACAACCTCGTCACGACGATCGCATGGCAGGTCGACGGCAAGGTCAACTACGCGCTCGAAGGCAGCATCTTCATCGCGGGCGCGGTCGTGCAATGGCTGCGCGACGGGCTCGGGATCATCAAGAGCGCGGCGGAGATCGAGGCGCTCGCGGCCAGCGTGCCGCACACGGACGGCGTCTATCTCGTGCCGGCGTTCGCCGGCCTCGGCGCGCCGCACTGGAACGCGCGCGCGCGCGGGTCGCTCTTCGGCGTCACGCGCGGCACGACGTCCGCGCACCTCGCGCGCGCGGCGCTCGATTCGATCGCGTACCAGTCGCTCGACGTGCTGAAGGCGATGGAAGCCGACTCGGGCATCCGCATCGGCGAGCTGCGCGTCGACGGCGGCGCGAGCGCGAACAATCTGCTGATGCAGTTCCAGGCCGACCTGCTCGGCGTCGACGCGGTGCGCCCGCGCATCACCGAGACGACCGCGCTCGGCGCCGCGTATCTAGCTGGCCTCGCGATCGGCTACTGGCAGAACGTCGACGAGCTGCACAGCCAATGGCAGCTCGAGCGCCGCTTCGCGCCTTCGATGCAGCGCGAACAGGTGGGCTCGTGCCTCGCCGGCTGGCAGCGCGCGGTGCGCGCGGCGAAGGCGTGGGCGGACGACACGCAGTAAGCCCGTTCGTTCGGCATCCGTATCGATCACATTTCAACGACACATTCACAACAATCAGGCGGGCCGCGCGACGCAAGCCGCGAGCCCGCCATACCGGTAGAGAGACACATCATGTCACCATATATCGCGGAGTTCATCGGCACGGCTCTCCTCGTGCTGCTCGGCAACGGCGCCGTTGCGAACGTGCTGCTCGCGAAGACCAAAGGCAAAGGCGCGGACCTCATCGTCATCGTGATGGGTTGGGCGATGGCGGTATTCGTCGCGGTCTACGTGACCGCGTCGTTCTCCGGCGCGCACCTGAATCCGATCGTCACGATCAGCCTCGCGCTCGCGGGCAAGTTCGCCTGGGCGAAGGTGGGCGGCTATATCGCGTCGCAGATGCTGGGCGGCATGGCGGGCGCGTTCCTCGTGTGGCTCGCGTATCGCCAGCACTTCGCGAAGGAAGCCGATCCCGATCTGAAGCTCGCCGTGTTCTGCACGGCGCCCGCGATCCGCAGCGTCACGCACAACGTGCTGACGGAGGCGATCTGCACGTTCGTGCTGATCCTCGGCGTGCTGTATCTCGCGTCGCCGCAAGTCGGCCTCGGCGCGCTCGACGCACTGCCCGTCGGCCTGCTCGTGCTCGGCATCGGCATCTCGCTCGGCGGCCCGACGGGCTACGCGATGAGCCCCGCGCGCGACCTGTCGCCGCGCATCATGCACGCGCTGCTGCCGATTCCCGGCAAGCGCGACAGCGACTGGCGCTATGCATGGGTGCCGGTGCTCGGGCCGCTCCTCGGCGGCGTGCTCGCGGCGAACCTGTACCTGTATCTGCATACGACGCACTGAACACCGCGCGGCCGCGCGCCGCGCCGCAACCCTTCCGCCGCAGGTCGGCGGCACCCCGGCCCCCTCGCTCGGCGACGCGCGAGGGGGTTTTTCGTTTCCGGCGCGCGCCGCGCCGAAACGATTCGAAATCGTTTCAAAGACCTCGCCCCGATTTGACATTCAATTACTTTCTTATAAAAAAGGGTTTTATATCGCCCAATCCGAATATTATGTCGCCAAATCAAATATACAAAATCCATCTGAAGTAAAGTTAATCCTGGCATTTTTATCAGTTGTCAATTTCCCTAATTGAACTGATCCCCCGCCATCAAAATAATCAGCAAACCAATCGATACCAATATTTCCGGCCTGCGCACGTCGATCGATTTGCGCCGGTCGGCGTGAATCGGCCCGGACAAAATCAGTGTCGCATCGATTCCAGTGTTCGCGATGACCCGGTAACCCCTATCCTGAAGGATTGCCATGATCGCAAGACCCGTTGCATCGAATGTGATTTGCCGTCCCCTCGGCTCGCCACGCGAGCCGGCCCTCGCAATCGCGCCGCCCGCCGCGCGCACGCGCGCCGCGTCCCGGCGCGCCAGCCTGCCACCATCCTGATCCCGTCGATTTCGCCTGGCTTCGCCGTGCTGTTCGCGTGAACGCGAACGGCTGGCCGTGTTGCGGCACGGCGAATCGGCTGCCGGTTTCATTCAAGGCCCGCTTCGATACGCGGGAAGGCGGCGCTCGTCCTCAATGATTCAACTCACGCGTCGCACAAGCCTGACATTCGGAAAATCGTCAAAGGAGGCCATTAGTCACCTCGACTCAATCAATCACGCGATATCGCGCCCATCCATTCCTGTTTTCACGCCATTCATTTGCGAGCCAAAACCATGTCCACCATCGATACGAGCGAATTCCGGAAAACCGTCTTCAGCCCCTCCTTCTGGGAGGACAAGATGGGCTACGCGCGCGGCAAGCGGGTCGGCAATCACGTATACATCGCGGGCTGCGTCGCGTCGGACGGCAGCGCCGCCGTGATCGGCAACGACGCGTACGAGCAGACCGCGTTCATCATCGACAAGATCGAAAAGTACCTGAACGAGCTCGGCGCCGAACTGAGCGACGTCGTCAGCACGGTCACGCACCTGACGGGCTTCGAGCACTTCGACGACTACTGCCGCGCGTTCAGCGAGCGCTTTCGCGACATCCGCCCGGTCAACACGACGGTCGCGGTGAAGTCGCTCGTCGAGCCCCGGCATTACGTCGAGATCACCGCGACGGCGATCGTCGGCGACTGACTTTCCGATACGAGGCAGCCATGAGCCACGCAACCGTCTACCCGAGCGGCGCACTCAAGGGCGCCGCGACGCTTCCCGCTTCGAAGCCGCACGTTCAGCGCGCGCTGCTGCTCGCGCTCCTGAACGGCAGAACGACGCGGATCGAGAACGTATCGTGGTGCGCGGAGACCGAACTGCAGTTCGCCGCGCTGCGACAGTTCGGGCTCACCGTCGTCGAGCGCGGCGACACGTCGCTGACGCTGCGCGGCGTCGGCGGCGACGTCGAGGCGAGCGGCACGATCGACGCGGCCGGCTCCGGCATGCTCTTCAGGATGAGTGCGGCGCTCGCCTCGCTGTCGGACAGGCCCGTCACGATCCGCTGCAACGATTCGCTGTTCAGCCGCGACAGCGTGTTCGACGACAGCTTCTTCTCGCATCTCGGCATCGACGCACGCCGCCAGGCGGGCAATCTCGTCACGATCTCGCGCCAACCGCATCCGGAGCGCCTTGCGCTCACGACGCGCAAAAGCACGCAGTTCATCTCGTTCGCGCTGTTCGTCGCGCCGTTCTCGGCCGAGCGGACGCTGCGCGTCGCCGACGACGGCAGCCAGGCCGGCTACATCGACATGACGATCAAGGCGATGTCGCTGCTGCACGGCACCGTGGTTCGCGCGCCGGGCAGGCTGGTAGCCGGCGAGTATCGCGCCGACGACATCGTCATCGGCATCCCGACCGATTTCACGTCGCTCAGCTATCTCGCATCCGCCGCGCTGAGCGTCGGCGCGCCGAGCGCGATCGACATCGCGAATTACCGGCCGGGCGATACGCTCAACGAAGAGGCGCTGTTCGACGTCTATCGCGCACTCGGCATCCGGCTCACCCGCGACGACGTCCGCCATACGCTGCGGATCGAATGCGAGCGGGACCGCGCCGCGCGGCGCGCGCCGCGCGAGCTGTCGCTGCACGAGCTGCCGTCTGCCGCGACGAACATCATCGCGGCCGCATCGAATCTCGGCGATTCGATCCGCTTCGGCGGCGTCGACGGCATCAACAACCACAAGTGCCAGCGCGCGTTCGTGATCAACGAGAACCTTCGCGCGATGGGCGGACGCAGCGCGCTCGTGTTCAACGACGTCGGCCGCTTCGACAAGATCGACGTGATGAGCGACGGCCCGCTGCAAGGCGGCGCCGAGCTGCCGAGCTATCGCGATCACCGGATCTGCGCGGCGAACATCGTCGCGGCGCTCGGCGCGCGGCGCAAATCGGTCGTCCGCGACACCGACAAGCTCGACGACGGATTTCCCCGATTCATCGACACCCTGAGGACGTTGGGCGCCGAAATCGCCTAGCCGGCCGGCCCCTCGCCCATTCACGATTACGGAGTAGCCATGACCACCAGCGATCGTCTCCAGCCGTCGTTCGTCGAAGTGAAGAACACTTCGACGCTGAGCGGCACCATCGACCTTCCCGCGTCGAAGAGCTCGTCGACGCGCGCGCTCCTGACCGCGGCGCTCACGCCCGGCATCAGCACGATCCGCAACGTCGCGACGGGCTTCAACTCGAACGCGATGAAGCACAACTGCGAACGGCTCGGCGCGTCGTTCTCGAGCGAGGGCGACACGACGGTCGTCAAGGGCGTCGACGTGGTGCACGTCGATCGCAAGATCGTCTTCGATCCGGGCAACTCCGGCGTCGTGCTGCGCCTGCTGATGGGCGTCGCGGGCTACCTGCCGGACACCGAGTTCGTCACGCAATACCGCTATTCGCTCGGCGTGCGCTCGCAGGCGGAGATGGTCGCCGCGCTGCGCCGGCTGAACGTCGAATGCGAAGCGGTCGGCCCCGAGGCCCGGCTGCCGATCAGCATCCGCTCGACGCGCGAGCTCGGCAGGCATACCGAAGTGTCGTGCAAGAAGAGCTCGCAGTTCCTGAGCGGCCTGCTCTATCTCGGCGCGATCGGCGAGCGCGATCTCGAGATCGACGTGGTCGATCACATCACCGCGCCGTCCATGGTGCACACGACGATCAACAATCTCGCGCACGCGGGCGTCGCCGTCGAGTACGACGCGCCCTTTCGCCGCTTCTTCGTGCCGGGCCGCGACCGCTTCGAGCCGTCCGAATTCACGGTCGGCGCGGACCCGGCGAGCACGGCCGCGATCCTCGCGCTGTGCGGCTCGCTCGCGTCGGACGTCACGCTCAACGGCTTCTTCGAGGAAGAGCTCGGCAGCGGCGCGGTGATCCGCTATCTGACCGACACCGGCACGCTGATCGACGAGCTGCCCGGCAACCGTATCCGCATCCGCGGCGGCGCGTCGATCCGCGCGCAGGACTTCGACGGCTCGCTCGCGCCGGACGCGGTGCCCGCGCTCGCCGGCCGCGCTGCATTCGCTGACGGCACGAGCACGTTCTACAACATCGAGCACATCCGCTACAAGGAATCGGACCGCATCTCGGATTTCCGCCGCGAGCTCGACAAGCTCGGCGTGCGCTCCGAGGAGAAGGTCGATCAGTTGATCATCCACGGCAATCCGCGCGGCTACCGCGGCGGCGCGGTCGTCGACGGCCACTACGACCACGGGCTCATCATGGCGCTCACGACGATCGGCCTGCACTGCGAGCATCCGGTGCTGATCAAGGAGCCGCATCACGTCGGACAGACGTATCCCGACTACTTCGCCGACATCGGCTCGATCGGCGCGAACGTCGACGAGCTGATCTATCCGAACGTCGCCGCGGCGCGCGCGTGAGCGCCGGCCGCGCCATCGAATCCACTCACGAGAGAAAAGACATGTGCGGAATTGGGGCAATTTTCAGCACGCAGCGCGCGGCGGTCGACGGCATCGAGCGTTCGCTGACCGCGTTGATGTCGAAGATCGCGCACCGCGGAGACGCGTCGCGCTTCAACGAGAATCTGATTCGCGAACGCTTCGGACTGGCGACGAACCGCCTCGCGATCGTCGAGCGCGACCATGCGCGCCAGCCGGTGTCCGATCACGAGCGCGACCTGCACGTCGTGCTCAACGGGCAAATCTACAACTACAAGGAATTGCGCGACGAGCTCGCCGCGCGCGGCCACCGCTTCAGCCACGCGGGCGACGCCGAAGTGCTGCTGCGCGCGTACCTCGAGTACGGCCCGTCGTTCGCGACGAAGCTCGACGGCATGTTCAGCTTCGTGCTGTTCGACAACCTGAACGGTAGATTCCTGATCGGGCGCGACCACGTCGGCATCAAGCCGCTCTATTACGCGCAGCGCGACGGCGTCTGGCACGTCGCGTCGGAGCTCAAGGCGCTCACGCACGTGAACGCGCGGATCGAAACGCTCGCGCCCGGCACGCTGTTCGACGGCCAGGAAACGATCAGGTACGTGTCGTACGACAACAGCCATCCGGTGAGCCGCGACAGCTTCGACGAAGCGAAGGCGCGCGTGCGCGCGTTGCTTGAGAATTCGGTGCGGCGCCGCGTCGACACGGACCTGCCGATCTGCGTGATGTTCAGCGGCGGCATCGACAGCGCGATCGTGCTGCAGCTCGCGCATCGCCATCATCCGGACGTGACCGCGATCTCGTTCGGCCTGCCCGGCTCGAACGACATCGAGATCGCGCACCGCTACTGCGCCGAGCACGGCATTCGCCACGTGATCTACACGTTCACGAAGCAGGACCTGCTCGAGAACATCGACGACGCGGTCTATTACGGCGAATTCTTCGAGAAGATCGACGCAATCGATTCGACGATCGCGCATTTCGGCTACTACATCGCGAACAAGCTCGGCTTCAAGGTGGCGCTCTGCGGCGAGGGCAGCGACGAGATCTTCGGCGGCTACGATCTCTTCAAGACCCACGCGCAGCCCGGCGCGCTGTCGCTCTATCGGCTCAACAACCTGCACCGGACCGATCTGCAGCGCGTCGATCGCGCGAGCATGCGCAACACGGTCGAGGCGCGGGTGCCGTTCATGGACGCCGAGCTGATCGATTACGTGCTGAGCCTCGACTTTTCCTACAAGCTGCACCGCGGCGTCGAGAAGCACATCCTGCGCGAGGCGTTCCGCGACGTGCTGCCGGACTACATCATCGATCGCCCGAAAATCCGGATGCCAGACGGCAGCGGCGTGAAGAACGTCATCATCGATCACATCGACAGTCTCGGCGACGCCCCGCCCACCGACGCGGCGAGACGGCTCGGCGAAATCGGGCTGTCCGACCGCTCGGCGCTCTTCTTCGCGCAGAAGTATCTGGACTGTAACTTCCCGTTTCCGACGCAGCGGTTCAAGCAGGCCGGCAAGGATTTTTCGGAATCCGGATATTTCAACTTCATCTCGTGACGCACGGGCGCGGCGAACCGCGCGCCGCCCGCGTCGCGGCGGCGGCCGCGCCGTCGCGCCCGCCCGGGGAATGCCCATGAAGACCTTTCTGTTCGTCGAAGCCCGCCCGATCGAATGCGCGGGCATCGGCTACATCCGTTCGCTCGGCTACGCGCCCGTGCTGTTCACGTCGATGCACGCGAGGAACAAGGTGCTGTTCGACGACCTCGATCTGAATCTCTTCGACGCGGTCCATCACGTCGACACGCGCGACGCCGGCGCGATGCGCGAGCGCATCGACGCGTTGCGGCTGCCGGTGGGCGCCGTGCTCGGCTGCTACGACGACGTGATGATTCCGGCATCGGAGCTCGCCGACGCGCTCGGTCTGCCGCATCCGTCGCTGGCCGGGCTGCGCAATGCATACGACAAGGCGCGCGTGCGCGACAAGCTGCGAGAGCACGGCTACCGGCAGCCGGGATACCAGGTGCTGTCGGCCGACCGCTTCGCGCCGCGCCCCGACATCGGCTTTCCATGCGTGCTCAAGCCGCTGCGCGACGCGGGCGCCTACGGCGTCAGCCTGTGCGCGAACGAGGCCGACTATCGCGCCGCCGTCGAGCGCTTCCGCTCGGGCGAGGGCGTGTCGATGCTCGGCACCCGGCACCGCGAGTTCCTCGCCGAAGCCTTCGTCGAAGGGCCCTTCTACGGCGCGGAGCTGCTGCACAACGGCGGCCGCTGGCACGTGCTCGGGATCAACCGGATCTTCGTGTCGCCGCACGACAGCCTGTGCATGACGGGCATCTCGCATCCGTCCGATCTGCCCGCCGTCGACAAAGAAGCGATCGCGGACGAGATCGTCGACTGGGTGAACCTGCTCGGCCTCGCGGGCGGCGCGCTGAACGTCGAATTCATCCTCGCGGAAGCCGGGCCGGTGCTCGTCGAGATCAACCTGCGGATCGCGGGCGCGCGCGCCGTCAGGCAGATCGCGCTGACGACGGGTATCGACATGGTCGGGCATCTGATAGATTTCGTCTGCGGAATCGATCGGCCCGTCGCGCCGCGAGAGCCCGCTCGCTACGACTTCGTCGCGGACGCGTTCGTGTTCGCGCCGGCGGCGGGCGTCGTGCGCGACGTGACGTTCGCGCCGGGCAATGCGCATTACGTCGCGAGCGGCTTCCGGAAGCTGCCGCTCGAATCGACGTGCGCATCGAGGAATTTCGGCTCGGTGATCGGCTACGTGCTCGCGCACGGCCGAACCTGCGACGAAGCGATGCGCCACGCGCGCGCGCTCGCCGACGCCGTGCGCGTCGAGCTCGGCTGAGCCGCGCGACGCGCAAGCGCCGGCACGACGATGGAAGATCGAAAGACACACGATAGACAGACGAGGGAACGACATGGCGATTCTGATGGGCTTGCTGTCGGCACTGTGCTGGGGCAGCACCGATTTTCTCGCGGGACACGCGGCGCGACGCGTCGGCGTCACGAAGTCGCTGTTCTACAGCCAGTCGTTCGGGTTCCTGATCCTCACCGCGTCGCTCGCGCTGCATCCGTCTTCGCTGCGCATCGCGACGATCGACGCGGGCTTCGGCGTCGGCATCCTCGCGGCTGTCTGCAACCTGATCGCGATGGCCGCGCTGCTCAGGGCGCTCGCGATCGGCAAGGCGTCGGTCGTCGCGCCGATCGTGTCGCTGTACGGCGCGGTGACGACGATCCTGTCGCTCGCGACCGGCCAGTCGATCACGCAATTCGCGATCGCGGGCCTCGCGCTCTGCATCGTCGGCGCGAGCCTCGCAAGCATCTCGAAGTCGGCGGACGGCAAAACGGAATCGCCCGCGTCGATCGGCTTCGCGCTGCTGTCGGCCGCGATGTTCGGGCTCGGCTTCTGGCTGCAGGGCGCGTTCGCGGTCAAGAGCCTGGGCGTCGTCAGCGCGCTGTGGATCTATTACCTGACGGCCGTCGTGACCCTGTTCGCGGCGCTCGCCCGCGCGCGCAACCTGTCCGCGCCGCCCGGCTCGATCGTCCTGCTGATCCTGTCGATCAGCGTGTTCAGCCTCGTCGGCTTCTTCTCGCTCGCATACGGCTCGACGACGGGACACGTCGCGATCGTCACCGTATTGAGCTCGCTCGCGAGCGGCGTCACGGCGCTGCTCGGCTTCTTCGTGCGCGGCGAGCGGCCGAGCGCGCTGCAATGGGTGGGCATCGCGACGATCATCGCTGGCGTCGTGATGCTGAAGATCACGCCGCAAGCGCTCGCGGCGGGCGTAGCGGCGTAGCGGCGGCGCGCGCGAACGAGCGCGCCGCACCGCACGCCGCGCGGCCCCTGCCCCCGCCGCCTTCGACAAACCGCGCCCGCCGCCGGCAAAGCACGTATCATGGCGCTTCGTCGCCTCACCCTTTTTGTTGTCCCTATGCTCGACCACCTCATTTGCGACTGCGACGGCGTGCTCGTCGACAGCGAAGTGATCGCCGATCGCGTGCTGTTCGACACGCTGTCGGCCACGTTCCCCGCGATCGATTTCGCGGCCGACGCGAAAGCCGCGTTCGGCCAGCAGACATCGCGCTTCCTCGCGGGTCTCGAAGCGCGCCACGGCATCGCGATGCCGGCGGATTTCCTCGATACGATCGAGCACAACATCGAGATCGGACTCGCGCAATGGCTCGCGCCGATCGCGGGCGTGCGCGACGCGCTGACAAGAATCGCGCTGCCCGCCGCCGTCGTGTCGAACAGCCGGCTCGAACGCGTGCGCAACTCGCTCAAGCGCGCGGCGCTCACCGACGTGTTCGGCGAGCGCGTGTTCAGCGCCGAGCAGGTCGCGCGGCCGAAGCCCTATCCGGACGTGTATCTGCACGCGGCGCGCACGCTCGGCGTCGAGCCGGCGCGCTGCGTCGTCGTCGAGGACAGCGTATCGGGGCTGAACGCGGCGCGCGCGGCCGGCATGAAGACGATCGCGTTCGTCGGCGCGAGCCACATCCCCGGCGGCTATGAGGATGCGCTGCGCAAGATGGGCGTCACACGGATCATGCGCTCGATGGACGAGCTGCCCGCGCTCGTCGAGGCGGGCGTGCGCGGCGAATTCGGCGACGCGCAGTCGTAGCCGGGCGGAGCCGCTTCGCGCGCGGCGCGGCTCGCGCGCCGCACGCGGATCGCGTATCGCCCGCCGAACCGGAGCCGATCAGGCAACATCCTCGCAGCACGCGTCGCGTTCCCGCTCGCGCTCGCGCAACGACGCGAGCCGTTCGCGAAACTCGACGAGCTCGGCGATCGTCAGCATCGGCAGCCCGTGTTGCGCGGCGAACCGCTCGACATCCGCGCCGCGCGTCATCGTGCCGTCCGGATTCATCAGCTCGCACAGCACGCCGGCGGGCTTCAGCCCGGCGAGGATCGCGAGATCGACGGTGCCCTCGGTGTGGCCGCGCCGCGCGAGCACGCCGCCCGGCGCCGCGCGCAGCGGAAACACGTGGCCGGGGCGCACGATGTCGTGCGGCTTTGCATCGTCGGCGATCGCCGCGCGGATCGTCGTCACGCGATCGGCGGCCGACACCCCCGTCGTCACGCCGGCGCGCGCCTCGATCGACACCGTGAACGCAGTGCCGTTCTTGCTCTCGTTCAATTGCGCCATCGGCGGCAGCTCGAGCGCGCGCACCTTTTCGTCCGTCAGGCACAGGCAGACGATGCCGCTGCACTCGCGGATCAAAAGCGCCATCGTCTCGTCGGTGAGCCGCTCGGCGGCGACGATCAGATCGGCTTCGTTCTCGCGGTCGTGATCGTCCTGCAGCACGACCGCGCGCCCTTCACGCAGCGCGGCGAGCGCGGCGGCAATGCGCGGCGGCACCGGTTCGGCATCGAGCAACGGGAAATCGGAGAAAGCGTCGGCGGGCGCCGACTTCGAAGGCAACGGAAACGACATGATGTGAAACGCTCCTCGCGGAAAAGATTGGGGCGAAAAACGTTTCAGGGCTCAGCAAACAGACAGCGCGACGCCGCTTCCGCACCGCGCGCATGACATCGCGCGCGCCGCGGACGAGGCTGGGCGCACATGACTATCTGCACATCTTCTTTCATCCGGACTATGACCGTCGGCTCTGGCATCGGACCAGATCTGCTGACCCCGCGCATCGCGCGGGCGCTCGCGGGCTCGCCGGCAACATGCCGGCCTACCGCCGGTGGGGAATTTCGCCCCGCCCTGAAGACGCACTGATTGCCGGACGAACCGGCCGGTGAAGCATACAACAGCTACGGATTCGCCGCAGCGGGAACCCGACAAGGCCCTACTGACGAATCCGTCTAAACCGCGCCGCGCGCAGGCGCGCTGCGAATCGCGACATCACGTCACGCCGGCACGTGCCAGCGCGGCGGCACTTCGGCGTTCACCGTCACGCGGAACGCGCGCGCCTCGGTGTCGCCCGGGTTGCGCAGCGCGTACGGCTGATCGGCGTCGAAGACGATCGCGTCGCCCGTCGCGAGCAACTGGCGGCGATCGTGGATGCTGACTTCGAGCGTGCCTTCGCTGACGACGAGATTCACGCTGGTGCCGGGCGCGCGCGGCGCGCCGGGCTCGGTGTGCAGGGGCGCGATCCGCAGCTCGTGGAACTCGGCGACTGCGGGCTCGCCTTCCGGATACAGCGCGCGCGCGGAGAAGCGCCCGTTCGAGCTGACGACGCGCACCGCGCGCTCGGCGCTCAGATGCTCGAAGCCGTTGACCGCATGGCGGCGCAGGAACGCGGCGACCGACACCTTCAGCGCGGCCGCGACCTTGCAGAGCACCTTGATCGACGGCACGCTGCGCGCCGATTCGATCTGCGCGAGCATCGCGCGGGACACGCCGGAGAGCCGCGCGAGCGCGTCGAGCGACAATTGGCGTTCCGCGCGCAGCCGCGCGAGATTCACGCCGACGAGCCGCTCGAGCGCATCGAACGACGCGTGCGACGCATCGGCGTCGGCCGCCGCAGCGGCATCCGGTGAAGACACATCGCGAACAAGCGCCAACGGTGAATGCATGACGTTGCCTCCAGGGCCTGAGCGGGCCCAGCGGTTTCAGGTGAGGCAAAGACTAACATCCGCTACGGGGCCATCAAACAAAGTTATCTTCACACTGTTATCAGGATCGCAGAGGACTGCGTTTTGCAATGCGTCATTGCGCTGTTGCAGCCGCACCCGATGAGACGCGCGTATCGAGCCGCGCGGCGAGCACCGTGACCGCGAGCGCGGCGAGCGTGACGACGGCCGCCACCCAAGGCAGCGCGTCGAGCGGCACCCCGTGCGAAAGCGCGACGCCGCCCAGCCATGCGCCGCCCGCATTGCCGACGTTGAACGCGCCGATGTTCAGCGTCGACGCGAGATTCGGCGCGTGCGCGGCCTTCTCGACGACACGAGACTGTAACGGAGGAACCGTCGCAAAAGCAGCGCCTCCCCAGACGAACACGGTGACGGCGGCCGCGGCGGGCAGATGGCTCGTCTTCGCGAACACCGCCATCACGGCGATCAGGGCGACGAGAATCGCGATCAGCGACGGCATCAGGGCGCGATCCGCGAGCCGGCCGCCGATCATGTTGCCGACCGTGAGCCCGGCGCCGAACAGCACGAGCACGAGCGACACCGCGTGCGGCGAGAAGCCCGTCACGTCCTCGAGGATCGGCGCGATGTAAGTGAACACGACGAACACGCCGCCGAAGCCGAGCACCGTCATCGCGAGCGCGAGCCACACCTGCGGCTCCTTGAGCACGCGCAGCTCGCGGCCGAGCGCCGCGCCCGCCGCGTCGCGCTGCTTCGGCACGAGCGCGGCAATGCCGGCGAGCGCCGCGACGCCGAGCGCCGCGACGATCCAGAACGTCGCCCGCCAGCCGAGCGTCTGACCGACGAAGGTGCCGAACGGCACGCCGAGCACGTTCGCGAGCGTGAGCCCCGTGAACATCAGCGCGATCGCGCTCGCGCGCCTGTCGACGCTCACGAGCGATGCGGCGACGACCGCGCCGATGCCGAAGAACGAGCCATGCGCGAACGACGTGACGACGCGCGCGATCATCAGCATCCCGTAGCTCTGCGCGAGCGCGCACAGCACGTTGCCGGCGATGAAGATCGCCATCAGCAGTTGCAGTGCGGCCTTGCGCGGCATCCGGCTCGTCAGCACGGCGAGGAGCGGCGCGCCCGCGGCGACGCCGAGCGCATAGCCGCTCACGAGGAGGCCGGCGGACGGCAGCGTGACCGCGAGGTCGCGCGCGACGTCGGGCAACAGGCCCATGATGACGAATTCGGTGGTGCCGATGGCGAACGCGCTGATCGCGAGCGCGAGTAACGGTAGAGGCATGAGACGCTCCGGTGCGGGACGGACGCGGCGCGACCCATGCCGCACCGCATCAAAAAATCTGACGAGCGCGCATTGTCCCGAATCCGAAGATTTTTGATAATTGGCGTAGCATTTGAATCATTTTCAAAAATTATCTTGAAATAGCATGGATCAACTGGGCGACATCCGCTTGTTCGTCGAGGCGGCGGAGCTCGGCAGCCTGTCGGCCGCCGGGCGCAAGCTGAACCTGACGCCCGCCGCGGCGAGCGCGCGGCTCGCGAAGCTGGAGGCGCAAGTGTCGACGCGCCTGTTCGAGCGCTCGACGCGGCGGCTGCGGCTCACCGACGAGGGCCGCCTATACCTGAACTGCTGCCGGCAAGCGCTGCGGGCGCTCGACGACGCGGACGCGATGCTGCAGGAAGGGCGCAACGTCGTGAGCGGCAAGGTGCGGCTGTCGTCGACGGCGGATTTCGGGCGCAATCAACTGCTCGACTGGCTCGACGAATTCAACGCGCGCTATCCGGACGTGACGTTTTCGGTGACGGCATCGGATTCGTCGTCGAATCTGTGGCAAGACGAGATCGATCTCGCGATCCGCTTCGCCGCGCCGCCCGACGGCGCGCTGATCGCGCGGCGGCTCGCGGCGAACCGGCGCGTGCTGTGCGCATCGCCCGCGTTCGTCGACAAGTACGGCTCGCCGAAGGAGCCGCTCGATCTGGCCCGCTTTCCATGCAACGTGATCACGGTCGCGTCGGGACCGCTCAACGTGTGGCGCTTCACGCGCGACGACGACACGCAGACCTACACGGTGCCGCTCGCAACCGCGCACGAGACTAACGACGGCGGCCTCACGCGCGAATGGACGATCCGCGGTTACGGAATCGCGCTGGAATCGATCTGGGACATCGCGCGCGACGTCCGCGCGGGCCGGCTCAAGGTGCTGCTGCCCGAGTGGCGGCACCACGACGCGCCGCTGCACGCGATCTATCACAGCAAGCGTTACATGGCGCCGCGCGTGCGGGTGCTGCTCGATTTTCTCGTCGAGCGCTTCGCGCGGGAGGAAAAGGCGCTCGAGGATCTGTTGAACGCGTGCCGGTGACGCCGGGCCAGCCTGCCCCGCCCGGCGGGGCCTGAAAAGCTATAATGAAAAGCTTTCCCGGCGGCATCTTCCCGTACGCAGCGCGCGCATCGCGCGGCTGGCGGCGCGCTGATCCGTCCCCCTGATTCATTTTGAACGACGCCCCCAGGTCAACCACTGCGAACGGCGAATCCTCATGACCAAGAAAGTTTACGTAAAGACCTTCGGCTGCCAGATGAACGAGTACGACTCCGACAAGATGGTCGACGTGCTCAATGCGGCCGAAGGGCTGGAGAAGACCGACACCCCGGAAGACGCGGACATCATCCTGTTCAACACCTGCTCGGTGCGCGAAAAGGCGCAGGAGAAGGTGTTCTCCGATCTCGGCCGCGTGCGCGAGCTGAAGGAGGCGAAGCCGGATCTGCTGATCGGCGTGGGCGGCTGCGTCGCGAGCCAGGAAGGCGCGTCGATCGTCGCGCGCGCGCCGTACGTCGACCTCGTGTTCGGCCCGCAGACGCTGCACCGCCTGCCGCAGATGATCGACGCGCGCCGCGAAAGCGGCCGCGCGCAGGTCGACATCACGTTCCCGGAGATCGAGAAGTTCGATCACCTGCCGCCCGCGCGCGTCGAGGGCCCGAGCGCGTTCGTGTCGATCATGGAAGGCTGCTCGAAGTACTGCAGCTACTGCGTCGTGCCGTACACGCGCGGCGACGAAGTCTCGCGCCCGCTCGACGACGTGCTGACCGAGATCGCCGGCCTCGCCGATCAGGGCGTGCGCGAAGTCACGCTGCTCGGCCAGAACGTGAACGCCTACCGTGGAAAATTCGGTGGCGCGCTGCCGGCGGGCGCGCACGACGTCGCCGATTTCGCGACGCTGATCGAATACGTCGCCGACATCCCCGGCATCGAGCGGATCCGCTACACGACGTCGCACCCGAAGGAATTCACGCAGCGCCTGCTCGACGTCTACGCGAAGGTGCCGAAGCTCGTCGACCATCTGCACCTGCCCGTCCAGCACGGCTCGGATCGCATCCTGATGGCAATGAAGCGCGGCTACACGGTGCTCGAATACAAATCGTTGATCCGCAAGCTGCGCGCGATCCGCCCGAACCTGTCGCTGTCGACGGACATCATCGTCGGCTTCCCCGGCGAGACCGAGGCCGACTTCGACAAGACGATGGCGCTCGTGCACGAGATGAGCTACGACACGAGCTTCTCGTTCATCTACAGCCCGCGCCCCGGCACGCCGGCCGCGAACCTCGCCGACGACACGCCGCGCGGGGTCAAGCTCGAACGCCTGCAACATCTGCAGGCGACGATCGAGGAGAACGTCGCGCGCATCAGCCAGTCGATGGTCGGCAGGGTCGAGCGGATCCTCGTCGAGGGGCCGTCGCGCAAGGACCCGAACGAGCTCGCGGGCCGCACCGAGAACAACCGGGTCGTGAATTTCCCCGCGCCGCTCGCGGCGCACTCGCGCCTGATCGGCCAGATGATCGACGTGAAGATCAATCACGCGTATCCGCACTCGCTGCGCGGCGAGCTCGTGCTCGCGCACGACGGCGCGAGCGCCGCCACGCACTGACGCTACAGGAACCCGACGCCACTTTGAAAACTGCTCAAGCACTGGAATTCACCGCGCCGCGCGACGACAACGCGCGCCTCGCGAATCTCTGCGGCCCGCTCGACGAAAATCTGCGGCAGATCGAACAGGCGCTCGACGTGACGCTCTCGCGGCGCGGCCACCGGATCGCGATTCGCGGCCGCGGCGCGAGAACCGCGCTCGTGGCGCTCGAGAACTTCTACAACCGCGCGCGCGATCCGCTGTCGGTCGACGACATCCAGCTCGCGCTCGTCGAGGCCCGCCATCCGGGCAATCCGCGGCGCAGAGGCAACGGCGAAGGCGAAGGCGAAACCGAAGCGCTCGACGTGCGCTTTCGCGGCGATCCGGACCATCCGTTCGACGAGCCCGTCGTGCACATCGGCGAAGAGCCGCACGCCGACGAAGCGGCGCCGAAGCTCTACACGCGCCGCGCCGATCTGCGCGGGCGCACGCCCGCGCAGCGCGAGTATCTGAAGCAGATCCTGTCGCACGACGTCACGTTCGGCGTCGGGCCGGCGGGCACCGGCAAGACGTATCTCGCGGTCGCGTGCGCGGTCGACGCGCTCGAGCGCGACCAGGTCAAGCGCATCGTGCTGACGCGCCCGGCCGTCGAGGCGGGCGAGCGGCTCGGCTTCCTGCCGGGCGACCTCGCGCAGAAGGTCGATCCGTACCTGCGGCCGCTCTATGATGCGCTGTACGACCTGCTCGGCTTCGACAAGACCGCGAAGATGTTCGAGCGCCAGATGATCGAGATCGCGCCGCTCGCGTACATGCGCGGCCGCACGCTGAACCACGCGTTCATCATCCTCGACGAGGCGCAGAACACGACGCCCGAGCAGATGAAGATGTTCCTCACGCGGATCGGCTTCGGCTCGAAGGCGGTCGTCACGGGCGACACGAGCCAGGTCGACTTGCCGCGCGGGCACAAGAGCGGGCTCGTCGAGGCGCAGCAGGTGCTCTCCGGCGTGCGCGGCATCGCGCTCACGCGCTTCACGAGCGCGGACGTGGTCCGGCATCCGCTCGTCGCGCGGATCGTCGAGGCTTACGACGAGTTCCACGCGCAGCACAAGGACGAATAAGCGGGGCCGAGACGGGCGAGCCGGTCCGGTCGGGCGGCCGACGCGGTCGGCGGACGGCCGCGGTCGCGCGACGCGCGCGACGCGCTCGGCGGGCCGCGCGTTCCATGCGCCGTGTCCGCTTTGCGCCGTTCGTTCAGGCGCTTGATCATCGGAGCACGGGCCCATTTGGGCCCATTGGGCCGATAGGGCCAATGGGTCACTTTGATCGCCGGGATGTCCGATCGATCGTTCGCCGTTCGCATTGCAACAGCATCGATCAGAACCGCGCAGCCGTGGGTGATCACCGGATTCCGAGCCACACGGCGCCATGCTTGCCGATCCCGCGTCGTTCCTTCGACAACCGCGCGCCGGCCGGCGCCGCGCCCGGGCGATGCTCTCCAGCCAGGCGACGCGCACGCGCGACGCATATCGGCGAACCGTCGACCGCGCATCGGCCATTCGCGTCGCAAAAAGCCTGCCGCCACACCGCCCGCAGCGCCGCCCGCCGGCATCCCGAACGGCCCCGCGCCGGTCGCTCGCCGGCCTGCGGCGATCGGCGAAACGCCCTCCGGACGCTCGTCCGTTTGGTGTATCCTCAACCGCGTTCAAACCGACGTCAGCGTGATGAAATCGTCCCGTTCCTCCAAGTCCATACGCGCCGAAGCGGCGCAACCCGAGTGTCCCCGCCTGTCGCTGTTCGATGCGAAGGGCAAAGTCAAGACGGTCGAAGCGCAGGCGCTGCGCGTCGATTTCGCCGACGGCCGCAGCCTGACGTTCGACCTGTCCGGCAGTTCGGGCGACGCGGCCGTCGCGATCGTCGCGCAGCACGCGGACCCGTCGCGGCGCGCGACGATCGCGCTGCGCCCCGAGCACTACGATAGCGTGACGGTCGAAGCCGGCGCCGACGAGAACCCCGGCTTCGCGCACGACGAGGCGGGCGACATGGACGAGGCGGGCGAAGACGCGCCGGACCGCGAGCCCGAGCTCGATCTCGCGGTTCAGTACGGCGACGAGATCGGCGACGCGCAGCGCAAGCCGCTGCCCAAGCGCAAGGTGATCGCCGAATGGCTCGAACCCGCGATCTTCTCCGACGCTCAGTTCACCGTGCGCTTTGTCGGCGCCGACGAGGGGCGCGCGCTCAACCACAGCTATCGGCACAAGGACTACGCGACGAACGTGCTGACCTTCGCGTACGGCGAGGAGCCGGACGGCGTCACGGTCGCGGATCTCGTGCTGTGCTGCCCCATCGTCGAAAAGGAGGCGCGAGAGCAGGGCAAGACGCTCGTCGCGCATTACGCGCATCTGCTCGTGCACGGCGCGCTGCACGCGCAGGGCTACGACCACGAGCGCGGCGAAGAAGACGCGGCCGAGATGGAAGCGCTCGAAATCGACATCCTCGCGAAGCTCGGCTTCCCGAATCCGTACCGCTGATTGGCGCCGCGCTGACCGCTCCGCCGCCGTGAACCGCTCCGCCTCCACCCGCTGCCCCTATCCTCCGTCGCTCGGCGAGGCGCGCCACCTGAGCGACGACGAGCTCGCGGCATCGCTCGACGCGACGCTCGCCGGCTGGAATCGCACGAGCGACCTGTGGCTGTTCGGCTATGGCTCGCTGATCTGGAACCCGGGGATGCCGGCCGTCGAGGCGCTGCGCGCGAAGGTCCACGGCTACCACCGCGGGCTCTACCTGTGGTCGCGCGTGAACCGCGGCACGCCCGAGCAGCCTGGGCTCGTGCTCGCGCTCGACCGCGGCGGCTCGTGCACGGGGCTCGCGTTCCGGCTCGCCGGCGGCACCGCGGTGGCGCACCTCGAAGCGCTCTGGCGGCGCGAGATGGCGATGGGCTCGTACCGGCCCGCATGGCTGCCATGCGCGCTCGCGGGCGGCGAGCGGGTCCGCGCGCTCGCGTTCGTGATGCGGCGCGACGTGCCGACCTACACCGGCAAGCTGACCGACGACGTCGTGAGAGCCGTGTTCGGCTGCGCGAGCGGCCGCTACGGCACGACGCTCGACTACGTGAGCCGCACCGTCGATGCACTGCGCGACAGCGGAATGCCCGACCGCGCGCTCGAAGCGCTGCTCGCGCGCTGCCGGTAGGTGCCGGTAGCCGCCGGAGGCTGAAGCGTTCGAAGCCATCGGCCGTCGGCGAACGCGAACGCGGACGGCCAGTGCGACGAGCGGCCGCGCGCGCCGCATCGCATCCGCCGCTTTTTTTCCAACGCTGCCCGCGCAGGCGTTTCTGCGCTACGATGGAAGCGCGCCCGAGGCCGCGCCGCCCGGCCGGAACCGCGCGACACGCCGCTTCGGCCAGCGCGCCCGCCCGTCGACACGGACGCGCCACGACCTTGGTGTATCCTTGCCTATTCCGTGACAGCGCGCTCCCGATTCGCGGGGCGCACCACCATGAACGATTCGTATCCCAGTCGAAAATCCGCCGACAAACCGCCTGAAAAACGCTCACTGCTCGAGCGTCTGACCGACTTCATCTCGCCCGAGCCCGATTCGCGGGCCGAGCTCCTCGAAATCCTGCAGGATGCGCACGAACGCAACCTGATCGACGCCGATTCGCTGTCGATGATCGAGGGCGTGTTCCAGGTGTCCGACCTGTGCGCACGCGACATCATGGTGCCCCGCGCGCAGATGGACGCGCTCAACATCGCCGACAAGCCCGAGGACTTCATCCCGTTCGTGCTCGAAAAGGCGCACTCGCGGTATCCGGTATACGAAGACAACCGCGACAACGTGATCGGCGTGCTGCTCGCGAAGGATCTGCTGCGCTTCTACGCGGAAGAGGAATTCGACGTGCGCGGGATGCTGCGCCCCGCCGTCTTCATCCCCGAATCAAAGCGGCTGAACGTGCTGCTGCACGACTTCCGCGTGAACCGCAACCACCTCGCGATCGTCGTCGACGAATACGGCGGCGTCGCCGGCCTCATCACGATCGAGGACGTGCTCGAGCAGATCGTCGGCGACATCGAGGACGAATACGACTTCGACGAGGAAGCCGGCAACATCATCGCCGCGCCCGACGGCCGCTACCGCGTGCGCGCGCTGACCGAGATCGAGCAGTTCAACGAAACGTTCGGCACCGATTTCCCCGATGACGAAGTCGACACGATCGGCGGCCTCATCACGCACCATTTCGGCCGCGTCCCGCATCGCGGCGAGAAAGTGCGCCTGGGCGACCTGCTGTTCGAGATCCAGCGCGGCGACGCCCGCCAGATTCACGTGCTGCTCGTGCGCCGCGCGCCGCTCGCCGGCCGGCGCAGCGGCTCGGCCGGCGAAGACTGACGCGCCCACGCCTCCCCACCCGCTCCTTCGACGCAACGCATGGCCGAACCGATCTCGACCCGCTCGCAATCGAGCGTCTCCGCAACGGCCGCCGGCCGTGCGCTGCCCGTCTGGCACTATCCGGCCGCGCTCCTCGCCGGCGCGGCCAACACGCTGACGTTCGCGCCGACGCCGCACGGCGGCTGGCTGCAGCTCGTCGTGTTCGCATGGCTGTTCGCGCAACTGACGCGCACGACGAGCTGGAAGCACGCGGCGGCCACGGGCGGCGCGTTCGGCTTCGGCAACTTCATCACCGGCATCTGGTGGCTCTACATCAGCATGCACGTGTACGGCGAGATGGCCGCGCCGCTCGCGGGCGGCGCGCTCGTGCTGTTCTGCCTGTACCTGTCGATCTATCCGGCGTTCTCGGCGGGGCTCTGGTCGTTCTGCGCGGGGCACGCGCGAAACGGCAAGGCGGCCGACCCGCGTCCGTTCTCGCCGACCTGGCACGGCGCGTTCGCGTTCGCGAGCGCGTGGGCCGTCGGCGAATGGCTGCGCGGCAACGTGCTCACCGGCTTTCCGTGGCTCGCGAGCGGCTACGCGCAAGTCGACGGGCCGCTCGCCGGCTACGCGTCGATCGTCGGCGTCTACGGGATCGGCTGGGTGCTCGCGCTCGTCGCGGCGCTCGTCGTGCAGGCGATCGTCCGCGCGCGTGAAAGCGGCCGCAGCCGCGGCAACGATCGCAACAGCGGCGGCGGAAACAGCCGAATCGACGCGCCGGCCGGCATCGCGCCGCATGCGCTGCGCGCGCCGCGCGTCGCGGCGCCGGCGCTCGCGGCCGCCGCGCTCGTCGCGCTCGGCCCGCTGCTCGCGCTCGTGCCGTGGACCGTGCCCGCGAACGCGCCGCTCACGGTGCGCCTGCTGCAAGGCAACGTGAAGCAGGACATCAAGTTCGAGGAAGCGGGCATCAAGGCGGCGATCGCGATGTACCAGAAGATGATCACCGAGAAACCCGCCGATCTCGTCGTCACGCCCGAGACCGCGATCGCGGTGCTGATCCAGGAACTGCCCGAGCCGTTCGCGCGCGCGGTGCGCAATTTCAGCGACGCGACCGACACGGCAGTGCTGTTCGGCGCGGTCGGCGGCACCGTGACGGACGACGGCAGGATCGTCGACTACACGAACAGCCTGTACGGCGTGACGCCGCATTCGCGCGACATCTACCGCTACGACAAGCATCATCTGGTGCCGTTCGGCGAGTTCATCCCGTGGGGCTTTCGCTGGTTCGTCGACCTGATGAAGATGCCGCTCGGCGATTTCGCGCGCGGCGCGCCCGTCCAGCAGCCGTTCATCGTGCGCAACCAGCCGGTGATGGCCGACGTCTGCTACGAGGACATCTTCGGCGAGGAGATCGCGGCGACGATCCGCGACAACCCGGTGTCGCCCGGCGTGCTCGTCAACGTGACGAACCTCGCGTGGTTCGGCGACACGATCGCGCTCGACCAGCACCTGCAGATCGCGCGGATGCGCTCGCTGGAAACGGGCCGGCCGATGCTGCGCGCGACGAACACCGGGATGACGGCCGCAATCGACGCGCAGGGCCGCGTGATCGGCCGGCTGAAGCCCTTCACGATCGGCTCCCTCGACGTGCGCATCGAGGGCACCGCCGGCCGCACGCCGTACGTGACGAGCGGCAACGCGACGGTGCTCGCGCTGTCGCTGCTGCTGCTCGCATTCGGCTTCGCGTTCGGCCCGGGGCTGCGCCGGCGCGGCTGACGCCTGCCGCACGAGCCGCGCGCTGCCGCGCCGCGTTCGACGCCCGCGTGTTTTCCGGCGATTTCCCCGCCCGCGCACGCGCATGGAGGCGGCCCCACCCCGTTGCGGCCGCACCCGCCCGCCGATCCGGTAAAATTACGCGTTTCAGCACAGACCCAAGCCGCGCGCCGCGCGAGCTGCCGGCGCGGCGCTCACCGCCGCCGCCGTCTGCCCGAAGCGGAGCGCCCGGCGCCACGAAGGCCACTCATGCTTACGTTTCAGCAAATCATCCTGACGCTCCAGTCCTATTGGGACAGGCAGGGTTGCGCCCTGCTCCAGCCGATCGACATGGAAGTCGGCGCCGGCACGTCGCACGTGCACACGTTCCTGCGCGCGATCGGCCCCGAGCCGTGGCGCGCCGCGTACGTGCAGCCGTCGCGCCGCCCGAAGGACGGCCGCTACGGCGAGAACCCGAACCGCCTGCAGCACTACTACCAGTATCAGGTGGTGCTCAAGCCGGCGCCGGAGAACATCCTCGACCTGTACCTCGGCTCGCTGGAAGCGCTCGGCTTCGACCTGAAGCAGAACGACGTGCGCTTCGTCGAGGACGACTGGGAGAACCCGACGCTCGGCGCGTGGGGCCTCGGCTGGGAAGTGTGGCTGAACGGGATGGAAGTCACGCAGTTCACGTACTTCCAGCAGGTGGGCGGCCTCGACTGCAAGCCCGTGCTCGGCGAAATCACGTACGGCCTCGAGCGCCTCGCGATGTATCTACAGAAGGTCGAGAACGTCTACGACCTGATCTGGACCGAGTGGGAAGAGCCGGGCCCGAACGGCCCCGAGCTGCGGCGCCTCACCTACGGCGATGTCTACCACCAGAACGAAGTCGAGCAGTCGACGTACAACTTCGAGCACGCGAACGTCGAGCTGCTGTTCACGTTCTTCAACAGCTACGAATCCGAAGCGAAGCGGATGATCGAGGCGCAGCTCGCGCTGCCCGCGTACGAGCTCGTGCTGAAGGCCGGCCACACGTTCAACCTGCTCGACGCGCGCGGCGCGATCTCCGTGACCGAGCGCGCCGCGTACATCGGCCGCATCCGCGCGCTGTCGCGGCTCGTCGCGCAGGCGTACTACGATTCGCGCGAGAAGCTCGGCTTCCCGATGATCGGCAACCCGGTGCCGGGCGTGCCGGGCCTGACCACCGACGCGCAGGAGGCCGCGCAGCCCGCGTGGGCGCCGCCGCTGAAAGCCGAACGCAAGATCGATCAGGACTGACGAGATTCTTCACACCATGACGCAAAACCATTCCGCATCCCTGCTCGTCGAACTGCTGACCGAAGAGCTGCCGCCGAAAGCGCTCGCGCGCCTCTCCGACGCGTTCGCCGAAGGCATCGCGCAGCGCCTCGCCGCGCGCGACCTGATCGAAGGCGAGCTCGCGTTCGAACGCTACGCGACGCCGCGCCGCCTCGCGGTCGTCGTCCAGAACGTGCGCGCCGTCGCGCCCGAGAAGCAGGTCCGCGAAAAAGTCCTGCCGGTATCGGTCGCGCTCGACGCCGAGGGCAAGCCGAGCGCGCCGCTCGCGAAGAAGCTCGCGGCGCTCGGCCACCCGAACCTGTCGATCGCCGATCTCGAGCGCGCGCACGACGGCAAGGCCGAAGCGTTCTTCGTCAATTACGCGGCGCCCGGCGCGACGCTCGCCGACGGCCTGCAGGCCGCGCTCGACGAAACGCTCGCGAAGCTGCCGATCCCGAAGGTGATGACCTATCAGCGCCCGGACGGCACCGACGTGCAGTTCGTGCGCCCCGTGCACCGCCTGACCGTGCTGCGCGACGATCGCATCGTGCCCGTCACCGCGTTCGGCATCGACGCGGGCGACACGACGCTCGGCCACCGCTTCCTGTCCGACGGCCTCGTCGCGATCCAGCACGCGAGCGCCTATGCGGACACGCTGCGCGAGAAAGGCCGCGTGCTCGCGCACTTCGCGGGCCGCAAGGAAGCGATCCGCACGCAGCTCGAAGCGAACGCGAACGGCGACCAGGTCGTGATGCCCGAGGCGCTCCTCGACGAAGTGACGTCGCTCGTCGAGTGGCCGGTCGTCTATCCGTGCCGCTTCGAGGACGAGTTCCTGCAGGTCCCGCAGGAATGCCTGATCCTCACGATGCAGACGAACCAGAAGTACTTCGCGCTCACCGACGCGGCGGGCAAGCTGCGCTCGCGCTTCCTGATCGTGTCGAACATCGGGACGAAGACGCCGAGCGAGATCATCGAGGGCAACGAGCGCGTCGTGCGCCCGCGTCTCGCCGACGCGAAGTTCTTCTTCGAGCAGGACAAGAAGAAGCCGCTCGCCGAGCGCGTGCCGCTCCTCGCGAACGTCGTCTATCACAACAAGCTCGGCTCGCAGCTCGCGCGCGTCGAGCGCCTCGAAACGCTCGCGGGCGAGATCGCGCCCGCGATCGGCGCCGACGCGACGGTCGCGATCCGCGCGGCCCGCCTCGCGAAGGCCGACTTGCTGACCGACATGGTCGGCGAATTCCCCGAGCTGCAAGGCACGATGGGCACGTACTACGCGCGCCACGACGGCGAGCCGGAAGACGTCGCGATCGCGTGCAGCGAGCACTACCGGCCGCGCTTCTCTGGCGACGCGCTGCCGGCGACGCCCGTGTCGACCGCGGTCGCGCTCGCCGACAAGCTCGAGACGATCGTCGGCATCTGGGGCATCGGCCTCGCGCCGACGGGCGAGAAGGACCCGTTCGCGCTGCGCCGCCACGCGCTCGGCGTGCTGCGCCTGCTGCTCGAAAAGCAGTTGCCGCTCGATCTCGTCTGGCTGCTGCGCACCGCGTACGAGCGCTTCGCGGCGGTGCCGGGCGTCGCCGAATCGACCGACGCGATCTACGCGTTCTTCGTCGACCGCCTGCGCGGCCTGCTGCGCGAGCGCGGCTACACGGCGGGCGAAGTCGACGCGGTGCTGAGCCTGAACCCGACGCGCCTCGACGACATCGTCGCGCGCCTCGACGCGGTGCGCGAGTTCACGCGCCTCGCGGAGGCCGAAGCGCTCGCGGCCGCGAACAAGCGGATCTCGAACATCCTGAGGAAGTCGGAAAGCGGCGCGAACGGCGCGGTGCAGCCGGCGCTCTTCGTCGAAGCGGCCGAGAAGGCGCTCGCCGAGCAGCTCGCCGACGTGACGCCGCGCGTGCAGTCGCAGCTCGAGGCGCGCGCGTACACGGGCGCCCTGTCCGCGCTCGCCGCGCTGCGCGCGCCCGTCGACGCGTTCTTCGACGGCGTGATGGTCAACGCCGAGGACCCCGCGCTGCGCGCGAACCGGCTCGCGCTCCTGTCCGCGCTGCATCAGCAGATGAACTGCGTCGCGGACATCTCGAAGCTCGCCGCCTGAAGGCCCGGAGCCACGCGATGCCGATCAGTCTCAGCAAGAAGCTCGTCGTCCTCGATCGGGACGGCGTCATCAACGTCGATTCGGAGGCGTTCATCAAGTCGCCCGACGAATGGGTCGCGCTGCCCGGCAGCCTCGAGGCGATCGCGCGGCTCAATCACGCGGGCTACCGCGTCGTCGTCGCGACGAACCAGTCGGGCATCGGCCGGGGCCTGTTCGACATGGCGACGCTGAACGCGATGCACCTGAAGATGCATCGCGCGGCGGCCGCGGTCGGCGGCCGGATCGACGCGGTGTTCTTCTGCCCGCACACGGCCGACGACCATTGCGATTGCCGCAAGCCGAAGCCCGGGATGATGAAGCTGATCGCCGAGCGCTTCGAGATCGATCCGGCGGATACGCCGGTCGTCGGCGATTCGCTGCGCGACCTGCAGGCGGGCGCGGCGCTCGGCTTTCGGCCGCATCTCGTGCTGACGGGCAAGGGCAAGAAGACGCTCGCCGCGGGCGGGCTGCCGGAAGGCACGCGCGTGCACGACGACCTGCGCGCGTTCGCGCTCGATTTCCTTTCCGAAGAACACGAGTGATGCCAGCCCGCGCGCATCCTCCCTCACCGTAACGTCACGCCGATGCGCTTCGTCCGCTCCCTGCTGCTGCTCGTCTATTTCATCGTCTATACGGTGCCGTACGCAACCGCGTGCTTCATCGCGTTCCCGTTCCTGCGCCCGAACGCGCGCTACTGGATGGCGGTCGGCTGGTGCAGGTCGACGCTCTTCGCCGCGCGCTGGCTCACCGGCATCCGGTACCGCGTCGAAGGCTACGAGAACCTGCCCGACGGCCCGGCCGTGCTGCTGCCGAAGCATCAGTCCGCATGGGAAACGATCGCGCTGCCCGCGCTGATGCCGAAGCCGCTCTGCTACGTGTTCAAGCGCGAGCTGCTGTACGTGCCGTTCTTCGGCTGGGCGCTCGGGATGCTGCACATGGTCCACATCAACCGCAAGGACGGCAAGAACGCGTTCGACTCGGTGATCCGCCAGGGCCGCAAGCGGATGGCGGACGGCGCGTGGGTCATCATGTTCCCCGAAGGCACGCGCACGCCGGTCGGCAGCCAGGGCAAGTACAAGACGGGCGGTGCGCGCTTCGCGCTCGGCGCGGGCGCGCCCGTCGTGCCGATCGCGCACAACGCGGGGCGCGTGTGGCCGCGCAACTCGTTCACGAAGTACCCCGGCACCGTCACGGTGTCGATCGGCAAGCCGATCGACACGCAGGGCCTCACCCCCGACCAATTGAACGATCGCGTCGAGAACTGGATCGAAGCGGAAATGCGCCGCATCGATCCGGACGCGTACCGGCACGAGCGCGACGGCGCACGCGGCGCCGAGCGCGCGTCCGACGCCGCGCATCCCTGAAGTCAAGCGAGTTTCACCCATTGCGCACTGCCAAACGAAGCGAACTGATGCCGAAGCGTCCCAGGCCACGGCCGGCCGTCGTGGCTCTCGATCACCGCCAGCTCGACCTGCCGCTCTTCGACGGGCCGGCCGCCGCGCCGCCCCCCGCTTCCCCTTCCGCCGCGCCGCCCGCCTCGCCCGTCCCGCCCGCGACGCCGCCCGAGGCCGACCGCTCCCGCCGCCGCACGCTCGCGCTCGACGGCCGCGTGCTCGAATACAAGCTGAAGCGCTCCGCGCGCCGCACGATCGGCTTCGCGATCGACGGCAACGGTCTCACGATCACCGCGCCGCGCTGGGTGACGCTCGCCGACATCGAAGCGGCGATCGCCGAGAAGCGCCGCTGGATCTTCAACAAGCTCGCCGAATGGCAGACGCGCGCCGAGCAGCGCGCGCTGCCGCAGATCGACTGGAAGGAAGGCGCGCAGATTCCGTATCTCGGCAGGCCCGTCAGCATCGTGCTCGCGTCGGCGAAGGGCGCGCTCAGCTTCGATCCGGTTGCCGCGACGCTGGAGCTCGGGCTGCCCGCGCACGCGAGCGAGCAGCAGATCAAGGATCGCGTGCAGGGCTGGCTGCAGGGCGAGGCCAAGCGGATCTTCGGCGAGCAGCTCGCCGTGTATGCGCAGAAGCTCGGCGTCACGTATTCGATGTATGCGCTGTCGTCGGCCGCGACGCGCTGGGGCAGTTGCTCGAGCGACGGCAAGATCCGCCTGAACTGGCGGCTCATCCACTTCCCGATGTCGATCGTCGACTATGTCGTCGCGCACGAGCTGTCGCATCTGCGCGAGATGAACCATAGCCCGGCGTTCTGGCAGACGGTCGAATCGATCTTCCCGGAATTCCGCGAAGCGCGGCACACGCTGAAGCACCATCCGCCGGAGCTGCTGCCGGCGCTCTGAGCAGCGCGCGCATGCATGAGCGCACGCGCGCCCAAACGCAGGCCGGCGCGGGGCGCCGCGGCGCCCCGCGCGGCGAGACAGCGCTCAGTGAGCCTTGCGCTGGATGAACTCGATCTTGTAGCCGTCCGGATCTTCGACGAACGCGATCACCGTCGTGCCGTGCTTCATCGGGCCGGCTTCGCGCGTGACCTTGCCGCCTTGCGCCTTGATCTGCTCGCACGCCTTGTACGCGTCTTCGACCTCGAGCGCGAGATGGCCGAAGCCCGTGCCGAGCTCGTACGATTTCGTGTCCCAGTTGTGGGTGAGCTCGATGACCGTGTGGTCCCGCTCGTCGCCGTAGCCGACGAACGCGAGCGTGAATTTCCCGTCCGGATAGTCTTGGCGGCGCAGCAATTTCATGCCGAGCAGCTCGGTGTAGAACTTGATCGAGCGGTCGAGATCGCCGACTCGCAGCATCGTGTGAAGCAAACGCATGATGGGTACTCCGTGGGGACTTGCTTGAACGTGCGAATGTACCAGACCCGCGCGATTTCCGCCGGGCGCCGCATCGCCCATCCGCGCGGCAGGGACGATGCGCGGCGCGCATGTCGATCGGTTAAGATCGTCGCGTCGGGCAGCCCGGCAGCGCGCGGCGAATCGAACCGCTCTTTCCACCACTCTTTCCGACAGCCGAGTCCGTCGGCTTGCAAACCGTGCGAACCTGCTTCCTGGTCTTCCTGAAACCGAGCCTGCCCACCGGGCGCCCGGCCGCCGGCACGTCCGCGGCTCGCGCCGCCTTCGGGAGCGCCCGATGAGCGCCGTCGCCGGCGCGCCGGCGCGTCCGTCGCTCGATCTGCGCGCGATCGGCGTGATGGTCCTGCTGTGCGCGATCTGGGGCTTTCAGCAAGTCGCGATCAAGAGCGCGACGCACGCGATCCCGCCGATGCTCCAGGCCGGACTGCGCTCGGCGATCGCGGCGCTCGGCGTATGGGCGTGGGCGAGCGCGCGCGGCACGTCGCTCTTTCGCGCGGACGGCACGTTCGCGGCCGGCATCGTCGCGGGCACGCTGTTCGCGGGCGAATTCGTCTGCCTGTTCTTCGGCCTCACGCTGACGAGCGCCGCGCGCATGGCGATCTTTCTGTACACCGCGCCGTGCTTCACCGCGCTCGGCCTTCACCTGTTCGCGCCAGGCGAGAAGATGCGCCGCCTGCAATGGTCGGGCGTCGCGATCGCGTTCGCGGGCATCGCGGTCGCGTTCGCCGACGGCTTCGCGCGGCCGGCCGCCGGCGGCGCATCGGCGCTCGCCGGACTCGCGGGCGACGCGCTCGGCGTGCTCGGGGGCGTGATGTGGGCGGCGACGACGGTCGTCGTGCGCTCGACGCCGCTCGCGCGCGCGAGCGCGAGCAAGACGCTGTTCTATCAGTTGACCGTGTCGTCGGCGGTATTGCTCGGGCTCGCCGTCGTCACCCGCCAGACGACGTTCGCGAACGTGACGCCGCTCGCCGTCGCGAGCCTTGCGTATCAGGGCGTGATCGTCGCGTTCGCGAGCTATCTCGCGTGGTATTGGCTGCTCACGCGCTACAGCGCGGCGCGGCTCTCCGTGTTCACGTTTCTCGCACCGCTCTTCGGCGTGAGCTTCGGCGTGCTGCTGCTCGGCGACGCGATCGGCCCGCGCTTCGTCGCGGCGGCGGCGCTCGTGCTCGCGGGCATCGCGCTCGTCAACGCGCCGCCGCGCGGCGGTCGCAAATAGGCATAGGCGAAGCGGGAAACGGCGGCGCGATCGCCGACGCCGGACGAGCGATCCCGCGACGCGTCGCCCGCGCGGCGGCCCATCGCTTTCAGCGGCCCGCCCGCGCCGCGCCCGCCGCCTGCGCGACGCGCACGTACTCGTCGACCCCGACGTCTTCCGCGCGGCGCGCGAGATCGAAGCCGAGCGCATCGAAATCGACGAGATCGCGATAGCCGCCGAGCGTGTTGCGCAGCATCTTGCGGCGCTGCGAGAACGCGGCCGTCACGACTTCGCCGAGCACCGCCGGATCGACGGCCGGCAGCTCGTGCGGCGCATGCGGGATCATCCGCACGATCGCCGAATCGACCTTCGGCGGCGGCTGAAACGATTCGGGCGGCACGTCGATCAGCTTGTCCATCACGTAGCGGTACTGGAGCATCACCGACAGCCGGCTGAACGCCTTCGTGCCCGGCTCGGCGACCATCCGCTCGACGACCTCGTTCTGCAGCATGAAGTGCTGGTCGATCACGACGGGCGCAAACGCCATCAGATGGAACAGCAGCGGGCTGGAAATGTTGTACGGCAGGTTGCCGATGATCCGCAGGGACGGCTGGTCGCCCGGCCGCGCGAGCGAGCCGAAATCGAATGCGAGCGCATCGCCCGCGTGCAGCTCGAGCAGTTCGCCGAAGCGCGCCTTGAGGCGGCCGATCAGATCGCGGTCGAGCTCGACCGCATGCAGCGGCGAATCGGGCGTCGCGAGCCGCGCGATCACGGGCCCCGTGAGCGCGCCGAGGCCCGGCCCGATCTCGACCATCCGCTCGCCGCGTTCGGGACGAATCGCCGCGACGATCGCGTCGATCACGCCGTGATCGACGAGAAAGTTCTGCCCGAAGCGCTTGCGCGCGAAATGCCCTTGGTGCTGTCTGCTGTTCGACATCGAAAGATAGAAAAACGGATGACGCGAAAACTCAGGCCGTGCGCCGATGGCGCGCCATCGTCACCGCGGTGTCGATGGCCGCGACAAGGCTGCCCGGATCGGCGCGGCCCGTGCCGGCGAGATCGAGCGCCGTGCCGTGATCGACCGACGTGCGGATGATCGGCAGGCCGAGCGTGACGTTGATGCCCTCGCCGAACGTCGCGTACTTGAGAACCGGCAGCCCCTGATCGTGGAACATCGCGAGCACGCAATCGGCGTGCTCGAGGTAGCGCGGCTGGAACAGCGTGTCGGCCGGATACGGGCCGCGCGCGTCGATGCCCGCCGCCCGCGCGCGTTCGAGCGCAGGCCCGATCACGTCGATTTCCTCGCGGCCGAGATAGCCGTTCTCGCCCGCATGCGGATTGAGGCCCGTCACGAGGATGCGCGGCGCGGCGAGGCCGAAGCTGCGGCGCAGGTCGCGATCGACGATCGAGAGCGTGTCGACCAGGCCGTCGATCGTCAGCGCGGCCGGCACGTCCTTGAGCGGCAGGTGCGTCGTCGCGAGCGCGACGCGCAGCGGCCGCTCGCCCGTGCCCGCGAGCATCATCACGACGCGCGGCGTGTGCGTGCGCTCGGCGAGATATTCGGTGTGGCCGGTAAACGGCACGCCGGCGTCGTTGATCGTGCTCTTTTGCAGCGGCGCGGTGACGATCGCGTCGTATTCGCCTGCGAGCGCGCCGTCGATCGCCGCATCGAGCAGATCGAGCACATAGCGCCCGTTCGCCGGATTCAGCTTGCCCGCTTCGGCGGGCGCGGCAAGCGCGCGATGCGCGACGGCGACATGCGCGTTCGCGACATGCGCGTTGGCGACGTGCGCGTTGGCGACATGCGCGTTCGCGCCGCCCGCCGTCACGCGCGCCCAGTCGACGCCCGCCGCCGCCGCGCGCTCGGCGATCAGGCTCGCGTCGCCGAGCACCGTGAAGTGCGCATCCGGCCAGCGCGCCGCCGCGTCGTCGAGCGCGCGGGCCGTCAGCTCGGGGCCGACGCCGGCCGGCTCGCCGGTCGTGATCGCAATGCGCAGCGGCTGCGGACGGGCGGACATGATGCGCCTATGTGCCTACTGGACGACGGGCAGCTTGATCTGCACGTACGACGAGTCGCGCAGCTCGCGCAGCCAGTCGGAATACGCCTGCTCGGCCTTGCGCTGGCCGATCGCCTGGCGCGCGATGTCCATCTGCTGCTGCACCGAGCCCTCCGCGTCGCGGCGGCCGAGCACCTGGATCAGGTGGTAGCCGTACTCGGTGCGCACCGGGTTGCTGACCTGGCCGTCCTGCAGCGTGTTCATCGCGCGCTCGAATTCGGGCACCGTCTCGCCCGGGCTGATCCAGCCGAGATCGCCGCCCTGCGACGCCGAGCCGTCCTGCGAGTAGGTGCGCGCGAATTTCTCGAAATCGCCGCCCGCCTCGATCTGCCGGCGGATGTCGATCAGTTGCTGGCGCGCCTGCGATTCCGACTTGCCTTCGCCGACGCGCAGCAGGATGTGGCGCACGTGCGTCTGCACGATCTTCGGCGACGCGGCCGGATTCTGGCTCGCGCGGCGCTCGACGAGGCGCACGATCTCGAAGCCGTCCGGCACGCGGATGAGCGTCGGGTTGACCTCGCCGGGGCGCAGCTTCGACACGGCGTCGACGACGTCGGACGGCAGCGACGACGGCGACTTGAAGCCGAGATCGCCGCCCTTCTTCGCATCGTCGGCTTCCGACTGGCTCTTCGCGAGCCGCTCGAAATTGGCGCCCGACGCGAGCGCCTGCTGCAGCAGGCCGTCAGCCTTCTTCTGCGCGGCGTCGATGTCGGCCTGCGGCGCGTTGGTCGGCGCCTTCACGAAGATGTGCTCGAGCCGCAGATCCTGCTGCGAGCCCGCGTTCGGGCCGCGCTGGCTCGCGATGTAGCTCGCGACCTCGGCGTCCGACACGGTGATCTTGCTGTCGACCTCCTTCTCGCGCAGCTTCGAGAGCATCAGCTCGGTGCGCGCGTCGCGCACGAACAGGTCCCACGGCACGCCCTGCGCCTCGATGCGCGCCTTGTACTGGTCGAGCGGCATGCCGTTCGCCTGCGCGAGACGGCCGAGCGTCGCCTGCACGGTCGCGTTGTCGACGACGATGCCGTCGTCCTTCGCCCGCTGGACCTGGATGCGCTCGAGCACCATCTGGTTCAGCACCTGCGCGCGCAACTGGTCCGTCGGCGGCACGGGCGCCTTCTGCTGCTGCAGGCGGCGCGCGATCAGGCCCACGCGCTGATCGAGCTCGCGCCCGGTGATCACGTCGTTGTTGACGACGGCGACCACCTCGTCGGCGAGCGACGCGCCCTGCGCGCGCAGCGCCTGCGCGGACGCCGGCGGCGCGACCGTGATGAGCGACGCGACCAGACCGGATGCGACAGCCGCGAAGCGAAGGGTTTTCTTCATTGCCACAGGTACTCCATTGAAAGCGGGCTGCGCAAACGCCGCTCGCCGCGAACGCCTCGTCGGCGGTTAATCGTAATTGCTGAAACGCGACAGCGGCGCAGGCGCGGGCGGCAGCGGCGTGTAGCCCTGCACGCCGGCGCGGAACGCCGACACGAGGCCGTTGTCGATGCTCGTCAGCCCCTTGAGCACGAGTTGCGCGAGCACGCGGGTCGACGAATGCTGCTGCCCCGACGAGTTCACGCCGTTCGCGTAGCGCTGGATGCCGACGCCGAACGCCCAGCAGTCGGCATCGTACTGGAAGCCGACGAGACCGTCGACAACCCGGCTGCTCGCGAGATCGTAGTTGAAGCGGCCCACCGTGTAGAGCCGCCGCGTGAGCGGCCACTGCGCGGACACGAGGATCTGGTTGATCGGCTCGTTGCTGAGCGTCGGATTCTGCCGCGTGTAGCGGTAGCCGACGTTGATCACGCGCCGCTCGCCCGGGCTGTAGCCGAAGCCGACGCTCGACTTCACGAGCTGGTTGTTGTCGACGTTGTACTGGAACGCCGTCTCCGACGCGAAGCCCGCGCCGAGCTTGACCGACGCGCCGAGGATCAGGTCCGAGTGCCGCGCGGTCGCGGGCGCCTCGGTCGGCAGAAGCGTCACGCGCTGATCGGTGAAGTAGTACTGCTGCGCGATCACGAAGCGCGCGCGCTCGTCGCCCGTCGTCGGATTGATGAAGCGGGTCGTGAGCGCGGCCGTCAGGCGGTTCGCGTCGGCGATCCGGTCGTTGCCGACGAACGTGTTCGGCGTGAAGATCTCCGCGAGCCCGAAGTCCGACACGGCCGTGTCGAAGAGCGGCGCGTTAGACTGGTTCCGGTACGGCGTGTACACGTAGTACAGGCGCGGCTCCAGCGTCTGGATGAAATCCTGGCCGAACAGGCGCACCGAGCGGTCGAACACGAGCCCGGTGTCGAGGCTGAGCGTCGGGATCGAGTACGTGAAGCGCTTCGCCTGATCGGGCACGCCGCCCGTCGTCGTCGTCAGGTCGTACGACGCGATGTGCAACTGCGCCTTCGGCACGAAGAAGTAGCCGGGACCGTAAAGCCCGTACGACACGTACGGGTTGAACATCACGCGGTCGCCTTCCGGCTGGTCGGCCGTCGTGATCCGGAAGCGCGAATAGTCGGCTTCCGCGCCGAAGTCGAAGCCGCCGACGTTGTACTTCGTGTACTTCACGTTCAACTGCGGCTCGCGCCCGTACGGCGCGATCGACGGCGCGAGCGTCTGCCAGTGCTGGTAGCGCCCGAGCACCGACCACGGCCCGTTGTTGTACGTGAGGCCGGCTTCCTGCTGGTAGACGGTCTGGATCCCGTTCAGGAACTGGTTCGTCGAGCCCAGATCCTCCGGATACGTGTTGTCCGAGACCTTGTTGTAGTAGATGTAGCCGGCGAAGCCGTTGCCGAAATTCTGCTGGTGCTGCCAGTAGATCGCGTAGCGGTTGCGCTTCGCGACACGGTCGTCGGGCAGGTATTCGCCCGTCAGCGTGCCCGAGTAATTCGTCGACAGGTAGCGGAACGTCGCCTGCGTGAAGATCCCGCGCTTCGAGATGACGTGCGGCGTGATCGTCAGGTCGCGGTTCGGCGCGATGTTGAAGTAGTACGGCAGCGCGAGCTCGAAGCCGCTCGACGAATCGAGCGAGAACGTCGGCGGCAGGAAGCCGCTGCGCCGCTCGCCCGACAGCGGAAACGTGAGCCACGGGCTGCCGAAGAGCGGCACGCCCTGGAAGAACAGCACGCCGTTGCGCGCGACGCCCTCGTCCGCGCCCGTGTCGAAATCGAACTCGCTGCCCTTGATGTACCACGCCGGATTCGTCGCGCACTGGCAGCCCGTGTACGTGCCGTTGGTGAACACCGAGCGCTCGCTGTCGAGGAGCTGCACGCGCTCGGCGCTGCCCGAGCCGCCCGTCGCCGTGAAATGGTACTTCGGCGTCGTCATGAAGCCCTGGTTCGCCTCGACCTTCAGATGCGCCTCGGGCCCCGAGAACGTCGTGCCGCCGTTGGCCACCGTGACCTTGCCGTACGCGTCGGCCATGTCGGTGTCCTGATCGTAGTGGATCGCATCCGCCTTGACGACCGCGTTGCCGCGGCGGATCTCGGCCGAACCCTTCGCGGCGAGATCCTGGTCGGCGGTGCCGCCCGTGTGATCGGCGAGCACGAACGTCGCGGGCTTGCCGCCCTGTTTTTGCGGATGCTCGTCGAGCTGCGGCGCGAGGCGCAGGTCCCACGGCGAGCCGAACGTCTGCGGCTCGGCCGCGACGCCCGACAACTGGGCCTGCGACACCGCCGGCACGAGGCCCGGTACGGCCAAAAGCGCGACCGCGAGCCGTTTTTTGCGCGGCGCGGCATCGCAAGCTGGGACGAGCGGGAATAACGTTTTAGGCGGCATCTATCGTTCGGCGAATCGCCCCTGTCAAGCCCGGCCTCCGCATGCCGCGCCCGCGCAATCGAACCGTGACTGCGGCTTCGCGCATACCGGGGGAAACGGGCAAACGGACGGCGTGGCGGGCTGCGGGCCCGCGCCGGCGGGAATTGACACGGGACGCGTCAAAAAAGTCGTGGGGTATTATATGGCAAGACGTTCCCCCTCCCCGACTTTCAATGACGCAGCCCCCAGCCGATCCCCGTCTCGCCCGCCTCGCCGCCTGGCTCGCCACTTTCGCCGACCGCTACGCGCTCGACCTCGCGTCGCTCGCCCCGGCGTCCGCCGACGCGAGCTTCCGCCGCTATTTCCGCGTCGCGAGCGCGGCCGCGCCGGGCGGCACGGCGATCGCCGTCGACGCGCCGCCGCCCGAGAAATGCCGCGAGTTCGCGCAGATCGCGCAACTGCTCGACGCGGCCGGCGTCCACGTGCCGAAGGTGCTCGAGCACGACTTCGATGCGGGCTTCATGCTCGTCACCGATCTCGGCACGCGCCCGTACATCTCGGCGCTCGACCCGGCGGCGCCCGCCGCCGCGCGGCCGCTGATGCGCGACGCGCTCGACGCGCTGATCCGCTGGCAGCTCGCGTCGCGCGAGGGCGTGCTGCCGCCGTTCGACGAAGCGTTCCTGCGCCGCGAGATGGAGCTGATGCCCGAATGGTACGTCGGCCGGCATCTCGACAAGACGCTGTCCGACGACGCGCGCGGCGTGCTCGAGCGCACGTTCGCGCTGCTGATCGCGAGCGCGAAGGCGCAACCGCAGGGCTACATGCTGCGCGACTTCATGCCTCGCAACCTGATGATCGCGGAGCCGAACCCGGGCGTGCTCGACTTCCAGGACGCCGTCTACGGGCCGCTCACGTACGACGTGGTGTCGCTCATGCGCGACGCGTTCATCAGTTGGGACGAAGCGTTCGAGCTCGACTGCTTCGCGTACTACTGGGAAAGAGCGAAGAAGGCGGGGCTGCCCGTCGAGCCGGATTTCGGCGAGTTCTACCGGCAGCTCGAATGGATGGGCCTGCAGCGCCACATCAAGGTGCTCGGCCTGTTCGCGCGCATCAACTACCGCGATCACAAGCCGCACTATCTCGCCGATCTGCCGCGCTTTCTCGGCTACGCGCAGCGCGTCGCGCTGCGCTACCGGCCGCTCGCGCCGTTCGCGAGGCTCCTCGACGATCTCGAAGGCAAGACGGCCGACGTCGGCTACACGTTCTGAACGATGACGCACACACTCGATACGGCGATGATCTTCGCCGCCGGGCGCGGCGAACGGATGCGCCCGCTTACCGACACGACGCCGAAGCCACTTCTCGTCGCGGGCGGCAAGCCGCTGATCGTCTGGCAGATCGAGCGGCTCGCCGCGGCGGGCATTCGCACGATCGTCGTCAACCATGCGTGGCTCGGCGCGCAGATCGAGGCCGCGCTCGGCGACGGCTCGCGCTGGGGCGTGCGGCTCCTGTATTCCGCCGAGCGCGAGGCGCTCGAGACCGCGGGCGGGATCGCGCAGGCGCTGCCGCTCATCGAGGGCGGCGGCGGGCCGAAGGTGTTCGTCGGCGTCGCGGGCGATATCTATGCGGACTTCGATTACGCGGCGCTGCGGGAGCGTGCAGCCGCGCTCGCCTCGGCATCCGAGCCCGGCATGCATCTCGTGATGGTGCCGAACCCGCCGTTCCATCCGGCGGGCGATTTCGCGCTCGACGGCAGCGGCCGGCTGTCGCTCGACGGCGCCGCGCGCGTCACGTTCGGCAGCATCGCGCTGTACGACACGCGGATGTTCCGCGATCTGCCCGCCGGCACGCGCCGCGCGCTCGCCCCCTATTACCGCGAGACGATCGCCGCGCGCCGCGCGACGGGCGAGCTCCACACCGGAGCGTGGGAGAACGTCGGCACGGCCGCGCAACTGGGCGAGCTCGATGCGGCGTTGAAGGCCGCCCGCTGAGAGCGCCGGCCCGGTCGCTTCGCCGCCGGATCGACCGGCTCGCCGAAACGCGCGGCGTCGTCGCCCGTCCCGCCCCGCTTCGTCAAACCTCTTCCGCCGCCGCGCCGTCGGCCGCCGCGCGCTGCTGCTGCAACGCCCACATCTGCGCGTAGAGGCCGTCCGCGCGCAGCAGCTCCGCGTGCGTGCCGCGCTCGACGATGCGCCCGTGGTCCATCACGATGATCTGGTCCGCATGCACGACGGTCGACAAGCGGTGCGCGATCACGAGCGTCGTCCGGTGCCGCGCGATCTGGTCGAGCTCGTGCTGGATCGCGCGCTCGGAACGCGAATCGAGCGCCGACGTCGCCTCGTCGAACACGAGGATCGGCGGATTCTTCAGGATCGTCCGCGCGATCGCGACGCGCTGCTTCTCGCCGCCCGACAGCTTGAGCCCACGCTCGCCGACGGGCGTGTCATAGCCCTTCGGCAGACTCTCGACGAACGCGTGGATGTGCGCGGCGCGCGCGGCCGCGATCACCTCGTCGCGCGTCGCCGACGGCCGGCCGTACGCGATGTTGTAGTAGATCGTGTCGTTGAAGAGCACGGTGTCTTGCGGCACGATGCCGATCGACGCCCGCAGCGAATCCTGCTTCACGTCGCGAATGTCCTGGCCGTCGATCGTGATCGCGCCGCCCGTCGCGCGATCGAGATCGTAGAAGCGGAACAGCAGGCGCGACAGTGTCGACTTGCCCGAGCCGCTGTGGCCGACGACCGCGGTCGTCGAGCCCGCCTCGATCGTGAAGTCGACGCCGCGCAGGATCTGCCGCGACGGCTCGTAGCTGAAATCGACCCGCTCGAAACGCACTCGCGCGCCGCTCACCTTCAGCGCGCTCGCGCCGGGCGCGTCGTCGACTTCGCGCGCGGCCGACAGCAGCCCGAACATCCGGTCCATGTCGGTCAGGCTCTGCTTCAGCTCCCGATAGACGACGCCGAGGAAGTTGAGCGGAATGTACAGTTGCAGCATGAACGTGTTGATGAGCACGAGATCGCCGAGCGTGAGCCTGCCCGCGAGCACGCCCTGCGTCGCGCGCCACAGGATGAACACGAGCCCCGTGCCGATGATCGCCTGCTGGCCGAAGTTCAGGAACGACAGCGAATTCTGCGAGCGGATCGCCGCCTTCCGGTAGCGCTTCAGGTTTTCGTCGTAGCGCTGCGTCTCCCATTCCTCGTTGCCGAAGTACTTGACGGTCTCGTAGTTGATCAGCGAATCGATCGCGCGCGAGTTCGCCCGCGAATCGAGCTCGTTCATCGTGCGGCGGAAATGCGTGCGCCACTCGGTCACCTTCACGGTGAATGCGATGTAAGCGACGAGCGCGGCGAACGTCACATATGCGTAATACGCCTCGTACTTGACGACGAAGAAGCCGAGCACGAGCCCCACTTCGACGAGCGTCGGCAGGATGCTGTACAGCGAATACGAGATCAATTGCTGGATGCCGCGCGTGCCGCGCTCGATGTCGCGCGACATGCCGCCCGTCTGCCGCTCGAGATGAAAGCGCAGCGACAGGCCGTGCAGATGCCGGAACACCTGCAGCGCGAGCCGCCGCACCGCGCTTTCCGTCACCTTCGAGAACAGGATCTCGCGCAGCTCGGTGAAGAGCGACGTCGACAGCCGCACGAGCGCATAGGCGATCACGAGGAGCCCGACGCCGCCCGCGAGCACGACGGTCGCCGACTGCTCGGCGCGGCCGAGCGCGGTCAGATGCTGGACGGCCGCGAGGCTGTCGACGATCCGCTTCATCACGACGGGCACGCCGAGATTCGCGACCTTCGCGCCGATCAGGCACGAAAGCGCGAACGCGACGCGCCATTTGTAGGCGCTCAGGTACGGCAGCAGCGAGCGGATCGTCTGCCAGTCGTTGCGCGGCCCGGTCGCGGCGGGCGCGGGCTCGGAGGAAGCGGGATAGCGGCGCATGGGGAGTTCGTGGGTTCGCTTCGTCGGTGAAAGTGGGCGTGTCGGGCTTTCCTGGCCGGCCGTCGATGCGGCGCGCATCACGCTACGCGGCGGCGCGTGCGCGGCGCGGCCCCGGCCTGCGAGGCCCCGGCCTGCGAGGCCCGGCCCAAATCCACACTTTCTCGTACAATTTCAGAACTCTGCATTGTCTCAGAAGCCGGTTCACGCCGCTGTCCGCCGCATCTCCGGCGACGGCCGCCGAATACGCGCAAGCCGGCCGCTTTTCTTACAAGATGGAAGCTTCAACCATGACCGATTCGCCCATGCAACTCCCGCAAAAACCGCCCGCGCTGCGCGTCGTCCCGCAACCGTCCGACGCGAACGTCCACGGCGACGTGTTCGGCGGCTGGATCATGGCGCAGGTCGACATCGCGGGCTCGATCCCGGCGAGCCGCCGCGCGAACGGTCGGGTCGCGACGGTCGCGGTCAATTCGTTCCTGTTCAAGCAGCCGGTGTTCGTCGGCGATCTGCTCAGCTTCTACGCGAGCATCGTGAAGACGGGCAACACGTCGGTGACGGTCGACGTCGAGGTCTACGCGCAGCGGATGAGCCTGATGAGCGAGATCGTCAAGGTGACGGAAGCAACCCTCACCTACGTCGCGACCGACGCCGATCGCCGCCCGCGCGCGCTGCCGCCGCTCGAATAAGCGCGGCGCACGCACGCGCGCATCGCAAGGCGGCGCGTGCCGCCGCCCCTCGCCCGCTCAGTGCGCGGCGAGGCCGAACTCGCGCATCGCGGGAACGAAGTCGTGGTTGAGCTTCGGCTTGCGCGACAGCTTCGCGAGCACGTAGCGCTGAAACGGCGTGAGCGTCGACCACTGCGAGGCGGACGGCGCCGGCAGGCCGGCGAGCCCGCTCTGCGCGACGAGCGCGTCCGGCACGGCATCGGCGCTGCGCCACGCAGGATGCTCGTCCGGCTGGAACCAGGTCGGCTCGACGTTCGCGTGCGTGCGCAACATCTCGAACAGCGCATGATCGAAATTCGGCTCGATCACGACGTCTTCGTCGGCCGGAAAGCGCGCGAGCAGCCTGCGATCCTCGAGCGGCAGCATCTGCCATTGCTCGAGCGAGATCCTCAGCCCGAAACGGTCGAGGTTGAAGCGGACGATCATCGGAATGTAGGTCAGATCCTCCGACGATTCGATTTCGAAATTGAACAGCAACGGCGCGTCGCTCAGTCCCATGTTTGCACCCACTATGACGTTTGCCGGCACGTTTGGCCCGTGTGGAGTATTTTAGAACCTTCGCGGGCATCGAGCGTGCCGCCCGGCGTCGCGCCCCGCTCGCCCGTCCAGCCGTCCCATCGAAGGAGCCCCCCGTGAGTCTGTCCGAAACCGTCGAACCCAGCGGCATCGTCGAGCTTTCGGTGCGCAGGCGGCGCGGCGACGCGATCGAGGCGGCCGTCGACCGCGTCGGCCAGGAATGGCCCGTCGCGCTCGTGTTCAACGGCATCTCGCACGCGGTGATGATGTGCACGCCGCGCGATCTGGAAGCGTTCGCGGTCGGCTTCGCGGTGTCGGAAGGCATCGTCGGGCGCGGCAGCGACGTGAAGGACATCGAGGTCGCGCTGCACGGCGACGCGCCGCTGCCGCACGCCGAAGTGCAGTTGACGGTCGTCCAGCAGGCGTTCGCCGCGCTGAAGGAAAAGCGCCGCGCGCTCGCGGGGCGCACCGGCTGCGGCGTTTGCGGGATCGAAAGCATCGATCTGCTCGATCTCGTGCCGCAGCGCCTGCCCGATACCGGCTTTCTCGCGCGCCTCGCGCCGGATGCGATCGCACGCGCGGCGCGCGAGCTTCCCGCGCATCAGGCGCTCACGCGGCAGACGGGCGGCCTGCACGCGGCCGCGTGGTGCGATGCGTCGGGCGCGATCGTCCATGCGTTCGAGGACATCGGCCGCCACAACGCGCTCGACAAGCTGATCGGCACGCTGACGCTCACGCGCGCCGACATGACGAACGGTTTCGTGTTCCTGTCGAGCCGCGCGAGCTACGAGCTCGTGCGCAAGTCGGCGCGCGTCGGCATTCCGATGGTCGCGACGATCTCCGCGCCGTCGTCGCTCGCGATCGAGATCGCGCGGCAGGCCGGGCTGCGGCTCGTGAGCTTCTGCCGCGAGGCGGGTTACGTCGATTACGGCACCGCGTAGCGCGCCGCCGCCGCGATCGCGCTCAGTCGAACTGCCGGAAATCCGGCTTGCGCTTCTCGAAGAACGCGGTGATCGCCTCGCGCACTTCGGGCGAGCGCAGCATCTCGCCGAACTGATCGCCTTCTTCCGACATCCGCGCGGCGATTTCCGCGCCGCTGCCCTTCTTGAGGAACGCCTTCGTCGCGCGCAGCGACGAAGCCGGCAGCGCGACGAGCTTCGCCGCCTGCTGCGCGGCGAACGCGTCGAGGTCCGCGGCGGGCAGCACGCGGTTCACGAGGCCGATCCGGTGCGCCTCGAGCGCGTCGAACGGCTCGCCGAGCAGCAGCTTCTCCGCGGCGACCTGATGGCCGGCGAGGCGCGGCAACAGCAGGCTCGACGCCGCCTCCGGGCACAGGCCGAGCTGCGTGAACGGCAGCGACAACTGCGCGGTATCGGCCGCGTAGACGAGATCGCAGTGCAGCAGCATCGTCACGCCGATGCCGACCGCAACGCCCGCGACCGCCGCGACGATCGGCTTCTGCGCGCTCGCGATCTGGCGCAGGAACTGGAACACGGGCGCGTGCTCGTCCTTCGGCGGCGCCTTCATGAAATCGTCGAGATCGTTGCCCGCGCTGAAGTTGCCGTCGCTGCCGCGAATCAGGATCGCGCGCACCGACTTGTCGTCCTGCGCCGCCGCGAGCGCATCGGCCATCGTCTGGTACATCGCCGCCGTGATCGCGTTCTTCTTCGCTGGGCGCGCGAGCGTGATCGTCAGCACGCCGCCTGCGTTTTCGACCTGGATATCCATTTGAGCCGTCTCCATGACTGTTTTCATTCGATCGACAAAAAACGGTGCGCGAGCCCGCCGCCCGCGCACCGTCGTCATGCGTCGCGCGCGCCGATCAGAGCCGCTCGATGATGCCCGCCGCGCCCATGCCGGTGCCGACGCACATCGTCACCATCCCGTACTTCAGGTTGCGGCGGCGCAGGCCGTGCACGACCGTCGACGCGCGAATCGCGCCCGTCGCGCCGAGCGGGTGGCCGAGCGCGATCGCGCCGCCGAGCGGGTTGATCTTCGACGGATCGAGGCCGAGATCGCGGATCACGGCGAGCGATTGCGCGGCGAACGCCTCGTTCAGCTCGATCCAGTCGATGTCGTCCTGCTTGAGGCCCGCCGCCTTCAGCGCGGCCGGAATCGCTTCCTTCGGGCCGATGCCCATGATCTCCGGCGGCACGCCGCGCACGGCGAAGCTGACGAAGCGCGCGAGCGGGGTCAGGTTGAACTGCTTGAGCACCTTCTCCGACACGACGAGCAGCGCGCCCGAGCCGTCCGACGTCTGCGAGCTGTTGCCCGCCGTCACCGAGCCCTTGTTCGCGAACACCGTCTTCAGCTTCGCGAGCCCTTCGAGCGACGTCTCCGCGCGCGGACCTTCGTCGAGCGCGATCTCGCGCGTCTTCGTTTCGATTTCGCCCGTCGCGAGATTCGGGAAGCGCTCGACGATCGCGTAAGGCGCGATCTCGTCCTTGAACTCACCCGCCTGCTGCGCCGCGAGCGCCTTCCGGTGCGATTCGACCGAGAACGCGTCCTGGTCTTCGCGGCTCACCTTCCACTGCTCGGCGACGCGCTCGGCCGTCAAGCCCATCCCGTAAGCGATGCCGAAGTCTTCGCTGCGATCGAAGATGTGCGGCGACATCGACGGCTTGTTGCCCATCATCGGCACCATGCTCATCGATTCGACGCCGGCCGCGAGGATCGCGTCCGATTCGCCGACGCGGATGCGGTCCGCCGCCATCGCGAGCGCGGTGACGCCCGACGCGCAGAAGCGGTTCACCGTCACGCCGCCGACCGTGTTCGGCAGGCCCGCGAGCAGCGCACCCATCCGCGCGACGTTCAGGCCCTGCTCGGCCTCGGGGATCGCGCAGCCGACGATCGCGTCTTCGATCAGCTTCGTGTCGAATTGCGGCACTTGCGCGATCGCCGACTTGATCGCGTGGACGAGCAGTTCGTCCGGGCGCGTGTTCCTGAATGCACCGCGGGGCGCCTTGCCGATCGGCGTGCGGCTTGCGGCGACGATGTATGCGTCTTGCAACTGTTTGCTCATTTCAAGCTCCTGTCGACCGGAGTGGTGCTTGAGCGCTCACTCCGCTCCCATGCAAAGTTGTCCGCTCGGCTCGATCAGTTGCGAACCGGCTTGCCGGTCTGCAACATGCCCATGATCCGCTCCTGCGTCTTCTGCGTGCCGAGCAGCTCGACGAACGCGCGACGCTCCAGCGCGAGCAGCCATTCCTCGTCGACCGTGCTGCCGGCCTCGACATCGCCGCCGCAGACCGCTTCCGCGATCCGGCTCGCGATCAGGAAGTCGTGATCGCTGATGAAGCGGCCGTCGCGCATGTTGACGAGCTGGGCCTTGATCGTGGCGATCGCCGAGCGGCCGGCCACCGGGATTTCCTTCGCCTTCAGCGGCGCGCGATAGCCCGCCGCCGCGAGGCCGCGCGCTTCCTTCTTCGCGACGTCGAGCAGCTCGAACACGTTGAACACGATCGTGTCCGACGGCTTCACGTAGCCCATCGCGCGCGCTTCATGCGCGGACATCGACACCTTCGCCATCGCCGCGTTCTCGAACGACTTCGTCAGGAACTTGAGCAGCTCGCTCGTCATGCCCGCCGCCGTCGCCGCGTCCGCCGCGCGCAGCGCCGCTTCCTTCAGGCCGCCGCCCGCCGGCACGAGGCCGACGCCCACTTCGACGAGGCCGATGTAGCTCTCGACGTGCACGACGCGCTTCGCGCTATGCAGCATCAGCTCGCAGCCGCCGCCGAGCGCCAGGCCCGACACCGCCGCGACGACCGGCACGTTCGCGTACTTCACGCGCAGCATGCCTTCCTGGAACTTCTTCACGAACGGCTCGATGCCCTTCGCGCCGCCCATCATGAACGCGGGCATCGCCTCTTCGAGGTTCGCGCCGGCGGAGAACGGACCGCCCGGATTGCCGAGCTTGAGCGAGCTCGGCTGCCAGATCACCACGCCCTTGTAGTCCTTCTCCGCAAGCGTGATCGCCTGCACGAGGCCGTCGATCACGCTCGGGCCGATCGTGTTCATCTTCGACTTGAACGACACGATCACGACGTCGTCCTCGCCCGCGCGGTCGTCGACCCATGCGCGCACCGAGTCCGTCTCGAACAGCGTCTTGCCGAACGTCTTCGGGTCGCGCCCCGCTTCGCCGAACACGGGCGCGCGGAACACCTGCCTGTCGTAGACGGACAGCGCCGAGCGCGGCACGAAGCGCTTCGCCGCGGCCGACCACGAGCCTTCGGCCGCGTGCACGCCGCCCTTCTCGGCGACGGCGCCTTCCAGCACCCACGCGGGCAGCGGCACGGTTGCAAGCGACTTGCCGGCCGCGATGTCTTCCTGCACCCACTCGGCGATCTGCTTCCAGCCCGCCGCCTGCCAGTCCTCGAACGGGCCCTGGCTCCAGCCGAAGCCCCAGCGGATCGCGAGATCGACTTCGCGTGCGTTGTCGGCGATCGATTCGAGGTGGATCGCGATGTAGTGGAACACGTCGCGGAAGACCGACCACAGGAACTGCGCGTGCGGATGCTGCGTCTCGCGCAACAGCTTCAGGCGCTCGGCGGGAGGACGCTTCAGGATGCGGCCGACGGTCTCGTCCGCCTTCGCGCCGGAGTCGACGTAGGTCCCCGTCTTCGCGTCGAGCACCTTGATCGCCTTGCCTTCCTTCCGGTAGAAGCCGGCGCCCGTCTTCTGGCCGAGCGCGCCCTGCTCGACGAGCTTCGCGAGCACGACGGGCGTCCGGTAGACCGGGAAGAACGGATCGTCGGCGAGGTTGTCCTGCATCGTCTTGATCACGTGCGCCATCGTGTCGAGGCCGACCACGTCCGCCGTGCGGAACGTCGCCGACTTCGCGCGGCCGAGGCGGCTACCCGTCAGGTCGTCGACTTCGTCGAAACGCAGGCCGAATTTCTCGGCTTCGACGATCACGGCGAGAATCGAGAAGATGCCGACGCGGTTCGCGATGAAGTTCGGCGTGTCCTTCGCGCGCACGACGCCCTTGCCGACGACGCTCGTCAGGAACGTCTCGAGCTGGTCGAGGATGTCGGCTCGCGTGTGCGCGGTCGGGATCAGCTCGACCAGGTGCATGTAGCGCGGCGGGTTGAAGAAGTGCACGCCGCAGAAGCGCGCCTTCAGCTCGTCGGCGAAGCCGTCGGACAGCGTCGTGATGGACAGGCCCGAGGTGTTGGTCGCGAAGATCGCGTGCGAAGCGATGTGCGGCGCGACCTTCTTGTACAGGTCGTGCTTCCAGTCCATCCGCTCGGCGATCGCCTCGATCACGAGATCGCATTCGGCGAGCTTCGCGATGTCGTCCTCGTAGTTCGCGGCTTCGAGATACTTCGCGTCGTCCTTCACGCCGAACGGCGCGGGCGACAGCTTCTTCAGGTGCTCGATCGCCTTCAGCGCGATGCCGTTCTTCGGGCCTTCCTTGGCGGGCAGGTCGAACAGCAGCACGGGCACGCGCGCGTTGACGAGATGCGCGGCGATCTGCGCGCCCATCACGCCGGCGCCCAGCACGGCGACCTTGCGAATGTTGAAATTGCTCACGGGACTCCTCCGGATTGAGCCGCGCGGCGCCGGTCGTAAGGGCGCGCGCGGCGTGTGAGTGCGAATAATCGGTCGTTCGGACGGCGCGCGTCAGAACAGCGCTTCGTCGATTTCCATCATCGTCTTCGCGCCGGCGCGCGCGAGACGAATCGACGACGCCGTTTCGGGCAAGAGGCGCGCGAAGTAGAAGCGCGCGGTCGCGAGCTTCGACTTGTAGAACGGATCGCCCGACGCTTCCTTGTCGAGCGCGATGCGCGCCATCCGCGCCCAGAAGTACGAGAACACCAGGTGACCGACGGTGCGCAGATACGGCACGGCGGCCGCCCCCACCTCGTCCGGGTTCTGCATCGCCTTCATGCCGATTTCCATCGTCAGCTTCTGCACCTTCTCGCCGATGTCGGCGAGCGGCGTGATGAATTCGGACATTTCGGGCTTCACGCCTTCCGCTTCGGCGAACTCGGCGACGATCTTGCCGAACTTCTTCAGCTTCGCGCCCATGTCGCCCAGCACCTTGCGGCCGAGCAGGTCGAGCGCCTGAACCGAGTTGGTCCCTTCATAGATCATGTTGATCCGCGCGTCGCGCACGTACTGCTCCATGCCCCACTCGGAGATGAAGCCGTGGCCGCCGTAGATCTGCATCGCGTGGTTCGTGCACTCGAACGCGTTGTCGGTCAGGAACGCCTTGATGATCGGCGTGAGGAGCGCGACGAGATCCTCCGCTTCCTTGCGCACCGCTTCGTCGGCGTGCGACAGCGCCTTGTCGATCTGCAGCGCCGACCAGTACGTGAACGCGCGCGCGCCTTCCGCGTACGCCTTCTGCGTGAGCAGCATGCGGCGCACGTCCGGGTGGACGATGATCGGATCGGCCGGCTTGTCCGGCGCCTTCGGGCCCGTCAGCGAGCGCATCTGCAGGCGCTCCTTCGCATACGTGAGCGAGTTCTGGTAAGCGACTTCGGTGAGGCCGAGCCCCTGCATGCCGACGCCGAGGCGCGCTGCGTTCATCATCACGAACATCGCGTTCAGGCCCTTGTTCGGCTCGCCGATCATCCAGCCCTTCGCGTTGTCGAGGTTGATCACGCAGGTCGCGTTGCCGTGGATGCCCATCTTGTGCTCGATCGAGCCGCACTTGACGCCGTTGCGCTCGCCCGGCTCGCCCGACGCGTCGGGGACGAACTTCGGCACGATGAAGAGGGAGATGCCCTTCGTGCCCTTCGGCGCGTCCGGCAGGCGCGCGAGCACGAGGTGAACGATGTTCTTCGAGAAGTCGTGTTCGCCGCTCGAGATGAAGATCTTGGTGCCGCTGATCGAATACGAGCCGTCGCCGTTCGGCTCGGCCTTCGTGCGCAGGATGCCGAGGTCGGTGCCGCAGTGCGGCTCGGTCAGGCACATCGTGCCCGTCCATTCGCCCGACACGAGCTTCGGCAGGTAGAGCTTCTGCAGCTCGGGCGCGCCGTGCGCGTGCAGGCATTCGTACGCGCCGTGCGACAGGCCCGGATACATCGTCCATGCCTGGTTCGCCGAGTTCAGCATTTCATACAGCGCGTTGTTGACGAACGCGGGCAGGCCCTGGCCGCCGTAATCGGGATCGCAGCCGAGCGCGGGCCAGCCCGCCTCGATGTACTGCTGGTACGCTTCCTTGAAGCCCGTCGGCGTCTTCACGACGCCGTCGCCGACATACGTGCAGCCCTCGCGGTCGCCGACCTGGTTGAGCGGGAAAAGCACCTCCGAGCAGAACTTGCCCGCTTCCTCGAGCACCTGGTTGATCGTGTCGGCGTCGAGATCAGCATGCTTGGGCATCTGCTTGACCTCGGCTTCGACGTTCAGAAGCTCATGCAACACGAATTGCATGTCGCGCAACGGCGCGGCGTACTGTCCCATGACTCTCTCCAAGATATGGCAATCGGCTCGAGCTCCCCCGACGGCGGTCGTGCCGCCGCTAACGGCTCTCGCTCTGGTACGAAACAATCGTCTTTTCAAGCGCGGCCCACGTGAGCCGCACCGCATCCGGCTGATGCAGGAAGCGTGCGTCGTGGTGCAGGCCGAGCGTGAAGCTGTACAACTCGAAAAGCATCAGGTTCGGATCCGTGTCCGGGCGCAGATGCCCCTCCTCCTTCGCTTGCGAAATGGCGCGCAGCAGCGCGGCGCGCCACGCTTTCACGCTCGCGATCAACTGCTCGCGCACCGCGCTGTCCGGGCGATCGTCGTATTCGACGGCGCCGCTGATGTAGATGCATCCCGTCGTCACCTCCTGGATGCGCTTCTCGATCCAGCGCGCCAGCATCGCCCGCAGGCGCGGCAAACCGCGCGGCTCGCGCAGGCTCGGAAAAAACACCTCGTTCTCGAAACGATGGTGGTACTCTCGCACGACCTCGACCTGCAAATCGTCGCGCGATCCGAAGTGCGCGAACACGCCGCTCTTGCTCATCTGCATGCGTTCGGCCAATAGGCCGATCGTCAGACCCTCGAGCCCGTCACGGCTGGCAAGGTCCAATGCTGCTTCGAGTATCGCGGCACGCGTCTGTTCGCCTTTTCGCATAGCTTTTAATAACCGTTCCAGGTGATCGAATAAAATCGAACGGCCGTACTATTATTGAGTGCGGCCGGCGGCGAAACAAGGAAATTATTAGAAATCGGTTTCTAACCGTCCCCGCTATTTTGCAGGGTCGCGCGCCTTTGGAGGAGGCCCTGTGCAGGCCGCGGCGCGCCGCATGTGTAAGCGAATGCTTAGTCGTATCCGCCGACCGTCAGCAGCTTCATCGCACCCCGGTACGCGTTGTACGCGAACCAGTTCAGAAACCGCTCGACGGCGGGCCGCGCCGCGTAGAGCGCGGGGTCGATCTCGCGGCCGTCGGCGAACGCGACGCCGATTGCGTCGCGCAGCGCGGCCGTCTCCTCGCGGTGGCGCACGAGCACGACGTTCGCCTCGTTGTTCAGCATCAGGCTGAGCGCGTCCAGATTCGACGAGCCGACGGTCGCCCAGTGATCGTCGATCACCGCGACCTTGCCGTGCAGCATCGTCTTGTCGTATTCGGCAACGCGCACGCCCGAGCGCAGCAACGCATGATATAGGAACGGCACAGCCATATCGAGCGACGCGAATTCGTTGCGCCCGAGCAGGATCCGCACGTCGACGCCGCGCCGCGCCGCCCCGGCGAGCGCGCGCCGCAGCTTGCGCCCCGGCAGGAAGTAGGGATTGGCGAGCAGGATCGACCGACGCGCGCGGCCGATCGCCGCGAGATACGCCTTCTCGATCGTCCTGCGGTTCACGACGTTGTCGCGCGCGACGAACGCGACGCTCGGCTCGGTCACGACGCGCAGCGCGCCCGCCTTCACCCAGCGGTGGCTGCGCATCCAGCGGCGAAAGCGCGCGGCGAACGCGGAGCCGTCGACGCCATGCGGCAGGTATTGCGCGTAGCGCTTGTGGCCGACGGCGATCCGTTGCCACTGCACCTCGAACGCGGCGCGCACGTCGGCGACGGCGGGCCCGTTCAGCTCGAGCGCGAAATCCCAGCGCGGATACGGCAGGCGCTCGCCGTTCTGCTCGAAGTCGTCGACGATGTTGATGCCGCCGCAGAACGCGTAGGCGTCGTCGATCACCGCGAGCTTGCGGTGCGTGCGCGAGAAGCCGAAGCGGCCGAACAGATAGGGGTTGTAGATCCGGTGCTCGACGCCCGCGTCCGGCCACGCGCCGAAGAGCGGCAGGCGCTCGGTGCCGATCCCGTCGGTGATGACGCGCACGTGGACGCCGCGCGCGGCCGCGCGGATGAGCGCGTCGGACACCGCGCGGCCGACGGCGTCGTCGCAGAAGATGTAGGTTTCTAGCGCGACGCGCTCGCGCGCGGCGTCGATCCGTTCGATCAGCGCGGGGAAGAACGCCGCGCCGCCGTCGCAGAGGCGCACCGCGTTGCCGGACGTGAACGCGAGCCGCGCCGCGGAACCGCGCTCCTGCAGGAACATCTGCCGCAGTTGCGCGAGACGGTGCCGGGTCCGGCCACTCATGCGGCGCGCGACGCGAGGCGCTCGGGCAGTTGCAGGATCGCTTCGGCGTTCGACGGCGAGTAGCAGCGCGCGGCCGCTTCGCGGTAAGGCAGCCACAGATAATCGGTGTGCTCGCGCGGCGACAGCGTCACGTCGCCGCGCGCCGGCACTTCCAGGCTGAACCAGTGCTCGGTGTTGCGGGTGACGCCGGGCGCGTAGCGGTGCAGGTACTGCGGATAGATCGTGTACTCGATCGCGTGATGCCAGTCGACGAGCGCGGCCAGCGCAATGCCGGGGCTGCCGACGACGATGCCCGTCTCCTCCGCGACCTCGCGCGCGGCGGCCTGCGCGATCGGCTCGTCGGGCGCGTCCTTCGAGCCGGTCACGGACTGCCAGAAGTCGGGCTGATCGGCGCGCTTGATGACGAGCACGTCGAGCGCGGGCGTATGGATTACGACGAGAACGGATTCGGGGATTTTCGGTGGTTTCGTCATCGGGATGTCATCGGCGCCAGCCCGCCCGACGCGGCGGACGGCGCGGCACCGTCAAGAAAACCATGGGTCGACTGTACCGCAAAAAACGAAAAGGGCGCGCGCGCCCTTTTTTGTGGTCCTTTTCGGCGTCGGCCGAAGCCGGCCGTCGCGCCGAGCGCGAGCCGAGCCGGCACCCCGATTCGGCCGCGGCCGGCGCGCGGCGGCGTTACGCCTTCGGCTGCTCCGGCTGGCGCAAGCGGATGTGCAGCTCGCGCAACTGGCGCTCGTCGACTGGGCTCGGCGCCTGCGTGAGCAGACACTGCGCGCGCTGCGTCTTCGGGAACGCGATCACGTCGCGGATCGAATCGGCGCCCGCCATCATCGTGACGATGCGATCGAGGCCGAACGCGATGCCGCCGTGCGGCGGCGCGCCGTACTGCAGCGCGTCGAGCAGGAAGCCGAACTTCGCCTGCGCCTCCTCCGGGCCGATCTTCAGCGCGCGGAACACCTTGCTCTGCACTTCTTCGCGATGGATACGCACCGAGCCGCCGCCGATTTCCCAGCCGTTCAGCACCATGTCGTACGCCTTCGCGAGGCAGCGGCCCGGATCGGTCTCGAGGTATTCGAGATGCTCGTCCTTCGGGCTCGTGAACGGGTGGTGCGCGGCGACGTAGCGCGCATCTTCGTCGTCGTACTCGAACATCGGGAAGTCGACGACCCACAGCGGCTTCCAGCCCGCCTCGACGAGGCCGTTCGCGCGGCCGAACTCCGAATGGCCGATCTTCAGGCGCAGCGCGCCGAGGCTGTCGTTGACGACCTTCGCGCGGTCCGCCGCGAAGAAGATGATGTCGCCGTCTTCGGCGCCCGTGCGCTCGAGGACCGCCGCGATCGACGCGTCGTGCAGGTTCTTGACGATCGGGCTCTGCAGGCCGTCGCGCCCCTTCGCGCGCTCGTTGACCTTGATCCACGCGAGGCCCTTCGCGCCGTAGATGCGCACGAATTCGGTATAGCCGTCGATGTCGCCGCGCGTGAGCTCGCCGCCCTTCGGCACGCGCAGGGCCGCGACGCGGCCGTCCTTCGTGTTGGCCGGCGTGCTGAACACCTTGAAGTCGACGTCCTTCATCGCATCGGTGAGCTCGGTGAACTCGAGCTTCACGCGCAGGTCGGGCTTGTCCGAGCCGAAGCGCGCCATCGCCTCCGAGTGCGGCATCACCGGGAATGTCGCGGCGAGCTCGACGCCGATCGTCGTCTTGAAGATGTGACGGATCATGTCCTCGAACAGATCGCGGATTTCCTGCTCGCCGAGGAACGACGTCTCGCAGTCGATCTGCGTGAATTCGGGCTGGCGGTCCGCGCGCAGGTCTTCGTCGCGGAAGCACTTCGTGATCTGGTAGTAGCGGTCGAAGTTCGCGACCATCAGCAGTTGCTTGAACAACTGCGGCGATTGCGGCAGCGCGAAGAACTGGCCCGCGTTCACGCGCGACGGCACGAGGTAGTCGCGCGCGCCTTCCGGCGTGCTCTTCGTGAGCATCGGCGTTTCGATGTCGATGAAGCCCTGTTCGTCGAGGTACTTGCGCGCCTCGATCGCGACGCGGTAGCGCAGCCGCAGGTTGTGCTGCATCTGCGGGCGGCGCAGGTCGAGCACGCGGTGCGTCAGGCGCGTCGTCTCCGACAGGTTGTCGTCGTCGAGCTGGAACGGCGGCGTGACAGACGCGTTCAGCACGTCGAGCTCATGGCACAGCACTTCGATCTTGCCGCTCGTCAGGCCGGCGTTGATCGTGCCTTCCGGACGGCTGCGCACGAGACCCTTCACCTGGATGCAGAACTCGTTGCGCACGCCTTCGGCGGCCGCGAACATTTCGGCGCGATCCGGATCGCACACCACCTGCACGAGACCCTCGCGATCACGCAGGTCGATGAAGATCACGCCGCCGTGATCGCGGCGACGATGGACCCAGCCGCACAGCGACACCGTCTGGCCCAGCAGGTGTTCGGTCACGAGACCGCAGTATTCAGTTCGCATCGACATGATGTTTGCTTTCTTTCGTAGTGATCAACGGGAAGAGCCGCACTCTCTCCCGGGCATTACATCGGCGGCTCGACGGGACGGCGCGCCGGCGCGGCAACGGGCGCCGGGGGCGCGACGACGCCCATCGAGACGATGTACTTGAGCGCGGCGTCGACCGACATGTCGAGCTCGACGACCTCGCTTTTCGGCACCATCAGGAAGAAGCCGGACGTCGGATTCGGCGTCGTCGGCACGTAGACGCTCACGTGCTCTTCCTTCAGGTGATTGACCACGTCGCCGCCGGGCGTGCCGGTCAGGAACGCGATCGTATAGGAGCCGCGGCGCGGATACTCGATCAGGAGCGCCTTGCGGAATGCGTTGCCGCTGCTCGACAGCAGCGTGTCCGACACCTGCTTCACGCTCGTGTAGATCGGCCCGACGACGGGAATGTGCCGCACCACCGCGTTCCACCAGGTGACGAGCTTCTGGCCGATGAAATTCTGCGTCGCGAGCCCGACGACGAAGATGAACGCGAGCGTGAGCACCGCGCCGATCCCCGGCAGCCGGAAGCCGAACAGCCGCTCCGGCTGCCACGCCGCGGGCAGCAGCAGCAGCGTCTGGTCCATCGTGCCGATGATGAGCCCGAGCACCCACAGCGTGATCGCGAGCGGAACGAGAACCAGGAGTCCGGTCAGAAACACCGATTTGAGGGTCGTCTTTTTCATCATCTGCCGTCGAAAAATCGCGCCGGTGCGTCAAGCGCGGGACGCGCCGCCGACACGGGCGGCGCGGCGGTCACGTACTGCTCGCGGGCGCGGCGGCAGGCGCGGGCGCGGACGCCGCCGGCGCGCTCGCCGCGCTGTCCGCCGCGGCGGCGGGCGCCGCCGCCTGCTCGCCGCCGGCCTGCTCGCCGCCGGCCTTCTCGCCGCTCGCCTTCTCGCCGCTCGCGGCGGGCGCGCCCGCGCCGCCCGAGCCACCGCGGAAGTCGGTCACATACCAGCCCGAGCCCTTCAATTGGAACCCGGCGGCCGTGACTTGCTTGCGAAACGCGTCCTTCCCGCATTCCGGGCACTGCGACAGCGGTGCGTCGCTCATCTTCTGAAGCACATCTTTCGCGTAACCGCACGCTTCGCAACGATAGGCGTAGATCGGCATGGTATTTTCCCGCAGAAACAATAACCGGTATAAAAGGCTTGCAAAGCCTTGAATTATAGCCGAAAGGCGGACGCCTTCCCCGGTCCGCGCGGGCGCACCGCTACGAGCGGCGCCACGCGAGCCAGCGCTCGCGTCCGGCGAATACCGGCAGCGAATCGGCGGCGGGCTCGTCCTCGACGAGCGCGAAATTCGGCGAAAGGAGCGCGTCGAGCTCCGCGCGCTCGATTCCGAACGGCGGCCCCTTCGGCGTCGCGCCGACGAAGAAGAAGCCGGCGAGGAAGCCGCCCGCCGGCAGCAGCTCGGCCATGCGCCGCGCGTAATCGGCGCGGCGGCTCCTCGGAATCGCGCACAGGAACGCGCGCTCGTAGATCCATTGCGGGACGAACGGCGGCGCGTACGCGAAGAAATCGGCCTGCTCGACGAGCGCGGCGTCTTCGCCCAATTCGCGGCGCGCGGCCGCGACCGCCTGCGCGGAAAAGTCGATCGCGCGCACGGGCCAGCCGGCGCGCGAGAGCCAACGCGCCTCGTACGCGCTGCCGCAGCCGGGAATCAGCACCGGGCACCGCGGATGCCGTGCGGCGAACGCGGCGAACGCTTTCGGCACGCGCGCGCTGTCCCACGGCGTCACGCCCTGCTCGAAGCGCTCGTCCCAGAACGACGCTTCGCCCGGATCGCGCGACGCGAAATTCGCGACGGACGGGGCAGGCGCCACGGAAGACGGTGCCATCGCGGCCTGCGCGGCCGCGGACGGCGGATTTGCCGGTTGCGCAGGTTGCGCCGATTGCGCATCGCCCGCCGCGTGTCCGGCCGCATCACGTTTGTTCGCTTCGCTCGTCATGCCGTCGCTTCGCCTCGCAATTCGTCCTTCATTCGCTCTTCGCCCGCTCACCGCGCGCCGCTCATCGGCGGCGTCCGCGTTCCGGCGGCCCGCGTCGCGCGCTCCGCCGCGATCTCCCCCGCTGCTTCAGCCGCGACTTCAGCCGCGACCTCAGCCACCATACGCGACGATGATCAGCACCCGCGCGATCACCGCGCCCGCGCCGACCGCGATCCCGAACACGAGCAGCGCCTGCAGCAGCCGGTTGGTCCGCCGCTGCTCGACGAGAATCTGCCGGATCAGATCGTCGCTGATCGCGCGCGGCGTCTCATGGTGCGAGACGAGCGCCTGATGCACGAGGCGCGGCAATTGCGGCAGCGTCTTGCTCCATTGCGGCGCCTCGACCTTGAAGCGCTCGTACCAGCCGCGCAGCCCGATCTGCTCGGTCATCCAGCGCTCGAGGTACGGCTTCGCGGTCTTCCACAGATCGAGCTCCGGATCGAGCGAACGGCCGAGCCCTTCGACGTTCAGCATCGTCTTCTGCAGGAGCACGAGCTGCGGCTGGATCTCGACGTTGAAGCGGCGCGACGTCGAGAACAGCCGCATCAGCACCTGGCCGAGCGAGATGTCCTTCAGCGCGCGATCGAAGTACGGCTCGCAGACCGCGCGGATCGCGCTTTCGAGCTCCTCGACGCGCGTATCGGGCGGCACCCAGCCGGATTCGAGGTGCAGCGTCGCGACGCGGTGATAGTCGCGCTTGAAGAACGCGAGGAAGTTCTGCGCGAGGTAGTTCTTGTCGAAATCCGACAGCGCGCCGACGATCCCGAAATCGAGCGCGATGTAGCGCCCGAAGTGCTTCGGATCGAGGCTCACCTGGATGTTGCCGGGATGCATGTCCGCGTGGAAGAAGCCGTCGCGGAACACTTGCGTGAAGAAGATCTCGACGCCCTCGCGCGCGAGCTTCGGAATGTCGACGCCCGCCGCGCGCAGCGTGTCGACCTGGCTGATCGGCACGCCCGTCATCCGCTCCATCACGAGCACGGCGGGCGTCGAGTAATCCCAGAACATTTCCGGCACGAGCAGCAGATCGAGCCCCGCGAAGTTGCGGCGCAACTGGCTGCCGTTCGCCGCCTCGCGCATCAGGTCGAGCTCGTCGTGCAGGTACTTGTCGAATTCGGCGACGACCTCGCGCGGCTTGAGCCGCCGGCCGTCCGCCCACAGGCGCTCGGCCCAGGTCGCGATGTCGCGCATCAGCGCGAGATCGGAATCGATGACGGGCAGCATGTTCGGCCGCAGCACCTTGACCGCGACCGCCCTGCCCTTGTGCTCGCCCTGCTTGAGCTTGGCGAAGTGCACCTGCGCGATCGATGCGCTCGCGACGGGCTCGCGCTCGAACTCGTCGAACAGCGCGTCGATGCGCGCGCCGAGCGACTTCTCGACGATCGCGATCGCGACGGCCGAATCGAACGGCGGCACCTGATCCTGCAGCTTCGCGAGCTCGTTCGCGAAATCGACGGGCAGCAGATCGCGCCGCGTCGACAGCACCTGGCCGAACTTCACGAAGATCGGCCCGAGGCTCTCGAGCGCGCGGCGCAGCCGCACCGCGGGCGGATCGGCGAAGCGCCGGCCGATCGTCGTGATGCGCAGCAGGAACTTCACGCGAGGGTTCTCGATGCGCGACAGCATCACCTCGTCGAGGCCGAAGCGGATGACGGTAAAGACGATTTTGACGAAACGGAAAATGCGCATGCCTTCCGGCCCTCAATGCGCGCGTCGCGAGCTGCCGCCCGCGCGCGCGTCGATTTTTTGCTCCAGTCGTTCGATCCGCTTCTCGACGCGCGCTAGCGCGTCGCGAGCCCGCGCGAGCTCGGCGTCGAAATCGGCGAGCTCGCTCGTGCGCACGACCTGCGGGTTCTCGTCGAGCCAGTATTCGGCGATCGAATCAAGTACGTTGCGGCCCGTGCGGCGCGCATGCGCGCCCGCCGAACGGGCGACCGTCGCGATCCGGTACGCGGCCGCGTCGCCGACGATCTTCGCGAGATCCTCCTCCGGCTCCCAGCGCAGGTGCTCGGCGAGCTTCGCGATCTGCGTCGCGAACTCCGCGTCGCCGTCGATCTTCACGTGCTTCATCACGGCCGCCTGCCCCCCTTGCAGGAACGAGGCCACCGCGTCGAACGCGCCGCCGCCGGCGCTGCGCGACAGCGCGATCGACACGTCGAACTGGCGCGCGTCGTGCGCCTCGACGGCGGCGAGATAGCCGTCCGGCTGCACGAGCAGCACGAGCGTCACGGGCGGGACTTCGAGCCGGGCGGTCTTGCCGGCATAGGGAATCAGACGATCGCGCGCCCAGGATTCGCGGGCGAGCAGGTGATTGACGGCGGCTGCAAAAGGCTTGGCGGCAAAGGTCATCTGGGTGGCAATGAAAAGCCCGCGCAGGCAGGGCGCCGGCGCGGGCTTCTATTGTAACGTCGGTTCGGGCGCGACCTCGCGAGGCGCAACGCGCGGCACGACTTCCGTCAGTGCGCGCTCACCTGCTGAATGCCCGCGAGGAGCCAACCCTGGCTGCCCGCCTTCGACAGATTCCACACCTCGTTGAACGGCTCGGCCGCCGCGCCCTGCGTCTCGCGGATCAGGCCGTGGAAACGCACGCTCGCGAAGTGCTCGTCGCCGCGATCCTCCACCGCGAGCAGCTCGGCGTCGAGCTGCACGACGTCCGTCTGGTTCGCGCCCGCGCCGCGGCCGTCGAGGTCGATCTTCACTTCGGCGAACATCTCGGGCGTCGTGAACTCGCGGATGTCGGCAAGGTTGCCCTCGTCCCACGCGGCCTGCAGGCGCACGAAATAGACCTTCGCGTTGCGCAGGAACGCTTCGGTGTCGAAGCCCGCCGGCACCGCGGGCGCGGCAGCCGCCGCCGTCGTCGCCGCGGCCGCGCCGCCGAACACGCGCTGCGCTTCGCCTGCGTACGCGCTGCCCGAGCCCGGGAACGCGTCGTTCTGCGCCGCCTGGCGCTGAACGCCCGCGTCCTGGCGGTAGCCGTCATGGCCGTGGTTCAGCGACGGCTGACCGCCCGCGTAGGCCGGCTGCTGTGCGCCGCGCCGGTTCATGAACTTGCGGACAAGCCAGATGCCGACCATCGCAAGGAGCGCGATCACGATGACGTTCGCCATCATGCTGGCGAACGCGCCGCCGAGACCGAGGTGCGACAGCAGCGCCGCGATGCCGAGGCCGGCCGCGAGACCGGCGATCGGGCCGAGCCAGCGCGAGCGGTTCGGCTGCGCGGCGGGCGCCGGCTGCTGGCGCGGCGCCTGCGTGGGCGCGGCCTGCTGCATCGGCTGCTGCGCGGGCGGCGTCGCCTGGCGCTGCTGCAGCGTCTGCGACTGGCGGCCGAAGCTGCGGCCGCCGCCCATGCGCTTCGCTTCGGCGTCGAGCGACGCGAACGTGCCGGCGGCGAGAAGACCGACCATCAAGAACGTGCCGATTCGTCGCGCCAACGACTTCGGCTCTTTGCTGCGGTTGAACGACGAACGCGATACGGACATCCCGGCCTCCAAGCTGAAAGTAAAATGTATGGATGGAACCCCTTAATACTTGGTTCCCACGTGTAAAGCTACCACGCCACCTGACAAATTGTAATATTTGACGGCATCGAGGCCCGCTTGTTCCATCATCGTCTTCAGCGTCTCCTGATCCGGATGCATCCGGATAGATTCAGCAAGATACCGGTAACTGTCGGCATCTTTCGCGAACTTGTCGCCAAGCCACGGTAATACTTTGAAAGAATAGACGTCGTACGCTTTCTTCAGCGGCGCCCAGACTTTCGAGAATTCGAGCACCATCACGCGGCCGCCCGGCTTCGCGACGCGGCGCATCTCGGCGAGCGCCGAATCCTTGTGCGTCATGTTGCGCAGGCCGAACGCGACCGTGACGACGTCAAAGTAGTTATCCGGGAACGGCAGCTTCTCGGCGTCGCAGAGCAGCGACGGCGTGACGACGCCCTTGTCGAGCAGGCGGTCGCGGCCGACGCGCAGCATCGATTCGTTGATGTCGGTATGCCAGACCTCGCCCGTCGGCCCGGCGGCCTTCGCGAACGCCTTCGTCAGATCGCCCGTGCCGGCCGCGATGTCGAGCACCTTGCCGCCCGGGCGCACGTTCGCCTGCGCGATCGTGAACGCCTTCCACGCGCGATGCAGGCCCGCCGACATCAGGTCGTTCATCAGATCGTAGTTGCTCGCAACCGAGTGAAACACCCCCGCGACCTTCTTCGCTTTTTCGTTTTCCTCGACGGTCTCGAAGCCGAAGTGGGTTTTGCTCATCGCGTTGATCCTCTATCAATGGCAAACGGCGCCGCCCGGCGCCGTCGTTCAGTGGTGGTGGCCTCGCGGTAGCGAGTCCGCCGGCATCGGCGCGTCTCGCTCGACGCCCGCCGCCTTCAATTTGTCGAAATATTCGCGCCAGAGCGCGTCCTGCCGGGTCGCGAGTTCGTACAGCAGCTCCCACGAGTAGATACCCGTCGAATGGCCGTCGGAAAACGTCGGCTTGAGCGCGTAGTTGCCCACCGGCTCGAGGGCGGTGATCGTCACGTCGCGCTTGCCCGTCTGCAGCGTCTCCTGGCCCGGACCGTGGCCGCGCACCTCGGCCGACGGCGAATACACGCGCATCAGCTCGAACGGCACGCGAAAGCACTCGCCGCTCGGATACTGCAGCTCGAGCACGCGCGACACCGCGTGCACGACGACGCCGGACGGCACGGGCGCCGCCGCCTGCCCGCTCATGCCCGCCCCCCGTTCACCGCCTGCTCGATTTCCTCATGCACGGCGTTGTGCAGGAGCGTCGCCTGCGCGGCGCGCAGCCGCAGCAGCGCATCGGACACCGACCGCTGGCGCGGCGCCCAGATCGGCTGCGGGAAGTGCGCGTCGTTCGAGAAGCGCGGAATCACGTGCCAGTGCACGTGCGGCACCTGGTTGCCGAGGCTCGCGAGATTCACCTTCGCCGGCTGCATCACGCGCCGCACCGCCTTCTCGACCGCATAGACGATCCGCATCAGATGCGCGCGCCCGGCCTCGTCGAGATCGGAAAACTCGGCGACGTGCGCGTGCCAGATCACCCGGCAGAAGCCCGGGTAATCGGTCTCGGTCGTCGCGAGGACGACGCGCACCGCATCGTCCTTCCAGAGCACTTCGCCGCCGTCTTCGCGGCAGAATACGCAATCCATCGTCAATTCCTTCACTGGTGGAACGTTCGTCACCTTACACCAGCACGCGCTCGATCCCGCCGTTGTTCGCGCGCGCGACGTAGTCGGCCATCCAGTTTTCGCCGAGCATGTGACGCGCGATCTCGACGACGATGTAGTCGGCCTCGATGTCCGCGTCCTCGTTGTAGCGCGACAGGCCCTGCAGGCACGCCGGGCAGCTCGTCAGGATCTTCACGTCGGACGCGCCCGCGGCCGCACCGTTCGCGCCATTCGCGCCGTTGCCCGACACCACCGGAATGTTACGCAATTTGGCGGCGCCCTTCTTGATCTCTTCCTCCTTTCGGAAGCGGACCTGCGTCGACACGTCCGGGCGCGCGACGGCAAGCGTGCCCGATTCGCCGCAGCAGCGATCGTTCTTCTCGATCCGGTAGCCGTCGTGCTGCGCGCCCATCAGCTCGTTGACGAGCTTGACCGGGTCCATCGTCTTGATCGGCGTGTGGCATGGATCGTGATACATGTAGCGCGTGCCCGTCACGCCGTCGAGCCTCATTCCCTTTTCGAGCAGGAACTCGTGGATGTCGATGATCCGGCAGCCTGGGAAGATCTTGTCGAATTCGTAGCCGGCGAGCTGGTCGTAGCAGGTGCCGCACGACACGACCACCGTCTTGATGTCGAGGTAGTTCAGCGTGTTCGCGACCCGATGGAACAGCACGCGGTTGTCGGTGACGATCTTTTCGGCCTTGTCGTACTGGCCCGAGCCGCGCTGCGGATAGCCGCAGCAGAGGTAGCCCGGCGGCAGCACGGTCTGCACGCCCGCCTCCCACAGCATCGCCTGCGTCGCGAGCCCGACCTGCGAGAACAGCCGCTCGGAGCCGCAGCCGGGGAAGTAGAACACCGCCTCCGAATCGACGGTCGTCGTCTTCGGATTGCGGATGATCGGCACGATCTTGTTGTCCTCGATGTCGAGCAGCGCGCGCGCCGTCTTCCTCGGCAGGTTGCCCGGCATCTTCTTGTTGACGAAGTGGATCACCTGCTCGACTGCGGGCCGCTTGCCGGTGGTCGACGGCGGGTGCGCGGTCTGCTTCTGCGCGACCTTCTTCAGCACGTCGTTCGCGAGGCGCTGCGCCTTGTAGCCCAGGCCCATCATCACCGCGCGCGTCGCGTTGATCGTCTGTGGGTTCGTCGCGTTCAGGAAGAACATGCCGGCCGCGCTGCCCGGGTTGAACTTCTTCTTGCCCATCTTGCGCAGCAGGTTGCGCATGTTCATCGTCACGTCGCCGAAGTCGATCTTGACGGGGCACGGCGTCGCGCACTTGTGGCAGACGGTGCAATGATCGGCGACGTCGTTGAATTCGTCCCAGTGCTTGATCGACACGCCGCGGCGCGTCTGCTCCTCGTACAGGAACGCCTCGACGAGCAGCGACGTCGCCAGGATCTTGTTGCGCGGGCTGTACAGCAGGTTCGCGCGCGGCACGTGCGTCGCGCACACCGGCTTGCACTTGCCGCAGCGCAGGCAGTCCTTCACCGATTCGGCGATCGCGCCGATGTCGGACTGCTGCATGATGAGCGATTCGTAGCCCATCAGGCCGAAGCTCGGCGTGTACGCGTTGCGCAGATCCGCGCCTTCGAGCAGCTTGCCCTTGTTGAAGCGGCCCTGCGGATCGACGCGCTGCTTGTATGCGCGGAATTCGGCGATCTCGTCGTCGGTCAGGAACTCGAGCTTCGTGATGCCGATCCCGTGCTCGCCGGAGATCACGCCGTCGAGCGAGCGCGCGAGCCTCATGATCCGCGCCACCGCCGCGTGCGCGTCCTGCAGCATCGCGTAGTTGTCGGAGTTCACCGGGATATTCGTGTGAACGTTGCCGTCGCCCGCGTGCATGTGCAGCGCGACGAACACGCGGCCGCGCAGCACCTGCTTGTGGATCGCCTGCGCCTCGTCGAGGATCGGCTTGAACGCGCCGCCGTTGAAGATCTGCCGCAGCTCCGCGCGGATCTCCTGCTTCCACGACACGCGCACCGTGCGGTCCTGCGTCACGTGGAAGACGGCCGCGTCCGGCTGCGCGTCGACGCGATCCGCGAACTTTTCCGCGAGCGCCTCGTAGCCGAGCGTGACGAGATAGTGCTGCGCCTCGCGCAGCGGCATGTCGAGCTTCTCGCGCAGGAATTCCCAGCGCGCGCGCACGCGCTTGAGCAAGTCGAGCGCCTGCTGCACGCGGTCCTCGAGCAGCTCGGCGCTCGGAATCTCGCTCGCGTCGTCGCTCTTGCCGAGCGGCAGGTTGCCCGCGGTGAAGAACGCCTCGAGCGCGTCGACGAGCTGCAGCTTGTTCTTGATCGACAGCTCGATGTTGATCCGCTCGATGCCGTCCGTGTACTCGCCCATCCGGTTCAGCGGGATGACGACGTCCTCGTTGATCTTGAACGCGTTCGTGTGCTTCGCGATCGCGGCGGTGCGGCTGCGGTCGAGCCAGAAGCGCTTGCGCGCCTCCGCGCTGACGGCGACGAAGCCTTCGCCGCTCTTGCCGTTGGCCATCCGCACGACTTCGGACGTTGCATGCGCGACCGCGTCGGCGTCGTCGCCGACGATGTCGCCGATCAGCACCATCTTCGGGAACGCCTGGCGCTTGCTCTTCGTCGCGTAGCCGACCGCGCGCAGATAGCGTTCGTCGAGGTGCTCGAGGCCCGCGAGGATCGCGCCGCCGCGCTTCGACGTCTCGAACAGGTAATCCTTGATCTCGACGATGCTCGGAATCGCCTCGCGCGCCTGGCCGAAGAATTCGAGGCAGACGGTGCGCGTGTGCGCGGGCATCTTGTGCAGCACCCAGCGCGCGGACGTGATGAGGCCGTCGCAGCCTTCCTTCTGCACGCCCGGCAGGCCCGCGAGGAACTTGTCCGTCACGTCCTTGCCGAGGCCTTCCTTGCGGAAGCGCCGGCCTTCGATGTCGAGCGTCTCGGCGCGCAGCAGCTTCTCGCCCGGCGCGCGCGCGCCGTCGAACCACTTGAGCTCGAAGCGCGCGACGGGGATGTCGTGGATCTTGCCGAGGTTGTGCTCGACGCGCGTGACTTCGAGCCAGTTCCCTTCCGGATCGACCATCCGCCACCATGCGAGGTTGTCGAGCGCGGTGCCCCAGAGCACCGCCTTCTTGCCGCCCGCGTTCATCGCGATGTTGCCGCCGATGCACGATGCGTCGAGCGACGTCGGATCGACCGCGAACACGTAGCCCGCCGCCTCGGCCGCCTCGGTCACGCGGCGCGTGACGACGCCCGCGCCGGAGAATATCGTCGGCACCTTGTGCGCGACGCCCGGCAGCTCGGTCAGCTCGACGGCGCCCAGTTGCTCGAGCTTCTCGGTGTTGATGACGGCCGAGAACGGCGTGAGCGGCACCGCGCCGCCCGTGTAGCCCGTGCCGCCGCCGCGCGGAATCACGGTCAGGCCGAGCTCGAAGCACGCCTTCACGAGGCTCGCGATTTCCGCCTCGGCATCGGGCGTCAGCACGACGAACGGATATTCGACGCGCCAGTCGGTCGCGTCCGTCACGTGCGACACGCGCGCGAGGCCGTCGAAACGGATGTTGTCCCTTTGCGTGCAGCGGCCGAGCACCTTCGTCGCTCGGCGGCGCAGCTCCGCCATCTTTTCGAACTCCTGCGCGAACTCGTCGACCGCGCGCTGCGCGGCCGCGGCGAGCATCTCGACGCGCGCGGCGCGTTCGCGGCCCGCCGTGTCGCCGTGCTCGGACAAGTCCGCGCGGCGGCGCTTCTCGATCTCGGACAGCCGGTGGTTCAGCGCCTCGACGAGCAGCGCGCGCCGCTTCGGATTGTCGAGCAGGTCGTCCTGCAGATACGGATTGCGCCGCACCACCCAGACGTCGCCCAGCACCTCGTACAGCATCCGCGCCGAGCGGCCCGTGCGGCGCTCGGCGCGCAGCTCGTCGAGCGCGGCCCACGCTTCGCCGCCGAGCAGGCGGATCACGATCTCGCGATCGGAGAACGACGTGTAGTTGTAGGGAATTTCGCGCAGGCGCGGAGCGGGGTCGGCGGCGACGGCGGCTGCCGCGCCGTGCGGATCGAAAACTTGCGGTGCGTTCATGTTCGGACGATTCGGAGGCCGGCGCGCGACGAAGAGGCGCGAAACCGGCAAGCGCGTGGCGCGCGATTTTGGGGAAATCTTCTGTTACCAGGCGCGCGGAGGCCTGGCGGCGCTCGGTACCGTCACCACGATCGCGCGCAGCGCGCGTGCCGTTGCGCCGCGGGACACGCTGCGCGCGGCGACGGCTTCAAAAGGACGATCCGAGACTGCCTTTGCATCTTCCGATCCTTGATTCAAAACGAAATTCTAACTCAGGTTGGACGAACGCGTTAATCGTTGGCGCGGCAGTCGAATGGCGCGTCGAACCAGCCGGCGCCCCCGAGCGGCGGGCATTTGCGACGGATCGCGCAGCGCGGCGCGCCGGTCTTTCAGTCCGCCGACGGCGCGCCGCGCGCGCCCGATTCGCCGTCCGGCCGGTCGCTAGCCGTTCGGTCGAGGCCGAAACAGCGAGGGTTGGCGCTATCATTGCCTTTTTTCTGCCGCATCCACGCTTTTCGCACCCTCTCATGGCTTCCCACGATTATCTGAAGAAAATCCTGACCGCCCGGGTGTACGACGTCGCGCTCGAAACCGAGCTCGAACGCGCGCGCAACCTCTCCGCGCGGCTCAACAACGCCGTCTACCTGAAGCGCGAGGACAACCAGCCGGTGTTCTCGTTCAAGCTGCGCGGCGCGTACAACAAGATGGCGCACATCCCGGCCGGCGCGCTCGCGCGCGGCGTGATCACCGCATCGGCGGGCAACCACGCGCAGGGCGTCGCGTTCTCGGCCGCGCGAATGAACGTGAAGGCAGTGATCGTCGTGCCGGTGACGACGCCGCAGGTCAAGGTCGACGCGGTGCGCGCGCACGGCGGGCCGACCGTCGAGGTGATCCAGGCGGGCGAATCGTACAGCGACGCGTACGCGCACGCGGTGAAGGTGCAGGCCGAGCGCGACCTCACGTTCGTCCATCCGTTCGACGATCCTTACGTGATCGCGGGCCAGGGCACGGTCGCGATGGAAATCCTGCGCCAGCATCAGGGGCCGATCCATGCGATCTTTTTGCCGATCGGCGGCGGCGGGCTCGCGGCGGGCGTCGCCGCGTACGTGAAGGCGGTGCGCCCCGAGATCAAGGTGATCGGCGTGCAGACCGACGATTCGTGCGCGATGAAGCAATCGCTCGCGGCGGGCAAGCGCGTCGAGCTCGCCGAGGTCGGGCTCTTCTCCGACGGCACCGCGGTCAAGCTCGTCGGCGAGGAGACGTTTCGCCTCTGCGCCGCGTATCTCGACGACGTCGTGACGGTCGACACCGACGCGCTCTGCGCGGCGATCAAGGACGTGTTCCAGGATACGCGCAGCGTGCTCGAGCCGGCGGGCTCGCTCGCGGTCGCGGGCGCGAAGCAGTATGCGGAGCGCGAGGGGATCGAGGGCGAGACGCTCGTCGCGATCACGTCCGGCGCGAACATGAACTTCGACCGGATGCGCTTCGTCGCCGAGCGCGCCGAGGTGGGCGAGGCGCGCGAGGCCGTGTTCGCGGTGACGATCCCCGAGGAGCGCGGCAGCTTCAGGCGCTTCTGCTCGCTCGTCGGCGAGCGCAACGTGACCGAGTTCAACTACCGGATCGCCGATGCGCGATCGGCGCACATCTTCGTCGGCGTGCAGATCCGGCGGCGCGACGAAACGGACGAGATCGCGCGCAACTTCGCCGCGCACGGCTTCACGACCGTCGATCTGTCGGGCGACGAGCTGTCGAAGCAGCACATCCGCTACATGGTGGGCGGCCGCTCGCCGCTCGCGCGCGACGAGCGGCTGTTCCGCTTCGAATTCCCGGAGCGGCCGGGCGCGCTGATGAAGTTCCTGTCGTCGATGGCGCCCGACTGGAACATCAGCCTGTTCCATTACCGGAACCAGGGCGCCGACTATAGCTCGATCCTCGTCGGCCTGCAGGTGCCGCAGGCGGACCACGCGGAATTCGACCGCTTCCTCGCGGCGCTCGGCTATCCGTTCTGGGAAGAAAGCGGCAACCCGGCGTATCGTCTCTTCCTGTCGTAATCCGTCCATTCCATACGATATGAACCCCGACCACTCCCCGCTCGGCAAGGCGACCGTCTACTCGAACCAGTACGACGCGTCGCTGCTGTTTCCGATTCCGCGCGCGCGCGCGCGCGAGCAGATCGGCATCGGCGCGCAGTTGCCGTTCTTCGGCACCGACATCTGGAACGCATACGAGCTGTCGTGGCTCAATGCGCGCGGCAAGCCGCAAGTCGCGATCGCGACGTTCTACGTGCCGGCCGAATCGCCGAATATCGTCGAATCGAAGTCGTTCAAGCTGTATCTCGGCTCGTTTGCGCAGACCGCGTTCGAATCGCTCGACGCAGTGCGCGACGCGCTCAAGCGCGACGTGTCGGCCGCGTGCGGCGCGAACGTGACCGTGCGGCTCGCGACGCCCGCCGAATTTCGCAAGCTGCAGATGGACGAGCTCGACGGGCTGTCGCTCGACCGCCTCGATCTCGAAGCCGACGTCTACGAGCCCGATCCGTCGTTCCTCACCGCATCGCACGACGAAGCGCCCGTCGAGGAAACGCTCGTCACCGATCTGCTGAAGTCGAACTGCCCGGTGACGGGCCAGCCCGACTGGGGCAGCGTGCAGATCCACTACGTCGGCGCGCCGATCGATCACGCGGGCCTGTTGCGCTACATCATCTCGTTTCGCAACCACACGGGCTTTCACGAGCAATGCGTCGAGCGGATCTTCGTCGACATCCTGCGCGCGTGCAAGCCGGTGAAGCTGGCCGTCTACGCACGCTACACGCGCCGCGGCGGGCTCGACATCAATCCGTTCCGCACGAACTACAACCAGCCGATGCCGGACAACGCGCGCACCGCGCGGCAGTGACGCAGACGGCGCCCGCCGCGCGCCGCATCACTTCGCCGACGCCTTGTACGCGATGCAGTCGACCTCGACCTTGCAGTCGATCACCATGCTCGACTGCACGCACGCGCGCGCGGGCGGATGCCCGCCGAAGTACGAGATGAAGACCTTGTTGAACGACGCGAAATCGCGCGCGTCGTCGAGCCACACGCCGCAGCGCACGACGTGCTCGAGGCCGTAGCCGGCTTCCTTCAGGATCGCGATCACGTTCTCGATCGCCTGCTTCGATTGCGTGACGATCCCGCCCTCGACGACCTCGCCGTTCACCATCGGCGTCTGGCCGGACACGTACAGCCACCCGTCCGCCTCGACCGCGCGCGCGAACGGCATCACCTGGCCGCCCGTGCCCTTCGCTTCGCCCACGCCATATCGCTTCATCGTTTCACTCCTTCGTTTCGTTTGCCAACACGCGCCGCCCGCGCGATGCGGGCGACGCGCGACGTTTGGTCACGCTCGCGCGCCGAATCGACCGCGGCGCGCCGAATCCGTCGATCGACGAGCCCGCTCAAAACGCGTCGTGCGCCGTCGCCGCGGCCCGCGCGCCGCGCGCGACGAAGCGGCCCGCGCGCTCGCCCGTCGGCGCGCCGTCGCAATACGACAGCACGCCGTTCACCCACACGGCCTCGATCCCGTGCGCCGGCTGCTGCGGCTGCTCGAACGTCGCCGCGTCGCGCACGCGGTCCGCATCGAACAGCACGAGGTCCGCGTGATAGCCGACCCGCACTTCGCCGCGCTGCGCGAGCCCGAAGCGCCGCGCGGACAGCGACGTCATCTTGCGCACCGCCTCTTCGAGCGAAATCAGTTGCTCGTCGCGCGCGTAGTAGCCGAGCACGCGCGGGAATGCGCCCCAGAGGCGCGGATGCGGCAGCGGATCGTTCGGCAGGCCGTCGGAGCCCACCATCGTCGCCGGATGCGACAGGATTCGCCGCACGTCGTCCTCCGACATGTTGTGATACACGGCGCCCGCCGGCTGCAGCCGGCGGGCCGCGTCCCGCTCGGGCACGCCCCACTCCGCCGCGATCGCCTTCAGCAGCTTGCCCGCCATTTCCGGATGCGGGTCGGACCACGTGATCGTGATGTCGATGTCGCCCGTCGCCTGCTTGATGTCGAGCGTCGACGAGCTGCGGCTGTATGGATAGCAGTCGCAGCCGACGGGCTGGATGCGCCGCGCGCGTTCGAGCGATGCGAGCACGTCGGCGCTGCGCCCCCAGTTCGCCGGCCCCGCGCACTTCAGATGCGAGATCACGACGGGCACGCGCGCATGCCGGCCGACGCGGTATGCCTCGTCCATCGCGTCGAGGATCGCGTCGAACTCGGTGCGCATGTGCGTCGTGTAGACGGCGCCCGCGTTCGCGAGCGGCTCGGCGAGCGCCATCACTTCTTCGGCCGGCGCGGCGAACGCCGAGCCGTACGCGAGCCCCGAGCTCAGGCCGAGCGCGCCGTGCGCGAGCGCTTCTTCGAGCTGCGCGCGCATCGCGGCGATTTCGGCGTCGGTCGCCGCGCGGTCGAGCCGGTCCATCTGGTTGTTGCGCAGCGCGGTATGGCCGACGAGCGCCGCCACGTTGACGGCCGGCTTCGCCGCGCCGAGCGCGTCGACGTAGGCGGCGAACGTCGGATAGCGGAACGCCGCGCGCGCGCCGAGCAGGTTCATCGGATCGGGCGGGTCGCCATTCAGCGCGACGGGCGACGCGCTGATTCCGCAGTTGCCGACGATCACCGTCGTCACGCCCTGCGAGATCTTCGGCAGCATCTGCGGCGCGTCGATCACGTGCGTGTCGTCGTGCGTGTGCACGTCGACGAAGCCCGGCGCGAGCGCGCGGCCGTTCGCCTCGACCACCTGCTCCGCGAGCCAGTTCGTCAGGTTGCCGATCGCGACGATCCGGTCGCCGCGAATCGCGACATCGCGCTCGACGCGCGGCGCGCCCGTGCCGTCGTACAACTGCGCGCCGACGATCAGCGTATCGGCCGCTTCGGGATGCGAGTGCATGTCAGTCTCCTAACGGTTGGCGGTCGCCGCCGCCGCGGTGCAGGTCGAGCGCGTGCTTCATCCGGCGCAGCGGCTCGCGGCAGTCGTCGCCCAGGCGCAGCGCGACTTCGGTGACGAGCACGTCGAGCGCCATCAGCATCGCGTAGCGCGACGTCGACGGCTTGAAGATGAAATCGGTTTCGAACGCGACGACGGGAATCAGGTGATCGGCGAGCTGCGCGAGCGGCGACGCGGGCGCGGTGAGCGCGACGAGCGTCGCGCCGTAGCGCTTCGCGAGCGCGCAGCTTTCGAGCTGCTCGGGGACGCGCCCCGACACCGACAGCGCGACGACGACGCAGCCGGGCGCCGCGGTGGCCGCGACCATCCGCTGCAGCAGCGCGTCCTGGTAGGTCGCGACCGGCCGGCCGAAGCGCACGAGGCGAAAGCGCAATTCGTCGGCGAGCGCGGTCGAGCCGCCGCCCTGCCCGTACACGTAGATCATGTTCGCCGTGGCGAGCGCGGCGGCGGGCGCCTCGAACGACGTCTGGCGCAGCAACCGGTGGTTGTGCTCGAGCGCCACCTGCACGTCTTCGTACACGCGCGAAACGGGCGTCTCGTCGCGCCGAGCATCGGCTGCGGCCGGGGTCAGAAAGCGCTGGCCGACCGCGGCGGCCTGCGCGAGCCGCAGCTTGAGCTCGCGCACGTCGCGGCAGCCGACCGCCTTCGCGAAGCGCGTGACGGTGGCGACGCTTACGCCTGCTTGCGCGGCGAGCGCGCCGATGCTCGCGTGCGCGGCCTGCGTCAGATCGCCGAGGATCAGCGCCGCGACCTTGCGCTCGGCATCGCGCAACTCGGGCGCGCACTCGGCGATCCGGGCGACGATGTCGAAGGCGGGCTGCTCGGCGGACGGCGTCATGAGGCGGCGATCGGTTGAGATCGGTTGAGGGTGACGGCCGGTGCGAACCGTCGCGTTAATAAATAACATTACCGAGGCGATGCTACTTTCTGTACTATCGCGAAGTCAACTTCGCATCGATACATATGGACGATGGAGCGAGATAAGATGAAAGTTACAAACTATCAGGAAGCGACGATCGATCCCTTCGGCAAGGGTCTCGGCAACGTGCCGAGCGCGAGCGTGCCGCTGTCGGACGCGGGCCGCCTCGAATGGAACCTGCTCGCCGAGGACGTGAGCCTGCCCGCCGCCGTGCTGTACGCGGACCGGATCGAGCACAACCTGAAGTGGATGCAGGCGTTCGTCGCCGAATACGGCGTGAAGCTCGCGCCGCACGGCAAGACGACGATGGCGCCGCAGTTGTTCCGCCGCCAGCTCGAGACGGGCGCGTGGGGCATCACGCTCGCGACCGCGCATCAGACGCGCGCCGCGTACCACGGCGGCGTGCGGCGCGTGCTGCTCGCGAACCAGCTCGTCGGCCGGCACAACATGGCGATGATCGCCGAGCTCTTGACCGACCCCGATTTCGAGTTTTTCTGCCTCGTCGATTCGGTCGACGGCGTCGAGCAGCTCGGGCGCTTCTTCGGCGCCGCGGGCAAGCCGCTCAACGTGCTGCTCGAGCTCGGCGTGCCGGGCGGTCGCACCGGCGTGCGCGACGACGCGCAGCGCGACGCGGTGCTCGCCGCGCTCGCGCGCCACGCAGGCGTGCTGAAGCTCGCCGGCATCGAACTGTACGAAGGCGTGCTGAAGGAGGAAGGCGAGATCCGCGCGTTCCTGCGGCGCGCGGTCGAGCTCGTGCATGAGCTCGCCTCGGCCGGCTGCTTCGCGCACGCGCCGGCGCTGCTGTCGGGCGCGGGCTCCGCGTGGTACGACGTCGTCGCCGACGAATTCGCGCAGGCGGCCGCGGCCGGCGTGATCGACGTCGTGCTGCGCCCCGGCTGCTATCTGACGCACGACATCGGCATCTACAAGAAAGCGCAGACCGACATCTTCGCGCGCAACCCGATCGCGCAAAAAATGGGCGAAGGCCTGCTGCCGGCGCTGCAGTTGTGGGCGTACGTGCAGTCGATCCCGGAGCCCGAGCGCGCGATCGTCGCGCTCGGCAAGCGCGATTCCGCGTTCGACGCGGGCCTGCCGGAGCCGGCGCGCCACTTCCGCCCGGGCGTGGGCGGCCTGCCGCGCGACATCGCGCCGGGCGAAGGCTGGGAAGTGACCGGCCTGATGGACCAGCACGCGTACCTGAAGATCCCGGCGGGCGCGGACCTGAAGGTCGGCGACATGGTGTCGTTCGACATCTCGCACCCGTGCCTCACGTTCGACAAGTGGCGGCAGTTGCTCGTCGTCGATCCGCAGTACCGCGTGACCGAGGTGATCGAGACGTACTTCTGACGTCGGCGCTCAGGCGGCGCGGGCGGTCGGGCGCACGAGCGGCCGACCGCCCGCGCGACGCGGCCGCGCCCTCCGTCACACCCGCTTCACGCACCCGTCATCAGCAGCCCGGCAGCCCGGAGTACACTGCCCGTTCGTCCTGGATCATCCGATGTCGTTCAACAGGAGAAGGTCATGGCAGCAAAGAAGATTCTGTTTCTGACGGGCGATTTCGCCGAAGACTACGAGACGATGGTGCCGTTCCAGGCGCTCCTCGCGGTCGGCCATCACGTCGACGCGGTATGCCCCGGCAAGCGCGCGGGCGACAAGGTGAAGACGGCGATCCACGATTTCGAAGGCGACCAGACCTACACGGAAAAGCCCGGCCACCAGTTCACGCTGAACGCGACGTTCGACGACGTCGACGCGACGGGCTACGACGCGCTCGCGGTCGCGGGCGGCCGCGCGCCCGAGTATCTGCGGCTCGACCCGAAAGTGATCGCGCTCGTGCGCGCGTTCGCCGAAGCGAAGAAGCCGATTGCGGCAATTTGTCACGCCGCGCAGTTGCTCGCGGCGGCCGACGTGATCCGCGGCAAGCGGATCTCGGCCTACCCGGCGTGCGCGCCGGAAGTGCGGCTCGCGGGCGGCGAGTATGCGGACATTCCGGTCGACGCGGCCATCACCGACGCGCCGTTCGTCACCGCGCCCGCGTGGCCCGCGCATCCCGCGTGGCTGTCGCAATTCCTCGCGCTGCTCGGCACCCGCATCGAGCTCTGAGGGCCGGCACGCGCGGCGGCGGCATGTCGCCGCGCGCGGCCCGCGCTCCTTCGCTTCGCGCTCACTTCGCGCCGGCTTCGGCGACGCGCGCCTCCAGCATCGTCAACGCGCCGGACAGCGCATTGAGCACGTCGTCCGGCAGCGACGCCATCGTATCGTGCAGGAACGCGTTGCGGCGCGGCAGGCACGCCTCGAACGCCGCGCGCCCGGCCTGCGTGAGCTTCACGTTCGTCACGCGATTGTCGCGCGCATCGGCTTCGCGCTCGATCCAGCCGAGCGTCTCGAGCGTCTTCAACTGGCGTGTGAGCGCACCCGGATCGACGCGCAGCAGCTCGACGAGCCGCTTCTGCGACGACGCGCCGCCGTGCTGCTCGAGCGCGACCATGATGCGCCAGCGCGGCAGCGGCTGGCCGACGTGCGCCTCGAACGCGGACATGAACGCGCGGTACGTGCGTCCGAACTGCTGCAAGATCGCGATGCGGTCCTGTTCTTCCATGCGCTGACTTCGGCTCCGGTAGGCGTGAATGAGGTAACGAAGCGCCCGCTCACTCGGCGACGACGGTCGGCTCGAGCTTGCGGCGCAGCTCGACGGGCGGCACGCGGCGGCTTTGCCACACCGCCGCGAGCGCGACGAGCGCGCCGACCGCGATGCCGATATGGATCGCACCGACGAGCGATTCGCGCGCCGCTTCGAGCAAATGGGCGCCATGATGCCCGGCGCGCACGAGTTCGTCCACCACGCGCGACTGCGCGGCGCGGTCGATCAGCACCTGCGGATCGGCGAGGCGCGCCTGCCAGCGCAGCGCGCCGTCCGCGGCGAGCGCGTCGCGCACGCCGCTCGCGTAGAGCTGGTTGACGAGCGTGCCGGTGAGCGCCGTGCCGACCATCCCGCCCACCATCCGCAGCGACTGCAGCAGCGCGGTCGCGATCCCGAGATGCTCGCGGCCCGCCGTCTGCTGCGCGAACACGGTCAGGTTCGGCAGCACGAAGCCGAGGCCCACGCCGCCCGCGACCATCAGCGCCATCAGCGCCCAGCCGGGCGTCGCATGCGTCGACGCGACGACGCCCGCGCACGCAATCGCGAACAGCAGGAAGCCCGCGTGCAGCATCGCGTTCGGGCGGCGGATGCGCGTGATCACGCGGCCGTTCATGATGCTGCCGATCGTGATGAACACGACGAGCGGCGTGATGACGACGCCCGCCTGCTGCGGCGACATCCCGAAGCCGCCCTGGAACAGCAGCGGCGCGTAGAAGAGCAGCGAGAACATCGCGAAGCCGGCGAGGATCGCGAGGATGAAGAGCGCGGACAGCGCGCGGTTCGAGAACATGTCGAACGGCAGAATCGGCTGCGCGCAGCGCTTCTCCCAGCGCCACAGCGCGGCGGCGCCCGCGAGCGCGACGACGATCAGGAGCGTCGGCCAGCCGCCGATGCCGTACTTCGGCAGCCATTCGACGAACAACTGCATCGCGCCGAGCGTCGCCGCGATGAGGAGCGCGCCCGGCCAGTCGAGCCGCATCCTGGCCGTGTGCTCGACATGCCGCAGGTGCGGCAGATAGCGCCAGACGAAGAGGAGCGACAGCAGGCCGACCGGCAGGTTCACGTAGAACACCGCGCGCCAGCCGTAGTGCTGCGTCAGCACGCCGCCGAGCGACGGCCCGACCGCGTTCGCGATCCCGAACGCCGAGCTCATCAGCACCTGCCAGCGCAGCCGCACGACCGAATCGGGAAAGAGGTCCGGAATGCACGCGAACGCGGTGCCGACGAGCATCCCGCCGCCGACGCCCTGCAGCGCGCGCGCGAGCACGAGCGACAGCATGTCGTGCGCCATCCCGCACAGCACCGACGCGCCCGTGAACACGGCGAGCGATGCGATGACGAACGGCTTGCGCCCGTAGTAATCGCCGAGCCGCCCGAAGATCGGCACGGTGATCACCGACGCGAGCAGATACGACGTCGCGACCCACGCGTACAGGTCGAAGCCGCGCAGCTCGGCGACGATCGTCGGCAGCGCGGTGCCGACGACGGTCTGGTCGAGCGCGACGAGCATCGTGACGAAGGAAATGCCGAGCATTGCGAGCAACGATTCGCGAAACGGAAGGACTTGCCCGCTCGAATGGTGGGCGGCGGTATGGACAGCCATCTTTTGTTCGTGCAACTTTTGATGCGTCAACGAATCGAAAATTCTATCATGCATCAGGTAATCTAGCCGGCGCCCCCATGCGATGCGCGCGCCGCGAAGGAGTCAGATGGAACCGCTCACAATCGTTGCCGGGCCGACGCTGTCGGCCGCGGATCTCGGCACGCTGCGGCGCGCGAAGCTCGCGCTCGAAAGCCCGTCGCTGACGATCAAGCTGACGAGCGTCGTCGGCGCGCCGGTCGAGAAGATGATCGGCAAGCTGCCCGGCTTCGCAACCGACAAGATCAACGACGCGACGCAGCTCGCGCTGCGCAAGTGCCTGCACATCGCGCTGCGCACGCTCGGCAAGTCGGGCGGCGTCGCGAGCGAGGGCGAGACGCCGGGCAAGCCGAGCAACCTGCTGCACAAGCTCGCCGTCGCGACGACGGGCGCGGCGGGCGGCGCGTTCGGCCTCCTCGCGCTGCCCGTCGAGCTGCCCGTCACGACGACGCTGATGTTCCGGTCGATCTGCGACATCGCGCGCAGCGAGGGCGAGGATCTGTCGAGCGCCGAGGCGCAGTTGCAATGCCTCGCGGTGCTCGGGATGGGCGGCGGCTTCGGCCCGCTGCCGGGCGCGGGCAAGACGGGCGGCAAGACGGCCGGCGAGCCGCGCGAGCGCGACGGGCACGAGAGGCAGGGCGAGCACTGGGAACACTGGGAGCACGACAAGGAGGAGGAAGACGCCGACATCGGCTATTTCGTGCTGCGCGGCGCGCTCGCGCAGGCGGTGTCGAAGGCGTCGTCGGAAATCGCGTCGAAGGGTTTCGCGACGCACGGCTCGGCCGCGCTGCTGCGCCTCGTGCAGTCGATCGCGTCGCGCTTCTCGGTGCAGGTGACTGAGCAGATCGCCGCGAAATCGATTCCGGCGATCGGCGCCGTGCTCGGCGCGACCGTCAACACGCTCTTCATCGACCATTTCCAGCAGGCCGCGCACGGCCACTTCGCGGTGCGCCGGCTCGAGCGCAAGTACGGGCAGGCGGCCGTGAAGGCGGCGTATCAGGCGATCGACGCGTCTGCCGTGCGCTGAGTCGCGCGCTCGACCGCGATGCGCCGCACGAACGCGGCCGCGCGCTCGAGCGCGCGCGCCGATTCGGGCACGAACGGCACATAGATCTGCCAGACGTGCGGCATCTGCGGCCATATCTCCAGTTCGACGTGCACCCCCGCCGCGCGCGCCTTGTCGGCGACGCGCCGCGAATCGTCGAGCAGCACCTCGGTGCTGCCCGCCTGGATGAAGAGCGGCGGCAATCCCGTGAAATCCGCGTACAGCGGCGACGCATGCGGATGCGTGCCCGGCGTGTCGCCGAGATACAGGCGCGCCGCGCGGCCGAGCGCCGCGCCCGCGAACATCGGGTCGAGCCCGTCGTGCGAGCGCAGCGTGTCGCCCGTCGCGGCGAGATCGGTCCAGGGCGAGAACAGCACGGCGCCCGCGGGCAGCGGGTCGCCCGCGTCGCGCAGCGCGACGAGCGCCGCGAGCGCGAGGCCGCCGCCCGCCGAATCGCCGCCGAACACGATCGACTCCGGCGGCGTGCCGGCGGACACGAGTTGCCGGTACGCGGCGAGCGCGTCGTTCAGCGCGGCCGGAAACGGATGCTCGGGCGCGAGCCGATAGTCGAGCGAGAACGAGCGCACGCCGGCGTGCTTCGTCAGCGCGAACACGAGCGGGCGGTGCGTCTGCGGCGAGCAGAAGTAATAACCGCCGCCGTGGAAATACAGCAGCATCCGGCTGTGCTGCGCGCGGCCCGGCATGGCGTCCGCGCGCTCGAGCCATTCGCCGCGCAGCGGCGCGTCGCCGGCGCCGTAACGCTCGCGCAGCCGCCAGCCGGCGGGCGGACGGCGCGGCACGCGCATCCGCAGCTTCGTCAGCCGCCGCGCGCGCGCCGGATCGATCACGGGACGCTGCGTCTCGGGATGAAACTGCCGGCGCAGCAGCCAGCACGCCACTTTGCTCTGCCAACTCATCGAACGCACTCCCAACCGGAAGAATGTGACGATACTACGTGCGTTCCGGCGCGCGCCCGTCGACCGGGTCCTCTAAATCCGGCCGCGCGGCTCAATTCGCCGGCTGCACCTGGCCGCGAATTTCGCCGCCCGGATGGGCTTTCGTATGCACATTGAAATACCACTTGCCCGCCATCAGATCGCCGACCTGCTCGTCCGTCAGCGCCTTCTCGCCGACGATCGGGCTCGCGAGCGCATCCTTCGGGATCGGCACCTGCACGCCCGCGTTCTGCCCGACGGGCGCCGGGCCGTGGAAGTGCGCGGCGGTCGCGGGCCCCGTCAGATCGCGGTATGTGGCGTGCCAGCGCAGCGTATGGGTTGCCGTGTCGTAGGTCGCGTCGAGCGCGCCCGATCCCTTGCTCGTCGTCGGCGGCACTTCGCTCGACGGCTGCAGGCTCGCGACGAGCTTCACCGTTTCCGCCCGCGCGACGCCCGCCGCGCACGCGCACACGAGCACCCCGAATCCGATCCTGCGCAATGTCAACATGAATCCTCCTTGCGATCGCCGAACAGGTTGCGCGAACGGGCATGCCGTCCGCTCGACACCCGATGGTAGACGATCTTGCACGCGCGGCGCCCGGCGCGAAGCGCTTCGCCGTTCGCGACGCGGCGGCGCGACGCCGCGCCGTGCCGCTTCCGCCGGCCGTTGCACGGATGCCGGCGGGCGGCACGCCACGGCCAAGAATAGAGCTTTGCACGAAACCCTCTGAATCCGCATCCGGCGTTTCGCTACACTGCTTCGCACACAGTTGCTTGTTTCCTTCCGTCCGAAGGAATATCTGCGAGTTTGAAAGCGGCCTTCGGGCCGCTCTTTTTTTGCGCGGCGCGGCCAGCCCGCGTGGCGGCTGCTCGGCGTGCGCGATCCGCGGTTTCGTCGCATCGCGCGCGATGAGCGAGATCAGCCCCGGCGCGCGCGCATCCACGCGCATATCACCGATTTACGAGACAATCGGCCTGTTCGGATCGAAACAATGCGAAAAACCGTGCCGTTTCTTCGTTCGCTCTCTCCGCTTCTTCGCGTCGCCCCGCCCTGTCGGCTGCTACTTGGAAGCGCGTCGTGCGTGTGCGCGCTGGCGGCAACGCCTGCGCACGCGCAGGAATTCGCGCTGTTCGGCGGCCTGCTCACGGGCGGCGGCGGTCACAGCTACGCGTGGGCATTCGACTATCAGGAAGGGCTCGGCCGCTACGCGGCCGCGGGCTTCGCCTGGTACAACGAGGGACATATTCCGAATCACCATCGCGACGGCCAGGCGGTCCAGCTCTGGGGGCGGCTGCCGCTGCGCGAGAACCGCTTCGTGATCTCGGCGGGCGTGGGCCCTTACCGGTATTTCGACACGATCCCCGCGACGGAAGGTCGCGGCTATTCGAACTCGCACGGCTGGGGCATGCTGATGAGCGTGCGCGCCGCGTACTACACGTCGCATCGCTGGCTCGCGCAACTGCAGGTGAACCGGACGCAGGTATTCAGCGGGCCGAACACGACGTCGCTGATGTTCGGCATCGGCTATCAGCTCGACGCGCCGGACACGCCAGGCCCGCGCGACTACGCGGCGAGCCGCGCGGGACGCGTCACCGCGAACGAAGTCACCGCGATGCTCGGCGAGACGATCCTCAACAGCCGGCGCTCGCCGACCGCGCTCGGCGGCAGCGTCGAATATCGGCGCGGCGTCGCGAAATACGTCGACTGGACGGCCGCCTATCTATACGAAGGCTCGAAGCAATCGGTGCGCCGCAACGGCATCGCGTCGCAATTCTGGCTCACGCGCGCGTTCCTCGACGACAAGGTCGCGCTGTCCGCCGGCGCGGGCGCCTACCTGCCGCTCAACGAGCGCGACATCCGCGGCCGCTCCGGCGAAGGCGGCGGACGCGTGTCGGGCATCGTGTCGATTTCGGCGAGCTACCGCTTCGACGATCGCTGGCTCGCGCGCATCACGTGGAATCGCGTCGTCACGCGCTACGATCGCGATACCGACGTGATTCAGGCCGGGCTCGGCTACCGCTTCTGAAATCCTGCCCGGCTCCCGCCGCGCGACGTCAATCGAGCGCGCGCAGCACGCCGATCAACTGCTTCGCGGCAACGTCCCAGCGATACCGCGACGCATGCCTTCGCCCTTTCTCCCGCATCTCGCGCCGCAGCTCGGCGTCGCCCATCAGTTGCGCGATCGTCGCCGCGATGTCGACCGCGTCGTGCGCGTCGCAATACAGCGCGGCGTCACCGCACGCCTCGGGCAGCGACGCCTCGCGCGACACGATCACCGGACACCCGCAATACATCGCCTCGAGCGGCGGCAGGCCAAATCCTTCGTATAGCGAAGGAAACACGAAACAACCGGCGTTCTCGTACAGCGCCTTCAGCTCGCCGTCGCTGACATAGCCCGCCCACGTGACGTTGTGCGCGCTCGCGCGCTCGCCGAGCGCCGATGCGCCGAAGATCCTCACGTTGCTGCCGCCCGCGATCACGAACCTGAGCTCGGGGCGCATGCGCTCGAGCCGCGCGATCGCGTCGAGCGTGCGCACGAGATTCTTGCCGGGCGCAAGCGAGCCGACGATCAGCACGTAGCCGTCGTAGGCAAGGCCGAGCCGCTCGAGCACCGCCGGATCGCTCGCGATGCGGCCGAAGTGATCGACGCCGGACACGATCGTCGATACGTCGGCCGGCGCGACGCCCAGACGCGCGACGATCCGCTCCTTCGAGAAGCGCGACACCGTCAGGATGTGCCGCGCGCGGCGCTTGATCATCCAGAACGCGAAGCGATACCAGAGCCTGAACTTGAGCGAGTAGCCTTGCGGAAAGTCAAACACGGCGACGTCGTGAATCATCACGACCTGATTGCGCTTGAAGAGCGGCCCGACGTTGCACAGGCTCACGAGCGTCTGCCCGCGCGTCGCGAACGGCAGCGCGAGCTGCTCCCACAGCGCGCCGCGCAGCCGCGGCACGACGCGGCGCGCAACCGCGGGCGGCAACGCGTCGCTCGCATGATCGCGCGGCACGACGAGCGTCGGGTTGCGCTCGCCCGGCAGCAGGCGCGCGAGCGCCGACGTGAATTCGTGCGCGACGCGCTGCACGCCCGTCAGACGCTGCGACGTGAACTTGCCGTTGATCGCGACGGGCTTCGGCAACGCCGCCATGCCCGAACGGTCGCCGGCGAACGCGGCGCGCGGCGGCGCATCGCGCAACGCACCCGCTGCCTGCGACGCGCTCGTCGTCATTGCATCGAAGTCCTGATGATCGCGCCGCACGTTCGGCGACGGCCTGGATAACGGGGAAGACAGCTTCATGGCGGCAGCAGCGGCGTGACGGCACCCGGTTGACGGGCGCATCCGCGACGTTCGCGGATGCGCGCTCTATGCGTTCAAGTGTCGCCATTCCCCCGCGCGCAGTCTGTGCGCTCCGTCGCACAACGCGGCGCGCGGTGCGCGTATGACGCCGTGCGCCGCGATCGCGCGCGTCAGCGGCCGCGGCTCACCGACCAGATCAGATAGAACGATTCTGCGGTCGGCAGGATTTGCGAGAGCATCCGGTTGAAGCGCGCGGCAGGCGCCGTGCCGACATACACGACGTCGAGCGGCTTCATGTCGAACTCGGTCGCGAGCATCAGCGCGTCCACCTGCGTCATGTCGAGACGAAACACTTCGGGCTTGTTGCGCTCGGGCGCGTAGCTGACCTTCTTCAGGCCCTCCTGCAACGCGCTCTGCACGCCCGGCGCCTGCGCGAGCGGCGGATTCGGATGGCGAATCACGATCACCTGGCGCGGATTCGCTCCCATCGGGTCGATGCTGCCCGCCGCGCTCAACGCGTCCGCGAGCGAGAGCTGCCCCTGGTTCATGTAGACGGTTTGCGGCTTCGGCACCTCGCCCATCACGAATACGCGGTTCTGCGTGCGATCGGGCACGTGGACGATGTCGTTCGCCTGCAGCACGATGTTCTGGCGCAAGTCGCCGCGATTCAGGATGCGGTTCACGTCGATCGTCATCACCTGATCGCCGCGCGTGACGAGCACGCGCTGCAGATCCGCATCCGGGTTGCCGCCGCCCGCGCGGTTGATCGCATCGACGACGCGCAGATGCGAGCCCGTCAACGACAGTTGCCCAGGGTTCTTCACGTCGCCCGTCACCTGCACGCGCTGACTGCGATACTGCGTCACGCGCACGTCGATCTGAGGATTCCTGATCTGTTTGTTCAGGCGCCGAGACAGCAGCGCGGCGATCTGCACGGGGCTCATCCCTTCGACACGCACGCGGCCGAGCGTCGGAAAGAAGATCGTGCCGTTGGCGGCGACGCGCTGGCCCGGCGAGTCGACCTCGCCTTGCCCGTTCGTGCCGAATGCGCTGACCTGCTGCGGCAGCACGCCGCCCAGGCCGCCCGATGCCTGCAGCGTGCCGATGTCGGCGAGCGGCGACGTATCGGCGAGCGTGCCGTTGCCGCCGCCGCGCGTGAGCTCGGGGTGATCCCACACGACGATGCCGAGCACGTCGTCCGGGCCGACGCGATAGTCGCCGGGCGCGGTGGGCAGGCTTTGCGCGATCCCCGCTTCCTTCGCGCGCGTATCGGCCTCGTCGGCCTGCTTGAGCGTATAGACGAGCTGCGGCGTGATCAGCCTGACGTCGTACACCGTCGAATCCGTCGGTGCGCTCAAATTGTCGTTCATGCGGCTCGAATCGAGCGCCGGTCCCGGCGCCAGCGCACAGCCCGACAAGGCGAGCGCCGCGGCGCTCGCCCATGCTAGGGTCTGTTTACATACGGAACGTGCATGCGAATGCCCGAAATCGCCCGTAGGGCAAGAAGCGAGGAGCGCGGTTTGGCCGAGCCAAACGCCCCGAAGGAAGTCCCCTTGGGGGACAAGCGACGAGCGACGCCGCCCTACGGGCGATTTCGGGCATTCCCCTGGAATGGATTCCAAGTTTGGGGTTGCCACGAGAACGGCCGCTCGCCGCGTTGCGCTCCTTGCGAATACGTCCAGTATTCGCAGCGTCGCGCGCCTCGCGAGCGGCCGTTCTCGTGGCAACGCATGCACGTTCCGTATGTAAACAGACACTAGGGGCTTGAACATCTTGTCGTTTCTCCTTGGTAGCGTGGTCGTCGAAAAAGGATGCCGCGCGTTCGCAGCGAACGCGCGCCGGCTCAGAACGCGTTGCGGCCGACGAATCCCTTGACGAGCGTGATCAGGATGATCTTGATGTCGAACCAGAAGGTCCAGTTCTGCATGTAGAAAAGATCGAACTTCACGCGCGCGGCCATCTTCTCGACCTTGCGCGTCTCGCCCCGATAACCGTTCACCTGCGCCCAGCCGGTGATGCCGGGACGCACGCGATAGCGGTACATGTAGCCGTCGACGAGCTCCTTGTAGATGTCGTCGTGCTCGATCGCGTGCGGACGCGGACCGACGACGGACATCTGGCCGAACAGCACGTTGAAGAATTGCGGCAGCTCGTCGAGCGACGTGCGGCGCAGGAACGCGCCGACCTTCGTGATGCGCGAATCGTTGCGCGACGCCTGGCGCACGACGCCCGCCGCCTCGGCATGCACGCGCATCGTGCGGAATTTCAGGATCTCGAACTCGCGGCCGTCGACGCCCTTGCGCTTCTGCCGGAACAGCACAGGCCCCGGCGACGAGAACCTCACCGCGAGCGCGAGCGCCGCGAGAATCGGCGACAGCGGAATCAGCACCGCGAGCGCGAACAGGCGATCGAAGATGAACTTCGGCCAGAGCTGCGGAATCGACAGCGGGCTCGTCGCGAGATTGATCGCGGGCATGCCAACGACCTGCGTGACCGAGCGGTTGAAGAACGTGATCCCGCGCACGTCGGGCAGGAAGCGCAGGTTCACGAAATCGTGGCGAAACTCGCGCACGATCCGCTGAATCTGACGCTCGTGCGACAGCGGCAACGCGAGCCAGATCTCGTCGATCGCGCCCGCGCGCACGCGGCGCTTCAACTCGCGCAGATCGGAGACGCAGGACACGCCGCCCACGCGCGCCTCGGCATCGGCCGTGCGCACGCTGTCGTCGAACACGCAGACAGCCTCGTAGCCGTGCGACGGCGACGCCCGAAGCTGCTCGAGCACCGCGCGTCCGTAGACCTCGGAGCCGACGATCGCGACCGCGCGCGGCTTCGCGCCCGTGCGACGCAGGCTGTTCAGCACGCCATGAATCGACGCCTTGCCAAGCAGCAACACCGCGCCCGACATCAGCATCGTCCGGCCGAGCCACGCGAGCGACACGTCGGCGTCGCGCTGCAGCAGCAGCGTGAAAGCCCCGGCGATCGCCGCGACGCCGAGCCAGCCGAGCAGCACGCGCGACAGCGTGCGATACGACATCTGCTCGCGCGCGCCGTCATAAACGCCGATCGCCGGAAAGACGAGCAGCGTCAGCGCGCACAGCAGCGCGATGGCCGTGCGCTGCTCGTCCGACACGGCGAGGACACCGCCGTCGTACAGCATCTGTGCGAGCAGCGCGCCCGCCGCGGCCAGTGCGACATCGAGCAGTTTGTTCAAGAGTCCCGACATTACCGAATCTCCGCGTTCCGTGTTCCGCCGTCTCAAGCCGCTGAGCGCACTGCGCCGTGATAGCCCGCGACGCGCAGCGGCCGGCCTTCCGCCGGAATCGGCTGCGGCGCGTGCGCATCGCGCCTCGCCTCGAGGATGAGGCGGTTGAATTCGCCGCGTATCACGCCGTAGCACTCGCACGCGCGCGCTTCGAGGCCCTCGCGGTCGAGCACCGTGATGTGGCCGCGGCGCTGGCGAATGAGCCCCGCCTCCTGCAGCTTGCCCGCCGCCTCGGTGATGCCCTCGCGCCGCACGCCGAGCATGTTCGCGATCGTCTGCTGCGTGACCGCGAGCTCGTCGCCTTCGACGCGGTCGTGCGCGAGCAGCAGCCAGCGGCTCAACTGCTCGCTGACGGAGTGATGACGGTTGCAAAGCGCGCCGCGCGCGATCTGCGTCATCGCGGCTTGCCAATAGCGCAGCATCAATTGGAAGGTATCGAGCGAACGGTCGAACTCGCGGCGGAATACCTGCGTCGGCACGCGGTACGCGTAGCCGCCGCTGCGCACTTCGATGCGGCCCGACGCGCCGCCGCAGCCGTAGTCGGCGAGCGTCGACACGCCGACGACGCCTTCGCAGCCGACCGCGGCGACTTCGACCATCGCGCCATCCTCCATCAGATACAGCACGGACATCATCGCGGTGGTCGGGAAATACAGGTGGCGCATCGGCTCGTCGGTTTCGCAGAGCAACTGAGCGCTCTTGATCTTCACGAGCTCGAGATGCGGCGCGAGTGCGCGAAGGCTGTCATCGGCGAGCGAACCCAGCAGTGCGTTGGCATGAAACCCATTGTTCTGATGAAGCATGATCGTGTCCCGGTTTGTCGGCGCCGCTCCACTACGGCGCAGGATTCCGTTTCGCAAGACACGGTCACGGCAAGAATCGATGTTCCCCGGAATCGTGTCGGCGGCCCTTCTGGTCGTCCTCTTACACACTGACGCACCACCCTCTTGGCGGGGGCGAAAACCCTTAAGCGATTAACGTGCCAATTGGTACGGTTCCTTAATATGCAAAGGCATTGGCCGGACAATTCTTATCCAGATATTTATTCGCCAATCGAAAACGTCTCATTCGCGGACACTTTGATACAGATCAAGCGACAGCAGGTGTCTCATCTAACAGTTTCGTAATCTTTACGTCACCCTTGCCGCTTGACGCTTAGCCCTTCAGGCTCAACGATTGGCGCACCTTTACAGACGGCGATGGAATGACGCGACCATTTCATCTCAATAAAACCCGCGTTCGCAGCGGTTCTTTTCAAACTGTCTCAAAGGTGAGCCAGCGAAAATCGGACACATTCTGTCATCCAGCCCACACAACGCTCGCAAGGCATTGATTAAAAAAGATTTAACAAAAACACAAAAACCTGACCAGGCACCTCGGCCATGAAGTAGCAAAAATTTCCCCTCACTCCATCACAATCGGAAATAAATACCGAAAAGCGAGTGTCGACGACATTGAAAAGACACAAACCCGCTTATTCCTTTGCAGGCATTTAAATCTTCGTGCTGAAATTTAGGAAAACTCCTAAATGTCAAAATTTGTGAGATTCGCATTTCACGCAAACCTCAAAAAATCCACCGTGATAATCTGAAACAGGATTTTCAACGTCAAGCAGAATTAACAAATAAAAATCGTACCTGTCTAGTCGGGCAGGTGTGGTTGCGCGCGGCGCCGGCCAGGCGCGGCGCAGTTGCTCCGGATCGTCGATCCGGGAAGGACAAGCCGTGACTTACCGTGAACACAAAGAACCGGCGACGAGGGCCGGAGGCATCATCGAACTGCCGCACCGCACCGACGCAAACCGCTTCCTCGCGTCGCTCTGCGCCGCCGAGCGCGCGACGCTCGCGAGCCATCTGCAACTCGTGCACGTGAAGTCGGGCCAGGTGCTGTGCGAACCGGGCATGCCGCTCGAGCACGTCTATCTGCCCGTCACGACCGTGATCTCGATCCAGTACGCGTCATCCGACGGCATGACGCTCGAGATCGCGGAGATCGGCAACGAAGGGATCGTGAGCCCGCAGCTCGTCGGCACCGACGGCGCGACGCCGTGCCGCGTGATCACGTGCCGCGACGGCTTCTCGTACCGGCTCGGCGCGCGCGTCCTGTCGAACCGGCTCGAGGAATCGGCGCAGATGCGCCAGGCGATCTTCCGCTGCACGCACCTGCTGATGGCGCAAGCGAAGCAGATCTCGTTCTGCAGCCGCCACCACGTGCTGAAGAACCAGCTTTGCCGCTGGTTCCTGCTCGCTTACGACCGCTCGCGCAGCGTCGAGATCCAGGTCACGCACAGCATGCTCGCGCAGATGCTCGGCGTGCGTCGGGAAACCGTCACGGACGCGGCCGGCGACATCCAGAAGATGGGACTGATCCGCCAGTACCGCAGCTCGATCATCCTCGTCGACCTGGGTGGGCTCGATGCGCAATCGTGCGGATGCCATACGATCATCCGCGAAGAAATGAAGAAGATCCTGTCCGCGCCGACGGACGCATCCGGCGCGCTCACCGAATTGCGCAGCTAACCCCGCTTCACATTCCGCTTCACACCCCGCTGCGCGCCGCGCGCTCGCAGCGGCGCGCACCTTGCACGACACCTTCCGCGGCACCGCCGCCGCATGCGCGGCGCACGGCGTGGCGCTTGCGCGCGGCACGCGACATCGTCGGTTAGGTGCCGAACAGAACCCGCGCATGCCCGATGGTCTACTAGACGCTATACGCCACGCGGGCGTCTTGTGTCTCGCCCGCAGGTACGGGGACCCTCATCCAAGCCGGAGCCGCCAGATGAAAAACGAATTGAGAACAATCATCAAGGACGTCGCGCATCTCGAAGCGTCGATCGATCACATCGCGGACAGCGACGATCTGTACGAAGCAGGTCTGTCTTCGCTGAACACGATCCAACTGATGCTCGCCATCGAAAAGCACTTCAACATCGAAATTCCGGACGAAATGCTGAACCGTCAGCTATTCCAGAGCATCGACTCGCTCGCCGGGGCCGTCACGCAACTGCAGTGTGCCGAGCAATCCGCATGAAGCGCTTCGATGCCGAAACCGGCAACGCGCACGTTGCCGCCGTCGAATCCGTGCTCGCCGACGATCACGCGTTGAACGAAGCCGCGCGCCGCGTCGCGCAGGTCGCCGCGCGCTTCGCCGACGCGGTCGACCGTGACGCGCGCTTTCCGACCGAAGCGGTCGATGCGATGCGCGAGGAGCGCCTGCTCGGCGCGCTCGTGCCGGCCGAGCTGGGCGGCCGCGGCGCGTCGCTCGCGGCCGTGGCCGCCGCATGCCGGATCATCGGCCAGGCGTGCTCGTCCGCCGCAATGATCTATGCGATGCACCAGACGCAAGTGGCGAGCATCGTCGATCACGCGCTGTCGAGCGACTGGCATCGCCGCTTCGCCGAGCAGCTCGTCGAGCGCGAATGGCTGCTCGCGTCCGCGACGTCCGAAGAGGACGTCGGCGGCAATCTGCGCAACAGCCGCTGCGCAATCGAAGCGGACGGCGACATGTTCACGCTCGCGAAGCTCGCGCCGACGATCTCGTACGGCGCGCAAGCCGACGCGATCCTCGTGACCGCACGGCGCGATCGCGAAGCTCCCGCCGCCGAGCAGGTGCTCGTCACGCTGCTGAAGGAAAATGCGACGCTCACGCGCCGCAACGGCTGGGACACGTTCGGCATGCGCGGCACCTGCAGCGAAGGCTTCGCGCTCGACGCGCGCGGCTATTGCGAGCAGATCTTCCCGGTGCCGTTCGCGCAAATCGCCGAGCGGACCATGGTGCCGACGTCGCACATTCTGTGGGCCGCCGTGTGGACCGGCATCGCGAACGACGCGTTCCTTCGCGCACACCAGTTCTTCCGCGCGCAGATGCAAAAGCAAGGTGGCGCGCTGCCGCCGTCCGGCCGCCGGATCGCGGATGCGCTCGCGCTGCTGCAGGCGATGCAGGCGCGCATCGACGGCGCGCTGCGTCTGCACGAGCACAGCGCGTCGCGCTCGTGGACCGCGACGATGGCGCAGGCGGCAGAGATCAACACGCTGAAGACCTATGTGTCGACGACCGCGCTCGACGTGGTCAGGCACGCGGCGATGATCTGCGGGATGGCGTCGTACAGGAACGGCACGCCGTACACGCTCGGCCGCCACATTCGCGACCTGCATTCGGCGCCGCTCATGATCAGCAACGACCGCATCGAGGCGAACACGGCCAACCTGCTGCTCGCGCTGCGTCCCGCCACGCTTGAGAGAGAGATTTGAACGACATGACCCATCCTTCCGTGCGCGCGGCCGACGCGGCCCACGCGCCCATCGATCGCGACGGCGTGAACAAGCTGCGCGACGAGCTCGTCGAAGCGGGGCTGCTGATCTCGACGGGCATCCAGGGCCTGTTCGGCCGCAGCGAGAAGTTCGAGCGCGTCGTCGACGCGCTCGATGCCTACATCACGCGCCTCGGCGCCGACCATCATGCGGAAGTGCTGCGCTTTCCGCCTGCGATGAGCCGCCCCGAATTCGAGCGCAGCGAATATCTGAAGAGCTTCCCTCAGCTCGCGGGCACCGTGCACAGCTTCTGCGGCAACGAGCACGATCATCAGCGCGTGCTGCAATGCCTCGACCGCGGCGACGACTGGACCGAGAGCCAGAAGCCGACCTACGTCGTGATGACGCCCGCCGCCTGCTATCCCGTCTATCCGGTCGTCGCGCAGCGCGGCGCGCTGCCCGCGGACGGCCGGATCGTCGACGCGTTCTCGTACTGCTTCCGGCACGAGCCGTCGCTCGATCCGACGCGCATGCAGTTGTTCAGGATGCGCGAGTACATCCGGATCGGCACGCCCGAGCAGATTCTCGCGTTCCGCCAGGACTGGATCGAGCGCGGCACGCGGATGATCGACTCGCTGCGGTTGCCGAACAGCATCGACCTCGCGAACGATCCGTTCTTCGGCCGCGGCGGCAAGATCGTCGCGAGCAGCCAGCGCGACCAGAACCTGAAGTTCGAGCTCCTGATTCCGATCGAATACGACGGCCGCCTGACCGCATGCCTGAGCTTCAATTACCACATGGACCACTTCGGCCTGCTGTGGGGCATCAAGACCGCGGATGCCGCGGTCGCGCACACGGGCTGCGTCGGCTTCGGCCTTGAGCGCCTGACGCTCGGCCTCTTCAGGCATCACGGCCTCGATCCGCATGCATGGCCGCAGGCGGTGCGCGACGTACTGTGGGGACATCGATGAGCAGCGCCCTGCTCGACGCGCCGGCAAACGGCGCGTCGCTCGAAGAAATCTTCACCGACATCCGGCATCGCGTGCGGCACTACCGTCCGCACGCGCTGCACGGGCCGCAGATGGTCTGGAAGCAGACGAACTGCTACGTCGATCTGTGGATCGAGGTGCTCGGCTGGTGGGGATTCAATCCGTATGCGGCGCTGCCGTTTACGATCACGCTCGACTTCGAGGGCGACCAGTTCTCGTTCTTCAAGTTTCCGTTCGAGGATATCGAGACGCTGTACGGGATCGTCGTGCAGGAACACGCGATCTTCGAGCCGGCCGACGTGCACGTCGAGCACCAGGTCGCGCGCGGCAACCTGATGCTCGTCGAAGTCGACGCATGGTATCTGCCCGACACGCGCGGCAACAGCTACCAGGCCGAGCACACGAAGACGACGATCGGCATCGACGCGATCGATCGCGAACGCCGCCGCGTCGGCTACTTCCACAACAGCGGCTACTACCTCGCCGAAGGCATCGATTACGACGGCCTGTTCGGCAAGCATGGGCCGGCTCACCTCGTGCCGTATGTCGAACGCGCGAAGCGGCAGTTCAAGCCGCTCGAAGAGCGCGAGCTGTGCGACGCGTCGCTCGCGCTGCTCGCGCGCCATCTGAAGCGCCGGCCGGCGTCGAATCCGATCGCCGCGTTCCGCGAGCAGCTCGCGCGCGACGCGAAGACGATCGCGTCGCAACCGATCTCGTACTTCCACGCGTATTCGTTCAACACGCTGCGCCAGCTCGGCGCGAACTTCGAGCTGTTCGGCCGCTATCTGCGCTGGCTCGAAGCGAGCGGCTGCGGCGGCCCGATCGACATGCTCGTCGCCGCATGCGACACGATCGCCTCCGAATCGATGGTGCTCGAATTCCGCCTCGCGCGCGCGAGCGCACGCGGCAAGGAGGAGCGCGGCGAAAGCAGTCTCGACATCCTCGAGCGCGCATACGCGTCGCTCGTCGACGGTGTCGCGCGAATCGCGCCGCCCGGCAGGGCCGAGCCGAATCCGCCGTTCGGCACGCTGTACGTGCCGCCGAGGCCCGTCACCGCGGTCCGATGAAATCCGCGCCGGATCGCATGGCGCGCGGCGCCGCCCAATGGACGTTGATCGCGACGCCCGCCGGCGCGATCGCGCGACCGAGCGAGCTCGGCGAAGCCGGCTGGTGCGCCGCGAGCGTACCCGGCACCGTCGCGCAGGCGCTCGCCGCCGCTCGACGCTTCGATCCCGCGCATCCGTATCCGCTCGGCGACAGCGACTACTGGTATCGAACGACGCTGCACGGCGCCGGGCCGCGCATCGTTCGCCTGAACGGCCTCGCGACGATCGCCGAGGTCTGGCTCGACGACACGCTGCTGCTCTGCTCGGACAACATGTACGTCGCGCACGATGTCGCCGTGACGCTCGGCGGTGCGAACCGTCTCGCGATCTGCTTTCGCTCGCTCGACCGCCATCTCGCCGCGCACCCGCCGCGCGGCCGCGCGCGCTGGCGCACGCGCCTCGTCGATGCGCCCGCGCTGCGCGGCGTGCGCGCGACGTTCCTCGGCCGGATGCCGGGCTGGTTTCCGGCGATCGAGCCGATCGGTCCGTGGCGCCCGATCGACATCGTGAATCCGGCCGGCGCGCCGACGATCGTGCGCGACACGCTGCGCGCGACGCTCGACGGCCGCGACGGCGTGCTCGACGCGACGCTCGAATTCGCCGCGCCGCTTCCGGGAACGACGCGCGCGCGGCTCGTCTGCGGCGCATACGCGGCCGCGCTCGAAGCAACCGGCCCGCGCAACGCGCGCGCAACGCTCAGGATTCCAAACGTCACGCCGTGGTGGCCCCATACGCACGGCGAGCCCGCGTTGTACGACGTCGGCGTCGAAATCGGCGGCGCGACGATTCCGCTCGGGAAAACGGGCTTTCGCACGCTCGCCGTCGAGCGCGGCGACGACGGCCGGGGCTTCGCGCTGTCGATCAACGGCACGCCGTTCTTCGCGCGCGGCGCGTGCTGGACGAGCGCCGACCCGGTCGGCCTGCACGCCGATCCAGCCGCCTACCGCCGCGCGCTTTCGCTCGCGCGCGACGCGGGCTGCAACATGATCCGCGTCGGCGGCACGATGACCTACGAAGCCGACGCGTTCCATGCGCTCTGCGACGAGCTGGGCCTGCTCGTGTGGCAGGACTTCATGCTCGCGAACTTCGACTACCCGTCGGACGACCCGCGCTTCGCCGAAGCGCTCACGCGCGAGGCCGAGCAGTTCCTCCGCCGGCACGCGGCGCGCCCGTCGATCGCCGTGCTGTGCGGCGGCAGCGAGATCGCGCAGCAGGCGGCGATGGTCGGGCTCGCGCCCGACGAGCGCCGCGTGCCCGCCACCGAGCAATGGCTCGCCGAACTGTGCGCCGCGCATCGGCCCGATGCGGTCTACGTCAGCGATTCGCCGCACGGCGGCGTGCTGCCGTTCGCGCCGCGCGAAGGTCTGACGCATTACTACGGCGTCGGCGCGTATCTGCGGCCGCCCGAGGACGCACGCCGCGCCGGCGTGCGCTTCGCGAGCGAGTGCCTGGCGTTCGCGAACGTGCCGTGCGATGCGACGCTCGCGTCGATCGGCTCGCCCGCCGCGCACGATCCGGCCTGGAAACGCGCGGTGCCGCGCGATCCGGGCGCACCCTGGGATTTCGACGACGTGCGCGATCACTACCTGCGCACGCTGTACGGCGTCGAGCCCGTGCGTCTGCGCAGCTCCGATCCCGCCCGCTATCTGACGCTGTCGCGCGCGATCGTCGCCGATCTCGTCGCAGAGACGCTCTCCGAATGGCGGCGCGTCGGCTCGTCGTGCGCGGGCGCGCTCGTCTGGCAGTTCCAGGACGTGATGCCGGGCGCGGGCTGGGGCCTCGTCGACGCGCACGGCCGGCCGAAATCCGCATGGCATGCGTTCCGGCGCGTATCCCGGCCGCGGCAGATCCTGCTGACCGACGAGGGGCTCAACGGCCTCGACGTGCACGTGCTCAACGACGCGCCGGCGCCGCTCGACGCCCGCATCGAGCTCGTCGCATTGCGCGAAGGCAAGACGCCGATCGCGCGCGCGAGTCGCACGTTACGCATCGGCGCCCACGCGGGCGAATGCGTGAATTCCGCCGACCTGCTCGGCCGATTCTTCGATTTCACGTATGCGTACCGCTTCGGCCCGCGCGAGCATGACGTCGTGATCGCATCGCTATACGCGGCCGACGGCGCACTGCTGTCGCAGGCGTTCCACTTCCCCGAGCGCACCGCGCCGACCGTGTTCGAGCGCGGCGACATCGGCCTCGAAGCGAGCGCCGCGTACCGAGACGGCCGCTGGCACGTCGACGTGCAAACGCGCACGTTCGCGCGCTACGTGCACGTATGCGCGCCGGGCCTCCTGCCCGACATCGACTGGTTTCATCTCGCGCCGGGTGCCGCCGCGCGGATCGAGCTCGCCGCCGACCCTCATTCCCCCGCTTCCGACAACAGCCTGCCCGACGCGTCCGCGCTTCGCCCCGCGCCGCCCGCGATCGAGGTGCGCGCACTCAATTCCAACAAGACCATTCGCCCAAGGATAGAAAATTGAGACCAGTTCGATTCGACGATTGCTTAGGATGGCTGCATGAAGGGCGCACGCGACGCGGCGCCGTGATCTGCGAGGCGCTCGGACACGAGTCGCTGTGGACGCACAAGGTGGTCCGCGCGCTCGCCGAGCGCCTCGCCGGCGAAGGCATGTGGGTGCTGCGCTTTCATTACCCGTGCACTGGCGATTCGGCGGGCGACGATCTCGCGCCGGGGCGGCTGCCCGCGAGCGTCGCGAGCGTGCGCCGCGCGCTTGCGGTGCTGCGCGAGCACGCGCCGCTCGACGACGTCACGCTCGTCGGCCTGCGCGCGGGCGCCGCGTTCGCGATGCTCGCGCTCGCGGGCGAAGACGCGCCCGAGGTCGACGCCTTCGTCGCGCTCGCGCCCGTCGTGCGCGGGCGCGCCTATCTGCGCGAGCTGTCGGTCGTGCAGAAGCGCTGGCTCGACACGACGCCGCCCGCGATTCGCGAGCAGCACCACGAGGAGCCGTGGCTGAACATCCTCGGCCATCGCTACCCGGCCGATTTCGTCGCCGATCTGAAGCACGTCGATCTGAGCGATGCGGCCGCGACGACGGCCGCACCGCCGCGCGCCGCGCTGCTCGTCGACACCGGCTACGGCGACAGTCCCGCGCTGCGCGATGCGCTCGTCGCGCGCGGCGTGCCGACGAACATCGAGCCGTTCCCGGAATGGCCGAACGCGTTGCAGGAAGGCGCGCGCTCGCGCGTGCCGCTCGCGGCGCTCGAATCGGTCGTGCGCTGGATCGGCCATCGCGAGCGGGCGGCAACGCCGGAGCCGATCGCGGTCGATCGCGGCGCGCACGCGGCCGCCGCACGTGCGCCGGAAGCCGCGCCGCCGATCGTGTTCGCATTCGACGGCATCACCGAAACGCTCGTCCACGTCGGCGCGAAGCGGCTCGTCGGCACGCTGTGCGAGCCCGTCGTGCCCGCGCGCGCCGGCACGCCGTGCCTGCTGATCGCGAACACCGCGGCCAATCCGCGCAGCGCGGACGGCCGCATCGGCGTGCGGCTCGCGCGCACGCTCGCGCAGCGCGGCATCGCATCGCTGCGAATCGACATCGAAGGCATCGGCGACAGCGGCGCGCGTGCGCCCGACGATCAGGCCGACGTGCTGTATTCCGATCGCGCGATCGCGGACGTCGCCGCGGCCGCCGACTGGCTCGGCGCACACTGCCGGCGGCCGGTCGTCGCGTTCGGCGTGTGCTCGGGCGCGTTCGCCGCGCTGCACGCGGCCGCGCACGCGCATGTGGCCGCGGGCGTGATCGCGGTCAACCTGCCGCGCTTCATCTGGCCGCACGGGCTCACCATCGCCGAAGCCCGCAAGCAGCAGACGAACTCCGCGCGCGGCTATCTCGCGTCGATGCGCGACTGGAACAAATGGCGCCGCCTGCTGCGCGAAGGCCGCGACCTGCGCCCGGTGCTGGGCGCGCTGCGCCGCCATCTGACGTCGCGCCTGAGCGAGCCGGCCGCACGCCTCGCGGAGCGGTTCGGCCGCCGTCCGAAACCCGATACGCCGCGCGGCCTCGTCAGGACGCTCACCGACCGGAACGTCCACACGATGCTCGTCTACGGCGAGTTCGATCCCGGCGTCGACGAGCTGAGCCGCTACTTCGGCTCGCCGCGCCGCGCGTTCAGGCGTTCGCCGCTCGTGAGCGTCACGATGATCCGCCTGCTCGATCATTCGGTGTACGGCGCGTCGGCGGCCGACATGATCATCGGGCTCTGTATCGATACGTTGACGGAATGGAACGACCGGACGCGCGGCCCGCAGCCGCGGCAGCGGCCGGCCAGCGCGCGGCGCGGCGCGGCGCACGCGGCCTCCGCCGATGCGGCCGCGTCGCCCTGACGGCGACGCTCGCGCCCACGCTCGCGCGCCGCTTTCGCCGCGACGCGCCGGCGTTTCAATTGGTGGACGTTGCAGCGCTGCGCGGACGCTCGATGCCGTATGCCTGCATCCATCGATACAGCGTCGCGCGCGAGATGCCGAGCTCGCGCGCGGTGCCCGCGAGGCGCCCGCGATTGCGCAGCAGCGCGAGCTCGATTACTTCCCGCTCGATCGATTTGCGAATCGCGGCCACTGACAGCGGCGCGACCTCGGTGCAATGGTCGAGCTCGAGATCGTGCGCGGTGACGAGCCGCCCTTCCGCCATCACGAGCGCGCGGCGCACGCGATTGATGAGCTCGCGCACGTTGCCCGGCCAGTCGTGCTTGTAGAGCGCCGAGATCGCATCGGTCGAGAAGCCGCGCACGCGGTGCCGCGCGTCGGCGCGAAAGCGCTCGAGCATGTGCCGCGCGAGCAGTTCGATGTCCTTGCCCCGCGCGCGCAGCGGCGGCTGATCGACGCGCAGCACGCACAGCCGGTGATACAGGTCCGCGCGAAAGCGCCCTTCGGTCATCGCGCCGCGCAGATCGACGTGGGTTGCCGACACGATGCGCACGTCGACGGGCACCGGCTCGCTGCCGCCCAGCCGATGGATCGTGCGCTCCTGCAGGAAGCGCAGCAGGCTCGCCTGGCTTTCGAGCGGCAGATCGCCGATCTCGTCGAGCAGCAGCGTGCCGCCGTTGGCCGATTCGACATGGCCGATCTTGCGCGTGGTCGCGCCGGTGAACGCGCCGCGCTCGTAGCCGAACAGTTCGGATTGCAGCAAATGCGGCGGAATCGCGCCGCAGTTCACCGCGACGAACGGGCCCGCGCGGCGCGCGGAATGCTGATGGATCGCGGCCGCCGTGAGCTCCTTGCCGGTGCCCGTCTCGCCCGACACGAGCACGGGCGCGTCGGTGCGCGCGATCCGGCGCACCGCGTCGAACAGTTGCAGCATCGCGTCGCAGGTGCCGATCATCCCCTGATCGGCGGACGCGATGGGCGCCGTGCTCGGCGCGAACAGGCACTCCATCCCGTACGCATGGCCGACCGCGTCCGCGATCCGCTGATGCGACGCAGGCAGCGTGATGTAGTCGAAGCAGTAATCGCGCAGCAGCGTGCGCACGTCCGGCGCGCTCGCCTGATGCGCTTCGACGAGCGCGACCCACGCGACGTTGCGCAGCGACGCACAGACGGCCGCGACCGCGTTCATCTCGTCGATCGACACGGCGCTCAGATCGAGAATGCCGCCCGTAACCTCGCCCGCCGTCATGCGCACCTGGTTCGCGTTCGTGACGACGGAGATCTTCCACTCGCGGCGCGCGAGCTCCTTGCGCAGCAGCGTCGATGGCTGATGCGTCCAGTAAATCAATGGTCGCTGTCGGATAGATCCCCGGGAGAGACCTCCGATGATCGCGCTAGTCGTCATTGGCGCCTCCGATCATGAACTGACTGTGTGACTCGACGAATTCGTGTATGGGCGAAAGCCGACGATCGTCTGCCTACCGGCAATGCAGCGCGAGATGGGAGGGTGTCGCGCCCCGCCCGTACACGATGCCGGGACGCGCCCGCTCGTATCGTTCGGGAGCGCACGTGAGATGCCTCGCTGGTCTCTGATTGAAGGTTAGATTTCGCAAAGAAAGCGGCGACGTATCGTATCGGCCGCGTTTCTGCACATGCGGCGCGCCGCGAGATCGGCAAGCAGCCTCGGACAAGCGGCGCAAGGTCCGCTCCGACAGCCGCGACACGCGTCGAATCGCCCGCGTCGCCGGGCTCGTTGAACTCGTCCGGTCGGATTGCGCGGCACGCCGCGCGATCTTTTTCACCTCGCTCTCTCAGGATGGCTTTACTGCGCTTACTGCGTCGCGCTCAAGAAGCGGACTGTCGAAGTCACTCTACCATTCACGCTCTTTTGCCATCGAATTCCCGCCCGTGATTTGACCATCGTTGACCATTTATTGGGCAACCGCCACGGTTCGTATTGGACATTTTCACCCTGTTTAGTCATTGTCGCGCAGCCGCGCCGTAATGTTTGTGTATGAATGAAACAAATCCTCCAGACCGGCCGTTTCCTGCCCGGCATTATTGAGATAAGACGCGTGTGCGATTCGTCGGGTCGAACTCGTCGAATGCTTGCGTCAGCGTCCAAGACGCGGTTCGTCTACATCGCTTGAACGAGGCCCTCGGGGTCAGCGCGCATCGTCGCGCCAGACGCGGCTCCATTCAGCGACCTTCGGCGCCGCATGCGAGATCCACGCGCTCACGGGCGCGCTGCGCCCGTAGCACGACACGGCGATCGTGCAGGCCACCGCAGCGAACATGATAGTCGATCGCGAAACGCGCGCCGCGCGCCGCGCAGCAACGGCACTTGCACTTGCACGCGGATGCGCGATGCCGATGCCGTACTCACGCCGCGACATCGGAACATTCCGAGCCGCATGCGCGCTGCCCGCCTGCACGCCGCAGATGCCGCGCAGACATCTCGCCGTCGACACCGCGACAGCCGCGCCGAGCAGCCAGCCGGTCACGATCTCGGACCACGAATGAAAGCCGAGCAGCACGCGTGACATGCCGATCGCGAGCGCGAACGCGAGCCCCGCCGCGATCGCGCGCCGCACATGCGCATCGCGCACGCAGATCGCCGCAACGAGCGGATACACCGCCGCGCCGAGCATCGTGTGCCCGCTCACGCCGGTGAAGCGCCAGGCGGCGATGCCGATTCCCCAGCCCGCGTAGACGAATTTCGTCATCGCGACCACGCCCACCGCGCAAGCGAAGCCGAACGCCCAGGCGAGCGCGGCGCGACGGCGGCCGGTCGCCGCGAGCCAGCTCAACACCGCGAAGGCGAGCGGCGCGGTGAGAATCGGATCGCCGAAATTGGTCAGCAGAAAGAGTAATCGCATCACGTCAGATCGAAGAGACGCCCGCGCTCAGATGCGCGCGAGCGTTTCGTTCCGGGAAGCGCCGTGCGGCACCGTCGTCGCATCGCGTTCGGCGGGCGCGTCGCCCGCCGCGACGCGCGATTCGAGCGGCGCGTCCCGCATCGTCTCGCCCAGTTCCGCCTGCAACGCGGCGTAGCCCTCGAGCACGAAGCGCGAGAACGCCGAGCGGAACCGCGCCGCGCTGAACCGCTCCGCGTTCGCGCGGCACGCATGCGGATCGAACGTGCCCGCCGGCATCGCCTCGAACCGGTCGATCGCATCGATCAGCGCGCCGCATGTCTGCTTCGCATAGAAGAGGCCCGTCGGCGCCGCGCCCGTCGCACGCACCGATTCGCAGACGCCGCCCTTGCCGTACGCGATCACGGGCGTGCCGCACGCCTGCGCTTCGACGGGCGAGATGCCGAAATCCTCTTCCGCGGCGAACACGAACGCTTTCGCGCGCTGCAGATGGTCGTGCAGCACGTCGAACGGCTGGTAGCCGAGCAGCGTGACGTTCGGGCCCGCGAGCGAGCGGATCTTCGCCGCCTCCGGCCCGTCGCCGATCACGATGAGCCGGCGCGACGGCATGTGCGAAAACGCCTCGACGATCAGGTCGATCCGCTTGTACGGCACGAGGCGCGACGCCGTCAGGTAGAAGTCGTCCTTCGTGTCGCGCAGCGCGAGATGATCGACGTCGACGGGCGGATAGATGACCGTCGCGTCGCGCCGATACGTCTTGCGAATGCGTCGCGCGACGAAGCGCGAATTCGCCGCGAGCAGATCGACCCCGTTCGCGGAGCGCGCATCCCAGTTGCGAATGTAGTGCAGCAGCGTGCGCGCGAGCGCCGACTTCACGCCGCGCGCGAGCCCCGCCTCGTTCAGGTATTGATGCTGCAGATCCCACGCGTAACGCACGGGCGAATGCACGTAGCTCGCGTGCAACTGGTCCGGGCCGTTCAGCACGCCCTTCGCCACCGCATACGAGCTCGACAGGATCAGGTCGTAGCCGGACAGATCGAACTGCTCGATCGCGAACGGGAAAAGCGGCAGATAGCTGCGGTATTTGCTGCGCGCGAACGGCAATGTCTGGATGAACGACGTATGCACCGGCCGGCCGCGCAGGCACGAGCGGTCGTCGAGAAAATCGACGAGGCTGTAGATGTCGGCCTGCGGAAAGCAGTCGATCATCTGCGCGAGCACACGCTCCGCGCCGCCATACACCACCAGCCAGTCGTGAACGATTGCTACCTTCAAACAGAAAGTCCTTTCGATGTGCGCTTGGGCGCGTCGGATCGAACGCGGGTTGCGTCGTCAGCGAGCGTCGCGAGTGGCACGGTGGCGCGTCGTCATCGCATCGCGGCCATTATCCGAACAAGCACGCACGCCCTATGTGCGCGAGCGCACATTACGCAAGGATCGACGCCGCGGCTCGTGTGCGCCGCACACATCGGCGGCGCGCCGCACGCCGCGCTTCGCTCGTCACGCGCACGGTACGCTTTCGAACAGAACGGCCCAGGGTCCGCTCGTATCTTTGCGATCATAGGCCGCATCGGAAACATCTCTCATGTCGCGGCGCACCAAACCCGCGCCGCACGACGCGGCACGCGGCCCAGAAACGAGGAATCTCCATCATGGACTGGACATGCTGCGAATTCAGGCATCTGAGTTCGAACGAGCTTTACATGATCCTTCGCGCACGCAACGCAGTCCTCGTCGTCGAGGATGCGCACACGCATCTCGACATCGACGGCAAGGACGAATTCGCGATCCACGTGTTCGCCGCCGACAAGCGCGGCGAGCAGCCGTCGATCGCCGCATACGCGCGCCTGCTGCCCGGTGACGACATCGACCCCGAAACGACGATCGACAAGATCCTGACGAGCGCCGCGCATCGCGACGATCGCACGATCGACGCGCTGATCGAGCACGTGCTGGCGGCCGCGCACGCGCGCTGGCCGGATGCGCCGGTGCGCGTGCAGGCGCCCGCCCAACACGAAGGCTTCTACAACCGCTTCGGTTTCCGCAAGGTCGACGGGCCGTATCTCGAGCATGGCGCGCCTTACGTCGGCATGCTGCGCGCGGCGAGCAGCCCGTCGGAGGCCGTGCGCAATCTGCTCGATCTCGTCGGCACCGCGCCGAATGCGAGCGCCGTCGCCGCGACCGCGGCGCGCAAGGCGCGCCAGGCCGATGCCGAATCCACCACCGAAGGCGAGCGCTACGCGTTCGCCGGCCGGCTGCCGGCCGATTCCGGAATGAACCGATGACCGATCTCGCCACGAACCCCACTTCCACCGCGCCGCGCGACGCGTTGCCGCGCATCCTGCCCGTGATTCTCGCGGGCGGCTCCGGCACACGCCTCTGGCCGCTGTCGCGTGAGCACCATCCGAAACAACTGATCGACCTGATCGCCGACGAATCGCCGCTGTCCGCAACCGCGCGCCGCCTCACGGGCATCGCGAACGCCGAGCTCGCCGACACGCTGCTGCTCGTCTGCGGCGAGCAGCATCGCTTCACGAGCGCCGCGCAAGTGAGCGCGCGCGGCCTGAACGCGCGCATCCTGCTTGAGCCGGACGCACGCAACACGGCGCCCGCGCTCACGCTCGCCGCGCTCGAAGCGCTCGCGCATCACGACGACCCCGTGCTCGCGGCGATGCCCGCCGATCATGCGGTGTCCGATGCGCGCGCGTTCCAGGACACGGTCGCGCAGGCGGCGCGCTACGCGCAGGACGGCGCGATCGTCACGCTCGGCGTGCTGCCGCGCCGCGCGGAAACGGGCTACGGCTACATCAAGGTCGGCGCGCCGCTTGCGGACTCGAACGGTGCCGAAGGCGGCCACGCGATCGACAGCTTCGTCGAGAAACCGCACCAGGAACTCGCGCAGCAATACCTGCAATCCGGCGACTACTGGTGGAACAGCGGCATCTTCGTCGTGCGCGCATCGACGTGGCTCGCGGCGATCCGCGCGCTGCAGCCGGACATGCACGCGGCCTGCGAAGCGGCGTGGCGCAACGGCGCGAACGACGGAGCGTTCTTCAGGGCGGATGCGGCGGCATTCGCCGGGTGCCCGTCCGATTCGATCGACTACGCGGTGATGGAGCGCCTGACGGGCGCGCGCTCGCTCGGCATCCCGGGCGTGATCGTGCCGCTCGCGGCCGGCTGGTCCGACGTCGGCTCGTGGGATGCGATCTGGGAACTGCTGCCGAAGGACGAAGCGGGCAACGTCGCGCGCGGCGACGTGCTGTTCGAAGGCACCGAAGACAGCTTCGCGCGCTCCGAAGGCCGGCTCGTCGCGTGCGTCGGGCTCAAGGACGTGGTCGTCGTCGAGACGCCGGATGCCGTGCTCGTCGCGAACAAGCATCGCGTGCAGGACGTGAAGACCGTCGTCGCGCGCCTGAAGTCCGGCCAGCACGATCAGGTGCGCGATCACCGCAAGGTGCAGCGCCCGTGGGGCTACTACGATTCGATCGATCGCGGCGAGCGCTTCCAGGTGAAGCGGATCGTCGTCGATCCGGGCAAGCAGTTGTCGCTGCAGATGCACTATCACCGCGCCGAGCACTGGATCGTCGTGCGCGGCACCGCGAAGGTCACGCGCGGCGACGAGACGTTCCTGCTGAGCGAGAACGAATCGACGTACATCGCGGTCGGCGCGGTTCACCGCCTGGAGAACCCGGGCAAGATTGCGCTCGAGATCATCGAGGTTCAATCGGGCGACTATCTCGGCGAAGACGACATCGTTCGCTTCGACGACCGTTACGGCCGCGCGAGCGCGCAACCCGCGCCCGATGCGGCGAAGCCGGCCGAGGCCGGGCTCGCGCCATCCGCCGAGCCCGCGCGCGCGCTCGGCGAGCACTGAAAAGCGCGGGCGGACCCGCCCGCGCCGTTTCGCATGAAAGTACTCGTCATCAACGATTTCGCCCGCAAGGGCGGCGCCGAAGAGGTCTACCGGACATCGGTCGACGTCCTGCGCGCGCAGCCGGGCGTCGAAGTCGCGACGTTCGACGAGCGCGCGTTCGAAGGGGCCGCGAGCGGCGCGGCGCGCGCGTGGAATGCGCCCGCCGCGCGCGCGCTCGCGGCCGCGCTCGAACGCGAGGCGCCGCAGCGCGTGCTCGTGCACAACTATCACAACCTGCTGTCGCCTTCCGTCGTGCCGGCGATCGCGCGCTACAAGCGGCGCACGGGCTGCCGCGCGTACCTCACGTGCCACGACTACCATCTCGTCTTCTACAACCCGAACCTGCTGACCTACCCGCGCGGCCGCGCGACGCCGCTACCGCTCGACGCGCTCGCGCGCGGCGCTCGGCTCTTCGAGCGATCGAGCCCGCGCGGCGCGCTGCACGACGCGATCAAGAAGCTGCACTGGCACGCGATCGACGCGCTCGTGCAGCCCGCCGACGCGTTCGATCTGCTGCTCTGCCCAAGCCCGTACATGCGCGACGCGCTCGCGCAGCGCGGCATCGCGCGCACCGCGCTGCTGCACAACCCGGTCAGCACCGCGCTCGCGCCGCGCGAGCCGAAATGCGCGGACCGCGAGCGGCTCGATCTCGCGTTCGTCGGCCGCATCGATCCGGAAAAGGGTCTCGACGAATTTCTCGAACTCGCGAGCGCGTCGCGCTTCGAGCGCATCGCGAGCGTGACCGTGTACGGCGACGGCGCTCAGCGCGCGATGCTCGAGCACAAGTACGCGGATCTGATCGCGGCCGGCCGGTTGCGCTTCGCCGGCCGGCTCGATCACGCGCGGCTCTTCGTCGCGCTGCGCGAGCACGATGCGCTCGTGCTGCCGTCGGTGTGGGCGGAAAACGCGCCGCTCGTGATCGTCGAGGCGGCGATGATCGGGCTGCCCGTGCTCGTCCACGACGTCGGCAGCCTGTCGAGCTTCGGCGACGAGATCGGCAACAAGATCCGCTACGCGCGCAACGACGCGAGCCTCGCACACGCGCTCGACGCGTTGCGCGCGCATCTGCGCGACCCGCGGCGCCGTTACGACTGGTCGCTCTACACGCGGCAGCATTACGCCGAACGCCTGGCCGCGCTGCTGCAACTGAGCGCCGACGAAGCACGGGAACTCGCGCCGCAATGCGATTGATCGATCCGGTTCACCTCGCCGCGCGCGGCACGAGCGCGCGCGGCACGATGTCGCCCATGCGACGCGAAGGCCACGCATGACGACCGTCCGCAAGAACTTCCTGCTGCTGATGACGCTGCAGATCTCGACCTATGTCGTGCCGCTCGTCACGCTGCCGCTCCTCACGCGCGTGCTCGGCCCCGAGGCATACGGGCAGTTGTCGTTCGTGCTCGCCGTCATCACGTACTTCATCAATTTCACGAACTACAGTTTCGATCTGACCGCGACGCCGCGCGTCGCGCTCGCGCACGACGATCTCGCCGCGCGCTCGAAGATCTTCTGGGCGACCTTCGCCGCGCAGGCCGCGATCACGGTGGCCGGCTTCGCGATCCTGCTCGCGCTCACGTTCGCGATCGGCCGGTTCGCGATTGACCGCACGCTGCTCGTGATCGGCTTCGGCATGACGGTGGGCGCCGCGCTCACGCCCGGCTGGTATTTCCAGGGCATCCAGAAGCTGCGCATCTACAGCGTCACGCTGTTCGCGTGCCGCGCGCTCAGCGTGCCGGCGATGTATCTGTTCGTGCGCTCGCCCGCCGACCTGATCGACGCGGTCGCGATCAACGCGGCCGTGCCGCTCGTGTGCGGTGCGCTCGTGTTCGGCTATCTGATCGCGCGGCGCGAAGTGGCGTTCGTGCGCATCGGCGCGGCCGACGTCGCCGCGTCGCTCAAGGGCGGATGGCAGGTGTTTCTCGCGTCGACGTCGGTCGCGTTCTATGCGTCGACGAACACCGTGCTGCTCGGCTTCGTGTCGGGCAACGTCGCGGCGGGCTACTTCGCCGCGGGCGACAAGCTGATCCGCTCGGCGATCAGCCTGCTGCAGCCGCTGAAGGCGGCCGCATATCCGCACGTCAGCTATCTGATGCATCACGCGCGCGAGGACGCGATGTCGTTCCTGCGCAAGCTGCTCGTCGTGCAGGGCGCCCTGGTGCTCGCGATCTCGCTCGCGATCTTCGCGCTCGCGCCGCTCGCCGTGCACATCCTGTACGGCCCGACCTATGAGCCGACCGTCGGCGTGCTGCGCTGCATGGCGTTCATTCCGTTCATGGCCGGCATGACCGACCTGTTCGGCGTGCAGACGATGCTGCCGCTCGGCATGAAGAGCGCATTCAGCCGCGTGCTGATTTCATCCGGCGTGCTGAACGTCGCGCTGCTGCCGCTGCTCGCGAAGTTCTTCGCCGAGCAGGGCGCGGCGGCCGCCGTGCTGATCGCGGAGACCGCGGTTGCCGCGACGCTCGCATACGTACTGTATCGCAAGCGCGTGTCGATCTTCGCGCGGCCTGCGCCGCGTCCCGCGTCCCGCGGGTGACGGCTGTCGGCTGGCAATCGGCAAGCGGCAATCTACAACCAGCGCACGATAACCGCTCGCGCCTCCGAGCGCGGCGCTACGAACGCGCCGCCTCGCGCCACGGCACGGGCCGCCCGATGTAATAGCCCTGCGCATAATCGACGCCGAGCGCGGCGAGCTTGCGCAGCGTCGCCGCGCTGTCGACGTACTCTGCAATCGTCTTGCAATTCATCGCATGCCCGATGTCGTTGATCGACGCGACGATGTCGAGTCTCGCGGCGTCGTTCGCGATGCCCGTCACGAAGCTGCCATCGATCTTCAGGTACTCGACGGGCAGTTGCCTCAGATAGCTGAGCGACGCCATCCCGGAGCCGAAATCGTCGAGCGCGAACCGGCAGCCGAGCGCCCTCAGTTCGTGCATGAAGCGCAGCGCGCCGGCCAGGTTCGCTATCGCGGCCGTCTCGGTGATCTCGAAACAGATCAGCGCGGGCGCGACGCGCGTCCGCGCGAACTGTTCGAGCACGTAATCGAGGAAACGCTCGTCGCCGATCGAGATCCCCGAAAGATTGATCGCGTATTCGCTGAAGCGCCGGCTGCGCGTGCGCGCGAGCGCGTCGAGCACCGTGCGCACGACCCAGCGGTCGATATCCGTCACGAGCCCGTAGCGCTCGGCCGCGCGAATGAAAAGGCCGGGCGGCGCAACGCCTTCGCGCTCGCCGAGCGAGCCCATCCGCAGCAGCAGCTCGCCCCGGTTCGCGCGTGGCAGGCTGCTCGCGCCCTGTGTCGCGGTATCGATGATCGGCTGCACGTACAGGCAGAAATCGTCGTATTCGAGCGCCTGCCTCACGCGCGCGCACCACGACACGTCGCTGATGTGGTGCGCGAGCGCGCGATCGTGCGGATCGGCCAGTTGCACGCGGTTGCGTCCGCGCGCCTTCGCGACGTCGCACGCGATGCCGGCGAGACGCACCGCATCCTCGACGCGCGGCGCGCGGTCCGGCGCGCCGAGCAGCGCGACGCCGACGCTCGCCGTCACCGAGAACGGCTGACCGTCCCAGACGAACACGAAGCCGTCGACGCTCGCGCGCAGGTGCTCCGCCGCGCACACGGCCGATGCTTCGTCACCCGCGTCGAGCAGCACGCAGAATTCGTCGCCGCCGAGCCGCGCGACGACGTCGGCCGACGCCGCGCACGACACGAGGCGCGCGGCGAGCGCGGCGAGCATCGCGTCGCCCGCAGCATAGCCGCACGTGTCGTTGACGATCCGGAAGCAATCGAGATCGACGAACAGCAGCGCGACCGGCCTGCGCACGTTTGCCGCGCGCGCGAAAGCGACGTGGCGTTCGAACTCGGCGCGATTCGGCAGACCGGTGAGCGGATCGTGCGTCGTCTGCCACGCGAGGCGGCGCACGAGATCGTGCTCGGTCGCGAGGCTCTTCAGCACGAGCACGCGGCCGCTGCCGCACGCGCGCGGCGCTCGCCCGGACGGCGGCGCGATCGACGACGCGGTCGCGCGCACGGCGATCGCGCCGCCGTCGGCGCGGTACAGCGTCGCGTCGCAACTGCCGCCGTCCTCGAGACCGCCGAGCGGCGCGTCGGCCGATGCGGCCGAGCCGGATGCATCGAACGAATCGAACGAATCGGACGCGCCTGACGAACCGGCCGAGCCGGCCGCATCGCCGCATGTGCGCGACAGCCGCAGCGCCGACACGAGCGGGCGGCCGCGGCAATCGTCGGCGAGCATGCCGATCAGCCGCTCCGCCGCCGGATTCAGGCATTCGACGCGCCCTGCCCGGCCGGTGAAGATCACGCCGTCGCCGACCGCGACGAGCGCCGCGCGCGCTCGCGCTTCGCTCATCGCGAGCGCGCCCTCCGCTTCGCCGAGGCGAAGCGCGAGCCGCCTGATCCGGAACACGGGCAGCAGCGCGAGCGCGATCATGCCGAGCAGGCTCAAAGCAAGCACGATGGCTGCCGGTTCGCGAAACGTCGAATCGATCATGTCCAGGTACGATTGCGATTGTGGGACCGCCGCGGCGCCCGCTTCGGACGGTCGCGGCGTGGTGTTCTGCGCAGTGTGCGGCGCGTCCGCCACGCTTGCATCCGCCGTGCACGTCGCGTCGTGCGCGCGCCGTTCGCGCATGCCGATCGGGCCGAACACGCGCTCGATCGCATCGAAGTCCGGCGGCACGTCGCCGCGCGCGGCTTCGGCGGATGCCTCGCCGACGCCCTCGGCAATGAACGCGCAACCTGTCAAGCGCGCGCCGATGCTCGTCGGGATCGCGACCGGCGCGCGGCTGCGCGCGATGCCGTGCAACCCGGCGGACAGCAGCGCCGCGCCGAGCAGGGCCGCCGCCAGCGCGATCGCGACGGCCGAGCGCACGGGCCGGACGCACCGCGCGCTCGGTCCGCAAGACAGTCGACTGGGGACGGAAGCCATCGATGCATCACCGAAAGCGATAAGCCGCGAACATTTCGAGCGCGCATTCGATTAATCGATTCGAAATTCCGATGCCAAATCGATTCCGATTTGCGCCGATTCAACCTGATTCGATCATCCACGACATCGTGATGCGAGTGTGTGGGCTGGATGACGCAATTCATTTCGGATCGATGCCCGCCCTACGTGGCGCGCGCCTTTCACGACTAAGCGTTTCAGGCTTGCCGTTCCGGCATGTATCGAATGAAAATGAAGCGTCGGGTTAGTCCTTGCCCATGCCTGTTCATAATCGAGCGAAATCGAAATTCAAAACACAAATCATCAAATTTCGATTCCGAATGCAGGCGCTCCGGATCAATTGATTCCTGATATTTGAAGTCAATCCGGCGAACGATTTTGATCAGAACAATCGCCGCATCCGCATTCAGCTCCGATAACCCGGATCGATCCAGTCGACGATCCGCCTGCCTTCGTCGGGCAGCGCCGCGTGAAGCGCCCTCGCGCGGCGCGCGCAAGCACGGCGGCGGGCCCGCGCTACAGGAACAGCAGCGAGCGGTTGAGTTCATCCTCGTCGCGCGGCCGCTCGCACCAACGCTCGGCGACGGGCACCGAATACAGCCGCTGCGCGCCGAAGCGCGGCCAGAAGTGGCACAGGCCGGGCGCGATCACCTGCACGACCGGCAGGCCGATGTCGGGCCGCGTCTTGTCGACGACGAGCGTATCGATGCCCGCCGCGGACAAGCGCGCGACGCAATCCTCGATGTCGCCCTTCAGATCGCTGGCGCCGTGCGACGCCCGCGACGGCGCACGCGTCGGCGGCAACGCGGGATCGGGATGAAGGAAGGCGTCGCCCGGCAGCTTGTCGACATCCCAGGGCGGCGGCGCCGACGCGCCGACGTCGAGCAGTTGATTCACTTCGGTGAGCGCGCGCTGTAACGCGATCCGGCTGTCAAGATGACAGCCGAAGCCGATCGAGTAGCGCCCTGTCGCCGTTTCTCGCGCCAGCGCGACGAACACCGGAATGCGCAGGTCGTGCGTGATGTCGAGCGCCCACAAGCGCCAGCCGAGCGATGCATAGTCGGCGACGAGCGCGTCGAAGTACGGATCGCCGAAGCTTTCGATGTCGACGGCCGGCCGGCGCAGCATGTTGTACCACCAGATCGCGACCGCATCGCGCTCGACGAGTTCGAGCAGGCCCTGCAGGATCGCCTCCTCGATGCACGCGCCCGCCGCGCAGCCGTTCGGGTTGTGTATGCAATACGCGGTGCCGCTCGCCGCGGGCGTTTCCGCATAGCAGTACGCAAGCGGCACGAGCCGCCGCGCGCCCGTCGCGATCGACCAGGCGGGCGTCCAGTCGATCACGCTGTCGCGCGCGAAGCGCCGCGGCACCTGCTTGCGCGGGTCGTCGGTCGTCGCGTTGTGGCGCTCGCGCCGCTCGAACTGGCGATCGCTGTATTGCTGCAGCGCGTTGACGTCGATCGGCCCGCCGCCCGGCGGCGCGTGCGCGGAAAGCTCCGCGAGGCTGCCGCGCAGCGTCGCTTCGTCGCCCTGATACACGCCGCTGAAGCGTTCGAGCGCCTCGGCGAGCGCGCTTGCGCGCGCCTGTGCGTCGCTCGCGCCCTTGCCCGAGCACAGCTTGTCGAAACGGTTCTCGCGCGGCGCGCTCGGCGGGCACACCAGGTAGCCCGCCACATAGACGTGCCGCATGCCGGCGTTGCGCCCGGGCATCGGATGCAGATACGCGATCGGGCCGCTCACCGGAGAAATCAGATGTCCGTAGCGTTTGAAGAGCTCCGCGGCGGCGAGCGTCCGATAGCCGCCTTCGCGGCGCGCGCCCGCATCCGCCGATGCAAGCGCCACCGGGCGCTCGGCCTGCTCGCGCATCCATCCCGCCTTGCCGCAACGCGGACACTGCGGCCGCCTCACGACGCGATGCGCGGCGGTGGCAAGCGTATCGACGCGCAGCGACACGATGTGCGCGCCCGCATGGCGGCGGCGCTGCGCATTCACTGCGATCTGCTCGACGAACGACGCGACGACGGCCGCGACGGCGGCGGCGCTTGCGCGGCTATGCGCGCCCGGCAGGCGCGCCGCGTCGCTGCCGTGCAGGCGCGCGAGCAGCGTCTCGACCGGGTGGTTCAGCGCGGTCCAGTAGCGCACGCATTCGATGCAGGGCGGCGCATCGGCGCCGGCATCGGCGTCCGCCGCCCGCGCCGGTGCCGGTGCCGCGGGCGCACCGAGCAACGGCCCCAGCAGCGGCTCCACGCGATCGGGAACGGCGACGAGCAGCGCGCCGCCGCGCGCCGCCGCGCGTTCGGCGGCCTCGACCAATTCGGCGCGCTCGTAGCTGTCCGCGAGCGCGACCGTCAGCGGCGCGTCGGGCGCGACGCCGATGCCGCACGCGGCGAATGCGTCGAGCTGCGCGCGCGGGTCCACGCCGAACGCCTCGACGGCGACCGAGAGCCGCGATGCGAGCTCGCACGCCGCATCGCCGTCGACGCCCGTGCGCTCATAGAAGCCGATGGCGGCATCGCGCTCGCCGGGCGCGTCGGCGCGCACGTAGCCGCGCCGCACGAGGTGATCGAGCGCGGCGAGCACCTCCCATTGAGAAAACCGCGCGGCGAGCGCCGCGAACGTCTGCGCGATCGTCAGGCGCTCGCGCATGCACGCGGCGAGCGCGGGAAACACGTCGCCCGGCAACACCGAGCGCCTGAATTCGTCCACCACATACAACGCGCCGGAACCGGCGTCGCGCACCAGCAGATGCGGCTTGAAACGCAGCACGCGCGAGAAGTCGTCGAGCATCGTCCCCCCGTAAGGGATACCGCGATTGACATGCGCGGCGCGGCCCGCGCGCGCGATGCGCCGGGCCGCGCCGCAGGCCGCCGTATGAACGGCTCAGCAGCAGGTGAAGAGATAGGCGGGCCCGGCGTCGTTGTATGCGGCGAGCGCGATGCCTTCTTCGGCGAGGTTCGCGGGCTGCTTCGGAATGCCGACGCTCAACGTGTTGGCGGGCAGATTCCAGCGCTGCCGTTTGGCATCCCAGCCATAATGAGGCTCGCTCGCCGGGACTTCGGCGACCTTGAGATTCAGGATCCACGGGCAGCGATAGTCGAGATAGCGTTCGAGCGCATCGAGCGGATCGGCGAGCAGATCCCGCTTGAATTCCTCGTTCTCCCACGACAGCGCGATCGCGCGCAGATAGACCTCAGGGAATTCGAGCAGCGATTGGTGGGTAGGGACGGCGTTGTTGTCGGCCATGTCAGATCTCCTTGCGGTCCGGTCCAAACAGACTGATGTGCCTCGCGTTGTACGCGGCGAGCGCGGCCGCGCGCTGCTCCGGCGGCGGCGCCGGCGGCAGCACGAGATCGAGGCCGTTGACCTCCTTCGTCGTCCACCCGCCGTTCGTGAGCGGCGTCCACGTCGCGCTGTCGTCGTGCACCTTCAGATGCATCTTCATCGGGAACCGGTAGTCGAAACGCTTGTACAGCGCGTCGACCGGATGCGCGATCAGATCCTTGCGAAACTGGGGATCGTGCCACGCCGCCGCGATCGCCTGCACGATCACCGCGCGGTACTCGAGAAACTGGTCATACGTCGGAATACTGGGGCTTCGGTCTGTCATTGCTCTTCTCCAGTGGTTGATCGGAGTCCTCGTTGCAGCTCGCGCAGCTCCGCCTGCGCTTTCTTCACGATTCGAGCCATGCCGCTCTGCCGCGCGACGGCGGCGGCCCGCGCGCACAACGCATCGACCTCGTCGGCCGCGCGGCGGCCGTGCGCGTCGCGCACGCAGCGCGCCTTCTTGAGCAGCAGCTCCGCGACGTAATGGCGCTCGTCCATCGATTCGGCGAGCGCGAGACATTCGTCGAGCGTCGCGATCGCGGCGCGCGCGTCGCCGCGATCGGCTTCGATGTCGGCGACGACCGACACGTAATACGTGAGACCGAGCAGGCATCCCGACACGCGCAGCGCGTCGACGTTCGCGCGCGCCGCGTCGCGATCGCCGTCGCACCACGCATGCAGGACGGCCGCGTAGCGCTCGACCGCGTTGAGCCCGTAGCAGCGCGACAGCCGCAGCACCGCGTCCGACGTCGTGCGCGCGCCGTCGCGGTCGCCCGCGCATTGCTGCATTCGCGCGAGATACATCATCGTCAGGCCGATCGTCGGCAGATGATCGCTGCAGGTCGCGAGTTCAACCGCGTCGTGCGCGAGCGCGAGCGTGCGCGGGACGTCGTCGTCGATGCCCCACAGCACGCACGCGCGCGCGGACAGCGCCCACGCGCGCGTATCGAGGCCGAACGTGCGCCGATGATCGCCGTCGCGGCGCGGGTCGTACGCGGCGAGCGCCGCGTCGAACGCGTCGAGCGCGGGCGTGTAGTGGCCGTCGATCCAGAGCGCCATGCCGCGCAGCGTATCGGCCGCGACGCCGAGATCGGCGCGCGCCGACGCGCGCGCGAGCGCCGACAGTTGCGCGCCGATACGGCGCACCGCCTCGCGATCGCCGGCGACGTGGTGATACACCGCGACCGTCCACAACGCGCTCGCGGCCGCCTTCGCGTCGCTCAGCTCGCCGACGCGCGCCAGCACGCGGTCGGTATGCTCGCGCACGCGCGGATCGCCCCAGCCGTCGCGCGCCATCTGCGCGTGCGCGAGCGTCAGGTCGATCGAGACGGCGTCCTCCTGCTGCCCCGGATAGTCGCAATGCAGCAGCCAGCCGCGCACCGCGCTCGCGTAGCGGATCGCGTCGTCGTGCAGCGCGCGAGCGAGCGCGTGGCGCGCGGCCTCGATGCCGTGCGGCACCGCGTCGGCGAACGCGTGCGCGCGCGCGAAATGGTCGGCGATGTTCGCCGAGCGCGCCGCCGGATCGCCGGCCGCGGCGCGCGCGAGCAGCGCGTGCGCGACGCGCCGGTGGTGCTCGCGGCGCATCGCGGCCGGCATCGATTCGTACGCGGCCTCGCGCAGCAATGCGTGGCGGAACACGTACGTCGCGCCGCCGATCCGGTGCTGCGCGTACAGCACGCGGCCTTCGAGCAGCCGCCGCAACCGGTCGTCGAGTTCCGCGCCCGCGTGCGGCGACGCATCGGCGAGCAGCCGCGCGTCGACTTCGAGGCCGATCGTCGCGGCGAGCTGCACGGTGTCGAGCGCGTCGTCCGCGCGTTCGAGCGCAAGCTCGAGCGTCTCGCGCAGGCTGCCCGGCAGCGGGCAGCGCCCCGCTTCCGCGAGATCCGGCAGACGTCCGCTCGCCGTCGGCACGACGCCGCCCTCGGCGAGCGCGCGGATCGTTTCCTCGACATACAGCGGCACGCCGCCCGTGCGCTTCACGAGGAAGTCGAGCGCCGCGCGGTCCGCGCCCGCGTCGGGCATCAGCGACACGATCAGATTGCGCGTCGCGGCGGCCGGCAGGCGGCGCAGCATCAGCCGCTCGGTGCCGCGCCGCCAGCGCTCGAGCTGCTCCGGCCGCGACGTCAGCACGGCGCACACCGCCGCGCACGCCGGATGACGCGCGAGCGCGTCGAGAAAATCACCCGTCGCGCTGTCGCACCATTGCACGTCGTCGACGATCAGCAGCACCGGGCCACCGCCGCCGAGCGAGCCGAGCAGTTGGCACAGCACGTCGAAGAGCGCCTGCTGCTGCCGCGCGCCCGACCAGCGCAGCGTATCCGCGCCGCCCGGCAGGCCGAGCCACGCGGCGAGCGTCGCGCGCGCGGACGCGCGATCGCCGTCGAACGCTTCGAGCATCCGGTCGAGCGCGTGCGGATCGCCCGCGTCGAGCTGCCAGTGCGCGCGCACGAAGCGCAGGATCGGAAAGAGCGCATGGTTCGTCTGCTCGGGCAGGCACACGCACGCCGCGCACGCGCCGCGCTGCGCGCGCACCATCTCGCGCAGCGCATGCACGAGCCGCGACTTGCCGATGCCCGGCTCGCCGACGATGAGCGTCGCGCGCCGCCGCCCGCGCGTGCCGCCCGCCGCCGCGCGCATCGCATCGCGCCACGCGCGCGCGAGCGCCGCCTGCTCGCGGTCGCGGCCAACGATGGGCGCCGCGTCGCCAAGCTCGAGCGATTCGAACGGCCCGCGCTCGTAGCGCTCGCCGAGCAGCTCGCGCACCGGCTGCGGCGCGGCGCCGGGCGCGGCGAACACGAGCGGCGTCGCCGCGGCGTCGACGTGGCGCTCGAGCGCGCGCGCCGCCTCGTCGCTCAGCAGAATGCCGCCCGGCGGCGCGATGCGCTGCAGGCCGACCGCCGCGCTCGCGATCGCGCCGCCAGACGCGCCGCGCGCGTTCGCGAGCGCGGTGCCGACGTGGATCGCGCCCGCGATCTCGATCCGCCACGCGGGCGCGGGCGCGGGCGCACGCGCGCCGTCGTCGTCGTCGTTGTCGTAGGCGGACGAGCGCGGCACGCCCGTCGGCGGCCCCGCATGCCGCGTCATTTCGAGCGCCGCGCGACACGCGCGCTGCGCGGGACGATCGATGCCTTCCGGGTAGCCGAAGTAGAACAGCAGCGTGTCGCCGAGCGCGCCCGCGACGTGGCCGCCGTAGCGCACCGCGATGTCCGAGCAGCGCGTGAGCCACTGCGCATGGTAGGCGTCGAGCGCTTCCTCGGCCGCCGCCGCGTCGTCCGGCTGCGCGCCGGTCGCGACGATCGCGACGCGGCAGCAAAGCGCCGTGACCTGCCGGCGCCCGACGGGCGCGTCGAGCGCGATCGTCCTGCCCGGCTCGCGATACGCGGCGCCCGGCTCCGCCTGCGCGCGCCGCCCGTAGCGCAGGCCGCCGACGAGCGCCGGAAAGTGGATCGCGCGAAACCGGCCCGCGAGCGCCTGCGCGGATTCCGCGCGCTGCCGGGGGTCCTTGTTCAGCGCATCGCGCAGCACGTCGCCGAGCGGGTGCGCGGCGATCGCGGGCGGCAGCGCGACGTCGACGGGGCTCAGATGCTGATACAGGACGTCCGCGATGCTCGCGCCCTGCATCACCGGGTGCCCGGTCAGGCACTCGATCACCATCAGGCCCCACGCGTAGAAATCGCTCTTCGCCGTCGGCGGCTCGCCGCGCAACTGCTCCGGCGCGCAATACTGCGGCGAGCCGAGCACCTCGGCCGTCGCGGTGAGCGTCAGCTCGTCGGCCGCGTGCGCATCGGGCAGCAGCGCGCCGATCCCGAAGTCGAGGATCTTCGCGCACGGCTCGCCGTCGAGCGTCGTCACCATCACGTTCTGCGGCTTCAGGTCGCGATGCACGACGCCGTTCGCATGCGCGTGCGCAAGACCGTCGAGCACCTGCGCCATCAGCGTGCCCGTCGTCTCGGCGGGCAGCGCGCCGTCGGCCGCGAGCAGCGCGCGCAACGTGCGGCCCGCGACGTGCTCGAACACGGCGAACAGCAGGCCGTCCGGCGTCTCTCCGCTGTCGAGCAGCGCGACGACGTGCGGATGCGACAGCCGCGCGCACAGCGCCATCTCGCGGCGAAAGCGCGCGCGCAGCCGGGTGCGCTCGCGCGCGCCGCTCGGCGCGTCCTCGCGCAGCAGCTTGATCGCGACGCGCTGCGACGTGTCGAGCCGGATCGCTTCGTGCACGCGGCCCGCGCCGCCTTCGCCGAGCACGGCGCCGAGCCGGTAACGATGCTCGCCTTGCAGTTCGTCGCCGTCGCCGGGCAGCAGCGGCGCAAGCGCGCGCGGCGAACGGCGATTGCCGGCGCGCGCGCGTTCAGCCAGAACGGGAGCAGACATGTAGCGCCGCTCAGCCGAGCGCGGCGGGCGAGACGAACGCCACCGCGCCACGCACGAGCGGATCGGGCAGCGGCGCTGAAGCGTCGGCCTCGGCTGACTGGCATTCGAGCCGGTCGCCGCGCACGACGCGAAATGCGAGCGCGCCGAAACGCACGCTGCCCCGGCGGCGCTCGACGAGTTCGGGAGAGCCCGGAGACAGGAGCGGCAGGAACTGCGTGCGGGCGCGGTGAATCTGCACGTTGACGTGCGATTCGTCGAGGCCGAGCATCCGCGCGAGCACGTCGAGCTCGATCCAGCCTTGCGACGCCGCGTCGTAGCCCGCTTGCGCGTCGGCGAAGCGCGCGCGGGCGAGCGTCACGAGGCAATAGTGATGGGCGCGCGCGCCGAGATCGACCGCGCCGCCGCGCGCGTGCAGCGTCGCCGTCACGTGCTCCTCGTCGCGGCTCACCGTGAAGTCGACGCGCTGCGGCAGCGTCGCGATCTGCGTCGCACGCGGCAGCGCGGCCGTCACGTTGCGATGCGCGAGCACCAGTTGCCACGCGAATTCGCCGCAGATCACCGCATCGCCGTCGTGCAGCACGCGCGCGGGTGTCGTGTCGTTGCAGAGCCAGTCGCCCTGCGCGGAGCGGCTGACGGTGAGCGCGGCGCCCGGCAGCGCCTGCGCGCGATCGAGCGCGATCGGCTGCGCGGGCGAGCGCAGCGGCCACAGCATGTCGACGGGCTCGCCCAGCTCGCGCGCGCGCCAGCGAACCGAGCTGGCGCTGCCGAACTGGATCAGATCGCCGTCGCGCAGCACCACCCATTCGCCTTCGCCGACGAATCGCCCGGACACGAACGTGCCGTTGCGGCCGTGATCGTGCAGTTCCCACCGCCCCGCCGTCCAGCAGATGCTCGCGTGAATGCGCGACACATACGGATCGGCGATGACCGTGTCGCAGCGCTGCGGATCGCGACCCAATACGTGGCGTGCGCGCAGCAAACCGGCTTCCCCGGAAAAACCGTTTTCCAATAGCGCCATTTCGTCGACCCGCGTAAAAAATGCACGACGTCCGGCGGCACCTCCAAAGGACGTCGTGCGTGTTTTATGTGAATGATTGACGGTCGAATATCAGATTCTGTTGAATCATAGGCAAGCGCCGCATCGCCGACAAGACGTAATTGGGTGTAATGGATTTTGGCGATCGTCTCGCCTAGTTTTTGTTTCACCGGTACATCCGTATGCCGGTCACGATTCAATATTCCGAAAATGTTACGGATATCTAGCGTTTGGAGACCGCCATGGGATTCTATGGACCCGAGCCGTTCGAAAAAGCGACCGCCACCTACGTGTGGCTGGGCCTGCGCGTACCCGGCGCCCTCATCGTCGAGGTCGACGGCAACGCGCCGCGCTTCACGACTGGCATTCAACTGGTACGCGATCCGCGCTTCGTCGGCGGACTGAAGATCGACGTGATGGGCTGGACAGGACCGCTGTCGAGCGGCACGCAGCCGTACAGGGTGCGACATACGTTCCAGGGCGTATTCCACCCGACGATCGTCGTGCACGGCAGCAACAAGACCGAGGTCGTCGAGGTCAGGCAGATCCCGCACGAAGAAGCCGACGCGTTCCTGCAGGCGCTCGACGCCGCGTGAACGCGGCGCGCCGGCCGAATCGGAGCCGGCCGACGCAGCCCCACCGCACTCCGAATCGTTTGCACGACAACTGAAGACGAATTCCGTCGAAACCAGAAAATCGTCAGACAACAACAAGCGAACGAAAGCGCCCGGCATCCGGAAATGGATCGCCGGGTCTTTTTTTTATCGATTTCCGATTACATTCGCAGCTCGTGAATGCCGCGCTCGAATATCGAGATAAGAATGGAAGTCGTGCGTCGTCATATTTAAATGCGTTTCGATCCCGATGCCAAACGGCTGAATGCGCCGGTCAAATCGAATTCATTGTCGACTGTCACAGTCAATGAATTTGGCAATCCAAAGCGGAGGTTGCGCGTCGATATATCCGACTGCGTTACGGCGCGAGACAGCGAAAGCGATTTCGAATCGGTCCGAAGCCGCGGCGTGCGCCGCCTGGCTCGACGCCAAAGAATAGCCGCCGTCCGCGATCCGCCGCACGCCGCACACCGCCCGTAATCGCCTGTAATGGATTTCGCCCCGCCGCCGCCATACCGTTCGTTTCACCGGCACCGCCGCATGCCGCCAACGACGCTTCTTTCGACTGATGACGCTGCGCCCAGCAGCGCGCGGAGACCAACATGAGTTCGTCGGACATCATCCAGCCACGCCAGGTCCTCGTCTCGATCGCGAGCGCAACGGCCACGTATACGGCGTTGAGCCCGCACGTGCCGGGATTCCTGCACATTGTCGCGGAAGGCGAGGCGCCGCTTCACGTGGGCAACATCCATCTCGCGCACGATCCCGGTTTCATCGGCGGGGTGCTGCTCGAGGTCGTGGGCATTGCGGGGCGCCCGTCGCCGACGGTGAAGAAGTACCGGACGCCGGCTTGCTCGTTCGAAAGCCGGTATCACAAGGAGATCTTCATTCGCGGTGCGAACGGAATCATTCCCGTCAAGGTCGGGCTGTTTCGCCACGAAGCCGTGCAGGCGGCCGAGGCGACGCTCGACGCCGAGTGAGTGGACGAGCGCCGCCCTTGCGCTTCGATTTCCTGACGACGACAACAGGGAACAAAACATGAACCAGGAGCTGCTCACGCACATTCGGGCCGACCAGCTCGACGGCAGCATTTTCGCCGTGTCTTGCCAAGCGGTGACGATCGGCCCGGTCACGGTGGAGTTCCGCACCAGTGCGGAGCCTCCTTCCGCGACGGCCGAGCTGCACATCTCGCGGCAGTTGGTTGGCGGCTGCACGGTGAACGCCGCGCATCCGAGCGGCAAGTGCGGGGGCTCGGTCGGCAAGTTGAAAGCCGAAGTCGATCTGACGCTCGACGTGCCGGGTGGAAAGCTTGACTACAAGCTGACCGTCTGCGCGCCGATCATAGGAGGCACGAGCAAGAGCGGCACGCTCAGCCTGTGACCCGTCGAACGAGGGCCGGCTGACTGCGAACCGGCCGCCGCGGCGATCCGCGGCGGCGGCAAGCGGAGCGCGCGCGACGGACATCGGCTTCGGCAAATCGTGCGCCGTCGATTCGAAACGGCGCCCGGCGGACAGCGTATCGTCCGGCCGGAATAAAAATGCGTTCGGTAGCACCTTGGAGTCGTTTCGCGATAACGCAAGCATTCCCGATCGAATGCGACGGGATCGACAGAACAACAAGCGCGCAAACGAGAAACCCGGTGGTCCGGTCGGGCCGCCGGGTTCTGTTTTGGGGCGGGCGGCGACGCGATGCGCTGCGGCGCGTGGATGACGGCGTGCGCTCCTGGTTTCGCTTCGCCGCTTGGGCCGCCGGATGGCGAGCGACCCGATCCGTTCGGATGCCGATCGAATGCACGCGACTGATTGCGGCAGATCAAATCGTCGCGGGCGAGCTTTCTTATGCTCGATGTCGAGTGCGATCCGGTGATGCGATCCGATCTTGCGCAGGTTTGCGCAGTCTCGCCGGATAGATCAGACGAAATTCCCGCATCGATGCGAGCGCTCGAACCCGGACGAATGAGGTCCGCGGTTTCGGTCGCCCCGCGCGATTGCGCATCGAGCCGGATTCGAATGGATTCGAGCCGGAATAGAACCGGATTCGCGGATGCGAGCTATCGGCATCGCCTCGCTCATCACGTGCGATCGGAGAAACATCATGGCTCTGCCACGAAGCTATCGGGAATTGACCGGCGAAGTCGCGACGCAAATGCGCGCGCTGCGCAAGACGCAACCGGGTCTGATGTCGGCGTTCGGCGCGCTCGCGGCGGCGGGAACGAAAGAAGGCGCGCTCGGGAAGAAAACGCGCGAACTCGTCGCGCTCGGCATCGCGATCGCGTCGCGCTGCGACGATTGCATCGGGTTTCACGTGCAGACGCTCGTGAAGCTCGGCACGACGCGCGAGGAATTCGAGGATCTGCTCGCGACGGCGGTTTATATGGGCGGCGGGCCATCGATGATGTATGCGGCGCATGCGCTGACGGCGTTCGAGGAATTTGCGGCTTGATGGCGGCAATCGGCGGGAGCGGCCGCCCGAATATGCTTCGGCTACGTCCGTCCGTATCCGCGCGGATCGTCCATTCGACAATGAGCGCGGAACGATCGGGAGTCGGCAATTGCCGCCCGACAATACGCACGCCAACCTGCGCGTCTCGACTCGGCATCGACGCCGTGCGAGCGACGTCTCCGCATTGGATCGAGTGGACAGCGAATGGCTGCTTTGGATCGGTCACAGTCTTGCATTCACACTAAACACGGCCTCCACAAAACCCATCGGCTGCTCCGCCAAGAAAGAACACGAGAAGAAGCCACCCGCGGCCACGATTTCCGATACCCACCTCCGACAATCATCAAGCTCCCCTATCCCCCGGACCGCCCCACAGCGCTAAACTAAGGTTGCCTACGCCGGAGAACACACCATGATTCCTCCCGACCCTGAAAGCACCTTCCGCGGCTTGCCGTTGACGCCCGAGCAGAACGCTGAAGTAATGCATTACATCAAGGTTCGCGCGCAGCGCGGTCAACCGTGGGATACGCCGGAATTGGAAGCGATGATTCGCGACATGATGCTGCCGCCGGAGGACGACTCCAACGAATCCGATTTCCTGTCGGACGAGACGCGGGCCGTTGCCGAACGCGCGATGTCGTCGGTGGATGACGAGATGGACCCCATCGAGGCGCGCGAGGAATGGCGAGCGGCAATGGAAGCGGAAAGCATGAAGGGCTTGCGTCGATAACGGCTTTTCCCGCTTCGCGAAGTCATCGGGCCATGACATGACGCACGGCGCGCCGCCATGCGAGTCGGCGAACATCGATCGTCGGCCGCTGCCGGCGCGCACCCATCGAACGTAGAGCGTCGAACGCACGGGAGGAAGACCATGCGACTGATCGAAACGAGCGAGCACCACGCCTATCTCGCGGCGCTGCACAGCCGCGGCCTGTCGGGCAACGACTTCGCGCTTCGCGAAACGGACACGACGGACCCGAAGAGCGACGAGAACATTGGGCAAATGGGCTTCGTCACGATCACCCGGCGCTCGACGCACGTGACGAAGGAATACCCGCTCGGCGACGCGAGCGATTGGCTTCGGCACTTCAAGCAGGATCTCGAAGCGGGCGCGTTCGACTGAAGGGGCGAACGGGCGTCGCTGTCGCGCGACGGCGGCCCCTTCCCGCATCGATCGGCTCGCCGCCACCGCCTCGGGCCGCCGGCCAACCGGCCCGACCATCGACCATTACCCGTCCGCTCGGCCGAACGCTCCCGCGACGTCACCGGCCATCCCGCCGGAACACCAGCACGCCCATCGGTCCCGCGAGCCGCGGCGGATGCTCGCTGGCCGCGCGCACGACATGAGCGCTGGATGCGAACGACCTCATTCGGGCAGGCGGATCGGACACTGGGTGAGGCATACTTCGCGACGCCGCCCGCGATCCAATCGGCAGCATGATCGCCCACGACGCTCCGCTCATGAAATCCCGGGAGACCGCTCGGACGAGCGAGGCCCCCTTACTACCGCGCAAGGAATTCCGACAATGGAAATACGCTCGATAGCCTACGAATGTGAAGGGACCAAGCTGACGGGGTACTTCGCCGACGGCGCGCCAAACACGAAGAAGCCCGCCATTTTGATCGCACACGAGGCTTTCGGAATCAACGACCATGTACGGGCAAGAACGAGACGCCTGGCCGAACTCGGCTATGCCGCGTTCGGCCTCGATATGTATGGCGCCGAGGGATTTTCGATGCCGGAGGCGATCAGACGGCATATCGCATTGATGTCCGCGCCGGGACTCATGTACGCCCGCGCAAACGCTGCGCTCGGGGTCCTGACGGAACAGCCCGGAGTGGATCGGGAGAGGGTCGCGGCAATCGGCTTTTGCCAGGGCGGCATCAGCGCTCTCGAACTCGCGCGTGGCGGGGCCCCGATTCGATGCGCGGTCGGCTTCCATCCTGGTTTGATGCGTCCGGCAGGCAGCCAGGATCAGCCGCTCCACGCCAAGGTCCTGATGATGATCGGCGACCAGGACCCCGATGTGCCGGCGGAGGATCAGGCCGCGTTCGCCGCGGAAATGCAGGGAAAGCGGGTGGACTGGCAGCTTCATCTCTTCGGCGGAATCGGGCACGCTTACACGAATCCGGACGCGGACCGGTGGAACAAACCCGGCTACGGCTACAGTCCCGCCGCAGACAAGCGGGCGTGGACGATGATGCTCGCGCTTTTCGACGAAGTGTTCGGCGCGGCCGCCATCGGCAAGGCGTGAATTCCGGGGCTTTGAGGCGCTGCCGAGTTCGTGTCGCCCATATTCGAACAACGCGGACCGGAACGACGTGGCGCGCGGGGACCCGCTCCATCCGTGGTCGGGCGTCCCGCAAGCCCGTCCCGTCCGTATCCCGCCCAAGCCCAAGCGTGATGTTCTTCGGCAGGCCGATCACCGCGAGACGGGCAACCGCGGCCGCATGATATGAATACTTCGGCATCGGCTCCAATATGTTTCGAGCGAACGAGGTTATTCACTTGAGCGTCGATCAGAATGCCGTTTCGATATTTGGAGTCGCCGGTTCAGCCGTCTCTCTTCTAGCGGCCATTCCGTATGGGCTCGCGATATACAGGCGTGAAATTCGCCCCCATCTTTTCACGTGGCTGATCTGGTCGATCGTAACGGCCATTGCCGCCGCCGGGCAATTCGTTGCGGGCGCCGGCCCGTCCGCGTGGTGTACGGCGGCAATTGCCGCCACATGTTTTCTTACCCTCGTGGCCAGCATTTTTCGCGGCGACAAAAACTGGACGCAATCGGATTGGTTTTTTCTTGCCGCCGCCTGCTCGGCTATTCCGATTTGGGTATTGGCCAAAGACCCGACGGTTTCGATCTGCCTCGTGACGCTCATCGAGCTTGCCGGCCTCGGCCCGACGATCCGCAAGACTACCCGGGCCCCGTGGAGCGAAAGCCTCACCTATTTCGCATTGTGTGTCGTCAAATATGCGCTGGCGGTGATGGCCCTGGAAAAGTGGACTGTCGCGGTCGCGTTTTATCCGGTCGTCAACATCGTGGCGTCGGTCAGCATCTGCATGCTGATAATCGCGCGGCGCCGCTCGCTGCCGAGAGCAACGGCGAAAACCCGCGGGTGATCGGAAGCGCATTGCCGGTTGTCCATCCCGCGTGCAACAGGGCAACCGATGCCGCGCCAATCCGTGACGGGTTCCACGATCTTCATCAGCCGAGCCCTCGCGATTCAGCGCAGGCGATGTTGACGATTTCTTCGCGACAACGCCCGCCCTGAGCGGCCCGCCGGTCGAGGTTGCGGGTCGAACGACGCCCTGAAACTGAAATACAAAAAGAAAAACCCCGCCAAAAGGCAGGGTTGAGCTTTACAGCGTTTGGTTAACGAGACCTCAAAAGGGAATATCGTCATCCATCTCGTCGAACCCGCCGCCCGCCGGCGCGCTCGGCCGGCTCGCGCCGCCGCCACCACCGCCACCGCCGCTGCGCGCACCCGTGCCGCCGCCGCCCGACGCGCGGCCACCGCCGCCGCCGCGCTCCGTATCGCGGCCGCCGCCGTAACCGCCGCCGTAGCCGTCGTCACCGCCGCCGCCCGAGCCGCCGCGGCCGCCGAGCATCTGCATCTGGTCGGCGACGATTTCGGTCGAGTAGCGGTCCTGGCCGTCCTGGCCTTGCCACTTGCGCGTGCGGATCCGGCCTTCGATGTACACCGACGAGCCCTTCTTCAGATACTCGCTGACGATCTCCGCGAGGCGTCCGAAGAACGCGACGCGGTGCCATTCGGTCATTTCCTTGAATTCGCCGGACGCCTTGTCCTTGTAGCGGTCGGTCGTCGCAAGGCGGATGTTCGCCACCGCGTCGCCGCTTGGCAGATAACGCACTTCGGGATCGGCGCCGAGGTTGCCGACGAGAATGACCTTGTTGACGGATGCCATGTGTTTCTCCAGTTGATTCGATGCCAAACAGCGCGGCAAAACCGTTCACGGCTTCATCGGCCCGGCGTGTGCCGGACCGGAGCACGCCGCGCGCTTCGAAGGGCGTTCGCGTGTCAGGCTTTGCGCGGCGGCTGTTTCATGCCGGCCGCGATTATAAGCCACACGGCTACCAGCGCCGAACACGCGAAAAACACCGCGTTCGCGCCGCCGTGCTTCAGCAGCACGCCGCCCACGACGCCGCCGAGCGCAAGCCCGATCGACTGCGTCGTGTTGTAGACGCCCGTGGCCGCGCCCTTGCGCGAACCGGGCGCGAGCTTCGACACGAGCGACGGCTGCGACGCCTCCAGAATGTTGAAGCCCAGGAAGTAGACGAACAGGATTGCCGCGACAATCAATATCGTATGCGTTGCCACGCCGAGCAACAGTTGACCGATCAGGATAGCCGCAATTCCGCCCAATAGCACGGGCTTCATCTTGCCCTGTTTTTCCGCGACGATGATGGCCGGCACCATCATCACGAACGCGAGCCCCATCACCGGCAGATAGACCTGCCAGTGCGACGCGACGGGCAGCCCGCCGTCGACGAGCAGGCGCGGCACGACGAGGAAGAGCGCGGTCTGCGTCGCGTGCAGCACGAGCACGCCGAAGTTCAGGCGCAGCAGCTCGACGTTGCGCAGCACCTCGGCGAACGGCGCGGGCACGTGCACGGGTCGCGGCGCATCCGGCACGACCCACAGCACGACGCCGATCGCGACAACCGACAGCGCGCCGACGATCGCGAAGAGCCCGCTCATCCCGACCCAGTGGAACACGATCGGCGCGCCGACGATCGCGACCGCGAACGACATGCCGATCGAGCCGCCCACCATCGCCATCGCCTTGGTCCGGTTGTGCTCGGACGTCAGATCGGCGATGAACGCGAGCACCGCCGACGATACCGCCCCCATTCCTTGAATGACCCGGCCGACGATGATCCACGTGATGTCGTGCGCGAACGCCGCGACGAAGCTGCCGAGCGCGAAGATCAAAAGGCCCGCCGCGATCACCGGCTTGCGCCCGAACTTGTCCGACGCCCAGCCGTAAAAGATGTAAAGGAGCGATTGCGTGACGCCGTAAGCGCCGAGCGCGACGCCGACGAGCACGACGTTCTCGCCGCCGGGAATCGTCTTCGCGTAGACGGAGAACACCGGCATGATCATGAAGAGACCGAGCATGCGCAGCGCAAAGATCGCCGCGAGCGACGTGGTCGCGCGCAACTCGGGCGCGCTCATGCGAGTGGAGGTAGCGGACGGATTGGACATCGGGCGTGTGTTCGATTGAATCGGTGGTCCGCCCGCTGCCGGACGGCGGAAGATCCGGGGCCGGCCGCCTGCCGCCGCGCGCCGCCCCGCTGCGGCCCGGGCGTCGCGAAAGCCCGCTGCCGGAGGGCGCGGGAATTGGTTGGGAGCCTGAAACGACGGACTCGAAAAGTCGTTATAGTAGCAGGTTTGGTTCTCTCGTCTTCCGCCGGGTTCATGGAACAAATTCGTATCCGTGGGGCGCGCACCCACAACCTGAAGAACGTCAATCTCGACCTTCCGCGGCACAAGCTGATCGTGATCACCGGCCTCTCCGGCTCGGGCAAATCGTCGCTCGCGTTCGACACGCTGTACGCCGAAGGGCAGCGGCGCTACGTCGAAAGCCTGTCGGCGTACGCGCGCCAGTTCCTGCAGTTGATGGAGAAGCCCGACGTCGACCTGATCGAGGGCCTGTCGCCCGCGATCTCGATCGAGCAGAAGGCGACGTCGCACAATCCGCGCTCGACGGTCGGCACCGTCACCGAAATCCACGACTACCTGCGGCTTTTGTACGCACGCGTCGGCACGCCGTACTGTCCGGACCACGAAATTCCGCTCGAGGCGCAGAGCGTGTCGCAGATGGTCGACGCGGCGCTCGCGCTGCCCGAGGAAACCAGGCTGATGATCCTCGCGCCCGTCGTCGCGAACCGCAAGGGCGAGCACGCGGAGCTGTTCGACGAGATGCAGGCGCAGGGCTTCGTGCGCTTTCGCGTGCGCTCGGGCGGCGGCGCGGCGAACGAAGGCGTCGCGAAGATCTACGAAGTCGATTCGCTGCCGAAGCTCAAGAAGAACGACAAGCACACGATCGACGTCGTCGTCGATCGCCTGAAGGTGCGCCCGGACATGAAACAGCGGCTCGCCGAATCGTTCGAGACCGCGCTGCGGCTCGCCGACGGCCGCGCGATCGCGCTCGAGATGGATACGGACCACGAGCACCTGTTCAGCTCGAAGTTCGCGTGCCCGGTGTGCTCGTACTCGCTGCAGGAGCTCGAGCCGCGCCTCTTCTCGTTCAACAACCCGATGGGCGCGTGCCCGGAATGCGACGGCCTCGGCCAGATCACGTTCTTCGATCCGAAGCGGGTCGTCGCGCACCCGTCGCTGTCGCTCGCCGCGGGCGCGGTGAAGGGCTGGGACCGCCGCAACCAGTTCTACTTCCAGATGCTGCAAAGCCTCGCGGCGTTCTACGATTTCGACATCGACACCGCGTTCGAGGACCTGCCCGAGAAGATCAGGAAGATCCTGCTGTACGGCTCCGGCAAGCAGACGATCCCGTTCTCGTACATCAACGAGCGCGGCCGCACGACGATCCGCGAGCACGTGTTCGAGGGGATCATCCCGAACCTCGAGCGCCGCTACCGCGAGACCGATTCGGCCGCCGTGCGCGAGGAGCTCGCGAAGTACCAGAACAACCAGCCGTGCCCGTCGTGCGACGGCACGCGCCTGCGCCGCGAGGCGCGCTTCGTGCGCGTCGGCCAGGGCGACTACGCGCGCGCGATCTACGAAGTGAGCAGTTGGCCGCTGCGCGACGCGCTCGGCTACTTCGACGGCTTGACGCTCGACGGCGCGAAGCGCGAGATCGCCGACAAGGTGATCAAGGAAATCGTCGCGCGGCTCACGTTCCTGAACAACGTCGGCCTCGATTACCTGTCGCTCGAGCGCAGCGCCGAGACGCTGTCGGGCGGCGAGGCGCAGCGCATCCGGCTCGCGTCGCAGATCGGCTCGGGCCTCACGGGCGTGATGTACGTGCTCGACGAGCCGTCGATCGGCCTGCACCAGCGCGACAACGATCGCCTGATCGCGACGCTCAAGCACCTGCGCGACCTCGGCAACTCGGTGATCGTCGTCGAGCACGACGAGGACATGATCCGCACGGCCGACTACGTCGTCGACATGGGCCCCGGCGCGGGCGAGCACGGCGGCAAGGTCGTCGCCGAAGGCACGCCGAAGCAGGTCCAGGCGAACGGCGATTCGCTCACGGGCCAGTATCTCGTCGGCAAGCGCACGATCGAATATCCGGACGAGCGGATCTCGCCCGATGCGCAGCGGATGCTGCGCATCGCCGACGCGCACGGCAACAACCTGAAGAACGTCGATCTCGATCTGCCGGTCGGCCTGTTGACCTGCATCACCGGCGTGTCGGGCTCCGGCAAGTCGACGCTCATCAACGACACGCTGTACAACGCGGTCGCGCGCCACCTGTACGGCTCGGCGACGGAACCCGCGCCGCACGAGTCGGTCGAGGGCCTCGAGCACTTCGACAAGGTGATCAACGTCGATCAATCGCCGATCGGCCGCACGCCGCGCTCGAACCCGGCCACCTACACGGGCCTGTTCACGCCGATCCGCGAGCTGTTCGCGGGCGTGCCCGCGTCGAAGGAGCGCGGCTACGATCCGGGCCGCTTCTCGTTCAACGTGAAGGGCGGCCGCTGCGAGTCGTGCCAGGGCGACGGCGTGCTGAAGGTCGAGATGCACTTCCTGCCGGACGTCTACGTGCCGTGCGACGTGTGCCACGGCAAGCGCTACAACCGCGAGACGCTCGAAGTGCAGTACAAGGGCAAGAACATCAGCGAAGTGCTCGACATGACGGTCGAGCACGCGCACGAGTTCTTCAACGCGGTGCCCGTCGTCGCGCGCAAGCTGAAGACGCTGCTCGACGTCGGCCTCGGCTACATCCGGCTCGGCCAGTCGGCGACGACTCTGTCGGGCGGCGAGGCGCAGCGCGTGAAGCTGTCGCTGGAGCTCTCCAAGCGCGACACGGGCCGCACGCTCTACATTCTCGACGAGCCGACGACCGGCCTGCACTTCCACGACATCGCGCTCCTGCTCGAGGTGATCCACCGGCTGCGCGACCAGGGCAACACGGTCGTGATCATCGAGCACAACCTCGACGTGATCAAGACGGCCGACTGGGTGATCGACCTCGGGCCGGAAGGCGGCGCGGGCGGCGGCCGGATCATCGCGCAGGGCACGCCCGAGCAGGTCGCGAAAACGAAGGCGAGCTTCACGGGCAAGTACCTCGCGCCGCTCCTCAAGCGCCAGAAGTAAGCGGGATGCGGCCGTCCGGGCGAACGCCGGCGGCCGCTCCGGGCGCGCGACGCCAAATTCCTCCTTACAAGATCCTAATATTCAGGTCGATAATCGTTGCTATACTCGCGGCGATACAAGGTTACGCCCGCTTGCGGCCACAAGCGCGCCGAGTAGCCTCCGAATACAGGGATAGTCATGGAGAAGCAATCTGAGCCGACGCGCGAGCCGCAAACGCGGGAACCGCACTTGCGCAGCGTCCGGCTGACGAGCGATTTCAGCCTGCCGAAGCTTTCGGCAATCGAGATCGGCAGCTACTTCCTCGCCCTCCTCGGCCTGTGGCTCGTCCTGCACCTGAAGCTGCTCGGCGGCCTCCTCGCCGGCCTCCTCGTCTATCAGCTCGTCCACATGATCGCGCCCGCGATCGAGCGCCACATGTCGAGCCAGCGCGCGCGCTGGCTCGCGGTCGTGCTGCTGTCCGCCGCGATCGTCGGCGGCCTCGCGGGCCTCACGATCGCGGTCATCGAGCACTTCGAGCACGCGGTGCCGAACGCGCAGAACCTGCTCGGCCAGGTGATGCAGATCGTCGACCAGGCGCGCACCCGCACGCCCGAGTGGATATCGAACCTGCTGCCCGTCGACGCCGAGCAGATGCGCGCGAAGGCGACGGGCCTGATGAGCAAGCACATGGATCAGTTGCAGCAAGGCGGCAAGAGCGTCGCGCGCGGCTTCGGGCACGTGCTGTTCGGGATGATCATCGGCGCGATGATCGCGATCGGCGTCGATCGCCACAAGCTGCGCCAGCCGCTATCGACCGCACTCGTCACGCGGATCTCGCGCTTCTCCGACGCGTTCCGCCGGATCGTGTTCGCGCAGATCAAGATCTCGGCGCTCAACGCGTTCTTCACCGCGCTCTACCTGCTCGTCGCGCTGCCGCTCTTCCATCAGCGGCTGCCGCTGTCGAAGACGCTCGTGCTCGTCACGTTCATCGCGGGCCTGTTGCCCGTCGTCGGCAATCTGATCTCGAACACGCTGATCGTCGCGGTGTCGCTGTCGGTCAGCATGGGCACCGCGATCGCGTCGCTCGTGTTCCTCATCGTGATCCACAAGCTCGAATACTTCCTGAACGCGAAGATCATCGGCGGCCAGATCGAATCGCGCGCGTGGGAGCTGCTGCTCGCGATGCTCGTGATGGAGGCCGCGTTCGGCGTGCCCGGCGTGATCGCCGCGCCGATTTTCTACGCATACGTGAAGCGCGAGCTGATCTACCTGCGGCTCATCTGAGGCGCGGCGCGCGCCGCGCGGCCTCGCTCAGCGAAACACCACCGTCTTCGTGCCGTTCAGCACGATTCGGTGCTCGACGTGCCACTTGACCGCGCGCGCGAGCGTCACGCACTCGACGTCGCGGCCGACTGCCGTCAGTTCGTCCGGCGTCATGCTGTGATCGACGCGCTCGACTTCCTGCTCGATGATCGGGCCTTCGTCGAGATCGGTCGTCACGTAGTGCGCGGTCGCGCCGATCAGCTTCACGCCGCGATCGAACGCCTGGTAGTACGGCTTCGCGCCCTTGAAGCTCGGCAGGAACGAGTGATGGATGTTGATCGCGCGCCCCGCGAGCCGCTCGCACATGTTCGGCGACAGGATCTGCATGTAGCGCGCGAGCACGACGAGATCGGCGGCGTGCTCGTCGATCACCTCGAGCACGCGCGCCTCCTGCGCGGCCTTCGCGTCGGCCGACGCGCCCGCGGCGAGCGGGAAGTGATGGAACGGGATGTCGTAGCTCGCGGCGAGCTGGTAGAAGTCCTTGTGATTCGACACGATCGCCGGAATCTCGATCGGCAACTGGCCCGTGCGGTAGCGGAACAGCAGGTCGTTCAGGCAATGGCCGATCTTCGACACGAGGATCACGACGCGCGGCTTCACCGATGCGTCGTGCAGCTCCCAGCGCATCGCGAACTGCTCGGCGAGCGGCGCGAACTCGGCGCGCAGGCCATCGAGCGCCGCCGCGGCATCCGCGCCGCCCGCCTGCCCCGCATGCACGCGCATGAAGAATTCGCCGGTGCGGCTATCGCCGAACTGCGCCGAATCGAGGATGTTGCTGCCGCGTTCGAGCAAAAAGCCCGAGACCGCGTGAACGATGCCGCGCCGGTCCGGGCACGACAGTTTCAGGATAAAGCTGTGATCGGTCGACATGACCGCTACTCCCTTCTCAAATCTTCTGAACAATGCGATGCGCGCGCGCCGCGCTCAGCCGGGCGGCGGCGGCGCGAACAGCGCGTCGATTCCGTGCGCGTCGTCGGGCGAAAGCGCGCGGTGGCGCAACAGGCTGTCGAGCATCGCGAGACTCGCGTCGACGGTGGCTTCGCCCGCGCGCAGCCACGCGACGATCTCGCCCACGCCGGCGAGCAGGTGCTCGGCGACTTCGCCGTCCTGATTGCGGGGCGCGAAATCGCGCGGCAGCGGCAGGTCGTAGACAAAGATCTGCTCGGCCTGCGTGCCTTCCGGCAGCGAGCACAGCACGTACGCGACGCGGCCGGGAATCGCGCGCGCGGCGAGCTCGGCCGGAATGCCCGCTTCTTCCCAGCATTCCTTCGCGATCGTGTCCTCGATGCCGAGCCCCCAGCCGATGCCGCCCGCCACGACGTTGTCGAGCATGCCCGGATCGGTCGCCTTCGTCGCGCTGCGGCGGCCAAGCCACATCGCAAGCGGCGCCGAAGGCGCATATTCTACGACGCCGTTCAGATGCACCGCGTACGTCATCGTACCGAAGAAGCGCGACGCGGCCCGCTCGATGTAAGCGAGCGGCGGATCGTCGAAGCGGTTGCGGATCGCGTAGATCTCGTCGCGCCAGCCGACGATCGCGCCTTCGGCCGCGAGCGCGCCGATCGGGCTCGCGAGCGCCATGCTGCGCGCGTCGACGCTGTCGTAGCGCGCGGCGAGCTCGACGCGCCCCGCCGGAAACTCGAACACGTCGGGCCAGCGCGCGAGGCGCGCGACGTCGCCGCGGCGCAGCCAGCCCACCTGCCGGCCCGCGATCCAGAACGGCACGTGCGCGGCCGGATCGAAGCGGCGCGCGGCGGCAATGCACGGAAACGTCATCGCGCCGCTCCTCAGTCCTTCAGCGCGACGCGCAGGCCGAGCGCGACGAACGTCGCGCCCGCGAGCCGGTCGAGCCACACGCCAACCCGCGGCCGGCGCTTGAGCCACACGCCGATCGCGCCCGCGCCGACGCCGAACACCGAGAACACGACGGCCGTCTGCGCCATGAAGAGCGCGCCCAGCTCCAGCATCTGCAGCGCGACGGGCTGCGCGCCGCGCGGATCGACGAACTGCGGCAGGAACACAACGAAGAACAGCGTCACCTTCGGATTGAGCAGATTGCCGATCACGCTCTGGCGGAAGATCGTCGACAGCGGCTGCGGCGCGCGCTCGTGCGCGGTCGCGAGGCCCTTGCTGCGCAGCGCCTTGAGGCCGATCCAGATCAGATACGCGCCGCCCGCGAGCTTGAGCAGGTGAAACGCGACGGGCGACGAGCGCAGCAGCGCGGCAACGCCGAACGCGGCGAGCGTCGTATGGAACAGCACGCCCGACGCGAAGCCGAGCGCCGCGACGATGCCGGCCGCGCGGCCCTGCGAGATGCCGCGCGCGAGCACCTGCAGGTTGTCGGGGCCGGGCGCGACGGTGATCGCGATCGACGTCGCGAGGAACAGCATGAAGTTCGGCATCGTGAGCTCGCTTGAATCGGTGGATGAGTAGGCCGCGTTCGGGCGGGCGCGGGATGGAACCGCGGCCGGGCATCCGGTGCGCGGTGGCGCGCCGCGCTCAATGTCCGGCGAATCCGGTGACCGTGTAGAGCGACAGGCCGGCCCCGCGCAGCAGCGCCGAGCCGCCGAGATCCGGCAGGTCGACGATCGCCGCGCCCTCGACGACCACGGCGCCGAGCCGCTCGAGCAGGTTCTTGCCCGCCATCATCGTGCCGCCCGTCGCGATCAGGTCGTCGACGATCACGACACGGTCGCCCGGCTGGCACGCGTCTTCGTGGATCTCGACGGTCGCGGCGCCGTATTCGAGCGCGTACGATTCGCGCTGCGTCCGGTACGGCAGCTTGCCGACCTTGCGGATCGGCACGAAGCCGACGGACAGCTCGTACGCGACGATCGGCGCGATGATGAAGCCGCGCGCGTCGAGGCCCGCGACGTAGTCGAGCTTCGCGTCGACATAGCGCTCGACGAACAGATCGACGAGCACGCGCAGCGCCTTCGCGCTTTGCAAGAGCGGCGTGATGTCGCGGAACATCACGCCCGGCTGCGGCCAGTTCGGCACCGTGCGGATGCGGCTGTGAATGAACTCGACGGGATCGAGCTGCGCGTCCGACGACGTGGACATCATGGAACTCTCCGAAAAAAACGGCGCCGGAATCTCGCGCCGTTCGTCGATCGCTCGACAACTCAACAATCAGCGGCCGCGCGGCGTCACGCCACCACGGTCGATCCGCCTTCGCGCCGATGGCGCGACAGCCGCTCCTCGGCCTCCGCGAGCGCCTCGGGCAGCCCGCGCAGCACGACGATGTCGCTCGCGCGCAGCTTCGTCTCGGGGTCGGGTTCGACGCCGCGAATCCCGTGCCGGCGGATCGCCGTCACCTCGAGGCCGAGCGCGAAAAGCCCCAGCTCGGCGAGCGAGCGGCCGACCGCGTCCGAACGCGCGTCGACGGGCACCGATTGTAGCCGCACCTGCTCGTGGTCGTCGTCGTCCGCGTCGTCGGCGCCGCGGAAGTAGCCGCGCAGCAGGCTGTAGCGCGCGTCGCGCATCTCCTCGACGCGCCGCACGACGCGCCGCATCGGCACGCCCATCAGCACGAGCGTGTGCGACGCGAGCATCAGGCTGCCTTCGACGATCTCCGGAATCACCTCGGTCGCGCCCGCGGCGAGCAGCCTCTCGAGATCGGCGTCGTCGACCGTGCGCACGATCGCGGGCAACGTCGGCTCGAGCTCGTGCACGTTGTGCAGCACGCGCAGCGCGGACGGCGTGTTCGCATACGTGACGGCCACGGCCGCCGCGCGATGGATGCCCGCCGCGAGCAGCGACTCGCGGCGCGCGGCGTCGCCGAACACGACCGATTCGCCCGCCGCGGCCGCCGCCGTCACGCGGTCCGGATCGAGGTCGAGCGCGACGTACGCGATCCCCTCCTGCTCGAGCATCCGCGCGAGATTCTGCCCGGCGCGGCCGTAGCCACAGACGATCACGTGGCCCTTCTGCTTGATGCTCTGCGTCGCGATCCGCGTCATCTGCAGCGATTGCTGCATCCATTCGGCGGCGGACAGCCGCATCACGATCCGGTCCGCGTTCTGGATCAGGAACGGCGCGGCGAGCATCGACAGCAGCATCGACGCGAGGATCGACTGCAGCAGCGTCGCGTCGACGAGATGCCGGTCGAGAATCAGGTTCAGCAGCACGAAGCCGAATTCGCCCGCCTGCGCGAGCCCGAGCCCCGTGCGCATCGCGACGCCGGGCGTCGCGCCGAACGCGCGCGCGAGCGCCGTGATCATCACGCTCTTGAGCAGCACCTGGCCGGCGAAGAACGCGAGCACGAGAAACGGATGCCGCCAGATCACGCTCGGATCGAGCAGCATGCCGGTCGTCACGAAGAACAGGCCGAGCAGCACGTCGCGGAACGGCTTGATGTCCTCCTCCACCTGATGCCGGTACGGCGTCTCGGAGATCAGCATCCCCGCGATGAACGCGCCGAGCGCGAGCGACAGGCCGAAGCGGTCGGTGATGAACGCGGCGCCGAGCGTGACGAGCAGCAGGTTCAGCACGAACAGCTCCTGCGAGCGCCGCCGCGCGACGACGTTCAGCCACCGCGTCATGAAGCGCTGGCCGACGATCAGGAGCAGCGCGAGCGCGACGACGATCTTCACGGCCGCGAGCCCGAGCGACATCGCGAGATCCCTGGACGATTCGCCGCCGAACGCGGCGATCACGATGAGCAGCGGCACGACGGCGAGATCCTGGAACAGCAGCACGCCGAAGATGTTGCGGCCGTGCTCGGTCTCGATCTCGAGCCGCTCGGCGAGCATCTTCGAGACGATCGCCGTCGACGACATCGCGAGCGCGCCGCCGAGCGCGACGCTGCCTTCCCACGTGATATGCATCCAGCGCTCGAAGAGCGCGCCCAGCGCGAGCGCGATCGCGATCGTGCCGAGCACCTGCGCGAGCCCGAGCCCGAACACGAGCCGGCGCATCGCGCGCAGCTTCGACAGGGAGAACTCGAGGCCGATCGAGAACATCAGGAACACGACGCCGAACTCGGCGAGATGCTCGGCGCGCTCGAGGTCGGCCGCGAAGCCGAGCGCATGCGGGCCGACCACGATGCCGACCGTCAGATAGCCGAGCATCGGCGGCAGGTTCAGCGAACGGAACACGACGACGCCCGCCACCGAAGCAAGCAGCAGCAGAAGCGTCATTTCGAGCGGGGAAATCACGGGCAAAGCGTCCTCGTTCGTCGACGGCGCCGCGAAACGGACGCCGGGTTGGGCCGGGAGACTACTCGAAAAGGTGGGCGCAAGGGGCCCGGCGCGGCGAACAAACGCCTTTGCTATACTCCGCGCATGATAGCGAAAATCAATGATGATCGGGCGCTCGCGCTCGCCCGCGACGTGCTCGACATCGAGGCGAACGCCGTGCGCGCGCTCGCCGGCCAGCTCGACGGCGAATTCGTCGCCGCGGTCGGGCTGCTCCTGAATTGCCGCGGACGCGTCGTCGTGTCCGGCATCGGCAAATCGGGGCACATCGCCCGCAAGATCGCAGCGACGCTCGCGAGCACCGGCACCCCCGCGTTTTTCGTCCATCCGGCCGAAGCCAGCCACGGCGACCTCGGCATGGTCACGAAGGACGACGTGTTCATCGCGATCTCGAACTCCGGCGAATCGGAGGAGCTCGTCGCGATCCTGCCGCTCATCAAGCGGCTCGGCGCGAAGCTGATCGCAATGACGGGCCGCCCGGCATCGAGCCTCGCGACGCTCTCGGACGTCCATCTGAACGCGGGCGTCGCGAAGGAAGCCTGCCCGCTGAACCTCGCGCCGACGGCCAGCACGACGGCCGCGCTCGCGCTCGGCGACGCGCTCGCCGTCGCGGTGCTCGACGCGCGCGGCTTCGGCTCCGACGATTTCGCGCGCTCGCACCCCGGCGGCGCGCTCGGCCGGCGCCTGCTCACGTACGTGCGCGACGTGATGCGCACGGGCGACGAAGTGCCCGCCGTGCCGCTTGGCGCGACGCTCTCCGACGCCCTCTTCCAGATCACCGCGAAGCGCATGGGCATGACGGCCGTCGTCGACGACGCGGGCCGCGTGGCCGGCATCTTCACCGACGGCGACCTGCGCCGCGTGCTCGAGCGCGACGGCGATTTCCGCCGGCTGCCGATCATCGACGTGATGACGCACGATCCGCGCACGATCGCGCCGGATCACCTCGCCGTCGAGGCGGTGGAACTGATGGAGCGCCACCGGATCAACCAGATGCTCGTCGTCGACGAGCACGGCGCGCTGATCGGCGCGCTCAACATGCACGATCTGTTCTCGAAGAAGGTGATTTGATGTCCGCGCCCCCTGCCACGGCGGCCGAACGCGCGAGCCGCGTGAAGCTGATGATTTTCGACGTCGACGGCGTGCTGACCGACGGCGGCCTCCATTTCACCGCAGCGGGCGACACGACGAAGTCGTTCAACACGCTCGACGGCCACGGCGTGAAGCTCCTCGGCGAAGCAGGCATCGCAACCGCGATCATCACCGGCCGCCGCTCGGAAGCCGTCGCCGCGCGCGCGCGGGAAATGCGCATCGCGCACCTGCATCAGGGCGTCGAGAACAAGCTCGCCGTGTTCGGCGAGCTGCTGCGCACGCTCGGCCTCGAGCCCGCCGAGTGCGGCTACATGGGCGACGACTGGCCCGACCTCGCGGTGATGCTGCGTTGCGGCTTCGCGGCCGCGCCGGCGAACGCGCATCCGGACGTGATCGCGCGCGCGCACTGGGTCGCCGAGGCCCGCGGCGGCCACGGCGCGGTGCGCGAAGCGTGCGACGCGATCCTGCGCGCGCAGCGCCGCTACGACGCGCTGCTCGCCGCCGCCTGCGGAGCCTGAGCGGATGGACGGCAAATTCCGGCTGACCTCGCTGATCCCGCTCGTCGCGATGGCGGCGCTCGCGGGCGGCACGTACTGGCTGCTGCAGGCCACGCTGCCGCCGCCCGGCGAGGCGCTCGTGCGGCCGAAGTCGCACACGCCCGACTATTTCGCGAACAATTTCTCCGTCACCGAGCTCGACCAGACGGGCTCGACCCAGTACCGGCTGACGGCGGCGGGCCTCGTCCATTACGAAGACGACGAGACGAGCGAGCTCGCGCAGCCGGCGTTGCGCGCGTTCCAGCCCGGCAAGCCGACCGTGACCGCCACCGCGAAGCGCGGCGCCGTCAACGGCGACGTGTCGATCGTCGATTTGTATGACGATGCGCGAATCCTGCGCGCGGCGGGCGCGGGCGACCCGCCGATGCAGGCGGATTCCCAGCATTTCCGGGTGTTGGTCAACGACGATGTGATCGAGACCGAAAAGCCGGTTAAACTTCAGCGCGGCCTGTCGATCGCGAACGCCGCCGCCGGGATGAAGTACAACAACGTCACCCGGGTCATCGAACTTTACGGCAACGTGCGCGGCACGATCGCCGCTTCCGACACGTCCGGCGGCGCTGCTGGCCAACCCAAGTAACTCACCACGCGGGACTGCATGAACGAATCGTTCCCTTGTTTATTTCCGAGCGGCGCACGCCGCGCCGCGCGCGCGTTGGTCGCGGCGGCGCTCGTCGCGGCGCCGCTCGCGGGCGTCGCGCCCGCAGCCCACGCCGAGAAGGCCGACCGCGACAAGCCGATCAACGTCGAAGCGGACAACCTCACCTATGACGACCTGAAGCAGGTCACGGTCGCCACCGGCAACGTCGTCATCACGAAGGGCACGATCCTGATCAAGGGCGATCGCGTCGAGGTGCGCCAGGACCCGCAGGGCTACCAGTACGCAACGGCGACGGCCTCCGGCAAGAAACACGCGTCGTTCCGCCAGAAGCGCGAGGGCCTCGACGAGTACATCGACGGCGACGCCGAGCGCATCGACTACGACGGCAAGCAGGATCTGACCACGCTCACGACGAACGCGACCGTGCGCCGCCTGCAGGGCCAGTCGACCGTCGCCGACACGGTCCACGGCAGCGTGATCACGTACGACGGCCAGCGCGACTTCTACACGGCGCGCGGCGGCAAGGACGTCGCCGGTCCGGGCAACCCGGGCGGCCGCGTGCGCGCGATGCTGACGCCGAAGAACGGCGGCCCCGCGCCGCTGTCAGGCGGCCCCGCGCGGCTCGCGCCGTCGAACGACGTCCAGGGAGCGCCGAACCCGTGAACGCGCTCCCCAATCGCCAACCGGCCGGCACGTCGAGCTCGCTCGTCGTGCGCAACCTGAAGAAACGCTACGGCTCGCGCACCGTCGTCAAGGACGTGTCGCTCGACGTGAAGAGCGGCGAAGTGGTCGGCCTGCTCGGTCCGAACGGCGCCGGCAAGACGACGTCGTTCTACATGATCGTCGGCCTCGTGCCGCTCGACGCGGGCGACATCTCGCTGAACGGCAGCCCGATCAGCCTGATGCCGATCCACAAGCGCGCGTCGCTCGGCCTGTCGTACCTGCCGCAGGAAGCGTCGGTGTTCCGCAAGCTGACCGTCGAGCAGAACGTGCGCGCGGTGCTCGAGCTGCAGCACGACGACAACGGCAAGCGGCTGTCGAAGGACGAGATCGGCGCGCGCACGGAAGCGCTCCTCGAAGAGCTGCAGATCGCGCACCTGCGCGAGAACCCGGCGCTGTCGCTGTCGGGCGGCGAGCGCCGCCGCGTCGAGATCGCGCGCGCGCTCGCGAGCAACCCGAGCTTCATCCTGCTCGACGAGCCGTTCGCGGGCGTCGACCCGATCGCGGTGCTCGAAATCCAGAAGATCGTGAAGTTCCTGAAGCAGCGCAACATCGGCGTGCTGATCACCGATCACAACGTGCGCGAGACGCTCGGCATATGCGATCACGCATACATCATCAGCGACGGCTCGGTGCTCGCGTCCGGCGCGCCGAAGGAAATCATCGAAAACGAAAGCGTGCGGCGCGTCTACCTCGGCGAGCACTTCCGCATGTAGGCGGCGCGGGACACGATCCCGCGGCCGCCCGCTCCCCGGCGCGATCCGCGCCGCCTCACCGCACGCCCGGCTCGCGCCGCGCGCGCTCGCCCCGCGCGCCGAGCGTCATCCCGAATGCCTCAACGCGCCGCCCTCGTGGCAAACTTCCGGTACGACTCCCTTTTTGCCATGAAAGCCAGTCTCCAACTTCGCCTGTCGCAGCATCTCGCGCTCACGCCCCAGCTTCAGCAGTCGATCCGGCTGCTGCAGTTGTCGACGCTCGAACTGCAGCAGGAAGTCGCGACGGCGATCGCGCAGAACCCGCTGCTCGAAAGCGACGACGACTGGATCGCGAGCCCGTTGCGCGTCGCGGCCGACGGCTCGGTGATCGCGCAGACGCCCGCGCCGTCCGCGCCCGAGCCGATGGCGGGCGCGTCGAACGGCACGACTGCGACGAATGAGCGCACCGAGCGCGACGAAGCCGCCGGCGTCGACGAATACGACAGCTATTCGGCCGACAGCGGCGACGCGAACCAGTGGAACCTCGACGATTTCGGCCGCTCGCCCGCCGCGTCCGACGACGACGATCTGCCGCCGATGCAGATCCACGAAACGTCGACGTCGCTGCGCGATCATCTGATGGCGCAGTTGCGCGTCACGCAGGCGAGCCCGCGCGATCGCGCGCTCGTCACGTTCCTGATCGAATCGCTCGACGACGACGGCTATCTGACCGCGTCGCTCGAGGAAGTGCTCGCCGATCTGCCCGAGGAGCTCGAAGTCGACGTCGACGAACTGAATGCGGCGCTCGCGCTCGTGCACAGCTTCGATCCCGCGGGCGTCGGCGCGCGCTCCGCATCCGAATGCCTGAAGCTGCAACTGCTGCGCCTGGATCCGTCCCCGACGCGCACGCTCGCGCTCGATATCGTGTCGCAGCATCTCGAGCTGCTCGCCGCGCGCGATTTCACGCGCCTGCGCAAGCAACTGAAGGCGACCGACGACGAGCTGCGCGACGCGCACGCGCTGATCCGCTCGCTCGAGCCGTTCCCCGGCGCGGCATACGGCAAGGCCGAAGCCGATTACGTGGTGCCCGACATCATCGTGAAGAAGACCGGCCAGAACTGGCAGGCGGAACTCAATCCGGAAGTGGTGCCGAAGCTGCGGATCAACCATCTTTACGCGAACATCCTGCGCAACAGCCGGGGCGATCCGAGCACGGGATCGCTGAAGCAGCAGCTTCAGGAAGCGCGCTGGCTGATCAAGAATATTCAGCAGCGATTCGAGACGATCCTGCGCGTCGCGCAGGCGATTGTCGAACGTCAGAAGAATTTCTTTGCGCACGGCGAAATCGCGATGCGCCCCTTGGTTTTGCGGGAAATAGCTGATACGCTGGGCCTACACGAATCGACTGTCTCCCGTGTGACAACCGGCAAGTACATGCTGACCCCGTTCGGCACGCTTGAATTTAAGTACTTCTTCGGATCGCACGTATCGACAGACACCGGAGGCGCCGCGTCGTCGACAGCGATCCGCGCCCTCATCAAACAACTGATAGGAGCCGAAGACCCCAAATCCCCTCTTTCGGACAGTCGCATAGCCGAGCTGCTAGCGGAACAAGGGTTCGTGGTCGCGCGCCGCACGGTTGCCAAATATCGCGAAGCCCTCAAGATCCCGGCGGTGAATCTGCGCAAGTCTCTGTAGCCCGTCGCCACACGGCGGGCGTTTTCCGGCCGCCGCATCGTCGACGGCAAAGCCGGCCGACCGATGCTTGCTCACCACGAGCGTCGGCAACAGAATCGGCAGGCATGCCGCCTCTATGCGGAAGGTGGTCATTAGCTTGGAGAAGCACTATGAACCTGAAGATCAGTGGACACCATCTCGAAGTCACGCCTGCTATCCGCGAATACGTGATCACCAAGCTCGACAGGGTGCTACGCCATAGCGATCAGGTCATCGATGGCGCAGTGATCCTCACGGTCGACAACCACAAAGAGAAGGACAAGCGGCAAAAGGCGGAAATCACGCTGCATCTGAAGGGCAAGGATATCTTCGTCGAAAGTGCGAACGGCGATTTGTACGCGGCGATCGATCTGCTGATCGACAAGCTCGACCGCCAGGTCGTCAAGCACATGGAGCGTCTGCAGACGCACACGCACGAGCCGATCAAGCACCAGCAGGCTGCCGAACAGATCGAGCTGCCGCCGCAATGATCGCGGCGCGACAGCGCCAGCCGAACCGCCCGCCTCGACGGGCGGTTTTTTATTGTGCAAACCGCTGCGGCGCGACGCGGATGCGCCGCGCCCCGAGCGATTCCCGACGTTTTGCGCGGTGCGCGGCGCCGTCTGCAGTGCTCTATAATGTCTCGGTTATTATCGGGGGCGATGAGCCGGTTCGCCGCGCTTCACAGGTCTCCGTCGCCTAACGCCGTCCTTTTTGACCGACATGGAAAATCAGTCCGCCGCGAGGAGACCCCAGGCCGCCCCTACGCCTGCCAACATGAATCGCCTAGCCAAAATCCTGCCTCTGGAGAACGTCGTCATCGATCTCTCCGTCACCAGCAAGAAACGCGTCTTCGAACAAGCCGGCCTGATCTTCGAGAATCAGAACGGCATCGCCCGCAGCACCGTCACCGACAATCTGTTCGCGCGCGAGCGTCTCGGTTCGACGGGCCTCGGCGAGGGCGTCGCCATTCCGCATGGCCGGATCAAGGGGCTCAAGCACCCGCTCGCCGCTTTCGTGCGGCTCGCCGAGCCGATCCCGTTCGAAGCGCCGGACGGCCAGCCCGTGTCGCTGCTGATCTTCCTGCTCGTGCCCGAGCAGGCGACGCAGGCGCACCTCGAAATCCTTTCCGAAATCGCCCAGTTGCTGTCCGACCGCGACACGCGCGAGCGTCTGCATACTGAACCGGACCGCGACGAGTTGCATCGACTCCTGACTCAGTGGCAACCTTAGGCTGATCGGGGCGGTTCGTTCCCCATTGCGTCGCGGCCCGCGCCGCCGAGCCGAGCCGCCCGCCGCCGGGCCGGCGCCGCAACCGTCGTTGCAGCGCCAGGGCGCCGGCTCCTTGGAGTGACGGACTCATGGATACGTCCAGCATCAACGCCCAGAGCATCTTCGACGACAACGCAGCCATGCTGAAGCTCAGTTGGCTGACGGGGCATGAAGGCTGGGAACGCGGCTTTTCCGCCGACACGGTGGCGAACGCGACGTCGAGCGCCGATCTCGTCGGCCACCTGAACCTGATCCACCCGAACCGGATCCAGGTGCTCGGCGAGGCCGAGATCGACTACTACCAGCGCCAGACCGACGAAGACCGCTCGCGCCACATGGCCGAGCTGATCGCGCTCGAGCCGCCGTTTCTCGTCGTCGCGGGCGGCGCCGCCGCGCCGCCCGAGCTCGTCCTGCGCTGCACGCGCTCGTCGACGCCGCTCTTCACGACGCCGATGTCGGCCGCCGCGGTGATCGACAGCCTGCGCCTGTACATGTCGCGCATCCTCGCGCCGCGCGCGACGCTGCACGGCGTGTTCCTCGACATCCTCGGGATGGGCGTGCTGCTGACGGGCGATTCGGGCCTCGGCAAGAGCGAGCTCGGCCTCGAGCTGATCAGCCGCGGCCACGGGCTCGTCGCCGACGACGCGGTCGACTTCGTTCGACTTGGCCCCGATTTCGTCGAAGGGCGCTGCCCGCCGCTGTTGCAGAACCTGCTCGAAGTGCGCGGCCTGGGCCTTCTCGACATCAAGACGATCTTTGGCGAAACCGCGGTGCGCCGGAAGATGAAGCTCAAGCTGATCGTCCAGCTCGTGCGCCGGCCCGACGGCGAGTTCCAGCGGCTGCCGCTCGAAAGCCAGACCGTCGACGTGCTCGGCCTGCCGATCAGCAAGGTGACGATCCAGGTCGCGGCGGGCCGCAACCTCGCGGTGCTCGTCGAGGCGGCGGTGCGCAACACGATCCTGCAACTGCGCGGCATCGACACGCTGCGCGATTTCATGGATCGCCAGCGCCTCGCGATGCAGGACCCGGACAGCCAGTTTCCCGGCAAGCTCGTGTAACCCGCGCCGGCCTCGCGCCCGCCACGCTCGCGCAACGAGCCGGTGCTATGATGAAACGTCAGGATTTCCTCTTTCCATGCGCATTGTCCTCATCACCGGCATCTCCGGCTCAGGCAAGTCCGTCGCGCTGAACGCGCTCGAGGACGCGGGCTACTATTGCGTCGACAACCTGCCGCCGCACGTGCTGCCCGAGCTCGCCCGCTACCTCGCGAACGAAGGCCAGAACCGGCTCGCCGTCGCGATCGACGCGCGCTCGAGCGCGTCGCTCGACGAAATGCCGGGCCTCATCCGCGCGCTGTCGCGCGAGCACGACGTGCGCGTGCTGTTCCTGAACGCGAGCACGCAGGCGCTGATCCAGCGCTTCTCCGAGACGCGCCGCCGCCATCCGCTGTCGGGCTCGCCGTCGCACGACGCGGACGTCGGCCTTCTCGTGTCGCTCGAAGAGGCGATCGAGCGCGAGCGCGACCTCGTCGCGCCGCTCGCCGAATTCGGCCATCAGATCGACACGAGCAATCTGCGCGCGAACGTGCTGCGCACGTGGGTCAAGCGCTTCATCGAGCAGAAGAACGACGATCTCGTGCTGATGTTCGAATCGTTCGGCTTCAAGCGCGGCGTGCCGCTCGACGCCGATTTCATGTTCGACGTGCGCGCGCTGCCGAACCCGTATTACGACCACGAGCTGCGCCCGCTCACCGGGGTCGACCAGCCGGTCGTCGCGTTTCTCGACGCGCTGCCCGTCGTCCATCAGATGCTCGACGACATCGAGTCGTTTCTCGGCAAGTGGCTGCCGCATTTCCGCGAGGACAACCGCAGCTACCTGACGGTCGCGATCGGCTGCACGGGCGGCCAGCATCGGTCGGTGTTTCTCGCGGAGACGCTCGCCGCGCGTCTGTCGCGGCAGGCCAACGTGATCGTGCGGCATCGTGACGCGCCCGTCGCCGTGGACGCGTCGTCGCGGCTCGTGACCTAGCGCCGCTCACTTTTCCCGGGCCCGCCATGTCCTCTCTGTCGACCACGCTCATCGATTTGCCGCTCTTCCCGCTGCATACGGTGTTGTTCCCGGGCGGGCTGCTGCCACTGAAAGTCTTCGAGGCGCGTTATCTGGACATGGCGCGCGCATGCCTGCGCGACGACGCGCCGTTCGGCGTGTGCCTGCTGAAGAGCGGCCCGGAAGTCGCTCAGGAAGGCGAAGTATCGGTGCCCGAAACGATCGGCTGCATGGCGCGGATCATCGAATGCGATACCGGCGAATTCGGCATGCTGTTGCTGCGCACGATCGGCACGCAGCGCTTCGAGCTGCTGTCGCACCGGGTCGAGGCGAACGGCCTGCTCGTCGGCATCGCGGAGCCGATGCAGGACGACATCCCGCTCGAAGGCGACGACGCGCTCGCGCAGTTCGGCGCGTGCGCGGAGGCGCTCGACCGGATCGTCGAAGTGCTGCGCAAATCCGAAGCCGAGCTGCCGTTCGCGGAGCCGTTTCGGTTCGACGACCCTACGTGGGTGTCGAACCGGCTCGCCGAAGTGCTGCCGCTCGATCTGCGCGCGCGGCAGAAGCTGATGGAATTCCCCGATGTCGGCGCGCGCATCGATGCGGTTCATCGGGAGTTGAATCGTCACGGGTGGTTGTAGGCGCACCGCGCCGGAAACGGCGGCGCCATTCGCTTCCACTTCGGCCCCCGCGCGGCCACCCCGCCTGCCGCAGTTACAGCGCCTACAGCAACGACCCGCTCAACCCGTCGAGCAATTTGCGCACGGGCGCGGGCACGCCGTACGCGTCGAGCTTGTGGAGCGCGACCCATGCGGTCTCGTCGTCGGCCGCTTGCAACGCGCCGCCCGCTGCGCCGTCGAGCTCGGCGAGCCGCGGCTCGATCTCGAGCTTGAAATGCGTGAACGTATGCGTGAACGGCGCGAGCGGCACGAGCGCCGCGCCGCCGAATTCGCGCGCGCGCCGCGCGAGCGCCGCGTCGCCGTCCGCTTCGGGCAGGCTCCATAAGCCGCCCCAGATGCCCGCGGGCGGGCGCCGCTGCAACAGCACCGCGTCGCCGTCGCGCAGCACGAGCATCCACGTGCGGCGCGTCGGCACCGCCTTCTTCGGGCGCGCGGCGGGCAGCTCGCGCTGCCGGCCGCTGCGATCGGCAACGCAATCGCCCACGAACGGGCAGCGCGCGCAATCGGGCTTGCCGCGCACGCAAAGCGTTGCGCCGAGATCCATCAGGCCCTGCGTGTACGCCGTGACGTCGGCCTGTTCGGCCACATCCGGCAAGAGCGCCTCGGCGAGCGCCCACATCTCGTTCTCGACGCGCTTGTCACCCGGGAAGCCTTCGACGCCGAACACGCGCGCGAGCACCCGCTTCACGTTGCCGTCGAGGATCGTCGCGCGCGCGCCGAACGCGAACGACGCGATCGCCGCGGCCGTCGAGCGGCCGATGCCCGGCAGCTCGGCGAGCGCTTCGGGCGAGCCCGGGAACGCGCCGCCGTGCAGCTCGACGACCGCCTGCGCGCAGCGGTGCAGATTGCGCGCGCGCGAGTAGTAGCCGAGCCCGGCCCAAAGCGCCATCACGTCGTCGATCGGCGCGGCCGCGAGCGCGGCGACGTCCGGATAACGCTCGAGAAAGCGCACGTAGTACGGCACGACGGTCGACACCTGCGTCTGCTGCAACATGATCTCCGACAGCCAGATCCGGTACGGATCGCGGGTGTTCTGCCACGGCAGGTCGTGGCGGCCGTGCTTGCGCTGCCAGGCGATCAGCGTCGGCGCGAAGGCCGCGTGAAGCGGCGTGATGACGGGCGGCGCGGGAGGAATGCGGGGCGGTTTCAAGTTCTTAACGCTGACAATTCGGACAGAAATAGGTGGATCGCTGCCCCTGGACGATCTGGCGGATCGCCGCGCCGCAGACGCGGCACGGCTCGCCCGCGCGATCGTAGACGAAACAGTCGAGCTGGAAATAGCCGCTCTCGCCGTTGCTGCCGACGAAGTCGCGCAGCGTGCTGCCGCCGCGCTCGATCGCGGCGGCGAGCGTCGCGCGCACCGCGTCGGCGAGCCGCTCGTAGCGCGGCAGCGATACGCGCCCCGCCGCCGTGGTCGGCCGGATGCCGGCGCGAAAGAGGCTTTCGGACGCATAGATGTTGCCGACGCCGACGACGATGTCGCCCGTGAGCAGCGCCTGCTTGACGGACACCGTGCGCCCGCGCGTGCGCTTGAAGAGGAGCGCGCCCGAGAACGCGGCCGAGAACGGCTCGACGCCGAGGCTCGCGAGGAGCGGATGCGCGTGCACGTCGCCCGCGTCGCGCGGATGCCAGAGCACCGCGCCGAAGCGGCGCGGATCGCGAAAGCGCAGCACGAACTCGTCGAAGATCCAGTCGACGTGATCGTGCTTCGCCGGCGCGGGCGGCGGCGCGTCGTTCGGCAGCACGCGCAGCGTGCCCGTCATGCCGAGATGGACGATGAACCATCCGGCGTCGACTTCGAACAGCAGGTACTTGCCGCGCCGCTCGACGCGCAGCACCTCGCGCGACCTGAGCAGCTCGGCGAAGCCGGCGGGCACGGGCCAGCGCAGCATGGCGGTGCGCACGTCGACGCGCTGCACGCGCCGCCCGGCGACGAACGGCTCGATGCCTCGGCGCGTAACCTCGACTTCCGGCAACTCTGGCATGTTTTACGGGTCTCTATCTGGCTGATGGCGATGGTGCGCGTATTGTAGCGAGCGCGTTACAATCGGCTGAAACATTGAACGGATTTCCATGACCTTGCCCTCGAAGCTGTCCCAGAAGCGCCTTGCCGCTGCGCGCGGCCCGCGCGCCGTTCCGGTGCGCCGCGCGATCGGCGCTGCGCTCGTCGCGGCGTGGGCGCTCGCCGCATTCCCCGCTCACGCGCAAGACGACGCAGGCGACGAAGCCCCTCAGGGCGCATTCGCGTCGACGCTGCCGGAAGAGCAGAAGGATCTGCCGAACGTCGCGCTGACGAGCCAGATCGTCTACCAGGTGCTCGCGGCCGAGGTCGCGCTGCAACGCAATCTTCCCGCGCCCGCGTACCAGACCTACCTCGCGCTCTCGCGCGACACGCGCGATCCGCGCATGGCCCAGCGGGCGACCGAGATCGCGCTCGCCGCGCAGAGCCCGGCGGACGCGCTGACGGCCGCGAATCTGTGGCGCGAGTATTCGCCGGGCTCGCAGCGCGCCGCGCAGGTCGACGCCGCGCTCCTCGTGCTCGGCGGCAAGCCGGCCGAGGCGCAGCCGATGCTCGCGCAGGAACTCGCGCGTGCGACGGGCGACAGCCGCGGCCAGGCGATCATCGCGCTGCAGGCGCTGCTCGCGCGCGGACCGAACCGCGTCGGCGGCCTGACGGTGCTTCAGGATCTGCTGAAGAACGACATGAACCGGCCGGAGGCGCGGTTCGCGATCGCGCGCCAGCAGCTCGCGACCGACGACAAGGACGGCGCGACGCAATCGCTGAAGGAAGCGCTGCGCATCAAGCCCGATTATCTGCCGGCGGCGCTGATGCTGTCGCAGATGGGGCCGGACGAGCGCGCGGCCGGGGTTGCATCGTTCGAGAAGTTCGTTCAGCAGAATCCGAAGTCGCGTGACGGCCGCCTCGCGCTCGCGCAGTTGTATCTCGCCGACGATCGCCTCGACGACGCGCAGAAACAGTTCGACGCGATGCGCCGCAACGATTCGAGCGACCCGACGCCGCTGATGGCGATCGCGCTCATCAAGATCCAGCAGAAGCACCTCGACGACGCGACCGCGTACCTGAAGCAATACGTGAAGGTCGCGCAGAAGAAGCCGGGGGCGGACGTCGGGCAGGCGTACGTGTATCTCGCGCAGATCGCGCTCGACCAGAACAACGAGGCGCTCGCCGCGCAATGGCTCGACAAGGTCGACGAATCGAGCCAGCAATACGTGCCCGCGCAGGTCACGCGCGCGCAACTGCTGCAGAAGCAGGGCAAGACCGACGAAGCGCGCAAGCTGCTCGCGAACCTGCAGGCGTCCGATCCGCGCGACGCCGCGGTGATCGCGCGCACCGATGCGTCGATCCTCTTCACGTCGAGACGCTACAAGGAGGCCGCGGACCGGCTCGCGCAGGCGGTCGAGGATTTCCCGGACGATCCCGATCTGCGCTACGACTACGCGATGGCGTGCGAGAAGATCGGCCAGTACACGATGATGGAACAGCAGTTGCGCCTGCTGATGCGCGCGCAGCCGGACAATCCGCAGGCATACAACGCGCTCGGCTATTCGCTCGCCGACCGCAACCTGCGCCTGCAGGAAGCGAGCAAGCTGATCGAGAAGGCGAGTTCGCTCGCGCCGAACGACGCGTTCATCATGGACAGCCTCGGCTGGGTCAAGTACCGCCTCGGCGACACGGCGGGCGCAACGACGATCCTCAAACGCGCTTACGACCTGCAGCCGAACGCTGAAATCGGCGCGCATCTCGGCGAAGTGCTGTGGAAGAGCGGCTCGCGCGACGAAGCGCGCGCCGCGTGGCGCGCCGCGCAGAAGCTCGAGCCCGACAACGACACGCTCGTGCAGACGCTCAAGCGCCTTGAGGTGAACGGACTTTGATGACGATGCCGCGTTTTGCCCGGCCGCATGCGCGCAGCGCGCGCGGCTTCGCCCTCGCCGCTGCGGCCGCGGCCGCCGTCGCGCTCGCCGGCTGCGCGACGCAGCCGCAGCGCGCGCCCGTCACCGCGCCGAACGCGCTGCAGACCGAGCAGAATCGCGCGTACACGGGCCGCTTCGCGGTCCAGTACCACGATCAGCTCGGCAATCCGCGCAACGTCTACGGCAATTTCGACTGGCAGCAGCAAGGCACGAACGTGTCGCTCGAACTGCGCAGCCCGCTCGGCCAGACGCTCGCGATCGTGAAGTCCGCGCCGGACGGCGCGTCGCTCGAATTGCCGAATCGTCAACCGCAATTCGCGCCCGACGTCGGCGAGCTGATGCAGCGCGCGCTCGGCTTCGCGCTGCCGCTCGACGGCCTGCGCTACTGGCTGCTGCCGACGCCGTCGCCCGCAACGCCCGCGACGACGGTGCGCGATCCGCAGGACGGCACGCGAATCAAGGAGATCCGCCAGGACGGCTGGACCATCGATTACCTCGCATACGCCGACGCGCCGGCCGCCGGCGTGAAACGCATCAACCTGGTGCGGCAGACGCCGCCCCTCGACATCAAGCTCGTGCTCGACCGCTGAACACGCGCTTTTGCCCGACCAAGCTGCCTTAGCATGACCGATACGACCCGCTCGCTGCGCGACTGCCTCGCCCCGGCGAAACTGAACCTGTTCCTGCACATCACGGGCCGCCGCCCGGACGGGTACCACGAGCTGCAAAGCGTGTTCCAGCTACTCGACTGGGGCGACACGCTGCATTTCACGCTGCGCGACGACGGCAAGGTGTCGCGCAAGACCGACGTGCCGGGCGTGCCCGAGGAAACCGATCTCGTCGTGCGCGCGGCGTCGCTGCTGAAAGCGCACGCGGGCGTCGCGGCGGGCGTCGACATCGAGATCGACAAGCGGCTGCCGATGGGCGCGGGCCTCGGCGGCGGCAGCTCGGACGCGGCGACGACCTTGCTTGCGCTCAACCGCCTCTGGAAGCTCGACTTGCCGCGCGCAACGTTGCAATCGCTCGCAGTGAAGCTCGGCGCCGACGTGCCGTTCTTCGTCTTCGGAAAAAATGCATTCGCAGAGGGTATCGGGGAAACGCTACAAGCTGTAGAATTACCGGCTCGCTGGTTCCTGGTTGTGACACCACGGGTTCACGTTCCGACAGCAGCGATTTTTTCCGAAAAATCGTTGACAAGAAATTCGAAACCCATCACAATTACGGACTTTCTTGCACAGCGAAACTGCACTGCAGGATGGCCAGACAGCTTCGGCCGGAATGACATGCAGCAGGTTGTGACAAGCAAGTACGCGGAAGTTGCAAAGGTGGTCGAGTGGTTTTATAATCTGCCCCCCGCGCGGATGACCGGCTCTGGAGCAAGTGTGTTTGCGGCGTTCAAGAGCAAGGCTGAAGCAGAAGCGGCGCAAGCCAAACTGCCGGCCGGCTGGAATAGCGCAGTTGCCGAGAGCTTGGGTGAACATCCATTCTTCGCTTTCGCGTCATAAAGTTTCGCTTCACCGGATGGCCTACACTTCCGATGGAGCTAAAAGTTTAGTGTAGGGGAGTCGCCAAGTTGGTCAAGGCACCGGATTTTGATTCCGGCATGCGAGGGTTCGAGTCCTTCCTCCCCTGCCAAAATTTCTTTCCCGCATTTCCCGCCTAAGCCTGAAGCAGGTGCACGATGAGCAGCCATGACGGCCTGATGGTTTTTACTGGCAACGCCAATCCCGCGCTTGCTCAGGAAGTCGTCAAAATTCTTGGTATTCCCCTCGGCAAAGCGATGGTTAGCCGTTTCTCCGACGGCGAGATTCAGGTCGAAATCCAGGAAAACGTGCGCGGCAAGGACGTCTTCGTCCTGCAATCGACGTGCGCGCCGACGAACGACAACCTGATGGAGCTGATGATCATGGTCGATGCGCTCAAGCGCGCATCCGCCGGCCGGATCACCGCCGCCATCCCCTACTTCGGCTACGCGCGCCAGGATCGCCGCCCGCGCTCGGCGCGCGTCGCGATCTCCGCGAAGATCGTCGCGAACATGCTGGAAATCGCCGGCGTCGAGCGGATCATCACGATGGATCTGCACGCCGACCAGATTCAAGGCTTCTTCGACATCCCCGTCGACAACATCTATGCGACGCCGATCCTCCTGGGTGACCTGCGCAAGCAGAACTACCCGGATCTGCTCGTCGTGTCGCCGGACGTCGGCGGCGTCGTGCGCGCCCGCGCGCTCGCGAAGCAACTGAACTGCGACCTGGCGATCATCGACAAGCGTCGTCCGAAGGCGAACGTCGCCGAAGTGATGAACATCATCGGTGAAGTCGAAGGCCGCACCTGCGTGATCATGGACGACATGGTCGACACGGCGGGCACGCTCTGCAAGGCCGCGCAAGTGCTGAAGGAGCGCGGCGCGAAGCAGGTGTTCGCGTATGCGACGCACCCGGTGCTGTCGGGCGGCGCGGCAGACCGGATCGCCGCTTCGGCGCTCGACGAGCTCGTCGTCACCGATACGATTCCGCTGTCCGCCGAATCGCTCGCGTGCTCGAAGGTCCGCGCGCTGTCGAGCGCGGGCCTCCTCGCCGAGACGTTTTCGCGGATCCGCCGCGGCGATTCGGTGATGTCGCTGTTCGCGGAATCGTAAAGCGATCCGCCGCAAAATGGTTTAGCGCAAAAAGCGAAGCGACGAGCTTCGCTTTTTGCACAATCGGCCGGGACCGACGAACCCCCGGCCATCGTTCGGGGGCCTCATGCTGTCGCGGGGCCCCGTTTTACTGCCTGGTCGCGGGCAGCACATGGAGAAACACATGAAAGTCGTCGCTTTCGAGCGCCAACAGCAAGGTACGGGTGCGAGCCGCCGCCTGCGCAACGCCGGTAAGACCACGGGTATCGTGTACGGCGGTGAAGCAGCCCCGCAAATGATCGAGCTCGATCACAACGCCCTGTGGCACGCGCTGAAGAAGGAAGCCTTCCACTCGTCGATCCTCGATCTCGAAGTGGCCGGCAAGTCGCAACGCGTCCTGCTGCGTGACGTGCAATACCATCCGTTCCGTCAGCTCGTGCTGCACGTGGACTTCCAGCGCATCGATCCGAAGAAGAAGCTGCACACGAAGGTGCCGCTGCACTTCCTGAACGCGGAAACGAGCCCGGCCGTGAAGCTGTCGAGCGCGGTCGTGTCGCACGTCGTGACGGAAATCGAAATCGAGTGCCTGCCGGCCGACCTGCCGGAATTCCTCGAAGTCGATCTGTCGAAGATCGAAGCGGGCCAATCGCTGCACGTGAAGGACATCGCGCTGCCGAACGGCGTCGCGCTGACCCCGCACGTCGACGCGGAAAACCCCGTGGTCGCCTTGGCGACGATCCCGGCTGGCGCCGTGTCGGAAGAAGCGGCTGCGGGCGAAGGCGAAACGCCGGCTGCCTGAGCGCCCTTCGGACCCGCCTTTCGAACCGTTTCGCACGACGGTCGACGAGACCCGCCGCGGCTTGCCCGGCGGGTTTTTTCATTTTGCAGCCCGCGAGGGCGAGCCCTGACGGGCAAGCATTCATCATGATCAAACTGATCGTCGGCCTCGGCAATCCCGGGGCGGAATACACGGCGACGCGCCACAACGCGGGCTTCTGGCTCGTCGACCAGCTCGCGCGCGAAGCCGGCGCGACGCTGCGCGACGAGCGGCGCTTCCACGGCTTGTACGCGAAGGCGCGCCTCTTCGGCGACGAAGTGCATCTGCTCGAGCCGCAGACGTACATGAACCGTTCCGGCCAATCGGTCGTCGCGCTCGCGCATTTCTTCAAGCTCCTGCCGAACGAAATCCTCGTCGCGCACGACGAGCTGGACTTGCCACCCGGCGCGGTCAAGCTGAAGCTCGGCGGCGGCAGCGGCGGCCACAACGGCCTGAAGGACATCTCCGCGCACCTGTCTTCGCAACAATACTGGCGGCTGCGGATCGGCATCGGCCATCCGCGCGACCTGATTCCCGAAAGCGCGCGCGCGGGCGCGAAGCCCGATGTCGCGAACTTCGTGCTGAAGCCGCCGCGCAAGGAAGAGCAGGACGTGATCGACGCCGCGATCGAGCGCGCGCTCGCCGTGATGCCGACCGTCGTCAAGGGCGAGACCGAGCGCGCGATGATGCAGTTGCATCGCAACGGCGCGTGAGCCGCGCGCATCGGTTAAGCTCGTCGTTTTACCGCATCAGGAGCCACGTGGTGAGCCGTTACTGGAGCGACATCGTCCATCAACTCGAGCCGTACGTGCCGGGCGAGCAGCCGGCGCTCGCGCATCCCGTCAAGCTGAACACGAACGAGAACCCGTATCCGCCGTCGCCGCGCGCGGTCGACGCGATCCGGCGCGAGCTCGGCGACACGGGCGAGGCGCTGCGCCGCTATCCCGACCCCGTCGCGCGCAAGCTGCGCGAAGCGGTTGCCGCCCACCACGGGATCGCGCCCGAGCAGGTGTTCGCCGGCAACGGCTCCGACGAAGTGCTGGCGCACGTGTTCCAGGCGCTCTTGCGGCACGACAGGCCGCTGCGCTTCCCGGACATCACGTACAGCTTCTATCCGACCTATGCGCGGCTCTATCGCGTCGAATACCAGACGGTGCCGCTCGCCGAGGATTTCTCGATCGTCGTCGACGACTATCTCGACGACGCCGGCTGCGTGCTGTTCCCGAATCCGAACGCGCCGACGGGCCGCGCGCTGCCGCTTGCCGACATCGAGCGGATCGTCGCCGCGAATCCGGGCTCGGTCGTCGTGATCGACGAGGCGTATGTCGACTTCGGCGCGGAATCGGCCGTGTCGCTGATCTCGCGCTACCCGAACCTGCTCGTCGTGCATACCGCGTCGAAGGCGCGCTCGCTCGCCGGCATGCGCGTCGGCTTCGCGTTCGGCGACCCCGCGCTGATCGACGCGCTCACGCGCGTGAAGGACAGCTTCAACTCGTACCCGCTCGACCGTCTCGCGCAGGTCGCGACGCAGGCGTCGTACGAGGACACCGCGTGGTTCGAGGCGACGCGCAAGCAGGTGATCGCGAGCCGGGAGCGGCTCGTCGCCGCACTCGCCGCGCTCGGCTTCGACATCGTGCCGTCGGCGGCGAATTTCGTGTTCGCGCGCCATCCTCGCCACGATGCGGCGACGCTTGCCACGCAACTGAAGCAGCGGGAGATTTTCGTGCGGCACTTCAAGCTGCCGCGGATCGACCAGCATTTGCGCATCACGGTCGGCACCGACGCCGAATGCGACGCGCTCGTCGCCGCGCTGCGCGAATTGCTCGCGTAACGGGCGGAGGGCGACGACCCAGCCGTCGCGCCGGCCGCCGCGCGGCGCGTCACGCGCCGTTCTTCTCCGCCGCGATCAGCGCGCGATACTTCGCCATCAACTGATCCTTCGTCTCGGGACGACCCGGGTCCCGCGGGATGCATTCGACCGGGCACACCTGCTGACACTGCGGTTCGTCGAAATGACCGACGCACTCGGTGCACTTGTCCGGATCGATCACATAGATTTCCGGGCCCATCGAAATCGCGCCGTTCGGGCACTCGGGCTCGCACACGTCGCAATTGATGCACTCGTCGGTAATCATCAAAGCCATACTGGTCTCACTTCCGCTGGCGCGCGGCCGGCCGCTCCGGGCCGCCTGCCGCGCGCGCGAGCGCTCACGCGGACGGCCCCTGGGCCATCGCGGCCACCTTCTCAGTCAGCCATTTCTCGACCGACGGGAACACGAACTTGCTGACGTCGCCGCCCAACTGCGCGATCTCGCGCACGATCGTGCCCGAGATGAACTGGTATTGGTCCGACGGCGTCATGAACATCGTCTCGACGTCGGGCAGCAGGTAGCGGTTCATCCCCGCCATCTGGAACTCGTACTCGAAGTCCGACACCGCGCGCAGGCCGCGCACGATCACGCGCGCGTTGTTCGCGCGCACGAAATCCTTCAAGAGGCCGGTAAAGCCCATCACCTTCACGTTCGGGTAATGGCCCAGCACCTCGTTCGCGATCTCCAGACGTTCCTCGAGCGAGAAGAACGGCTTCTTCGCACGGCTGTCGGCGACGCCGACAACCAGCGTATCAAAAATGCTCGACGCGCGCCGCACGAGATCCTCGTGGCCTCGCGTCAGCGGATCAAACGTACCTGGGTACACGGCGACTACCATGTCGCTCCTCCTGTCATCGAGCAATTGGGGTCACACGGCCATGCGCGTCATGCGCGGCCGCCGACATGGGCGCACGTCGCGACTGCACGCGGCGCCTCGTTTGGAACGCGCATTATTCATCATTTTCGCGTTGCAGCAAATGATAGTGGACGGCGCCCGCCTTGCCGCGCCGCGTCACCTGCCAGCCGGCGAGCGACGCATGCGCTGACGGATCGAGCAGCGCGCCCGTCTCGACGTACAGAAAGCCGCCCGGCGCGACGAGCTCCGGCGCGAGTTCGAGCGCGCGCGCGAACGCGGCCGCGTCGCCGAACGGCGGATCGACGAACACGACGTCGAACGAGCGCGGCGCGAGGCCCGCCGCGATGCGCAGCGCGTCGGCCTCCGCGACTTCGACCGCGCACGCGGCGAGCTTGTCCTTCAGCGCGCGCAGTTGCTGCGCGGCGCGCGGATGGCGCTCCACCATCACGACGCTCGCCGCGCCGCGCGACGCCGCTTCGAAGCCGAGCGCGCCGCTGCCCGCGAACAGGTCGAGGCAGCGCCGCCCTTCGAGATTCTGGCCGAGCCAGTTGAAGATCGTCTCGCGCACGCGGTCAGGCGTCGGACGCAGGCCGTCCAGGTCGAGCACCGGAAGCGGCGTGCGCTTCCAGTCGCCGCCGATGATGCGGATCGTGTGCGGCTTGCCGCGGCCGGCCGCTAGGGCTCGCTGCGCCTGCGGCCGCGCCGGAGAGGAACGGGACATGCGGAAGATTCGATACGGAAGCGTTGGAAACGGAATGAACCGGCTGAAACGGCGCGATGCGCCGCGATGACGCGCACGTTACCACAAGCGGCGCGCCCGCCATGCCGCCGCCGCACGGCGAAGCGCGAGCGCCTGATAAAATGCCGGGTTTGCAGCGCGCGAACCCGCCGCATGCGCGCCGCCGGGCTCTTTTGCACGGAGCCCGGCCGGCCGGCGCACCCGGTGCCGCGCCCCGCCTCTTCCGCAAGCGAAACCATGTTCAGCTTCTTCAAACGATTCAAGAAAGCGCCCGATGCCGCACCGGCCGAGCCGCAGCCAGCGCCCGACGCGCCGCAGGACGACGCCCGCGCGCCGGCCGCGCCCGAGGCCACGCGAGTCGACGCGCCCACCGCGCCGGTCGCGCGCGCCGAAACGCCGCCCGCCTCCGCCGCCGCCGCGGCGCCGGAATCGCCGGTCGGGCAGCCGCAGCCCTCCACAGCAGCAGCAGCAGCGGCTCGCGCGAGCGCCAAGCCCGCGCCGTCCGTCGTGATGACGGTCACGCCGTCGTCGAACGGCCGCAACGGCGTCGTCGAGACGGTCGAGATCGTGCCGCCGCCCGCGCCCGAGCCGGCCGCGAAGAAATCGTGGATTGCACGGCTGAAGTCCGGCCTCGCGAAGACGAGCTCGAGCATCACGAACGTGTTCGTCAACACGAAGATCGACGACGCACTCTACGAGGAACTCGAGACGGCGCTACTGATGTCCGACGCCGGCATCGACGCGACCGAGCATCTGCTCGGCGCGCTGCGCGAGAAGGTGCGCACGGGCCGCCTCACCGATCCGCAACAGGTGAAGGACGCGCTGCGCGGCCTGCTCGTCGATCTGCTGACGCCGCTCGAGAAGTCGCTCGTGCTCGGCCGCGCGCAGCCGCTCGTGATGATGATCGCGGGCGTGAATGGCGCGGGCAAGACGACGAGCATCGGCAAGCTCGCGAAGCATCTGCAGAGCTTCAATCAGTCGGTGCTGCTCGCCGCGGGCGACACGTTCCGCGCGGCCGCGCGCGAGCAGCTCGCGATCTGGGGCGAGCGCAACAACGTGACCGTCGTCCAGCAGGAAAGCGGCGATCCGGCCGCGGTGATCTTCGATGCGGTCAGCGCCGCGCGCGCGCGCAACATCGACGTGATGATGGCCGACACCGCGGGCCGCCTGCCGACGCAGTTGCATCTGATGGAAGAGCTCCGGAAGGTGAAGCGCGTGATCGGCAAGGCGCACGACGGCGCGCCGCACGAGGTGCTGCTCGTGATCGACGCGAACACCGGCCAGAACGCGCTCGCGCAGGTGAAGGCGTTCGACGACACGCTCGGCCTCACGGGCCTCATCGTCACGAAGCTCGACGGCACCGCGAAGGGAGGCATCCTCGCCGCGATCGCGCGTCAGCGGCCGATTCCCGTGTACTTCATCGGCGTCGGCGAGAAGGTCGAGGATCTGCAACCGTTCAGCGCGGAGGAATTCGCGGACGCGTTGCTCGGATAAGCCGGGCAGCCGATCCCTCTGGCGGGACGCAGCCGCCGCCGTGAAAAGGGGCGCCTTGCGCGAACCGCACGTCAACGTCGGGCCCGATGCCCGGCGTCTGGCGGCGCGGTTCGGCAAGGCGCCCGTTTTTCATCGGCGCGCCGCCGATGCCGCGCTCACTCGGCGTCCGGCTGCGCGGCGGGCGCGGCCGCCTTGAACGCGTCGAGCGTCATCGCATGATCGTGGATGCGCTGAATCGTCGGAAACCGCTCGAGGCCGATCGAGAAGCGCTGCGCGTTGAACACCTGCGGCACGACGCACAGATCGGCGAGCGTCGGCGCATCGCCGAAGCACAGCTTGCCCGCGCGCGGATCGCTCGACAGACGCGCTTCGAGCGACTTGAAGCCGTCCTCGATCCAGTGGCGATACCACGCGTCCTTCGCGTAGTCGTCAACCTGCAACGTGTGCTTCAGATACTTCAGCACGCGCAGGTTGTTCAGCGGATGAATCTCGCAGGCGACCTGCAGCGCGATCGCGCGCACGTAAGCGCGGTCGACGGGCGCCTTCGGCAACAGCGGCACATCCGGATACGCTTCGTCGAGGTATTCGACGATCGCGAGCGACTGCTGCAGCGGCGAATCGCCGTCGATGAGCGTCGGCACGAGCGCGTCGGGGTTGAGCGCGCGATAGTCGTCCGTCAGTTGCTGGCCGCCGTCGCGCAGCAGATGCACGGGCACGTAATCGAACGGCAGCTTCTTCAGATGCAGCGCGATGCGCACGCGAAACGCCGCCGAACTGCGGAAATAGCTATATAGCTTCATCAATGTCCCTCCATCTCTCGATCGTCGATCTTCTCGCCGGCGCTCGGGCGCGACGGGCGGCGCGCGCCGCGAAGCCGCCGGGCGGGCGTTCGAGCGCTTCGTCACGCCGAACGCCGCGGCAACGGCCGCAAGTGTAACGCGGCGCGCCGGTTCGCGCGGCCGATCCGGCGGCACTTTGCTGGTGCGCAACTGCGGCAATGCACGCTTCGCGTGCGAAATGGCGCATCGGCCGTGTGCCGGCGCACCACGCGCGCGCGCACGATTGCCGCGCGATCGGCCGGCCGCCTTCTAAATAGCGGCCAAATAAAAAGTGGCATGGCAATTGCTGTTTTCCGTCCATCGAACATGGGCCCCCACGACAAGCGGCCCGGTCAGGAGATCCCCGATGCGGAAGATGAAGCTGGTGATGGTCGGCAACGGCATGGCCGGAGTGCGCACGCTCGAAGAGTTGCTCAAGCTCGCGCCCGATTTGTACGACGTGACGGTATTCGGCGCCGAACCGCATCCGAACTACAACCGGATCCTGCTGTCTCCCGTGCTCGCGGGCGAGCAGACGCTCGAGCAGATCGTCCTCAACGATTACGCGTGGTACGAATCGCACGGCATCACGCTCCACGTCGGCAAGCAGATCGTGAAGATCGATCGCGTGAAGCGCATCGTGATCGCCGAGGACGGCACCGAGGCCGCGTACGACCGGCTGCTGCTCGCGACCGGCTCGACTCCGTTCATGCTGCCGATTCCGGGCGCGGATCTCGACGGCGTGCTCGGCTATCGCGACATCGCGGACACGCAGGCGATGATCGACGCCGCCGCGCGGCACACGCACGCGGTCGTGATCGGCGGCGGCCTGCTCGGCCTCGAGGCGGCGAACGGCCTGAAGCTGCGCGGGATGAGCGTGACGGTCGTGCACCTCGCGCCGACGCTGCTCGAGCGCCAGCTCGACGCGAAGGCGGGCGGCCTGCTGCGCGCGTCGCTGGAGGCGCGCGGCCTGACATTTCTGATGCCGAAGGAAACGCAGGCGCTCGTCGGCGACGACAGCGGCCGCGTGCGCGCGGTGCGCTTCAAGGATGGTGAGGAATGCAAGGCCGATCTCGTCGTGATGGCGGTCGGCATTCGCCCGAACACGGCGCTCGCCGAAAGCGCGGGCCTCTATTGCAACCGCGGGATCGTCGTGAGCGACACGATGCAGACCTACGATCCGCGCATCTACGCGGTCGGCGAATGCGTGAGCCATCGCGGCATCGCGTACGGCCTCGTCGCGCCGCTCTTCGAGCAGGCGAAGGTCGCGGCGAACCATCTCGCGCAATTCGGCATCGGCCGCTACACGGGCTCGGTGACGTCGACGAAACTCAAGGTCACGGGCATCGATCTGTTCTCCGCGGGCGACTTCCTCGGCGGCGGCGACACGGAGGACATCACGCTGTCCGATCCGATCGCGGGCGTCTACAAGAAGCTCGTGATCAAGGACGACAAGATCGTCGGCGCCTGCCTGTACGGCGACACGGCGGACGGCGCGTGGTACTTCAAGCTGCTGCGCGAGGGCCGCAACATCGCCGACATCCGCGACACGCTGATGTTCGGCGAGACGGGCCTCGGCGACACCGGCCACAGCGGCGAGACGCGCGCGATGGCGATGGCCGACGACGCCGAGGTGTGCGGCTGCAACGGCGTGTGCAAGGGCACGATCGTCACGGCGATCAAGGAGAAAGGCCTCTTCACGCTCGACGACGTGCGCAAGCACACGAAGGCGTCCGCGTCGTGCGGCTCGTGCACGGGCCTCGTCGAGCAGATCCTGATGTCGACGCTGGGCGGCGACTACTCGGCGTCGCCGAAGGCGAAGCCCGTATGCGGCTGCACCGATCATACGCATGCCGAAGTACGCACGGCGATCCGCGAGCACAAGCTGCTGTCGGTGCCGGACGCGATGCGCTTTCTCGAATGGCGCACGCCGAACGGCTGCTCGAGCTGCCGCCCGGCGCTCAACTACTACTGCATCAGCACGTGGCCGCACGACGCGAAGGACGATCCGCAGTCGCGCTTCATCAACGAGCGCGCGCACGCGAACATCCAGAAGGACGGCACGTATTCGGTCGTGCCGCGGATGTGGGGCGGCGTGACGAGCGCCGGCGAGCTGCGCCGCATCGCCGACGTCGTCGACAAATACGCGATCCCGACCGTCAAGGTGACGGGCGGCCAGCGCATCGATCTGCTCGGCGTGAAGAAGGAGGATCTACCCGGCGTGTGGCGCGACCTCGGCATGCCGAGCGGCCACGCGTATGCGAAGGCGCTGCGCACTGTGAAGACCTGCGTCGGCTCCGAATGGTGCCGCTTCGGCACGCAGGATTCGACGCTGATGGGCCAGCAGCTCGAGCGCGCGCTGTGGCGGATGTACGCGCCGCACAAGGTGAAGCTCGCGGTGTCCGGCTGCCCGCGCAACTGCGCGGAATCGGGGATCAAGGACGTCGGCGTGATCGGCGTCGATTCGGGCTGGGAGATCTACGTCGGCGGCAACGGCGGAATCAAGACCGAGGTCGCGCAGTTCTTCTGCAAGGTGAAGACGCACGAAGAAGTGCTCGAATACGCGGGCGCGTTCCTGCAACTGTATCGCGAGGAAGGCTGGTATCTCGAGCGCACCGTGCACTACCTCGAGCGCGTCGGCCTCGACCACGTGAAGGCGCGCGTGCTAGACGACGCCGGGAACCGCCGCGCGCTGTGGGAGCGGCTGCAGTTCGCGCTGAAGGACGAGCCGGACCCGTGGCACGACACGCAGGACGCGCAGGTCGATCTGCGCCAGTTCATCCCGATCGCGGTGGCCCCCGCCGATGCGTGATGCGCCGCGCATCGCGCCGCCCACGAGCCCCGTCAATCAGCCAGGAATTCGAATCATGTCCGCCACGCAACCCGAATGGATCGCCGTCTGCCAACTGGACGACATCCCGCCGCTCGGCGCACGCGTTCTCACGCGGGCCGCCGGCGCGCCGATCGCCCTCTTTCGCACCGCGAGCGACGCGGTGTTCGCGCTCCTCGATCGCTGCCCGCACAAGGGCGGCCCGCTGTCGCAGGGAATCGTCCACGGCGAGCAGGTCACGTGTCCGCTGCACGGCTTCAATGTCGCGTTCGCGAGCGGCTGCGCGCTGCCGCCCGACGATGGCTGCACGACCGTCTTCAGCGTGAAGCGCGACGGCGGCGCGGTGCTGCTCGCGCGCACCGAGCTCGCGACGCTCGGCGTCGACGATGCGTCGCAGCCGGCGCCGCTCGCATCGCCGGACGCCGCCACATGACGGTCGACACGCCCGCGCAGCCCATCGCGCAACACACGCCCGGCGCCGTGCGCGAAACGCGTTCGACGTGCTGCTATTGCGGCGTCGGCTGCGGCGTCGTGATCGAAACCCGGTGCGACGCGAACGGCCGCGACACGATCGTCGGCGTGCGCGGCGATTCCGACCACCCGGCGAACTTCGGGCGCCTGTGCTCGAAAGGCAGCACGCTGCATCTGACGGCCACGCCCGAGCGCTACGCGCAGACGCGCGCGACGCATCCGGAGCTGCGCGCATCGCGCGACGCGGCACGCACGCGCGTGCCGTGGAACGACGCGCTCGATCACGTCGCGCGGCGCCTCGCGCGCATCGTCGAGCAGCACGGGCCCGACGCGGTCGGCTTCTACATCTCCGGCCAACTGCTGACCGAGGACTACTACGTCTTCAACAAGCTCGCGAAGGGGCTCGTCGGCACGAACAACATCGATTCGAACTCGCGGCTCTGCATGAGCTCGGCCGTCGTCGGCTACAAGAGGACGCTCGGCGCCGACGCGCCGCCGTGCAGCTACGAAGACCTCGATCACGCGGGCACCGTGCTGATCGCGGGCGCGAACCCCGCTTACGCGCATCCGATCCTTTACCGGCGGCTGGAGGCGGCGCGCGCGCGCAATCCGCAGATGAAGGTGATCGTCGCCGATCCGCGCCGCACCGATTCGGCGAGCGACGCGACGCTGCATCTCGCGCTGCAGCCCGGCACCGACACGATGCTGTTCAACGCGATGCTGCACGTGCTGATCTGGGACGGCGCGCTCGATTCCGCATTCATCGCCGCGCACACGCAGGGCTTCGACGCGCTGCGCGATGCGGTGCGCGACGCGACGCCCGCCGCGGCCGCGCAAGTGTGCGGGCTGCGCGCGGACGACGTCGTGCAGGCCGCGCGCTGGTTCGGCGCGGGGCCGTCGCTGTCGCTGTATTGCCAGGGGCTCAATCAGTCGGCGACCGGCACGACGAAGAACGTCGCGCTCGTCAACCTGCATCTCGCGACAGGCCAGATCGGCAAGCCCGGCGCGGGGCCGTTCTCGCTGACGGGCCAGCCGAACGCGATGGGCGGCCGCGAGGTGGGCGGCATGGCGACGCTCGCGTCCGCGCACCGCGATCTCGCGAACCCGGCCGATCGCGCCGAGATCGCCGGCCTCTGGGGCGTGCCCGATCTGCCTGCGAAGCCGGGCTTGACCGCGGTCGAGATGTTCGAGCAGCTCGCCGAAGGCGCGCTGAAAGCGATCTGGATCGTCTGCACGAACCCCGCGCATTCGATTCCGGGCCAGGCGGTCGCGCGCGCGGGGCTCGAGCGCGCGGAATTCGTCGTGCTGCAGGACGCGTATGCGCACACGGGCACCGCGCCGTACGCGGACGTGCTGCTGCCCGCGGCGACGTGGGGCGAGAAGGAAGGCACGGTGACGAACTCCGAGCGGCGGATCTCGCGCGTGCGCGCGGCGACGCAGCCGTACGGCGACGCGCGCGCCGACTGGCGGATCGCGGCGGACGTCGGCCGCCGGCTCGAAGCGCGGCTCGCGCCCGGCCGCCCGACGCTCTTTCCGTACGAAGACGCCGAAGCGATATGGAACGAGCACCGCGCGACGACGATCGGCCGCGACTGCGACATCGGCGGGCTGTCATGGCCGCTCCTCGCGCGCGACGGCCCGCAGCAATGGCCGTTTCCGGCGGGCGCCGTGCAGGGCCTCGCGCGCCTGTACGCCGACGGGCGCTTTCCGACCGGCGACGGCCGCGCGCGCTTCGTGCCGACGCCGTATCACCCTGTCGCCGAGGCCGTCGACGCGCGCTACCGCTTCGCGCTGACGACAGGCCGCCTGCGCGACCAGTGGCACGGCGGCAGCCGCACGGGCTCGGTTGCGAAGCTGTTCGCCCACGCGCCGCAGCCGTGCGTCGAGCTCAATCCCAGCGACTGCGCGCGGCTCGAACTCGGCCCGCACGATTTCGTCCACCTGACGTCGCGGCGCGGCAGCGCGCTCCTGCCCGCACGCGCCGACGACGCGGTCGTCCCCGGCCAGGCGTTCGCGCCGATGCACTGGGGCGACGAATACGTGTCGGGCGTCGCGGGCAACCGCGCGGCAATGGGCATCAACGCGCTGACGACGCCGGCGCGCGACCCGTATTCGCAGCAGCCGGAACTCAAGCACGCGGCGATCAAGCTGCTGAAGGCCGATCTGCCGTGGCGCTGGCTGATCGCCGCGCGCGTGCCGGCGGGCGAGCTGCTCGCGCGCCAGCGGGCCGCGCGCGCGTTCTTCGCGCGCTTTCCGTATGCGAGCTGCGTGCCGTTCGGCACCGACGCGTACGCGGGCCTCGCATGGCGCGTCGCCGCGTACGAGCCCGCGCCCGCCGAGCTGCAGCGCGAAATCGAAGCGCTTTTCGAATTGCCCGCGCAGGCGGCCGACGTGATGAGCTACGGCGACGCGCGGCGCGGCGCCGGCCGGCGCGTGCGGATCGTCGACGGCGCGCTCGTCGCGTTCTCCGTCGCCGGCGCGGCGGGCACGACCGAGGACGGCGCGGCCGTGCTGCGCGAGTACGTCGACAGCGGCGCGAGCGTCGGCGCGCTCGGCCGCCTGCTGCTGTTCGCCGGCCGCGTGCCGCTGCAGGCAGCGCCTGCGCGCGGCCGCACGATCTGCAACTGCGTCGGCGTGGGCGAGCGCGAGATCGGCGCGGTGCTGGCGGCCGACGCGCCGTCCGCGGCGCCCGGCGAGCGGCTCGCGAACTTGCAAGAACGGCTCAAATGCGGTACTCAGTGTGGTTCCTGCATACCCGAGCTGCGCCGCCTGATCGCCGAAACCGCGACGGCCGCGGCCCCTTCCCCTCGATGACCGAATCCGACGCCAACGCCAGCCAGCAGCCCGACCACTTTTCCTGCGCCCGCTTGATCAAGGAAATCGGGCGCGGACCCAACGGCGCACGCGCGCTGCCGTACGACGACGCGTTCGCGCTGTTCCGCGCGATGCTCGACGCCCGCGTGTCCGACATCGAGCTGGGCGCGGTGCTGATCGCATACCGGCTCAAAGGCGAGACGGCCGCCGAGCTCGCGGCGATGCTCGCCGCCGCGCACGCGTCGTTCGAGCCGCTGCACGTGCAGGACGCGATGTTCCGCACCGTGTCGATCCCGAGCTACAACGGCGCGCGCAGGCAGCCGAACCTTGTGCCGCTCCTCGCGCTGCTGCTCGCGCGCGAAGGCGTGCCGGTGCTCGTGCACGGCGTGGCGGAGGACCCGGGCCGCGTGACGAGCGCAGAGATTTTCACCGAGCTGTCGATTGCGCCCGGCGGCACGCATGACGAGATCGAGGACACGCTCGCCGAGCGCCGCGTCGCGTTCGCGCCGATCGACGTGCTCGCGCCGAAGCTCGCGCGGCTGATCGCGTTGCGGCGCGTGCTCGGCGTGCGCAATTCGACGCACACGATCGTCAAGCTGCTGCAGCCGTTCGAGCCCGCCGGGCTGCGGCTCGTTAACTACACGCATCCGCCGTATCGCGACAGCCTCGTCGAGCTGTTTCGCGATCATCCGGCGGCCGCGGCAGGCGGCGCGCTGCTCGCGCGCGGCACCGAAGGCGAGGCGGTGGCCGATACGCGCCGTCAGGTGCAGGTCGACTGGCTGCACGACGGGCTCTGCGAGACCGTCGTCGAACCGGCGCGCTCGTCGTCCGACGCGCCGCCCGTCGAGCTGCCCGCGTCGCGCGACGCCGCGACGACGGCCGCATGGACCGATTCCGTGATGCGCGGCGAAATTCCGATTCCGGACGCGGTCGCGATGCAGGTCGACACGATCGTGCGGCTCGCGCGGATCGCGTGAGCGCGTGCCTCTCGATGCGTCGCCGAGACGCGTGGCGGCGCGGGCGACGGGTTCGCGCGAGCTGTTCGCGCGTGGCGGCGAATGCCGGCGAACGCGTGCGCGAGCGTCCGCATCGCTCGCCCGACACGCGCCGCGCGGCTTCAGCATTCAGCCGACGCCGCGCGCTTCGGCGCGCTGATCAGCACGCTGTTCGACACGCCTGACGCGAAGACGGTCGCGCCCGCTGACGCGGGCCGGGCGGGTGGCGAACGCCGCGCCGCCGACCGAATGCCCGGACCGAATGCCCGACCGAATGTCCCGACGATTGACAGCCGCGGACGACTTCGCATAGAGTTGCCCTCATGCGTTCCTTCCAGAACACCCTCCGAATTACCTCCGGCCGCCTAGCGCGGCCGCTATCGCTACGACTAGCGTAAAGCTGTCGTGGCGCCGCGCCGTCCCGGTGCGGTCCCTCCCCTAGCAGTTCCTCGCAGTTTCTTTCTCGCAGTTTTTTACAACCCGTAGTCGTCAGCTTTCGTTCGTCGATCCGACGGGCGAACCGCGAAGATTCCGCGTCGTCGTGCCATCGGGCATGCACGTGCGCAGGCGGCGCCCACCGGCGCGTCATGCCGTCTGTCTTCGCTCGCGACTTGACCGCCCGAGGCAAAGATGAAGCGCAACCCCGCCGACAAATACCGACCGTTCGAACCCGTTCGCATCAACGGACGCCGATGGCCGAGCCGCACGATCGAGCATGCGCCGATCTGGATGAGCACCGATCTGCGCGACGGCAACCAGTCGCTGATCGAGCCGATGACGATCGGGCAAAAGCTCGAATTCTTCGAGATGCTCGTCGCGATCGGCTTCAAGGAAATCGAAGTCGGTTTTCCGTCGGCGTCGCAAACCGACTTCGATTTCGTGCGCAAGCTGATCGTCGAGCAGCGCGTTCCCGACGACGTGACGATCGAAGTGCTCGTGCAGTCGCGCGAAGACCTGATCGCGCGCACGTTCGACGCGCTCGAAGGCGCGCCGCGCGCGATCGTCCACCTGTACAACGCGATCTGCCCGTCGTTCCGGCGGATCGTGTTCGGGATGTCGAAGGACGACGTGAAGGCGCTCGCGGTCGACGGCGCGCGGATCATCAAGGCGCACACGCAGGCGCGCCCCGGCACGCACTGGACGTTCCAGTATTCGCCCGAGACGTTCAGCATGACCGAGCTGCCGTTCGCGCGCGAGGTCTGCGACGCGGTCGCGCAGACGTGGCGGCCGACGCGCGATCACAAGATGATCGTGAACCTGCCCGCCACCGTCGAGGCCGCGACGCCGAACGTGTTCGCCGACCAGATCGAATGGATGGACCGCAACCTCGGCTATCGCGACAGCATCGTGCTGTCCGTGCATCCGCACAACGATCGCGGCACCGCGGTCGCGGCGGCCGAGCTCGCGCTGCTCGCGGGCGCGGACCGCGTCGAAGGGTGCCTGTTCGGCAACGGCGAGCGCACGGGCAACGTCGATCTCGTCACGCTCGCGCTGAACCTGTACACGCAGGGGATCGATCCGGGCCTCGATTTCTCCGACATCGACGCGGTGCGCCGCGTCGTCGAGCGCTGCAACCAGATTCCCGTGCATCCGCGCCATCCTTACGCGGGCGATCTCGTGTTCACCGCGTTCTCCGGCTCGCATCAGGACGCGATCCGCAAGGGCCTCGCGCAGCAGCGCCCCGACGCGGTCTGGGACGTGCCCTACCTGCCGATCGATCCCGCCGACGTCGGCCGCAGCTACGACGCGGTGATCCGCGTGAACAGCCAGTCCGGCAAGGGCGGCGCGACGTACCTGCTCGAGCGCGGGATGGGCTTCTCGCCGCCGCGTCGCGTGCAGATCGAATTCAGCCACGCGGTGCAGGCGCTCGCCGACACGTCCGGCGAGGAAGTGACGGCCGACGCCATTTGCGCGCTCTTCACGCGCGAATATCTGCAGACGATGGGCCCGGCCGCGCGCGCGGGCGCATCGGCGAGCTGGCATGACCGCGAGGTCGTGCTCGCGCAGGCCGACGACGCGCCGGGCGCGGCGCGGCAAGCCGCGGCCTCGTTCGCCTCGGCGGCGGGCGTCGCGATCGACGTCGTGTCGTGCGAAGTCGAGCGCACCGCGAACGGCGACGCTGTCGTGTTCGTCGGCGCGAAGGTCGGCGACGCCGCGCTGCGCCACGGCGCGGGCGTGCATCCCGATCCGGTCGCGGCCGCGACGGACGCGCTCGTGAGCGCGCTCAACCGCTCGGCCTGGAGCCGCGACAAGCGGCGCGCCGCGGCCTGACGCGGCGAATTCGACGACAGACGAAAAGACACGCGAGCAGCGGCCAAGCGCCCCGACGAGGGGCCGGAAAAGCAGGCGGCCATCACGGGCGAAGGCGCGCTTCGCGCCCTGGGCCGCTTCACCCTGTAACCTAGCCGTCAGTCGCGCAACGCGTCGCCTGCCATGCGAGGAGGCGCCAGTGGCCGCTCTCCTGCGTCTGAACGGCGGTGTAGGCGATCGGGAACACGAGGCCGCCGTTGTTCGTCTCCATCTCGATCAGCGCGCGGCCCGCGACGACATACGTGGCGTCGCCGACGGGCAACACCTCCTGCGACTGGATCTCGATCTGCCGGTAGCGGCGGCGCCCCGCGGTGATCGCATCGATGAACTGCTGCTTGGTCTCGCGCTTGCCGTTGGTGTGCACGTAGCAAACCTTGTCGGACAACAGCGCGTCGAGCGCCTCGCCGTCGCCGTCGACCATCGCCCGAAACCGGTCGCGCTCGAGCGCGCGAATCGCATCGATCCCCTTCGCCACCATCGCCATACTCCTCGACTGCATGCACGCGTCCGGCGCGCCGATCAGAAGTTGTATTGCACGTAGAGCTGGCTGAAATTTATACCAGGATTCGGGTCTTTGATACCCGCGTTCGATACGTGCTGGAAACGAAGACCCGCCTGATACTGCTGACGATTGCCGAATTGCGCGCCAACGCCGACCATGTCGGCGAACTGGAACGACGTCGACATCGAGTAGTTCTGCGAAATCGTCGGATGCGACAGGAAGCGCACGCCTGCGCCCGCCTCGATGAACGGCCGCACGTAGCCTGCGCTCTTGATGAACCGGATCACGGGCGTCGCGCCGACTTCCCAGACGCTGTCGTTGATCGCGCGATCGCCCGTATAGCGCCAGTACGACAAGTGCCCTTCGGCGACGAACGCGAAATGCCAGCCACCGATTTCCCACCAGGTCCAGTTCGGATCCCAGACGACGGCGATGTCGCCCTTCTTCATGTCGTGATCGGCCACGCCGCCGCCGAGTTGCAGGCCCCAGCGCTGCGCAAACGCAGAGCCGCAAGCGCCGACGAGCGCCAAGACCAGCGCGGTCTGCGCAATGGCCCGCCCCACCCGACCGCCGTTCTTATCGTTCATCTCATACTCCAACTTCTCTGGTTGAATAGAGCCTCGGCACAATCGACATGCCGTGCTCGAGCGAACAGCATCTTATGGTAAAGGACTTTTCCGATCGGCATCGTCTGACGAAATGGTTTTCTTCCGAATTGACAAGAATCAGGAACCTTTACCCGAAATGCCCGTAAAACAAACACTTACGGAACCATTGCGGGAAATGGGGCGCCAGCAATGGCTATCGGCCTCCAAAAATCGATAGCAAAATGGGAACTCCGGTGCCCCTGTTCCTTCTAAGGATTAGCACTCCAGTAGACGGAGTGCTAAGATTCATCGAGGAATCGCCCCGGCAAAGGGGCTCGTCCCTGATTCCAAAGGAGTTTTCTACGTGAGCAACGCATTGACCCTTCCGAACACTCTGCGCCCGGCGTCCGCTAAGGCCGCATCGGCAGGCTCGCTGGCGCTCGCATCCTATTCGATGCTGCCCGGCCAGTTGGGCAACATCGACGCCTATATCCAGGCCGTGAACCGGGTTCCGCTGCTGACGGCAGAGGAAGAGCGCCAATACGCGACCGAATACCGCGAGCAAAACAATCTCGACGCCGCGCGCCAGCTCGTGCTGTCGCACCTGCGGCTCGTCGTGTCGGTCGCGCGCAACTATCTCGGCTACGGCCTGCCGCACGGCGACCTGATCCAGGAAGGCAACATTGGCCTGATGAAGGCGGTCAAGCGTTTCGATCCCGCTCAGAACGTGCGCCTCGTGTCGTACGCGATCCATTGGATCAAGGCCGAGATTCACGAGTACATCCTGCGCAACTGGCGCATGGTCAAGGTGGCGACGACGAAGGCGCAGCGCAAGCTGTTCTTCAACCTGCGCAGCCACAAGAAGGGCACGCAGGCGTTCACGCCGGAGGAAATCGACGGCCTCGCGCAGGAGCTGAACGTCAAGCGCGAGGAAGTGGCCGAGATGGAAACCCGCCTGTCGGGCGGCGACATCGCGCTCGAAGGCCAGATCGACGACGGCGAGGAATCGTACGCGCCGATCGCCTATCTCGCCGATTCGCACAACGAGCCGACCGCCGTGCTCGCCGCGCGGCAGCGCGACATGCTGCAGACGGACGGTATCGCGCGCGCGCTGGAATCGCTCGACGCGCGCAGCCGCCGGATCATCGAGGCGCGCTGGCTGAACGTCGACGACGACGGCTCGGGCGGCTCGACGCTGCACGATCTCGCGGCCGAGTTCGGCGTGTCGGCGGAACGCATCCGCCAGATCGAGGCGAGCGCGATGAAAAAGATGCGCACGGCGCTCGCCGCGTACGCATAACGCCCGAACGTGCGGCCCGCCCGGGCCGCGCCGAAGCGAAACAGCCCGCTGTCGCAGGACAGCGGGCTTTTTTGTGCGCCGCGAAGCCGTGCGCGCTGCTTGCATGCTTGATCAACGTTATGAAAAATTTCATCCGACGCATCGCGAATCGCGCAAGCCTTGAGCAAGCGCAAGATTTCGCAATCGCTTCGCGACGGTGTGCCGCAGCGCGGCACTAAGGGTTTTCCGGGGCGCCTCCTACAATGGGGGGGACCGGCCAGCAAATGCTGCACGTGCACGAAGCACGTCGCGAGACCGGCCCAGTTTTGCGCTTATCGCTTCATCCCGGACATCATGGCTTTGACTTTCATCAACAAGAAGGCGTCGCCCGACGGCGCGCCGCCCGCCCGTCCGGCGGGCTGGCGCGGCCGGGTCGCCGCCTGGGCGCGCGGCCCCACTCTCGCGCGCGACATCTCGATCGTGCTGGCGTTCAAGCTCATCCTGCTCGTCGCGCTCAAGTACGCATTCTTCAACCATCCGCAGGCAGAGCACATGTCATTGCCGCCTGCCGTCGTCGCCGCGCAATTGCTGTCGGCAACGCCATCCGCACCCTCTGAGGGAGACCGCCATGATAAGTAGCGAAGTCGTCGATCTGTCGCGTCTGCAGTTCGGCATCACAGCGCTCTACCATTTCCTGTTCGTTCCGCTGACGCTCGGCATGTCCTGGCTGCTCGTCATCATGGAAGCCGTCTATGTGATGACGGGCAAGCAGGTCTACAAGGACATGACCCAGTTCTGGGGCAAGCTCTTCGGGATCAACTTCGCGATGGGCGTGACCACGGGGATCACGCTCGAATTCCAGTTCGGCACGAACTGGTCGTACTACTCGCACTACGTCGGCGACATCTTCGGCGTGCCGCTCGCCGTCGAAGGGCTGATGGCGTTCTTCCTCGAATCGACGTTCGTCGGCCTGTTCTTCTTCGGCTGGAACCGTCTGTCGAAGGTCCAGCACCTTGTCGTCACGTTCCTCGTCGCGCTCGGCTCGAACCTGTCCGCGCTGTGGATCCTCGTCGCGAACGGCTGGATGAACAATCCGGTCGGCGCCGAGTTCAACTACCAGACGATGCGCATGGAGCTCGCGAACCTGTTCGACGTGCTCTTCAACCCGGTCGCGCAGGTGAAGTTCGTGCACACGGTGTCGGCGGGCTACGTGACGGCCTCGATGTTCGTGCTCGGCGTGTCCGCGTGGTATCTGCTGAAAAAGCGCGACACCGACTTCGCGCTGCGCTCGTTCGCGGTTGCCGCGGGCTTCGGCCTCGCGTCGACGCTCTGCGTGATCGTGCTCGGCGACGAATCGGGCTACACGACGGGCGAAGTGCAGAAGATGAAGCTCGCTGCGATCGAATCCGAATGGGAAACGCAGCCCGCGCCTGCGTCGTTCACGCTGATCGGCCTGCCGAACCAAGAGGCGGAGCGCACCGATTACGCGATCAAGATCCCGTATGCGCTCGGCCTCATCGTGACGCGCTCGATCAGCGAGCCGGTGGTCGGCCTGCGCGATCTCGCGAAGCGCAGCGAAGAGCACATCCAGAGCGGGATGATCGCGTACGGCGCACTGCAGAAGCTGAAGGCGGGCGATACGAGCGCCGAGACGAAGGCGACGTTCGATCAGCACAAGCAGTATCTCGGCTACGGCCTGATGCTCAAGCAGTTCACGCAGAACGTGACCGACGCGACGCCGGATCAGATCAAGGCCGCGGCAAAGCAGACGATCCCGCCCGTCGCGCCCGTGTTCTTCTCGTTCCGGATCATGGTGTTCCTCGGCTTCCTGTTCCTCGCGACCTTCATCGCCGCGTTCTGGTTCTGCGCGCGCCGCCAGTTGCTGCAGGACAACCGCCGCTGGTTCCTGCGCTATGCGGTGTGGGCGATTCCGCTGCCGTGGCTCGCCGCCGAATTCGGCTGGGTCGTCGCCGAACTGGGCCGCCAGCCGTGGACGATCGCGGGCATTCTGCCGACGCATCTGTCCGCGTCGAGCCTCACGGCCACCGATCTGTACCTGAGCCTCGCGGGCTTCATCCTGTTCTACACGACGCTCTTCATCATCGAGATCACGCTGATGTTCAAGTACGCGCGGCTCGGCCCGTCGTCGCTGCACACCGGCCGCTATCACCACGAACAGGCCGGGCGGCCGCTCGAGAAGGCCGTCGCCGGCACGGTCGCGTGACGGCCCCGGCACCCTCGAATTCGCACAAGGAATCGCCATGGACTATGCAACTCTGAAAGTGATCTGGTGGCTGCTCGTCGGGATACTGCTCGTCGGCTTCGCGCTGACGGACGGCTTCGACATGGGCGTGGCCGCGCTCCTGCCGTTCCTCGGCAAGACCGACGACGAGCGCCGCATCATCGTCAACACGGTCGGCGCGACCTGGGAAGGCAACCAGGTCTGGCTCATCACCGCGGGCGGCGCGATGTTCGCCGCGTGGCCGCTCGTCTATGCGGCGTCGTTCTCGGGCTTCTACTTCGCGATGCTGCTCGTGCTGTTCGCGCTGTTCTTCCGGCCCGTCGGCTTCGACTACCGCAGCAAGCGCGACGATCCGCGCTGGCGCACGAGCTGGGACTGGGCGCTCTTCGCAGGCGGCTTCGTGCCCGCGCTCGTGTTCGGCGTCGCGTTCGGCAACCTGCTGCAAGGCGTGCCGTTTGCGTTCGACACCGACATGCGCGTCACCTATCACGGCAGCTTCTGGGCGCTGCTCAATCCGTTCGCGCTGCTCTGCGGGCTCGTGAGCCTGACGATGCTCGTCGCGCACGGCGCCGCGTTCGTCAAGATGAAAACCGACGGCACGATCGCAAAGCGCGCGTCGATCGCGCTGCGCGTGTCGTCGCTCGTCGCCGTGGTGCTGTTCGTGCTCGCGGGCGCGCTGATCGCTTCGTTCATCGACGGCTTCCAGATCACGCAGGCGGCCCCCGTCGATACCGTCGCGAATCCGCTCCTCAAGCAGGTTTCCGCGGCGCCGGGCATCTGGCTCGTGAACTACGGCCTGTATCCGTGGATGATCGCCGCGCCCGTCGTCGGCATCGCGGGCGGCGTGCTCGCGATGCTGCTCGCCGGCTCGAAGCGCGAGAAGACCGCATTCATCTGCACGGGCCTGATGATCACCGGCGTGATTCTGACGGCGGGCTTCTCGATGTTCCCGTTCATCATGCCGTCGTCGCTCGATCCGAAGAGCAGCCTGACGGTCTGGGATTCGACGTCGAGCCAGTTGACGCTCGAAGTGATGCTCGCCGCGGTGATCGTGTTCCTGCCGATCGTCCTGCTCTACACCGGCTGGGTGTATCGCGTGCTGCGCGGCAAGGTGACGCCGAGCGCGCTCGAGGAAAACCGGCACTCGATGTATTGATGTCCGGCCGGCCGCCGCGTGCGCCGCACCGCGAGGCCGGCCCTTTCGCACGATTTTCGCAAGTTTCGAAGGAGTCGGATCATGTGGTACTTCAGTTGGATTCTCGGCATCGGCGTCGCGCTCGCGTTCGGCATCATCAATGCGATGTGGCTCGAAGCGCGGCAGAAGCGCGACGCGTAGCGCCTGGCGCGTGGTGCGCCGAGAGCGGCTTGCGTCGTGTCGTGCCAGGTGCGCGCGACGCGATGTGGCGCGGCGGCGGATGGTGCGGGCAATCGCCGCGCGTTCGTTCCCAATACGGCCCCCGCCTTTCGCGGGGGTTTTTCTTTGATGCCTCGCGGATTTCCGCGGGATAGCCGTTTGCGATTCGCTTTCGATGCGGGCGGGAGAGGCTCGAGCGGCCGGCCCAGTCGGTGCGGAACGACCCCGGCGCCACGGCCGTCACGGCGATGCCGAAAGGCTGGACCTCCTTGCCCAAGGCTTCGGAAGGGCCTTCGAGCGCGAACTTGCTTGCGCAGTAATACGCGATTCCCGGCATGGTGATATGGCCGCCCATCGACGTGATGTTCAGAATGCGCCCACGCCGGCGGTCGCGCATGAAGGGCAATACGGCCTTCATCATCGCGGCCGCGCTGAAGACGTTTACGTCGAACTGTCGACGCATCTCCGACAAAGGCGATTCTTCCATGATGCCCTCGTGGCCATAGCCGGCATTGTTGACCAGCACGTCGATAGGTCCCACGTCCGCTTCGATCGCCGACACGACGCCGTCGATGGCGTCGAAGTCAGTCACATCGAGGACGCGTCCAAATGCGGCATGCGCGGACAGCGACGCGAAATCGCGCAATGCCTGCCCGCTTCTCACGGTACCGACCACCCTGTGGCCGACCGCCAGCGCTTCCTGCGCGAGCGCCCGGCCGAAGCCGCTGCTGACATGAGAAGCACCCGCGCAACCCCGCGCCATCCCGAACTGTCGCCGCGAAGCCGGAAGCGCATGGTCTCTCTGCTGCTCAGCCTGGCGCCGGACGAGGGCTACAACTTGACGGCGCTGCCGAGCGTGCGCGTCCTGCGTTCGAACCGGGCGTTGTCGCGCACGCCGGTTCTGTACGATCCCGGGATCGTGATCGTTTGCCAGGGCCGCAAGCGCGGTTACTTCGGTGACCAGCTCTATCTGTACGACGAGCGCCACTATCTGGCATGCGCGCCGAAGCGCATGGAAGCGCCCCGCAGCATGACCTCCACGCCGATGGATGATGCGATGCAAACGTCGATGTTGCGCTTTCTCGAAGCCATGCATCGGCCGCTCGAAGCCGCCGTGTTGGGCCAAGGGTTGCTGCGCGAACTGTACTTTCGCGTGCTGACCGGGGCCCAGGGCGGCTCGATGCGCGAGGCTCTGGCGATGCGAGGGCAGTTCGGCAGAATAGGCCGATCGCTACGCCTCATCCACGCCGCCTATGCGCAGCCGCTCGACGTGCCCCGGCTTGCTGAGGAAGCGGGGGAGCATTCCGAGCTTTCACAGCCACTTCAAGGCGATCACGCAGGTCTCACCGATGCAATACGTGAAGTCGACGCGTCTGCATCAGGCTCGACTGCTGATGTTGCGTCACGACCTGACCGCCGAGGCGGCGGGCCACGCCGTGGGTTATACGAGCGCGTCCCAGTTCACGAGGGAGTTCAAGCGACTCTTTGGCCTGACACCCACCGCGGAGGCGAAACGCATGCGCGAGAGCTTCGCCATTCCCGAGGCGTTCGACGGCGCGACGTATGTGTCGTCGCACTAAGCTTCGCGCGTCTCTTTCGGCGTCTCTTTCGTCGAGCGTGTCATCGGGCAACACGCTTGCGCTCGGCGCTCGGCGTTGGCCGTGCGCTTCGGCCAGCGACGATTTCGTCCCGGCTGGCGATCGCGCCGGCGCGATGCGTTCGCGCCCGGACACATCGCGCTCGGGCGGTCTTTCCGTAGCGCCGGCGCGCGTCGTTTTCGACTACGTCCCGGCTTCGGTCCCCTTCCTTGACGCGCCGCTCGCCGCGCGCGCATCCCGGCTTCGCCGACGCCGGGCGCGCTCGGCCGCCGCGTTCGCGCATTCGCATTCGACCTCACCGCGCGCCCCGCTCGCCACACGATTCAATCCAGCCCTTTTTGAACGATCAAATGCCAATTCGATTCCAGATTGATACCACTTGAACACCAATCGAAGGTTTCATAAGATCTTTCACACACGGCCGCTCAGCGGCCGCATCCACGTCGGTGGAGGAGACATGAAGGAACCCCATTGGGTCCGCTTGGTTCGTCCGGCCCGCGCGGCCGGGCTTGTCGCTTCTCGCCCGGCCGGCGCGCGGAGCTTGCAGCCGCGCCGGCCGGCCATGATCGGCGCAGGCCGTCCGTGGGCGGCCGGTTCCGCGAATCCCGCGCGCCACGTTGCGCGAGCCGCCGCTCGTGCCGACATGCACGCCGACATTCCGGCCACGGCCTGCGCCGACATTTCGGTCGACATTCCGGCCAGCGCGCCGGCCGATATCCGGTTCGACGCGCGGCGCGCCGCCGCGCCCAAGGCGACCGGCGCCATCGCAAACGCCGTCTCCCCTTCCTCGTCCGCGCGGCGGCGCTGATGAATCCGTCCGCGCCCACGCGCACGCGCCGCCGCCCCGACCGGCACGATCGCCCGGAACCCGACCCGTGACGCGCGCTCGCGCGCGCGGCCCCGCTTCGCCCCTCCCTTCCCGCGCGCGGCTCCCGAGCCTTCTCCGCAGCTTCCTTGAAAGACCCGATCGCAGCGACGTATTTCCCCGGCGTCGTATCGCCGTTTTTTTGCCAAGGAACCCCCATGAACCGAATCTCGCATTCCCTGTGCGCCGCGTTATTGGCCGCGACGGCGCTATTGCCGGCGGCCTCGCGCGCGCAACCGCCCGCGCGAGCCACAACCGGCGCGGCCGTGACCGCGACAACCGCCGCCGCTCGCCCCGCGTCCGCGCCCGCCACGCCCGCCACGCCCGCCGAGCTCGCCGCACTGCTCGCGAACGGCCTCGCGGTGCGCGTCGCCGTCGACAACAATCACGCGGCGTCCGCCGGCGTGCCGTGCGCCGATCTCGGCGCGGACTGGGCAAGCTGCGCGACGGGCCGCCTGATCCTGCAGAATCGCGGCCACCCGACCCTCACCGACGGCGGCTGGAAGCTCTATCTGCACAGCATCCGCCGGCTGCTCAGGATCGACCGCCCCGGCTTCACGCTGCGCCATCTGACGGGCGATCTGTACGAGCTGACGCCGCAGCCGGGCACGGTGCGGCTCGCGCAGGGCGAGCGGATCGAGTTGCCGTTCGTCGCCGAATACTGGCTGCGCCGCTACAGCGACGTGATCCCCCGCCCGTACGTGGTCGTCGACGGCGCGGCGCCCGCGGTGCTCCGCTACGACGATACCGACGACGAGCTGCGCTACGTCGAAACGCTGCCCGCCGACGCGCAGAACAACTCGCCCGGCAATGCGCCGCCCGCTGCCGCGCAGCCGGTCGCGAACCGCGCGCTGCCGAGCGTGAAGCGGCAGCGCACGCTGTCCGGCGCGCTCGATCTGCGCGGCGTCGAGCTGACGCTGCCGGAGTTGCCTTCCGCGCAGGTCGCCGCGCTGCGCGACCGCGCGGGCACGCTCGGCCTCGACGGCGCGCGCGTGCCCGTGTGGGGCGCCGTCGCGCCGCGCCGGCTGCCCGCCGACATCGCGGTGCCGGGCGGCTACCGGCTCGCGATTGGCCCGCGCGGCGCGTTCATCGAGGGTTACGATCGCGCGGGCCTCTACTACGGCGTGCAGACGCTGTTCTCGCTCGTGCCGGCGGGCGGCGCGACGGTGCCCGCGATGCTGATCGAAGACGCGCCGCGCTTCACGCACCGCGGGATGCACGTCGACCTCGCGCGCAACTTCAAGCCGCCCGCGACGCTGCGCCGGCTGATCGACCAGATGAGCGCATACAAGCTCAACCGGCTGCATCTGCACCTGTCCGACGACGAGGGCTGGCGCATCGAAATTCCCGGCCTGCCGGAGCTGACCGACGTCGGCGCGCGCCGCTGCCACGATCCGGGCGAGACGCGCTGCCTGCTGCCGCAGCTCGGCTCCGGTCCGGACAACCGCTCGGGCGGCGGCTACCTGACGCGCGACGATTACGTCGCGCTGCTGCGCTACGCGGCCGAGCGCTTCGTCGAAGTGATCCCCGAGATCGACATGCCCGCGCACTCGCGCGCGGCCGTCGTGTCGATGGAGGCGCGCTATCGCCGCCTGCATGCGGCGGGGCGAGAGCAGGAGGCGAACGCGTACCGCCTGCTCGATCCGCAGGACACGTCGAACCTGCTGACCGTGCAGTTCTACGACCGGCGCAGCGATCTGAACCCGTGCATGCCGGGCGCGCTGAACTTCGCGTCGAAGGTGATCCGCGAGATCGCGTCGATGCACGCGGACGCGCAAGCGCCGCTGCGGATCTGGCACTTCGGCGGCGACGAGGCGAAGAACATCCTGCTCGGCGCGGGCTTCCAGCCGCTCGACGGCGCCGATCCCGGCAAGGGCCGCGTCGATCTTGCCGCGCAGGACAAGCCGTGGGCGCGCTCGCCCGCCTGTACGGCGCTGCTTCGGCGCGGCGAGATCAAATCGATCGACGAGCTGCCGACGCGCTTCGCGAAGCAGGTCAGCGCCGTCGTCAACGCGAACGGAATCGGCACGATGGCCGCATGGCAGGACGGCATCAAGCACGCGAGCGGGCCGCAGGATTTCAGCACGCGCAGCGTGATGGTGTCGCTGTGGGACACGATCTTCTGGGGCGCGTCCGACAGCGCGCGCGATCTGAGCGCGAAGGGCTACCGGACCGTGCTCGCGCTGCCCGACTACCTGTACTTCGATTTTCCGTACACGCGCAATCCGCGCGAGCGCGGCTACTACTGGGGCTCGCAGGCGACGGACGAGTACAAGGTGTTCTCGCTCGCGCCGGAGAACCTGCCGCAGAACGCCGAGGTATTCGGCGATCGCGACGGCAACCCGTTCGAGGTGACGAGCGCGGGCGCGGCGCCGAGCATCGAGGGCATCCAGGGGCAGGCGTGGGGCGAGGTGATGCGCAACGGGCCACTGCTCGAATACATGGTGTATCCGCGCCTGCTCGCGCTCGCCGAACGCGCGTGGCATAAGGCCGACTGGGAACTGCCCTACGCGGCCGGCGTGCGCTACAGGCTCGGCGACACGCATCACGTCGACACGGCCGCGCTCGAGCGCGACTGGGCGGGCTTCGCGACGCTGCTCAAGCAGCGCGAGCTGCCGAAGCTCGAGCGCGCGGGCATCGGCTATCGCAAGCCGACGTTCACGCTGACGGGCGAATGACGGGCGGCCGGGCGATGCGCCGCGTGCGCGTCGCCCGGCTCGTCGTTCGTCGCTCGTCGCGCAAAGACAACTCGCGCCAACCACCCCGCACCGAAGAAAAAACGGCTCGCGAATATCGCAAGCCGTTTGCCACATTGCCCGATCGAAGCCGAACCCGCATCGCGGATTCGGCCGCCCCGCCGTCGCGTCAGGCGGGCTGCGCCGCCGCGCCGCCGTCCGACGAAGGCAGACGCGCCGCGAGCTGCTGCGCATAGCGCGGCGCCGACGGGCCGCAGACGATGTGGAACGTGTCGCTCGCGACCCACGCGACGTCGAGCGTCGCGAGGCGCTGGCGATCGACCGCCGACGGATCGCGCACGACGACGCGCAGGCGCGTCGCCGCGACCGCATCGAGCGACGCCACGTTCGTCGCGCCGCCGAACACCGCGAGCCAGCGCGTCGGTTCCGGATCGAGCGGGCCCGCCTGCGCGCCCGCCGCCGTTGCCGCAGCGGCCGGCGCAGCCGTTGCAGTTGCCGCAGCGGCCGGCGCAGCCGTTGCAGTTGCCGTTGCCGGGAATGACGTCGCGCCGCTGCCGAGCGTCGAGCGGATCTCATCGGCGATGAGGTCCGCCTCCGGCCCGATGATCACCTGCACGCTGCTGCCGCCGCGCTTCAACACGCCGCGCGCGCCGATCGTGCGCAGATCCGCTTCGGACACCTTGTCCGGATCGACGACGGACAGCCGCAGCCGCGTCGTGCACGCATCGACGACCGACAGGTTCGCCGCGCCGCCGAGCGCCGCGATGTAGCGCTGCGCGCGCGGCACCGAAGCGCCCGCCGTCGGCGCGACGAAGCCGCCCGACGCGAACGACTGCGCCTGCGCGTCGGCGCCCGCCGGTTCGCGGCCCGGCGTCGCCATGTTGAACTTGCGGATGAAGAAGCGGAAGAGGCCGTAGTAGGCGACGCCATACGCGAGGCCGAGCGGGATGGCGATCCAGCCCTTCGTCGACAGCCCGTAGTTCAGCACGTAGTCGATCGCGCCCGCCGAGAACGTGAAGCCGAGCTTCACGCCGAGCAACTGGCAGATCGCGAGCGAGAGCCCCGTCAGCACCGCGTGGATCACGTAGAGCACGGGCGCGAGGAACATGAAGCTGAACTCGATCGGCTCGGTCACGCCCGTCAGGAACGACGTGAGCGCCATCGAGAACAGCAGGCCGCCGACGATCGCGCGGCGCTCCTTCGGCGCCTCGTGAAACATCGCGAGACACGCGGCCGGCAGGCCGAACATCATGATCGGGAAGAAGCCCGCCATGAAGCCGCCCGCGGCCGGATCGCCCGCGAAGAAGCGATGCAGGTCGCCCGTCACCGCCGCGCCGCCCGACGCCGGCGTGAACGTGCCGAACACGAACCAGACGAGCGAATTGATGATGTGGTGCAAGCCCGTGACGAGCAGCAGGCGGTTCAGGAACCCGTAGACGAACGTGCCGATCGCGCCTGCCGTCAGCAGCCACTGGCCGACCGCGTCGATCGCGTGCTGGACCGGCTGCCATGCGTAGCCGAACACGACCCCGAGCACGACGCACGCGAGCCCCGTGATGATCGGCACGAAGCGCTTGCCGCCGAAGAACGCGAGGTAGTCGGGCAGCTTGATGTCCTTGTAGCGGTTGTACAGGAGCCCCGCGACGACGCCCGCGATGATCCCGGACAGCACGCCCATGTTCAGCTTCGGATCGATGTCCTTCATGATCGCGACTTCGATCAGGTAGCCGATCGCGCCCGCGAGCGCCGCGACGCCGTTGTTGTCCTTCGCGAAGCCCACCGCGACGCCAATCGCGAACAGCAGCGGCAGGTTGTCGAAGATCGCGCCGCCCGCGTCGGCGATCATCTTGATGTTGAGCACGTCCTGCTGCCCGAGGCGCAGCAGGATGCCCGCCACCGGCAGCACCGCGATCGGCAGCATCAGCGCCCTGCCGAGGCTCTGTATTTTCAGAAACGGATTCCCGTCCATTCGATCCTCCAATCCTTTATCGTGTCTCGTCGTTGAATAGTTGATCAGGTCTCTTCGATTGAAACGTGCTTGAAACGTGCTTGAAACGCGCGCGATTCGCCGGACGACGGACGTGCGTCATTCCGCCGGCCAGATCTCGCGGCTTGCTGCCCTCACCGCCTGCGCCGATTCGAGCGCGAGCAGGTCTTGCGCGCGCTGGCGGCACAACTGGTAATCGAGATGGCGCACCTGCGCCTTGATACCCGGCACCGACACCGGGTCCACCGACAATTCCGTCACGCCGAGGCCGACGAGCACCGGCACCGCGACCGGATCGCCGCCGAGCGCGCCGCACACGCCGACCCACTTGCCATGCTTGCCGGCGCCGCGCACGGTCGCGTCGACGAGCCGCAGCACGGCCGGATGCAGGCCGTCCGCCTGCGCGGCGAGATCCGCCTGGCAGCGGTCCATCGCGAGCGTGTATTGCGTAAGGTCGTTCGTGCCGATCGACAGGAAATCCGCGTGCTTCGCGAGTTGATCCGCGAGGAGCGCGGCCGACGGCACCTCGATCATCACGCCGACTTCGACGGGCTGCTCGCGGCCCATCGCGCGCGCGAAATCGTCGATGCGCTTCCTGATCCGCACGAGCTCTCCGACGTCCGTCACCATCGGCAGCAGGATTCGCACCGAGCCGTACGGCTTCACCGAAAGGAGGCCCTGCAACTGATCGTCGAGCAGATCGGGGCGCACCTGCGCGAGACGGATCCCGCGCAGGCCGAGCGCCGGGTTCGGCTCGGGCGGCAGCGTCAGGTAATCGACTTCCTTGTCCGCGCCGACGTCGAGCGTGCGGATGATCGCGGTGCGCCCTTGCAGCGCGTCGACGATCGATTGATAGCTCTGCTGATGCTCGGACGTCGTCGGCGCCGCCTGCCGGTGGATGAACATCAGCTCGGTGCGCAGCAGGCCGACCGCGTCGGCGCCGTTGTCGACCGCGACGCGCGCGTCATCGAGCGTCGCGATGTTCGCGGCGACCTCGATCCTGTGGCCGTCGCGCGTCACCGCCGCTTCGCCCGACATCCGCCGGTTCGCCTCGCGCACGCCGGCAAGACGCTGCCGCTCGTGGCGCGCGCGCTCGACGTCGAGCGCGGTCGGCGCGTACTCGAGGCGGCCCGCGCTCGCGTCGACGACGACCTGCGTGCGCTGCGGAATCGCATACAGCGCGTCGCCGACCGCGACGAGCGACGGGATGCCGAGCTGGCGCGCGATGATCGCCGCATGCGAGGTCGCGCCGCCGCGCGCCATCACGAGCGCCGTCACGCGCTCGCGATCGAGCGACGCAAGATCGGACGGCGTGAACTCCTCCGCCGCGAGCACCGCCTCGGCCGGCAACTCGCGCGCGGTCGCGCTCGCGTAGCCGAGCGCGCGCAGCACGCGCTTGTCGATGTCGCGCAGATCGGCCGCGCGCTCGGCGAGGAGCGCGTCGTCGACGTCGGCGAGCACGGCCGTCTGCGCGCGGATCGTCTCGCGCCACGCGTAGCCCGCGCTCTTGCCGAGGCTGATCAGGTCGCGCGCGGCGTCGACGAGCGCCGGGTCCTCGAGCAGCACGCGGTGCACGGCGAAGATGCCGGCTTCGCCGATCGCGCCGCGCTTCGACGCTTCGCGCACCGTCGTCTCGAGCTGCGCGTCGACTTCGGCGAGCGCGCGGTCGAGCAGCCGGCTCTCGGCCGCGGGCGTGCCGCTCGCGAGCTCGGGCGGCGCGATGTCCGCGTCGTCCCAGCGCACGAGCGCGCCGAGCGCGATGCCGGGCGCCGCGCACACGCCCGCGAGCGTGTTCGGATCGAGCGGCGCGTGGCCGCCGCTCGCGATGACGGGGGCGGGCGACACGACGCGCGCCGGCTTCTCCTCGGCTTCGCCGTGCGCTTCGCGCAGCAGCTCGTGCGCGACGAGCTCGACCGCCTTCGCCGCGTCGCGGCCCGTGGCGACGAGCTCGATCGTCGCGTGCTCGCCCGCGCCGAGGCCAAGCAGCCCGACGACGCTCTGCAGCGCCGCCTTGCGCCCGTCGAAATGCACGTCGACGTGCGCGTCGAGCCCGCGCGCCGCTTCGCGCGCGCGCGCGGCCGGCCGCGCGTGCAGGCCGCCCGGCTGCGTGAGCGTGATCGACTTGCGCGCTTCGGCGGCGGGGCCTGCGGAGCCTGCCGCCGAACCCGCGCTTGCCGCCGCGCCGCGCGCGCGCAGCGTGAGCAGCGGCGTCTCGCCCGCCTTCGCGACGCCCGCGCCCGCGCGCCCGACGACTTCGAACGCATCCGAATTCGCGATCGCGATCACCGATACGAGGCTGTGCGCGGCGCGCGCGATCGCGTCCTGATCGAACTCGATCAGCAGATCGCCCGCCGAAACGCGCGCGCCTTCGGCGATCTTCGCCGAGAAGCCGAGCCCGTTCAGCTCGACCGTGTCGATGCCGATGTGCAGCAGGATCTCCGCGCCGCCGTCGGCCGCGACCGTCACCGCGTGGCCCGTGCGCGCGACGTGCGACACGACGCCCGCGCACGGCGCGAGCAGCCGGCCCTCGAGCGGATCGATGCCGATGCCGTCGCCGAACATGCCGCCCGAGAACACGGGGTCGGGCACGTCGGCGAGCGGCACGACGGGCCCCGTCAGCGGAGCGACCAGCACGATCTGGTCGTGGGATGCTTGTTGCTTCAACTGTGACTCCTCGGCACGTCTCATGGCTGTCTCGTCTCGTCGGTGATCGTCAGATCGTCAGTGTGTTTCGGTGACTTTGTGCAGATGGCGCGGCGCATCGGGATCGCGGCCGCGCGCGAGCGCGAGCCCGGCCGCCATCACGTAGAACGACAGGATCGCGGCGATCGGATCGAGCGCCGCATGCGCGGTGCGCGCGAGCGGCAGCGTCGCATCGGGCGTGCCCGCCGGCGCGGCGAGCAGCACGCGCGCGCCGCGCGCGCGCATGTCGCGCGCGAGCTGCAGCAGGCCCTCCTGTTCCGGCCCGGGCGGCGCGAACACGAGGAGCGGATAGTCGCGGTCGATCAGTTCCATCGGGCCGTGCCGCACTTCGGCGCTCGAGAACGCCTCGGCCTGGATGCCCGAGGTCTCCTTCAGCTTGAGCGCCGCCTCCTGCGCAATCGCGAGGCCGAGCCCGCGGCCGATCACGATCATCCGCTCGACGTCGCGCAGCTCGTCGACGGCGCCCGACCAGTCGAGCCGGCCCGCCTCGTCGAGCGCGTCGGGCAGGCCGCGCAGCGCGGATACGAGCGCGGCGTCGCGCTGCCAGAACGCGACGAGCTGCGCGGCGAGCGACAGCATCGCGATATAGCTCTTCGTCGCGGCGACCGACAGCTCGGGGCCGGCGAGGAGCGGCAACGGGTGCTCGCACGCGTGCGCGAGCGGCGACGGCAGCACGTTGACGGCCGCCACCGTCAGCGCGCCCGCGTCGCGCAGCGCGGCCATCGTGTTGACGAGATCCGGGCTCTTGCCCGATTGCGAGAACGCGAGCGCGAGCTGGCCCCGCACTTTCAGTGGCGCCTGCTGCAGCGTCGCGACCGACATCGGCAGCGACGCGACGGGCACGCCGAGGCGGCTCATCGTCAGGCTCGCGAAGTAGCTCGCCGCGTGATCGGAGCTGCCGCGCGCGACGGTGAGCGCGACCTGCGGCGTGTGCGCCGCGAGGTGGAGCGCGAGCGTCTCGACGCGGCGCGTGTCCGCAAGCTGCGCGGCGACGACTCGCGCCGACTCGCGCGCCTCGTTAAGCATATTCGACAATCGATTCTCCTTCGACGAAGGTTGCGGCCAGATTCAGTTCGCGATCGAACACGACGACGTCGGCCCACGCGCCGCGCGCGATGCGGCCGCGATCGGCGAGCCCGAGGTAGTCGGCCGCGTAGCGCGACATCCGGTTCGACACGTCGGCGATCGGCAGGCCGAGCGACACGAGATTGCGCAGCGCCTGATCCATCGTCAGCGTGCTGCCGGCGAGCGTGCCGTCGGCAAGACGCACGCCGCCCAGGCACTTCGTCACGCGCTGGCTGCCGAGCCGGTATTCGCCGTCGGGCATGCCGGTGGCCGACGTGCTGTCGGTCACCACGTACAGGCGCGGAATCGCGCGCAGCGCCGCGCGGATCGCGCCCGGATGCACGTGCAGGAGGTCCGGGATGATCTCCGCGTATTCGGCGTGCGCGAGCGCCGCGCCGACGATGCCGGGATTGCGGTGATGCAGCGGCGACATCGCGTTGAACAGGTGCGTGAAGCCGCAGGCGCCGTGCTTGAGCGCGGCGACCGCGTCGTCGTACGTGCCGAGCGAATGGCCGAGCTGCACGCGCACGCCGCGCGCGGCCATCTCCGAGATGATCTCGACGTGCCCGGAAATCTCCGGCGCGAGCGTGACGACGCGGATCGGCGCGATCGACAGGTACTTCAGCACCTCGTCGAGCACCGCGGACACCGCCGCGTCCGGCTGCGCGCCGAGCTTGCCGGGATTGATGTACGGGCCTTCGAGATGCACGCCGAGCACGCGCGAGCCGCCCGGCGTGCGCGTGCGCGCGACGTCGCCCAGGTTCGCGACGACGCGCATCAGCTCGTCGCGCGGCGCGGTCATCGTCGTCGCGAGCAGGCTCGTCGTGCCGTAGCGCGCATGCGTGCGCGCGATCGTCTCGATCGCGTCGCCGCCTTCCATCACGTCCGCGCCGCCCGCGCCGTGCACGTGCAGGTCGATGAAGCCGGGCAGGATGTAGGGCGCATCGTTCTTCGACGGGTCCGTCGCGTCGCCCGACAGCGCCGTGATCCGGCCGTTCTCGAATTCGAGCGTGCCGTGAATCCAGCCTTCGGCGGTCAGTATGTTTCCGGTCAGCATGACGTTCTCTGATATCTGGTGATGCGTATGGGGTCGGTACCGCTTGCTGCTTGCGAGAGGGCTTGCCAGTCGTCCGGGCTGCCGCGGACAGTCTGTCGTGTCAGCGTTTCAGCTCGGCGACGAAATCGTAGTAATCGTCGCGGCAATAGGTTTCGGTCGCTTCGATCGCCCGCCGATCGGCGCCGTAACCGATCCGCGTGATGACGAGGAGCGCCGCGCCCGGCACGAGGCCGAGCCACTGTGCGACGTCGGCCGCCGCATTCACCGCGCGAAAGCGCTGCGACGCGCGCACCACGTCGAGACCGCGCGACCGCAGGTAGCCGTACAGCGACCCTTCGAGCGCCTGCGGCTCGGGCACGCAGGTCGCGGGCAGCGTCGAGCGCTCGTACGCCATCACGACGCCGTCCGCGCGCCGCAGCCGCTCGAGGCGCGCGACCGTCGCGCCGGGCGACAGGCTGAAGCGCGCGAGCTCGTCGCGGCTCGCGGCGCGCAGGCTGCGCGCGAGCCACACCGAATCGGGCGCGAAGCCGCGCTGGCGCATCTTCGCGGTGAACCCGACGAGCCGCGACAGCGGATCCGCGACGCGCGGCGTGATGAAGCTGCCCGCGCCGCGCACGCGCCGGATGAGGCCCTGCTCGACGAGGAGCGCGAGCGCGCGGCGCGCGGTGATGCGCGACACGCCCGCCCCCGCCGACAAGCCGCGCTCGGACGGCAGCGCTTCGCCGGCGCGCCAGGCGCCGCCGTGAATCGCGCCCGCGAGATTGCGGGCGAGCTGCAGGTAGAGCGGGGTGTCGCTGCGGGCGTCGGGCGCCAGCGCCGACCAGCCGATGTCCATAGGTCTCCGGGTACGAAAACGGGAGGGCGTCGTCCGAAAAGCGAGGCCATTATATAACCAAAATAATACCAGTCAATTTGATCGAAACCGGAATGCCGGCTCGCCGGAAAGTGTTGTCAGCCAAGGGCCTCGACGTGTCGAAGCCCTTTATTTACAGGATATTTCTGGATAGGTATTTACCCGCATGCCAAAGACCGGCCGCTGGACACGGGGGTTGGAGCAAGCCGGATTTCGGCCGAATAGATACCGAAATAGCACCAGTGTTGCGCATTGGTATGCATCGATTCGCGGCCGGTCAATGGAATTCGCGGCTCTCGGTTCGCAAGCCCGCGATCAGCGGCGTCAGATCCTCCAGATATTGCGCGACGAGATGCCGGACATCGCTCTCGCACTGCCAGACGCCCGACACCGCGAGCAGCCGCGAATCGAGCGTCTCGCGCCGCTGCCGCTCGAGCAGCTCCGGCCGGACGATCACGTTCACGCTGCCCGTCTCGTCCTCGAGCGTGACGAACAGCACGCCCTTCGCCGTGCCCGGCATCTGCCGCGCGGTCACGAGCCCGCACGCGCGCGCGAGCTGGCCGTTGCGGCGATCGCGCAGCGCCGCGGCGGACGACAGCCGCCGCGCATCGAGCGCGGGCCGCAGCAGCGCGACCGGATGCCGGTTCAGCGTGAGGCCGATCGTGTGATAGTCGGCGAACACGTCGTCGGCCTCGGACGGCGCGCCGAGCGCCGGCCTCACCGCTTCGTCGATCGGCGCGGCGGCGAGCAGGCCGCGCTCCGGCACGGCGGCGACCGCCTGCCACAGCGCATCGCGGCGATTGCCGGCGAGCGTCGCGAACGCGTTCGCGGCGGCGAGCGCCTCGAGATCGCGGCGCTCGAGGCGCGCGCGGCGCGCGAGTTCGTCGACGCTCGCGAACGGCCCCGCCGCGCGCGCCGCCTCGATCCGCCGCGCGGCCTCCTCGCCCAGCCCGCGCACGAGCGACAGGCCGAGCCGCACCGACGGCCCGCCGTCGGGCGGCGCCGCGCCGGGCCGCGCTTCGAGCGACGCTTCCCAGTCGCTCTTCGTCGCGTCGATCGGCAGCACCGTCACGCCGTGGCGCTTCGCGTCCTGCACGAGCTGCGCGGGCGGATAGAAGCCCATCGGCTGGCTGTTCAGGAGCGCGGCGAGAAAGATCGCCGGCTCGTGGCACTTGAGCCAGCTACTTGCGTAGACGAGATGCGCGAAGCTCGCCGCGTGGCTCTCCGGAAAGCCGTATTCGCCGAAGCCCTTGATCTGCTCGAAGATCTGCTCGGCGAATTCAGGCGGATAGTCGCGCTCGCGCATGCCGTCGACGATCTTGCGCCGGTACTGCTCGATATTGCCCTTGCGCTTCCATGCGGCCATCGCCCGGCGCAGCTCGTCGGCCTCGCCGGGCGTGAAGCCCGCGGCGATGATCGCGATCTGCATCACCTGCTCCTGGAAGATCGGCACGCCGCGCGTGCGCTCGAGCGCCTGCTTCAGATCGGCCTTCGGATACGTGACGGGCTCGAGCCCTTGCCGCCGCTTCAGGTACGGATGCACCGCGCCGCCCTGGATCGGCCCCGGCCGCACGATCGCGACCTCGATCACGAGATCGTAATAGTTGCGCGGCCGCAAGCGCGGCAGCATCGACATCTGCGCGCGCGACTCGATCTGGAACACGCCGACCGTGTCCGCGCGGCAAATCATGTCGTATGTCTTCACGTCGCCCTGCTCGATGTGCGCCATTCCGAACGGCTTGCCATCCCGCGCGCCGCGCCACGCCGTGACCATGTCGAACGCGCGATGCAGCGCGGACAGCATGCCGAGCGCGAGCACGTCGACCTTCATCAGCCCGAGCGCCTCCAGATCGTCCTTGTCCCACTGGATCACGCGCCGCCCCTCCATCGCCGCGTTCTCGACCGGCACGAGCCGCGTGAGCTTGCCGCGGCTCACCACGAAGCCGCCCGAGTGCTGCGACAGGTGGCGCGGAAAGTTCAGCAGCCGCGCGGCGAGTTCGGCCCACGCGCCAATGAGCGGCGTGTCCGGATCAAGCCCGACCGACTCGAAGCGCGCGAGCAGATCGCGGCTGCCGTCGAACCAGCGATGCGCCTTCGCGACCCGCTCGACGAGCATCGGATCGACGCCGAGCGCCTTGCCGGTCTCGCGCAGCGCGCCGCGCGGGCGATAGGTCGATACGGCCGCCGCGAGCGCCGCGCGGTCGTGGCCGTATTTCTCGTAGAGATACTGGATGACCTCCTCGCGGCGCTGATGCTCGAAGTCGACGTCGATGTCGGGCGGCTCGCCGCGCTCGCGGCTGATGAAGCGCTCGAACAGCAGCGTGCTGCGCTCGGGGTCCACCTCGGTCACGTGCAGGCAATAGCAGACGACCGAGTTCGCCGCCGAGCCGCGCCCCTGGCACAGGATGTTCTTGCTGCGCGCGTATTGGACGATGTCGTAGACCGTCAGGAAATACGGCTCGTAGTTCAGCTCGGCGATCAGCGCGAGTTCGTACTCGATTCTTTTTCGCACCGTTTCCGGCATGCCGCCGGGATAGCGCTCGCGCGCGCCCGCCCAGGTTTCCTGCGCCAGATAGCTCGCCGGCGTATGCCCTGCGGGAACGATTTCATGCGGATATTCGTAGCGCAGCTCGTCGAGCGAGAAAGCGCATGCGTCGAGCATCCGGCACGTCTGCGCGACCGCGTCGGCCGGAAACAACTGCGCGATCCGCTGGCGCGTGCGCAAGTGCTGCTCCGCGTTCGGCGCGAGCGCATGGCCGCATTCGGCAATCGGCATCCCGAGCCTGATCGCCGTCATCGTGTCCTGCAGCGGCTTGCACGAGCGGATGTGCATCGTCACGTCGCCGAGCGCGACGAGGCGCATCCCGCGCCGCTCGCCCGCCGCCCGGACTTCCTCGCGATGAGCGCCGTCGAGCGCGCGCTGCAACTGGACGAGCCCGAGCCGCGCGCGCTCGCCGAACAGCGCGTCGAACCACGCGAGTTGCGCGTCGAGCACGTCGGCGCGCGCCGGATACGTCGGCACGAGAATCGCGAAGCAGTCGGGCACGCCGCGCAGATGCGCGAACGGCGGCGGCGGCGCGGCGAGCATGCGCGGCGTGAGCCGGTAGGTGCCTTTGGGCGCGTCCATCCGCCGCCACGAAATCAGCTCGGAGAGGTTGCCGTAGCCCTCCCGGTTCTGCGCGAGCAGCACGAGACCGAACGCGCCGGGCCCCGGATCGCGGCCCGGCGCGACGTCGTCCGGCGTCACGTCGAAGTACGCGCCGACGACGAGCGGCAACCCCTGCGCCTTCGCCGCGACGTGCATGCGCGGCGCCCCGGCGAGCGAGCATTCGTCGGTGATCGCGATGCCGCGATAGCCCTGCTTCTTTGCGCGCTCGATGAGCTCTTCCGCCGACGATGCGCCGTGCAGGAACGAGAAGTTCGACCGGCAGAACAGCTCCGCGTAATCGGGCAGGCTCTTGAACGGCGAATCCATGCCGCTCACCCGAACAGGCCGTGCAGGAACCAGCATTGCCCCGCCGCGCCGCTGCCGCGCTCCTGGTAGACCCAGTAGCACGCGCCGTCGCCGTCCTGCGCGATGCGATAGTCGCGCGCGACGAGCTGGCCGTCGAACCAGCCGGCCTCGATCCGCTCGATCGACGACACGAACCTGAGCGGCGTGCGGTAGAACGGCCGGTTCTCGCGCATCACGAGCGGCAGCGGCGGCGCGAGCAGCCACGCGGGACGCGGCGGCGCGACGCCCGGCACGGCCGGCTTGCCCGCCGGCGCGCCGAGCGGCAGCCAGCGGTTCGCTGCCTCGGGCCGGTGATCGGCGATGGGCGCCGCGCGCAGCACGTTGTCCGCGCCGAGCCGCGCGGTCAGGAGCTCGACGAGCCGCGCGCGCGCCTCGCGGGTGCCGCCCGGCTCGGGGAACAGATCGTCGGCGGGCGGCGCGACCGATTCGACGCGCGTCGCCGTCAGACGCACCGCGATCACCGCGGCGGGCAGCGCGACGCGCGCGAGCCGCTCGCCGAGGACGCGCATGAAGTGCGCCTCGTCGCGCGCGGGCTCGGCGAACGCGAGTTCGAGCGGCGTCGGCGGCACCGCCTGGCGGCCGCGCTCGTGCTCGAGCGCGAACGCCATCGCCGACAGCGACAACTGCCGCGCGGCGAGCCAGCCGCACAGTTGCACGACGAGCCGCCGCGCGACGAACAGCACGGCTTGCGCATATTCGACACGCTCCGGCAATTCGAGGCGCATGTCGAACACGGGCGGCACCGGCATCCAGGCGAGCGGCTCCACGGCGTCGCCGTATGCGCGATCGAGCGCGGCGACGAGCGCGGGACCGCAGCGGCGCGTGAGCCCCGCGCGCGGCAGGCGGCGCAGATCGGCGAGCATGCGGCAGCCAATGCCGTCGAACCAGCCGGCGTACGGGCGCGCGGCGGGCAGCAGCTCGCACGGCAGCGCATCGAGCGCGCGCGCGAGCGACGCCGCCCGCACGATCCGCCGCCGCGCGCCCGGCTTGCCCGGCGCGCGTGCGAGCAGCCACGCGCCGCGCCCCGTCGGCGCGGCGGCAAGACGCGCCGCATAGCCAAGCGTGGCGAGCGTTGCGCGCACCTGCCGGCACAGCGACGGCAGGCCGCCGAACAGCCGCAGGCTCGCGCCGACGTCGACGACGAGCGTCGCTTCGTCGTCGAGCGCGACGCACGGCGAGAAGCGCAGCAGCGCGAGCGCGACCGCGCGCAGCGCGTCGGCCTCGCGCGCCGGATCGCGCTCGACGAGCCGCGTGCCGGACGCGAGCGTCAGCACGCCGCCGCGCTTCATGCCGACGCGCACGCCATGCGCGCGCGCGGCCGAATCGGCGATCAGCACGACGCCCTGCTCGAGCACCGCACAGCCGTTGCCGCCGTCAGGCGACGGCGGTGCGCACACGTCGAGCGGCAGGCGCGGCAGATGGATGCCGAGCAAGACGCGCATAGCGGCTCTCCACGATGGGCGACGGCAATTCGAGCGAAAGCGGCTCGCCGCACGCCGGCCCGCGGCGCTTGACGATCTCGACCGACACCCCGCCCGGCGACGGATGCAGCGCGAGGCGCAGCACCGCGGGCGACGGCTGCTGCGCGGCGGCGAGCGGCCGGAACATCACGAACAGCGTGTCGCCCGCGCGGGCGGCGGCGAGATGCAGGCGGCGCAGCGCCTCGGCGCGCGTGTTCTGCTGCCACAGCAGGAGCGCGCCGCAGCAGCCTGTCTTGAGCGCCTGCTCGGCCGCCCACAGCGCGTTGGCGCCGCTGTCCGCGCGCAGCCACAGCAGCGCGTCGAGCGGCACACCGAGGCCGGCGAGCGCGCACGCGTGCGGCGGCTGCGGCGGCGCGACGAACGCGAGCGGCCGCCGCGCGCTGCCCGTCGCCGCGAGCGCGGGCGCGAGCACGCGCATCTCGCCGCAGCCCGCGTGCGGCACGAGCAGCTCGACGAGCCCGCCGACCGGCCAGCCGCCCCCCGGCAACTCGGCCGACAGCGCCGCATAGCCGGTATCGACCGTGCGCGGGCCGCCGCGCGCGAGCTGCGAGCCGCGCCAGAGCGTTATTCCCCCCAAGTCGGAATACATGGTTCTGTCGAGTAACGCATCAATAGAACGCGCCCGTTCATCGGAGCCGCGCATCTGCAGGGGCTGAATAACGGTGCGATTCATGGGGGAACTCTCATCAAATACTGTATAAATATACAGTTATTCTAACGCAAGATTCCGGGATTGCCAGAGGGCGTCGACGAACCCGCTGGTCGAGTGTGTGTCGATCCTTCGCAATATTCAATATTTCCATTATTATCGAATAATGGAAACGAACCAAACCATTGCTGCCCTCGCAGCACTCGCGCACGAGTCCCGGCTCGCCATCTTCCGTGCTCTTGTGCAGGCGGGCCCGGAGGGCATGCCGGCCGGGCAGATTGCCACGCTGCTAGATGTGCCGCCATCGTCGCTCTCCTTCCATTTGAAGGAGTTGGCGCATGCGCAGCTCGTCACTAGCCGCCAGGAAGGCCGCTTCGTCTTCTACTGCGCGAACTTCGAAACGATGAATGGCCTGCTGGCCTACCTCACGGAGAACTGCTGCGGCGGCAACCCTTGCTCGCCGGCAGCCGCCTGTTCGACGTCCAAGAAGCATCAATCATGAAACGCTTTCATGTTCACGTCGGCGTCGCCGATCTCGCCGAGAGCGTTCGCTTCTACTCGGCGCTGTTCGCCGCCGAACCGACCGTCGTCAAGGACGACTACGCCAAGTGGATGCTCGACGACCCGCACATCAATTTTGCGATCTCGCAGCGCGGCGCAGCGCCGGGCCTCGACCATCTCGGCGTGCAGGTCGAGAACGAGACCGAGCTTGCGGAAATGCACGCGCGTTTAAGCGCGGCGTCCTTGCCCGTCGACGCGCAGATCGGCACGGCGTGCTGCTATGCGCGTTCCGACAAATACTGGACGGTCGATCCGCAAGGCGTTGCCTGGGAGACATACCAGACGCTCGGCGAGGTTCCAACCTTCGGTGAATCCCGTAGCGCGCCGGCGGCTGAATCGAACGCCGACGCTTCTGCTTGCTGTTCCCCCGCGCGCGGCAAGCCGATCGGCGTGCCGGTGAAATCTTCCTGCTGCTGAGGTCCGACCATGAGCGGCAAGCGCTACAACGTGCTGTTCATCTGTACCGGCAATTCCGCCCGATCGATCCTGTCCGAAGGCTTGATGACCCAGCTTGGCGACGGGCGCTTCGTTGCCTACTCGGGCCGGCAGTCATCCGAAAGGCGAGGTGAACCCGTTCGCACTGCGCGAGCTGGCACGTTGGCAATTGCCGACCGAAGGGTATCGAAGCAAGAGCCGGGATGAATTTGCGGCGCCTGGCGCGCCCATGCTCGATTTTGTCTTCACCGTGTGCGGCAAGGCCGCCGGCGAGGTCTGCCCGATCTGGCCCGGTCAACCGATCACCGCGCACTGGGGCGTGCCTGACCTGGCCGATGTCGAGGGCTCCGACGAGCAGAAGCAGCAGGCCATGCACGACGCCGCGCTGACGTTGAAGCGTCGGATCGACCTGCTGCTGTCATTGCCGCTCACCAAACTCGATAACGTCGCGCTGCAGAAATCGGTGCGCGAAATCGGCCAACAGTAAATCTGGATTCTCGGACATGACCACGAACGTACTGATCCTCTGCACCCACAACTCGGCGCGCAGCGTGCTGTCGGAAGGGATGCTCAATCACTGGGCAGCGAAGCTCGGCAAGGATGTGCGAGCGTACAGCGCCGGCAGCGCGCCGAGCGGTCGCCTCAATCCGTGCGCGCTGGAGGCGCTGACGAACGCCGGTATCGACGTGAGCGACTACCGTAGCAAGAGCTGGGACGAGTTCGTCGGGGACAGTGCGCCCGAAATGCGCGTCGTCATCACGGTGTGCGATAGCGCGGCCGCCGAGACGTGCCCGTACTGGCCCGGTAGCCCCGTCAAAGTGCACTGGGGCTACGCCGATCCGTCGAATGCAGCGGGCGGCGACGAAGGCAAGCGCCTCGCGTTCGAACTCACACGCCAGGCAATCGGCTATCGCATGCTGCAGTTGCTGGCGCTGCCGCTCGATCGCATGAGCAATACCGAACTCCAGACAGCGTTGACCGAGATCTCGCAGAACTGAACATTCGCATGGCGGCCTGCCGAAACACGCGGCTGCCGACGACTTCAAGACCGACCCCTGTCCAATGAACGCGTCCAATGTCGCCCCGCCGGGCCAGGCCGTCGCAAAGCCTTCCATCAATTTCTTCGAACGCTATCTGACCGTCTGGGTTGCGCTGTGCATCCTCGCCGGCATCGCGCTCGGCCAGGTGCTGCCCGGCCTGTTCCAGCAGATCGGCCGGATGGAATATGCGCAGGTCAATCTCCCGGTCGGGCTGCTGATCTGGGTGATGATCATCCCGATGCTGGTCAAGGTCGACTTTGGCGCTCTGCATGAAGTGCGCCAGCACGTGAAAGGCATCGGCGTCACGCTCGCCGTGAACTGGCTCGTCAAACCGTTCTCGATGGCATTCCTCGGCTGGCTGTTCATCCGCCACCTGTTCGCGCCGATGCTGCCCGCTGATCAGCTCGACAGCTACATCGCCGGCTTGATCTTGCTGGCCGCCGCACCGTGCACGGCGATGGTATTCGTGTGGAGTCGACTGACGGGCGGCGATCCGCTGTTCACGTTGTCGCAGGTCGCGCTGAACGACAGCATCATGGTGATCGCCTTCGCGCCGCTGGTCGGCCTGCTGCTGGGGATGTCCGCAATCACGGTGCCGTGGGCGACGCTGCTCACGTCCGTCGTGCTTTACATCGTTATCCCGGTGATCATTGCGCAGATCCTGCGCAAGCGGCTGCTCGCGAACGGTCAGGCTGCATTCGATGCCGCGATGGCGAAGATCGGCCCGTGGTCGATCGCCGCGCTGCTGACCACACTCGTGTTGCTGTTTGCGTTCCAGGGCGAAGCGATCCTGAAGCAGCCGCTGGTGATCGCGCTGCTCGCGGTGCCGATCCTGATTCAAGTGTTTTTCAACTCGGCGCTCGCTTACTGGCTCAATCGCGCCGTGGGCGAGAAGCACAACATCGCGTGCCCGTCCGCACTAATCGGCGCATCCAACTTCTTCGAGCTGGCCGTCGCGGCCGCAATCAGCCTGTTCGGTTTCCATTCCGGTGCGGCGCTGGCCACCGTCGTCGGTGTGCTGATCGAAGTGCCGGTCATGCTGTTGGTGGTGCGCATCGTCAATCAGTCGAAGGGCTGGTACGAGTGCCGGACCTGACATGTCCACCCAGGCAAAGCCGCGCTATGCAGCAGCAAGGCATCGCAACGTTTCTATGCTATCGGGCCACAAACCATGCATCGCCAGAATAAAGGTCCAGAGCGACGGATGCAGCGATTCGAGGGAGAGGGAGGAAGCGGACGTCGCATAGCCGATTACTGCATGTTTATGCAACATATGGCAATGCGTTCGCTGCGCACATCACGAACCACGCCCGTTCGGCCAGCGGCCGAAGCAGCGTCCGTCCCGGCACGGCATCCCGAAACGACCGCCCCGAAACCGCAGCCGCCGCCGAAACCGCCCGTCAGCCGAGCAGCAACGCGTCGTCGTCGAGCTTCTCGTGCCGCGTCTTCTCGAACAATTGCAGCAGATCGGGCACGTCGAGCCCGCGACGCTCGTCGCCGGACACGTCGAGCACCACCTGCCCCTGATGCAGCATCACCGTGCGATCGCCGTAATCGAGCGCCTGCCGCATGCTGTGCGTGACCATCATCGTCGTCAGCCGGCTTTCCTCGACGATCCGCGCGGTCAGCTCCAGCACGAACGCGGCCGTCTTCGGATCGAGCGCGGCCGTGTGCTCGTCGAGCAGCAGGATGCGCGACGGCCGCAGCGACGCCATCAGCAGGCTCACCGCCTGCCGCTGTCCGCCCGACAACAGGCCGATGCGATCGGTGAGCCGGTTCTCGAGCCCGAGATTCAGCAGCCGCAGCCTGTCGCGAAACAGCTCGCGCGACGCGCGGTTCAGCGCCGGCAGAAAGCCGCGCCGCGCGCCGCGCGCCATCGCGAGCGACATGTTCTCCTCGATCGTCAGCGCTTCACAGGTGCCCGCCATCGGGTCCTGGAACACGCGCGCGACGAGCGGCGCACGATCCCACGCCGGCTTGCGCGTGACGTCGATGCCGTCGATCGCGATCCGTCCCGAATCGACCGGCTGATCGCCGCTCACCGAATTCAGGAACGTCGATTTCCCGGCGCCGTTCGAGCCGATCACCGTGACGAACTGGCCGTCCGGAATGTCGAGCGACAGCCCGCGCAGCGCGCGCGTCTCGATCGGCGTGCCGGGGTTGAACGTGAGCTTCAGGTCTTGTGCGCAGAGCATTTACGCCCCCCTCGTCTTGCGGCCGAACAGTTTCTTGCGCGTCGCGGGCAGCACGAGCGCGACCGTCACGAGCACGGCCGTCACGAGGTTCAGGTCCTGCGCCTTCAGGCCGACGAACTCGCTGTTGAGCGCGAGCGCGATGAAGAAACGATAGAGGATCGCGCCGAGCACGACGGCGAGCGTCGTGAGAAAGAGCCGCCGCGCGGGCAGCAGCGTCTCGCCGATGATCACGGCGGCGAGCCCGATCACGATCGTGCCGATCCCCATCGAGATGTCCGAGCCGCCCTGCGTCTGCGCAAAAAGCGCGCCCGCGAGCGCGACGAGCGCGTTCGACAGCGCCATGCCGGCGAGCGTCGCGCGGCCCGTCGCGATGCCCTGCGCGCGCGCCATTCGCGGATTCGCGCCCGTCGCGCGCATCGCGAGCCCGAGCTGCGACGAGAAGAACCAGTCGAGGCCGAGCTTCGCGATCACGACGACGACGGCAAGGAGCGCCGGCCGCAGCACGTAGTCGGGCATCCAGTCGAGCTGCAGCACCGTGAAGAGCGTCGGCTCGGTGATGAGCGGCACGTTCGGCCGGCCCATGATCCGCAGGTTCACCGAATAGAGCGCGATCATCATCAGGATGCTCGCGAGCAGATCCATGATCTTCAGCCGCACGTTCAGCCAGCCGGTGACGAAGCCCGCGCACGCGCCCGCGGCGATCGCGGCGAGTGTCGACGTGAACGGATCGTGGCCCGCGGCGATCAGCGTCGCGGCGACGGCGCCGCCGAGCGGAAAGCTGCCGTCGACGGTCAGGTCCGGAAAATTGAGGATGCGAAACGAGATCAGCACCCCGAGCGCGACGAGGCTGAAGATGAGGCCGATCTCCAGCGCGCCGAGAAGAGAAAAAAGAGACATGGTTGGGGAAATCCTGTTGCAGCGTGCTGCGCGTGACGGAGCGGCGAGCGCGGCGGCCAGGCCGGACCCGACTCGGCCCGGATGCGTCGGCCGCGCGCGGCGCCTGTCGCGCAATGCGTCGCGGACCGCCGAAGCAAAACACGGCCAAGCGTAGCGACGCCCGACATGCCGACGCCCGGCGCATCGAAGCCCGTCGAGACCGGCCGCCGCCCGCACGTGCGTTACTTGATGACCGTCTTCGCTTCTTTGACGAGATCGGGCGAAAGCGTCACGCCCTGCTTCGCGGCCGCGTCGGTGTTCACGAACAGTTCGAGATTGCTGCTCGTCTCCGATGCGATCGCGCCCGGCTTCTCGCCCTTCAGGATGCGCGCGACGACCTTGCCCGTCTGCCGGCCGAGGTCGCCGTAGTTGATGCCGAGCGCCGCGACGCCGCCGCGCTTCACGCTGTCGGTGTCGCCCGCGACGAGCGGGATCTTCGCCTCGTTCGCGACCTTCACGAGCGATTCGTATGCGGACACGACGTTGTTGTCGGTATTCGTGTAGATCACGTCGACCTTGCCGATCAGGCTCTTCGCGGCGGGCGCGATGTCGACGGTGCGCGGCGCGGCCGCTTCCTTGAGCGTCATCCCCTGCTTCGCGAGGATCTCCTTCATTTCCTTCACGACGACGACCGAGTTCGCCTCGCCCGGGTTGTAGACCATCCCGACCGTCTTCGCCTTCGGCGCCACGCGCTTGATGAGCGCGACCTGCCGGTCGAGCGGCAGTTTGTCGGACACGCCCGTCACGTTGGTGCCGGTCGGCCCCCAGCCCTTGACGAGCTGCGCGGCAACGGGATCGGTCACGCCCGAATAGACGACAGGCACGCTCTTCGTCGACGCGACGACGGCCTGCGCGGCGGGCGTCGCGATCGCGACGATCACGTCCGGACGGTCGCCGATGAACTTGCGCGCGATCTGCGCGGCGGTGCCCGTATTGCCCTGCGCGCTCTGGTATTCCCACTTGAGCCTGTCGTCGCCGTAGCCTTCGGCCTTCAGCTCGGCGCGCACGCCGTCGCGGATCGCGTCGAGCGCCGGATGATCGACGATCGACAGCACCTTGACGGTCTGCGCGTGCGCGGCGCCGGCGCCCAGCATCGCGAATGCCGCGACGCCCGCCGCAATCGAATGAGCGGCCACGATCTTGAATCGCTTCATCTGTCTGTCTCCCCCGGTTCTGAATGGTGGACGGGCCGCGCTCCCCGGAACGTGCGCGGCCCGCGCGGCCGCGCCGGAACGGGCGCGGCGGCAAGCGTCTGAGGATACCATTTCCCCAGACCGTTCAATATTTCGGGACAGTACCGAGAGCGCCGCGCCGGCGGCCGCCCGATGCCCGATGCGCGGCCGAAAACAAATAAGCCCGCGCGATGCGCGGGCCTTCGGCGATTCGGGACGATCGGACGACGCTCAGAACGACGCGACCATCGAACCCTTGAACTGCTTCGTGATGAACTCCTTCACTTCCGGCGACTGGTACGCCTTCACGAGCTTCTTCACCCACGGCTGATCCTTGTCCTTCGCGCGGACCGCGATCAGGTTCGCGTAAGGGCTCGTCAGCGATTCGAGCGCGATCGCGTCCTTGGTCGGCTGCAGGTTCGCCGCGAGCGCGTAGTTCGTGTTGATCACGGCCGCGTCGACGTCGGACAGCACGCGCGGCAGTTGCGCGGCGTCGAGCTCGGTCAGCTTCAGCTTCTTCGGATTCTCGGCGACGTCGAGCACGGTCGCGTTGCTGCCGCCCGTGCCGGCGCCCGCCTTCAGCTTGATCACGCCCTGCGTCTGCAGCAGCAGCAGCGCGCGGTTCTCGTTCGACGGATCGTTCGGCAGCGCGACCTTCGCGCCCGCGGGCAGATCCTTCAGCGTCTTGAACTTCTTCGAATAGACGCCGATCGGCGAGATGTACGTGAGGCCCGCGCTCACGATCTTGTAGCCGCGCTGCTTCACCTGGCTGTCGAGGTACGGCTGGTGCTGGAAGCTGTTCGCGTCGAGGTCGCCCGCATCGAGCGCCGCGTTCGGCTGCACGTAGTCGTTGAACTCGATGACCTTCACATCGAGGCCCTGCTTTTCCTTCGCGACCTTCTGGACGACTTGCCAGACCTGCGCGTCGGGGCCCGCGACCGTGCCCACCTTGATCACCTTGTCCTGCGCCTGCGCGCCGACGGAAACGGAAAGGGCGGCGGCGCCGGCCGCGACCGCGGAGACAACTTTCAGGAGAGTGCGACGCTTCATCTATTTCTCGCTTGCTTGCGGAACCATCCAGGCTCGGTAGAGGGGGCGCGACGGCCTGACCGGCCGGGCCGCGCGGACGAAAGCGCAAATGGTGTCACAAGATCGCCAGGCTGTGAAATACATCCCGCTCATATAGGTATGGGAATGCGTCATGCGAGCGCCGGCTCGACGCGCCCGGACGACGCGGCCGCATTCGGGCCGCTGCCCGCCGCCGCGCTCGGCGCCCCCGCGGCCGCCGCGCCGTCGCCGACCTGGAACGCGCTCACCGATTCGCGCAGCCGCGCCGCCTGCTCCTGAAGCGACGACGCCGCGGCCGCCGCCTCCTCGACGAGCGCCGCATTCTGCTGCGTCATTTCGTCCATCTGCGTGACCGCGCGGCCGACTTGCGAAATCCCGCTCGACTGCTCCTCGGACGCGGCCGCGATCTCGCCCATGATGTCGGTCACGCGCCGCACCGCCTGCAGGATCTCCGTCATCGTCTCGCCCGCCTGGCCGACGAGCGCCGAGCCGTTGCTCACGCGCTCCACCGACGCGTCGATCAGTTGCTTGATCTCCTTCGCGGCCGTCGCGCTCCTCTGCGCGAGCGAGCGCACCTCGCCCGCGACGACCGCGAAGCCGCGGCCCTGCTCGCCCGCGCGCGCCGCCTCGACGGCCGCATTCAGCGCGAGGATGTTGGTCTGGAACGCGATGCCGTCGATCACGCCGATGATGTCGGCGATCTTCTGCGAGCTGTCGTTGATCTCGCCCATCGTGCCGATCACGCGGCTCACGACGTCGTTGCCCTTCAGCGCGATCTCGGACGCGCTGTTCGCGAGCCCGCTCGCCTGCCGCGCGTTCTCGGCGTTCTGCTTGACGGTCGCGGTCAGCTCTTCCATGCTCGCCGCGGTCTCTTCGAGCGATGCGGCCTGCTGCTCGGTGCGCTGCGACAGATCGTGATTGCCCGACGCGATCTCGTGGCTCGCGGCCGCGATCGATTCGGCCGCCTGGCGGATGCCGCCGATCGTCGACCGCAGGCGGCCCTGCATGTCGCGCATCGCGGCCATCATGCTCGTCCTGTCGCCCGCGCGCACCGTGACGGGCCGCGTCAGGTCGCCCGCCGCGATCCGCGCGGCGAGCGAGGCCGCCGCATCCGGCTCGCCGCCGAGGCTCGCGCGCACGTTGCGGATGATGACGAGCATCGCCGCCGTGATCACGAGGCCGATCACGAACACCATCGCGAGATGGCCGACGAGCGTCTCGTAGTAGACGGTATCGATGTCCTTCAGGAACACGCCGCTCGAGATGTTCCAGTCCCACGGCGCGAAGCGCGTCACGTAGCTGATCTTCGGCACCGCGGTCTCGCTGTGCGGCAGTCGCCCGCGATACTCGGCGAAGCCGCGCCCGCTCTCCTTCGCCGCGTTCACGATCGTGACGAAAAGCCGCTTGCCGTCCGGGTCCAGGTAATCGCCGACCTGCGTGCCGACGAGCTTCGGCAGCGTCGGATGCATCAGCACGACGGGCGTCGAGTCCGTCACGAACAAGTAGCCGGAATCCCCATAGCGCATCGCCGACAGGCGCGCGAGCGCTTCGCGCCGTGCGTCCTCGTCGCTCATCCTGCCGCTCTGCGCGAGCGCGTAGTACGCCTTCACCACGCCCGCCGCCGAATCGACGAGATTCGCCATCCCTTCCTTGCGCTCGGCGAGCATCGTCGTGCGCGTCTCGAACGCGCTCCACGCGCCTACCCCCAGCAATCCGACCCATACGAGCGCAAGCGCCAGCCACAGCTTGCGGTTCAAGCTCATTCTGTTCATCGTGTGTGCGTTCCCGTGTCGTGTTCGTCGCGCGCCGTCCGCGCCGCGGCCCCGGCCGCGAACGATCGCTGCCGCTATTTACGGCACGCCGGCTTACAACTTGAATGGAAGCGCGATGGCGACGACTGTGCTACAAGAGCGGCTTGGCTGCGGCATGGCGTCGCGGCCCACATTCAACGAGGCCTCCATGTACGTGATCGACATCCGCTACACCGCGCCGCTCGAGCGCATCGACGACGCGCTCGAACGCCACCGCGCCTACCTGCAACGCCATTTCGACGCCGGCGTGTTCGTCGCGTGCGGGCCGAAGGTGCCGCGCGACGGCGGCGTGATCCTCGCGGTGCGGATCGAGCGCGACAAGCTCGATGCGATCCTCGAAACCGATCCGTTCGTCACCGAAGGGCTCGCCACGTACACGGTGACCGAATTCAAGACGACGCGCATCGCGCCGGGCGTCAATCTGCCGGCGCTGCCGTAATGAAAAACACCCCGAAGTCCGGACAAGCGTCCGGCGCTTCGGGGTGCATGCCGCGGGGTGCATGCCGCGGGGTGCATGCCGTATCGGCAGGCAGCCGCTCGTTTTCGAGTCGTCAGTCGAGCAGCAGCTTCAGATCGTGGACCCACGGCCCCGGCCCCTGGCCGTCGCGCACGAACAGGCGCAGCTTGCCGCTCGGATCGAACACGTAGCTCGCGGCGGTGTGGTCCATCGTGTAGCTGTCGGGCGTCTTGCCCGGCACCTTCGCATAGTAGACGCGGAAGTCCTTCGTCACCTTCTTCAGTTGCGCTTCGTCGGCGGGCCGCAGGCCGACGAACGCCGGATTGAACGCGGGCACGTACTGGCCGAGGATCGCCGCGGTGTCGCGCTCCGGATCGACGGTGACGAACAGCACCTGCACGCGCTTGCCGTCCGGGCCAAGCTGCTGCAGCGCCTGCGACAGCTCCGCCATCGTCGTCGGGCACACGTCCGGGCAGTGCGTATAGCCGAAGAACACCACGACCGCCTTGCCCTTGAATTCGCCGAGCGTGCGGATCTTGCCCGTCGTGTCCGGCAGCGCGAAGTCGCCGGTGAACTGCGAGTTGCCGGTGATGTCGAGATTCTGGAACGCCGGCTGCTGGTTGCAGCCCGCGATCAGCAAGGCGCCCGCGAGTGCGCAGGCGAACAACCAGCCGCGCTGCGCGCGGCGGCATGCAAACAGGGATTTGAGCATCGCGATCGAACCGTTGGAGTTACATCCCGATCATGGGACGTGCGTAGTGGTCGACGAGGAGCGCCGCGAACAACAGCGACAGATAGACGATCGAATAGCGGAACGCGCGGCGCGCGAGCGCATCCGAGTAATCGCGGTAGATCTTCCACGCGTACGCCAGGAAGATCGCGCCGAGCAGCACCGCGCTCGTCAGATAGACGGCCCCGCTCATCCCGGAGATGAACGGCATCATCGTGACGGCGAACAGGATCACCGTGTACAGCAGGATGTGCAGCCGCGTGAACTGCTCGCCGTGCGTGACGGGCAGCATCGGCAGGCCCGCGTTCTCGTAGTCCTTGCGGCGGTAGAGCGCGAGCACCCAGAAGTGCGGCGGCGTCCACACGAAGATGATCAACACGAGAATCCACGCGTCGCCGGGCACCGCGCCCGTGACGGCCGCCCAGCCGAGCGCGGGCGGCATCGCGCCCGACGCGCCGCCGATCACGATGTTCTGCGGCGTCATCGGCTTGAGCAAGAGCGTGTAGATCACCGCGTAGCCGACGAACGTCGCGATCGTCAGCCACATCGTCAGCGGGTTCGTGAACGTGTAGAGCGTCCACGCGCCGAGGCCGCCCAGCACGGTCGAGAACGCGAGGATCTGCAAGGTCGTGATCTCGCCGCGCGCGGACGGACGCCACGCGGTGCGCCGCATCATCGCGTCGATCTTCTGCTCGACGAGGCAATTGATCGCGAACGCCGAGCCCGCGAGCAGCCCGATGCCGATCGTGCCGCCGAGCAGCACTTTCCACGGCACCATGCCCGGCGTCGCGAGGAACATCCCGATCACCGCGCAGAACACGGCGAGCTGCGTGACGCGAGGCTTCGTCAGCGCCAGATACTGGGAGAGACGGCTACCGGGCGTATGGGAAAGTGTCGTGTCCATGTACGGTCAACGTCACGCGGGCGCGGCGTCGCGCGCGGGTTGCGCGACGCGGCCGGGACGGCTTGAAAGGATGCGAAAGTTTAGCATGACGACGAGGAGCAGCAGGATCGCGGCCCCGCCGTTGTGCGCGACGGCGACGGGTAACGGCCATTGCAGCACGATATTCGTCAAACCCGTGACGAACTGCAGCACGACGACGGCGAGCACGCCGTTCGCCGGCCGCCGCAGCGACGCGAAGCGGCGCATCTTCAGCGCGAACGCGATCAGGTACGCGACGACGACGAATGCGAACGTGCGGTGGGTCCAGTGGATCGCGACGAGCGCGTCCTGCGTGATCGCGCCGCCGTCGTTCGTCATCCCGAGCGCGCGCCAAAGGTGAAAGCCGTTGCGGAAGTCCATCGGCGGCATCCACGCGCCGTTGCAGGTCGGGAAATCGGTGCACGCGAGCACCGCGTAGTTCGTGCTGACCCAGCCGCCGAGCGCGATCTGCGCGACGAGCAGCACAAGCGCCGCGAGCGCCGCCGCGCGGTAGCGGCCCGCGCCGGGCTCGTGCGCGGGCAGCGGCGTCTGCCGCGCCGCGAGCCAGCCGAGCGTGCCGAGCAGCGTCAGGCCGAGCAGCAGGTGGATCGTGACGATCACCGGCTGCAGCTTCATCGTCACGGTCCACGCGCCGAACGCGCCCTGCACGAGGATCAGCAGCAGCAGGCCCGTCGGCCACCACGGCGAGACATGAAGCGGCTTGCGGCGCAGCCGCGCGGCCCATGCGATCGCCGTCTGCGCGATGATCAGCACGCCGATCGCCATCGCGAAATAGCGGTGGATCATCTCGATCCATGCCTTCGTCATGCTGACGGGGCCCGTCGGCATCGCCTGATGGGCGGCCGTGATCGCCGCATGCGCGACGAACGGCGACGACGTGCCGTAACAGCCCGGCCAGTCCGGGCAGCCGAGCCCCGAATCGGTCAGGCGCGTGAAGCCGCCGAACATCACGAGATCGAGCGTGAGGAACGTCGTGATCCAGACGAGCTTGCGGAACTTGCCGTCGTCCGCCTTCACCCACACGTAGGACAGCGGCAGCAGCGCGATGCAGAGGCCGATCAGGCCGAGTTGCAATAGGTACATCGTGTTTCTCTCTTACCCTCTATCGCCGGTCGGGGCCGGCGCTCAACCGATGCTCGACCACTTGAGGAGCTTCGTCACGTCCTGCTTGATCTTGCTCGGGTCCGGATTCTTCGGGAAACGCATCATCAGGTTGCCGTTCGGATCGACGAGATAGAGGTGATCCGCGACCTGCGTGCCCGCATCGGCGGGCAGCCACGCGGCGACCGCGGCCGGATCGGCGCGCAGCTTGCGCGTGTCCGGATACGCATCGGCGATCGCCGCCGGCACGTTCGCCGCGTCGCTCTTCAGCCACACCATCGTGATCCGCTGCCGCTCGCCCGCCTGCGTCGCGCGCACCTGGCGCATGAAGTAGAGCTTCTTCGCGCATGCGTCGCCGCACGCGCCGCCGTCCTCCATCACGAACAGCCACACGCCGCGCAGCGACGCGAGCGGCACCGTCTTGCCCGTTTCGTCGACGACGGTCAGATCGGGCGGAATCGGCCGCTGCGGCTCGATCAGCGTGCCGTAGTTGGTCGCACCGCCGCGCGGCTTGATCACGTAATACGTGAAATACGACGCGACCACGGGCGCCGCGCAGACGAGCGCGAGCGCGAGCAGCACCCAGCGGCCGCGCCGCCACGAGCCGCGCTGCGCGGGTTCCGCTTGCCGGCCGTCTTGCGGCCGCGTCGGATGGGAAGATTGCATCACCAAAGAGACCTCTTGAAACGATGGACGTCGCGCGGCGCCGCGCTCACGCGTCACCGGACTGCTTTTTCGCCGCGCGCCGCGCGGCATACAGGCCGAAGCCGGCGGCGGCCGCCGCCATGCCCCACCACTGGAACATGTAACCGTAGTTGCGCTCGACGCCTGTCGTCGGCGCGGGCCAGTCGCGCACGAGCTTGTCGCCGTCGTCGCTCGTCTGCTGGATCACGAACGGCTGCAGCGGCAGGCCCGTTTCCTGCGCATACGCGGCGGCGTCGAGATTCTGCCGGATCTTCTGGCGCGCGGCCGAGCCGCCCTCGCCGAGCTCGAACGCGCGCGACGCGTTGCCGCGCGCGATGCCCTCGATCGTCACGTCGCCCGCGGGCGTCGCGAACGGCTCGATCGCGGTGCGATCGGCGTAATTGCGCGGCAGCCAGCCGCGGTTCACGAGCACGTAGCCGCCGTTCGCGAGCTTCATCGGCATCACGACGTAGAAGCCCGGCTGATCGTTGTACGGCCGGTTGTCGAGGAACACCGCGAGTTCCGGCATGAAACGCCCCGTGGCGCGCACGCGATGGAACTCGATGTCCTTCAACGCGACGCTCTCGCGCGGCACGTCGGCCGGGCTCGCATGCTCGTAGCGCGCGATCTGCGCGTCGAGCGCCTCCTTCTGATGCGCGCGGTCGCGCTGCCAGAAACCGAGCCGCACTGTGATCGCGATCACCGCGAGAATCAGCAGCGCAGGCAGCCAGCGGATTCTCATCGCGCCGCTCCCCGGGCGCGACGATCGCCCGACCGAAGTGCGATAATGCCCCTTTCTTCCTCCAACTGCCGGTTTCCGGTTAGCTTCATGCACATTCTCGTTCCGATCGCCTTCGTACTCATCATCGCCAGCATGGTGTCGGCGCTGTATTTCATGATGCACGACCGAGGCCATACGAAGCGGATGGTCTGGTCGCTCGCGATGCGCGTCGGGCTGTCGATCTCGCTGTTCCTGTTCATCCTGTTCGCGAACTGGATGGGCTGGATCCATTCGACCGGCATTCCGATCGGCCGCTGATGCGGCATAACGCCGCACGAGTGCCGCCCCTTCAAGCAAAAGCGCCGCCCGATGAAGTCGGGGCGGCGCACCGGTCCTGCCTGCGGCGCTTCGGCGCGCATCGCGGCGCCGACGAACCAGGCAAACGGCCCGCGCATCGCTGCGCGGGCCGTTTTCGTTGTTACAGCCAGTAGACGACGACGTACAGGCCGAGCCAGACGACGTCGACGAAGTGCCAGTACCACGCGGCGCCTTCGAACGCGAAGTGGTGATCCGGCTTGAAGTGGCCGCGGATCATACGCACCAGCACCACCGCGAGCATCGTGCCGCCCAGGAACACGTGGAAGCCGTGGAAGCCCGTCAGCAGGAAGAACGTCGAGCCGTACACGCCGGAGCCGAGCGTCAGGTTCAGCTCGTTGTACGCGTGGAAGTATTCGAAGCCCTGCAGGAACAGGAAGCAGACGCCGAGCACGAGCGTCGCGGCGAGCCAGGCGATCGCCTTGCCGCGATGATCCTCGCGCAGCGCGTGGTGCGACACCGTCAGCGTCGCGCCCGACGACAGCAGCAGCGCGGTGTTGAGGGTCGGGATCGGCCACGGGCCCATCGTCTTGAAGTGGCCGACGAGGGCGCCCGGGCCTTCGTTCGGCCACACGGCGGAGAAGTCCGGCCAGATCAGCTTGTAGTCGAGGCTGCCGAGCTGGTGCATCGCGATTTCGCGCGCATAGAACAGCGCGCCGAAGAACGCGCCGAAGAACATCACTTCGGAGAAGATGAACCAGCTCATGCTCCAGCGGTACGACTTGTCGACGCGCTTGCCGTACATCCCGCCTTCCGACTCGGCGATCGCGTCGCCGAACCAGTGATACAGCACGAACAGGAGCCACAGCAGGCCGACGAGCGCCGTATAGGGCGCCCACGGCTCGCCGTTGACCCACAGCGCGAACGAGCCGAGCATGATCAGCAGGCCGATGGCCGCGCTGATCGGGTGCTGCGACGGGTGCGGCACGAAATAGTACGGGCTCTCGTTTTGACCGGTCATGCTTGATTCTCCACTTCAGTCCAATTTGTTCCGGAACGATCCGGCTTATTTCTGCAGCGGCGCGCGCGGCGCCGCCTCGCTTTGTTTCTGCTCGCGGCCGCGCACGGCGGCGCGCCCGCTGAATCCGCCCCTGCTACCCGACGACCGCGTGCACGATCAGGATCAGCACGCCGACGAACACGGCCGCCCCGATCAGCGCGGCGATCAGCACGTACAGCGGGTTCAGTTGCGTCGCGTCCGCCTCGAGATCGCGCCGCTTGCGCACGCCGAAGAACGACCACATCACCGCCTTGATCGTCTGCGCGAACGTGCTCTTGTTGTCCGTTCCGCTCACCTACGTCGCCTCCTCAATATCACGCGGCGGGCTTCGCCGCAGCGCCGCCCGTGCGCTCCGCCGCGCCGCGCACGGCGGGCGCGGGCGTGTTCAACTCGAAGAACGTGTACGACAGCGTGATCGTCTTCACGTCCTTCGGCAGCTTCGGATCGATCACGAACACGACCGGCATGTCGCGCGTCTCGTTCGCCGCGAGCGTCTGTTGCGTGAAGCAGAAGCACTCGATCTTCTTGAAGAACTCGGTGGCCTGCTTCGGCGCATAGCTCGGGATCGCCTGCGCGACCACCGTCCTGCCCTGCCCGTTCGTCACTTCGTAGACGACCGTCGTCAACTCGCCCGGATGCACGTCGATGCTGTTGCGCTTCGGCTTGAAGCCGAGCGGGCCGCGCGCGTTCGCGTCGAGCTCGATCGACACCGTCCGGGTGTAATCGATCTGCGTATTTCTCGCCTCTCGCGCGCTGACGTCGCGCTGCAACAGGTTATTGATGCCGGTGATCTGGCAGATCGCGCGGTACATCGGCACCAGCGCGAAGCCAAAGCCGAACATCAGCCCCGCCACGACGACGAGCTTCACGAGCATCGACCGGTTGAACGCGCGATCGACGTTCGCCTCGGGCTTCGACATCAGGACTTCCTCAATACTGCGTCAGGACGTGGACGCAATCCACTGCCTGACGACGGCACCCACAAAGAAAACGGCGACGACGATGAGCAGGATCAAGAGCAGCCGCCTGTTGCCCGCGCGAATCTCGTCGGGCGTTCGTCTTTTTTGTGAATTCCGGGTCATGCGAATTTTTTCGTTCGGGTTGGCGCCGCCCGCGTCGTGCGACACGGGCGGCGAACGCCATCAAACCATTACTCGACCGTCGGCGGATGCTCGAACGTGTGGAACGGAGCCGGGCTCGGCACCGTCCACTCGAGGCCCGTCGCGCCGTCCCACGGCTTGTCGGAAGCGCGCTCGAGCTCGCCGCCGCCGCGATACGCGGGCAGCACGACCGCGAACAGGAAGTACACCTGCGCGAGGCCGAAGCCGAACGCGCCGATCGTCGCGAGCTGGTTGAAATCGGTGAACTGCGCCGGGTAGTCCGCATAGCGGCGCGGCATGCCCGCGAGCCCCACGAAGTGCATCGGGAAGAACGTGATGTTGAAGAAGATCATCGACGACCAGAAATGGATCTTCCCGCGCGTCTCGTTGTACATCCAGCCGGTCCACTTCGGCGCCCAGTAGTACCAGCCGGCGAAGAGCGCGAACAGCGAACCCGCGACGAGCACGTAGTGGAAGTGCGCGACGACGAAGTACGTGCCGTGGTACTGGATGTCGAGCGGCGCCATCGCGAGCATCAGGCCCGTGAAGCCGCCCATCGTGAACACGAACAGGAAGCCGATCGCGAACAGCATCGGCGTCTCGAACGTGAGCGAGCCGCGCCACATCGTGGCCGTCCAGTTGAACACCTTCACGCCCGTCGGCACCGCGATCAGCATCGTCGCGTACATGAAGAACAACTGGCCCGTCACCGGCATGCCGGTCGCGAACATGTGGTGCGCCCAGACCATGAACGACAGGATCGCGATCGACGCGGTCGCGTACACCATCGAGCTGTAGCCGAAGAGGGGCTTGCGCGAGAACGCCGGGATCACCTGCGACACGATCCCGAACGCCGGCAGAATCATGATGTACACCTCGGGGTGGCCGAAGAACCAGAAGATGTGCTGATACATCACCGGATCGCCGCCGCCCGCCGCGTTGAAGAACGACGTGCCGAAGTGGCGGTCGAACAGCACCATCGTGATCGCGCCCGCCAGAACAGGCATCACGGCGATCAGCAGGTACGCGGTGATGAGCCACGTCCACGCGAACATCGGCATCTTCATCAGCGTCATGCCCGGCGCGCGCATGTTCAGGACCGTCACGACGATGTTGATCCCGCCCATGATCGACGACGCGCCCATGATGTGCACCGCGAAGATCGCGAAATCCATGCCCGGACCCATCTGCGTCGACAGCGGCGCGTACAGCGTCCAGCCGGCGGCCGTCGCGCCGCCCGGCGCGAAGAACGAGCCGACCAGCAGCACCGCCGCGACGGGCAGCAGCCAGAAGCTGAAGTTGTTCATCCGCGCGAACGCCATGTCCGACGCGCCGATCTGCAGCGGAATCATCCAGTTCGCGAAGCCGACGAACGCCGGCATGATCGCGCCGAACACCATGATGAGCCCGTGCATCGTCGTCAACTGATTGAAGAACTCGGGCCGCATGATCTGCAGGCCCGGCTCGAACAGCTCGGCGCGAATCGCGAGCGCCATCACGCCGCCCGACAGGAACATGATGAACGAGAACAGCAGGTACAGCGTACCGATATCCTTGTGGTTGGTGGCGAACAGCCAGCGCCGCCAGCCGTGCGGGGTTTCGTGCGCGTGGTCGTCGTGCGCGTGGCCCGCGGCTACGTCGTGCCCGATGCTAGACATGAGAATCTCCTAATGCGAATACGTCGACAAACACAGCGACACGTCAAGCCGCCGGGCCGATCTCGACCCGCCGGGCTTCCTTCGCGTCCGCCCCGCCCGTGATCGTTTCCGGCTTCTTCAGAATGATGCGCTCCTGCGCGACGCCGGCCGTCTTCAGCGCGTCGCGCACGGCCTGCGCGCGGCGCCTGGCCAGTTCGGCGTTCGCGTCGGCCGAGCCCGTCTTGTCGGTGAAGCCTGACAACGCGAGCTTCGCGTCCGGATGCGCCTTCACGTATTCAGCCGCCGCGGCGATCGCGTCCTTCGCGTCCGCCGGCAGTTCGCTCTTGCCCGTCTCGAAATAGATCGCCGCCGGCAGCGCCTGTGCCTGCGCCGGCGCGGCCGCGCCCGATGCGTCGGCCGCCGGCGCCGCCGCACCGCCGTCCGCCTGCTGCGCGTCTTCCGGCATCTTGCCGTTGCGCGCGTCGGCCACCTGCTTCGGCTGCAGCGCGTCGCCCTTGTGGTTGCCCCACGAGTTGCGCTCGTACGTGATCACCGACGCGATGTCGAGATCCGGCAGCGACGCCCACGACGGCATTGCGCCCTTGCCCTTGAGCACCTGCTCGAGATGGCCGGCGATCGGGCCGTTGACGATCTTGCCCCCGTCGAGCGCCGGGAACGCGCCGACGCCCTTGCCGTTCGGCTGGTGGCACACCGCGCAGTTCGCCTTGTAGACTTCCTCGCCGTGCGCCATCAGCTCGGCGCGCGTATACACCTTGTCCGGATCGACCGCGCCCGCGGCGAGCTTCGCCTTCTGCGCGCTCACCCACTTCGCGTAGTCGTCGTCCGACAGCACCTCGACGACGACCGGCATGTACGCGTGCTCCTTGCCGCAGAGCTCCGTGCAGAAGCCGCGGTAGGTGCCGACCTTCTCGGCCTTGAACCAGGTATCGCGCACGAAGCCCGGAATCGCATCCTGCTTGACGCCGAACGCCGGGACGTACCACGAATGGACGACGTCGTTCGCGGTCGTGATGACGCGGATCTTCTTGTTGACCGGCACGACGAGCGGGTGATCGACTTCCTGCAGGTAGGTGTCGCTGATCGGCTGCTGGCCGTTCACTTCGGCGCGCGGCGTCGACAGCGTGGACAGGAAGCTGATGCCTTCGCCCGGGCCCTTCACGTAGTCGTAGCCCCACTTCCACTGATAACCGGTGACCTTGACCGTGAGGTCGGCGTTCGTCGTGTCCTTCATCGCGACGACGGCCTTCGTGGCGGGCAGCGCCATCAGCACGACGATGATGAACGGCACGATCGTCCAGATGATTTCGACGGTGGTGCTTTCGTGGAAATTGGCGGCCTTGTGGCCTTTCGACTTGCGGTGCGCGAAGATCGAATAGAACATCACGCCGAACACGCCGACGAAGATCGCTGTACAGAGGATCAGCATCATCGTGTGGAGGTCGTAGAGCTCCTCGGCGATCTTCGTCGCGGGCGGCTGGAGATTGATCTCGTTGACGCGGGGGCCGCCCGGGCTGTCGCCCACCGCCAGAGCGGCGCCGGACAAGAGCAGACCGCTGCATGCCAGCACGCCCGTGAGGGCTCGCTTGATTGTTTTCATAGCTTCCTTACCCAAAATTTCCATTCAAACCCTCCCCCGTCGCAAGCCGCCCGCTTCACGCCGGCCGCCTCGTTCAGCCGCAGCGCGAAAGCGACGCGCGCAGCTCGCGCGCGAACTGCGCGCGCCGGTATTGCGCGAGGTGCTGCCCGACCACGACGGACTCTCCGCGCGACACCAATGTGACGGGATCGCGCGGCGACGCACCCGGCTCGACCCGCACCCAGCGCGGATTCAATTCGATCTGCGTCAGCCGCTCCGCGCTCATCCGCTCGATGACGAGCCGGTGAGGAAACAGCCGGATGCGTTCGTAATCGACTGCATGGCGCGCGTAGATGGCAAACGCGACGCCCACCGCCAGCAACTCGACCCCGGTGAAAGGCAGCACGAGCCACGCTCCGCGCCACGACAACAGGACCGCGATCAACAGCGAAAACGCCGCGAGCGACACGTAGAACGCCACGAACTGGCGTGGAGACGCCGAGCAGTTGCGCTTCATCAGCCAGTCCGCGAGGACCGGTTCGGCGTCGTGCAACCCGTTCGCTGCTTCCATCGCTGCCTCTCGCGAATGGCGTCTGATGCTTGCCCGCATCGGGCCGGCCGTCCTGTATTGTGAGGACCCCCAGGACGACAAACTGTCGCATTATAGGCGGGTTCAAAGTCATCCACAAGCAAACGGCCATCGCCCGGCGAGCCAAGCGCGACAAGCTTCCCGGCCGTTTTAGGAGGCTTTTTGCAGCGTCCCTCGGCCGTTAATTTCCGGCATAACGAAAACCCCTCTTTACCGCGTCACGAACGCTTCGGCCGCCCTTTGCCGATGTCCTGCACGCGCACGATGCCGAAGCCTTCCGCCGTCGTGCGCGGCGCCGCCTTCCATGCATGCCCGTAGATCACTTCGAACGTGAGCGGAATCGTTCCGTCGTCGCGCCGGCGCGCTTCGAGCGCGTCGTACAGCGCCGCGCGCAGGCGGCGCGACGCATGGCCCGACGCGCCGCGCTCGAACGGATACGCGCCGAGGCGGCGCACGTCGGCGAGCAGCGAATCGGCGGACTTGTACGTGACGGTCAGCGTCTCCTGGTCCATCACCGGAATCTCGAAGCCGCTCTCGACGAGCATGTCGCCGAGGTCGTGCATGTCGACGAAATCGATCACGCGCGCGACGGCGCGCGCGCCGCCCGCCGCGGCGGCCGCGTCCGCGCACGCGGCGCGCAGCTCGCGCAGCGTGTCGGGGCCGAGCGTGCTGAACATCAGCAGCCCGTCGACGCGCAGCACGCGATGCCATTCGGGGAACACGAGATCGGGACGCGCGTGCCAATGCAGCGCGAAGTTGGACCAGAGGAGATCGAACGCGCCGCTCGCGAACGGCAGCGCGGAGAAATCGGCTTGCGCGACGCGCGGCCCGCGATGGCCGAGCGCTTTCGTGAGCGTCGCCGGCAGGAACCGGCGCCAGCTCGTCTCGGCCGTGTCGCGCGCGGCCGCGCGCGCGAGCATCCCGCCCGACGCGTCGACGCCGAACACGGGCGCTTCCGGAAAGCGCGCGCGCAGCAGCGGCAGGTCGTCGCCCGTGCCGCAGCCCGCATCGAGCACGCCCGCCGGGTTCACCTTGATGTAGTCGAGGCGCTCGCGCATCCGCTGCGCAATCTCGCGCGGCAGGAACGACACGGCGTCGAACGCGGCGGCGCGGCGGTCGAAGATCCGCCGCAAGCGCCGCGGATCGTAGGCCGGACGGCCGGTTTTTGCGGAAGCTGGGGACATGTCGGGCACACTGGCGAAGAGCCCGAAGTATACTCGCTCGCTTCGCGCCATTCAGCGAAGCGGCCCTCCGCAGGAGCCCGGCGATGGCGAATCCGGCCGTATTGCGCCGCCGCATACGTGCGGCGGCCGCGTGCGTGGGCATTGTCCTGGCACGTTTTTCCGCTGCTGCGCTGCCGAACCGCTGCGCGTTATGCGGCAATTTGTCACATAGGACAATTTGCGACTGTTGCGACGACGCCTATTGGAATGAGACCCGGCTGCGCTGCTCACGCTGCGCGTTGCCGCTGCACGGCGCGCGCGGTGCGATGCACTATTGCTGCGCCGCGTGCGCGAACGCGCCGCCGCCGTTCGACGCGACACTCGCGCTCGCCGACTACCGCGCGCCGCTCGACAGCCTCGCGCTCGACCTGAAGTTCCGCGCGCAGCTCGCGCTCGGCCGCGAATTCGGCGAGCGCCTCGCGCGGCTCGCGGCGGACGCGCTCGACGGCGCGCCGCCGCTCGACGTGATCGCGCCCGTGCCGCTCGCGCGGCGGCGGCTCGTCGAGCGCGGCTACAACCAGGCGTGGGCGATCGCGCGGCCGCTCGCGCGCGCGCTGAAGGTGCGCGCCGATGCGGCGCTCGTTGCGCGCGTGGCCGATACCGCGCCGCAATCGCGGCTCGCGTTCGATGCGCGGCGCACGAACGTCGCGGCGGCGTTCGACGTCGCGCGGCCGGTCGCGGGGCTGCACGTCGGCATCGTCGACGACGTGATGACGTCGGGCGCGACGCTCGATGCGCTCGCGCGCAAACTGAAGGATGCGGGCGCGCGGCGCGTGACGAACTTCGTCGCGCTGCGCACTGCGAAGGATTGACGGCGCGCCGCAGCGCGGCCGCCGCACGGGTTCACACGCTTTTCACCGATCGAATCGAATCATGTTCAACGTTGTTCTCGTCGAGCCCGAAATTCCGCCGAACACCGGCAACGTGATCCGGCTGTGCGCCAACACGGGCGCGCGGCTGCATCTGATCGAGCCGCTCGGCTTTCCGCTCGACGACGCGAAGATGCGCCGCGCGGGGCTCGACTATCACGAATACGCGCAGATGCGCGTGCATCGCGACTGGGACGCGTTCGTCGCCGCCGAGGCGCCCGATCCCGCGCGGATGTTCGCGTTCACGACGCGCGGCTCGGGACGCTTTCACGACCGCGCGTTCGAGCCGGGCGACTGGTTCGTGTTCGGCCCGGAGACGCGCGGGCTCGCGAGCGCGCTCGTCGAGCGCTTTCCCGCCGGGCAGCGCGTGCGGCTGCCGATGCGGCCGGGCAATCGCAGCCTCAATCTGTCGAACACGGTCGCGGTCGTCGTGTTCGAGGCGTGGCGGCAGACGGGGTTCGAAGGCGGGGCTTGAGCGAATGTCGGCCGCCTGGCGGCGCCGCGAAGCAAACGGCATGCGCGACCCACGCGCACGAAGCGAACGCCGCGTGCGCCTCTCGCACGACGCCTCTCGCACGACGCCTCTCGCACGACGCTTCTCGCACGACGTTACGCCGCCGGCCTCCGATCGCCGGCCGATCACAAGCCGATTGCCGGCGCGGGGGCCGCGGCGGGAACCGATCGACGACGGCGGCGAGCGGCGAGCCGCGAACGAACGCGCACTCAAATACGCGCAAGCGCCGCGCGATAAAGATCGAGCATCGCGTCGGAAAAGCACGCGAATACGATGCGCTCGAATCTCGCGTCGGCCAATTCGCCCGCGAGCGCGTCGGTCACGGTGCGCACCGCGATCGCAGTCGCGTCGGCCGGCGGAAAGCGATACACGCCGCAACTGATCGCCGGAAACGCGATCGACGTGCAGCCGGCGCCGGCCGCGACTTCGAGCGAGCGCCGGTAGCACGACGCGAGCAGTTCGGCCTCGCCGCGCCCGCCGCCGTGCCAGACCGGGCCGACCGTGTGGATCACGTACTTCGCGGGCAGGCGATAGCCTTGCGTGAGCTTCGCGTCGCCCGTCGCGCAGCCGCCGAGCGTCGCGCATTCCTTCACGAGCCCGGGCCCCGCCGCGCGGTGGATCGCGCCGTCGACGCCGCCGCCGCCCAGCAGCGACGCGTTGGCCGCGTTGACGATCGCGTCGAGCGCGAGCGTCGTGATGTCGACGACGCGCGCTTCGACCGACGTCGAACCGATGTTCGGCATGATGCCCTCCATCGAGTGGATCGCGATGCGCACAGCGTACGCCGGCGCGCCCCCGGGCGCACGGAACGCGCGAACGCGGGCGCGCCGTGCAGCGCGCCCGCGTCCGTTCGCTTCGGATTGGATTCGATCCGGCCCGCCGGACCCTATTCGGCCTTCGCGTCCCGCCGCAGCAGGCCGCTCACCGCGTCACGCGGCGCGACGCCGTCGAACAGCACCGCGCACACCGCTTCGGTGATCGGCATGTCGACGCCGCGCTCGCGCGCGATCGACAGCACCGCGCGCGCGCACCGCACGCCTTCGGCCACGTGGCCGAGCGCGGCCAGGATGTCGTCGAGCGAGCGGCCGGCCGCGAGCTGCAGGCCGACGGTCCGGTTGCGCGACAGATCGCCTGTCGCCGTGAGGATCAGGTCGCCGAGCCCCGTGAGGCCCGTGAACGTCTCCGTGCGGCCGCCGAGCGCGACGCCCAGGCGCGACATCTCCGCGAGCCCGCGCGTGACGAGCGCCGCGCGCGCGTTGAGGCCGAGGCCCAGGCCGTCGGCGATGCCCGTCGCGATCGCGAGCACATTCTTCACCGCGCCGCCGACCTCGACGCCGACGACATCGTCGCCCGTGTAGATCCGCATCGCGCCGTGATGGAACGCGGCGAGCGTGCGCTCGCGGCACGCGGCCGACGCGCTCGCGACGGTCAGCGCGACGGGCAGCCCCTGCGCAACTTCGCGCGCGAAGCTCGGGCCCGACAGCACGCCGTAGCTCGCGTGCTCCGGCAGTTCCTCGGCGACCATCTGATGCGGCAGCAGCCGCGTGTCGGCCTCGAAGCCCTTGCAGACCCAGACGAAATGAGCGGGCACGCAGCATGCGTCGCGCATCGCGCGGCAGAGCGCGCGCAGCCCGGCCACGGGCGCGGCGATCACGCAGAGCGCGCCGTCCGCTTGCGCGTGCGACAGCGCGGCCGCGAGATCGGCCTCGTAATGCAATGCGGGCGGCAGCGCGACGCCGCCCAGGTAGCGGACGTTCTCGCGCCGCGCGGCAAGCTCGGCGACAAGCGCCGCGTCGCGCGCCCAGAGCAGCGTATCGTGCCGCGCGGCCAGATGCGCCGCGAGCGCGGTGCCCCATGCGCCGGCGCCGAGAACAGCGACTTTCATGCTCAGCACCGGTCGTCGTTCATGCTCAGTTCACCGTCGCGCCGCTCGGCACACCGCCTTGCTGCGCGATCTCGGCGAGGCGCTGCTCGTACAGCGCCTGGAAGTTGATCTCGGCGAGATGGATCGGCGGGAAGCCCGCGCGCGTGATCGCATCGGCGATGTTCGAGCGCAGGTACGGGAACAGGATCGTCGGGCATGCGATGCCGCAAAGCGGATCGATCTGCTCGGCCGGGATGTTACGGATGTCGAAAATGCCCGCCTGCTTCGCTTCGACGAGGAACGCGACCTTCTCGCGCACCTTCGCGGTGACGGTGCCCGCGACGACGATCTCGTAGACCGTGTCGGCGAGGCGCTCGGCTTTCACGTCGACTTCGACTTCAACGGCGGGCATCTCCTGCTCGAGGAAGATCGCGGGCGAATTCGGCTGCTCGAGCGACAGATCCTTCAGGTAGATGCGCTGGATGTTGAAGAACGGTTGGTTTTCGACGTCGGACATGGTGGCTCCCTAAAAATGATTTCGTGGCGGCCGGAACCCTCCGGCACGCCCGGTATGATCGCGCCTGGACCGCGCACCGCCCGCAAGACGGCGGCCGCGCGATGGCTCGCGCCTCGTCAGGCGGCTTCGAGAAGCGGCTTCAGGCCGCCTTCGCGGTCGAGTTTCGACAAGTCGTCGTAGCCGCCGACGTGCGTGTCGCCGATATAGATCTGCGGCACGGTGCGGCGGCCGGTGCGCTCCATCATTTCCGCGCGGCGCGCCGGCTCCCTGTCGATCAGCACCTTCTCGACGTGCTCGACGCCGCGCAGCTTGAGCAGCCGCTCGGCCTGCATGCAATACGGGCACACCTGCGTGCTGTACATGACCACTTTGTTCACTTCGCCACTCCTCATTTGACGACCGGCATGCCGGCCTGCTGCCATGCGGCGACGCCGCCCTGCAGCACATGGACGTCCTGGTAGCCCGCTTCCTCGACGATCTTGCGCGCCTTTTGCGACTGCTGACCGTTCTGGCACACGAGCAGCACGGGCGTAGCCTTGTTCTTCGACAACTGGCCGGCCTTCGCCTGCAGCTCGCCGAACTCGACGGAGCGCGCGGACGGCAGGTGGCCCGCGCCGTACTCGGCCGCCGGCCGCAGATCGACGACGACCGCGTTGCGGCGGTTGATCAGTTGGGTCGCCTCCGCGGCCGACAGGCCGCCGCCCCCGCGCCGCAGCGCGGGCCACGCGAGCAGGCCGCCGGAAACCACCAGGATCGCGATGAGCGCGAGGTTCGTGTAATCGGTGAAGAACGTCACGGAAAATCCGCCGAAAAAGAGAAATCGGAAAGGGCAATCTTGCCATTATAAAATAACCATCTGACGCGATGTCGCCCCAGAGCACGGGTCCGCATCCTGCTTACCGCTTCCTCACCACCGACCGCAAGCATCTATGTACAAGCTCGTTCTCATCCGCCACGGCGAATCGACCTGGAACAAGGAAAACCGCTTCACCGGCTGGGTCGACGTCGACCTGACCGAACAAGGCAACCGCGAAGCCCGGCAGGCCGGCCAGCTCCTGAAGGAAGCCGGCTACACGTTCGACATCGCGTACACGTCGGTGTTGAAGCGCGCGATCCGCACGCTCTGGCACGTGCAGGACCAGATGGATCTGATGTACGTGCCCGTCGTCCATTCGTGGCGGCTGAACGAGCGCCATTACGGCGCGCTGTCGGGCCTGAACAAGGCGGAGACGGCCGCGCAGTACGGCGACGAGCAGGTGCTCGTCTGGCGCCGCAGCTACGACACGCCGCCGCCCGCGCTCGAGCCGACCGACGAGCGCGCGCCGTACGGCGATCCGCGCTACGCGAAGGTGCCGCGCGAACAACTGCCGCTCACCGAGTGCCTGAAGGACACGGTCGCGCGCGTGCTGCCGCTCTGGAACGAATCGATCGCGCCCGCGGTGAAGGCGGGCAAGCAGGTGCTGATCGCCGCGCACGGCAACTCGATCCGTGCGCTCGTCAAGTATCTCGACGGCATTTCGGACGCGGACATCGTCGGCCTGAACATCCCGAACGGCGTGCCGCTCGTCTACGAACTCGACGCGAGCCTCACGCCCATCCGGCACTACTACCTCGGCGATCCGGACGCGATCGCGAAGGCGCAGGCCGCCGTCGCGCAGCAGGGCAAGGCGTCGGCGGCCTGATCGCCGCCTTGCGCGGCGCGCGGACGGCAGCCCGCCCGTGCCCGCCCGCCGGCATGCGCCGCGCGAACCTGAACCTGTTTCGCGCGGCGCTGTCCGAATCACGCTGGCGCTCCCCGTTTCGCCCCGATCCACAAGGCATCCGGACGAACAGTTATACTTGACCGTCCTATGACCGTCACCATCCCGTTGCTCCCGCGACAGCCACGCGCTTTCCGACCGCACCAGACTCTATGCGTATGAAATTGAAGAACATCGGCCTGATTGCCGCGGGCCTTGCGACTGGCGTCTTCGCGACGCTGCAAATCTCCGCGTCGGCCCAGCAGGCCGTCACGACGGCCGCCGCGCCGCTGCCGCTCGATCAATTGCGGCTCTTCGCGGAAGTGTTCGGGCAGATCAAGCGCGAATACGTCGAGCCCGTCGACGACAAGAAGCTCTTGACCGCGGCGATCAAGGGCATGGTGTCGAGCCTCGACCCGCACTCGTCGTTTCTCGACAAGACCGATTACCAGGAGCTGCAGGAGCAGACGAAGGGCCGCTTCGCCGGCCTCGGCATCGAAATCTCGCAGGAAGACGGCCTCGTCAAGGTGATCTCGCCGATCGAGGACACGCCCGCGTTCCGCGCCGGCATCCGTCCGGGCGACCTGATCACCCGCATCAACGATCGCCCGGTGCGCGGCATGACGCTCGACAAGGCGGTCAAGCAGATGCGCGGCGAGCCCGGCACGAAGGTCACGCTGACGATCTTCCGCAAGAGCGACGACCGCACGTTCCCCGTCACGGTCACGCGCGCGGTGATCCGCGTGCAGAGCGTGAAGATGAAGCTGCTCGATCCGGGCTACGCGTACCTCCGCATCACGAGCTTCCAGGAGCGCACGACGCCCGATCTCGCGGCGAAGCTGCAGGACATCGCGCGCCAGCAGCCGAACCTGAAGGGCCTGATCGTCGATCTGCGCAACAACGGCGGCGGCCTGCTGCAAAGCGCCGTCGGCGTCGCGGGCGCGTTCCTGCCGCCGGATTCCGTCGTCGTGTCGACGAACGGCCAGATCCCCGATTCGAAGCAGATCTACCGCGACAACTACGAGAACTACCGCCTGCCGTCGTTCGACTCCGATCCGCTCAAGAACCTGCCCGCCGTCTTCAAGACGGTGCCGATGGTCGTGCTGACGAACGCGTATTCGGCGTCGGCGTCGGAGATCGTCGCGGGCGCGCTGCAGGATTCGCACCGCGCGGTGATCATGGGCAAGGCGACGTTCGGCAAGGGCTCGGTGCAGACGGTGCGGCCGATGACGGCCGATTCCGCGCTGCGCCTGACGACCGCGTACTACTACACGCCGAGCGGCCGCTCGATCCAGAACAAGGGCATCCTGCCCGACATTCCGGTCGATCAGTACGCGGATGGCGATCCGGACGACGTGCTCGTCACGCGCGAGGTCGACTACACGAACCACCTCGCGAACACGCAGGACCCGAACGAGAAGAAGGAGCTCGAGGAACGCGAGCAGCGCAGGATGGAGCAGTTGCGCATCCTCGAAGAGCAGAACGACAAAAAGACGCCCGAGCAGCGCCAGAAGGATCGCGAGCGCAAGCCGATCGAATTCGGCAGCGCGGACGATTTCATGATGCAGCAGGCGCTCAACAAGCTCGAAGGCAAGCCGGTCGCGCAATCGAAGATGATCGCCGCCGACAGCACGACGAAGAGCGCCGCCGCCAAGGCCGCCGCCGCATCGGCACCGAAGGGCGCGTCGGGCGCGGCTGCGAAGCCCGCGTCGGCTGCCAGGCCGGCGTCGGCGCCGCAACCGCAGTAAGCGCACGGCGCCACGCACGGGCCATCGCGGCACACCGCCGCGATGGCCCGTTTTCTTTGCGCGCCTAGAATAATATTCGAGACCGTTTCACCGCCTTGCGGCCCCACGATGAACGACGAACAACTCCTCCGCTATTCCCGCCACATCCTCGTCGACGAGATCGGCATCGACGCGCAGCAGCGCTTTCTCGACGCGCACGCGATCGTCGTCGGCGCGGGCGGGCTCGGGTCGCCCGCGGCGATGTATCTCGCGGCGGCGGGCGTCGGCACGATCACGCTCGTCGATGCCGATACCGTCGATCTCACGAACCTGCAGCGGCAGATCCTGCACGTGACGGCGTCGATCGGCCGCAAGAAGGTCGAATCGGCGCGCGACGCGCTCGCGCAGCTCAATCCCGACGTGAAGGTGAACGCGGTCGCCGAGCGCGTCGACGACGCGTGGCTGAACGCGCACGTGCCGCGCGCGGGCGTCGTGCTCGACTGCACCGACAACTTCGCGACGCGCCACGCGATCAACCGCGCGTGCGTCGCGCATCGGGTGCCGCTCGTATCAGGCGCGGCGCTGCGCTTCGACGGGCAGATCAGCACGTTCGACTTCCGCGATCCCGGCTCGCCGTGCTACGCATGCGTATTTCCGGAGGATCAGCCGTTCGAGGAAGTCGCGTGCTCGACGATGGGCGTATTCGCGCCGACCGTCGGCATCATCGGCGCGATGCAGGCGGCCGAGGCGCTGCGCGTGATCGGCGGCATCGGCACGACGCTCGTCGGCCGGCTGATGATGCTCGATTCGCTGCGGATGGAATGGAACACGATGAAGATCGCGCGGCAGCCGGATTGCCCGGTGTGCGGCGCGGGCGGCACGCATTGAGCGGCGGCGCCGCTGTCTGCATCTCGTAAAAGCGCAGCGCGCGATCGCGCTTGCGATCGAACCGGAACGGGCGGGCGCGTGCGCCGCCCGATCACGCGGCCACGTCCGCTCGCGGCTCCGCGCTCGCGAGCCGCCCGAGCGCCGCCTGCACTTCTTCCGGCTCGAACGCCGCGAGCACGTCCGCGGTCGGCTTCTCGAGCGCCTTCAGATGCGCGCGCAGGATCTCCTGCTTGACGACGAGCAACTGGCTCGGATGCATCGAGAACTCGGTGAGCCCCATGCCGAGCAACAGGCGCGTGAGCGCCGGATCGCCCGCCATCTCGCCGCACACCGACACCGGCACGCCCGCGCGCTTCGCTTCGCGCAGCGTGAACGCGATCAGATGCAGCACCGCCGGATGCAGCGGATCGTACAGGTGCGCGACCGCGTTGTCCGCGCGGTCGATCGCGAGCGTGTACTGGATCAGGTCGTTCGTGCCGATCGACAGGAAGTCGACGCGCTTCAGGAACAGCGGCAGCGCGATCGCCGCGGCCGGAATCTCGATCATCGCGCCAACCCGCACGTTCGGATCGTAGGCGAGCCCCGCCGCGTCGAGCTGCCGCTTCGCCTCGTTGATGAGGTCGAGCGTCTGGTCGATCTCCTGCGCGTGCGCGAGCATCGGCACCAGGATCTTCACCTGGCCGAACGCCGACGCGCGCAGGATCGCGCGCAACTGCGTGAGGAACATCTGCGGCTCGGACAGGCTCCAGCGGATCGCGCGCAGGCCGAGCGCCGGATTCGGCGCGGTTTCGTAGCCTTCGTCGTGCGCGTCGAGCGGCTTGTCCGCGCCGACATCGATCGTGCGGATCGTGACGGGCATCCCTTGCATCAGCTCGACCGCGCGCTTGTACGCGGCGAACTGCTCCTCTTCCTCCGGCATCCGCACCTTGCTCATGAACAGGAACTCGGTGCGGAACAGGCCGACGCCGACCGCGCCCGCGTCGACGGCCGCCTTCGCGTCGTCGGGCAGCTCGATGTTCGCGAGCAGGTCGATCTTCGTGCCGCAGAGCGTCTGCGCAGGCGAGAACTTCAGGCGCTGCAGCTTGCGCTGCTCGAGCGCCTTCTCCGATTGCCGGTACGAGTATTCCTCGAGCACGATCGGCGCGGGATCGACGATCACGATCCCCTGATCGCCGTCGACGATGATGAGATCGTCCTGGCGAATCAGCGCGCTCGCGTGCTGGACGCCGACCGCGGCCGGAATCCCGAGGCTGCGCGCGACGATCGCCGTGTGCGACGTGCGCCCGCCCAGATCGGTGACGAACGCCTGGAACGACTGCGTCTTGAACTGCATCATGTCGGCGGGCGCGATGTCGTGCGCGACGACGATCATCTCGTCGTGGCCGTTGCCCGCCGCGCGGTCGAGCGCCTGCGCGGCGGACGGCGCGCCCGCGAGCGCCTTCAGCACCCGCTCGACGACCTGCTCGATGTCGGCGCGGCGCTCGCGCAGGTATTCGTCCTCGATGTCGTCGAAGTGGCCGGCGAGCACGTCGAGCTGCTCGGTCAGCGCCCATTCGACGTTGTAGCGGCGCGTGCGGATGAGGTCGATGGTTTCCTGCACGAGCATCGCGTCGCCGAGGATCATCGCGTGCACGTCGATGAATGCCGCGACTTCGGTCGGGGTATCGTCGGCCAGATCGGCGCGCAGCACGTCGAGCTCGCGCCGGACCGCGTCGAGCGCCGCACGGAAACGTTCGATCTCGGCCTCGATCCGCTCGGCCTCGATCAGGTAATGCGCGACGTCGAGCGCCGCCGGCGCGATCAGATACGCTCGTCCGATCGCGATGCCTCTTGAAACGGGAATGCCATGCAGCGTGAAGGACACGCGCACCTCCTTGATCACGTGAGTCGCGGCGCACCGCTGCGATGCGCTTATGACCCCGATCGACGATTATAAATTCCGCATGCCCTGCGTGACTGCGTGCGGCGCAGCATCGCGGCACGCCGCCGCGGGACGAAAAAAATGCCGCGACGTTGCGCGGCATTCTCGCTGGATAGCTGAGCGGCCTGCCGCCGCGGCGTCATTGCCCTTCGCCGAATTTGTCGGCGATCAATTTGAGGAGCGCGTCCATCGCCTCCCGCTCGTCCGGCCCCTCGGTCTCGATCGTCACCGTGCTGCCGATGCCCGCCGCCAGCATCATGACGCCCATGATGCTCTTCGCGTTGATCCGGCGGCCGTTGCGCGTCATCCATACTTCCGACTGGAAATTGCCCGCGAGCTGCGTGAGCTTGGCCGACGCGCGCGCATGGAGCCCCAATTTGTTCACGATGGTCGTTTCTTGTTCAAGCATGGTGTTCCGATGAGGTCAAAACGGGCTGCGGCCGGCCTGCCGGCCGCACGGGGTGATGCGAATCGGTGCGCGGCAGGCTCAATGCGGTTGCGTCTGCGCCTTCGGCTCGGGCGGAATCGGCGCGCACTCGCCGCACCCGAGCGCGCTCGGATGCGGCGGCGGCGTGCCCGCCGCGATCTCGTGGATGCCCTTCGTCGAGCCGGCGAGCGCCTTGTCGACGAGCGTGTCGAGCGGCGTCGTCCGATAGCAGACGGCGCGCACGAGCATCGGCAGATTGACGCCCGCGAGCACGCGAACGCCTTCGACCTTCGCGAGCTGCCCCGCGATGTTCGCGGGCGTCGCGCCGTACATGTCGGTCAGCACGAGCGCGCCGTTTTCTTCCTTCAGGCGCGCGAGCTCCGCGTGCGCGAACGCCATCACCTGGGCCGGATCGTTCTCGGCCTGCACGTCGATGCAACCGATCCGCGCGGGCACGCCGCCGTAGATGTGCGCGATGCAGTCCCGCAAAGCGGTAGCGAGCGGCGCATGCGCGATGATGAGAATGCCTGCCATGTCAGCCTTGCAACGTGTTCGGCCCGACCGCCGGGCCTGACGCACGGAAAACCGTGCCGGGCGAACGGGCATTGTAGCAGGCCAGTCGAGCCTGTCCGGCCGGGCTTGCCGGGCCGGGCGGACCGATCCGGCGGCGGGGGCCTGCGCAAGCCGCCGCCGGGCCGTGCGCGCATCAGTCGACCGCGCGCTCCAATGCGTCGACGAACATGCCGGCGACGTCGAATCCAGTCTGCTCCATGATTTCGCGAAAGCAAGTCGGGCTCGTGACGTTCACCTCGGTCAGCCAGTCGCCGATCACGTCGAGACCGACGAGCAGCAAGCCGCGCGCCGCGAGCGCCGCGCCGAGCGCCGTCGCGATCTCGCGGTCGCGCCCGGTGAGCGGCTGCGCGACGCCGACGCCGCCCGCCGCCAGATTGCCGCGCACCTCGTTGCCCTGCGGAATCCGCGCAAGCGAGTACGGCACCGGCTCGCCGTCGATCAGCAGAATCCGCTTGTCGCCGGCTTTGATCTCCGGGATGAACTTCTGCACCATCACCGAGCGCGCGCCGTCGTGGCTCAGCATCTCGATGATCGAGCCGAGGTTCATGCCGTCCGCCTTCACGCGGAACACGCCCATCCCGCCCATGCCGTCGAGCGGCTTGAGGATCACGTCGCCGTGCTCGGCATGGAACGCGCGCAGCCGCGCCGCGTCGCGCGTGACGAGCGACGGCGCGACGAACTGCGCGAACTCGCCGATCGCGAGCTTCTCCGAATGGTCGCGGATCGTCTGCGGCTTGTTGAACACGCGCGCGCCCGCGCGCTCGGCGAGCTCGAGCAGCCACGTCGACGTCACGTACTCCATGTCGAACGGCGGATCCTTGCGCATCAGGATCGCGCCGAACGACGGCAGCGCGCGCGACTCGCGCGCCGCCGCCTCGTACCAGCGATCGCGGTGCAGATCAGCCGTGTCGCCGACGATCGCCACGCGGCGCACGTCGGCCTCGACGCCCGCGCCCGTCCACGCAAGCTGGTTCGGCTCGCACGCGTACACCGCGTGCCCGCGCCGCGCCGCCTCGGCCATCATCGCGTAGGTCGAGTCCTTGTAGATCTTGAAGCGCTCGAGCGGGTCGGCGATAAAGAGAATGTCCATGCGAATCCTGATACTGGAAGGAGCGCGTCACACCTGGATCGCTTCCGGGTCGGTCTTCTCGAGCTCGACCGACGACGCAAGCAGCCCGAGCCGTGCGACGACGCCATACATGTAGAAGCGGTTCGGCGGCGCCGCGCCGGGCTTCGCGTGCGTATCCGGCAGCGCCGTGTGCTCGAAGCCGAGCGGCACGTAATGCATGCCGGGCGCATTCAGATTCTGGTCGCGCTCGCGCGCGCCGTGTGTGCGGTAGAACCCGCCCACCACGTAGCGGTCGATCATGTAGACGACGGGCTCGGCCACCTCGTCGCCGATCCGCTCGAACGTGTAGACGCCTTCCTGCACGATCACGTCGCGCACCGGCACGCCCGCCTTCGATTCGGCCATCTGCGCGCGCTCGTGCTTCGTCATCCGGCCGATCTCGGACGCGTCGTGCACCGTCATCACGCCGCGCCCCGCCGTGCCGGCGTCCGCCTTCACGACGACGTACGGCTTCTCGCCGATCCCGTATTCGCGATACTTGCGCGTGATCTTCTTGAGCACCGCGTCGATCGCTTCGGCGAGCGCCTCGCCGCCGTTGCTCGCGTGCCAGTCGACGCCTTCGACGTGCGAGAAATACGGATTCAGCATCCACGGATCGACGCCCACCATCTTCGCGAACTTCTTCGCGACGTCGTCGTAGCACGAGAAATGCGTCGACTTGCGGCGCACCGCCCAGCCGGCGTGCAGCGGCGGCAGCAGATACTGCTCGTGCAGGTTTTCCAGCATGCCCGGAATGCCCGCCGACAGATCGTTGTTCAGCAGGATCGAGCACGGATCGAAATTCTTCAGGCCGAGGCGGCGCGGCGTGCGCTCGAGCGGCTCGAGCACGATCTTCTGGCCGTCGGCGAGCGTGATCGGCGTGACGTCGACGATGCCCGGATCGAGCGAGCCGAAGCGCACGTTCAGGCCCGCCTGGCGCATGATCATCGCGAGGCGCGCGACGTTCTCGAGATAGAACGCGTTGCGCGTCGGCAGCTCGGGGATCACGAGCAGATTCTTCGCGTCCGGGCAGATCTTCTCGATCGCGGCCATCGCCGCCTGCACGGCGAGCGGCAGCACTTCGGGCGGCAGGTTGTTGAACGCGCCCGGGAACAGGTTCGCGTCGACGGGCGCGAGCTTGAAGCCCGCGTTGCGCAGATCGACCGAACAGTAGAACGGCGGCGTGTGTTCCTGCCATTCGAGCCTGAACCAGCGTTCGATCGCGGGCGTGGCGTCGAGGATCTTCCGCTCGAGCTCGAGCAGCGGGCCGTTTAACGCCGTAACGAGATGGGGAACCATGTGTGACTCGCGGACGGGAGAAAAAAGATTGTAGAGCAATTGCCCGTCGCATTTGGGGATTGTTCCCGGTATCGCAAGGATTTACCGCATGTTTGTCGCTATTGACCCGATAGCCCACAGGGTTATCGCGTGCGGCCCGCTCCGGGCGCGGGCTTCCGGCGGGTGTTGCGAAGGCGTCGCCCGGCTGTTACGCGAGTGTCGCGCGGTATCCGGCGAGGTGTCGCGAGCGAGGTTTCCGACGCCTTGCGCGCGACGCCCGGTGCGCCGCCCGGCGGGCCGCGAGCGCGCGAAAAAAAACCCGCCTGGAGGGCGGGTCGAAATCGCTGCGCTCATTCTGCGGGCGGCGAAGCGTGCGAGCACTTCGCCACCCTGGATTCGGGGATTGAATCCTGTTATTCGACGTGCTCGCCATGCAGGATCACGTCGAGGCCTTCGCGCTCTTCTTCTTCCGTCACGCGCAGGCCGATCACGAGGTCGATCACCTTCAGCAGCACGAAGCTGACGACGCCGCTGTAGACGAGCGTGATCAGCACGCCCTTCGCCTGCAGCAGCAGGCTGCCGTCGGCGCCGCCGATGTCCTTGACCGCGAAAACGCCCGTCAGGAGCGCGCCGAGCATGCCGCCCACGCCGTGCACGCCGAACGCGTCGAGCGAATCGTCGTAGCCGAGCTTCGACTTGAGCCACGTCGCCGACCAGAAGCAGACGACGCCCGCCGCGATGCCGATCACGAGCGCGCCCGCGACGCCGACGAAGCCGGCGGCCGGCGTGATCGCGACGAGGCCCGCGACCGCGCCCGACACGATGCCGAGCACCGAAGGCTTACCCTTCGCGATCCACTCGGCGAACATCCAGCCGAGCGCCGCGCACGCGGTGGCGACTTGCGTCGTGAGCATCGCGAAGCCGGCGCGGCCGTCCGCGGCGACCGCGGAGCCCGCGTTGAAGCCGAACCAGCCGACCCACAGCATCGAGCCGCCGATCAGCGTCAGCACGAGGTTGTGCGGCGCCATCGCTTCGCGGCCGTAGCCGACGCGCTTGCCGAGCACGAGGCACGACATGAGGCCCGCGATACCGGCGTTGATGTGCACGACCGTGCCGCCCGCGAAGTCGAGCACGCCGTCAGACGACAGCCAGCCCGTCGGCTCCCAGACCATGTGCGCGATCGGCACGTAGACGATCAGCGACCAGAGCGTCATGAAGACGAGCATCGCCGAGAACTTCATCCGGTCGGCGAACGCGCCGCAGATGAGGGCCGGCGTGATGATCGCGAACGTCATCTGATAGACGAAATAGACCGATTCCGGGATCGTCGGCGCGAGGTGGCTGACGGTGAGCGTCGTCGCCTTGTCGCCGTGGATGTAGTTCATCCCGGACAGGAACACGCGCGAGAAGCCGCCGATGAAGCCGCTGCCCGGCGTGAACGCGAGGCTGTAGCCGACCACCGTCCAGAGGACCGTGATCAGCGCGGTGATCGCGAAGCTCTGCATCACGGTCGCGAGCACGTTCTTCTTGCGGACCATGCCGCCGTAGAAAAGCGCAAGGCCCGGGATCGTCATGAACAGCACGAGCGCGGTCGACGTGAGCATCCACGCGGTGTCGCCCGAGTTGATCTTCGACGAATCGACCGAGAACGGCGCGCTCGGCGCGGCAGGCGCGGCGGCGGCCGAGGCCGGCGCGGCGGCCGAAGCGGCCGCGGAGGCATCGGCCGGCGCGGATGCGGCCGACGAGGATGCGGCCGGCGTGGATGCGGCCGGCGTGGATGCGGCCGACGTGGATACGGCGGCGCTCGCCGACGTGTCGGAAGCCGTTGCGGCCGATGCGGCGGCGGGAGCCGACGAAGCGTCGTCGGCCATCGCGGCGCCGATGCCGCCCGCAAGCAGCGAGCCGGCCATCAACAGGGACATCAGGATTTTGCGCATCTTGGTTTTCCTCTTATCGCTCGTGTCTCTTGTTACAGGGCGTCAGCGCCCGTCTCCCCAGTACGAATCCGAATCACCTGCTCGATCGACGTGACGAAGATCTTGCCGTCGCCGATCTTCCCCGTACGCGCCGCGCGCTCGATCGCCTCGACGGCCTGGTCGACGAGGTCGTCCGACACCGCGGCTTCGATCTTCATCTTAGGAAGGAAATCGACGACATATTCGGCCCCCCGGTACAGCTCGGTATGCCCCTTCTGGCGGCCGAACCCCTTGACCTCCGTCACCGTGATGCCCGAGACGCCGAGCGCCGAGAGCGCCTCGCGCGTCTCATCGAGCTTGAACGGCTTGATGATTGCGGTAATCAGTTTCATGAAGTCCTCTCGCTATGGTGGTTGTCCCATCACTGCTGCAATGTGTAGCGAAACACCTACAGCAACTCGCATGCCATATCGGCACACGCCGGTCTCGAAAGGCTTTCACGCAGATTTCCGCTATCCGCACACGCTTGCGTAAACGCAAGCGCGCCTTGGCCGAACGGCCAACGCGGGCCCGGTTTGCTGGCGCGCTGAAAGGAAGGTTGCTAGAGTGCACGCACGTCCGGCGCATCACGAACGCGGCTTCACGCGGGCGAATGCCCGGAAAACGGGCCTGCGGGCGCACCAATTTCGGTCATGCGCAATTCGTGGGCACGACTGCAACGGCTATTGCACAAATTTTGTGCATCTGGAAGGGGAACACCATGAAGCAACCCAGCGACGTTTTCAACGACCTGCAGGCGCGCATCGGCGATCTGCTGAAAAACTCGCCGGTCAAGGATGTCGAGCGCAACGTGAAGGCCATGCTCACGCAAGGCTTCTCGAAGCTCGACCTCGTCACCCGCGAAGAATTCGACACGCAGGCGCAGGTGCTCGCGCGTACCCGCGCGCGGCTCGAGGAGCTCGAAAAGCGCGTCGCCGAACTCGAACAGAAGCTGGCCGACGTCCAGTCGTGACGTCCGCCGCCGCTCGTATTCGCTGAGCGGCTTCCCCCGCAGTTCGCGCCACGCCGGCAAGCGCGCATCGAAACCATCCTCCGGACGCCACGGGCGGCGCGATTCGCGCCGCCCGGTCCGGGTCACGCGGAGTCGAATCATGTCGCTTGCCGTGGTGCGCAGCCGCGCGCCCGCTGCCGGCCGCGCGCCGGAAGTCACCGTCGAAGTCCATCTCGCCAACGGGCTGCCGTCGTTTTCGATCGTCGGGCTGCCCGATCTCGAAGTGCGCGAAAGCCGCGAGCGCGTGCGCGCCGCGCTGCAGAACTGCGGCTTCGAATTCCCCGTGCGGCGCATCACCGTCAACCTCGCGCCCGCCGACTTGCCGAAGGAGTCCGGCCGCTTCGATCTGCCGATCGCGCTCGGCATCCTCGCCGCGAGCGGCCAGCTTCCGGCAGGCGCGCTCGACGGCCGCGAGTTCGCGGGCGAGCTGTCGCTGACGGGCGCGCTGCGGCCGATGCGCGGCGCGTTCGCGATGGCGTGCGGCGCCGCCCGCGGCCAGCAGGCGGACGAAAGCGGCTCGTCCGCGGATGCCGAATCGCCGCCCGTGGCGATGACGGCGGCGGCCGCGGAGCTTTACCTGCCGCTGCCGAGCGCGGCCGAAGCGGCGCTCGTGCCGGGCGTGACGGTATACGGCGCGGCCGATCTGCCCGCGCTGTGCGCGCATCTCGCCGACGCGCCGGACGGGCGGCTCGCGCCCGTCGCCGCGCCCCCGTCTCGACGCGCGCCCCGCGGCATCCGCCCCCCGACCTCGCGGACGTGATCGGCCAGACGAGCGCGAAGCGCGCGCTCGAAGTCGCGGCGGCGGGCGGCCACCACATGCTGATGATCGGGCCGCCGGGCGCGGGCAAGTCGATGCTCGCCGCGCGCCTGCCGGCCCTCTTGCCGCCGCTCACCGACGACGAGGCGCTGACGTCGGCCGCGATCCTGTCGTCGAGCCGCGCCGGCTTCTCGCTCGCGCAATGGCGGCGGCGCCCGTTTCGCGCGCCGCATCACTCGTCGAGCTCGGCCGCGCTCGTCGGCGGCCGCAATCCGCCGCAGCCGGGCGAGATCACGCTCGCGCACCTGGGCGTGCTGTTCCTCGACGAGTTGCCGGAATTCGACCGGCATGTGCTCGAGACGCTGCGCGAGCCGCTCGAAGCGGGCCGCATCACGATCTCGCGCGTCGCGCTGCAGGCGGATTTCCCGGCCGCGTGCCAGTTGATCGCCGCGATGAATCCCTGCCCGTGCGGCTGGCGCGGCGACCCCGGCGGCCGCTGCCGCTGCTCGCCCGAGATCGCCGCGCGCTATCTGCGCAAGCTGTCCGGGCCGCTCCTCGACCGGATCGACATCCAGATCGAGATTCCCGCGCTTACGCCCGCCGAGCTGGCCGAACGGCCCGCAACCGCCGGAGAATCGAGCGAGACCGTGGCCGCGCGCGTCGCGCTCGCGCGCGGGCGGCAATTCGCGCGGCAGCGCAAGACCAACCACATGCTGACGGGCCGCGAGACCGATGCGTTCTGCCGTCCGGACAGCGCGGGCGAGACGCTGCTGCGCGACGCTGGCGAGCGGTTCCGCTGGTCGGCGCGGGCGTACTACCGGGTGCTGAAGGTCGCGCGGACGATCGCCGATCTCGCGGGCGACGAGGCGCCGAGCGCTGCGCATATCGCCGAGGCGATCCAGTACCGACGGGTGTTCGCACCGGCGTGAACGGGACCTCGATCCGAGAATCCGCCGACGGTTGCCGAGGCGGAACCCGGAAAGGCGGCGGAGTGGCGGGCGATGTGGCGCCGCACCGCGAGCGGCGACATGGAACGATGCGTCAATGCCAAGCTGACGCCCGCCGGAATACCGGCCTGGGTCGAGAGAGAACCGGCGGGCGCGCGCCATCGGCAGAACGAGCCGCGCGTCGATGCGATCGGCGCGATGCAGCCGTGCCGCGAACGCTGCGTGTCGACCGGCGGCGCGATACTGGAATGCGCGCGAACAGAAGCGCCCGTCGCTCGCGACTTCCCGGCCGAGCGCCGTCAGTCGCCCGCTTCCCGTGTCTCCAGCAGCCGATATTCGCCGTCCTTCGATACGCCCGAATCGATTTCGACGAATCCGTGCGCGCGATAGAACGCGAGCGCTCGTTCGTTCCGCACGAGACACTTGAGCCGGTAGCGCTCGGCGGGCCGGCCCGGCAGCGCGCGCAGCAGCGCGCTGCCGATTCCTCCACGCAGCCTCGATCCCGCGACGTACAGATGATGGACGAAGCGCTCCGGCTCCCACACCGACACGAAGCCGACGATACCCTCGCCCTCCGCTTGCGCGACGAGCAGCGATTCGCCCCGCGTGTGCGCGTCGAAATCGTCGAGTGCGAAGTTGTCTGCTGGCAGCCAGACGAACGTGTCGCGGCGCGCGCGCAGATAGAGCGCGCGCAATGCAGGCCAGTCGGCGCGACAGGCGGCACGGACGATGATCGCCATGTTTTTTTACCCGAGAACGGTGGCGCTGCCCACGGAAAGCGCCCGGCGCCCGACGTTCAGCGCGATGGCCATCGCAACCGCAGCCGACAATAACAACGACACGGCCGAGCATTCGAACCGCGAAACGAAAACGGGAATCGTGGGCGAATCGTAATATAGTAGGCGCAATGACGCCCTTGCTTTCAACACAGGGCATCGCCTCGCGTCCTGCGCCCCGAGCATTCGCGGCGCCGCTGGACCGCCCGAAGACTTGCCTTCCCTGACACGGACCGACACTGGAGCGATCGCGCATGGCCCTGCTGCCCGGCACCCTCACCATTCCCGACCGACGCGAGCACGCGCGGCACCGGCTGCTGATGTTCCATCACGCGTGCGGCTCCGCAACGAACTACTTCCGGTGGGCCGTCGCGTTTCCGCCGCATGTCGAAGTCTGGCTCGTCGAGCTGCCTGGGCGGGGCAGAAGTCTCAAGCACGCCGCCTTCGACACGCTGCCGGCGCTGCGCGACTACCTGCGCGAGCTGGCCCCCGCGCTCCCCGCCGACTATGCGATCTTCGGCCACAGCATGGGCGCGCTCGTCGCGTACTGCTTCGCGCACGACATGACGCAGCTCGGGCGTGCGCCGCGCTGGCTCGGCGTATCGGGCGCCGACTCGCCGTTCGCCGCGTCGCGGCGCCGCGCGTTCCCGGTCCATCAGCGCCCCGACGCGGCGATCGTCGAGCACCTCGCGACGCTCGGCGGCACGCCGCCCGAAGTCTTCGCGCACGACGAGTTGCGCGCGATGCTGCTGCAACTCGCGAAGGCCGACTTCCGGATCGTCGAGGCGTTCTTTCCGCTCGCGCCGGCCACGCCGTTGCCCGTGCCCGTCACGGTCTTCGCCGGCGCGCACGACACCGTGCTGTCCGAGGGCGGGCTGCAGGACTGGCAGCGCGCGTCGACGCTGCCGATCGGGCGCGAGACGTTCGACGGCGGGCATTTCTACCTGCTCGACACGCCGTCCGCCGTGCATGGCGCGATCGACGCCGCGCTGACGAAGCTCGAACGGCGGGCGGACATCTCCGTCGTGCAGTAATCGGAAGGTGGCGGGATCGCGGCCGACCGCACCGCCCGCGGGCGTCGGCACAAGGGTTTCGAGCCCGGTCGCCTTCGAGCGACCGGCAAAAAGATGCATGTCAAGACTTGACTTATGCACAATTGGCCGAATCCAGCCCAATCTCAGCACGTTCCAGCCATCACTTGAAGCGTTCCTTGCAATGCATTGATTTTATTGATTTTTTGCAAGTGCAAAGATTGCGGGCAATCTAACTGAAAGGCCCTCTGGCGGGCCTTTGCCGACTGCCCGTCGAACTTTTCAACAAAGTTGTCCACAGTGTCTGTGGATAGTCGAAAAAATCCCGCAAAATCCGGCGATTAGCGCCCGTTCTTGCGAAGGAACTTTCACTCCGGAACCGGCTCTCATGCATCCCGCATCGCCCGCTCAATCGAGTTTTAACGAGCCGAAAAATTGTTCAAGCGGCTCCGACGCCAGCGGCGCATCGGAAATCACGATCACTTCGTACACGTGCCGGCCGTGCGCGACGAGCCTCGCGATCACCGTCTTCGACGCGCGCGCGCCGGACGCGCCATCCGCCTGCCGATCCGCGCCGGATGCATCCGATGCGCCGGCAGGCGCCCCGCTCATCCGCAGCTCGACGCCCGCCGTCTGGCCGCCGGCCGCGAGCGGCACGAACACCGCCTGTTCGGACGGCTGCGCGCGCAGATTGCGCGCCAAGCCGGTGCGCAGATAGTCGAGCGCCGCGTGCTGGGTCGCGTCGCGGTCGTCCGGCAGCATCACCGTGCCGACGGCGAACACCGCGCCGCCGACGTGCGCCGCCTGCATCCGCATCTTCATCGGCACGCCGCCGATCGCGACCGGATGCTCTTCGACGGTCGGCTTGGCCGGCAGGTCGATCGTGTAGCCAGCATCGTTGTGCAGCGTGCGCCAGTCATAGGCGGGCGAGCACGCGGCCAGCGACGCGAGCGCGCCGAGCACGACGGCCGCGCGGCGCGCGCGAACGCCCGGCGACGCGCGGCCCACGCGCCCACGCGTCGCCCCCGACGGACGTAACCGCGCCGCCGGGCCGAACGCCTCAGGCCGGCCAATCGAACGGAAACGAAGCAAGCGCGCGTAGCGAAGAGCGGCACGAATCATGAAAAAGGGTGCAATGGACGTAGAACGAAGCTGCATTATCGCCGCTCGGCGCGACAGCGCGGCGCCGGTGCGCACGTCCGATTGACGGTACAATGAGCGCCGTTCGCATCGATCGGGCGCCCGCACGCGGCGCCGCCTGAAGTCCACGCATTCAGAGGTCCCGCAGATGAGCCCCGCTCCCGCCTCCGCCGGCCGCCGCGCCGGCCCATTGCGCTACGTCGCGATCGCCTTCGCCGTGGTCGCGATCGCCGTCGCCGGCTATTTCGCGTTCAACGGCAAGTCCAGCGCGCCCGAAGCGACGTTCACGCTGCTGTCCGGCCAGAAAGTCTCGACCGCCGCCGATCTGAAGGGCAAAGTCTATCTCGTCAACTTCTGGGCGACGAGCTGCGCGACCTGCATGCAGGAAATGCCGCAGATGGTCGACACGTACAACCGCTTCAAGGGCCAGGGCCTCGAATTCGTCGCGGTCGCGATGAACTACGATCCGCCGATGTACGTCGCGAACTACGCGCAGACGCGCCGGTTGCCGTTCAAGGTCGCGCTCGACGACGGCAGCGTCGCGAAGCAGTTCGGCAACGTCCAGCTCACTCCGACGACATTCGTGATCGGCAAGGACGGCAAGATCCTGAAGCGCTACGTCGGCGCGCCGCAGTTCGCGGAGCTCGATCAACTGCTGCAAAAGGCGCTCGACACGAGCGCGTGAGCGCGCCCTGCATCGCGGCGCCGCCGCGCGGATCGCTCGACGCGGGCCCCCGCCCGCATCAGCGGTCCGTTTCTCCTTTCGCGCTCAGCCCATAGCGCTTCATCTTCTCGTAGAGCGTCGCCTTGCCGACGTGCAGCTTGTCGGCCGTCGTCGCGACCGCGCCGCCCGTGCGATTCAGCGTCTCGGCGATCACCGCGCGCTCGAATTGCTCGATGCGCTCCTTCAGCGACTGCTCGGCGCTCTCGTCGGCTTGCGCGCCCGCGTCGCCGGCGATGTCTTCCGTCACGCCGAGCACGAAGCGGTCGGCCGCGTTGCGCAGCTCGCGCACGTTGCCCGGCCAGTCGCGCTGCATCAGGCTCGCGCGCTGACGATCGGTGAGAAGCGGCGCGGGGCGCCCGTAGCGCACCGCCGCGTCGAGCATGAAGTGCTCGAAGAGGGGCACGATGTCCTCGCGACGCTCGGCGAGCGGCGGCAGCGCGATCGTCACGACGTTCAGCCGATACAGCAGGTCGCGCCGGAACGTGCCTGCCGCGACGTGCTCGCTCATGTCGCCCTTCGCCGCCGCGACCACGCGGCAGTTCACGCGGATCGGCTGGTTCGAGCCGAGCCGCTCGAGCACCCCGTCCTGCAGCACGCGCAACAGCTTCACCTGCAGCGCGAGCGGCATGCTCTCGATCTCGTCGAGGAACAGCGTGCCGCCTGACGCGTACTCGAGCTTGCCGATACGGCGCTTTGCCGCGCCGGTGAACGCGCCCGGCTCGTAGCCGAACATTTCGGATTCGAACATCGGCTCGGGCAGCGCGCCGCAGTTGACCGCGATGAACGGCTTGTCGCGGCGCGGCGACAGCTCGTGCAGGCTGCGCGCGATCAGCTCCTTGCCGGCGCCGGTGTCGCCGTTGATGAGGACCGACGCGTCGGTCGGCGCGACGTTGGCGATCAGCCGCCGCACCTGCTCGATTGCGGGGCTGCGGCCGATGATCCGCGGCGCGACGACGCCCTGCCCCGCGAGCTCGCGCCGCAGCGCGTGATTCTCGAGCACGAGCGCGCGCCGCTCGAGCGCGCGCCGCACCGTCTCGATCAGGCGCTCGGCCGCGAACGGCTTTTCGATGAAATCGTATGCGCCGTCGCGCATCGCCTGCACGGCCATCGAGATGTCGCCGTGCCCGGTGACGAGCACGACGGGCACGTCGGGCGTGCGTTCGCGGCACTGCGCGAGCAGATCGAGGCCGCTCGCGCCGGGCAGGCGGATGTCGGACACGATCACGCCGGCCGCGTCGCCGCCGATCGCCTTCTCGGCCGCCTCGACCGAACCGAATCCGATGACGTCGAAGCCCGCGAGCTGCAGGCTCTGCACGCTCGCGCGGCGCACGAGCTCGTCGTCTTCGATGTAGATCACTTGCAGGCGGTTCGCCATCTTCTGTCACCCCATGATGCTGACACGCGCCGCGCGCGAAAAAGCGCGCTCAGCGCGCGGCGGAAGTGTCCGGATGATGCGTGCGCACGCGGCGCAGCGTCAAGACGAACTCCGCGCCGCCCGCCGGCGCGTTTCGCGCGGTGAGCGAGCCGCCCGCGTCGCGCGCGATCGACGACGAGATCGCGAGGCCGAGCCCGAGCCCGCGCCCCATTTCCTTCGTCGTGAAGAACGGCTCGAACAGCCGCGCGAGCGATTCCGGCGCGATCCCCGGCCCATTGTCGCGCACGACGATCGCAAGCGTCGCGGCCGTCGCGCGGATCGTCACGTCGATGCGCGGCGCGGCGGCCGTCGCGACCGCGTCGAGCGCGTTGCCGAGCAGGTTGATGAGCACCTGCTCGAGCCGCAGATCCTCGCAGCGCGCGACGAGCGCCGGCTCGTCCCGCGACGGATCGAAGCGCGCGGCCTCGACAGGATCGCGCGTCTCGTCGCGCAGCGTGATCGCAAGCTCGACGCCCTGCATCCGCTCCTTGAGCAGCGCGAGCACGTTGCGCAGCGCGCGCGCGACGTGCGCCTGCTCGTTGCGCGGCTTCGCGCGCCCGACGAACAGCTTCAACTGATTCGTGATCTTGCCCATCCGCTCGGTGAGCGCCGCGATCGCCTCGAGGTTCTCGCGCGCGGCCGCCTGCTCGCCGCGGTCGAGCAGCACGCGCGTGTTGTCGGAGAAGCTGCGAAGCGCGGCGAGCGGCTGGTTCAGCTCGTGCGTGATGCCGGCCGCCATCTGGCCGAGCGCGGCGAGCTTGCTCGCCTGGACGAGCTCGTCGTGCGCGGCCCGCAGCTCCTGCTCCGCGCGGATCCGCTCGCCGACTTCCTTCTTGAGCCGCGCGTTCGCCTGCGACAGATCGGCCGTGCGCTCCTCGACGCGCCGGTTCAGCTCCGCATACGCGCTTTGCAGCAGCACGCGGCTGCGCAGCATCTCCTTCACGCGCGCGCGACGCGTGCGCCAGTAGAACGCGAGCAGGCTGAGCGACACGAAGCCGAACGCGGTGACGATCGTCGCATTGCGCGCGTCGGCGTCGACGGGCTCGATCGGCGCGAGCGTGACGAGCTGCCAGTCGGGCTCGCCGAGCAGGCGGCGCGTCGCGAGATAGCGCGGCGCGCGGCGCCCCGCGCCCATCCGCACGATCTGCGCATCGGGCCCGAGCACACGCTCGACGCGCAGCGGCAGCGGCGTCACCGGATACTGCGCATACTGGCGCGTCTCGTGGATCGACGTCGCGATCGGCCCCGGCAGCGGCTTGAGCGTGTGGTACTTCCACTCCGGCACCGACGACAGGAAGATCACGCCGTGGTCGTCGGCGACGACGAGCGGCTCCGACGCGTCCGCGCCCTGGAACCATTCGAGATTGAGCTTCACGACCGCGACGCCGACGATCTTGCCGTCGTGCCGCACGGGTTGCGAGATGTAGTAGCCGGGATCGCGCGAGATCGTGCCGATTCCGAAGAAGCGGCCGGTGCCGCCCTTCACCGCATCGATGAAGTACGGGCGGAACTGATAGCCGATGCCGGTGAAGCTGTCCGGGCCGCGCCAGTTGCTCGCGGCGACGCACAGCCCGTTCGCGGTGATCACGTAGGTCGCCGTCGCGTGCGCGTGGCGGTTCACGTCCTCGAGGTAGGCGTTCGCCCGATTCACGCGGCGGCGATTGCCCGGCGCGGCGAGGACGTCCTGCACGAACGGATGGCCGCCCAGCAGGTACGGCAGGGATTCGTAGCGGTCGAGCGTGCTTTTCAGCGCGTTCGTCGTGCGGTCCACGCGCGCCGCCGCGCTGTCCCGCAAATCGGCGACGCCGCGCTGCCATGTGATGGTCCACGTGAGCGCGCACGCGGCCGCGAGCATCGCGGCGAGCGCGAGAACGACGAGCAGGCGGCGCTTCACGGTGACGGCTTCCGGATTGTAAGGATCGTCTATTGTGGCATAGCCGCCGCCCGAAAAGGCCGCGGGGCCGGGCGAAGCGCGCTTCGACGCGCCCGGCCCGGCCCCGCCCGGCGGGCGCGCCGCTGCGCGCCCCGCCGTGTTTCCGCTCATCGTCAGATCCGCGCGGCTTCGCCCGCGGCGGCCCCGCCGTTGCCCGACAGCGCCGCGCGCAGCTTCGCGCGGTCGAGTTCCTTCTCCCATGCGGACACGACGACCGTCGCCACGCCGTTGCCGACGATGTTGGTCAGCGCGCGGCATTCGCTCATGAAGCGGTCGATGCCGAGGATCAGCACCATGCCGGACAGCGGAATGGTCGGCACGACGGCGAGCGTCGCGGCAAGCGTGATGAAGCCCGCGCCCGTCACGCCGCTCGCGCCCTTCGACGTCAGCATCGCGACCGCGAGCAGCGTGAGCTGCTGCATCCACGTGAGCTCGATGTTGGTGGCCTGCGCGATGAAGAGGACGGCCATCGTCATGTAGATGTTGGTGCCGTCGAGGTTGAACGAATAGCCGGTCGGCACGACGAGGCCGACGACCGAGCGCGAGCAGCCCGCCTTCTCGAGCTTCTCCATCAGTTGCGGCAGCGCCGCTTCCGACGAGCTCGTGCCGAGCACGATCAGCAGCTCTTCCTTGATGTAGCCGACGAAGCGGATGATCGAGAAGCCGGTGAAGCGCGCGATCGTGCCGAGCACGACGAGCACGAACACGACCGACGTCAGGTAGAACGTGCCGATCAGCTTGAGCAGCGGCACGAGCGAGCCGACGCCGTACTTGCCGATCGTGAACGCCATCGCGCCGAACGCGCCGATCGGCGCAAGCTTCGTGACGATGTGCACGATGCCGAACAGCACGCGCGTAACGCCGTCGATGAACTCGGTGACGACGCGGCCGCGCTCGCCGAGGTGCGCGAGCACCGAGCCGAACAGCAGCGCGATCAGCAGGATCTGCAGGATCTCGCCCTGCGCGAACGCGTCGATCATCGTGTTCGGGATGATGTGCATCAGGAAGTCGACGGTCGACTGGCCGTGCGCCTTCGCCGCGTACGACGCGACTTCCTTGCCGTTCAACGTCGCCGGATCGATGTTGAAGCCGACGCCCGGGCGCAGGATGTGCGTCGCTGCGAGGCCGAGCACGAGCGCGAACGTCGACACGATCTCGAAATACAGCAGCGCCTTGCCGCCGACGCGCCCCACCTTCTTCATGTCCTGCATGCCGGCGATGCCCGTCACGACGGTGCAGAAGATGATCGGGCCGATCACCATCTTGATCAGCTTGATGAAGCCGTCGCCGAGCGGCTTCATGTCGACGGCGAGCGACGGATAGTAGTGACCCAGGATCACGCCGACGACGATGGCGAAGATCACCTGCACGTAGAGGACTTTATAGAACGGTTTCTTCACGGTGGTTCCAGAGAAGAGAGAAGGTGAGTCGAAGGAGGTCGGCGTCACGCGCGCGGACGAATGTCAGGGGAAGCCACTCGCCCGCGCGGCTGCCGTGCCGCAACAAGCGATGGCCTCAGCGAATCCGGGGGAGGTGGACGAGATGGGTCATCGAATGTCTCCTTGCTGTAGTAGTGAGGCCCAGGCGGCCTTGGGCGTTTACTTTGCAAGGTCGATGCCAGCCACTCGATCAGGCTCAGCCTGTTGATTTCTCTGGGTTTTCCGAATCTTCGAGGGCGCGTGCGTTCCGGAAATCCGGATTTCCGGAACGCGGCCGTCCGGATCGCCGGACGAATCGCACGCCGCCGCGCGCTGCTTCCCGACGATTCAGTGCGTGACGGCCTGCGCGGCGAGCGCGCCCGTCTGCGCGTAGAACTCCTGCCGCGCGAACGCGTCGCGCTCGCGCCGCGCGCGCTCGCCGCGGTCGGCGAGCGAGCCGATCACGATGCCCGCGAACGCGAGCGGCACCGACACGAGCGCCGGGTTGTCGAGGAACACCGGCGCGTGCGCGTGATGCAGCACGTCGACCCACACCGATTTCGACAGCAGCGTGAGCACGACGGCCGACGCGAGCCCGAGCCCGCCGCCCGCCACCGCGCCGCGCGTCGTCATCCCGCGCCAGAAGATCGACGTCGCGAGCACCGGGAAATTCGCGCTCGCCGCGACGGCCGCGACGAGCCCGACCATGAACGCAACGTTCACGTGCTCGAACAGGATCGACAGGCCGATCGCCACTGCGGAGAGCGCGAGCGTCGCCGCGCGCGAAATGCGCATTTCGCGCCGCTCGTCCGGCAGGCCGCGCGCCCACATCTGCGCGTAGAGATCGTGCGAGATCGTCGTCGCGCCGGCAAGCGTCAGGCCCGCGACGACGGCGAGGATCGTCGCGAACGTGACAGCCGCGATGAAGCCGTAGAACCAGTTGCCGCCGACGGCCTGCGCGAGCTTCACCGCGACCATGTTCGAGCCGCCGACGAGATCGCGCGTGAGGCTGAACGCGCCCGTCGCGTCGTGGCGGAAGAACTCCGGATGCTGAGCGAGCAGCACGATCGCCGAGAAGCCGATCACGAACGTGAGCAGATAGAAGTAGCCGATGAAGCCCGTCGCGTACAGCACCGATTTGCGCGCCTCCTTCGCGTTCGGCACCGTGAAGAAGCGCATCAGGATGTGCGGAAAGCCCGCGGTGCCGAACATCAGCGCGATGCCGAGCGACAGCGCGTTCGCCGGATCGCGGATCAGCTTGCCGGGCCCCATGATGCCGAGCGCGCCCGGATGCACGGCCACCGCGCGGCGGAACATCTCGTCGACGCTGAAGCCGAACTCGCCGAGCGCGAGCGCGGCGAGCAGCGTCGCGCCGGCGAGCAGCAGCACGGCCTTGATCATCTGCACCCAGGTCGTCGCGGTCATTCCGCCGAAGAACACGTAGACGACCATCAGCACGCCGACGATCAGCTCCGCGACGCCGTACGACAGCCCGAACAGCAACTGGATCAGCTTGCCCGCGCCGACCATCTGCACGACGAGGTACAGCACGACGATCGTCAGCGCGTTCGCGGACGTGAGGAGCCGGATCGGCCGCTGCGCGAAGCGGTACGCGACGACGTCGACGAACGTGAACCTGCCGAGATTGCGCAGCGGCTCGGCGATCAGGAACATCACGAACGGCCAGCCGACGAGAAAGCCGATCGAATAGATGAGCCCGTCGAAGCCGAACGTGAACACCATGCCCGACAAGCCGAGAAACGACGCGGCCGACATGTAGTCGCCCGCGATCGCGAGGCCGTTCTGCAGGCCGGTGATGCCGCCGCCCGCCGTGTAGAAGTCGCGCGCGCAGCGGGTGCGGCGCGCGGCCCAGCGCGTCAACGCGAGCGTCGCGAACACGAAGACGAAGAACATGCCGATCGCGACGGGATTCAGCGCGACCTTGCCCGGCATCGGTGCGGCGGCGACGCCCATCGCGTGCGCGGCCGCGGGAGAAAGCGCCGCGCACGGGAAGAGCGCGGACAGTGCGAAAAGCGCGGGACGCGCGGTCGATTTGCGCAGCATCGCGGCCTCCGTCACGAACGCTCGAAGAGCGCGTCGAACGAGCGGTCGAACGAGCGGTTCGCGCGCAGCACGTAGCCCGCCGTCAGGCCGATCGCGACGAGTATGATCGCGACGCCCGCGACAATCCCGACGCTGATCGTCGCGCCCGCGTAGAGCGGCGCGGCGAGCGTGCGCGGCGCGAGCGCGACGAGCAGGATGAAGCCGTAGTACGTCGCGATCATCAGCGCCGTCAGCGTGAAGCTGAAGCGGCGCCGCGCACGCACGAGCTGCTGATAGTCGCGGCGAGCCACGACCGTTTCGATGACGGAAGTCTCCATGACGTCTCCTCCTCGATCGACGAGGTTGTTGTGTAATCGTTGCCGCCTGCGCGGCGGTCGTGCGTTCTGCGGTGATGCGGCGATGAAACGACGCGGCGACGCGGCGACGCATCGCATCGCCCGCTCAGACGACGCGGTTGCTGCGCAGTTGCGCGATCTCGCGCGCGGACATCCCGAGCCAGTCGCCCAGCACGCGTTCGGTATCCGCGCCGAGCACGGGCGGTGCGCCGCGCACGGGCAGGCGCTCGCCGTCGAACCGGTACGGCGGCGCGAGCACGTCGACTTCGCCCGCGGCCGGATGCGGCTGCCGCGTGACGAGCCCCGCCGATTGCGCGCGCTCGGAGGTGAGCGCCTCGCGCAGGCCGAGCACCTCGCCGCACGGAATGCCCGCGTCGGCGAGCGCCGCGAGCAGCGCCGCGCGCGGCCGGCGGCCGAGCTCGCGGAGAATCTCCGGCAGCAGTTCCGCGCGATTCGCGGAACGCGCGATGTTGGTCGCGAAGCGCGCGTCGGCCGCGAGCTCCGGCCGGCCGATCACGTCGCAAAAGCGCGCGAACTGCGCGTTGTTGCCGACCGTGATCACGATCGGGCCATCCGCCGCGTCGAACACACCATACGGGACGATCGACGGATGCGCGTTGCCGTAGCGCGGCGGGTCCTCGCCCATCAGCAGCGCTTCGAGCCCGTAGTACGACGTGACCATCAGCCCGCAATCGAAGAGCGCCATCTCGATGCGCCGCCCGCGCCCCGTCGCATGCCGCTCGTAGAGCGCGGCGAGGATCGCCTGCGCCGAGTACATGCCGGTGAAGAGATCCGCGACGGCGACGCCGAACTTCAGCGGCGGCCGCCCCGCTTCGCCGTTCAGCGCCATCAGGCCGGCCTCGCCCTGTACGACGAGGTCGTAGCCCGGCCGGCTCGCTTCGGGGCCCGAGCGGTCGTAGCCGGAGATCGCGCAATGGACGAGCCGCGGATTGAGCGCGGCGAGCGCGTCGTAGCCGAGCCCGAGCTTCTCCGCGCCGCCCGCCTTGAAGTTGTGCACGACGACGTCCGCCTGCGCGGCGAGCCCGCGCGCGATGCGCCGCCCCGCTTCCGTCTGCAGATCGACGCAGATCGAGCGCTTGCTGCGGTTCACGCTGTTGAAGTAGGTCGTCTCGGTGTCGCCGACGCGCAGGCCCCAGTCACGCGTGTCGTCGCCGCGCCGCGGATGCTCGACCTTGATCACCTCCGCGCCGAGATCCGCGAGCACCATCGCGCACCACGGCCCCGCGAGCACGCGCGAGAAGTCGAGCACCTTGATCCCCGCGAGCGGCTGCGCGCCCGGTTCGTTGCGCATCTTCGTCTCCCCCGTTCGTTCGCGGTCATTGCATCGGCTGCGGCTTCGACAGCGCGGCGTAGCGCGCGAGATGATGATCCTCGTCGCCGAGCTGGTGATCGATCATCACGAGCCGCTTCGCATAGTGCGCGAGCGGCAGCTCCCACGTCATCCCGATGCCGCCGTGAAGCTGGATGCTCTCCTCGGCGACGAGCGCGCCGATCCGCCCGACGCTGTATTTCGCGGCGGACAGCGCGCGCTCGCGCGCAACGCGCGGCGCGTCGAGCTGCGCGGCCGCGTTGATCACCGCCGAGCGCGCCTGCTCGATCTCGAGCAGCAGGTCCGCCATCCGGTGCTGCAGCGCCTGGAAGCTGCCGATCGGCACGCCGAACTGGCGGCGCGTGTGCAGATATTCGAGCGTGTGCGCCTTCGCGACGTCCATCGCGCCGAGCGCCTCCGCCGCGAGCGCGAGCAGGCCGAAGCCGATCGCGCGCTCGATCGCGTCGGCCGCTTCGCCCGGCGCGCCGAGCAGTGCGTCGCCTTCGAGCGCGACGCGCTCGAAGCGCACGTCGGCCGCGCGGCCGCCGTCGATCTTCCGGTAGCCGCGCACCGCCACGCCCGCCGCCGTCTTCGGCACGACGAAGAGCGACAGGCCCGCCGCGTCGTCGTCGCCGCCCGCGGTGCGCGCGCTCACGACGAAGAACGTCGCGTGCTCGCCGCAATCGACGACGGCCTTCGCGCCGTCGAGCACCCAGCGCCCGCCTTCGCGCGTCGCGCGCGTCCTCACGGTGTGCAGCTCGTAGTGCGTGCCGGGCTCCGCGTGCGCGAACGCGCCGATCGCGCGCCCTTCGATCAGCGCCGCGAGCCGTTCGCGGTGCGCGGGGCCGCCCGCCTGCGCGAGCGCACGCCCGGCCATCAGCGCGCCGGCGAACGGCTCGACGACGAGCCCGCGGCCGACGCACTCGAACACGAGCGCGATGTCGAAGCCCGCGCCGCCGAAGCCGCCGCAGTCCTCCGGGAAGAGCGCGCCGATCGCGCCCAGCTCGGCGAAGCGCCGCCACATGTCGTCGCTGTAGCCGGCATCGGACAGCGCGATCCGGTCGCGCGCGGCGAACGGATATTGCTCGGCGATGAAGCGGTTCAGGCTGTCCGCCAGCATCCGGCGGTCTTCGGTGTGTCGAAAGTCCATGATCGTCCTTCCCCTTACAGCCCGAGAATCATCTTCGAGACGATGTTCTTCTGGATCTCGTTCGAGCCGCCGAAGATCGACAGCTTGCGGTTGTTGAAATACTGCGCCGCCGCGCTCACCGCTTCGGGCAGGCCGCCCAACGGCTCGCCGTCGTCGGCGGCGTCGAGCGCTTCGTCGATGAACGGCTGCGCGTGCGGCCCCATCGCGCGCCGCATCAGCGACGAAATCTCCTGGCGGATCTGCGTGCCGCGGATCTTCAGCATCGAGCTCTCCGCACCCGGCGCGCCGCCGCCCGCGACGGCCGCGAGCACGCGCAGGTTCGTCGTCTTCATGTTGTCGAGCTCGATCTCGACGCGCGCGAGCCGCGCGGCGAAGAGCGGATCGTCGGCGAGCGGCCGGCCGTTCTTCGTCACTTTCGCCGCCACCGCGCGCAACTTGTCCAGCGCCGCGACCGAAAAGCCCACGCCCGCGATGTTCGTGCGCTCATACGTGAGCAGGTATTTCGCGTAGGTCCAGCCCTTGTTCTCCTCGCCGACCAGGTTCTCGGCGGGCACGCGCACGTCGGTGAAGAACACTTCGTTGACTTCGTGCTCGCCGTCGAGCGTGACGATCGGGCGCACCTCCACGCCGGGCGAACTCATGTCGACAAGCAGGAAGCTGATGCCTTCCTGCTTGCGCACGCCGGTCGCGGTGCGCACGAGGCAGAAGATCATGTTCGCGTAGTGGCCGAGCGTCGTCCACGTCTTCTGGCCGTTGACGATGTAGTGGTCGCCCTGCGCGTCGACGCCCCGCACCGCGCTCGTCGAAACCGACGCGAGATCGGAGCCCGCGCCCGGCTCCGAATAGCCCTGGCACCACCAGTCGGTGCCGTCGAGAATGCGCGGCAGCCAGCGGCGCTTCTGCGCTTCGCTGCCGAACTTGATGAGCACGGGGCCGAGCATGTTCACGCCGAACGGCACGATGCGCGGCGCGCCCGCGATCGCGCATTCGTTATCGAACAGGAACTTCTGCGCGACGCTCCAGCCGGGGCCGCCCCATTCGCGCGGCCAGTGGCTCGCGAGCCAGCCCCGCGCGTTGAGGATGGCGTGCCATTCGCGCATGTCGTCGCGCGTGAGACGCAAGCCGCCCTTCACCTTGCGCGAAATGCGCGGCGGCAGCGCGTCGGCGAGAAAGCGCTGCACTTGCGCGCGGAACGCTTCCTCTTCTGCGGTGAAATTGAGATCCATGTGCGTCGTTCTCGAATACTTGAAGGGCAACCGGCGGGCGACCGGGCGCGGCGTCAGTCGATGCGGTTCAGGCTCGCGAAGGTCTCGCCGCGCGCGACGAGATCGACGAGGAGCGGCGACGGCTTCCAGAAGACCGGGTCCTCGCTCGCGAACGCGCGAATGTCGGCGAGCACGTTCGCGAGGCCCATCGCGTCCGCGTAATGCATCGGGCCGCCGCGATGGCGCGGGAAGCCGTAGCCGTGCAGGAACACCGCGTCGACGTCGAGCGGGCGCAGCGCGATCCGCTCGTGCACGACGTTCGCGCCTTCGTTGATCATCGCGGCGAGATAGCGGCGCACGATCTCGTCATCGGTGAACGCGCGCGGGCTCACGCCCTTCTTCGCACGTTCTTCGGCGATGATCGCGTCCACTTCCGGGTCCGGCGTGCCGACGCGCGCGCCGTCCGGATACAGGTAGTAGCCGCGGCCCGTCTTCTGGCCGAACCAGCCGCGCTCGCAGAGGCGATCGCCGATCTCGACGTAGCGCAGCCGCGGATCGCGCGTCGGCGCGCGGCGCTTGCGCGTCGCCCAGCCGATGTCGCCGCCCGCGAGATCGACGACCTGGTACGGCCCCATCGGAAAGCCGAATTCGCGGATCGCGCGATCGATCCGATACGGCGACGCGCCGTCTTCCATCATGTAATCGGCGGCCGTCCGGTAGACGGCGAGCACGCGGTTGCCGATGAAGCCGTCGCACACGCCCGCGCGCACCGGAATCTTCTTGAGCTTCTTCGCGAGCTCGAACGCGGTCGCGACCACGTCCGCGCTCACCTTCGCCGGCACCACCACTTCGAGCAGCTTCATGATGTTCGCGGGCGAGAAGAAATGCAGGCCGATCACGTCCGGCGCGCGCTCGACGCTCGCGGCGAGTTCGTCGATGTCGAGATACGACGTGTTCGTCGCGAGCACCGCGCCCGGCTTGCACGCGCGCGCGAGTTCGGCGAACACGACCTTCTTGACCGCCATGTCCTCGAACACCGCCTCGATCACGACGTCGGCCTGCGCGAGCGCATCGTACGACGTGCCGCCCTTGAAGCGCGCGAGGCGCGCCGCCTGCGCGGCGGGCGTCATCCGGCCCTTCGCGACGAGGCCCGCGTAGACCTTCTCGACGTGCGCGCGGCCGCGCTCGAGCGACGCGTCGTCGCGCTCGATCATCGTCACCGGGAAGCCCGCGTCGAGCGCCGCGACCGCGATGCCCGCGCCCATCGTGCCGCCGCCGACCACGCCGATCCGCTCGATCGCGCGCGGCGCGGCGCGGCGCGTCTCCGGCGACTTCGCCGCCTCGCGCTCCGCGAAGAACGCATGCACGAGCCCCGCGCGCTGCGGGCTGTCGAGGCATTCGACGAACAGCCGGCGCTCGGTGCGCAGGCCCTCGTCGAACGGCTGCGCGAGCGCGGCGGCGACCGCGTCGACGATCTTCGCCGGCGAAAACAGGCCGCGCGACTTCTTCGCGACGTCGGCGCGCGCCGCGTCGAGCGCGGCTTCGGCCGCCGCGCGATCGGCGAGCCCTTGCGCGTCGCGCGTGCGGCGCGCGCTCGCGCCCGCCGCGAGCAGCTCGTGCACGTACGCGAGCCCTTCGGCGAGCGTGTCGTCGCTGTGCGCGAGACGATCGACGAGGCCGAGCGTCAATGCCTCCTCGGCCGGCGCGTGCCGGCCGCTCAGCATCAGCTCGAGCGCCGCCTTCGCGCCGACGAGGCGCGGCGTGCGCTGCGTGCCGCCCGCGCCGGGCAACAAGCCGAGCTGCACTTCGGGCAGGCCGAGCTTCGCGCCCGGCACCGCGATCCGGTAATGCGCGGCGAGCGCGATCTCGAGGCCGCCGCCCAGCGTCGCGCCGTGCAACGCGACGACGACGGGCTTGCCGCTCGCCTCGATCCGGTTGCATACGTCGGGCAACAACGGCGGCACGGGCGGCTTGCCGAATTCGCGGATGTCCGCGCCGGCGATGAAGTTGCGCCCGGCGCCGACGATCAGCACCGCGCAGACGGCGGCATCGGCGTCGGCCGCGTCGAGCGCGTCGACGAGGCCGCGCCGCACGCCGGCGGACAGCGCGTTGACGGGCGGATGGTCGATCGTGACGACGAGCACCTTGTCGCGCCGCTCGCGCGTGACGGCGCCGGGTGCGTGGGAAGCCTGCTGATTCATGTCTGTCGCTCCGTGCGGAATGCGCGCCTTCGCTCCATCGAGGGAAGCGCGGGGTTTGCCACGATTCTCGATTGATCCAGATTGATTGACAATTCCAGCATTCTTTAACAACCTGTCAAGCCGGTTTTGACAATTAACTGCTACACGCGGGCATGGCGATGGATCTGAATGCGCTCACGCTGCTCGTCGACATCCTCGACGCGGGCAATCTCAGCAAGGCGGCGCAGCGGCTCAAGATGAGCCGCGCGAACGTCAGCTACCGGCTCAACCAGTTGGAGAAGTCGATCGGGCTGCAGCTCGTGCGGCGCACGACGCGGCGCATCGAGCCGACCGAGGTCGGGTTGCGGCTCTACGAGCACGGCCGGCGAATCCAGAACGAGCTGCTCGCCGCGCGCGAGGCGTTGACGACGCTCGGCCAGGATCTGCAGGGGCGCGTGCGGCTGTCGGTGCCGAGCGGCTACGGGCAGCTCGTGATGTCGAACTGGCTGATCGCGTTCAAGCGGCTCTATCCGGGGATCGTGCTTGACGTCGTGTTCGAGAACCGCGTCGAGGATCTGATGCGCGACGAAGTCGACATCGCGGTGCGCGTGATGTCCGAGCCGCCGCAGAACCTTGTCGCGCGCGACATGGGCGCGGTGCGCTACGTCGCGTGCGCGTCGCCCGGCTTCGCCGCGACGCACGGCATGCCGACCGGGCTCGACCAGTTGTTCGACGCGCCCGTCATCACGTCGACGGTAGTCGGCCGGCAGTTGCGAGTGGCCGCGTACCTCGGCGACGAGCGGCACGAGGTGCTGCTCGAGCCAACGCTCATCTCCGAGAACTTCCTGTTCCTGCGGCAGGCGATCCTGGCCGGCCTCGGCGTCGGGATCGTGCCGGACTACGTCGTCCACGACGACGTGCGGCGCGGCGCGGTCGTCACCACGCTCGACGCGTACCGGCTCAGCATCTTCGGCACGCACATGTACATGCTGTACATGCCGAACCGCCATCACACGCGCGCGACGTCGACGTTCATCGACTTCGTGCTCGACGAGGCACGGAACGCCGGGCGCGGCGGGTGACGCGGCGCGCCCGGCGATGTCCGCCGATGTCCGGTCCGGCGCCGGGACGCAGGGCGGCCGCACGCCGGTGAATGGAATGGGCGAGGGTCAGCGCCGCGCGTCCGCGCGACGCATCGCGCGCCGGCGCCGCAGATGCACGAGCAGCGCGATCGCCCAGCCCGTCAGCAAAAGGCCGCCGACGGGCAGCGAACCGAGCATCAGCCATGCCGTGCACGCCCATCGCGTAAAGCGTCTCGCCGAAGTCGATGCCGCCGATCAGGCAAGGATGGACAGCGGCTTCGTTCAGCTCGCAGCCGGCCGCGTCGGCGACGATCCCGGCGGCCGCCACCGACAGCACGGGAAACAGCGCGATCACGAGGATCGCGGCGAGCGCGAATCCGTATGCGCGGACCAGCGCGCGCCGCGCGGCGGGCGGCGGACATCGCCGGGCCACCGTGGCAGTCGGCGGCAGTTCGAACCCGCGACGCTAAGGGTTTATTGTCGGATGACAAGCCGCTTCCGACGCGGCGACAATACCCCGCCCGCGGCGCCGCACGGGCGTTCGCATTTGCATGCGCATGCGCCGTCGTCGTCTTTCGTCGTCTTTCGTTCGCACCGAGGTATTCATGACCGACCGGATTCGTCCGCGCCCATCCCGCTCGCGGGCTGGCGCGATCGCCGCCGCCCTCTTCGCCGCCGCCGCCGCCGGATGCGCGAACGCGCCCGGCCCGGGCGCGCAGAACGCCGCCGCGTCGGCCTCGGCGGCAGCGTCGGCCTCGGCGGCTTCCGCGACGTCGGGCGACGAATCGCCGGCCGCGCCCGCCGAGCTGTCGAGCTGGGTCGACAAGCCGGGCTGGACCGCGCAGCGCGACATGATCGCGGCCGCGCATCCGCTCGCCGCGCAGGCCGGCCAGGAGATGCTGAAGGCGGGCGGCGCCGCCGTCGACGCGGCGATTGCCGCGCAGATGGTGCTGATGCTCGTCGAGCCGCAGGCGTCGGGCATCGGCGGCGGCGCGTTCCTGCTGCATGCGAACGGCAAGACAGTCGAAGCTTACGACGGCCGCGAGACCGCGCCCGCCGCCGCCACCGACCGGCTCTTCCACGATGCCGGCGGCAAGCCGCTGCCGCGCGCGGCGCTCGGCGCGCGCGCGGTCGGCGTGCCGGGCGTGCTGCGGATGCTCGAGCTCGCGCACCGCTCGCACGGCAAGCTGCCGTGGCGGCGCCTGTTCCAGCCCGCGATCCGGCTCGCCGAGCAAGGCTTTCCGCTCGGCCCGCGGCTGGCGGCGGCGCTCGCGAACGATCCGTCGCTCGCGAGCGATCCGGCCGCGCGCGCGTACTTCTACGACAGGAACGGCGCGCCGAAGCCCGCCGGCGCGACGCTGAGGAATCCCCAGCTCGCGGCGACGCTCAGGCTCGTCGCCGCGCACGGCGCGAACGCGTTCTATACGGGCGCGATCGCGCGCGACATCGTCGCGAAAGTCCGGCAGGCGCCGAATCCGGGCGTGCTGAGCGTGCAGGACCTCGCGCAATACCGCGCGAAAGCGCGCGAGCCGCTGTGCGCCGACTATCGCAAGTGGACCGTGTGCGGGATGCCGCCGCCGTCGGCGGGCGGGCTCGTCGTCGCGCAGATCCTCGGCCTGCTCGAAGCGCAGCCGGACTGGCGGCAGATCGGCGCGCAGAAGCCCGTGCGCAATGCGACAGGCGTCGAGCCGACGCCGTTCGCCGCGCATCTGTTCAGCGAGGCGGGCCGGCTCGCGTATGCGGACCGCGCGCAATACGTCGCCGATCCCGATTTCGTCGCGCCGCCCGGCGGCAACTGGAAGAGCCTCGTCGAGCGGCGCTACGTCGCCGAGCGCGCGCGGCTGATCGGCGATGCGAGCGCGGGCGCCGCGAGCGCCGGCTCGCCGTCCGGCCTGCCGCCCGCGTCCGCCGCCGACCGCGGCGCGGAGCCGCCGTCGGGATCGCAGATCACGGTCGTCGATCGCTACGGCAACGCCGCATCGATGACGTCGACGCTCGATGACCGCTTCGGCTCGCGACTGATGGTGCGCGGCTTCCTGCTCAACAGCCAGTTGCTCGACTTCTCGCCCGTGTCGGCCGAGCACGGCAAGCCGGTCGCGAATCGCGTGCAGCCGGCCAAGCGCGCGCGCTCGACGCTCGCGCCCGAGCTCGTGTTCGAGAAAGGCTCGCAGCGGCTGATGATGGCGCTCGGCTCGGCGGGCGGCGCATCCACCGCGAACGACGTCGCGAAGACGCTCGTCGGGATGATCGACTGGGGCATGACGATGCAGCAGGCGATCGCGCTGCCGAACTTCGGCTCGCGCAACGGGCCAACCGAGCTCGAGAAGGGGCGCGTGTCCGATGCGCTCGCCGATGCGCTGAAGGAGCGCGGGCACGACGTGCGCGTCGTCGAGCTGGGGTCGAGCCTGCAGGGGATTCAGCGGATCAACGTCGAGGGGCAGTCGGTGTGGTTCGGCGGCTCGGACCCGCGGCGCGACGGGATCGTCGCGGGCGATTGAGCGCTTCGCCGAGCGGTCCGCGCTTCGGAACGCAGGGGGAGCGCTCGCACGCCGCGCCCCGCCGCCCCCCGTTCGCCCGGCCCACCCGGCCTTACGCCGAACCTCGCGCCAAACCTCACGCCCGCCCGTCGCCCGCCCGTTCACCGAACCCCGCCATCACGGCGTCGATGAAGCTCCGCAGCTTCGGCGTCGGCTGCCGGTCGGGCGAATACAGCAAATGGATCGGCCGCGCGGGCGGCTCGTGGCCGGGCAACAGACGCACGAGCCGGCCCGCCGCGAGATCGTCGCGCACGAGTTCGGCCGGCTGCAGGATGATCCCGAGCCCGTCGAGCGCGGCCATCCGCAGCGCCGCGCCGTTGTTGACCGCGAGCCGGCTCCTCACGCGTACCGAATGCTGCTGCCCTTGCGCGCTCTCGAACGGCCATTCGAGCGCCGCCGGCTGCCCCGAATACGAAAACCCGAGGCATTCGTGCGCGGCCAGATCGGCAGGCGTGGCCGGCGTGCCGCGCTCGGCGAGATACGCGGGCGACGCGCACAGCACGAGCCGGTATGGCGCGAGCGGCCGCGCGATCAGCCCCGAGTCGGCGAGCGGCGCGATGCGGATCACCGCGTCGTAGCCTTCGTCGACGAAATCGACGACGCGATCGCTCAACGTCAGATCGACCCGCACCTCCGGATACGCGCGCAGGTACGACGCGAGCATCGGCATCAGGCAATGCACGCCGAAGCTGATCGGCGCGTTGATGCGCAGCGTGCCGCGCGGCGCGGCCATCAGGTTCGCGGCGAGCGCATCGACGGCCTGCGCCTCGGCCAGCACCGCGCGGCTGCGCTCGTAGAACGCGCGGCCGGCTTCAGTCAGGCTCTGGCGGCGCGTCGTGCGATTGATGAGCCGCATCCCGTAATGGGTCTCGAGAAAGCGCACGTGCTTGCCGACCATCTGCGACGACAGGCCGAGCGACGCGCCCGCCGCCGCGAACGAGCCTGTTTCCGCGGCCTTCACGAACACCGCCATGCTGGTGAGTCGATCCATAATTCGAAACTGTTTGTTTCAATAGATGATCCGGCTACGCGATTTATCGTCGAATCGGCGCGAATTATAGTGGGCTCACCGATTTTTCTCACGGAGATCCGATATGGCACGCATCGTTCGCATCCATCAAACCGGCGGCCCCGACGTCCTGCGCTTCGACGAAATCGCCCCCGCGCCGCCGGGACCAGGCGAAATCACGCTGCAAGTGAAGGCGCTCGGCCTGAACCGCGCCGAATCGATGTTCCGCTCGGGGCGCTATGTCGAGGACCCGGTCTTCCCGGCGCGGCTCGGCTACGAGGCGGCGGGCGTCGTCAGCGCGGTCGGCCCCGGCGTAACGGGCTTCGCGGCCGGCGATGCGGTCAGCATCGTGCCGCCGCTGTCGATCACGCGCTGGGGCACGTACGGCGAAGTCGCGACAGTGCCCGCCGCCGTCGCCGTCAAGCATCCCGCGTCGCTCGGCTGGACCGAGGCGGCCGCGGTGTGGATGCAGTACGTGACCGCGTGGGGCGCGCTGATCGACCTCGCGCGGATCGAGCGCGGCGACGCGGTCGTCATCACGGCGGCGTCGAGCAGCGTCGGCCTCGCGGCGATCCAGGTCGCGCGGATGGTCGGTGCGGTCGCGATTGCGACGACGCGCACCGACGCAAAGGCGCAGGCGCTGCGCGAGTTCGGCGCCGACCACGTGATCGTCACGCAGCGCGAGGATCCCGCCGCGCGCGTGCGCGAGATCACGGGCGGCGCGGGGGCGCGGGTCGCGTTCGATCCGGTGGCGGGCCCGATGCTGCCGCAACTGGCCGACGCGCTCGCGGTAGGCGGCATCGTGATCGAATACGGCGCGCTCGCAGCCGACCAGGCGCCCTTCCCGCTGTTCGCCGTGCTCGGCAAGATGCTGAGCGTGCACGGCTACCAGTACAAGCGCGTCGTCGGCGATCCGGCGAAGCTCGGCGCCGCGAAGCGCTTCGTGCTCGACGGGCTCGAGGCCGGCGCGCTCAAGCCGGTGATCGACCGCGTGTTCCCGCTCGAGCGAATCGCCGACGCGCACCGCTATCTGGAATCGAACGAGCAGTTCGGCAAGATCGTCGTCACGGTGTAGCGCCGGACGCACGAGCTTCGCCCGTTCGGACGCGACGGACGCGATCGGCGCGGCGGAATCCGCGAAGGTGGCGCGCAGCGCATCGCGTGCCACGCGCATGAAAAAACCGCAGCCTTCGCTGCGGTTTTTTCATTCGGCTGCCCGTCAGGCCGGCGGAGCGGTCAAACCACTCCGGCGCCGTGCGCCTGCTGATCGGCGTGATAGCTCGAGCGCACCATCGCGCCGACGGCCGCATGCGTGAAGCCCATCTTGTACGCCTCTTCCTCGTACATCCTGAACGTGTCCGGATGCACGTACTCGCGCACCGGCAGATGGTGCTCGGACGGCTGCAGGTATTGGCCGATCGTCAGCATGTCGACGTCGTGCGCGCGCAGATCCCTCATCACCTGCAGGATCTCGTCGGTCATCTCGCCGAGGCCGACCATCAGGCCCGACTTCGTCGCGACGTCCGGATGCAGCGCCTTGAAGTCCTTCAGCAGCTTCAGCGAGTGCGCGTAGTCCGAGCCGGGGCGCGCTTCCTTGTACAGGCGCGGCACCGTTTCGAGGTTGTGATTCATCACGTCGGGCGGCGCGGCGTTCAGGATCGAGATCGCGCGGTCGAGACGGCCGCGGAAGTCCGGCGTCAGGATCTCGATGCGCGTTTGCGGCGACTGCTCGCGCACTTCGCGGATGCACTCGACGAAGTGGCCGGCGCCGCCGTCGCGCAGGTCGTCGCGATCGACGCTCGTGATCACCACGTACTTGAGCTTGAGCGCCGCGATCGTGCGCGCGAGGTTCTTCGGCTCGTCGGCGTCGAGCGGATCGGGCCGGCCGTGGCCGACGTCGCAGAACGGGCAGCGGCGCGTGCACTTGTCGCCCATGATCATGAACGTCGCGGTGCCCTTGCCGAAACATTCGCCGATGTTCGGGCAGCTCGCTTCCTCGCACACGGTATGCAGGTTGTGCTCGCGCAGGATCGTCTTGATCTCGTTGAAGCGCGAACTGCCGGTGGCCGCCTTCACGCGGATCCATTCGGGCTTCTTCAGCTTCTCGATCGGGACGATCTTGATCGGAATGCGCGCGGTCTTCGCCTGCGCCTTCTGCTTGGCGGTCGGATCGTAGGCGGGCGCGGCCGGTTCGGCGGGTGCGGGGATAGCGGTAAGGTCAGTCATTCGATTGTTCCAGTGCCTGCGGCGGCAATGCGGCGGCCGCGGTTGCGCCGTCGAGGTTGGCGATCAGACGGCGCACGAGCGTCTGCGCAACCTCGTGCCAGTCGGCGGTCGCGCCGAGGCTCGCCATGTCGATCGTTTCGAGCCCCGCGTAGCCGCACGGGTTGATCGCGAGAAACGGGCGCAGATCCATCTTCACGTTGACGCTCAAACCGTGATAGCTGCAGCCGTTGCGGATCTTGAGACCGAGCGCGGCGATCTTCGCGCCCCGATGCGGCCCCGATTCCACGTAGATCCCGGGCGCGCCGGCCTTGCGGACCGACGCGAGATTATACGCCGCGAGCGTCTCGATCACGGCCTCTTCGATCCGCGTGACGAGCGTGCGCACCATCAGCTTGCGCCGCCTCAAGTCGACGAGCAGATACGCGACGATTTGCCCTGGGCCGTGGTACGTGATCTGCCCGCCTCGATCGACCTTCACGAGCGGCACGCCGCTGTCGGCGACGAGCAGGTGCGCCGGGTTGCCCGCCTGGCCGAGTGTATAGACGGGCGGATGCTCGACGACCCAGATCTCGTCGCCGGTGTCCGGCGTGCGCGCGTCGGTGAACGCGCGCATCGCGTCGAAACACGTGTCGTAGGGCGTCTCGCCGAGCCAGCGAACCGTGACGGGCGGCGTGACGGGCCGCGCGGTGGGAGGAGAATGCGGGGAAACGGACGCGGCGGCGTCGGGCGCGGCATGCGCGTCGGGAGCGGGAGGCACGATGGAAACCGGCGAGGCTGACATGGGCGGTAGTTTACCGAAAACCCATGCACCTCGCCGGTGCCGGATGGAGCCGGCCGCGCGGCGGCGCGCCGGCGGCCGGTGTGACGCTCAGACCGTGCGCCACCCGTCGCGAAAGAGCGCGACGAATCGCGCCGCGAGCCGCATGATGCCGGACACGGCCGCCTGCTGCGGCGGCACGATCATCGAGAACGACACGCACGCGCTCGTCGCGCCGTCGGCGCTCAGCCACAGGCGCTCGCCTCGCCGCAGCTTCAGCGTCTCGCCGGCGCACAGGAAATAATCGTGGACATCGTTGCTGCGCGTCGCCCAGACGGGCGCGCCCCGCACGGTGAGCCGCGTGCTGCGCGCGACCTTCATCGGCACCGTTTCGCCGGGCTGGATCTCGAACGTGATGCTTGAGGAAATCTCTTTCATGACAGCCTCCGCCAAAATTGCTTCAGTGGCTACAATCGTAGTTCCCACAAGGCTTTGCGCAAAACGATCGATTCTCACGTGCTTGTGAGAAAAACTAACCGATGACCGTCCGTCAACTGCCGATGCTGAACGCGCTGCGCGTGTTCGAGGCCGCCGCGCGGCACGAAAGCTTCTCGCGCGCGGCGAACGAGCTGTCCGTCACGCACGGCGCGGTCAGCCACCAGATGCGCGCGCTCGAAGCGGAGCTCGGCGTGCGGTTGTTCGTGCGCCACGGCAAGCGGCTCGCGCTGACGGAGGCGGGCGGCCGCTACGCGCAGCAGGTGCGCGCCGCGCTCACGCTCCTCGCCGACGCGACCCGCGAGATCCGCGCGACCGACCGGGACAAGCGGCTCGTCGTATCGACGCTGTCGTCGTTCGCCGCGCGCTGGATCACGCCGCGCATCGGCCCGTTCATCGAGCGGCATCCGGAGATCGACCTGGAGCTGCGGGCAAGCGATTCGCTCGTCGATTTCACGCGCGACGACGTCGACGTCGCGATCCGCTTCGGCTACGGCGTCTATCCGGGGCTGTACGTCGAGCCGCTCCTCGACGAGACGTTCTTCCCCGTCTGCGCGCCCACGCTCAACGGCGGCGTGCTGCCCGAGACGCCCGCCGATCTCGTCCGCTATCCGCTGCTGCGCTCGGACGACGAGCTGTGGCGGCCGTGGTTCGACGCGGCGGGCCTCGACACGCTGACCGAGCCGAAGCGCGGCGTGCTGTACCAGGATTCGTCGAATCTGCTGCAGGCGGCGATCGACGGCCAGGGCATCGCGCTCGTGCGGCGCTCGCTCGCGGTGCCCGAGGTGGCGGCGGGAAGGATCGTGCGGCTGTTCGACATCGCGGGGCCGAGCCCGTGGCACTACTTTTTCGTGTGCCCGCCGTCGCTCGCGCAGACGCCACGCGTGCAGGCGTTCAGGACCTGGCTGCTGGACGAGATCGCGCGCTTCAAGGCGCTGTGCGCGGCGCAGGAGGCGCGGCACGCGGCGGCCTATGCTGCCGCGCGTGCGCGAAAGGAAGAGGATTAGCGGCCGGCCGTCACAGCACGACCTTGACCATCGGGTGGCCCGTCAGCGCGCGGTAGATGTTGTCGAGCTGCGCCTGGCTCGTCGCGCGCACGGTGATCGTGAGGCCCGTGTAGTTGCCGCCGCTCGACGCGCGCTCCTCGATCTTCTCGAGATCGATCTCGTTGTCGTGCACGCTCACGACCTTGAAGATCGTGTCCTTGAACTCCGGATGCGCGCGGCCCATCACCTTGATCGGAAAGTCGCACGGAAATTCGAGCAGCGTTTCCTTGGGCGTTGCGATTTCGCCCGTCAGCTCGACGGTCTTGTTCGGTTCGGTCATGTCGTTTCTCCACGCGTCGGCGGGGCGGCCCGCTCAGGCGCTTTCCATCTCGCGCGCCTTCGCCCGCTGGTACGCGGCGTACAGCGCCTCGAACACCGGGCCCGGCTGGCCGCCCTGCACGGGCAGATCGTCGAGCAGGGTCACGGGCAGGATTTCCTTCGTCGCCGACGTGAGCAGGATCTCGTCGGCTGCACGCAGCTCCGCTTCGTTGATCTCGCGCGCGACGAAGCGGATCCCGCACTCCTCGGCGAGCTCCTCGACGAGCGCGTAGCGGATCCCTTCGAGAATCCTGTTGCTGCGCGGCGGCGCGATCAGCTCGCCGTTCTTCACGATCCACACGTTCGACGACGAGCCTTCCGTCACGTTGCCGTCGCGCAACTGGATCGTCTCGGTCGCGTCGTGTTCAACCGCATGCTGCGCCATCAGCACGTTGCCGAGCAGCGACACCGACTTGATGTCGCAATGCAGCCAGCGGCGATCCTCGGCCGTCACGCAGCGCACGCCTTGCGCGCGCTGCGCGTCGGTCGGCAGCACGAGCGGGCTCGCCATCGCGAACACGGTCGGCACCGCGTTCGCCGGAAACGCGTGGCCGCGCTTCGCGACGCCGCGCGTCACCTGGATGTAGACGATCGCGTGCTGGCCGTCTCCGAGCGCGGCCGCGTTCGCGCCGACGACCCGCGCGACGAGCGCGCGCCAGCCCGCTTCGTCGTGCGGATCGGCGATGCCGATCTTCTTCAGGCTGCGCGCAAGACGCGCGAGATGCTGCGCGATCCGGAACGGCGCGCGGCGCGCGCCGTCCGCGTAGACCGGCACGACTTCGTAGACGCCGTCGCCGAAGATGAAGCCGCGGTCGAGCACCGGCACGCGCGCTTCGGAAAGCGGCACCAGCTCCTCGCGCGAAGCGACGCTCAGATAGACGATCGGTTCGATGTCGGCTTGACTCATGGCGTTGAACGAATGACGAAAATCGTGACGGAAGGCGAATGCCTGCGGCGCCAGCGTGCCCGGCGCCGCAGGCGGTGCGGACAGCTTACTTCTTTTTGCTGAACATCAGCAGGATCGAATCCCAGATGCGGCCGAGGAGGCCCGCTTCCGGCACCGGCTGCAGCGCGACGACCGGGAATTCCGCCACCGTCTTGCCGTCGGCGACGAGCTTCACCGAGCCGACCGCCTGGCCGTCCGCGAGCGGCGCGATGAGCGGCGCGTTCAGCGCGACTTCCGGCTTCACCTTGTCCGCCAGGCCGCGCGGCACGGTGATGAACTGGTCCTTCTTCACGCCGACCTGCACGTTGTTGCTCTTGCCCTTGTAGACGCGCGGCGTGTCGATCGGCTGGCCGGCCTTGTACAGGCGCACCGAATCGAACGCGGTGTAGCCGTAGCTCAGCATCTTCATGCTGTCCTGCACGCGGTCGCTCTCCTTCGTCTCGCCCATCATCACGGTGACGAGGCGGCGCGTCGCGTCGGCCGCGCCCGGCAGCGAGCGCTTCGCCGACGCGATCAGGCAGTAGCCCGCCGCCTGCGTGTGGCCGGTCTTCAGGCCGTCGACAGTCGGATCGAGCCACAGCAGCCGGTTGCGGTTCGGCTGCTTGATGTTGTTGTACGCGAATTCCTTGACCGAGAAGATGTTGTAGTAATCCGGATAGTCGCGGATCAGGTGCGTCGACAGCTTCGCCAGGTCGCCCGCCGTCGTGTAGTGATTCGGGTCGGGCATTCCGTTCACGTCGGCGAAGTGCGTGTTCGTCATCCCGAGGCGCTGCGCCTGCGCGTTCATCATGTTGACGAACTGCCCTTCGCTGCCGCCGACGAGCTCGGCGAGCGCGATCGCCGCGTCGTTGCCCGACTGGATGATCATCCCGTAGACGAGGTCGTGCACGCTGACGGGCTTGTTCGCCTCGATGAACATCCGCGATTCGTCGCGGCCGACGCGGCGCACCGCTTCGCCCGGCGTGACGATCTGCTCCATCGTGATCTTTTTCGAATCGAGCGCCTCGAACACGAGGTAGGCCGTCATCAGCTTCGTGAGCGACGCGGGCTCGACGCGCTCGTCGGCGTTGCCGGACGCGAGCACCTGATTGCTCGACGCATCGACGAGCACCCACGAGCGCGCGTTCACGCCGGGCGGCGGCACCGCGCCCGGCACGTACGTGGCGGGCGCGCCCGTCGGCGCGGCGGCGGCCGGCGCGGCCGCGTGCTTCGCCTTGGCGGCGGGCTTTGCCTGCGCGACGGCGATCGTCGACACGAGCGCGGCGGGCAGCACGATGCCGAGCGCGACGTTACGCGCGGCGACGGCGATGGCGGTGGAGGAAGCGAGTGACGTGAGGCCGAAGGAAGACAGACGCATATCGATTCAGGCTGATGGCAGAAATGGCAGCGCGCACGGGGCGCGCGGTTGAAGGGCCGGTCGGCGGCGTTCCGGCGGCATGTCAGGGAACGAAGGCTCGCGAAACGCGCCGATTGGACAGGCGGCGGCGCGATCGGTTCGCAGAGCGAAAAGCGGCGCGGCGGCCTGCACGGCGCATCGGACGTCCGTGCGGACGGGCCGACGCAAAACCTGGCCATTATACGGAAGTTCGCCGCCCGTCAGCGCCACGCGCCGACGACGACGCGCTTCAGGATATGCAGCTTGCGATGGAAGAAATGCTCGGCGCCCGGAATCACGACGACGGGCAGCTCCTGCGGACGCGCCCAGTCGTAGACCGATGCGATCGGCACCGTGTCGTCGTTCTCGCCGTGGATCACGATCGTGTCTTCCGGCACGTCGGCGACTTGCCAGCGGCTCGCCGCCGTGCCGACGAACACCATCCGCTCGATCGCCTGCCCCGCGTCGCGCAGCCGCTTGCCGACGTGCGACAGCACGAACGTGCCGAACGAGAAGCCGGCGAGCACGATCGGCAGCTCCGCGTGGCCGGGCAGCGCGCGCATGTGCGCGAGCACCGCGAGCAGATCGTCGACTTCGCCCGCGCCGTTGTCGTGCTCGCCCTCGGTCGCGCCGACGCCGCGAAAATTCGAGCGGATCACCGCGTAGTTCAACTGGACGAAGATGCGCGCGAGCGTCTGCGCGACCTTGTTGTCCATCGTGCCGCCGAAGAGCGGATGCGGATGCGCGACGAGCGCGATCCCGCGCGGCGCGGCCGAGCCGTCGCGCACGGCGTCGGGCAGGTCGATCGCGATCTCGATGTTGCCGACGGGGCCGGCGACCAGGGACTTCTGGGTATGGGCGTTCATGCGACAGCGTGTGGGGCGATTCGAAAAACCGTGCTCAAATTCTCAGGCGCTCGACGACCTGGCCGTCGCGCAGATGCGATTCGACGATTTCGTCGATGTCGCTCTTGTCGACGTACGTGTACCAGGTGCCTTCCGGATAGACGACGACGACAGGGCCTTCCTCGCAGCGGTCGAGGCAGCCCGCCTTGTTGACGCGCACCTTGCCCGCGCCCGCGAGGCCGAGCTCCTTGACGCGCTTCTTCGCGTATTCCTGCATCTCCTGCGCGCCGCAGTTCGCGCAGCTCGGGCGCTCGGCGTCCTTTTCGCGCTGGTTCAGGCAGAAGAAGACGTGGTGTCGATAGTAGGGATCCATGATGTGGCCCATTGCGTGCGGACGCCGCGTGAGCGCCCGGCATTATTGGACAGAAACCCGGACAGCAACTCGAACAGAAACCCGGATTGAAACTCGGATTGAAACGATCGGCCGGCATCGGCAGGCAGGTCGCGGCCGGTAGTCGTGGCCGATTATAGCGACCGGCGCCGTTTGCCGCTGGCGCCGCGCGAAGCGCCCGCCCCGCGCTTCGCGAGCCACGCGCGCTCCGCGCGGCCGGCAAGCCAGACGAGCGCCGCGTACGGCCAGATCCACGCGAGCCAGCGCGCGATGCTGTTGAAGTGCACGTAGCGGCCCTGCTGCCAGCCGGACAGCGCGAAATCGAAGAACGGATTGACGGGCAGCACGTTGACGAGCACGAGCGCGACGGCGAGCGCGGCCGCCGCGAGCGCCGCGCGCCATGCGCCCGGCAGCCGCAGCGCGACGAGCGCGGCGACGAGGCCCGCCGCGATGCCGCGCAGCGCGCCGGGCGTCGCCCAGTCGAACACGAGCCCCGTGTGCGACTGCATGAACGTCGCGGCCGCCTTCAGCGCGAGCGCGAGCGCGGTGAAGCCGACGACGAGCCGCACGCGCGGCGCGCGCACGCGCATCGCGAGCGACGCCACCGCGAGCGCCGCGAACAGGCCGAGCGCGGCGAGCAGCGTCTCCCATGCGGAATCGGACAGGAGGCCGTCGAGCCGGTCCGGCCACGCGGGCACGTTCCACGCGCCGGGCGCCCATGCGAGGAGCGCGCCGCGCATCGACACGTCGGCGCGCTCCCACAGCTCGCTCGGCCAGTCGCCGATGCCGAACAGGAACGGCGACGGAAACAGGATCGCGCCCGCCCACAGCGCGGTGAGAAAGAGCGGCGTCGGCGCGTCGCGCTCGAACCACGCGAAGCGCACGCGCCGCACGACGCCGCGCTCGATCAGCGCGGTCGCGGCGGGCGCGGCCGCCGCCGCGCCGACGAGCGCGCCGAGCGCGTTCGCCGCGAGATCGAGATTCGACGACACGCGCGTCGGCAGGTAGGTTTGCAGCGCCTCCATCGCGCCCGACAGCAGCGCGCCCGCGAGCGTCGCGGCGAGCACGGCCGGCACGCCGCGCAGCGGATAGAGCGCGAGCACCGCGAGCGCGCCGAACGGCAGATAGCCGATCACGTTGCTGACGACGTCGAACGCGGTCAGATAGCGCGGCAGCGGCGCGAGCAGATAGTCGAACGGGCCGATGCCGAGCGAGCGCCAGCCCGTGAACGGATAGAGCGACGCATAGACGACGAGCGCCGCGTAGACGGCGAACGCCTGACGCGCGAGCGTCGACTGGCGACGCTGCCGGCGCGCGGCGGGCGTCATCCCGGCGGCGCCGGGCACGGCGCGGCACGCGTCATCCCGGCGGCGGCGCGCGCGGCGGCGTTCATGGCGCGGCCGCGTAAGCCTGGACGCCGAGCCACGCGACGATCTGCGCGACGAGCTCGTCGCTCGCCGAGGCGAGCGCCTGCGCGCCGCCCGCCGCATCCGGCGTGCTCGCCGGCGCGCGCGACACGAACGTGCGCTGGCCGAGCACCCGGCCGTCCTGTGTGAGCGTCGCGCGCGCAGTGACGGCCGCGTGGCTCTCCGAGCGGCCGTCGAACACCTGCTCGAACTCGGACAGCTCGACCTTCAGCACCGGCGCGCGCACGCCGTCGCCACCCTCGAGCACCGCGCCGCGCAGCGACAGCGCGCCGCGCAGCCGCTGCGTCAGCAACTGCGCGGGCGGCGCGGTCCATTTGCTGTCGCGGTAGACGGCGATCCGCTGCGCGTCCGCATACGCGAGCCGGTAGACGAAGCGGTCCGAGTTGAGCGCGTCGGGCGCGCTCACGTCGAGCACCTTGAGCGCGGGCCCCGCGCCCGCCGACGCGGCCGGCTGCGCCGGACCGAGGTCGTAGCGGATGTTCGTGAGCGCGGCGGGCGTGCCCGCGCAGCCGCTCGCGCCCGCGATCGCGAGCGCCGCGGCGAGTGCGAGCGCCGGACGGCCGCGGCGGAACAATGAACCTGACATGAAGTGTGCGTGCATCGCGAATTCCAGAAAAACTTATTGGGCAGGCGTGGCGCCCGGCCACACGAATCCCGACTCGCCCGGGCCCGGCTCCGCCGCCGGCGCGCCGAACAGCAGGCTGCGCGGATTGCGGCCGACGTCGCCCGCGACGTCCTTCAGCGTGCGCGACGTGTCGCCGACGTTCGTCGCGAGCGCGTTGAAGCGCGGCAGCGTGTCGTAGCGCACGCGCGCGCTCAGCTCGGCAAGCGTGTCGTTCATCGACGCGAGCGCCTGCCCCGCGCGGTTCAGGTTCGCGACGAGCGGCCCGCCCGGCGCGACGAGCGCGTTCGCCGAGCCGAGCGCGCGGTTCACGTGCGCCATCGTCTGCGGCATCTGTGCGAGCGCGGGCTCGACCTGCTTCGACAGTTGCGTGATGCCGTCGGCCGCGTGCTGCATGCTCGCCGCGGTCGCCTTCAACTGGCCGCGCATCTCGGGCGACAGCATCTCGTTCACGCTCTTCGCGGCGATCTCCATCTGCTTGAGCAGCACGTCGCCGCGCTGCTGGAGCTGGTCGAACAGGCTCGGGCGCATCGGGATCTGCGCGACCGCCTTCGCCGACGTCGGCAGCGGCGCGAGATCGGCGCCCGTGTCGTCTAGCTGCACGAACGCGATGCCCGTCACGCCCTGGAAGCCGAGGCTGCCGAATGTCGAGCGCGTGATCGGCGCGTTCGTGTCGACGAGGATGCGGATCACGATCTGGCCCGGATGGCCGCGATCGAAGTTGATCGACTGCACCTTGCCGACGTCGAGCCCGCGATAGCGGACGGCCGCGTCGGGAAAGAGCCCCGTCACGTTCGAGCGCGACACGAGATCGTACGGCGCGCGCACCGTGCGATCGACGTTGAACCAGTAGACCGCGCCGACGATCGCGGCGAGCAGCGCGATCGTGAAGAGGCCGGCCCAGAACGCGTGTGATTTGTTTTCCATGCGGGGGTTCCCTCGTGTTCCTCGACTACAGCTCGACGTCCGACGGCGCCGGCTCGAGCGCGGCCTTCGGCAGGCGCGCGCGACGCTCGGGCGGCAGCGCCTGCAGCGCGCGGCGGCCGCGCCGGCCGAGAAAGTATTCGCGGATGAACGGATGATCGACGCCCGCCGCCACCTCGACGCTCGCCGCGACGAGCACCTTGCGCTCCGCGATCACCGCGACGCGCGTCGACAGCGCGACCATCGTGTCGAGATCGTGCGTGACCATCACGACGGTCAGGCCGAGCGTGCGATGCAGCGTCGCGATCAGCTCGACGAACTCGTCGGACGCGCCGGGGTCGAGCCCCGCCGTCGGCTCGTCGAGGAACAGCAGCTCCGGCTCGAGCGCGATCGCGCGCGCGATCCCGACCCGCTTGACCATCCCGCCCGACAGCGTAGCCGGCATCTTCGACGCATGCTTGCACGGCAGCCCGACCATCTCGAGCTTGAGCATCACGATGTCGTGCAGCAGATCTTCCGGCACGCGGCCGAGCTCGCGCAGCGGCTGCGCGACGTTGTCGAACACGGTCATCGACGAGAACAGCGCGCCGTGCTGGAACAGCATGCCCGAGCGGCTGCGCATCACGCGCGCGGTGTCGGCGTCGATCTTCGAGGTGTCCTCGCCGAACACCCTGATCGTGCCGGCGCTCGGCCGCTCGAGCCCGAGGATCTGCCGCACGAGCGTCGTCTTGCCCGAGCCCGAGCCGCCGACGATCGACACGATCTCGCCCGCGCGCACGTCGAAGTCGAGATGTTCGTGGACGACGTTGCGCCCATAGCGCTTCGTCAGGTCGCGCACCTCGATCACGAAATCGTCGTCGCGCGCACTCATCCGAGCCCCACGTTCTGGAAAAGGATCGCGAACACCGCGTCGGCGAGGATCACGACGGTGATCGACGTGACGACGGACGTCGTCGTCCCTTCGCCGAGGCTCTGCGAATTCGCCTTGATCCGGAAGCCGAAGTGGCACGCGACGAGCGCGATCAGCATCCCGAACACGACGCCCTTGCCGAGCCCGATGAACAGGTTCGCGATCGGCACGACGGACGGCAGCGAGCGCACGAAGAAGTTCAGGTCGATGCCGAGCACGAACTTCGCGGCGAGCGCGCCGCCCGTGAGCGCGATGACGTTGGTCCACATCACGAGGAGCGGCATCGCGACGCCGAGCGCGAGCACGCGCGGCAGCGTGATCCGCAGGCCGTGCGGAATGCCCATCACGCGCATCGCGTCGAGCTCTTCCGTCACGCGCATCACGCCGATCTGCGCGGTGATCGCGGAGCCCGAGCGGCCCGCGACGAGGATCGCCGACAGCACCGGTCCGAGCTCGCGGATCACCGAGAGGCCGAGGATGTTGACGATGTAGCGGTTCGCGCCGAACAGTTGCAACTGCTGCGCGGACAGATACGACAGCACGATGCCGATCAGGAATGCGACGAGCGCCGTGATCGGCAGCGCCTTGGCGCCCGCCGCGTAGACGTTCGCGGAAATCTCCGTCCACGGCATCGTGCGCGGCCGGCGCAGCACCGACAGCAGATCGACGATCAGGCCGCCGAGCAGCGCGATGCCGCCGTACAGGTGCTCGCCGAACGTCAAGAGGCCCTGGCCGAAGCGCGTGACGGGATCGATCCGCACGACGGGCTCGGGCGCCTCGCGGCCCGCGTCGAGCCGCTCGATGCGCTCGAACACGATCCGCTGGGTGTCGGTGAGCGCGATCCCGGCGGGCAGCCTGCGGCCCCACACGCGCCACAGCGCCTGGCCGCCGACGTGGTCGAGCCGGTCGACGCCCGACAGGTCCCACTCGCCGACGGACTCTTTCGCGAGCCGGGCGATCCGGCGCGCGACGTTGCCGCGGTCGCGCGCGAGCGCGAGCGCCGTCCACTGGCCGGACAGGCGCACGGTCTGGCCTTGGCTGCCGGCGTCGACCGACAGGCCGGGAGGAGTCTGGAAGTTCAAGGGCGATTTTGCAAAACGGTGACAGCGGCCATTGTAGCGAACCGCTTCGCCGCGCGAAGTCTCGTTTCGCCCGGCCGCCCGGCGCGGCGCGCGCGAGGCGCGCGGCCCGCACCGGCGGCTCCCGCGCCGCGCAAGCTTCCGGTATGCTTTCCGCGCGCCTTCCGGTCAGCCTTCCGCAAGCTTTCATTCTTCGGTCACGTTTCCTTTCGATACTCTCACGCGCTGCATGCCAGGCCGCCGGCGCATGCGCCGCTCACGCCATCCCCGGCTCAACGGAAACAGAACAGGAAAAATCCCGATGCCATCCCCCTTGCGTTTTCGCCGGCGGCGCCTAGCCGCCGCCCTCGTCGCGTGCGCGGCGCTCGTCGCCGGCTGCAACGACGACGTCGACTCATCGCAGCCCCCCGCGTCGTCCGACGCGCAGGCCCCCGCCGGCACGAAGGCGACGCTCGCCTTGCTCGAGACGACCGATCTGCACACGAACGTGCTGTCGTACGATTACTTCAAGCTCGCGGCGGACAAGTCGCTCGGTTTCGAGCGCGTCGCGACGCTGATCGCGCAGGCGCGCGCGCAATACCCGAACACGCTGCTGCTCGACAACGGCGACACGATCCAGGGCACGGCGCTCGCCGACTACCAGGCGCTCGTGAAGCCCGTGTCGTGCAGCGAGACGCTCGCGATCTACAAGGTGATGAACGCGGCGAAGTTCGACGGCGGCGGCATCGGCAATCACGAATTCAACTACGGACTGCCGTACCTGTCGCAGGTGACGGGCAACGCGTTCGCCGTCGACGGCCTGCCCGATCCGGCGCAGCAGAAGAAATGCGCGGGCCCGGGCTTCCCGCAGGTGCTCGCGAACGTGATCAGCGCGAAGACGAACGCGCCCCTCTTCACGCCGTACACGATCCTCACGAAGACCATCACCGCGACGACGCCTGACGGCCACACGATCACGGCGCCCGTGAAGGTCGGCATCATCGGCTTCACGCCGCCCGCGATCATGAGCTGGGACAAGCGCTGGCTCGACGGCAAGGTCTACACGACGGGCCTGAAGGAAGCGGCCGAGAAGTACATCCCCGAGATGCGCGCGAAGGGCGCGGACCTCGTCGTTGCGATCTCGCACGGCGGCCTCGACAACTCGCCGTACTCGCCGACGATGGAAAACGGCAGTTGGTGGCTGTCCACCGTGCCCGGCATCGACGCGATGCTGATCGGCCACTCGCACCAGGTGTTCCCCGACGCGACGAGCACGGTCGCGCAGTTCAACCTGCCGGGCGTCGACAAGGCGAAGGGCACGGTCAACGGCGTGCCGACCGTGATGGCGAACTACTGGGGCAAGCACCTCGGCGTGATCAAGCTCGGCCTCGCGTTCGACGGCAAGACGTGGAGCGTCGACAAATCGCAGACGAGCGTCGAGGCGCGCTCGATCCAGAATCCGGACAAGAGCTACGTCGCCGCCGATCCGTCGGTGGCCGCGGCGATCGCGGCCGAGCATCAGGCGACGATCGACTACGTGAAGACGCCGATCGGCAGCACCGACTACCGGATGACCAGCTATTTCGCGGACGTGGGCGACCCGGGCGCGATCCGGATCGTCAACGAGGCGCAGGCCGACTACGTCGCGAGCTACGTGCAGGCGAACCTGCCGCAGTACGCGTCGCTGCCGGTGCTGTCGGTGAGCGCGCCGTTCAAGAGCGGCTTCGGCGGCGGCAACGACTTCACCGACGTCGCGGCGGGCGCGCTCGCGATCAACAACGCGGCCGACCTCTACCTGTATCCGAACACGGTCTACGCGGTGAAGGCGAGCGGCGCGGACATCAAGAACTGGCTCGAGACCGCGGCGAAGCGCTTCAACACGATCGATCCGACGAAGGCGACCGTGCAGAAGCTCGTGAGTTCGTTCCCCGGCTACAACTTCGACATGTTCACGTCCGCCGATCTGCGCTACGAGATCGACGTCACGCAGGCGGTCGGCAGCCGGATCAGGAACCTCGTGTACAAGGGCGCGCCGATCGATCCGAATGCGCAGTTCATCGTCGCGACGAACAACTACCGCGCGAGCGGCGGCGGCAACTTCCCGGGCCTCGACGGCAGCAAGACGATCTTCGCGTCGCCCGACGCGAACCGCGACGTGCTGATCGCGTACATCAAGAAACGCGGCCAGATCACGCGCGCGGCGGACGGCATGCAGCGTAGCTGGCGCTTCACGAAGCTCGCGGGCTCGATCGCGCACGTGCAGTTCGCATCGGCGCCGAACCTCGTCGCGCTCGCGAACGCCGCGAGCGTCGCGGGCATCACACAGGTCGCGGCCGACGACGGCTCCGGCAAGGGGCTCGCGACTTACGAGATCGATCTGACGCAATGACGGAGCGGGCGGCGCGCCCCGCCAAGACGCGCCGCGCGCCGCCCCGCCCGTCGACCCTGAAACCGATTCACCTCGATGATGAACGCGACCAAGAATCTGCTCTCGACTCATGCTCAAGCCGCGACGCCGCCCGATGGCGCCCGTCGCCCATCGCCGCTGCGGCGCCTGCTGCGCGCGACGCTGTCGCCCGTCGGCATGCTCGCCGTCGCGGCGGCGCTCGCGGCGGGTGTCGCCGCAACGGACCGGATCGGGCGCCCGGCGTCCGGCGCGCCGGGCGTCACCCGCGCGCAACTCGACGAATGGCGCGCGATGGTCGAACAGGCGGCCGAGCCGAACGCGCTCGGCCGCCTGCGCGCGCTCGCGCGGCGCGGCTCGACCGACGCGCAATCGGCGCTCGGCCTTGCGCTCGCCGGCTCGCGCGATCTCGCGCTGCGCGACGAAGGCAGGCGCTGGCTCGAAACGGCCGCGCACGCGAACCCGGCCGGCCGCGCGCCGACGAGCGCCGGCGTGCGCGACGCGCGCCTCGCGCTCGGCAAGGCTTGGCTGCTCGGCACGGGCGGCGTCGCGCGCGACTACCCGCGCGCGCTCGCGATGCTGCGCCCGCTCGCCGCCGCGGGCGATCCGAACGCCGCGTACTACGTCGGCCTCATCTACCGCAGCGGCTACGGCACGCCCGCCGATCCGACCGAGGCGGCCCGCTGGTTCGAGCTTGCCGCGCGGCACGACATCGCGGCCGCGCAGTTCATGCTCGCGAACGCTTACCGCGACGGCAGCGGCGTGCATCGCGACGAAGCGCGCGCGCTCGCGCTGTACCGGCAGGCCGCCGACCACGAGCTGCCGGAAGCGGTGCAAACGCTCGCGATCGCATACCGCAACGGCGAGCTCGGGCTGCCGCGCGATCCCGACGCGTTCCATGCGCAGTGGATCGAGGCCGCGCACGCGCTCAAGCATCCGGCGCTCGCGCCTTGAGCGGGCGGTGACGGCGGAGCGGGGCGGTGACGGCGGGGCGGTGACGGGCAACGACGGGTAGCGGGCAGCGAATGACAGGTAGCGGATGGCGAGTGGCGGTGACAGGTGACGGCCCGCCGCCGTGAGCGCGCGCCGCGACGCAGCGCCGCCCGTGCGCGGCTATGATGGGCGCATCGCCGACGAACCCGCGCACGGACGCGATCCGCCCTCCCCGTCAAGCGACGGGACCATCGAACATTACGCTGGCAACCGTCGGCCAGTTCCGCAACAATACGCGCCATGAATGTCGCCACCCAACCTTCAACGCCCGCGAGCGACGGGCCGCTCATCGATCGCGCCCGCGTCGATGCGCACCTTGCTCCCGCCGCGCGCGAATGGTCGATCGAGATCGTCGACACGACCGGCTCGACCAACGCCGACCTCGGCGCGCACCTGAAAACGCTGCCCCGCCGCCGCGACGCGCTCGCCGCGCCGATCGCGCGCGTCGCGTACGAGCAGACGGCCGGGCGCGGCCGGCAAGGCCGCCCGTGGTTCGCGAAGCCGGGCGACGCGCTGCTTTGCTCCGTCGCGTGCGTGCTGCCGCGCCCCGTTGGCGCGCTCGCGGGGCTGAGCCTCGCCGTCGGCGCGGCGCTTGCCGAAGCGTTCGCCGCGCTGCCCGCCGAACCGCGCGACGGCGTCGCCGACGACGCCCGCCGCATCGCGCTCAAATGGCCGAACGACCTGCTCGTCGCGACGACGCGCGACGGCGAAACCGCGATCGTCGGCAAGCTCGCCGGCGTGCTGATCGAAACCGTCTGGAACACGAGCGATGCGACCGCGGTCGTGATCGGCTTCGGCGTCAACGTGCGCACGGCCGACGCCGCCGCGGCCGAAATCGACGCGCTGCGCGCGCGCGATGCGACGCTCGCGGGCGGCCTGCCGCCCGTCACGCTCGCCTCGGTGCGCGCCGGCGCGACGCTCACCGATGCGTTCGCCGCCGCGCTGAACGCGCTCGCCGCCGCGCTGAACGCGTTCGCGGCCGACGGCCTCGCGCCGTTCGCCGCGCGCTGGAACGCGCTGCACGCTTACGCGGGCCGCGAAGTCGCGCTGCTCGAACGCGGCGTGGAGCACGCGCGCGGCATCGCCGTCGGCATCGACGAAACCGGCCAGTTGCTGCTCGACACGCCCGCCGGCCGGCAGGCGATCGCGGCGGGCGACGTGTCGCTGCGCGCGCCGGGAGCCGTCCGATGAGCGGTTTGCGCTTGCTGATCGACGCGGGCAACAGCCGCATCAAATGGGCGCTCGCGGATACCGAGCGCCATTTCGTCACGAGCGGCGCGTTCGAGCATGCGGACGACACCCCGGACTGGTCGACGCTGCCCGCGCCGCGCGGCGCGTGGATCTCGAACGTCGCCGGCGACGCGGCTGCCGCGCGCATCGACGCGCTGATCGACGCGCACTGGCCCGCGCTGCCGCGTACCGTCGTGCGCGCGAGCGCCGCGCAGTGCGGGGTGACGAACGGCTACGCGGAACCTGCGCGCCTCGGCAGCGACCGCTGGGCGGGGCTCATCGGCGCGCACGCCGCGTTTCCGGGCGAGCATCTGCTGATCGCGACGTTCGGCACCGCGACGACGCTCGAAGCGCTGCGCGCGGACGGCCACTTCGCGGGCGGGCTGATCGCGCCCGGCTGGGCGCTGATGATGCGCTCGCTCGGCATGCACACAGCGCAGTTGCCGACGGTGTCGATCGACGCGGCGACGAGCCTGCTCGACGAGCTCGCCGCGAACGACGCGCCGCACACGCCGTTCGCGATCGACACGCCGCATGCGCTGTCGGCCGGCTGCCTGCAGGCGCAGGCGGGGCTCATCGAGCGCGCGTGGCGCGATCTCGAGCAAGCGTGGAAGGCGCCCGTGCGGCTCGTGCTGTCGGGCGGCGCGGCGGATGCGATCGTGCGCGCGCTGACCGTCCCGCACACGCGGCACGACACGCTCGTGCTGACGGGTCTCGCGCTGATCGCGCATTCGGCGTGACGCGCGCCGTGCGCGGATGCGGCCTGCGCGCCGCGCGCACGAAGCGGGGCCTCGCGGCGATGCGCGATGGAGTGAGGGTAACGAAACGATTCCTGGGAGTATTGACGATGCTGCGCTGGCTGATCTCGATTCTCTTTCTCGCCAACATGCTCGCGTTCGTCGTGGTGCGCGGCGTGTTCGGCCCGCTGCCCGCCGCGGGCCCGCGCGAGCCGGGCCATGCGCTGCTGCAGGTGCGGCCGGATGCGCTGCGCGTGACGCCCGTGTCGCAGGCGGCGGATCAGCCGATCGTCGGCGGGCCGATCGTGTCGCCGACGCTCGACGCCACGCCACTGAACGCGTTCGGCGCAGCGCCGGGCTGGCCGGTGGCGTCGGCATCTTCATCGTCGCCCGCCGCGTCCGCCCTCGCGCCAACCTCCCCGCGCGCCCCCGCCGCGCGATAACCCGGCGGCAGACCACCGTCGCGCGCGCACTCGCTCAGCTCGACTGCGAGCGCACCTTCTTCAAGAGCGCGGTCGTCGAGCGCTCGTGCTCGAACGGAATCGCGAGCGAGCGCCCGCCCCATCCGCGCACGAGCGCCGATTCGGGCAGCGCGTCCATGTCGTAGTCGCCGCCCTTCACGAGGATGTCGGGGCGCACCGCCTCGATCAGCGACACCGGCGTCTTCTCGTCGAAGCCGACGACCCAGTCGACGCATTCGAGCGCGGCGAGAAGCGCCATCCGGTCTTCCTGCACGTTGATCGGCCGGTCGTCGCCCTTGCCGAGCATGCGCACCGATGCGTCGCTGTTCACGCCGACGATGAGGCACGCGCCGAGCGCTTTCGCGTCGGCGAGATAGGTGACGTGGCCGCGATGCAGGATGTCGAACACGCCGTTCGTGAAGACGACGGGCGCGGGCAGCGACGCGCGCAATGCGACGAGCGCGTCGCGGGTGATCAGCTTGCGTTCGAACGAAGCGGGCATGGGGCGAAAACTCGTTGGACGGATGAACGGGAAAACGATGTCGAGCGTCGCGGCTCACACGCGCCGGCCGCGACCCGCATCGGCAAGAATCGGCAAAAGAAAAGCCCGCCGGACCTGCGAGCGAGCCTGTCGCGATGCGGCGCCGCGCGTCACACGGGCTGCGTGGCGGCCGGGCCGCTCTCCGGCTGCAGGCGCGCGGTCACTTCCTTGCGGTAGCGGTTCAGCTCCTGCGCGGTCGCGAACGTGCGCTCGAACAGCACCGACAGGTTGTGCAGAATCCGCTCGACGACCTTCTTCTCCCACTCGCCGTCGAAGCGGATCTGCTCGTCGAGCCAGCGCTCGAGCCATTCCGGATCGGGCAGGCGCGACTGCACGGTGTCGCGCGGGAACAGCGACTGGTTCACGTGCAGGTTCGTCGGGTGCAGCGGCTTCTCGGTGCGGCGCGCCGACGCCATCAGCACGCCGATCTTCGAGAACGCCGCGCGCGCGACATCGCCGCAGTTGCTGAGCGCCTTCTTCATGTAGCGCAGATACGCGCCGCCATGACGCGCCTCGTCGCGCGAAATCGTCTCGTAGATGTGCTTGATGACGGGCTCGGTATGCCACTCGGCCGCACGGCGATACCAGTGGTTCAGGCGGATCTCGCCGCAGAAGTGCAGCATCAGCGTCTCGAGCGGCGGCGCCGGGTCGAACTCGAAGCGCACCGCGTGCAGTTCCTCCTCGGTCGGCATCAGCTCCGGCTTGAAGCGGCGCAGGTACTCCATCAGCACGAGCGAATGCTTTTGCTCCTCGAAGAACCACACGCTCATGAACGCGGAGAAGTCGCTGTCGTGATGATTGTCGCGCAGGAACATCTCCGTCGCGGGCAGCGCCGACCACTCGGTGATCGCGTTCATCTTGATCGTCTTCGCCTGCTCGTCGGTCAGGAGCGACGCGTCGAACTTGTCCCAAGGGATGTCCTTTTCCATGTCCCAGCGGACGGCTTCGAGCGACTTGTAGAGTTCCGGATAAAGCATGGTGTTCATGGTCCCACCCCTGTTCTGCGCAATGCGACAACTAAACGAGACTGTTGCGGAAAATCGGCCCAGTGAGGGCGCTTTCGCGGCCAAGTCAATAATTTTACGCGCTAATCCGGGCCCGGACGCAGGTTTCGCGCCGGACGCCGGGCGACCGCGCTTCCACCGTGGGGCAGGCCGCACTCAGCGCTCCCGGCGATCGGAAGCCGTGCCGCGCGTGCCTGAAAGGCGCCGGCGCACCGCCGGCTTCGTTGCAAGGCCCCGCACGCGCCTGCCGTCCTGGACGGCCGCGCGCGAGCGGCCCGATGTGATGTATTCGGCGGCGGCCATGATAGCACGCGACCATGACCGTTCCGGGACGGCGGCGAACGCCAGAGCCGCGCCCGTGCGGCAAAGCGTCGCAGCGAAAGCATTCCGTCAGCGTGGCGAAAACGCAACCGAAACCGCGGGGGCGACGGCCGGACGCGACGAGTTCGCCGCGCCCATCACATCGTCGTCCGCCGCGCGACGCTCGCGCCCGCGCCGACGCTCGCGCCGGGAGCGCGCTCGGCCTCCGCGACGCGGCGCTCGGCGGACGCGATCCACTGCGCGAGCCGCTCGCGCTGCCCGTGAGCGTCGCGGTAGCCGAGCTCGACGAGTTCGCGCGCAAACTCGGCCTCGAACAGCAGATAGCTCGCGAACGACGCGCCCGCCGGCTTGTTGCCGCCGACCGCGCCAAGCAGCCCGCGCACCGTGAGCGGCAGCCGCTTCAGATGCTTCGACGCGATGAGCTCGATCCGCTCGGACGGCGCGATCGCGAGCACGTCGACGTGCCGCCAGCCGCTCGCCGGCTCGACGTACGCGGGCAGGTGCTCGATCATCCGGTTCACGTGGTCGATCCGCTCGATGTCCGCGCCGATCGAATCGAGGAACACGCTCGCGAGCACCTGCTGGCCGATCTGCGCGAGCGACGGGTAGCCGCGCCCGTTGCCGCTCGCGGCGGGCACCTCGGGCCGCGGGTCCGCCGCGCCGACGACGACGATCCGGTCGCTGCCGAAATGGATCGCGGGCGACAGCGGCGCGATCTGCCGGATCGAGCCGTCGCCGAAATATTCGATCTGGCCGTCGAGCACGAGCGGCACCGCGGGAAACACGAACGGGATCGCCGACGACGCGATCAGATGCTCGGCCGACAGGTCGACCATCCGCGCGGTGCGCTCCGCGCGCCGCCATGCCTGGATCGGCTCGCTCGCCTGATAGAACGTCAGGTGCCGGCCGCTCGAATAGCTGAGCGCCGTCACCGACAGCGCATGCAGCTTGCGCGCCTCGAGCATCAGTTCGATCCGGCGGAAGTCGAGCTCGCGCCGCAGCAGGTAGGCGAGCGGCGCGTTGTCGAGCAGCCCGCGCGGCGAGCGGCGCGCGGCCCAGCCGATGCTCATCGCGGCAAGCCAGCGCGCGCCCGCGGCGGCGATGCCGAGCCAGTCGGTCCGGTAGACGCGCTCGGCGCGCAGTTGCTCCCAGAATTCGAGCAGACGCCGCACACCGTACTCGAAGTCGTCGGCGTGGCTCGCGAGCGACGTCGCATTGATCGCGCCCGCCGACGAGCCGCAGATCACCGTGAACGGCGACGTGCGCCGCTTCGGATCGACGTCATGCGCGATCTCGGCGAGCCCCTTCAGCACGCCGACCTGATACGCGGCGCGCGCGCCGCCTCCCATCAGCACGAGCGCGAGCCGCATGTCTGCCTCAGCGTGTCCTCATCGGCGCCGCGCGCGTCACGGGCTGCGCTTCGCCGGCTTCTTCGCGGCGGCGGGCTTCGCTGCGCCGGCCGCGCTCGATGCGCTCGATGCGCCCGGCGCGCGGTCGGCCGCCGAGCCGCTCGCGCGCGGGGAAGCGGCGCGGCGTGTCGCCGGCTTCTTCGCGGCGGACGGCTTCGGCGCGGCGGCCGCGCCCGACGCGTGCGCGTCGCCGCCCGCCGCCATGCCCGGCTGCGTCATCGCAAAACGCGCAAGCTGATCGAATTGCGATTGCAGCAGGTTCCACCAGCCCGCCGGATCGAATGCGTCGGCGGCGGACGGCGGCGTTTCGTTGCCGGCGTCGCCCGCCGCGCCCGCCTCGGCGCCCGTATCCGAGCCGGCGCGCGCGTCGGCCGGCTCGCCGGCGCACGCTTCGCGCTTCGTCGCCGGCGCGGATTCGCGCTGCGCCGAGTCGTCGGGCGACAGCGCGGCTTCGGCAGCGGCCATCGACGTCTGCGCGAGCGTGCCGAATGCACGCAGCGTCGCGAGCGTCGCGCGCTGCACCTCGAGCGCCTGGATCGCGGATTGCAGCATGCCGAGATTGAGCTTCAGCCATTGCTCGACCGCGCGCAGATCGGTGATCCGCTTGTCGAGCTCCTCGACGCTCGCGAGCGGCGCCATCAGGTCCGACATCGCCGACAGCGAAGGCGGCAACCCTTGCGACGCACCGGGAAACGCGCTCATTGCGCCGAACGGTGCAAGACGCATCATGTCCCACATCTTGTCGAGGAAGCCGGCGGGCTGAAAGCTGCCGTAGCCGGAAAACGGATTGGAGCCGTTGGTGTCGGTCATCGTCGATTCCTTCGAAGCGAGTGAAGCGGGTCGCGGAGAAACGCCGCGCGGCGGCGGCGTCCATGATCGATCATAGCGCGCGCGGCGCTCACGAAGGCGCGTCGCCCGTGAAGTCCGGCGCGCGGCGCTCGCGCAGCGAGCGAATGCCTTCGCGCACGTCCGGCCCGGAAAATCCCATGAATTCGAGCGCGAGCGATGCGTCGAACGTCGGCCCGGCGAGCCGCAGCCAGTTGTTGAGCGCGTACTTGGTCCAGCGGATCGCGCTTTGCGAGCCTTGCGCGAGGCGCTCCGCGAGCTCATACGCCTTCGGCAGCAGATCGTGATCGTCGACCGCGAGCGACACGAGCCCGATGCGCTCGGCTTCCTCACCGCTCACGGGCTCGCAGAGGAGCAGGTGGTATTTCGCCTTCGCCATCCCGCACAGCAGCGGCCAGACGATCGCCGCGTGATCGCCCGCGGCGACGCCGAGACGCGTGTGGCCGTCGATGATCCGCGCGCTCTTCGCGGCGATCGACACGTCGGCGAGCAGCCCCGCGACGAGCCCCGCTCCGACGGCCGGCCCGTGCATCGCCGACACGATCGGCTTGCCGCAGTTGATCACGTTGTAGACGAGATCGCGCGCCTCGCGCCAGACGCGCTCGCGCACCGCGTGATCGCCGGCCATCCGCTCGACGAGCGCGAGATCGCCGCCCGCCGAGAAGCCCTTGCCCTCGCCGCGGATCACCGCGACGCGCGCGTCGGGATCGCGGTCGACGTCGCGCCAGATGTCGGCGAGCTCGCGGTGCATCGCCTCGCTCGCGACCGCGAGGCCGCTGCGGTTCGCGCCTTCGCCGCTCATCACGATTTCGACGATGCCGTGCGGCTGACGCCGGACGCGCAGCGCTTCGTAGCCGGCATAGAGAGCGAGATCGGTCATGCTGGACCTCCCTTCGAGGTGGGTGTGGAGTTGGCGGTCGCGACGCGTGCAAATTCAGTGTAGCGAAGGCCGGGGGCGCGGTCATCCGGCGAAACCCGGCGCGGGATGGGCAATGCGGCGCGTGCGCGGCGGCGATACCCGCCTGCGCGGCCTGAGCGGACTGCGCGACCGCTGCGGCCCGGTCACGCGGCGGCGTCCACCGGCGCCACCGCCTGCTCGATCGCGCCGAAGATCGACTTCCCGGCCTCGTCGACCATCTCGATCTTCACCCTGTCGCCGTAGCGCATGAACTCGGTCTGCGGCGCGCCGTGCTCGATCGTCTCGAGGCAGCGCTTCTCGGCGATGCAGCAGTAGCCGCGCTTCGCATCCTTGTTCGACACCGTGCCCGAACCGACGATCGAGCCCGCGCGCACGTTGCGCGTCTTCGCCGCGTGCGCGATCAGTTGACCGAAGTGGAACACCATGTCGACGCCCGCATCCGGCTGGCCGACCTTCCTGCCGTTCCAGTGGACGAGCATCGGGCGATGCAGGCGGCCGTCGCGCCAGTGCTCGCCGAGCTCGTCGGGCGTCACGGCCACCGGCGCGAACGCGCTCGCCGGCTTGCTCTGGAAGAAGCCGAAGCCCTTCGCGAGCTCGGCGGGAATCAGGTTGCGCAGCGACACGTCGTTCACGAGCGTGACGAGCCGCACCGCCTTCAGCGCTTCGTCGGGCGCGGCGCCCATCGGCACGTCGGCCGTGATCACCGCGACCTCCGCCTCGAAATCGATGCCCCACGCCTCCGACGCGCAGACGATGTCGTCGCGCGGCCCGAGGAAATCGTCGCTGCCGCCCTGGTACATCAGCGGATTGGTCCAGAATTCCGGCGGCATCTCGGCACCGCGCGCGCGGCGCACGAGCTCGACGTGGTTCACGTACGCGGAGCCGTCCGCCCATTGGAACGCGCGCGGCAGCGGCGCCATGCAGTCGGCCGGCTCGAACGCGAACGCGTTGCGCGCGCGGCCGTGATTCAGCGCGTCGTACAGGTCGCGCAGTTGCGGCGCGTAGAACGCCCAGTCGTCCAGCACGCGCTGCAGCGTCGGCGCGATCGCGTCGGCGATCGCCGCCGTGTGCAGGTCGCGGGATACGACGATCAACTGGCCGTCGCGCGTGCCGTCCTTGAGCGAAGCAAGTTTCATAAGGAAGTGAGCCGTTGTAGTGACGATGGAAGGAATCTATTTTACGATGGCGAATCCGCGCGGCGGCACGCGCTGCGAGCCGCGCGGGGCTCCACCTCCCTTTCTCCCGCAACGCCGTGAACAAGTCCGCCTCGAACGCAACCGACGCCCCCGACGACGATCTCCCCGACGACCACGACTCCGCCGAGGAAAAGGTCCGCTCGGGCATCCAGTCGATCGAAGTCGGCTTTCGCCTTCTCGACGTGCTGACGAGCGAGCCGCGCGCGATGATGCTGCGCGACCTCGCGCAGCGCGCGGCAATGAGCCCGGCGAAGGCGCACCGCTACCTCGTCAGTTTCCAGCGGCTCGGGCTCGTGTCGCAGGACCCGGTGTCGGGCCGCTACGAACTCGGCGGCTTCGCGCTGCAGATGGGCTTGGCGCGCCTCGCGCGCGTCGACGGCGTGAAGCTCGCGCGGATCGCGCTCACCGCGCTGCGCGATCAGCTCGACCAGACAGTCGGCATCGCGGTATGGGGCAACCAGGGGCCGACGATCGTCCACTGGATGGAGTCGAGCCATCCGGCGAAGGCGTCGCTCAAGCTCGGCGACGTGATGCCGCTCCTCGGTTCGGCGACGGGCCTCGTGTTCGCCGCGTATCTGCCGCGCAGCAAGACGGCCGCGATGATCGCGCGCGAGCTCGCCGACACGCGGCGCGCGGCGCACTACACGGGCCCGCGCACGCCCGCCGAAGTCGACGCGGCGCTCGCCGACGTGCGCGCGCATCGCGCGGCGCGCGTCGAAGGCATGCTGCTGCCGACGATCAACGCATTCGGGATGCCGGTGTTCGACGCGGTCGGCGATCTCGCGCTCGCGATCATCGCGCTCGGCCACGAAGGCGCATTCGACATCCGCTGGGGCGGCGAGGTCGACGTCGCGCTGCGCGCCTGCGCGCAAAAGCTGTCGTACGAGCTTGGGTATAGTGAAGGGGCGCGCGACGCCTGACGGGCGCCGCCGCATTCCGGAGCGCGCGAGTCGCGCGCTCCGTTTCCCGTTTCGTCGCTGTTCGAGAGGCTCGCCCGCCCCTGATGCCTTCGTCGTCCATCGTTTCACCGAATCCGCGCCGCGTGCGGCGCGCGGCGTTCGTTCTCGCGCTCGTGCTCGCGCTGCACTGGCTCGCCGCGCTGTGGCTCGTGCGGTTTCGCGAGCCGTTCAAGCCCGTCGAGCCCGATAACGTGCCGGTTCAGGTCGAATTGCTGAAGCCGCAGCCGATCGAGCGCGCGAGCGCGCCCGAGAAGCCCGCCGCCGACGGGCCGCGGGCCGCGCCGAAGCGCGCGGCGCCTGCGCCTGCGCCCGCGCCCGCGCCGCGCGCCCGTGCGCCGCGCGCTTCGGCGCCCGTATCGAGCGCCGTCGAATCTCCCGACGAATCTCCCGCCGCCGCTTCCGCCACCGCTTCCGCGGCCGAGCCGGCGGGCGCGGCGGCGAGCGGTGCGGCGAGCGACGCAACGGGCAGCGCGGCAAGTAGCGCAGCGGCCGGCGCGTCGGGCGCAGCCGCGCCACCCGGCGAAGCAACGAAGGGCGAAGCAACGAAGGGCGTCAAGTTCGCGCTGCCGCCATCCGCCGACCTGCAATACGACACGTTCTACAACGGCATGCAAAACATGCCGGGCACGATCCACTGGCGCACCGACGGCAGCGGCTATTCGTTGTACGTATCGATGCCCGTGCCGTTCGTCGGCCCGTACACCTACGAAAGCCGCGGCCGCGTCGACGCGTTCGGCATCGCGCCGGCACGCTACGTCGAGACGCGCGGCAGGCGGCCGTCCGACTTCGCGATCTTCAATCGCGAGACGAAGCAAATCGTGTTCACCGGCACGCCGAATTCGCTCGCGCTGCCCGACGGCGCGCAGGACCGCTTCAGCATGCTGATGCAGCTCGCGGGCCTCGTCGGCGGCGATCCCGACGCGTATCGTCCGGGCGTCACGCGCGAGTTCTTCGTCGTCGATCGCGACAGCGGCGAGACATGGCCGATCACGACGATCGACGACGAAACGATCTCGACGAGCGCGGGCTCGCTCGATGCTAGACATTTCATGCGACTGCCGCGCCGCGCGGGCGATGCGCGCCGCATCGACATCTGGCTCGCGCCGTCGCTCGGCTGGCTGCCCGTGCGGATGGTTCAGACGGAACCGAGCGGCGCGCAGATCGAGCTGCTGCTGCGCCAGCGCGCGAGCGCGAGCGACGCGGCGGGCGAACGCGCAAGCGCGGATGCGAACGGCGACTCCGGCGCGGCGTCCGCGCCGACGCCCGCGTCCGGCGCGCCGCGCAACGCAGACGAATCGGTAAATTCGACCGCGGGCGCGCCGGCCAGTCCGCCCGCCGTTCACGAGCGGCAACAACCTTGACAATCTTTGACACCAACTTTCGTCCACCGGAGGAGAATCGGAAACGTTTTAAGGTCATCGGCATCCAACCGATACGCCCCGGAGATGCGACCGGCGTGCAGCGCCAACCCCTTGAAACCGGCTCGGTCCGCCCCACTTACGGGGCAACACGGCCGAAAGCCACAGCAAAGAGGAGTGCCGCCATGCAAATGATCTACAACAGCCCCAACTACTGCGTCGTCGAATTTCCGCCGCAAGACGGCCACCACGCGATGAACTCGGGTGGCTACGAAATCGTCGACAAGAACGCGCAACGCGAAATCTTCATCGACGGCGAACTCGCCGCGCGCTTTCGCGAGCACGTGAAGCAGTTGATCAAGGCCGAGCCGACGCTCGACGAAGTCGATGAATTCCTCGGGCAGTTCGACAGCCTGATGACGCAACCCGTCGTTCTCCACTGACGTCGCGCCAGCGCGGCCGCCTGCCGGACCCGCGGGTCCGCGACAGCGCCGCCGCCCGACGCGATCCGGCGCACTCCAATCCGCCCCCGCCCGGCCGCCGCGCGGGGGCTTTGTTTGTCCACGCGCGGCCGCCTCACGGGCGACGGAAGCAGCGGCTACAATGACGGCTTTCCGATTCGCCGGTAATCCGCCATGTCCGAGCCCAAGCCGACCGCGTCTTCCGCCCCATCCGCCGCCCTCGCCGCGCCGTACACGCGCGGCGCGGCGCTGCCGCAGTTGCTCCGGCAGCGCATCCTGATCCTCGACGGCGCGATGGGCACGATGATCCAGCGCTACAAGCTCGACGAGGCCGCGTATCGCGGCGAGCGCTTCAAGGATTTTTCGCGCGACGTGAAAGGCAATAACGAGCTGCTGTCGATCACGCAGCCGCAGATCATCCGCGAGATCCACGACCAGTACTTCGCCGCCGGCGCCGACATCGTCGAGACGAACACGTTCGGCGCGACGGCCGTCGCGCAGGCCGACTACGGGATGGAAGCGCTCGCCGCCGAGATGAACGTCGCGTCGGCCAGGCTCGCGCGCGAATCGGCCGCCAAATACGCGACGCCGGAGAAACCCCGCTTCGTCGCGGGCGCGATCGGGCCGACGCCGAAGACGGCGAGCATCTCGCCCGACGTCAACGATCCGGGCGCGCGCAACGTCACGTTCGACGAGCTGCGCGACGCGTACTACGCGCAGGCGAAGGCGCTGCTCGACGGCGGCGTCGACCTGTTCCTCGTCGAGACGATCTTCGACACGCTGAACGCGAAGGCCGCCCTCTTCGCGCTCGACCAACTGTTCGACGACACCGGCGAACGGCTGCCGATCATGATCTCGGGCACCGTCACCGACGCGTCCGGCCGCATCCTGTCCGGCCAGACGGTCGAGGCGTTCTGGAATTCGCTGCGCCACGCGAAGCCGCTCACGTTCGGCCTGAACTGCGCGCTCGGCGCGGCGCTGATGCGCCCGTACATCGCCGAACTCTCGAAGCTGTGCGACACCTACGTGTCGTGCTACCCGAACGCGGGCCTGCCGAACCCGATGAGCGATACCGGCTTCGACGAAACGCCCGACGTCACGTCAGGCCTCCTGAAGGAATTCGCGCAGGCGGGCCTCGTGAACGTCGCGGGCGGCTGCTGCGGCACCACGCCCGAGCACATCGCGGCGATCGCGAAGGCGCTCGCCGAGGTCAAGCCGCGCCGCTGGCCGAGCCAGTACAGCGAAGCCGCCTGACGCGCCACGCACGCCGCACGTCCCACCCCAATCCGCCAACCCGAATACGCACGCACCGCCATGACCGACCATACGATGCGCCTAGCCGGCCTCGAGCCGTTCAACGTCACGTCCGGGACGCTCTTCATCAACGTCGGCGAACGCACCAACGTCACCGGCTCGAAGGCGTTCGCGCGGATGATCCTCAATGGCCAGTTCGACGAGGCGCTCGCCGTCGCGCGCCAGCAGGTCGAGAACGGCGCGCAGGTGATCGACATCAACATGGACGAGGCGATGCTCGATTCGAAGGCGGCGATGGTGCGCTTTCTGAACCTGATCGCGTCGGAGCCGGACATCGCGCGCGTGCCGATCATGATCGACTCGTCGAAGTGGGACGTGATCGAGGCGGGCCTGAAATGCGTGCAGGGCAAGGCGATCGTCAACTCGATCTCGCTGAAGGAGGGCAAGGCTGCGTTCGTGCGCCAGGCGAAGCTGATTCGCCGCTATGGCGCGGCGAGCGTCGTGATGGCGTTCGACGAGCAGGGCCAGGCGGACACCTTCGCGCGCAAGACCGACATCTGCAAGCGCTCGTATGACGTGCTCGTGAACGAAGTCGGGTTCCCGCCCGAGGACATCATCTTCGATCCGAACATCTTCGCGGTCGCGACCGGCATCGAGGAGCACAACAACTACGCGGTCGACTTCATCGAGGCGACCCGCTGGATCAAACAGCACCTGCCGCACGCGAAGGTGAGCGGCGGCGTGTCAAACGTGTCGTTCTCGTTCCGCGGCAACGATCCCGTGCGCGAGGCGATCCACACCGTGTTCCTCTATCACGCGATCCAGGCGGGGATGGACATGGGCATCGTCAACGCGGGCCAGCTCGGCGTGTATGCGGAGCTCGACCCGGAGCTGCGCGAGCGCGTCGAGGACGTGATCCTGAACCGCCGCGCGGATTCGACCGACCGCCTGCTCGAGATCGCCGACAAGTTCAAGACGGGCGCCGCGAAGAAGGAAGAGAACCTCGAATGGCGCAACCAGCCGGTCGAGAAGCGTCTCGCGCACGCGCTCGTGCACGGCATCACGAACTTCATCGTCGAGGACACCGAGGAGGCGCGCGCGAAGATCGCCGCGGCGGGCGGCCGCCCGATCAACGTGATCGAAGGCCCGCTGATGGACGGGATGAACATCGTCGGCGACCTGTTCGGCCAGGGCAAGATGTTCCTGCCGCAAGTCGTGAAGTCCGCGCGCGTGATGAAGCAGGCGGTCGCGCACCTGATCCCGTTCATCGAGGAAGAAAAGCGCCTGCTCGCGGAAGCGGGCGGCGACGTGCGCGCGAAAGGCAAGATCGTGATCGCGACCGTGAAGGGCGACGTGCACGACATCGGCAAGAACATCGTGTCGGTCGTGCTCCAGTGCAACAACTTCGAAGTGGTCAACATGGGCGTGATGGTGCCGTGCAACGAGATCCTCGCGAAGGCGAAGGTCGAGGGCGCCGACATCGTCGGGCTGTCGGGCCTCATCACGCCGAGCCTCGAGGAGATGGCTTACGTCGCCTCCGAGATGCAGCGCGACGACTACTTCCGCGTGAAGAAGATTCCGCTCTTGATCGGCGGCGCGACCACGTCGCGCGTGCACACCGCCGTGAAGATCGCACCGAACTACGAAGGGCCTGTCGTCTACGTGCCGGACGCGTCGCGCTCGGTGTCGGTCGCATCGAGCCTGCTGTCCGACGAAGGCGCGGCGAAGTACCTCGACGAGCTGAAGTCCGATTACGAGCGCATTCGCACGCAGCATGCGAACAAGAAGGCGCTGCCGCTCGTCACGCTCGACGAGGCGCGCGCAAACAAGACGAAGATCGACTGGGCGCACTACGCCCCCGTCAAGCCGAAGTTCATCGGCCGCCGCGTGTTCAGGAACTACGACCTGAACGAGCTCGCGAACTACATCGACTGGGGCCCGTTCTTCCAGACCTGGGATCTCGCGGGCCCGTATCCGGCGATCCTGAACGACGAGATCGTCGGCGAATCGGCGCGCCGCGTGTTCTCCGACGCGAAATCGATGCTCGCGCGCCTGATCCAGGGCCGCTGGCTGACCGCGAACGGCGTGATCGCGCTGTTGCCCGCGAACACGGTCGGCGACGACGACATCGAGATCTACACCGACGATACGCGCTCGGAAGTGCTGCTCACGTGGCGCAACCTGCGCCAGCAGAGCGTGCGCCCGGTGGTGGACGGCGCGATGCGGCCGAACCGGTCGCTTGCCGATTTCATCGCGCCGAAGGATTCGGGCGTGGCCGACTACATCGGGATGTTCGCGGTGACGGCCGGCATCGGCGTCGACGCGAAGGAAAAGCAGTTCCTCGCCGACCACGACGACTACAGCGCGATCATGCTGAAGGCGCTCGCCGACCGGCTCGCGGAAGCGTTCGCCGAAGCGATGCATGCGCGCGTGCGCCGCGAGCTGTGGGGCTACGCGGCGGGCGAGCAGCTCGACAACGACGCGCTGATCGCCGAGAAGTACGCAGGCGTCCGCCCGGCGCCCGGCTACCCGGCGTGCCCCGATCACCTCGTGAAGCGCGCAATGTTCGAAGCGCTTCATACAGACGAAATCGGGATGAGCATCACCGATTCGCTCGCGATGCTGCCTGCCGCGAGCGTGTCGGGCTTCTATCTCGCGCATCCGGACAGCACGTACTTCTCGGTCGGCAAGATCGGCCAGGACCAGCTCGAGGATTTCGCGCGCCGGATGGCGCTGTCGAAGGCGGACGCGGAGCGTGCGCTCGCGCCGCTGCTCTGACGGACGGTGCGCGCGACGCGCGCCGTGCGGCCGCCGCCGGCCGCCCCGCAACCCCGGCCCCCAACATGCAAAAAGCCCGCGCGACGCGGGCTTTCCGGGGGCCGGAGGGCCGACGAACGGTGCTCAGAAGCCCCAGTGGATGTCGGCGTTCTGCGCCTTCGCCTCGCGCAGCATCACGAGGAACGGCGCGACGCGTTGCGCGAGGCTCGGCGGCACTTCGTGGTGCGCATGGTCGGGCTCGTCTTCATGGAAGTGGCCCGCGTGCTCGGCCCGCGCCTGCTTCGCCTGGTTGACCGCGTCTTCGAGCTTCGCGATCGCGCCGTCGAGCTCATCGAACGTGATCACGCCGCGCTCGCCGAGCTGCTTGCCGACGAGGCCGAGCACGTAGACCGCGAAATCCTTCAGCACATCCAGATCCTGTGCCGCCTTGCTTTTGAACGTAATCATGACAATTCCCTTTTCATCTTGTCGTGCTCGCCGTACGTCCGCGACGGACGCCCGGCCGGCGCGCTGAACAAACGTCGGGGGCGCGTAGCACCTGAGCGGCATATTAGCACCTGTTAAAATTCAGCGATCCCTGAAACGCGCGCCCTGCGGCGCGACGGCGCCCCAGTCACGCTGGACCGCCGCCAACGATATCCTCGACCAGCATGCTGCCTGCCCAAAAACATACTCTCGAAACCCTGCTCGAAAACAGCGTGAAGCAGGTCGTCCAGGCGTCGAAAGGCGACGCCGACGCCGCGTTCGTCCTCCCCGCGATCGCGCTCGAGCGCCCGAAGGTCGCCGCGCACGGCGACGTCGCGTGCAACGTCGCGCTGCAGCTCGCGAAGCCGCTTGGCGCGAATCCGCGCCAGCTCGCCGAACGGATCGTCGCGGCGCTCACCACGCAGCCCGCGGCGGCGGGCCTCGTCGCCGCGGCCGAGATCGCCGGCCCCGGCTTCATCAACCTGCGCCTCACGCCCGCATCGAAGCAGGCGGTGATCGGCGCGGTGTTCGCCGAAGGCCGCGCGTTCGGCGCGTCCGAGCGCGAGCGCGGCAAGCGCGTGCTGCTCGAATTCGTGTCCGCGAACCCGACGGGCCCGCTGCACGTCGGTCACGGCCGGCAGGCCGCGCTCGGCGACGCGCTCGCGAACGTGCTGGCGAGCCAGGGCTACGCGGTGCACCGCGAGTTCTACTACAACGACGCGGGCGTGCAGATCGGCAATCTCGCGATCTCGACGCAGGCGCGCGCGCGCGGCCTCAAGCCCGGCGACGCCGGCTGGCCGGAAGCCGCGTACAACGGCGAGTACATCGCCGACATCGCGCGCGACTACCTGAACGGCGAGACCGTCGCGGCGAGCGACGGCGAGCCGGTGACGGGCAAGCGCGACGCAGAGGATCTGGAGGCGATCCGCAAGTTCGCGGTCGCCTACCTGCGCCGCGAGCAGGACATGGACCTGAAGGCGTTCGGCGTGAAGTTCGACCAGTACTACCTGGAATCGTCGCTCTACACGGAAGGCCGCGTCGAGAAGACGGTGGACGCGCTGATCGAGGCCGGCATGACCTACGAGCAGGAAGGCGCGCTGTGGCTGCGCACGACCGACGAAGGCGACGACAAGGACCGCGTGATGCGCAAGACGAACGGCACGTACACGTACTTCGTGCCGGACGTCGCGTACCATGTGACGAAATGGGAGCGCGGCTTCACGAAGGTCATCAACATCCAGGGCTCGGATCACCACGGCACGATCGCGCGCGTGCGCGCGGGCCTGCAGGGGCTGCACGTCGGGATTCCGAAGGGCTACCCCGACTACGTGCTGCACAAGATGGTCACGGTGATGCGCGACGGCCAGGAAGTGAAGATCTCGAAGCGCGCGGGCAGCTACGTGACGGTGCGCGACCTGATCGAATGGTCGGGCGGCGCGACGCCGGGCTCGGAAGCCTCACCCGAGCTGCTCGACGAGGCGACGATCACGCGCGGCCGAGACGCGGTGCGCTTCTTCCTGATTTCCCGCAAAGCGGACACCGAATTCGTGTTCGACATCGATCTCGCGCTGAAACAGAACGACGAAAACCCGGTCTACTACGTGCAGTACGCGCACGCGCGGATCTGCTCGGTGCTCAACGAATGGAAATCGCGCTACGGCGCGACCGACGCGCTGCTGCCGGGCGCCGAGCTGTCGCCGCTCGACAGCAAGCAGGCGATGGCGCTGATGCAGAAGCTCGCCGAGTATCCGGACGTGCTCGCGCACGCGGCGAACGAGCTGGCGCCGCATGCGGTCGCGTTCTACCTGCGCGAGCTCGCGAGCGAGTTTCACTCGTTCTACAATGCGGAGCGCGTTCTCGTCGACGAAGAAGCGCCGCGCACCGCGCGCGTCGCGCTCCTCGCGGCGACGCGCCAGGTGCTCGAAAACGGTCTCGCGATGCTCGGCGTATCCGCGCCCAGCAAGATGTAACGCCGAGGCCGTCGGCCAAGCGCCGCGGCGCAGCGCGTCGCGGCTGTTTCACGAAATCTTTCGCAGGTGACTCAAGCAATGGCAAAACCACGCCGAACGTCGAAGCAATCGAAACAAGCCGGAGGAACATTTCTTGGTATCGTGCTGGGCCTCATCGTCGGCCTGGCCATCGCGGTAGTGGTGGCGCTCTACATCACCCGCGCGCCGTCGCCGTTCGTCTCGAAGGTCGCGCCGCCCGCCGACAACAACGCGAGCCAGCCGCAGCAGTTCGATCCGAATCGCGCGCTGCAGGGCAAGACGCCCGGCCAGCCGGTGACGCCGCAGGCCGCGCAGCCCGCGCCGCCCAACACGGCGCCCGGCCAGGCCGCGAACCCGAGCCAGCCGCCGCTGCTGCCCGAGCCGCAGATCGTCGAGGTGCCGTCGTCGAACAACAACGGCAACGGCTCGCCGAGCGCGTCGAACAACGCCGCGGACAACGGCGTCGCCGTCGCGCCGAAGCCCGCCGAGCTCACGCCGCCGCCCGCGAAGAAGCCGCAGACGGCCGCGAACGGCAGCTCGGCGCCGCACGTCGCGAACAACAACGCGCAGGCGAGCGCGGCGACGCCGCCCAAGGCCGCACAGGCGCCGAAGGGCGCGTCGTCGGCGACGACGGCCGCCGCGAAGCCGGCGCCGACGCCGGGCGCCGACGCGAACACCGGCTACTTCCTGCAGGTGGGCGCGTACAAGACCGAGGTGGACGCCGAGCAGCAGCGCGCGCGCCTCGGCTTCCAGGGCTTCGAATCGAAGGTGTCCAAGCGCGACGTGAGCGGCGTCACCTACTTCCGCGTGCGGATCGGGCCGTTCTCGAAATTCGAGGACATGAACTCCGCGCGCCAGCGGCTGTCCGATGCGGGAGTCGATACCGCTGTGATCCGCTTTACGAAGCAGTAAGCCGCGCCGTCCGACTTCGCTACCCACGCAACCGATTGAACGTTCGAACATGAAAAAACTGCTTAGCTCGCTGTTCCTGTCCCTGAGCCTCGTCGCGGGCTTCGCACAGGCGTCGCCGTCCGCGCCCGTCACCGGCAAGGACTTCGAAGTGATGAAGTCGCCGCAGCCGGTGTCGGCGCCCGCAGGCAAGGTCGAGGTGATCGAGTTCTTCTGGTACGGCTGCCCGCACTGCTACGAGTTCGAGCCGACGGTCGAGGCGTGGGTGAAGAAGGAGGGCGACAAGATCGCGTTCAAGCGCGTGCCGGTGGCGTTCCGCGACGATTTCGTCCCGCACTCGAAGCTGTTCTACGCGCTGTCGGCGCTCGGCGTCTCCGAGAAGGTCACGCCCGCCGTGTTCAACGCGATCCACAAGGAGAAGAACTACCTGCTGACGCCGCAGGCGCAGGCCGACTTCCTCGCGACGCAGGGCGTCGACAAGAAGAAGTTCCTCGACGCGTACAACTCGTTCAGCGTGCAGGGCCAGGTGAAGCAGTCGGCCGAGCTGCTGAAGAGCTACAACATCGACGGCGTGCCGACGATCGTCGTCCAGGGCAAGTACAAGACGGGCCCGGCGTACACGAACAGCCTCGAAGGCACCGCGCAAGTGCTCGATTTCCTCGTCAAGCAAGTGCAGGACAAAAAGCTGTAATCCCCCCCCTCGCGCCGGCATGAACGCCCCTCCTCCGCTCAAGGTCTTCATCACCGGCGCGTCCAGCGGGCTCGGCCTCGCGCTCGCCGCCGAATACGCGCGGCACGGCGCGACGCTCGGCCTCGTCGCCCGGCGCGCCGACGCGCTCGCCGAGTTCGCGCAACGCTTCCCCAAGGCCGCGATCTCGATCTACCCGGCCGACGTGCGCGACGCCGATGCGCTCGCGCTCGCCGCGTCGCGCTTCGTCGCCGCGCACGGGTGTCCCGACGTCGTGATCGCGAACGCCGGCATCAGCAAGGGCGCGATCACGGGCGAAGGCGATCTCGCCGCGTTCCGCGAGATCATGGACGTCAACTACTACGGGATGATCGCGACGTTCGAGCCGTTCATCGCGCCGATGACGGCCGCGCGGCGCGGCACGCTCGTCGGCATCGCGAGCGTCGCCGGCGTGCGCGGGCTGCCGGGCTCGGGCGCGTACAGCGCGTCGAAGGCAGCGGCGATCAAGTATCTCGAGGCGCTCAGAGTCGAGCTGCGGGCCGCGCAGGTGGCGGTCGTGACGATCGCGCCCGGCTACATCCGCACGCCGATGACCGAGCACAACCCGTATCCGATGCCGTTCCTGATGGACGCGGACCGCTTCGCGAAGCGCGCGGCGCTCGCGATCTCGCAAAAAACCGCGTTTCGCGTGATTCCGTGGCAGATGGGCGTCGTCGCGAAGCTGCTTCACGTGATGCCGCGCTGGCTGTATGACCGCCTGTTCGAGAAGGCGCCGCGCAAGCCTCGGGCGAAGGCGGGCTGAGCGGGGCGGCGGCGCCGATCCGCGCCGCGCCGTTCATGCATCCATCCCGCAGCGCCAGCGCAACCGGCGCGCGCCGCTCACCGCGCCGTCACGCGCCCGCCGGCGGCTGCGTGTAGACCGCCGGATCGGCCGACAGCCCAGCCTTCACGTCGCGCGTCAACGCGTCGACGAGCACTTCGTCGCGGCCCGCCGCAAGCGCGTCGAGCGTCTGCCGGACGACGTCCTCCGGGCGATTCTTCGGCACGCCCTGCGCGTGCGCGACCATGTCGGTGTCGATGTACGCGGAATGCAGCGCGAGAACCCGCGTGCCCTGTTCGCGCAGCTCGTTGCGGATCGCGTTCGTCGCGGCCCATGCGGCCGCCTTCGAAATGCCGTATGCGCCCGTGCCCGGCAAGCCTAGCCACGACAGCACCGACAGCACGTTGACGATCGCGCCGCCGCCGTTGTCGCGCAGCACCGGCGCGAACGCGCGCGCCATCGCGAGCGGACCGAAGAAATTCGTGTCGAGCTGCGCCTGCAGCCCGCCGCCGTCCGCATCCGCGAGAAGCGAGCCCATCCGGAAAATGCCTGCGTTGTTGACGAGCAGATTGACGTCGCGCAGATCGCGCGCGGCGGCGGCGACGTCGTCCGCGCGCGTGACGTCGAGGCGCACCGGCTGCGCGCCGGGCGTCGTCACGCGCGCCGGGTCGCGCGCGGCCGCATAGATTTTCCTCGCGCCGGCGGCCTTCAGCCCGTTGACGAATGCGAGCCCCAGGCCGCGATTCGCGCCAGTCACCAATACGACAGCATCATCCAGTTTCATCTCGATTCTCTCCAACAAGACCACGGATTCGCGCGGCTCTCGCCGCTGAATCGATGCATACGCATCGATCCCTCCAGCAATACGTCATGGCCAGATGTTACGCCGAAATGCATTGGCTGCTCGGCACAAAACCATGCATATGCATTTTGTACGTCATAGAATGTTCGCCATCGACGAACGATTCCGAAGGACCCACGATGAGCGACGCTCCGATGAGACTCCCGTGCCACTGCGGCACGCTGCGCCAGGCCACGCGCGCGATCACGTCGCTCTATGACGCGCATCTCGCGAAACACGGCATCCGCATCACGCAATTCACGATACTCGCGGCGCTGCACGGCAGCGACACGCTGCCGACGGGCGAGCTCGCGACGCGCCTGCTGCTCGACCAGACCACGCTGAGCCGCACACTCGCGACGCTGCAATCGAATCAGCTCGTGCGCGCCGAATCCGGCGACGATCAGCGTGTGCGCCTCTGGCGCCTCACGCCGAAGGGCACCGCGCTGTACAAGGCGGCCCGCGTCGATTGGGAGGCCGCGCAGAACGACGTGTATCGCCGCATCGGCAAGCGGAACATGCAGGCACTCGACGCCGGGATTTTCGCGCTCGCCGAGGCGCTCTCGCACTGACGCGCGGCGCGGCGTCGCGAGCCTGTGCATCGGCGGCGGCGAGGCGACCGCGCTGGCGATCGAGCTGACGTAACGCCGCTCGCCCGCGGCGGTGCGCCGCTGCGGCGGCGGTTCCGGCGCCGCGGCGCGACGCGCGCCGACGCCGGCTAACGTCGAGCGCCCATTGACGGTATGCTATCCCGCTGGCGTGCGGCCGCTGCGGCGTTGCCGCCCGCCGTCGACAGAATTACGCCACGTGGGAGATCTCATGCGCTTCACGCACATCGCCGCTGCCGCGCTCGTCGCCGCCGCATCCGCCGTCGCCGTCGCGAAACCGCTGACGGTCTGCACCGAGTCGAGCCCGGACGGCTTCGACGTCGTCCAGTACAACTCGCTCGTCACGACGAACGCGTCCGCCGACGTCGTCTTCAACACGCTCGTGTCGTACGACGAAGCAACGAAGAAAGTGGTGCCCGCGCTCGCGGATAAATGGGACGTCAGCGCCGACGGCCTCACGTACACGTTCCATCTGCGCCCGAACGTCGCGTTCCAGACGACCGACTACTTCAAGCCGACGCGTGCGCTCGATGCCGACGACGTCGTCTTCACGTTCAGCCGGATGCTCGACGACGCGAATCCGTGGCACAAGGTCGCCGGCGCGAGCGGCTTTCCGCACGCGCAGTCGATGGGGCTCACGAAGCTCGTGAAGGCGGTCTCGAAGGTCGACGATTCGACCGTGAAGTTCGAGTTGACCGAGCCGAACGCGACGTTCGCGCCGCTCCTGACGATGGGCTTCGCGTCGATCTATTCGGCCGAGTACGCGGATCAACTGCTGAAGGCCGGCAAGCAGACGGATCTGAACGCGAAGCCGGTCGGCACCGGGCCGTTCGTGCTGAAGAGCTACACGAAGGACGCGGTGATCCGCTACGAGGCGAACCCGACGTACTGGGGGCCGAAACCGAAGGTCGAGCGCCTCATCTACGCGATCACGCCCGATCCGTCGGTGCGCGCGCAGAAGGTGAAGGCGGGCGAATGCCAGATCGCGCTGTCGCCGAAGCCGCAGGACGTCGCGGCGGCGAAGGCCGATCGCGCGCTGAAGGTCGTCGAGGCGCCCGCGTTCATGACCGCGTTCGTCGCGCTCAACACGCAGAAGAAGCCGCTCGACAACGACAAGGTTCGCGAGGCGCTCAATCTCGCATTCGATCGCGCGACGTACCTGAAGGTCGTGTTCGACAACACCGCGACGCCCGCGACGAATCCGTATCCGCCGAACACGTGGAGCTACGCGAAATCGATCGCGCCGTATCCGCACGATCCGGCGAAGGCGAAGCAATTGCTCGCCGCGGCGGGCTTCCCGAACGGCTTTTCGACGACGATCTGGGTGCGCCCGACGGGCAGCGTGCTGAACCCGAACCCGAAGGCGGGCGCGGAGCTGCTGCAGGCGGACCTCGCGAAGATCGGCGTGAAGGCGGATGTGAGGGTGATCGAATGGGGCGAGCTGATCAAGCAGGCGAAGCTCGGCCAGCACGATCTGCTGTTCATGGGCTTCGCCGGCGACAACGGCGATCCGGACAACATCCTCACGCCGCAATTCAGTTGCAACTCGGTGAAGTCGGGCCTGAACTTCGCGCGCTATTGCGATCCGAAGCTCGACAAGCTGATCGCCGACGCGAAGGAAACCGCCGACCAGGCGAAGCGCGCGAAGCTGTACGAAGCCGCGCAGAAGATCATCCACGACGAGGCGCTGTGGATTCCGCTCGGCTACCCGACCGCCGCTGCGATCACGCGGCCGAACGTCGCCGGCTATCGCGTGAGCCCGTTCGGGCGACAGCATTTCGACGCGGTGTCGGTGCAGTAACGCTGCGACGCCCCCGCTGCGGCCCGCGCGCAACGACACGCGCCGGGCCGCATCGCGCGGCGCTTGCCCTGCTCCGCGCATCTCTCATCCGACGAATTCAGAGCCGCCAGGTGAACGACTGAGCCTTCCCCGGCTGGTCTCGCCGCTGCGCATTGCGCTTCGTGCGCTTCGTGCGCGCCGCAAAGCGACGGCGGCGCGGCGCCGCCCGCCGCGTCAGCGCGCGTGCCGGAACCGGATCACGCCGTCCGCGCCCGCGTCGCGCGCGAGCTCGCCCGCGAGCCACAGCAGGTTCAGGTGCGCGATCGCCTCGCCGAGCGCGAAAGTCATCTGATGAATGTCGAGCCCGCCCCGCTTGAACATGATCGGCACGATATCGGCCGCGCTCATCGGCCGCTCGCGGCAGGCGGCGCGCACTTCGGCCAGACGCGCATCGTGATGCGCGCGCAACTGCGCGACGCGCGTCCTCACGCCGCGGAACGGCTTGCCGTGCGACGGCAGCACGAGCGTGCCCTCCGCCATCGCTTCGTAGCGGCCGAGCGAGTCCAGATACAGCGCGAGCGGGTTCGCCTCCGGCTCGAGATCGAACACCGACACATTCGTCGAGATGCGCGGCAGCACCATGTCGCCGGAGATCAGCACGCCGTCGGCCGCGCAGTGGAGCGCGCAATGTTCGGGCGAATGGCCGTAGCCCGTGACGACCCGCCATTCGCGAGCGCCGATCGCGAGCGCGTCGCCTTCGCGCAGCCGCCGGTAGCGCGGCGGCACGGCGGGCACGAGGTCCGCGAAGTAGCTGCTGCGGTTGCGCAGCTTGTCGAGCGCGGCCGGATCGGCGAGGCCGTGCCGCGCGAAATGGTCGGCGGCGGCAGGCCCGCCGGCGTTCGAGCCGTTGCCGGCCGCCATCAGGCAGCCGAACAGGTATTCGCCGAGCGTCATCCACAGCCGCACGTTCCAGCGCGCGCGCGCGCCGCCTTCGCACAGCCAGTTCGCGAGTCCGAAATGATCCGGATGGCAGTGCGTGACGATCACGCGCAGCACGGGCAGCCCGTCCAGGTGCGCATCGAAGATCCGCTCCCAATGCGCCTTGATCTGCGCCGACGCGATCCCGCAGTCGACGATCGTCCAGCCCGCCTGCCCGTCGATCTCGTCGCGCAGCAGCCAGAGATTGATGTGATCGAGCGCGAACGGCAGCGGCATGCGCAACCAGCGCACGCCCGGCGCGACCTCGACGAAGCCGCCCGGCTCGGGCAGCGTGTCGGCGAACGGGTAATCGAGTTGGTGTTCCAGTGCGTTCATCGGGGGGTCTCGTTGCGTTGTCGTCGGGCCCGCGGCGCGGCGCCGGCCGGAACCGATTCTATCGCTCAACGCGCGGAAGGTGCGCCGGACCGCCTTCGCGCCCCGGAAAAAAGATCGGGCCACGATCCCGCGCGAACCCCGATCGTTGCGAAAAGATCCGCCAAACGTCGCGGAACGTCGCCGAACCGGCCGGGCCGCCCGAAGCGGCCGCCTGCGCCGAATCGCCCCGCATTGGCTAAAGCGCGCCCGCCCGGCGCTAAAATGGCGTGAGCTTTCCGCCCGTGAGCCCGCGCACGATGAATCATTTTCCCAAACTGCTGTCCTCGCAGATCGGCTTCGACGTCGCGCAGACGATCCTCGAAAACTTCGATCGCCACTACCGGATCTTCCGCGAGGCGGCCGTCGAGGCGAAGGGCCTGTTCGAGCGCGCGGACTGGCACGGGCTGCAGCGGCTCGCGCGCGAGCGCATCACGTCGTACGACGACCGCGTGCGCGAATGCGTCGAGCTGCTCGAGGACGAATACGATGCGGAGAACATCGGCAACGACGTCTGGCCGCAGATCAAGCTGCATTACATCGGCCTGCTGACGTCGCACCGCCAGCCCGAATGCGCGGAGACGTTCTTCAATTCGGTGTGCTGCAAGATCCTGCATCGCGCGTACTTCAACAACGATTTCATCTTCGTGCGCCCGGCGATCTCGACCGAATACATCGAGAACGACGAGCCCGCCGCGAAGCCGACGTACCGCGCGTACTATCCGGGCAGCGAGGGGCTCGCCGCGACGCTCGAGCGGATCGTCACGAACTTCCAGCTCAACCCGCCGTTCGAGGATCTCGAGCGCGACATCGCGTGCATCATGCAGGCGATTCACGACGAATTCGGCGCGTTCGACGAAGCGGTGAATTTCCAGATCCACGTGCTGTCGTCGCTGTTCTATCGGAACAAGACCGCGTACGTCGTCGGCCGCATCATCAACGGCGACCGCGTGCTGCCGTTCGCGATGCCGATCCGCCACGTGCGCGCGGGCCTTCTCGCGCTCGACACGGTGCTCCTGCGCCGCGATCAGTTGAAGATCATCTTCAGCTTCTCGCACTCGTACTTCCTCGTCGACATGAACGTGCCGTCCGCCTACGTGCAGTTCCTGCGCTCGGTCATGCCGGGCAAGCCGAAGGCGGAGATCTACACGTCGGTCGGCCTGCAGAAGCAGGGCAAGAACCTGTTCTATCGCGATCTGCTGCATCACCTGTCGCATTCGAGCGACCGCTTCATCATCGCGCCCGGCATCAAGGGCCTCGTGATGCTCGTGTTCACGCTGCCGTCGTTCCCGTACGTGTTCAAGATGATCAAGGATCACTTCCCGCCGCCGAAGGAGACGACGCGCGAGCAGATCATGGGCAAGTACCTGCTCGTCAAGCGCCACGACCGTCTCGGCCGGATGGCGGACACGCTCGAATACTCGAGCGTCGCGCTGCCGCTCGCGCGGCTCGACGACGCGCTCGTGCGCGAGCTCGAAAAGGAAGTGCCGTCGCTGATCGAATACGAGGGCGACAACCTCGTCATCAAGCACCTGTACATCGAGCGCCGGATGGTGCCGCTCAACCTGTATCTGCAGAACGGCAGCGACGCCGAGATCGAGCACGGCGTGCGCGAATACGGCAACGCGGTGAAGGAGCTGATGCAGGCGAACATCTTCCCCGGCGACATGCTGTACAAGAACTTCGGCGTGACGCGCCACGGGCGCGTCGTGTTCTACGACTACGACGAGATCGAATATCTGACCGACTGCACCATCCGCCGCGTGCCGCCGCCGCGCAACGAGGAAGACGAGATGTCGGACGAGCCGTGGTACACGGTCGGCCCGCACGACATCTTCCCGGAAACCTACGCGCCGTTCCTGCTCGGCGATCCGCGCGTGCGCAAGCACTTCATCGCGCATCACGCGGATTTCTTCGATCCGCAGCTCTGGCAGGACAGCAAGGACCGCCTGCTGCGCGGCGAGCTGCCCGATTTTTTCGCCTACGAGCCGGCGCTGCGCTTTTGCATCCGCTATCCGGAGCGCTTCGCGCCAGGCGCCGCGGCCGACGACGGCAAGCGCGCCGCCGCGTGAGCCGCGCCTTTTTCATCCCACGGAACCCACTTGAGATGAACACGAACGACCATCCGCTCTCGCATCTGTTCGACAACAACGACGCCTGGGTCAAGCGCAAGCTCGCCGTCGATCCGCAATACTTCTCGCGCCTCGCCGACCAGCAGGCGCCCGAGTATCTGTGGATCGGCTGCTCCGATTCGCGCGTGCCCGCGAACCAGATCATCGGCCTGCCGCCGGGCGAGGTGTTCGTCCACCGCAACATCGCGAACGTCGTCGTGCACACCGATCTGAACTGCCTGTCGGTGATCCAGTTCGCGGTCGACCTGCTGAAGGTCAAGCACATCATGGTCGTCGGCCACTACGGCTGCTCGGGCGTGAACGCGGCGCTGCACAGCCGCCGCGTCGGGCTCGCGGACAACTGGCTGCATCACGTGCAGGACGTGCGCGAGAAGCACGCGGCGCTGCTCGGCGAATGGCCGCTCGGCGAAGCGCGCTATCGGCGTCTGATCGAGCTCAACGCGATCGAGCAGGTCGTCAACGTGTGCCGCACGACGATCGTGAACGACGCGTGGGCGCGCGGCCAGCCGATCACCGTGCACGCGCTCGTGTACGGCGTGCACGACGGCCGGATGCGCAACCTCGGGATGGCCGTGTCGCATCCCGGGCAACTCGATGCGACGTACCGCCGCGCAGTGGGCGCGCTCTCGGCAAAAGGCGCGCATTCGGCGGACAATGACGTCGTGGCGGCCGACGCGGCGCAGCTCGCCGGTGCGGCCGATCTCATTGCCCAAACCATCAAGGAGACGAAACATGACGGCTGTTGATCAGGACCCGATCGTCATCGCGTCGGCGGCGCGCACGCCGATCGCGGGCTTTCAGGGCGACTTCGCGTCGCTCGCCGCGCCGCAACTGGGCGCGGCCGCGATCGCCGCGGCGCTCGAGCGCGCGGGCCTCAAGCCCGAGCAGATCGACGAAGCGGTGATGGGCTGCGTGCTGCCCGCGGGGCAGGGACAGGCCCCGGCGCGGCAGGCGGCGCTCGGCGCGAAGCTGCCGCTTTCGGTCGGCTGCACGACGGTCAACAAGATGTGCGGCTCGGGCATGCGCGCGGCGATGTTCGCGCACGACATGCTTGTCGCGGGCTCGGTCGACGTGATCGTCGCGGGCGGCATGGAAAGCATGACGAACGCGCCGTACCTGCTGCCGAAGGCGCGCGCGGGCATGCGCATGGGCCACGGCCAGGTGCTCGACCACATGTTCCTCGACGGCCTGGAGGACGCCTACGACAAGGGCCGCCTGATGGGCACGTTCGCCGAGGAATGCGCGGGCGAATACGCGTTCACGCGGGAGGCGCAGGATGCGTTCGCGATCGAATCGCTCGCGCGCGCGAAGCGGGCGAACGAGGACGGCTCGTTCGCGTGGGAAATCGCGCCCGTGACGGTGGCCGGCAAGAAGGGCGACACGGTGATCGCGCGCGACGAGCAGCCGTTCAAGGCGAACCCCGAGAAGATCCCGACGCTCAAGCCCGCATTCAGCAAGACGGGCACCGTGACCGCCGCGAATTCGTCGTCGATCTCCGACGGCGCGGCCGCGCTCGTGATGATGCGCGCGTCGACGGCGAACCGGCTCGGGCTCGCGCCCCTCGCGCGCGTCGTCGGCCATTCGACGTTCGCGCAAGCGCCGTCGAAGTTCACGACGGCGCCCGTCGGCGCGATCCGGCGCCTGTTCGACAGGAACGGCTGGCGCGCGGCCGAGGTCGATCTGTACGAGATCAACGAGGCGTTCGCCGTCGTCACGATGGCGGCGATGAAGGAGCACGACCTGCCGCACGACAAGGTCAACGTGAACGGCGGCGCGTGCGCGCTCGGCCATCCGATCGGCGCGTCGGGCGCCCGCATCCTCGTCACGCTGATCGGCGCGCTGCGCGCGCGCGGCGGCAAACGCGGCGTCGCGAGCCTGTGCATCGGCGGCGGCGAGGCGACCGCGATGGGCATCGAACTGATCTGACCTTCGCCACGCACCCGAACAGGAGTCCTTCGATGAAGACCGTATTGATCGTCGGCGCATCGCGCGGCATCGGCCGCGAGTTCGTCGGCCAGTATCTGCATGACGGCTGGCGCGTGATCGCAACGGCGCGCGACGCGGCGTCGCTCGCGTCGCTCGATGTGCTCGGCGCGCGCGCGCTCACGCTCGACGTCGCGCAGCCCGACGACATCGCGGCGTTCGACGCCCGGCTCGGCGACACCGCGCTCGACGCGGCCGTCGTCGTGTCGGGCGTGTACGGTCCGCGCACGGCGGGCGTCGAGCCCGTCGGCGCGGAGGACTTCGATGCGGTGATGCACACGAACGTGCTCGGCCCGATGCTGCTGATGCCGATCCTGCTGCCGCTCGTCGAGGCGAGCCGCGGTGTCCTCGCGGTGCTGTCGAGCAAGATGGGCAGCATCAGCGAGGCGACCGGCACGACAGGCTGGCTCTACCGCGCGAGCAAGGCAGCGGTGAACGACGCGCTGCGGATCGCGTCGCTGCAGGCGCGGCACGCGGCCTGCATCGCGCTGCATCCGGGCTGGGTGCGCACCGACATGGGCGGCGCGCAGGCCGCGCTCGATCCGCAGACGAGCGTCGCCGGCATGCGCCGCGTGATCGCGCAGGCGGCGGGCGACCGCGAACACGCGAACGGCCGCTTCTTTCAATACGACGGCGTCGAGCTCGGCTGGTGAGCCGGCCGCGCCGCCTCGTTCCTCGAATCACGATGCAAGCCGCGACGAACGTCTCCGGGCGCCCGCTCGATTGCCCGTGCGGCGGCGCCGCGCCCGGCGCGAATGCGAATGCGCGCGCGCCGCGCTACGCGGATTGCTGCGCACGCCTGATCGACGGGCACGCCACCGCCAGGACGGCGCTCGAGCTGATGCGCTCGCGCTATAGCGCATACGTACTTGGCGCAACCGACTACCTGCGCGCGACCTGGGACGCGCGCACCTGCCCGCCCGATCTCGACGCCGATGCCGGCCGCGCCGACGCGCCGCGCTGGCTCGGCCTCGCGATCAAGCGCCATGTGCAGCTCGACGATACGCACGCCGAAGTGGAATTCGTCGCGCGCTACAAAATCGGCGGCCGCGCGCACCGGATGCACGAAACGAGCCGGTTCACGCGCGACGCGCAAGGCGCGTGGCGTTACGTCGACGGCGATGTAAGCGAGCGCTGAGTCCATCGCATCGCTTCGCAGTTCTGCGGATTCGGCGACACATTTCGGCATGGCCGGGTAATTACGGCGTTGCACAACCGAAATTTGTCAGGCTAGGATGGCCCACGTTTGGCGCAACTCGCGTGGGTGGGCTCGGGCATGGCATTCGGCAAGGTGATGACGGGATGGATCGCGGCATGCGTGCTGTCGGCCGCTCAGGCCGGCACGCTTGCGTCCGACGTTCCGTCCGCGTCTGCCGCCGCGCCGCGCGCATCCGGCGCGCTCGCGAACGCCGAGCGCTTCGACTACGGCGATTCGGGCCTGCCGCCCGTCGCCGCGAATCTCAACGAAACGATCATCCGCATTCCGGTCGACGCGGCCGGCACGATCACGCTCGAGGCGACGGTGTTCAAGCCGGACGGCCCCGGCCCGTTCCCGCTCGTCGTCTTCAACCACGGCAAGAATCCCGGCGACCTGCGCGCGCAGCCGCGCAGCCGGCCGCTGTCGTTCGCGCGCGAGTTCGTGCGGCGCGGCTACGCGGTCGTCGCGCCGAACCGCGAAGGCTTCGCGGGCTCGGGCGGCGCGTACGTCCAGGAAGGCTGCGACGTCGAGCGCAACGGCGTCGCGCAGGCGCGCGACGTCGCCGCGACGCTCGGCTACATGTCGAAGCTGCCTTATGTCGACGCGAAGCACGTCGTGGTCGCGGGCACGTCGCACGGCGGGCTCGTGTCGCTCGCATACGGCACCGAGGCCGCGCGCGGCGTGCGCGGGATCATCAACTTCTCGGGCGGGCTGCGCCAGGATCTCTGCGAAGGCTGGCAGAAGAACCTCGTCAGCGCGTTCGACACGTACGGCTCGCGCACGCACGTGCCCTCGCTGTGGCTGTACGGCGACAACGATTCGGTGTGGTCGCCCGCGCTCGTCGCGCAACTGCGCGACGCGTACATGTCGCACGGCGCAAGCACGCTCTTCGTCGATTTCGGCCGATACAAGGACGACGCGCACCGGATCATCGTCGATCGCGACGGCGTGCCGATCTGGTGGCCGCCCGTCGCGTCGTTCCTCGCGCAGTTGAGCCTGCCGACGTCGGTGCGCTACGCGGTCGCGAATCCGCACGAGCCGAAGGCGAGCGGCTATGCGGCGATCGAATCGGTCGAAGCGGTGCCCTTCATCGACGACGCCGGCCGCGCCGCGTATCGCCGCTTCCTCGCGCAGCATCCGAGCCGCGCGTTCGCGGTGTCGAGCGAAGGCGCATGGTCGTGGGCCGAAGGCGGCGACGATCCGATGGCGCTCGCGCTCGAAGGCTGCCGCAAGCAGGGCGCGGGGGCATGCCAGTTGTACGCGGTCGACGAGCGCGTCGTGTGGCGCGACGCGGGCACGCAAACGGCCGACGAATCGACGAGCGCGGCGCGCGCGCTCGCGAGCCGCTGACCGGCCGCGCCTGACGATACCGGCCGTCCGGTCGACGGCGACGCGCCGCGCGTTCCTTCCCCGCCGTTTTCTCCAGGTTCTTTCTTCACATCGACGCGACATCGCGCATCGCACGCGCCCTCTTTTCGAGTCGTCAGACGTTTTTCGGCCGCCGCTCGCACGGTTGCCGTCCGACAGGTAGCGACTCTTTGCCGTCGTCTTCTCCCGCGTATTCGGATGATCTGCCCCGAACCGTCGCGAGACGCCGCGAAATGCGCCGAACTCCGCGTCCGACAAGGCTCCGGCGTTTTGTAACGAGTACTGCAGCCGAGCGCAAAACACGCTAATCTCAGCGCCGGTTTTCGATTTGCACACGCGTTTTCTTCGCCATCCGATCGCACGCGTTCTCGCTGTCGATCCCGCATGAACGAGCGGCGCTTCGCGCGCCCTCGACGCGTTCTGGTCCCGGAGCAGTCCTTGAGCACACACGCAACCGACGACTGGGTCGCGCGCAGCCTGCGCGCGGTCTGGCATCCCTGCACGCAGATGAAGCACCACGAGCGGCTGCCGCTCATTCCCGTCGCGCGCGGCGAACGCGCGTGGCTGTTCGATCGCGCGGGCAACCGCTATCTCGACGCGATCAGCTCGTGGTGGGTGAACCTGTTCGGCCACGCGAACCCGCGCATCAACGCGGCGCTGAAGCAGCAGCTCGACACGCTCGAGCACGCGATGCTCGCCGGCTGCACGCACGAAAGCGCGATCGAGCTCGCCGAGCGGCTCGCCGCGCGCACGCAGCACACGCTCGGCCATGCGTTCTTCGCGTCGGACGGTGCATCGGCCGTCGAGATCGCGCTGAAGATGAGCTTCCACACGTGGCGCAATCGCGGCCGCGGCGACAAGCGCGAATTCGTCTGCATCGCGAACGGTTATCACGGCGAGACGATCGGCGCGCTCGGCGTCACCGACGTCGCGCTGTTCAAGGACGCATACGATCCGCTGATTCGCACGGCGCACGTCGTCGCATCGCCGGACGCGCGCGGCGCGCGCGACGGCGAAACGGCGGCCGACGTGGCCGCGCGCGCGCTCGGCGACGTGAAGCACCTGTTCGCCGAGCGCGGCGAGAAGATCGCCGCGCTGATCGTCGAGCCGCTCGTGCAGTGCGCGGCGGGCTTCGCGATGCACGATCCGTCATACGTGCGCGGCCTGCGCGCGCTGTGCGACGCGCACGACGTGCATCTGATCGCCGACGAGATCGCGGTGGGCTGCGGGCGCACCGGCACGTTCTTCGCGTGCGAGCAGGCGAGCGTGTGGCCCGATTTCCTGTGCCTGTCGAAGGGCATCAGCGGCGGCTATCTGCCGCTGTCGCTCGTGCTGTCGCGCGACGCGATCTTCGACGCGTTCTACGACGACGACGTGACGCGCGGCTTCCTGCATTCGCATTCGTACACGGGCAATCCGCTCGCGTGCCGCGCGGCCGTCGCGACGCTCGATCTGTTCGACGAAGACGACGTGCTTGCCGAAAACGCGCGCAAGGCCGCGCTGATGCGCGACGCGCTCGCGCCGCTCGCGTCGCATCCGCAGGTACGCCACCTGCGCGAGCGCGGCACGATCTTCGCGTTCGACGTCGCGCTCGAAGGCGATGCGGCGCAGACGTTCCCGCGCCGCTTCTTCGGGCACGCGCTCGCGCGCGAGACGCTGCTGCGCCCGATCGGCACGACGGTCTATCTGATGCCGCCTTACATCCTCGACGACGGCGAGATCGAATGGCTCGCCTCGCGCACCCGCGCGACGCTCGACGCCACGCTTTCGGAGGCTCACGCATGAATCTGCTCGCCACGCTCGAACGCGGCCTCGCCGACATCGACGCGCAAGGGCTGCGCCGCCGCCGCCGCATCGCGGACACCGCGTGCGGCGCGCACATGAGCGTCGACGGCCGCGAGATCGTCGGCTTCGCGAGCAACGACTATCTCGGGCTCGCCGCGCATCCGCGCCTCGTCGAAGCGTTCGCCGAAGGCGCGCGCCGCTACGGCTCGGGCAGCGGCGGCTCGCATCTGCTCGGCGGCCACTCGCGCGCGCACGCGGCGCTCGAGGACGAGCTCGCCGCGTTCTCGGGCGGCTTCTCCGATGCGCCGCGCGCGCTCTACTTCAGCACCGGCTACATGGCGAACCTCGCCGCGCTCACCGCGCTCGCGGGCCGCGGCGCGACGATCTTCTCCGACGCGCTCAATCATGCGTCGCTGATCGACGGCGCGCGGCTGTCGCGCGCGAACGTGCAGGTCTATCTGCACGGCGACGCCGACGCGCTCGAGATGCTCCTGCGCGCCTGCGACGCGCCGGCGAAGCTGATCGTCTCCGACACCGTGTTCAGCATGGACGGCGACGTCGCGCCGCTCGCGCGCCTCGTCGCGCTCGCCGAGGCGCATGGCGCATGGCTCGTCGTCGACGACGCGCACGGCTTCGGCGTGCTCGGCCCGCAAGGCCGCGGCGCGCTCGCCGCGCACGGGCTGCGCTCGCCGAACCTCGTCTGCGTCGGCACGCTCGGCAAGGCGGCGGGCGTCGCGGGCGCGTTCGTCGTCGCGCACGAGACCGTGATCGAATGGCTCGTGCAGCGCGCGCGCAGCTACATCTTCACGACGGCCGCGCCGCCGTCCGTCGCGTGCGCGGTGTCCGCGAGCCTCGCGATCATCGCGGGCGACGAAGGCGACGCGCGCCGCGCGCATCTCGGCGCGCTGATCGAGCGCACGCGCGCGATCCTGCGCGCAACGCCCTGGCGGCCGGTCGATTCGCACACGGCCGTGCAGCCGCTCGTGATCGGCAGCAACGAAGCGACGCTCGCCGCGATGGCCGCGCTCGACGCGCAGGGCCTGTGGGTGCCCGCGATCCGGCCGCCGACGGTGCCGGCCGGCACGTCGCGGCTGCGGATCTCGCTGTCGGCCGCGCATTCGTTCGACGATCTCGCGCGCCTCGAAGCGGCGCTCGTCACACGGGTCGAGGCCGCCGCATGAGTGCGCCGCTTTCGCTGTTCGTGACGGGCACCGATACCGGGATCGGCAAGACCCTGGTGTCGGCCGCGCTGCTGCGCGGCTTCGCGCGCGCTGGGCTGCGCGCGGCTGCGATGAAGCCGGTCGCCGCGGGCGCGTACGAGCGCGACGGCGTGCGGCGCAACGAAGACGCCGACCAGCTCGACGCGGCCGCGAACGTCGCGCTGCCCCCGGAAATCCGCACACCGTTCCTGCTGGAGGCGGCCGCCGCGCCGCACATCGCCGCCGCGCGCGAAGGGGTGACGCTCGACATCGGCATGATCGTCGGCGCGCATCGCCGCGCGTGCGAGAGGGCGGACGTCGTCGTCGTCGAAGGCGTCGGCGGCTTTCGCGTGCCGCTCACCGGCGCGCGCGACACCGCCGATCTGGCGGTCGCGCTCGGCCTGCCTGTGGTGCTCGTCGTCGGCGTGCGGCTCGGCTGCATCAGCCACGCGCTCCTCACCGCCGACGCGATCGCCGCGCGCGGCCTCGCGATCGCCGGCTGGGTCGCGAACCGCGTCGATCCGGCGATGAACTTCGCCGACGACAACGTCGGCACGCTGCGCGCATGGCTCGAACGCGAGCACCGCGCGCCGCTTCTCGGCGACATCGCGCACATGAGCCCGCCGTCGCCCGACGCGGCGTCGAAGGCGCTCGACGTGAACCGCTTGCTGCATGCGCTGCGCACGGCCGCGCCGCGCTGACGTTTCGCCCGCTCATCGCCGATTTTTCGAATCGATCCCTGACCGAAGGATGACCGACATGACTCAAGCTCAAACCGCTCCCGCGACGACCGAAACGCCGGTGGCCGCGCCCGCCGCGCCGCGCTGGCGCGTCGCCGACGTGATCGCGCTCTACGAGCTGCCGTTCAACGATCTGCTGTTCCGCGCACAGCAGGCGCACCGCGAGCACTTCGATGCGAATGCGATCCAGCTCTCGACGCTGCTGTCGATCAAGACGGGCGGCTGCGAGGAAGACTGCGGCTACTGCTCGCAATCCGCGCACCACGAAACCGGCCTGAAGGCGGAGAAGCTGATGGAAGTGGACGCCGTGCTCGCCGCCGCGCGCACCGCGAAGGAAAACGGCGCGACGCGCTTCTGCATGGGCGCCGCGTGGCGCAATCCGAAGGATCGGCACATCGAACCGATCAAGGACATGATCCGCGGCGTGAAGGAGATGGGCCTCGAGACGTGCGTGACGCTCGGCATGCTCGAAGCGCACCAGGCGAAGGCGCTTGCCGAAGCGGGCCTCGACTACTACAACCACAACCTCGACACGTCGCCCGAGTTCTACGGGCAGATCATCTCGACGCGCACGTACCAGGATCGCCTCGACACGCTCGAGCGCGTGCGCGACGCGGGCATCAACGTGTGCTGCGGCGGGATCATCGGGATGGGCGAATCGCGCCGCGAGCGCGCGGGCCTCATCGCGCAGCTCGCGAACATGGACCCGTATCCGGAATCGGTGCCGATCAACAATCTCGTCGCGATCGAGGGCACGCCGCTCGAGAATGCGCAGGCGCTCGATCCGTTCGAGTTCGTGCGCACGATCGCGGTCGCGCGCATCACGATGCCGAAGGCGATGGTGCGGCTGTCGGCGGGCCGCGAGCAGCTCGACGATTCGATGCAGGCGCTGTGCTTCCTCGCCGGCGCGAATTCGATGTTCTACGGCGACGTGCTGCTGACGACCGGCAACCCGCGCGCCGAAGCGGACCGCAAGCTGCTCGCGCGGCTCGGGATGTCGGCCGCCGAAGCGACGCAGTTGAGCGCCTGAACGTCGGCCGCGGCCAGGCAACAAGCCGGGCGAGGTCCCGGCTTCCTTCGTCGTGCACGGCGCACGACGCTGCGCGCGACCGACGTGCTACCCCCGCGCCGCCGCATCGAGCGCCGCGCGCGCCTTCGCGACGAGCCGCTCGTCGACCGGCGCGAGCACGTCGCCGCGCTCGCGCACGCCCGAGCCGAAGTGCACGGCCCGCACGCCCGTGGCGCGCACGAAATCGCCGAGCGCATCGACGGTGAGCCCCGCGCCCGCGAGCACCGTGCACGTCGCGCCCTCGGCGCGTTGCACCATCCGCGCGACGACGTCGCGCGCATCGAGCACCGACGGATGCCCACCCGAGGTCAGCACCGACGTGACGGACGGCACGCGCAACAACGTGTCGAGCGCGGCGTTCAGATCGCGTGCGACGTCGAACGCGCGATGGAACGTGAGGTCGCGCCCGTCGGCCGCATCGGCGATGCGCTGCAATGCGTCGAGATCGATGTCGCCGTGCGCGTCGAGCATTCCGAACACCACGCCGTTCGCGCCCGCCGCGACGGCCGCGCGCACGTCGCGCGCGATCGCCGCGAGCTCGCTCGCGTCATAGTGGAACGAGCGGCTGTGCGGCCGCACGATCACGTTCACGGGAATCGGCGCCGCGGCGATGACGGCTTCGATCACGCCGACGCTCGGCGTCAAGCCGCCTTCGCTGATCGCGGTCACGAGTTCGAGGCGGTCGGCGCCCGCGCGGGCGGCGGCTTTCGCATCGCCGATCGTCGTCGCGATGACTTCGAGAAGGATCGAGGAAGCTGGCATGCAAGCGCCCTGGGAGGAGTTGAACCAGCCAGCATCGTAACCGACGGCGCGAACGCGCGTGTAACGGCCGAGCGGGCGGAGTGCGGCGGGGCGGCGCGCCGCATCACGTCGCTTTGCCGGATTGCGCCGCGTTGCTTCGCCTTGCCCGGACCGGTTCGGCCTCGCATGCGAAGCGCAGCGTCTCACGCGCAAAACGAATCGCGCATCAATCGAGATAGTCCGCATACTCCTTGCGCGCATACGACTGCAGTTGCCGCCACGGCGGCGCCTTCGCGCGCGGCGCGGGCGTGAGCGTCAGCTTGCGCGATGCATGGCCGTCCGCGCTGCGGTATTCGACGACGAGCGGCGCCTGCAGCGCGTCGCTCCACAAAATGCGATTGACGCCCTGCGCGCGCGGCGCGCCGACCGTCTGCTCATACCAGCGCGTGCCGGGCGCGGGCCCCGGCTTCGACTTCGCGGCGAGGCGCTTCAGTTGCGACGGCGGCGTGATGTAGAACGCGTTGTCCCACGAGCCATCGAAGCCCGTCGTCTCGTACTCGGCGGGCGGCACCGCGACGACCGTGCGCTGCGCCGCATCGACGTATTCGACGCCGATCTTGCCGCCGTCGTTCGTCACGTGCCGCGCGGCCGCGTCGAAATCGAAATGCTTGTGGCCCGCGTGCGCATGCGCATCGCCGGCTTCCGCGCGCTTTGCGCCGGCAGGCAGCACGCGCTCGATCCAGACGTGCCCGTCCCGGCGCACCATCCGCTCCCGATACGTGACGGTGCGCGTCACGCCGTCCGCGCTCACCGTCATGCTCTCGTGCAGCAGCACCGCATCGAGCTCCGGGGCGGGGGCGGCGGCGCGCGCCGCGATCGCCGGCGCGGCGGCGAGCATGGCCGCCGCGCCGAACGCCGCGCACGCGCGCCGCGCGGCGACGCGTTGCATCGCGGACATCATCAGCATTGCGGCCATTGCGCTCAGAACCCGAACGCCGACTTCACGAGACCGAACACCTTCGTGTTGTCGAGCGTGCCCTTGAACGCCTTCGCGCCGGCGCCGTCGGCGAACAGCATCACGTCGCCGCCGCCGTGCGTCTCGGAGCCCGCGCTGCCCATCCGCACGCCGACTTCCTGAAGGTACGCGTCGTTCGTCGCCGTTGCCGAATCCACCGGCGCGCGCACGTTCGGCCGGTTCGCGCCGTTGCCGAACACGAGCGTCGTGTAGGTGTTGCCGTCGGCGTCCTTGTTCGGCTGGCCGTCGCGATAGCTGCGGCTGATGTCGAGAACCGGATTGCCGCGCTTCGAATAGCCGTTGATCGTCATCGTGTGGTCGTGGTCGGCCGTCACGACGATCAGCGTGTTCGACAGATCGACCTTCGCGAGCGCGGTGCGGATCGCCTCGTCGAACGCCGCCGTGTCTTCGAGCGCGCGCTTCGCGTTCGTGCCGTGCAGCGCGTGATCGATGCGCCCGCCTTCGACCATCAGGAAATAGCCGTTCGGATTCTTCTGCAGCACGTCGATCGCCTTTGCGGTCATCTCCGCGAGGCTCGGCTGCGTCGCGCCCTCGCCCTTGCCCGCGACGCGGTCGAGCTCGTATTCGAGATGGCTCGTCGTGCTGAAGAGTCCGATCAGCTTGGCCGCGCCCGCCTGCGCGAGCTGGTCCTTCGTCGCGACGACCGCGTAGCCCTTCGCCTGCAGCTCGGCGAGCAGGTTGCGCCCGTCCGCGCGGCCGCGCTTGTTCGCGACCGGATCGTACGGCGTCCAGTGATTGCGGCCGCCGCCCATCAGCACGTCGACGCCGTCGCCGAGGGCCGCGTTGTAGCCCGCGCCGCCCGGCACCGCCTGCGCGGCGATGTCGTACTGCGCGTCGCGATGGCAGATGTGCGAATACGTCGCGGCGGGCGTCGCGTGCGTAAGCTCGGTCGTCGTAATCGCGCCGACCGCCTTGCCGCGCGCCTTCGCGAGCTCGAGCAGCGTCGACACCGGCTTGCCGTTGCCCGCGACGCAGTTGTTCACCGTCTTGTTGCCGTTCGCGTCGCTGCCGGGCGCGATCGCGCGCGTGTCCGACGACATCGACAGCACCTCGTTGTTCATCTTCACGCCGGTCATGTACGCGGCCATCGACGGCGCGCTGTCGGTGGTCTGCGCGTCGTTCGAGAAGGTCTTGATGCGCGCGGTGCGCGGCAGCTTCTCCATCGTCAACTGGCCGGCCTCGCCGACCTTGTAGAGGCGGCTCGCCGTCACGGTGGTCGGCCCCATCCCGTCGCCGAGGAAAAAGATCACGTTCTTCGCCTGGCCCGCGGCGTGCGCCGCCTGGCCGACACCGCCCGAGAGGGCCGCCGCGGCGAACGCCGCCGCCGCGATGCGCTTGATAGTCGACATCCTGTATTCCCCTGTTCCGTCCAAGCCGCGCTCAGAGCTGCGCCGCGCTGCGCACGAGCTCGAACACCTTGTTGTTCTCGATCACGCCGTGAAAGCCTTCCGCGCCGCGGCCGATCGCGCCGAGGAACACGTCGGTGCCGCCGTGCGTCTCGCCGCCCTTCGCCATCCGCACGACCGCTTCCTGGCGATAGTCGTCCGCGCCCGTCACCGCGTCGGTGAGGCTCGTGCCCGCGCGGCTGCCCTGCACGCGGTTCTCGCCGTTGCCGAAGCCGATGATCGTGTACGGCGCGCCGTCCGCGTCCTTCGCGACCGCGCCCGTCTGATAGTTGCGCAGCACGCCGAGCACGCCCGGCTTGCCCGCTTCCGTCTTGCCCGTGCGCGCCGCGTAGCCGTTCAGCACCAGCGTGTGGTCGTGGTCGGCCGTCACGACGACGAGCGTGTTCTTCAGATCCGGATCGGTCTGGCGAACCTTGTCGAGCGTCGCCTTGATCGCGTTGTCGAACGCCACCGTGTCCTGCAGCGCGCGCTTCGCGTTCGTGTCGTGCAGCGCGTGATCGATGCGCCCGCCTTCGACCATCAGGAAATAGCCGTTCGGGTTCTTCTGCAGCACGTCGAGCGCGCGCGTCGCCATGTCGGCGAGGCTCGGCTCCTTCGTCGCGCCGCGGTCGAGGTCGTAGCTCATGTGGCTCGTTGCGAAGAGACCCGCGAGCTTGCCGCTCTTCGCCGCATCGGCGGCGAAGAGCTCGTCGCGGTTCTGCGCGATCGCGTAGCCCTTCGCCTTCAGCTCGTTCACGAGATTGCGGCCGTCCGCGCGCTTGCCGCCCGCGTCCTCCGGCACGAAGAACTGCGCGCCGCCGCCCAGCACGACGTCGACACCGTTGCCGAGCGCCGCGTTGTAGCCCGCGCCGCCCGGCACGAGCTGCGCGGCGATGTCGTTCTCGGCGTCGCGATGGCACACGTGCGCGTAGGTCGCCGCAGGCGTCGCGTGCGTGACGCGGGTCGTCGTGACGACGCCCGTGGCGAGCCCCTTCGCCTTCGCGATCTCGAGCAGCGTCGGCACCGGTTTGCCGTTGTTCGCGCCGCAGTTGCCGGTGAGGCTCGCGGTCGGCTCGATCGCCTTCGTGTCGGGCGTCATCGAGATCACTTCGTTATTCGTCTTCACGCCCGTCATGTACGCGGACATCGACGGCGCGCTGTCCGTCACCTGCGCATCGTTCGAATAGGTCTTCACGAACGCGGTCTCGGGCAGCGTGTCGAGCGTGAGCGCGCCGTCCTCGCCGACCGCGTAGATGCGCGCGGCCGTCAGCGTCGTCATCCCCATCCCGTCGCCCAGAAAGAAGATGACGTTGCGCGCGGCACTCGCTTGCGCGCCGTCGTCCGATGCGCCCGGCGTCTTCGGCTCGTCGCTGCCGCAGCCCGCCGCCGCGAAGACGCTCGCGCAAAGGAGCGCGGCCAATCTCACTCGCTGCTTCATGTTTTCGGCTTCCCGTTGGTGTGATTGCTTTCAAAAACGCAAGGACGATACGGGGGCGATATGACGCGAATGTGAATTAAATTGAAAGAACATGGAATGGCAATTGAATGGTTTTGCGCGGAAGGCGGATTGCGCCGGCCGTCGGCTACGCATGCCTCTTCGCGAATGGTCCCGGCGGACGTTTTCAATGCACGCCTTCCCGACGAACGAGCGCCGGTCAGCCGCCGTCGCCGAACGCGCGACAGCGCTCGCGCCCTCGCTTCGCGCGCGTCGGGGCCGGCGCGTCAGTCGCCGCCGCGCGCGGCGAGGCGCCAGCCCGCGACGGCAAGCAGCGCCGCGATCCACGCGAGCCGCGGCGAGATCGATGGCTGCAGCCAGACGACGAGCGTCATCGCGGCGATCGCGACGAAGCTGCCGAACACATGGAACAGCGCGGCAAACGCGTTGCGCAGCACGTTCATGACGCCGCCTGCCTGAAGTAGGCCGTCGCGGCCGGGCGATACAGGATGAACAGGAACAGCGCGATCAGCGCGGCGACGACGATCAGCATGCCCTTGAACGGCGTCGTGAATGAGGAGATCGCGAATCCGGCGAGCGCGACGATCGCGTAGAGCGTGCGTCCCCAGATCCGCCGCTTCAGTATCGCGACGCCGGCGGCGAGATGCAGCCCCTCGCTGACGACGGCGATCGCGACGGTCGCCTCGAGCGGCAGCGGCGAGTAGCGCAGGATCGCGACGGCATTCGGATCGCGCAGCGAAAGCGGCAGCGAGATCAGCCCGATCACGTTCGAGACGATGACGAACCACGCAAGGACGGTCAACGAAAGCGGTCTTTTCATGATTGTTCTTCGCGTTGTGCCGATGACGGGATCGCTTGATGCCGGCCCGGCATCGCAATCCTCAGCGCATTCTCGGCCTCGCGTTCGCAAAATGCAACGGCGTGCCGCCGCCGGTCGCGTCCACGGTGACGCGCAAAGGAGTCCGCAAACGCCCGCGAACCGCCCGCGGCGTTGGAAGGCTCGAATGCACGAGCCAAGAGCGCGTTGCTCGCAGCGCGTCGCGAGGCCGGATCGCATGCAGAGGAAACAACGCCCGATCGAATCAAAAACTCAAACAAAAATCGCAATTAATTCCGCAGACACATTGCAAACCTACGTTTGCTGCAGCAACGCCCGCACGCCGCGCATCGCGCTTCAAATACATCAGGCCGCGACTTCAAGAAACCCCTTCACGAACTTTCGCAGTTCATTACCGATCTTTCATTCAGGATATCCATATGAAAAAAATCTCCCTGCTTTGTGTAATCTCCGCCGCCATGCTGTCCGCGTGCGGGGGCGGCGACGACGTCGCCCCGGTGCCGGGCGCGGTAGCGGCCAATGCCGCCCCCGTGCCGAACACCGCGACCGCGAGCGGTTACACGCTGTCCGTCTTCGCGAAGGCGCCCTCCTCGAACGCCAAGCCGGATTCGATCGTCCGCTACAACGACACGGTCTTCATCGGCTACCAGATGGCGGGCGACGTGAAGGACGGCTCGGTGCCGAACCTGACGAACACGATCGTCCAGTACGATCTGAACGGCAACGTGCTCAAGTCCTACGTGGTGCCGGGCCATGTGGACGGTCTGATGGCGCGCGCCGACACGAACGCGCTTTGGGCGATGGCAAACGAGGACGGCAACCCGGAGCTGACGATCATCGATCTCGCGTCGGGCAACCAGAAAACGTATCTGCCGACCGTCAATCCGACCGCGCATGGCGGCGGCTTCGACGACATGCAGCTACTGAACGGCGTCATCTACGTGAGCGCGTCGAATCCGACGACGCCGGGTGCCGCGCCGACCGTCGTGTCGCTCACGCTCAATCCGAACGGCACGACATTCGACGTCGCGCCGGTGCTGGCCGGTAACGCGCAGGCGATCGACGTGACGCCGACTGTCGGCGGCGCGGCGAACCCGACCTACAACCAGCCGGTCACGCTGAGCCTGACCGATCCGGATTCCGAAGCGATCGATTCGGCCGGCGACCTCATGCTGGACAGCCAGGCCGACGGCAAGCTGGTATTCATCCACAACCCCGGCCCAGCGCAAACGGTCAGCGTGCTGACGCTCACGCTCTACAACGACAAGGACGGTCCGGTCTATCCTGTCGACGATACGCGCTGGGTGCCGGCGTCCGGCCCCGTGGGCAAGACCTTCATGCTCTTCACCGATGCGAGCAACACGACCTATCGGGTCGATGCGCCGTTCAAGCAGGGCGATGCGTACAGCGCCGGACAAGGTCAGGTCATGCAGCTCGACACGAAGACGGGGCACCTGACCCCGGTGGTCGCGGGCATCGGCAGCGCATCGGCGCTGCAGGACCCGCACGGGATGCTGTTTGTCGCGCTCTGAGGGCGCGCCGACGCTCAGGCGCCCGTCGACGCTTCGTCGTCGATCCAGTCGATATCGCCGCAGAGCACGCACAGCGCGTCGTTCACGCGAACCGCGATCGACAGCGTGACGCACGGCAGCGCCTCGTTGATCGACAGATACGGCCGCGTCGCCTGCACGCGCCCCGGCTCGACGATCGCCGACCGGAAATACGGGCGCCTCAGCCAGCTCGCGCCCTGCGCGTCGGCGAGCGGCAGAAAGCGCGTCTCGCGCGACGCGCGGTCCGCGCGCAGCACGACGTTGCGGCCCGCCTGCCGTCCGCGCTCGTCGAGCAGGAAGCAGCGCGCCGCGTGGTCGAGCGCGAGAAAGTTCCAGCAGACCTCGTCGAGCGGCTCGCCCGCCGCGAGGCGCTCGGCCGCGCGCTCGAACGCGCGCTGATAAGGCGCGAGCCGCTGCGCGTCGCGCCGCTCGGACGCTTCGGTCTGCTGGCGATAGCGCTCGGTCAGCTCGCCGATGCACGCGGACGCCGCCGCGCTGTCGGGCAGCCCCGGCGCCGGACGTCCGAAGAAATGGCCCTGCACGAAATCCGCGTCGCACGACAACGCGATCTGCGCCTCGTGCTCGGTCTCGACCCCTTCGATCAGCACGAGCTTGCCCGCCTCGTGCAGCAGCGTGACGAGCCCGTGCAGGATCGCCGTGAGCCCCGCGCGGTGCTGCGCGTGCGACAGCATGATCCGGTCGAGCTTCACGATGTCCGGGCTCAGTTGCCAGATTCGTTCGATGTTCGAATGACCGGCGCCGAAGTCGTCGAGCGCGATCAGGAAGCCCTGCTCGCGGAATTCGCGCACCGCGTCGGCGAGCCGCTCGATGTCGTCGGCGCGCTGCTCGAGCACTTCGAGCACGATGCGCCGCGGCGGAATATCCAACCGCTTCAGGTTCGCGAACAGCGCGGCGGCCTGAAACGGATCGGTGAGCACGCCGGGGTGCACGTTGAGGAACAGCCATTCGCGCTCGGCGCCGAAGCGCGCGAAGTTTTCGAGATGCAGCGCCTGCGCGAGGCGGTCGACCTGCGTCGCCTCGCCGTGGCGCGCGGCTTCGCCGAACACGTCGAGCGGCGACACGGGGCGGTCGAGCGCATCGTGCGCGCGCAACAGCGCCTCGTAGCCGACCGCGCGCATGTGCGACAGGCTGAAGATCGGCTGAAACACGGACGTGAGCGTCAGATCGTGATGATGCGCGGCGACGCGCTCGAGACCGGACGTCATCTCCGCCTCGAAGCGATACGGCGACGCGGCGACGGGGCGCTCCTGCTGTGCGATGGTCATGCGGCGGCCCTCCTGATGACGAAAACGTCGGCAGGCGAAACGTGCGACTCGCGGGTTTTCATCGGTGGTCCTCGGTTGTTCGATCATAGTTGTCGGCAAGCATCAAGCAAGCTCCGTGCTCACTCGCGCGGCGCCGCGTCCCGCCGCTCGCTCCCCGGCACGGGCGCGCCGCCCGGGGCGCGCCGCGCATGCATGCCGATGGGGATTGTGCGCACCACCACAGTGCGCCCGTGCTCGCTTCCCCGCTTCACGCCGCGCATTTCGCGCGCACGCTACACTGCGTACCGTCGTTTCATCCCCGTTTCGCTCATCGATGGCAATCGTCTTCACTGTTCTGATCCTGTTGCTCGCGGTCGCGCTGTCCGGCGTCGCGACGCGCGTGCTGCCGCTGCGCCTGCCGTTGCCGCTGATGCAGATCGCGATCGGCGCGGCGCTCGCGTGGCCGAGGTTCAACCTGCACGTCACGTTCGATCCCGAAATCTTCATGCTGCTGTTCATCCCGCCGCTGCTGTTCGCGGACGGCTGGCGCATCCCGAAGCGCGAGCTGTACCTGCAGCGGCGCGCGATCCTGATGCTCGCGTTCGGCCTCGTGTTCATGACGGTACTCGCGGTCGGCTACTTCGCGCATTGGTTGATTCCCGGCCTGCCGCTGCCCGTCGCGTTCGCGCTCGCCGCGGTGCTGTCGCCGACCGACGCCGTCGCGCTCGCCGGCATCGCCGGCAAGGGCCGCATCCCGCCGCAACTGATGCACATTCTCGAAGGCGAGGCGCTGATGAACGACGCGTCGGGCCTCGTCGCGCTCAAGTTCGCGATCGCGGCCGCGCTGACCGGCATGTTCTCGCTGCGCGACGCGTCGATCAGCTTCATGATCGTCGCATCGGGCGGCCTGGCGACGGGCGCGGCGCTCGCGTGGCTGTTCAGCGCGCTGTCGACGCGCTTCCTGAACGCCGCGCAGGAAGGCGATCCGGCCCCCGGCATCGTGATGACGCTGCTCGTGCCGTTCGCGTCGTATCTCATTGCCGAGCACCTCGAATTGTCGGGAATCCTGTCGGCCGTCGCGTCCGGGATGATGATGAACTACACGAGCTTCTCGAAGAGCAGCACGGTCGCCGCGCGGGTGCGCGCGGAAAGCACGTGGGCGATGATCGAGTTCGTGTTCAACGGCATGGTGTTCATCATGCTCGGGCTGCAGTTGCCGCACATCATCGGCCGCGCGCTCGTCGATGCGCACCATACGAGCGACGCGCTCGTCGGCGCGATGATCGGCTACGTCGCCGCGATGCTCGCCGCGCTCTACGCGATCCGCTTCGCGTGGGTGTGGCTGCTGCGCTGGATCGCGAGCCGCCGCGCCGCGAAGCAGGGCCTCGCCGGCACCATGGCGGGCCTGCGCACGATCGCCGTGATGACGGTGGGCGGCGTGCGCGGCGCGATCACGCTCGCCGGCGTGCTGTCGGTGCCGGTCGCGCTCGGCGACGGCACGCCGCTCGCGGGCCGCGACACCGCGATCTTCGTCGCGTCGGGCGTGATCCTCGGCTCGCTCGTCGTCGCGGTGATCGCGCTGCCGCTGCTGCTGCGCGGCGTGCGCCCGATGCGCAATCCGCACGCGGAGGAGGAGCGCGCCGCGCGCGCGGCGGCCGCGCAGGCGGCGATCCGCGCGGTCGACGCGGCGCACGACGCGCTCGCCGTCGATCTCGACGAGACGGCCGCCGCGCGCTGCGCGGACGTGACCGCGCGCGTGATGGACCTGTACCGCCGCCGGCTCGCGGGCCTCGCCGCGGACGGCGCGACGCCGCGCGAGGAAGCGCGGCAGACGGAGAAGATGGAGCTGGCGCTGAAGATCGCCGCGATCCGCGCGGAGCGCTCGGTGCTCTACCGGCTGCGCGGCGAGCAGCAGATCAACGACGAGACGCTCGCGAAGCTGATGCGCGAAATCGATTTGTCGGAGACGGCGCTATCGACGCGCAAGAAGGGGATCGTCTGACGCGGCGCGCGCCGCCCCCAAAACGCGCCGCGAAAAAACGGCGGGCGGCCACGCGTTTGCGCACCACCGCCCGCCCGCGCGTCACTCCGCGCTCAAGCGACATTCACGCGCCGCTCACACGACATTCACGACTTCGCGACGACGACCGGAATCCCGCGCAACGCGCCCGCGCCCTTCATCTCGTCGAGCGCGCGCTGCACGGCGGCGCTCGTCGCCGCGTCGATCGACAGGCGCGCGGCCAGTTCGCGTTCGCTGCGCTTCACGCCCGCGACGCTCGCGAGCTTCACGTGCCCGTAGCCGCGCGCCTTCGCGTGCAACTCGGCGAGCCGTGCGACGAGGTCGGCCGTCTGCGGCGTCAGCGCCGCGAATGCGCGGCGCATCGTCGTTTCGTAGTCGTCGGCGAGCGCGCGCTCCATCCTGCGCTCGACGGTGCCGCCGAACGGATCGAGCCGCGTGCCGCGCAGGCCGCGCACGCGCGCGAGCATGCCGAGCACCGGCCACAGCCACTGCCCGAACACCTGCTTGCGCGGCGCGGCGCCGTCCCTGCCCGCCTTCGCGGTCGCGGGCGGCGCGAGATTGAACTTCACGCGGAAGTCCTTGCCCGCCGCGCCTTCGAACTGCGCCTCGAGCGCCGTGCGGAACGCGCCGTCCGTATAGAGCCGCGCGACCTCGTACTCGTCCTTCACCGCGAGCAGCCGGTAGAACGTCGCCGCGACCGCGCGCGCGATACGCTCGTCGCCCGTCGCGCGCGCCGCGCCGACGAGCGCGCGATAGCGCTCGACGTAGCGCGCGCCGCCGTAATCGGCGAGCCGCGCCTCGCGATCGGCGACGATCGCATCGAGCGTCTGCGGCAGCGGCGGCGCATGCACCGGATGTCGCGCATCCCACAACGCGTCGAGCCCCGCCGCATCGGCGGCCGCCATCCGGCCGATCGAGAACGCGAGCTTGTTCATCGGCACGGCCACGTCGTTCAGCTCGATCGCGCGCATCATCGCGTCGAGCGACACCGGCACGAGCCCCTGCTGCCACGCGAAGCCGAGCATCAGGATGTTCGCGCCGATCGTGTCGCCCAGGAACTTCGTCGCGAGCGCCTGCGCATCGCAGCGCGACAGGAAGACGTCGCCCGCCGCGTGCCGCATTTTCTCGACGAGCGCGTCCGCGTGCAGGCTCGCGTCGGGATCGCGCACGAACGCCGCGTTCGGAATCGCATGCGTATTGACGACGATCCGCGTGCGCTCGCGGCGCACCGTCTGCAGCGCATCGGCGCTCGCGCCGACGACCATGTCGCACGCGAGCAGCACATCGGCCTGCTGCGTGTCGATCCGCACCTGGTTGAGCCACGCGTCCGACGACGCGATCCGCACGAATGACAGCACCGAGCCGCCCTTCTGCGCAAAGCCCATGAAATCGAGCACCGACGCGCTCTTGCCTTCCAGGTGCGCGGCCATGCTGACGAGCGCGCCGACCGTCACGACGCCCGTGCCGCCGACGCCCGTCACGAGCATGTCGTACGGCGCGTCGGCGAGATGCGTCGCGGGGCGCGGCAGCGCGTCGACACGCGCGGCGAGCGCGGCTTCGTCGAACGCGACGCCCGCCGCCTTCTTCAGCTTCGCGCCCTCGACCGTGACGAAGCTCGGGCAAAAGCCGTTCACGCACGAGAAATCCTTGTTGCACGACGATTGATCGATGCGCCGCTTGCGGCCAAGCCCGGTTTCGACGGGCTCGACCGACAGGCAGTTCGACTGCACGCCGCAATCGCCGCAGCCTTCGCACACCGCTTCGTTGATGAACAGGCGCTTGTCCGGATCGGGAAACTCGCCCTTCTTGCGGCGGCGGCGCTTCTCGGCCGCGCACGTCTGATCGTAGATCAGCACGGTGACGCCCGGCGTCTCGCGCAGCTCGCGCTGCACCGCGTCGAGCTCGCGCCGGTGATGGAACGTCGTGCCCTTCGGGAACAGCGCGTGATGGCCGTCGTACTTCTCGGGCTCGTCGGACACGACGACGAAGCGCGACACGCCTTCCGCCTCCACCTGCCGCGCGATCTGCGGCACCGAGATGCTGCCGTCCACGGGCTGGCCGCCCGTCATCGCGACCGCGTCGTTGTAGAGGATCTTGTAGGTGATGTTCGCGCGCGCGGCCACCGCCTGCCGGATCGCAAGGATCCCTGAATGAAAGTACGTGCCGTCGCCGAGATTCTGGAACACGTGGCGCGTGTTCGTGAACATCGCGTGCGCGGCCCAGTCCACGCCCTCGCCGCCCATCTGGATCAGGCCCGTCGTGTCGCGCTCCATCCACGACGCCATGAAATGGCAGCCGATTCCCGCCTGCGCGATCGAGCCCTCCGGCACCTTCGTCGACGTGTTGTGCGGGCAGCCCGAGCAGAAATACGGCGTGCGCCGCACGGCGTCCGCTTCGTTCGACAGGATGCTCGGCGCGACGAGATCGACGACGCGCGCGCGCCGATCGAGCGCGCGCTTGTGGCGCGCGAGCCATTCGGCGAACACGGGCAGGATGCGCGACGGCCGCAGCTCGCCGAGCTCGGACAATAGCGGCGCGCCGGCGGCATCGTACTTGCCGAGCACGACGGGCCGCGCGTGCGGCGCGCGGTTGTACAGATGATCCTTGATCTGCTGCTCGATCACGGGGCCTTTTTCCTCGATCACGAGCACTTCGGCGAGGCCCTCGACGAACGTATCGATCCGCGTCATCTCGAGCGGGAACGACAGGCCGACCTTGTAGATCCGCACGCCGGCTGCGTCGAGATCGGCCACCGTCAGATCGAGCCGGCGCAACGCCTCCATCAGGTCGAGATGCGCCTTGCCGCACGTGACGATGCCGACGTTCGCGCGCGCGCTCTTCGCGATCCACTTGTCGATGCTGTTCGCGCGCGCGAAGTGGCGCACCGCGTCGAGCTTCGCGGCGAGGCGCGCCTCGATCGTGAGGCTCGGCAGGTCGGGCCAGCGGTTGTGCAGGCCGCCCGCGGGCGGCGCGAAGCCTTCGGGCGCGGGCCAGCGCATCGTCAGCGCGTCGAGATCGACGGTCGAGCCGGATTCGACCGTCTCCGAGATCGCCTTGAAGCCGACCCACGCGCCCGAGTAGCGCGACAGCGCCCAGCCGTACAGGCCGAATTCGAGCATGTCGGCGATGTTCGACGGATTCACGACCGGCATGCGCCACGCGATCATCGCGAAGTCGCTCTGATGCGGCATCGACGACGACACGCAGCCGTGATCGTCGCCCGCCACCACGAGCACGCCGCCGTGCGGCGACGAGCCGTACGCGTTGCCGTGCTTGAGCGCGTCGCCCGCGCGATCGACGCCCGGGCCCTTGCCGTACCACATCGCGAACACGCCGTCGACGGTGCGCTGCGGATCGGCCTCGACGCGCTGCGTGCCGAGCACCGCCGTGCCGCCGAGCTCCTCGTTGATCGCCGGCAGGAAGCGCACGCCGCTCGCGTCGAGCTGCTGCTTCGCCTTCCAGAGCTGCTGGTCGACCATCCCGAGCGGCGAGCCGCGATAGCCGCTCACGAAGCCCGCGGTGTTGACGCCCTGCGCGGCGTCGAGCGCGCGCTGCATCAGCAGGAGGCGCACGAGCGCCTGCGTGCCCGTCAGGAAAATGCGGCCGTGCGTCGCGCGAAGATTGTCGGCCAGGCGATAGTCGGCCAACGCGGGCGGGCCGTCGATCGGCAAGCGAGCGTTCATGTGTCGTCTCCTCGATGTGCTGTTCGCCGTTGCCGCATCGCCGCGCGCCGGGAAAGCGCGCCCCTCTGTTTCGATGCGCAACGCAATGAGCCTTATTTTTTTACGCCAATAGAAGAATTTTTTTGCTCATCTTGATGTCGATCAGCGTTTCATCGAAAGACGGCTGAAGCTTTGCTTGCGATTCGAGAAAGATTTCGCTCCGCGCAGGCTCGGCGGGGTCAGACCGGGCGGGCGTCGCCTTCGCCGGGAGGCTTTGCGCAGGGCGTCGCCACGCCGGGCACGTCCGCCGCCGGCGGCTCGACCGGCTCGACGTCGTTGAAGCGCGTGTAATCGATGTGCGTCATGCCGTCGACGTCGCTCATCAGGTCGACGTAGCGGTGGTGCCAGCGGATGTCGCCGTGCTCCCACGCGTGGCGCGCCTGCATCACCTGCGCGGTGGTCTCGTCGGAGCCCTCGATCGTCACGAGCAGCATCGCGCTGCGCTCGGCGAGCGACTCCGGCGTCTCGCCGAACAGCGGGCTCGACTCGTCGATCACGTGCATCATGTTCCAGCCGAGCAGGAAAATCGGATGCTCGCTGCGCACGAGCTTCAGATCGTGGATCTTCATCAGCGAATACCCCTCGGACGAGCGCTCGCGCCGCATCAGCCGCATCTTCGCGCGCGCCTCGGCGATCACGTTCTGCCGCGCGTTCGCCGCGCGCACCATCAGCGTCATCCGGCCGTTGAGCGGGCGCACGATCGCGTGGCGCGCGAACATGATCTTCGCGCGCGGCCGCGCGAAGCGCGCGAACACGAGCCCCGTCGACAACGCGATCCCCGACATCCCGACGAAGATCTCGAGCGTCGCGACCACGTGCGCGTAGACGGTTTGCGGATGCATGTCGCCGTAGCCGACGGTGGCGAGCGTCTCGACGCTGAAGAAGAACGCGCCGGCGAAACCGGGCGGCGACTGATTCGCGATCGGCGCGGCGCCGAGCTGGTAGAGCAGCGCGAACAGCGTGTTGTTGACGACGAACAGCGCGGCGAGCGACGCGAAGAACACGGGCCAGCTCACTTTCAGCGCCCAGTAGTAGAGATCGCGCCAGACGGACGCCGGCATGCCGTATGCGATCACCTCGCGCGTGCCGGACCAGATCCGGCGGCCGCCGCGCGGCGGCTTGCGCGCTTGCGCGCCGTCGCGTGCGCCGTCGCGCGCGAAAGGATCGGAGGAATGCGGGAAGGAGGGATCGACGTTCATCGCAGTCTCGCCGGAATCGGTGCGGCGAGCGTAGCACGCGGCGCTTGCGATGCGTTCGTCGCGCGGCCGGATTTCGCGCGATCCGCGAGCGGCGGCACACCCGGCCTTCGGCGGGCCGGGCGCGCCGCGCCGCCCGTCAGCGCGTCACTGACGCTGCTGCTCGATGAACTGCTGGACCTGCTTGAGCGTGACCTTGCCGGTGTGCGCGGCGTCGATCTCGTCGAAATGCTGCGCGACGTAGCCGAGGCCGCTCGCCTGCGCCTGCGCCTTCGTGACCGCCGCGCCGTTGCGAAGCGCGCCGCTCGCGCCGAGGCTCGCGGCGAGCCGGCTCTGCGCCTGCTGCTGCAACTGCGCGCCCGTCGTCGCCGAAGCCGACGCCGGCACGGCCGACGCTGCCTTCGGAAAGAACGGGCCGTCGACGCCGCCGTGCAACGGCGCGACGGACGAAACGGCCTGCAAGGTTTCGGCGGACGCGCCGATCGAACACGCGGCGGCGAACGCGAATGCGACCGCCGGAAGGATGCGCCGCAACGGGAGAATCTGGAACATGACTGGACTCGCAATATCAGGGGTTCAACGAAGCGGGCCGCAATCTCAGCGGGCCGCGGCGGCTCGCGCGATCTTCGCCGTCGGCGTGTTCGCCGGGCTCTCGTCGGGCCACGGCGACGGCAGCGCCGCGAGCGTCAATGCATTCGCCGCCGGCCGGTTCTGGTAGAACGCGACGAGATCCGCCTGCATCTGCGGCCTCGCAACGTCGTCGAGATAAATCATGTGGCCGCCCTGATAGAACGTCACCTGCAGATTCGGCGCAAGACCGGACACCGTCTGCAGCCGCGCGAGCTCCTTCTCCGTCTCGAAATACGGCGTCGCGAGATCATGATAGCCGTTCGACGCGAGCACCTTCAGCTTCGGATTCAGTTGCAGCGCGGCGAGCAGGTCCGGGATCGTGTCCGGATACGGCTGCCCCGCGTGGCTGAAGTTCCACACGCCGATGATGTCGGGATTCAGCGTCTGATATGTCGCGTTCGGCGCGGTGTAGCCGAGGTAGTTCGGCATCTGCGAGGCGAGCGCGGTCGTGAACGGCTTCGAGATCAGGATGTCGGACGGATCGTCGTCGCTCGCGAGGCGCGGATCGCTGTTCGGCAGCGACACGCGGCCGTCGTAGCGGCCAATCGTGTAGCCGGGCACGAGCGTCGTCTGGCCGGGCGACGGTTCCGTGTCATAGAAATACTGGAAGTACGCGCTGATCGACGCGGTCGTCATGCTCGTTTGCGTCGACCATGCGGAGAGCGTGCCGGCATCGGGCGAAATCGGCGACGACGCCGTTGCGTAATGCACGATCGGCGCGTATTGCGCGGTCACGAAATCCTCGATGCGCTGCGCGTATGCGCCGAGATTCGTCGGCGACGGCGACACCTGGTTGAAGTACGCGGCCACCTGCGCATACGACGGGAAGGTGCCGGCCGCCTGATCGCCCGTGGCCGCCATGTAGTTCAGGATCGACGACTGCAGCACGATGCCCGCGAGCGGCACGCCGGCCGATTCGAGCGCGAGCGCGAGCATGTCCGTGCGCGGCGTGCCGTACGATTCGCCGTACAGATAGATCGGCGAGCCGCCGCGGCCGTTGACCGACAGATAGCGGCGAATGAAGTCGCGCATCACCTTCACGTCGGCGTCCGCGCCCCAGAACGTCTGGTTCGTGTTCGGCTGGATCGCCTCCGAGAGGCCCGTGCCCGGCGGATCGATGAACACCATGTCGGTGGTTGCGATCAGGCTTTCCGGGTTGTCGACGAGCGGATAGTTCGGCCAGTTCGTCATCAGCGGATCGGGCGTCGCGACGCGCGTCGGCGCGAACGAGCCGAGACGCAGCCACACCGACGACGAGCCCGGGCCGCCGTTGTAGAAGAACGTGACGGGCCGCGGCGAGCCGTCGCGGCTCGGCACCGTGTACGCGACGTACGACATCGTCGCCTGCGCGTTGCCGTTCGGATCGTAGGCCGTCAGATGCCCGGTCGTCGTCAGGTAGTCGAGCGGCGCGCCGTTCGCCGACCACTGGTGGCTCATCACCGCCGCGCGCTCCGATACCTGCGACGCCGGCAACCCGTCGCCCGCCTTCGGCGAGTACGCGGTCGTGTCCGTGTACGGTTGATTGAGCTGCGCGGGCGTCGTGGTGCTCTGCAGATCGTTGCCACACCCGCCGAGCGCGAGCAGCATCGCCGCGGCGGCGGCCACTGCCGCCGACATCCGGCCACGCGATCGCGCCGGGCCGGCATACCCTCCATGCATCGTTTTTTTCATTTTTGCTTTCTATTTATTTCAAAGACGTAAGATATTGCGGCGCAATATCTTCCTCGATAAAGTCTCAATTGATTTATTCAATTTCGGCGCATCGTAATAATGAAAAAATGGCGCGTCAACCGTGGAAGCCCACCATTCTTCAATCGATCGTCAATCGATGAATGCGGCCGCGTTTGCCTCTCTGCCGAAAGCAATCACGCGCGGTTTGCGAGGCCCGGCGCGTACACAAGCCGCCTCAAAGGCGTCTCGGCTTGCGAACGTTCGTTGCGGACACAACGAATCAGGCGGCTTGCGACAGGCACGCGGCCGGGCGGTGACTGAATCCGCGCCGGGAATACCGAAATGCGCGAAATAATCCGGCATTCGAACCGGAGAAAGGAAACAAAACGGGCGCATTCCGATTCCATCGAATACGCCCGTGAATTTCCGAAGGGATGATGCAATCGTCATCCGGACGGCGAATGACGAAGCGGCGACAGCCCGCGCGAATCGCCGGCCGGCCGATGCGCTTACTTGCGGTCGACGATGATCTTGTCGAACGTGCCGCCGTCGGCGAAATGCGTCTTCTGCGCGTTCGCCCAACTGCCGAAGATCTGCTCGACGCTGAACGTCCTGAGCGGCTTGAACTCGCTCGCGTGCTTCTTCAGCACGTTCGGGTCGCGCGGGCGCAGATGGTGCTGCGCGACGATCTCCTGCGCGGCGGGCGAGTACAGATAGTCGAGGTACGCCTGCGCCGCGCGGCGCGTGCCCTTCTTGTCGACGACCTTGTCGACGATCGCCACGGGCGGCTCCGCGAGAATGCTCGCCGATGGATAGACGGCGTCGAAGCTCGCGCCCGCCGCGCCCGTGTCGATCAGCGCGACTTCGTTTTCGAACGTGACGAGCACGTCGCCGATGCCGCGCTGCGTAAACGTCGTCGTTGCTCCTCGGCCGCCGGAATCGAGCACCGGCACGTTGCGGAAGATCGCCTTCTCGAAGTCGAGCGCCTGCTGATCGGTCGCGCCCTTCAGCTTCTGATAACCCCACGCGGCGAGATACGCGTAGCGGCCGTTGCCCGACGTCTTCGGATTCGCGATGATCACCTGCACGCCGGGCTTCGCGAGATCGCTCCAGTCCCTGATCTGCTTCGGATTGCCGTGGCGCACGAGGAACACCATCGTCGTCGAGTACGGCGAGCTGTTGTCCGGCAGGCGCGCGCGCCAGTCCTTCGGCAGCAACTGGCCGCGCTCGGCGAGCAGATCGATGTCGTTGGGCTGATTCATCGTCACGACGTCGGCCTGCAGCCCCTGCAGCACCGACAGCGCCTGCGCGCTCGACGCGCCGTGCGACTGCCGCACCGACACCGTCTCGCCCGTCTTCTGCTTGTACGCGGCGACGAAGCTCGCGTTGATGTCCTTGTACAGCTCGCGCGTGACGTCGTAGGACACGTTCAGCAGCGACGTATCCGCATGCGCGGCCGCCGCGAGCAGCGCCGCGGCGACGCCGGCGGCGAGCCGGCGGCCGATTCCATTGTTGTGCTTCATCGTTGATGCTCCGCAGGTGGTTCGACGTGATTCGTCAGGTTTTCGCAAGCGACGATTTTAGCGGCGATCGGCGCGGCGCGAGTCGATCCGGCGCGAAGAGATGCGAAGGACGATGGGGACATTGTTCACGCCGCCGATATATTCTCGGGGCATTGCGATGGCGTCGCCCGAAGGCGCATGTAGAGCGTCTTGCCGCCCGCGTCAATGCCCCCCACGCCGACGCGTATCGCTCACCGCCCCGAGCAGACCGTACTCGCGAATCTTCTCGTACAGCGTGCTTTTCGCGATGCCGAGCTGGTTTGCCGTCTTTGTCAGATTCTTGTGCGATTGCAGCAGGCAGATCACGATCGCCTTCGCGCCCGCCGCGACGAGTTCGCGCGTTGCGTGCCGCACCTCGTCCTCGCGCAGCGGAATCACGATGTCGCCCTGCACGTCGGTGCGCTCGGTGACGCCGCGCGTGCGCGACAGCGGCACGAGCGGCTCGTCGTAGCGATGCGCGTTCAGGTGGATCCGCTCTTCGAGCGCGTAGCCGAGATAGCTCTGGATCGCGCGGCCCATCGAATGGATGTGCTCGAAACCCTTGTTCACGAGCAGGCCGACGTCGAGCCCCTTGCGCTGCACGACGCGGTTGAGCATCGCCGTGCCCGAGTATACGCAGGTGAGCAGCTCCGGATACACGTCGTCGACGTCCCGCCGCCAGTGGACGAGCGCATCCTGCGACGAGTTGAGGATCGCGAGCGATTCGTCTTCGGGATTGCTTTGCGCCTTGCCGACGACGAACCGGCCGTCCGCGCGCACGAAGAAGGTGTCGGTCATCGTGCCGCCTGCGTCGATGCCCGGCACCTGGACTTGCGAAAGCCCTTCCATGTTTTCGTCTCCAGTGATTGATGTAGTCGTGAGCCGCGATACGCCCGAATGAACGTGTTCGTCGAATCGGAAGCGACGGCTCGGAGACGACGTCGCAATAGCCGCGCCATTGGCGGCCGGCGCGCACGGCGTGATGCCAGTCGCGATGCCGGCGATCGAGCATCTCGACGCGGTGCGAGGCACGATGCGGCCGTTGCTACGCAGGGGGTGTCCAGCGCGACGCCGCGCGGCTCGCGCGTTCGGCATGCGTGTTCCGGCACGCGCCCCGGCCATTCATGCGGCCCGGCGCGCGAACCGCCGCGCAAAACATGCGCCGCCGTGTCGCAGCCGCTCGCCATCGCCAACGCATTGGTGCTAAGATCGCCGCTCAGCCCACTTTTCGTTCAGCCATGTCCGCCGCATTTCACTCGCGTTCGCTGTCGCCATCCGCCGCGCTTGCGGCGCACGCGCGCATGGCCGGGCTGAACCTCAAAAAACGACTCTCCGACTGACGGGGACGTCGCATCCCGTCAGGCGATCGCCGGACGGGATGCCCGCGTGTTCACGCACCATTCGCATACCTCGATCCGGCGCCGGCCGGCGGGACGGCTCCCCTCCACCCGTTTCATCTAGAGGATGCACATGCAATCACGTTTCGAAGGTATCTGGCTTCCGATCATCACGCCGTTCCACGCCGGCGAAATCGACCATTCGGCGCTCGCGCGCCTTGCGCGGCACTATGCGGACGAAGGAATCGCGGGCTTCGTCGCCGGCGCGACGACGGGCGAAGGCGCGCTCCTGAACGCGGGCGAGCAGGAAGCGATTTTCGCGACGCTGCGCGACGCCGCCCCGGCGCTGCCGGTCGTGCTCGGCGTGACCGCGGTCGCGACGCACGCGGCGGCCGAACGCGCGCGCTCGCTCGCGGCGCTGCGCCCGGACGGGCTGCTCGTCACGCCGCCCGTCTACGTTCGACCGACGCAGGCGGGCGTGCAGCGGCACATCGAAGCGATCGTCGAAGCGGCCGATCTGCCCGTGCTCGTCTACAACATCCCGTACCGCACCGGCGTGAACGTCGAGCTCGATACGCTGAAGGCGCTGTCGCGCGATGCGCGCGTCGTCGGCGTGAAGGAATGCGGCGGGACGATGGAGCGAATGCTGCGCCTCGTGCACGAAACGCCGCTGCGCATCCTCTCCGGCGATGACAACCAGAATTTCGCGGCGCTGTGCGCGGGCGCGCACGGCGTGATCGCGAGCGCCGCGCACGTGCTGCCCGCGTGGCACGTGCGCGCGCACGCATTGCTGCGGGAAGGCCGGCTCGACGACGCGCGGCGGATCGCGGCCGCGTTGCAGCCGCTCGTCGCCGATCTGTTCGCGGAGCCGAATCCCGCGCCCGTGAAGGCGCTGCTCGCCGCGCAGGGCTGGTGCGACAACGCGCTGCGGCTGCCGTTCCTGCCGGCGAGCGACGCGCTCGCATCGCGGCTGGTCGCGCATTGGGAAGCGCTGCGGCAAAGCGAAATGGCTGGCGTTTGAGCGAACGGGGGCGCGCCGCCGACATCACCCGGCCGAGTCTGAACCGCCGCAACGCGCGTCACGAAGAAACGCCGCAACGCGCTCCGCCACCCACTGCTCGCGCTCGCGATGCGGCACGTGCCGCACGCCGGGCGCGATTTCGATCTGCGAAGGCCCGCCGACCGAGCGCGCGATCGTCTCCGGATGCAGCGTCGAGCCGTATTCGTCGTCGCTGCCGTGAATCGCGAGCGTCGGGCACATCACCTGCGGCAACACATCGCCGAGCGACCAGTCGGCAAATTCCGGCGACAGCCACGTGCCGATCCACGCATCGAGCACCCAGCGCGCCTTGTCGCCGTGATGCGCGCGCAGCCGCTCGAACGCGTCGCGCCGCTCGAACTGCTCGCGCGCGTCGACGATGCCGGCGCGCGTGCGGTCTTCGACGAACGCCTGCGCGGATTCGGTGATCAGCGCTTCGCACGCCGACGGGAACGCGGCCGCGCAATGCACGGCCATCCCGCCGCCGACGCTATGACCGAACGCGACGAAACGATCAAAGCCGAGCGCATCGCGCAGCATCGGGAAAAAACGTCGCGCCTCGTCGCGCACGAAGCCGGCGTCGAGCGTATCCGTGCGCGCATCCGACTGACCGAAGCCGAGGCGATCGTAAGCGATCACGCGCCGCCCCGCGCATGCGGCCAGCGTCTGCGGAAACGTTCGCCACAGACGAATGCAGCCGAGCGAATCGTGCAGCAGCACGATGGGCGGCGTATCGTCCGGCGCGCCCGCGCGATGCGGCGCGGGCCAGCATCGCGCGAACAGGCGTCCGCGCCCGGTATCGATCCGGCGATCTTCGGCGGCGTGCGATAGGTCGTCCATGTTCGTCATTGACCGAGCAGATGGCGCAACACGCCGGTCGACACGATGCCGATGATCACAGTCGGCAGGATCGACAGGCGGGTCGCGGCGAGCAGCGTGATCGCGAGCGCGAGCAGATTGGCCGGCTTGTCCGACACGAACGCCGGCGCGATCACCGATACCAGCACGCATCCCGGCACGTTCGCCATCACCGACGTCATGCGCGGGCTCAGCGTGCGATTGCGCAGCACGACGTAGCCGAGAATCCGGCTCAGGTAGGTGGACGAGGCCATCAGCACGATCGTCAGCAGCGTCGGGATGTCGATCATGCCGGCTCTCCGCAGGCGACGGCCGCGACGAGGCCGGCGAGCGCGCCCGCCGCGACGTACCACGCGCCCGGCACGAGCAGGTAGGTCGCCGCCGCGACGACGAGGCTGACGAGCCACGGGCGGCTCGCGCGCGCGCCTTTCCACATGCCCCGCAGCAGCACGAGGAAGACCGCGGTGAACGCCATGTCGAAGCCGTATTGCTCGACGTCGCCGATCGTCGGCCCCAGCGCCGCGCCGAGCGCGGTGCACGAGATCCAGGTGAGATACAGCCCGGCCGACACGCCGAGATAGTACGGCAGGCTGACGCGCCCGCGTCCCTCGCGCCGCGCGTCGGCGAGCGCCATCGCCCAGCTTTCGTCACACATGAAGAAGAGCGCCGGGAAGGTCTGCTTGCGCGACAGATGCCGCAGATACGGCGCGAACGCCGCGCCCATCAGGATGTGCCGGCAGTTGACGAGAAACGACATCGCGACGATGAGCAGGATGTGCGGCGGCGACGTCCATAGCCGGATCGCGGTGAATTCGGAGCCGCCGCCGAAATTCAGGCCGGTCAGAAGCGGCACTTCGACGACGCTGAAGCCCTTTTGCGCCGCCTGCGCACCGAGCACGAGCGCAAACGGAACGAAGCCGAGCATCACGGGCAGCGATGCGCGCAGGCCGCGCCAGGCTTCGGATCTTGCAGGGGATTCCTCGGAAACGAGGGTGGATGTTGGCAGACTGTTCATTAAACCTCCTTCGGGGCAATATTGTCTGCCAAAATCGATGGAATCGGGTTGCGTTGTTGCTATATGCTGATGCCAAATTGGGATTGACCGCTGATTTTCGGTATTTTTCTGGAATGGAATTTCAATGAAGCTCGACACCATCGATCGGCGCATCCTGCAGGCGCTGCAACGCGACGGCCGGCTGCAGAACGTCGAACTCGCGAAAGAGATCGGCCTGTCGCCTTCGCCGTGCCTGAGGCGCGTGCGGCTGCTCGAGGAAGCCGGCGTGATCGAACGGTACGTCGCGGTGCTCAATCCCGCGATGGTCGGCCGCGGATTGACCGTGTTCACGCGCGTCTGGCTCAAGGAGCAGGACGCGGACACCGTCGATCACTTCGCCGAGGCGGTCCAGCAGTTGCCGCAGGTCGTCGAGTGCCACCTGATGGCGGGCGACTGCGATTTCCTGCTGCGCGTCGTCGCGGCCGACATCGACGACTACCGGCAATTCCAGATGCAGCACCTGACGCGAATCAGGGGCGTGCAGAGCGTGAAGACCGAGATTCCGCTGCAGAAGGTGAAGCTGACGTCGGAAGTGCCGGTGTGAAGGCTCGGCGGCACATACGCGCCCTTGCGTCGCTACAGCCCCTCCGTCGCGAGCGCCCGCTTCGCCGCATCGCGCGCAGAGACGCGCGCCGCATGCTCGCCCCACGCATCGCGTCGACCCATGTCGAGCCCGATCGCGCACCCCCACCGATACAGCACGAGCAGGAACGGATCGACGATCGAATACCCGCCCGGCTCCGCCCATTGCCGCCCGTCGCGCAGCGACGCGTCGATCGCGCCGTTCGCTTCGTCGATCACGCGCCTTGCGTGCGCGGAGATCGCCGGATGAATCGATTCGTCGCCGGCGAACCGCCCCGGCCGCCACAGCGCGCCGTAACCGACGCCGTGCACCCAGCCGACGAGCCACGCGAGCCATTCATGGCAACGCGCCTCGCGCAGCGGATCGTCGATCGGCAGCAGCGCGGCGTCCGGATGCCGGCGCGCGAGATAGGTGAGGATCGCGGGCGTCTCGGTCAGCACGCGCGCTTCGCCGGAAATCGCGAGCGCGGGCACGCGCGCCTTCGGATTGATCGCGAGATAGCGCTCGCCGAGATGCTCGCGATGCGACAGGCGCACTGGCTCGGCATCGAACGGCGCACCGGTTTCCTCGAGCGCGATGTGCGCGGCGAGCGAGCACGCGCCCGGCGAATAGTAGAGTCGATAACTGCTCATGATTGCGAGGCCTCCTTTGCCGACATGAATGGCGATGGCGGCGAGTGTAGGAACCGGATGCGCTCGCGACAAACGATAAATTGTCGTGCTCGGGCATTAGTGTTACTAATACGCGAATGACACGATCCCGCATTCCACCGTTGCAGACGCTGCGCGCATTCGAGGCTGCGGTGCGGCTGCAAAGCTTCACGCGCGCGGCCGACGAGCTCGCGCTCACGCAAGGCGCGGTCAGCCAGCACGTGCGCGCGCTCGAAGCGCAACTCGGCCGCCCGCTCTTCACGCGCGAGCGCAACGGCGCAGTGCCGACGCAAGCCGCGCATGCGCTCGCGCTGCAAGTGCGGCAGGGCTTGAGCGTGCTCGCGCGCGCGTTCGACGCGACGAAGGCGGTGCGCGCCGCCCGCGCATCGAACACGACGCTGCACGTGAGCGTGCTGCCGAGCGTCGCGACGCGCTGGCTCGAGCCGCGCCTGCCGCGCTTTCGCGCCGCGCATCCTGCGATCGACGTCGTGCTCCATCCGGACATCGCACTCGCGCCGCTCGACAAAGGCAGCCGCATCGACGTCGCGTTGCGCTACGGCCCCGGCGCGTGGCCCGGCGTGGTCGCGGAAAAGCTGATGAACGAGACGCTGTTTCCGGTCGCGAGCCCCGCGTATCGCAACCGCGATGGCGTCGCGCCGCGCGAGGCCGCCGACCTCGCGCGCTCGACGCTCCTGCGACACCCCGCGCAGCCGTGGGAGCCCTGGTTCCAGGCGGCGCGCGTCGATCTCGTCGAACCGCGCCGCGCGCCGCGGTTCGACGATGTCGAATCGCTGATCGAAGCCGTGCTGAAAGGGCGCGGCGTCGCGCTCGCGCGCCGCTCGCTGATCGCGCCGGAGCTTGCGTCGGGCGCGCTCGTGCGGGTGTCGAAGGTGAGCCTCGCCGACGTCCACGCGCACTATGTGGTCTGGCGGCCCGGGCATCCGAAAGCGCGCGCGATCGCCGCATGGCTCGGCTGGCTGCGCGACGAGGCGCGCCGCAAGCCGCCTCGCCGCACGTCCGTGACCGGCATGTCCGTGACCGGCACGTCCGTGACCGGCGGCCGCCAGCAAATCGAAAGCGATTCGTCATAATATGGCCGTCGCAAACGGTTCACGTAACCGACGCATCGTTTCCTCATACTAGCGGATGTTCAGCACCCGCGATCCCTCAGGAGACACCCCCGATGCGCCAGCGTCTCGCCGCCGTCGTTGCAGCACTCTGCGTCGCGCCGCTCGCCGCCGCGTGCAGCGACGATACGTCCCAAGCCCGCGCGAACGCGAACGCCGACACGTCGCCCGCGTCGCTGCAAGGCGGCGCCGCGAACGCGTTCAACGGCGGCGCGACGGCGGCCGGCAATGCGCCCGCGGGCGCGAGCGCGCCGCTAGCGACGCCCGTGATCCACTACCCGCCCGAAGACAGCGCCGACGACGCATCCGGCGCGACGGCGGCATCCGCGCAACCCGCATCGAATCCTGGCTGATCGCTTTTTGCCGCGCCCTCTTCCCCGCAGAGCCAAAGGTGAAAACATGACGTCAGAAAGCCGCCGCCGTTTCCTGCATGCCGTTGCGCAATCCGCGAGCGCCGCCGCCGCGCTCACCGTGTTTCCCGAATCGATCCGCCGCGCGCTCGCGATTCCCGCCGCGTCGCGCACGGGCACGATCCGCGATGTCGAGCACATCGTCGTGTTCATGCAGGAGAACCGCTCGTTCGACCATTACTTCGGACACCTGCGCGGCGTGCGCGGCTACAACGATCGCCTCCCGATTCCGCTGCCGAACGGCAAGCCCGTCTGGTATCAGCCGTCGAAGGCGGACCCGGGCAAGCCGGTGCTGCCGTTTCGCCTGAACACGCTGACGACGAGCGCGCAATGCATCGGCGACCTCGATCACTCGTGGTACAAGACGCACGCGGCGATCGACGGCGGCCGCTACGACCGGTGGCCCGCGAACAAGACCGACATGACGATGGGCTATCACGTGCGCGAGGACATCCCGTTCCACTACGCGCTCGCCGACGCCTTCACCGTCTGCGACAACTACTTCTGCTCGCTGCCCGGCCCGACGCATCCGAACCGCTCGTACCTGATGACGGGCACCGTCGACCCGACCGGCAAGTACGGCGGCCCGCTTCTCGACAACAGCGATTATGTCGACGGCGACGTGCCGCCGAAATACGATTTGCTCACGTGGACGACGTACCCCGAGCGCCTCGAGGCGAGCGGCATCTCGTGGCAGATCTATCAGCAGGGCACGACGGGCGCCGATCCGCTGAACGGCAACTACGGGACGAACATCCTGCAGAACTTCGCGAACTTCATCAACGCGAAGCCGGGCTCGTCGCTGTATCAGCGCGCGCAGACGGCGCGCACGCTCGACGATCTGAAAGCCGACGTGCTCGCGAACAAGCTGCCGCAGGTGTCGTGGCTGCTGCCGCCCGCCGCGTTCTCCGAGCATCCGAAATACACGCCCGCATACGGCGCGAACTACACGTCACAGATCCTCGACGCGCTGACGTCAAACCCCGACGTGTGGCGCAAGACCGTGCTCTTCATCATGTACGACGAGAACGACGGCTTCTTCGATCACGTCGTGCCGCCGCAGCCGGCGACGACGCGCGCGCAGGGCCTGTCGACCGTCACCGTCGACGGCGAGATCCACGACGTCGTGAACCCTGGGCGCGGCGGCAGCTACACGGCCGACGGCCTGCCGTACGGCCTCGGCCCGCGCGTGCCGATGACGGTCGTGTCGCCATGGACGAAGGGCGGCTTCGTGTGCTCGCAGGTGTTCGACCATACGTCGGTGATCCGCTTCATCGCCGCGCGCTTCGGCATCGACGAGCCGAACATCACGCCGTGGCGCCGCGCGGTGTGCGGCGATCTGACGTCGGCATTCGATTTCCGCACGCCCGACGCGACGCTGCCGCCGCTGCCCGATACGAGCAACTATCGGTCGATCGCCGATCAACTCTGCTCGACGAAGCCCGCGCCGACCGTGCCCGCCGCGCCGAGCCCCGTCGATCCGCAGGAGCCCGGCGTGCGCCCGGCGCGCGCGCTGCCTTACGAGCTGCACGTGAACGCATCGGTGCACGGCGGCGCGCGCCTGCGGATCGAGTTCGCGAATCGCGGCGAGCAAGGCGCGCACTTCTATGTATATGCAATGAATCGCAGCGACGGCCCGTGGCGCTACACGGTCGGCGCGCACCGCTCGCTGCACGACGAGTTCGATCTCGCCGCGACGAACGGCGCGTATGCGTTCGCCGTGCATGGTCCAAACGGCTTCGTGCGCCGCTTCGAAGGCGTCGCCGCCGCCGAGGGCCACGGCAGGCATGCGGCTGCGCATCCGGAAGTGAAGGCGGGCTACGACGTCGCGAACGGCAACCTGTATCTGAAGCTCACGAATCACGGCGGGCAGAGCGTGCAACTGACGCTCGCCGACAACGCGTATGGCGCGTCGCCGCGCCAGATCACGCTGCACGGCGGCGACGAGCGGGTCGAGCAATGGGCGCTCGCATCGAGCCATCACTGGTATGACGTGACGGTATCGGACGGCGCGAACGGCAAGTTCGCGCGCCGCTTCGCGGGGCACGTCGAGAACGGCAAGTCGAGCTATTCCGATCCGGCCGCGGTCGCCCCCGTCACGAACTGACGATTCGGAAGCCGGGCGACGGCATGCGTGGGCGGATGCCGTCGTCCTGTTGATTCGTTCAGTCGATTCGGTCGGGCGCACCCGGTCCGTTTCGATGCGGTCGAAAACACGTTCGGCGAGACATTCGGCGCTGCACATCCGGACAAATAGCGGGAAAACAGCATCAAGCGGCATCAAGCATGCCTCAAGAATGCCTCAGGCCGCCGTCACGAGCCGCTCCGGCACGAGTGAGCCGAACGCCGGCGCATCGTCGTCGCGAAACCTGAGCGGTGCCGCGCAGTGCACGAGCGTGTCGACGAAGTATTTCGCGCGCGGCCACGGACCGTAGCCCGCCGCGGCGTTGATGTGCCCCGCGTCGCCGAGATTGACGAACGCGCTGCCGAGCCGGTGCGCGAACTCGCGCGCGTCCGCGAGCGTCATCCACGGGTCGCTTTCGCTGCCGACCACGATCGACGGCACGGTGAGGCGCCGCGCGTCGAAATCGCCCGCGAACGCGAACTTGCGCGGATTCGCCGGCGCGACGAACAGCACGCCGACGACGTCCGCTCCTCGCGCATCCGCGGCCGATGCGTGCCGCGCCAGCGCATGCGCGGTCGCGAGGCAGCCGAAGCTGTGCGCGGCGAGCACGAACGGCCCGCGCTCGCGCGCGAGCAGATCGCCCACCTTCCGCGCCCAGCGCTCGACATGCGGCGCGTCCCAGTCGTCCTGCTCGACGCGCAGCGCGCGCGCGAACTGTCTCTCGAGCCAGGTCTGCCAGTGCGCGCCTTCGCTGCCGTGCAGGCCTGGCACCGTGACGAGCCGCGGCGGCCACGTCGATTTGCTGCATGAGCGCATGTGTCCCTCGCGAAGCTAGGAGCCTGCGCCGATTGTCGCGTGCGCGCCGCGCGCGGCGAACCAATTTTTTGTGCTTTGCATTTCCCCGCTTTGCGACGCAACGCACGGCAAAACCGTAGAATGAGGGCTTCCCTTCAGGAGACGATGCATGTCCGCCACGCCGCGCGGCGCGTTGCGCCCGTTTCATCTCGCATTTCCGGTCACGAGCCTCGAGCACGCGCGCCGCTTCTACGGCGGCCTGCTCGGCTGCCCGGAAGGCCGCAGCTCCGATCGCTGGGTCGATTTCGATTTCTTCGGACATCAGCTCGTCGCGCATCTCGCGCCTGACGAGACGGGCCGCTCGGCCGTCAGCCCGGTCGACGGCGACGACGTGCCGGTGCGCCATTTCGGCGTCGTGCTGTCGATGGACGAATGGCACGCGCTCGCCGACAGGCTGAAGACAGCCGGCACGCGTTTCGTGATCGAGCCGCACATCCGCTTCAAGGGCGAAGCCGGCGAGCAGGCGACGATGTTCTTCGTCGATCCGTGCGGCAACGCGCTGGAATTCAAGGCGTTCGCCGACATCGGCCAACTGTTCGCGAAGTAGACGCATGCGCATTCTGCTCTACACGCCGCATCGGGACGCGCAGGACTGGAAGCGCGACATCGAGCGCGCGCTGCCCGGCGCGCAGTTGCGCGCCTGGGCGCCGGGCGACGACGCGAGCGCCGATTACGCGCTCGTCTGGCGCGCGCCGCGCGAGTTCTTCGCGCCGCGCGCCGGTCTGAAGGCGGTGTTCAACCTCGGCGCGGGCGTCGACGCGATACTCTCGCTCGAGCGCGCGCATCCGGGCCTGCTGCCGCGCGGCGTGCCGCTCGTGCGCCTCGAGGACGCCGGGATGGCGCGGCAGATGGTCGAATACGCGACGCACGCGGCGCTGCGCTATCTGCGCCGCTTCGACGAATACGCGCTGCTGCAGCGCGAGCGCCGCTGGCAGGTGCTCGAGCCGCATTCGCGCGAGACCTTCGTCGTCGGCGTGCTCGGGCTCGGCGCGCTCGGCGCCGAAGTCGCGCGCTCGCTCGCCGCGCTCGGGCTGCCGGTGCGCGGCTACAGCCGCGCGCCAAAGACGCTCGACGGCATCGCGACGTTCGCGGGCGCCGCGCAGCTCGACGCATTCCTGTGCGGCGTGAAGCTGCTCGTGAACCTGCTGCCGAGCACGGCGAGCACCGACGGCATCCTGAACGCGCGCACGTTCTCGAAGCTCGCGCACGGCGCGTATCTCGTGAACCTTGCACGCGGCGCGCATCTCGTCGAAGCGGATCTGCTCGACGCGCTCGCGAGCGGCCGCCTTGCCGCCGCGACGCTCGACGTGTTCGCAACCGAGCCGCTGCCGGCCGAGCACCCGTTCTGGCGCGAGCCGCGAATCGCGATCACGCCGCACTGCTCGGCCGATACGCTGCGCGCGGAGGCGGTCGAGCAGATCGCCGCGAAGATCGGCGCGCTCGAACGCGGTGAGCCGATCGGCGGCGTCGTCGACCGCGATCGCGGCTACTGATCGCGGCCTGCCAACGCGCGCCGGACAACCGCATGCCCCACATTCATCAGAAGACAGGAATCAGGAGACTCGGATGACGCTCCCCCAATCCGTGAAGATCGTCGAAGTCGGCCCGCGCGACGGGCTGCAGAACGAGCAGGCGTTCGTGCCGACCGGCGTGAAGATCGAACTCGTGAACCGGCTGTCGCGCGCCGGGTTTCGCAACGTCGAGGCGGCGTCGTTCGTGTCGCCGAAATGGGTGCCGCAGATGGCCGACGGCGCTGACGTGATGGCCGGCATCGAGCGCCGCGCGGGCACGATCTACTCGGCGCTCACGCCGAACCTGAAGGGCGTCGAGAACGCGCTCGCCTCGCGCGCCGACGAAGTCGTGATTTTCGGCGCGGCGAGCGAAGCGTTCTCCCAGCGCAACATCAACTGCAGCATCGCCGAGAGCATCGCGCGCTTCGAACCCGTCGCGCGCGCGGCGCAGGACGCGGGCGTGCGGCTGCGCGCGAGCGTGTCGTGCGCGCTCGGCTGCCCGTATCAGGGCGACGTGCCGATCGAGGCGGTCGTCGATGTCGTCGAGCGTCTTGCCGCGCTCGGCTGCGACGAGATCGACATCGCCGACACGATCGGCGTCGGCACGCCGGGCCGCACGCGCGCGGTGCTCGACGCGGTCGCGAAGGCGTTTCCGCGCGAGCGGCTGTCGGGCCACTTCCACGATACCTACGGGCAGGCGCTCGCGAACATCTACGCGGCGCTCCTCGAAGGCATCGCGATCTTCCACGCGTCGGTCGCGGGCCTCGGCGGCTGCCCGTACGCGAAGGGCGCGACGGGCAACGTGGCGACGGAAGACGTGCTGTACATGATGCGCGGGCTGAACATCGACACGGGCGTCGACCTCGATCAGGTCGTCGCCGCCGGCGATTTCATCTCGAATGCGATCGGCCGCGCGAACGTGTCGCGCGCGGGCCGCGCGCTGCTCGCGAAGCAGCGCGCGGCCACCGAGCCGCCCGCCTGCGCATGACGCGCGCGGGCGCCCATTCACCCCACTCCACGAGGATGCGAAGCGCACTCATGGCTACCCCCGCCCCCATCGACAAGCTTCCCGATTCCGCCCGCCGCGTCGCGTTGCTGCTGCGCGAGCGCGGCCATGCGAAGGGCATCGTGATGCTCGAGGAAACCGGCAAGACGTCGGCCGAAGCCGCTGCGGGCCTCGGCTGCTCGGTCGCGCAGATCGCGAAGTCGATCCTGTTCCGGCGCCGCGCCGACGGCGCGCCGGTGCTCGTCGTCGCGAGCGGCGCGAACCGCGTCGACGAAAAGAAAGTCGCCGCGCAGGTCGGCGAAGTAGGCCGCGCGGACGCAAAGTTCGTGCGCGACAACACCGGCTACGCGATCGGCGGCGTGTGCCCGATCGGCCATCTCGTCGAGCCCGTCATGCTGATCGATCGCGACTTGCTCGAACTCGACAGCCTGTGGGCGGCGGCGGGCCACCCGCACGCAGTATTCAACCTGTCGCCGCAGGAACTCGTGTCGCTGACTGGCGCGCCGGTCGCCGACGTCGCGCAACGCAGCGACGCATGAGCGGCGACCTAATGGAAACGCACGGCGCGACGCCCGCCGAGTGCGCGCCGGGCGCGGCGCCCGCCCTCGATGCGGCGACGCATGCGCCGACCACCGCGCGCACGGACGCAAGCGCCAACGCCACGGCGGCAAGCGCCGCTGCGCAACACGCAGTGCCGAATGCGGGCGTGCCGTCACCATGCACGAACGTCTGCCGGATCGATGCGGGGACCGGCTGGTGCGAGGGCTGCCGCCGCACGCGCGACGAAATCGCCGGCTGGCGCAAGCTCGACGACGACGCGAAGCGCATCGTGCTCGCGCGCATCGCCGCACGACGGGCAGCATGAGCGGTGCGCATCGAGCGCGTGCCGCGCACGCAAAAAAAAACCGTCCGACCTGAAAGGCGAACGGCGTATCGAATGAGAATTCTGTGGACGTGATCAACGTCACTGCGCATCATACGAGCGCCCTCGCTGCACCGCATCAGGAGTTTCCCTACAACTTTCTTGCGCGTGTCGGAATGTCGCAGCGCGCGCTCGCGCTCACATTCGCATTCGCGCGGCGCGTTCAGCCGCGCGCCGCGACGCTTCGCGCCGGCGCGATCCGCCATCCGAGGTTCACGCCCGCCGCCGCGAGCAGGATCAGCGCCGCGCCGAACACCTGGCTCCACGCGAGCGCCTGTCCGAACGCGATCCGGTCGACGACGATCGCGACGACCGGATAGACGAACGACAGCGCGCCGATCGTCGCGGTCGGCAGCTTCTGGATCGCGCCGTACAGCAGCACGTACATGATCCCCGTGTTGACGACGCCGAGCACGACGAGGTCGAGCCACTGCCCCGCCGTCGCGGGCAGCGCGTCGTAGTGGACGAACGGCGCGAGCGCGAGCACGCCGACGCCCGTCTGGAACAGCGCGAGCAGATGCGGCGGCGTGCCCTTCAACCGCTTCGTGACGATCGACGACACCGCGTACAGGAACGCCGCGCCGAGCGCGAGCGCGACGCCCTCGAGATACTCGCCGGGCACCGCGAGCACCGCGGGCTCGACGCGCACGACGAGCGCGAGCCCGCCGAACGCCAGCACGAGCCAGGCGACGGCCGACGCGGTGAGCCGCTCGCGGAACACGATCGCGCCGAGCGCGACGAGCATGAACGGCTGCGTGTTGTAGACGGCCGTCGCCATCGAGATCGACGCGCGCGAATACGCGGCGAACAGCAGCGCCCAGTTCGCGACGATCGCGATGCTGCCGATCAGCGCGAGCGCGGCCGTGCGCTTCGTCAGCAGATCGCGGCGCAGCAAGCCGAGCGCCGCGCAAATGATCAGCATCGTCGCGCCGCCGAACAGGCAGCGGAAAAATACGACATTCATCAGATGCTGCCGCGACGACACGACGAGCCAGCCGATCGTGCCGGACATCAACATCGCGACCACCATTTCGAGCGCGCCGCGGCGCGTGTCGTGCGAAGCCAGGTTCGAAGCCATGTGAGTTCTCGCGAGAAGAAAGCCTGACTTCGATTCTAGGGACTTGATTCGCGCATCTCCATCGATAAACTGAGCACAAAGCGTCTTTCCACCTTTGAAAAGAAGGCTGCCATGCAAAAACGCCTTTCCACACCGCCACCCGTGGCGGGCGCGCTCGATGCGATCGACCGCGAACTGCTGCGCACGCTCGCCGACGACGCGCGCCAGCCCGTCAGCGAGCTCGCGCGGCGCGTCGGGCTGTCCGCGCCGAGCACGGCCGACCGGCTGCGCCGGCTCGAAGCGCAGGGCGTGATCGCGCGCTTCACGGTCGAGCTCGATCCGCGCGCGCTCGGCTACACGCTGCAGGCGATCGTGCGCGTGAAGCCGCTGCCCGGCCAGTTGCATCTCGTCGAGGAGTTGCTGCGGCGGATTCCGGAATTCGTCGAATGCGACAAGGTGACGGGCGACGACTGCTTCGTCTGCCGGCTTTATCTGCGCTCGATCGAACAGCTCGACGGGATACTCGCGAAAGTGACCGAGCGTGCGGAAACGAGCACGTCGATCGTCAAGTCGACGCCCGTCGCGCGGCGATTGCCGCCGCTTGCGCCCGAAGAAGATTGACGCGCGCGCGTCGCGCCGTCGATCGCCGCCGCCCGCGGCGTCGGCGTCACGCCGCCTCGCGCGCCTCGAAGAACGAGACGATCTCGTCGATCAGCGCGACGGGCGCCTCTTCCGGAATGTAATGCCCGCATGCGAGCGCGCGGCCGCTCACGTCGCGCGCGACGCGCCGCCATTCGTCGAGCGGCTCGAAGCAGCGCGCGACGACGCCTTGCTCGCCCCACAGCACGCGCAACGGGCACGCGAGCTTGTGCCCGCGCTCGAGATCGGCGCGATCGTGATCGAGATCGATCGTCGCCGACGCGCGATAGTCCTCGCACATCGCATGCACCGCGCCCGGCTGCCGCAGCGCGTCGCGATACGCGTGCAATGCCTCCGTCGAAAACGGCGCGAGCCCCGCCGAGCGATTGCCCATCACGGCCTCGACGTACGCGTCCGAATGGCCGCCGATCAGCGTCTCGGGCAACGGCTCGGGCTGGATCAGGAAGAACCAGTGGAAGTACGCGGTCGCGAACGCGCGATCGGTGCGCTCGTACATCGCGAGGGTCGGCGCGATATCGAGAAGCAGCATCCGCTCGACCGCGTCCGGATGATCGAGCGCCATCCGGTGCGCGACGCGCGCGCCACGATCGTGCGCGCACACGTAGAAGCGCGAAAAGCCGAAGTGGCGCATCACGGCGACCTGGTCGGCCGCCATCGCGCGCTTCGAATACGGCTCATGCCGCGCATCGCTCGGCGGCTTGCCCGATGCGCCGTAGCCACGCAGATCGGTGGCGATCACCGTGAAATGTCTGGCGAGCGTCGCGGCGACGCGATGCCAGATCATGTGCGTTTGCGGGTGCCCGTGCAGCAACAGAAGCGGCGGTCCCGCGCCTCCTTTGACGCCGAAGATGTCGACGTCTTGCGCCGTGACGCGAAACGGCGCGAACTCCTCAAACGGCATGGTCTTGTTCTCTCGGATTGTTGTGCTCGTTATTGTAGGAGCGCGATCGACTCGCCATCGCAGCCGCCCCCGCGCAAAGCGTAGAAACAGAGCACTCATTCGACAGCCGTGCGGCAGCGCGTTCGTCGAAGCGCGTCTATAATGGCACGACCGTTCGTATTAATTCATCGCGGGCGCGCAGTCGGCACGACACTCCCATAACATATCGACAGCGCGCGACGCGCGTCCGCAAGGGCGGCGCGACGCGACGAATTTCATGCATCCGCCGCGCTCGCGGCGACGATTCAGGAGACACCGCATGGCCCTGCCCGCCGTCCTGCAAAACCTCGCGCTGCCCGTCATCGCGTCGCCGATGTTCATCGTCAGCTATCCGGAACTCGTGCTCGCGCAATGCAAGGCGGGCATCGTCGGCTCGTTTCCCGCGCTCAACGCGCGCCCGGCCGAATTGCTCGACGAATGGCTCACGCAGATCCAGGCGCAGCTCGCCGAGCACAAGGCCGCGAACCCGGACGCCGTGATCGGGCCGATCGCCGTGAACCAGATCGTCCATCAGTCGAACGTGCGGCTCGAGCACGACATTCGCGTGTGCGTCGAGCACAAGGTGCCGATCTTCATCACGAGCCTGCGCGCGCCGGCGCGCGAGATCGTCGACGCGGTGCATAGCTACGGCGGCATCGTGCTGCACGACGTGATCAACCTGCGGCACGCGCAGAAGGCGCTCGAAGCGGGCGTCGACGGCCTCATCCTCGTGGCCGCCGGCGCGGGCGGCCACGCGGGCACGACCTCGCCGTTCGCGCTCGCCGGCGAAGCGCGCAAGATCTTCGACGGCCCGATCGTGCTGTCCGGCTCGATCGCGAACGGCGGCTCGATCCTCGCCGCGCAGGCGATGGGCGCCGATCTCGCGTACATGGGCACGCGCTTCATCGCGACACAGGAAGCGCACGCGGTGGACGCGTACAAGCGCGCGATCCTCGACGCGAAATCGGCCGACATCATCTACACGAATCTCTTCACCGGCGTGCACGGCAACTACATCCGCGAGAGCATCGTGAACGCGGGGCTCGATCCGGATGCGCTGCCCGAATCCGACAAGACGAAGATGAACTTCGGCGGCGACAAGGCGAAGGCGTGGAAGGACATCTGGGGCGCGGGCCAGGGCGTCGGGCTGATGGACGACGTTCCGTGCGTCGCGGAGCTCGTCGCGCGCCTCAAGCGCGAATACGACGACGCGAAGGCGCGCCTCGGGATTCGCGCGTAACCGGGCCCGCCGCATGGTCCGAACGTCGCGGCGCTCTCGCGGGTGAACGCGAAGAACGAGAAGCGGTAAACAACAAAACCCTCGCGATGCGAGGGTTCGTCTTCAGTCTGATGCGGACCGCACGGTCCGCTTTTTTTCGTCGCTACGCGGCGCGCGGCGCCCCCGCGCGTCATCCGAGCCGCTTCATCCGCGGCATCGCGATCTGCCGCAGCCGCTCGTCGATCGACGGGCACAGCGACTGGCCGGCGAAGCGATCGGCGAGGAAATCGACGAACGAGCGCACCTTCGCCGACACGTGCCGGCGGCTCGCGTACACCGCGTAGATCGGCAGCTCGCGCGGCGGCAGCGCATCGAGCAGCAGCGGCACGAGGCGGCCGGACTCGATGTCCTCGCCGACCACTTCGGTGCCGAGGAGCGCGACGCCCGCGCCGCCCAGCACCGCGACGCGCAGCCCTTCGAGATGATTGACGATCACGTTGCCCGACAGCGGCACGCGCGAGGCGGCCGCGACGTCGGAGATCGCCGCGTCGATCAGCGTCTCGTTCGGCTCGCGGCGAATGAAGCTGTGATGCTGGAGATCGGCGATCGTCGCCGGCGTGCCGTGCTTCGCGAGATAGTCGGGCGACGCGACGAGCACGATGTGCGCGGTCGCGATCTGCCGCGCGACGAGCGACGACGATTTCATGCCCGTGGGCGCCGCGCGCACCGCGACGTCGTAGCCTTCGTCGATCAGCTCGACGACGCGATCGGACAGCGTGATCTCGACCGTCACGTCGGCGTAGCGCTGCGCATATGACGTCACCGCGTCCATCACGTGCCGCAGCCCGAACGCGGACAGCGACGTCACGCGCAGCCGCCCTTGCGGCACGACGCTCGCGGCGCCCACCGCCTGCCCGGCCTCGTCGAGTTCGGTAAGCGCCTGCACGAGCCGCTCGTAGTATTCGCGTCCCGCCTCCGTCGGCGCGACGCGGCGCGTCGTGCGATGCAAAAGACGCGCGCCGAGCTGGTGCTCGAGATGCATCACGTGCTTGCTCGCCATCGCCGCCGACATCTCCATGCGTTCGGCCGCGCCGACGAAGCTGCCAACTTCGACGACATAGCGAAACACATTCATGCTGACGAGGGTATCCATCCGAAATGCTCGCAATCGAGAGGAATTATGCAATCGCAAGCAACTGTAACAAAGCTGGTGAATTGAAAACGTCAAAAAAGGCAAAACGGCGCCGCTAATGTGACGCCGCTCACTTTTCCCTGCATCGCCCGGGCGGCGCGCGCCCGGCATCCCATTCGTTAGAACTTCGCACGAATTCCCGCGCCGAACGTGTCGCCGCTCGACATGCCCGAGTAGCGATCGTTCATGTAGGCGGCATACACGTCGGTGCGCCTGGACAGCGGATAGTCGTAGCCGAGCGCCCATGTGCGATGCGTCTGATCGAGCCCGCCCGAATCGCGCGAATATGCGTACGACGCGAGCGCGCTGCCCGGCCCGAGCGGCACCGACACGCCGCCTTGCGCGGTGTTCACGTGCCAGCTTCCGGCGTTCCGCTCGTTCTTCGTATACATATATTGCGCGTAAATCTTCGCAAGCTTGAAGTCATACGACAGGCCGACCTGCGCGACGCCCTGGCTCTTCATGCCGGACACGAGCGCGCCGAGGTCGCCCGGGCTGCCGTTGAAGTTCACGTATTGATAGATCGCCGTCGCCGCGAACGGGCCGTTCGAATAATTCAACTGGCCGCTCCACTTCTTCGAGCGGTTGTCGCCCGCCGTGTTGCCGAACGCGTACATCGCGGCCGCGTTGAAGCCGCCGAAGCTCGGGCTCGTGTAGTCGATCGCGTTGTTCCAGCCCGAATCGCCGACGACGCCCTGATCGGTCGTGTACGTCGGGAACGTGCCGAGCCCGAGGAACACGTGGTACACCATCGGCGAGAACACGTACGAATCGATGAACGGATTGAAGAGGATCGTCGAGATGAAGAGCTGCGTCGTCAGACGCCCCGCGCGCACGGTGCCGTACGGGGTCGCGAGTCCGACGTATGCGTTGCGGCCGAAGAACGTGTCGCCGTCGAAGCGGCCGTAACGGCCGTTCTGGGCGCGAAAGAAATCCTCGAGCGTGAAGATCGCCTGATAGCCGCCGCCGAGATCCTCGGTGCCGCGCAGCCCCCAGTACGACGTCGACATCCCGCCGCCCTGCACGCCCCACGCGCGCTGCCCGCCCGGGAATTTCTGCGCGCCGATCCATTCGTCGACTTGCCCGTAGAGCTGAACGCTCGATTGCGCGCGAGCGCCCGATGCGCCCGCGGCCAGCGCCGCGACGGCGACGCACGCGAAAGTGGTTTGCAGCGCGCGGCTGACGGTTGACTTCATGTGATCTCCAGATTGTCGTCCAACGGAAGCGAGGCGAACGGGCGGGCGACGCCAGGAAGACGCGATGCCGTTCGGGGGGCGTCGCCATCTTCCCGAGCCATTTTTCCGGTCAAAAAAGGAGGGACTTATTGCGGATATAGCGTCAGCGTTAACTTCCCGGCGATTTGTCGGGTGTCGGCGATCGGCTCGCCGGTTTCAAACTGACGAACGGCTTTCCTGCGCGCGCGGAACGCGCGCCGGCGACGATCGCGGGCGGCGGTTCGAACGCGGAGAAAACGCCGGCGTGCGCGCGTCGTCCTCGCAACGAGGCGCGAAAGATAGCGTAATCAAGGAAATGCGAGGCAGGATTTCGCGCGAGTGTCGCGGATTTGCATCAGCCGGCGGCGAGCGCGGCCGCCGGCCCGGCGCTCAGTTGCGGTAGAACGGCGCGAAAAACGGCACGCGCGGGGCTTCGTCCTGCCTCGGCGCCGGCGCGGGACGGCCGCCGCGCTCCTCGTTGTAGCGCGCGACGTCGGCGCGGATCGAGCCGGCGCGCATCGGCAGGTTGGCCGAGCCCGGCGCGTGCGGCGCCTGGCGCGCCTCGGCGCTGATCGGCCGGTACGGGTTTTGCGCCGCGTAGCGGCCATACGACGGCGTCGGGCGCAGCCCCCAGCGCTGGCGATAGCCGTTCACGCCGATCCGCGCGTCGCCGCCGTGCGGCGCCGCCTGCAGATAGCCGGGCGCGCTGCGCCAGCCGCCCCCGCTGCCCGCCATGTACGGCGCGCCGCCGCGCCCGCTGCCGAAACCGGGCCCGCCACCGTGCGGCGGCTGCGCGAAGGCGAGCGTCGCTGCGAGCGCGCACATCGCGCCCGCCGCCCATTGCCCGATCTTCCGTACTGCCCGTTCCGTCATCATGATTGGTCTGCTGCTTGGCTTTTTTGCCCGCGCGCGCACCTGAATCGCGCGCAAGCCTTTCAGCGGTAATTTATGGGCGAGGCGAAAACGTGTCGAGCGCAAAAGTGTTAGACCAAAAGCATCGGTGTAACACCGTGTTACTGCACGGCTTTTGCCGATCCCGCATACGTTTCCGGCGCATGCGCGCCGCCCGTTTTCGACCGTTTCCGCCGTAAGGTTCCAATGTGCCGGCAGCGTGCATCTGCATGCATTCGAATCATCAATCGATTCTTCGAATGAATTTGCCTATTCAATCGCCGGCCGCGACAATATCAGGTCAATAACCGCCGCGCCGCCCGCGGGCCGCCGGCGCTTCCACCGCATTCGATCGAGACCCGAGATGGCGCGCTCCCGCTTCGTTCCCGACAACTTCACGCTCGCGCTCGTCGGCACCGTCGTGCTCGCGAGCTTCCTGCCGTGCCGCGGCGCAGCCGCGCACGCATTCAACTGGGCGACCGACGTCGCGGTCGGCCTGCTGTTCTTCCTGCACGGCGCGAAGCTGTCGCGCGAGGCGATCATCGCGGGCGCGACGCACTGGCGGCTGCACGCGGTCGTGCTGCTCAGCACGTTCGCGCTGTTCCCGCTGCTTGGCCTCGCGCTCAAGCCCGTGCTCACGCCGCTCGTCACGCCCGCACTGTACGCCGGCGTGCTGTTTCTCTGCACGCTGCCGTCGACCGTGCAATCGTCGATCGCGTTCACGTCGATCGCGAAGGGCAACGTGCCGGCCGCCGTCTGCTCGGCGTCCGCATCGAGCCTGCTCGGCATTTTCGTCACGCCGGCGCTCGTCGGCGTGATGGTGTCGACGCAGGGCACGGGCGCGACCGCGTCGCCGTGGAGCACGATCGGCGCGATCGTGATGCAACTGCTCGTGCCGTTCATCGCCGGCCAGTTGCTGCGGCCCGTGATCGGCCGCTGGATCGAGCGCAACCGCGGCGTGCTGCGCTTCGTCGATCAGGGCTCGATCCTGCTCGTCGTCTACGTCGCGTTCAGCGAGGCGGTGAACGAAGGGCTCTGGCACCAGATTCCGGCGACCGCGCTCGCGGGCCTCGTCGTCGTCAACGTCGTGCTGCTCGCGATCGCGCTCGCGGTCACGACGATCGTCAGCAAGCGGCTCGGCTTCAACCGCGCGGACCAGATCACGATCATCTTCTGCGGCTCGAAAAAGAGCCTCGCGGCCGGCGTGCCGATGGCGAAGGTGATCTTCGCCGCGCACGCGGTGGGCGCGGTCGTGCTGCCGCTGATGCTGTTCCATCAGATCCAGTTGATGACCTGCGCGGCGCTCGCGCAGCGCTGGGGCGCACGCGATACGAGCCGCGAGCGGCCCACGGGCGCGCGTGGCGGCCGGCCGCTTGGCTCGGGCGCGAGCGCGGCGAAGCGCTGAGCGACGGGCGCGGCGAAGCGGGCTGCTTCGGCCGCGCCGCCGCCTCCCCGGCGGCCGACGCCCCAAAGCGGGGCGTCGCTTCACGAAAAATTCATTCAACCCTGGTTCCGCGACGCCGTTAAGCCGGCTTCTCGTCACGGCCCGGCGCGTCACGAGCGCGGCGCGCCGCTTCCGGAACCACCCGATGAACACCACCCGCCTCACCGTCAAGACCCGTCTGCGCGCCCTCGTCGCAGTCGTCGTCCTCGTGCTCGCCGCCGCCGGCGGCATCGGCCTCGCCGGCGTCGCGCGCGTCGGCGACGCGCTCGCGCACGTCTTCGAAGATCGCGCGAAGACGCTGCAGCGGATCTCGTCGATCGACGAGCTCGTCACGCAGACGCGCTACGCGGTCGGCGACGCGGTGCTCGATCCGTCCGCCGCGAAAACGGAGGCGGTCGCCGCGGCGTCGGCGCGCGACATCGACGCGATCGATCGCCTGCTCGCCGACTTCCGCGCGACGCCGCGCGCCGGCGCCGAGCGCGAGCAGGCCGAGCGCCTCGCCGCCGACTGGGCGACGTTGCGCGACAAGGGCATCCGGCCCGCGGTCGATCTGCTCAAGGCGAACAACCTGTCCGAAGCGCAATGGGTCGTCACGCAGACGCTCGATCCCGTCGCGCAACGCGTGAAGGGCGAGGCCGCGCAACTGCGCCAGGGGCAGCTCGAGGCCGCGCAGCGCGCGTACGATCGCGCGCGCGGCGTCGCGCGGCTCGTCCAGTGGGCGGTCGCGCTCTGCGTGCTCGCGGGCGTCGCCGCCGTCGCGATCCTGTGCGCGGCGATGGCGCGCGCGCTCGCGCGACAGTTGGGCGGCGAGCCCGACTACGCGGCGAGCGTCGCGAACGAGATCGCGTCCGGCAATCTCGCGCTCGACGTGCGCGCCGCCGGCGCCGCGTCCGGCAGCGTGATGCATGCGATGCACGCGATGCGCACGCGCCTCGCGGCGACGATCGGCACGCTGCAGCGCGCGGCCGACGCGATCGCGCACGCGACGTCCGACATCGCGCACGGCAACCACGACCTGTCGCGCCGCACCGACGAACACGCGGCCGGCCTGCAGCAGACGGCGAGCAGCATGGAGCAGCTCGCGGCGACGGTGCGCACGAACGCGGATCACGCGCGCCAGGCGAGCTCGCTCGCGCTCGCCGCGTCGACGCAGGCCGAGCAGGGCGACGCCGCCGCGCGCGATGCGATCGCGCGGATGGAGGCGCTGTCGGTGCGCTCGCGGCAGATCCGCAGCATCTCGTCGACGATCGAGGGCATCGCGTTCCAGACCAACCTGCTCGCGCTGAACGCGGCCGTCGAGGCGGCGCGCGCCGGTCAGGCGGGGCGCGGCTTCGCGGTCGTCGCGCAGGAAGTGCGCGGCCTCGCGCACCGCAGCGCGCAGGCGGCGAAGGAGATCTCGGCGCTGATCGCCGACGTGACGGGCGAAGTCGAGCTCGGCGCGGACACGGTGAAGGCCGCGGGCGGCACGATAGTCGGCATGCTCGCGTCGGTGCGGCAGGTCGCGACGCTCGTCGACGAGATCTCGCACGCGTCCGAGGAGCAGCGCAGCGGCATCGATCAGGTGAACCGCGCGGTCGCGCAGATGGATGAGATGACGCAGCACAACGCGCTGCTCGTGCAGAAGGCGGCGAGCGCCGCGGGCGCGCTCGCCGGCGAGGCGGCCGCGCTGCGCGAGGCGGCCGCGATCTTCCGGGTCGCGGCGTAAGCGCTGCCCGCCTCGGCGCAATCGCCTTGTTTAGCATTTTTAGTAAACGATTATGGCTACATTTACCGTTTATACATAAGCACTTATAAGCCGATTCCGCGCAATGCCGGAGCGTTTTGCGGCGATTTTTACTATACAATCGCCAACACTCTAAACATCCCGGCTCAAAACGATGGGCACCACCATTCGCGACGTCGCGCAGGCGGCCAACGTGTCGATCGGCACCGTGTCGCGCGCGCTCAAGAATCAGCCTGGCCTGTCCGAGGCGACGCGCGCGCGCATCGTCCAGATCGCACACCGCATGAACTACGATCCGACGCAGTTGCGCCCGCGGATCAAGCGGCTCACGTTCCTGCTGCACCGCCAGCACAACAACTTCGCGACGACGCCGTTCTTCTCGCACGTGCTGCACGGCGTCGAGGACGCATGCCGCGAGCGCGGCATCGTGCCGACGCTGCTGACGACGGGCCCGACCGACGACGTGCTCCGCCAGATGCGCCCGCACGCGCCCGACGCGATCGCGGTCGCGGGCTTCATGGAGCCGGAGACGCTCGAAGCGCTCGCCGCGACGGGCCGGCCGCTCGTCCTCATCGACATCCGCGCGCCCGGCCTGCGCTCGATCAACGTCGACAACGCAGGCGGCGCGGCGCTCGCGATGCATCACCTGTTCGCATCGGGCCGCCGGCGCGTCGCGTTCATCGGCGGCTCGCTCGCGCACTACAGCATCGCGCAGCGCGCGCTCGGCTATCGCCGCGCGTTCTTCGACGCGGGCATGCTGTTCGATCCGTCGCTCGAGCTGTCGATCGACACGAGCCTCGGCCCCGACGCCGGCGCGGCGAACGCGATGCGGCAGTTGCTCGACGCGGGCGGCCCGCTGCCCGACGCGGTGTTCGCATACAACGACGCGGCCGCGCTCGCCGCGATGCGCGTGTGCGTCGAGCGCGGCGTGCGCGTGCCCGAGGACATCGCGTTCGTCGGCTTCGACGACATCCCGGCCGCCACGCACGCGGCGCCGCCTCTCACGACGCTCGCGATCGACAAGGAGGCGCTCGGCCGGCAAGGCGTCGAGCTGCTGCTCGCCGATTCGCCCGCGCAAACCGAACTCAGCCTCCCCGTGCGGCTCGTCGCGCGGGCCAGCAGCGCGGGCGCCGCACGCACGCCGCGCGCCCTCACCCCGGTACTCGGATCATGACGACCTCAGCCACGCCCGCTCCCCGCCCGGCTCCCGGCGCGCCGCACGCCACCGCGCCATACGTCGCGAGCTTCCGCGACCCGCAGTTCCTCATCGCGCATGTCGAGGACACGCTGCGCTTCTACGCGCCGCACGCGTTCGACCCGACGGGCGGCTTCCACCACTTCTTCCGCGACGACGGCAGCATCTACGACCGCACGACGCGCCATCTCGTCAGCAGTTGCCGCTTCGTCTTCAACTATGCGATGGCGTACCGCCACTTCGGCGACGCGCGCGATCTCGACCACGTGCGCCACGGGCTGCGCTTTTTGCGCGACGCGCACTGGGACGCCGAGCACGAAGGCTACGACTGGGAGATCGAATGGCGCGACGGCGAGAAGCGCGCGACACGCGACGGCACGCGCCACTGCTACGGGCTCGCGTTCGTGCTGCTCGCGGCCGCGCATGCGGCAATGGCTGGCGTCGAAGAGGCGAAGCCGCTCATCGCGCATACGTTCGACCTGATGGAGCATCGCTTCTGGGATCGCGCGGCGGGCCTCTACGCGGACGACGCGACGCCGAACTGGACCGTGTCGAGCTACCGCGGCCAGAACGCGAACATGCATGCGACGGAAGCGCTCCTCGCCGCATACGAGGCGACGGGCCATCTGACATATCTCGATCGCGCGGAGAAGATCGCGACGAACATCGTGCAGCGGCAGGCCGCGCTGTCGCAGGGGCTCGTGTGGGAGCATTTCCACGCGGACTGGTCGATCGATTGGGAATACAACAAGGAAGACAGCTCGAACATCTTCCGGCCGTGGGGCTTCCAGCCCGGCCACCAGACCGAATGGGCGAAGCTGCTGCTGATTCTCGAGCGTCACCGCCCGCTCGACTGGCTCGCGCCGCGCGCGATCGAGCTGTTCGACGCGGCGTTCTCGCACGCGTGGGACAGCGATCACGGCGGCCTCTGCTACGGCTTCGGGCCGGACTACACGGTGTGCGACCACGACAAGTACTTCTGGGTGCAAGCGGAGAGCTTCGCGGCGGCCGCGCTGCTCGCGCAGCGCACCGGCAGCGAGCGCTTCTGGGACTGGTACGACGAGATCTGGCGCTATAGCTGGGCGCACTTCGTCGATCACCGCCACGGCGCATGGTACCGGATCCTCACCTGCGACAACCGCAAGTACAGCGACGAAAAGAGCCCGGCCGGCAAGACCGACTACCACACGATGGGCGCGTGCTACGAAGTGCTGCACGCGCTCGCGTCGACACGCGACGACGGCGGTCGCGGCGCGCGCGCGGGCGACGGCGCGGGGGGCGACGGCCAGGCCGCGCCCGCTGCGCGCGGCAACGGGCACGGTGGCAACGCCAGGAACGACGGCAGCAACGACAACAGCGACAAAGGCGACGGCGCCGCGCGCCGCCGCAACGGAGAAGTTCGATGAGCGCAGGATTTCCGCAATTCGTGTCGGCGGGCGACATTCTCACCGACATGGTCCGCACGGGCGGCGCGCACTGGACGTCGCGCCCGGGCGGCGCCGGCTGGAACGTCGCGCGCGCGGTCGCGCGGCTCGGCGCGCCGAGCGCGTGCGCGGGCGCGGTGGGCCGCGACTGCTTCTCCGACGAGCTGTGGCGCGAAAGCGAGGCGGCCGGCCTCGATCTGCGCTTCCTGCAGCGCGTCGAGCGCGCGCCGCTCCTCGCGATCGTCCACGAGACGCAGCCGCCCGCCTATTTCTTCATCGGCGAAAACAGCGCCGATCTCGCGTTCGATCCGAAACGGCTGCCCGACGGCTGGCGCGAGCATGTGAAGTGGGCGCATTTCGGCTGCATCAGCCTCGTGCGCGAGCCGCTCGCGTCGACGCTCGTCGCGCTCGCCGCGGAGCTGCGCGAAGCGGGCGTGAAGATCAGCTTCGATCCGAACTACCGGAACCTGATGACGGACGGCTACCGGCCGACGCTCGCGAGGATGGCCGAGCTCGCCGATCTGATCAAGGTGTCCGACGAAGACCTGTGCCACCTGTTCGCGGGCGATGACGAAGCAGGCGCGATCGCACGGCTGCGCGCGCTCAATCCACATGCGGCGCTGCTCGTCACGCGCGGGCCCGACACGGCGACGCTCTACGCGGGCGGCGAGACGCTCGACGCGCAGCCGCCGCGCATCGAGGTCGCCGATACGGTCGGCGCGGGCGACGCGACGATCGGCGGCCTGCTGTTCAGCCTGATGACGGTGCCGGAGCGCGGCTGGCGCGCGCATCTGTCGTTCGCGCTCGCGGCGGGCGCGGCGGCGTGCCGGCACACGGGCGCGCACGCGCCGACGCTCGACGAAGTCGTCGCGCTCGTCGCGGCGTGACGCGAGCGCCGGCGGCGCGGCGCGCCGCCCGATGCCGTCTTCGGGCGCCCGCTCCCGGCCGCCCATGCGCGCGCGGCCCCGCTCGCCCGCCGCGCGTTTTTGCCGCCGCTGAAAGCGCGGCGTCGGAATGCTACGATGGGAGCGTCCTTTCTCGGGAGAGGCATCATGGACGGCGGCAACACCTACACGAAGGGCCTTTACACGGCCAAGGCGCACACCCGCAAGACGGATAACGGACGCTTTCAGGGCTACGTGATCCTGTCCCGGGACGAAGGCGGCACGCCCGACAACACGCTCTACGAGGTCGAAGCGACGAGCGCGAACGAGGCGGAAGCGTTCGACGAAGCGAAGGCGCTCGCGCACCGGATTCTCGGCGAGCTCGAGCTGTAACGCGAGCGCGGGCGGCGCGGTGCGCGACAGGCGGCCGGTTGCGCGCACGCCCGCCGCGCCCGGGCCTCGGGTCGTCCGAACGCGGCGTCGGCCGCCCGGGCGCCGGCGTCACCAGAGCCGCGCGATCACCGACACGATGCCCATGATCACGAGCGTCGACATGAACGGAAACGGATAGACGCGCGAGCCGAGCCGCAATGTCACGTCACCCGGCAGCCGCCCGACGCCGAGCTTCGCGAGCCACGGCCACGCGCGCGCGAGCACCATCACGGCGATGAACGTGGTGAGCAGCCAGCGCAGCATCGCGTCGCGTCCGGCCGGCTACAGCGTGTGCGAGCGGTCGCCGCGCGCGAACGCGTCGAGCGTGCCGTCGATGCCGCGCGAGAACGCGATCACCTTGAAGAGCTCGCCCATCTCCGCCTCGGAAATCAGCTTCTGCACCGCGTTCGCGGCGGGCAGGAAATGCTGCGCGTCGGACGGGTCGATTTCGGCGAGCACGTCGGTGATGCCCGCGTTCAGCAGGAAGCGCGCCTGCGACGTATAGCCGAGCAGATCCGCGCCCGCGCCGACACCCGCCTCGTAGATCGCGCTGAATTCGACGTGCGCGGTGATGTCCTGCAGCCCCGGATAGACGAAAGGATCGCCATGCGCGCGGTGCCGGTAGTGGCACATCAGCGTGCCCTGCGCGCGCTGCCGGTGATAGTACTCGTGACCCGGAAAGCCGTAGTCGATGAAAAACGCCGCCCCGCGCGCGAGCATCGCGCAGGCCGTGCGCACGAACGCCGCCGCCGCCTCGTGCGTCTCGGTCACGTAGCCTTCGTCGGCGTCGAGCTCCGCGAGCCGCGCCGCGTCTTCGGCGCGCGCGAGCGGCCGGTCGGCGAACACGAACGCGCCCGCGTCGTCGACCGACACGCCGCGCTCGCGCCAGCCGTGCGCCTGTTTCGCGACGAGTTGCACCGGCATCGCGTCGAGCACTTCATTGCCGACGACGACGCCCTCGAAGCGCTCGGGCAGCGCATCGAGCCAGCGCACGCGCGCGGCGAGACCGGGCGCGTGCGCGGCGAGCGTCTCGCGCTGGCGCGCGCGCAGTTCGCCGGACAAATCGACGATCGCATATTCGTCGAGCTCGACGCCGAGCGCGGCGAGCGCGTTCAGCAACCCCGCCGCGAGCTTGCCCGTGCCCGCGCCGAATTCCATCACGCGCCGCGTGCCGCTCGCGCCGAGCGCCTGCGCGACGGGGCGCGCGAGCGTCCGCGCGAAGAGCGGCGACAGTTCGGGCGCGGTCACGAAATCGCTGCCGTCGTCGGCGCGCCAGCCGAATTTCTGCGCGCCGCCGCTGTAGTAGCCGATGCCCGGCGCATACAGCACGCGCTCCATATAGCGCGAAAACGGGATCCAGCCGCCCGCCGCGGCGATTTCGGCGCGCAGCGAAGCGGCGAGCGCGTCGGACTGCGCGAGCGCGTCGGGGCCGGGAACGGGTAAACTAGCGGGTTCGTGAGCTTTCGGATTCATCCCGGCATTGTAAATGACCGCCCCAGCCGACACCTGCGACACATCCGCGGCCCGCTCCGCGCGGGTCGTGCTGATTACGGGCGCCGTGCAGACGGGCGCCGTGCAAGCGGGCGCCGCCGAAGCCGCGCGGGCGAGCGCGCAGCAGACGCCCGCCGCCGCGCGGCCCGCGCCCGACACCGCGGCCGTCGGACACGCGCTCGCCGTCGGCTTCGCGCGACGCGGCTGGGACGTCGCGCTCGCGGCCGACGCGGGCGACGAAGCCCGCGCGGCCGCCGCGCTCGCCGTCGAAGTCGAGGCGCTCGGCCGCCGCGCGGCGGTGCTCGTCGCCGATCTGTCCGTGGAAGCGGATGTCGCGCGGCTCGTCGCCGCCTGCGACGCGGCGCTCGGCCGGCCGACCTGCGTCGTCGCGCAGGCCGCGGGCGTCGCGGACAACGCGCACGACGTCGGCTACGCGTCGCTCGCGGGCGCGATGGCGCGCGGCGTCGCCGCGCCGCTCGTGCTCGCGCGCGCGCTCGCCGACGCGACGCCCAACGCCGCGCGCGATGACGAGCGCGAGCGCGCGGTCGTGATCCATCTGCTGGACGAGACGCTGTTTCATCCGGCGCCCGAGCGCCTGTCGCACTCGCTCGCGCAGGCCGCGCTGCACCGCGCGACGACCGCGCAGGCGCTCGCGCTCGCGCCGAAGGTGCGGGTCGTCGGCCTCGCATGCGGGCGCGCGCCGCACGCGCGCGACATCGCCGACGCCGCGTGCTATCTCGCGGACGCGCCCGGCGTGACGGGCGCGACGCTGACCGTCGACGGCGGCGAGCATCTCGCGCCGCCCGCGGACGAACGGAATTGACGGGCGCGGCCCCGTGCGGACATCTCGACGCCGCGCCCGGCCGCGCCCCTTTGCATGCTTCACCCTTTGACTGGAACGACCATGTTTGCCGCCCTCCTGCATCCCAGGCTCGCCGATTGCCGCAGGCTCTACCTGCGCAATCACGAGGTGTACATGAACATCGGCGCCTTCGAGCACGAGAAGCGCGGCGAACAGCGCGTCGTCATCAACGTCGACCTGTTCGTGCCGCTCGCGCTGACGACGCCCGTCGAGGACAGGCTGCGCGAAGTCGTCGACTATGATCTGATGAAGCAAAGCGTCGCGCAGTGCGTCGCGCGCGGCCACATTCATCTGCAGGAAACGCTCTGCGACGCGATCGCAACGAGCCTGCTCGCGCACGACGCGGTGCGCGCGGTGCGCGTCTCCACCGAAAAGCCGGACGCCTATCCCGATTGCGACGCCGTCGGCGTCGAAGTATTTCGCATCAAGGACGAGGAGCGAGCATGAATGCGCCCCACACCCCGCATCTGAACGAAGCCGACGCGGCCGCCGCCGTCGAAGCGAACACGGCCGAGATCGGCCGCCGCGCGCTCACGCGCCGCGAGCAGAAGGAAGCGTACGAGAACAACAAGCTGTTCAAGCGGCTCGCGCGCCAGGTCGGCCAGGCGATCGGCGACTACAACATGATCGAGCACGGCGACAAGGTGATGGTCTGCCTGTCGGGCGGCAAGGACAGCTACGCGCTCCTCGACATCCTGCTGCGGCTGCGCGAGCGCGCGCCGATCGATTTCGACATCGTCGCGGTGAACCTCGACCAGAAGCAGCCGGGCTTTCCGGAGCACGTGCTGCCCGAGTACCTGACGAAGATCGGCGTGCCGTTCCACATCGAGAACCAGGACACGTACAGCATCGTGAAGCGCCTCGTGCCCGAAGGCAAGACCACCTGCTCGCTGTGCTCGCGGCTGCGCCGCGGGATCCTGTACCGCGTCGCGGGCGAGCTCGGCGCGACGAAGATCGCGCTCGGCCACCATCGCGACGACATCGTGCAGACGCTGCTCCTCAACATGTTCTACGGCGGCAAGCTGAAAGGAATGCCGCCGAAGCTGCAATCGGACGACGGCAGGAACGTCGTGATCCGTCCGCTCGCCTACGCGAAGGAAACCGATCTCGAGAAATACGCGGAGCTGCGCGAATTCCCGATCATTCCGTGCAACCTGTGCGGCAGCCAGCCGAACCTGAAGCGCGCGGAAATGAAGGCGCTGATCCGCGACTGGGACAAGCGCTTCCCGGGCCGCGTCGACAACATGTTCAACGCACTTGCGAACGTCGTGCCGTCGCACCTGATGGACGCGCAACTGTTCCCGTTCGCCGGACTGCGCGCGACGGGCGAAGCCGATCCGAACGGCGACATCGCGTTCGACGAGGACCCGTGCGGCACCGACGCGCTCGCGCCGGGCGGCGCGAAGTCCGTGTCGATCGTGCAGTTCGACGATCTGTAATCCGTCATTCTCGGCGCGCGCCGCCGTTGAACGAAACGCACGCGTAACGAACAGCGGCGCGCCAGGCTTGCTCCCGCATAGCCGAGATACGGCAGCCCGAACGCGCCCTCGATGCTCTTCAGCAGCGCATAGTGGTTGTACGGCGCGTTGCTGACCGTGCCGCCCATGATGAACGGCGACAGCAGCACCGCGCCCGTCGGATCGTCGACACTGATGAGACGCCGGCGCGTCTTGAAACGCGCGGACGCATTGCCCTGATCCTGATTCACACTCCCTCCCTGAAACCGCGCGTGGCGCGATCGGTTCAGCTCGCCGATCCGCCGTCGCGTCATGCGAGCGGGAGTCTCGCGTTGCGCGTGTGACACGCCGCTGACGACGACAGCGATTCGCGAGTGGGTCGACACGTGGCTCGCGGCGAGCCGCAGCGGCCGGAGAGGGCCTGCATGCTAGAATGGCCAGCTTCGAACTCTCCCTACGAAACTGGCGCCATGAATATCGTGATTTTGGCGGCAGGCACCGGCAAGCGCATGCGTTCGGCGCTGCCGAAAGTGCTTCATCCTCTGGCCGGCAGGCCCCTTCTCTCCCACGTGATCGATACCGCCCGCGCGCTCGCGCCGTCCCGGCTCGTCGTCGTGATCGGCCACGGCGCCGAGCGGGTGCGCGCGGCCGTCGCCGCGCCCGACGTGCAGTTCGCGGTGCAGGAGCAGCAGCTCGGCACGGGGCACGCGGTGCGCCAGGCGCTGCCGCTGCTCGATCCGTCGCAGCCGACGCTCGTGCTGTACGGCGACGTGCCGCTCACGCGCACGGCGACGCTCAAGCGCCTCGTCGACGCCGCGACCGACGCCCGCTACGGCGTGCTGACCGTCACGCTCGACGATCCGACGGGCTACGGGCGCATCGTGCGCGATCAGGCCGGGTGCGTCACGCGCATCGTCGAGCAGAAGGACGCGTCGGCCGACGAGCTGAAGATCGCCGAGATCAACACGGGCATCGTCATCGCGCCGACCGCGCAGTTGTCGATGTGGCTCGGCGCGCTCGGCAACGACAACGCGCAGGGCGAGTACTACCTGACCGACGTCGTCGAGCAGGCGATCGAAGCGGGCTTCGAGATCGTCACGACGCAGCCGGACGACGAATGGGAGACGCTCGGCGTGAACAGCAAGGCTCAGCTCGCCGAGCTCGAGCGCATTCACCAGCGCAACCTGGCCGACGCGCTGCTCGCCGCAGGTGTCACGCTCGCCGATCCGGCGCGCATCGACGTGCGCGGCAAGCTCGTGTGCGGGCGCGACGTGTCGATCGACGTGAACTGCGTGTTCGAGGGCGACGTGACGCTTGCCGACGGCGTGGCGATCGGCGCGAACTGCGTGATCCGCAACGCGGCGATCGCCGCGGGCGCGCGCGTCGACGCGTTCTCGCATCTCGACGGCGCGACGCTCGGCGCGCACACGGTCGTCGGCCCGTACGCGCGGCTGCGCCCGGGCGCGGTGCTCGCCGACGAAGCGCACGTCGGCAACTTCGTCGAGGTGAAGAACGCGACGCTCGGCCACGGCTCGAAGGCGAACCATCTGACCTATCTCGGCGACGCGGACATCGGCGCGCGCGTGAACGTCGGCGCGGGCACGATCACCTGCAACTACGACGGCGCGAACAAGTTCCGCACGATCATCGAGGACGACGTGTTCGTCGGCTCGGACACGCAGCTCGTCGCGCCCGTGCGCGTCGGCCGCGGCGTGACGATCGCGGCGGGCACGACCGTATGGAAGGACGTCGCCGAAGGCATGCTCGTGCTGAACGACAAGACGCAGACCGCGAAAAGCGGCTACGTGCGCCCCGTCAAGAAGAAGAGCTGAACCGTTTTTCGGGCGCGCAGCAGCGCGCCCGCATCATTGTCGAGTTGCGAGGATAGATTTTCATGTGCGGGATTGTCGGCGCAGTTGCGCAACGTAACATCGTTCCAGTGCTGATCGAAGGACTGCGCCGTCTCGAGTATCGCGGCTACGACTCGTGCGGCGTCGCGGTGCTCGATGCCGGCGCCCCTGCGCCGGGTGCGCCGAAGCGCGCGCGCAGCGTCGCGCGCGTCGCCGATCTCGATGCGCAGGTGCGCGAATCGCATCTCGAAGGCGCGACAGGCATCGCGCATACGCGCTGGGCGACGCACGGCGCGCCCGTCACGCACAATGCGCATCCGATCTTCTCGTCGAACGCGCTCGCGCTCGTGCACAACGGCATCATCGAGAACTTCGAGCCGCTGCGCGAAGCGCTGCGCGCGAAGGGCTACGAGTTCGTGTCGCAGACCGACACCGAAGTCATCGCGCACCTGATCCACAGCCTCTATCGCGGCAATCTGTTCGCAGCCGTTCAGGAAGCCGTCAAGCAGTTGCACGGCGCATACGCGATCGCGGTGGCCCACAAGGACGAGCCGCATACCGTCGTCGGCGCGCGCCAGGGCTCGCCGCTCGTCGTCGGCTTCGGCGAGCATGAGAACTTCCTCGCGTCCGACGCGCTCGCGCTCGCGGGCAGCACCGATCGCTTCACGTTCCTCGAGGAAGGCGACGTCTGCGAACTGACGCTCGCGGGCGTGACGATCGTCGATCGCGACGGCGCACGCGCAGCGCGCGACGTGCGCGTCGTCGCCGCATATGGCGGCGCGGTCGAGCTGGGCCCGTACCGGCACTTCATGCAGAAGGAAATCTTCGAGCAGCCGCGCGCGATCGCCGACACGATTGCGCAAACCGAAGCGTTCGATCCTTCGCTGTTCGGCGGCAACGCAAGCGGCGTGTTCGCCGATATCGACAGCCTGCTGATCCTCGCGTGCGGCACGAGCTACTACTCGGGCCTCACCGCGAAGTACTGGCTCGAATCGATCGCGAAAATCCCGACGCAAGTCGAGATCGCAAGCGAATACCGCTACCGCGAATCGGTGCCGAACCCGCGCGCGCTCGTCGTCGTGATCTCGCAATCGGGCGAGACGGCCGACACGCTCGCCGCGCTCAAGCACGCACAGGCGCTCGGCCACGCGCACACGCTCGCGATCTGCAACGTCGCGACGAGCGCGATGGTGCGTCTGACCGAGCTGCAATTCCTCACGCACGCGGGCACCGAGATCGGCGTCGCGTCGACGAAGGCGTTCACGACGCAGCTCGTCGCGCTGTTCGTGCTCGCGGCGACGCTCGGCAAGCTGCGCGGCCACGTCGACGCGGCCCGCGAGGCCGACTTCCTGAAGCAGTTGCGCCACCTGCCCGCCGCGCTCAACAGCGTGCTCGCGCTCGAGCCGCAGATCATTGCGTGGTCCGAAGAATTCGCGCGCAAGGAGAACGCGCTGTTCCTCGGCCGCGGGCTGCACTACCCGATCTCGCTCGAAGGCGCGCTGAAGCTCAAGGAGATCTCGTACATCCACGCGGAAGCGTATCCGGCGGGCGAGCTGAAGCACGGGCCGCTCGCGCTCGTGACGGAGGCGATGCCGGTCGTGACGGTCGCGCCGAACGATACGCTGCTCGAAAAGCTGAAATCGAACATGCAGGAGGTGCGCGCGCGCGGCGGCGAGCTGTACGTGTTCGCCGACGCGGACACGCACATCGTCAACGACGAGGGGCTGCACGTGATCCGGATGCCCGAGCATTACGGGCCGCTGTCGCCGATCCTGCACGTCGTGCCGCTGCAGTTGCTCGCGTATCACACCGCATGCGCGCGCGGCACCGACGTCGACAAGCCGCGCAATCTCGCGAAGTCGGTGACGGTGGAATAATCGCTCGCCGCGCGAGCGCGCGGCGGCACGGCACGCGGCTCACAGCACGACGGGCGCGCTCGACAACTCGTCGCCCGGCGCGCGGCGCGACGGATAGTGCCGCGCGAGCAACGCGGTGACGGCCTCGATCCCGTGAATCGAGCCCGCCTCGAAGCGGCCTCGGCGGAATTCCGCTTCCATCTCGCGGCACGCCTTCTCCCAGTCGTCGCTGTCGACACGCGCATGAATCCCGCGATCGGCGACGATCTCGACGTCGTGATCGGCGAGCAACAGATAGATGAGCACGCCGTTGTTGTGCTCGGTGTCCCACACGCGCAGTTCGGAGAACACATCGATCGCGCGATCGCGCGCGGTCATTCCGCGCAAGAGCATCGACGCGTGCAGCGCGCCTTCGACCGCGAACCGCAGTTGGCCGACGTGCTTCCCGTGGCTCGCGACGATCGCGCGCTCGATCTTGCCGAGCGTGCGTTTCGGAAACGCCGCGCCGACGCGCCAGCGCGTCATCGACAGGTGCCTCGCGATTCGTGCGATATCCATCACCACCTCCCGGACGCGCCGCCGCCGCCGAACCCGCCGCCGCCGCCGCGAAAGCCGTCGCTCCCGCCGCCCCAGCCGCCGCCGCGCCCGCCGATGAACGGCCCGCCGACGCGCGCGCCCATCCCGCCGCCGAGCAGCGTGAAGAAAAGCGCGATCGCGGCCGCCGCGATCGCAACGAAGAGCGCGCCGGACAACAGCCACGCGACGAAGCCCACCACGCCGCCCGTGACGACCGAGCCCGCGAGCCGCCCGAATATCGCGCGCAGCACGCCGCCCGCGACGATCGTCATCACGAACAGCAGCGGCAGCAGGCGGCCGAGCCCGCCTGCATCGCCGCGACGCGCGCGCGGCGGCGGCAGCGGCTCGCCTTCGATCACGCGCATCATGCTGCCGACGCCCGCCGAGATGCCGCCGTAGAAATCGCCGCGCCGAAAGCTCGGCACGATGATCTCGTCGATGATCCGGTGGCTCGTCGCATCGGTCAGCACGCCTTCGAGCCCGTAGCCAACCTCGATGCGCAGCGTGCGGTCGTTCTTCGCGACGATGAGGAGCGCGCCGTCGTCGACGTTCGCTCGGCCGAGCTTCCATTGCTCGACGACGCGGATCGAATACTGCTCGATCGTCTCGGGCTGCGTCGTCGGCACGATCAGCACCGCGATCTGGCCGCCCTTGCGCGCTTCGAAATCCTTCAGCGACTGTTCGAGCGCCGCGCGTTCGGCGGCCGTCAGCGTGCCTGTCTCGTCCGTCACGCGCGCGGCGAGTGGCGGCACCGGCTGCTCGGCGCGGCAGGCGCCGCCGCCGATCGACAGGAACGTGAGGACCGCGAAGCACGCCGCGCGGAACAAGCCCTTCAATTCGACGCTCCGGCGGCCGGCGCGGGCGTGGTGGCGGGCGCGGGCGTGGTCCCGAAGTCGACGCGCGGCGGCTTCGAGATCTCCGCTTCGTTCGCGACCGAGAAGTTCGGTTTTTCCTGGTAGCCGAACGCCATCGCGGTCAGGTTGCTCGGGAACGAGCGAATCGTCGTGTTGTACGCCTGCACCGAGCGGATGTAGCGATTGCGCGCGACCGTGATGCGGTTCTCGGTGCCTTCGAGCTGCGCCTGCAGATCGCGAAAGTTCGCATCGGACTTCAACTGCGGATAGTTCTCGGACACGACGAGCAGCCGAGACAGCGACGACGTCAGTTGCCCCTGCGCGGCCTCGAATTTCGCGAACGCCTGCGGGTCGGACAGCAGCTCCGGCGTCGCGCGAATCGAGCCGACCTGCGCGCGCGCCTCGGTCACGCGCGTGAGCACGTCGCGCTCCTGATTCGCATAGCCCTTCACGGTATTGACGAGATTCGGCACGAGATCCGCGCGGCGCTGATACTGATTCAGCACCTCCGACCAACTCGCCTTCACCTGCTCGTCCTGCACCTGAATCGCGTTGTAGCCGCAACCGGACAATGCGAATGCGAGCGCCGCCAGCAGCGCGGCGCCGATCAGACGCATCCACGTCGCGGCGGGACGCGGGCCCGAAGAGTGATGTCGCATTCTGCCATCTCCATTGCAGTTCGCCGGGGAAGGCGCGGCGCCGGCCGCCGACGGCTCGTCTCGGGCCATCGCCCGCGAATCGCCGTACAGGCTTCGAATCGATGCTACGTATGCGGTTCCTGATCCACTTGATTTGCGTCAATGGTCGACCTGCGCGGCGAGACAGCAAGAATCGTACGCGATATCCCGCCGCCGTTTTTGGGCCCGCTCGGCGGCCGAGCCTCAGCATGTGTCGGCCGGCGCGCATGCAACGGGGCTCGATTGAGGTAGGTCAACCCGCATCATCCAGCCGGCACTACAGTGAAACGATTATTCGCGTTCGATCCCGGTGCTCAGGCCCCCGAAATGAAAGCACTCAAGCGATTCGCGATTGCAACGGTCGCCACGCCGCTCGCAACGGGATTCGGGATTGCCCGCCCCACGCGGGCGTCGGTGGAGATGGAGGCTGCACGGCGCTTCGCGATCGGCGCGGCGCGCCGGCTCGGCGCAATCGCAACCGTCGTGTGGCTGCCTCGCCATCGATGCCGCACGCTCGGCTTCCTGCCGTATCCGTTGTTGCTCGCGCCCGCTCGCCCATCTTTTCATGCATCGCGGCCATCGGCATCGCAACGCTTCGGGAAGTGAAGCGCACCGTTGCGGCAGACATCGACATCCATCGACGAGAAAGGAGCGCTTGCCATGCACGACGCACATGTCCATCACGATCACGGCCACGACGCGGACGAACGGCGTGATCCGAGTCGCTCGCGCGATGCGGGGGCGCCCGGTGAAACGGTGGTCGACCCGGTCTGCGGCATGACGGTGCCGCTCGACGCGAAACGTCGATACGACTATCGGGGCCGCACGTATCGCTTCTGCAGCGACCAGTGCCTGGCAGCGTTTCGCGCATCGCCGCAGCAGTTCGTCGGGATGCCGAAGCAGCCGCCCGGCGAAGCCGCGGCGCAGCCGGGCACGATCTACACGTGCCCGATGCACCCGCAGATACGCGCAAACGCGCCGGGCGACTGCCCGATCTGCGGGATGGCGCTCGAGCCGCTCGCGCCGGGCGCGGCCGAAGAGAGGAACCCCGAGCTTGAATCGATGACGCGGCGCTTCTGGGTCGGCCTCGCGCTGTCCGTGCCGCTCGTGCTGATGACGATGGGCGCGATGGCGCTGCCGTTCGATATCGACGCAGGCATCGACGCGCTGCTCGCACGCTGGCCGCGGCCGTTCGGGACGGCGGCGTCGTGGCCGCAATGCGTGCAGGCCGCGCTCGCGACGCCTGTCGTGCTGTGGGGCGGCTGGCCGTTCTTCGTGCGCGGCTGGAAGTCGTTCGTCACGCGGCAGTTGAACATGTTCAGCCTGATCGCGCTCGGCGTCGCGGCGGCCTATCTGTTCAGCGTGTTCGCGCTGCTGTTCCCCGACGCGCTTCCGCAGGCGTTCCGCAACGGCCATGACATTCCGCTCTATTTCGAGGCATCGGCGGTGATCGTGACGCTCGTGCTGCTCGGCCAGGTGCTCGAACTGCGCGCGCGCGCACGCACGTCGAGCGCGATCCGCGGCCTGCTGCAGCTCGCGCCGCACACGGCGGTGCGCGTGAAGTCCGACGGCTCGGAGGAGAGCGTCCCGCTCGAGGCGGTCGTCGTCGGCGATACGCTGCGCGTGAAACCCGGCTCGAAGGTGCCGGTCGACGGCATCGTCGTCGAAGGGCACTCGAGCGTCGACGAATCGATGATCACCGGCGAGCCGGTGCCCGCCGAGAAAACCGAGGGCAGCCCGGTGACGGGCGCGACCGTCAACCAGACGGGCACGTTCGTGATGCGCGCGGAAAGGATCGGCGCCGACACGCTGCTCGCGCGGATCGTGCAGATGGTCGCCGAAGCCGGACGCTCGCGCGCGCCGATCCAGAAGCTCGCCGATCAGGTGTCCGGCTGGTTCGTGCTCGCCGTCATCGCGCTCGCCGCGATCGCGTTCGTCGCATGGGCGGCGTTCGGTCCGGCCCCCGCGCTCGCGAACGCGCTCGTCGTCGCGATCAGCGTGCTCATCATCGCGTGCCCGTGCGCGCTCGGCCTCGCGACGCCCGTGTCGATCATCGTCGGCATCGGCCGAGGCGCGCGCGAAGGCGTGCTCATCAAGGATGCCGAAGCATTGGAACTGATGGAGAAGGTCGATACCGTCGTCGTCGACAAGACCGGCACGCTGACGCAGGGGCGGCCGCACGTGCAGACGGTCGTCGCGCTCGACCCGCGGCGCGAGCGCGCGCTGCTCGGCGATGCGGCGAGCCTCGAAGGCGTGAGCGAGCACCCGCTCGCGCAGGCGATCGTCGAGCATGCGACGCAGGCGGGCGCGGCGCGCAAACCGGTGGAATCCTTCGATTCGGTGCCCGGCAAGGGCGTGAAAGGCACGATCGACGAGCGCGCGGTCGCGCTCGGCAACGCGCATCTGATGGCGGACCTCGCGATCGACTGCACGGCTGTCGAAACGGATTCGAATCGCCTGCGCGAAGCCGGCCAGACCGTGATGTATGTCGCGATCGACGGAAGGCTTGCCGGCTATATCGGCGTCGCGGACCCGATCAAGGCGACGACGCCGGACGCGGTGCGGCTGCTCAAGGCGTCGGGCGCGCGCATCGTGATGCTGACGGGCGACAATCCCGTCACCGCGAACGCGGTCGCGAAGACACTGTCGCTCGACGGCGTGAAGGCGGGCGTGCTGCCCGAGGACAAGTACCGGCACGTGCAGGCGCTGCAGCAGCAAGGGCATGTCGTCGCGATGGCGGGCGACGGCGTCAACGATGCGCCGGCGCTCGCGCAGGCGAACGTCGGCATCGCGATGGGCACCGGCACCGACGTCGCGATGAACAGCGCCCGGATCGTGCTCGTGAAGGGCGATCTGCGCGGCATCGCACGCGCGCGCGCGCTCAGCGTCGCGACGATGAAGAACATCCGGCAGAACCTGTTCTTCGCATTCGTCTACAACGCAGTCGGCATTCCGGTCGCGGCGGGCGTGCTGTATCCGTGGTTCGGCATCACGCTGAGCCCGATCTTCGCGAGCGCCGCGATGGCGGCGAGCTCGGTTTCAGTCATCGGCAACGCGCTGCGGTTGCGCGCCGCGAAGACCTGAGCGGGCGGCGCGCGGGCGGCGGATCTTCTCGACGCTCGAACGCCGGCCATGCCGCTCACGCGGCGACGACGGCCGGATGGAATCCCGCGGCTTCGATAATCTCGACCACGCGCTCGACGCCGAGCGCCGAGCCGACTTCGACCACCTTCGACGCGATGTCGACGGAAACGGCCGCCGACGCATCGACGGCCTTGATCGCCTGCGTGATCGCGTTCGCGCAGCCGCCGCACGACATGTCCTTCACTTCGAGCTTCATGTTGCTTCTCCAGGGGGATTTGGGGCGATCGAAGGATGAATCTTCCCACAGTGGGAAGGTCAAGCGCGGGCGGCCGGATCGGCTGCGCAGCCGGGGCCGGCGCGCCCGCTGCGATCGGCTCCGGCGACACGTTCGTCGCGGCCGTCGAATCGTCGAATCGTCGAATCGTCGAATCGTCGAATCGCCCCGCCCGGCTCGCGCGTCAGCGCTTCGCCGGCGCCCGGCAAAGCGCGAGATTGTGCAGGATCGCGTCGCCCGTCGGCTTGTAGTTGTCGGCGTCGCACGGCGGCAGGCCGAACGCCTCGCTATGATCCTGCTGCGCGCGATAGGCGAGCGTATCGGACAGCACGGCCACGCATTGCGCGCGATCGCCGCGGTGGTACTCCGTCAGCGCCAGATCGCTCTTCGCCCGGTCCAGCTCGATCCAGTCCATGAAGCCGCTGCATTCGGCCAGCAGCGATTTCAGCGTCGCGCGCGCGCCATCGTAGTCGTGCGCCGCGTATTGCTTGTGCGACCGCTCGGTGCGCACGCTCCGCGCGCGATCGGCGCACGCGGCGCTCGGGCGCCGATATTCACCGTCGAACGACGCGCGCATCCCGCAAAAATCGCGGCACGCGTCCGAGCCTGACGTATCCAGCCTGACGACGCCGTGCCCGCCGGACACCGCGATCCGGCATACGTTGTCGCCGTCGCGCGCGATGCCGACGCGCCCATCGAACGTGCCGCTCAGCGCGCAGGTATGGCAGTTGCCGCCGATCGTCTCGATGTTGAAGGCATTGCCCTTGACGGTCAGCACGCCGTGCGCGCTGCCGCCTTCGACGTACAGATAGCGGCCCGCGTCGACCGCCGGGCCGGCGGCGATCGCCGGCACGCTAGCCGAAAGGCCCGCTGAAAACACGGCCGCCGCGACCGCCGCCCGCATACGGATTCTCCAGTTCATTCGCGCCCCCTTCGTCGATGTGCGGTGCAACCCGCGCGCGCCGGTCACGGCGCGCGCAACGTCATGCGGATTCGCCCGCGAGCAGCCGCAGCCGCCGCGCCTGCCGCGGCAGCACGATGTACATGCTGGCCGCGACGTTCAGCATCCAGCCGATCGCCTGACCGACGAGCGGATGGCCGGCATGGCGCAGCAGCATCGTCGCCACGCTGATCGGCAGCGCGGCCAGCACGGCCCAGCCGGCCGTCGTCAGTCCGAGCGTCAGCGCCTGCCGCAGCGACAGCCGGCCGGGCGCCGTCAGCGCGTGCGCGGCGAACCCGCCGCGCACCATGTATCCGGTGATCGGCAGGCAAACCGCGAGACCAACGATGAAGGCGACGCCGGCGATCGCCGTCGCGTTGCCGCTCGGCAGCCGGCCGGCGACGGGATCGGTTCGCCATATCCACCATCCGACGATCGCGACGCCGGCGATCCATACCGGCGCGCTGGCGAGCGTCTGACGCCACATGCACGACCACCACACCGACAGGCGTCGGCCGAACGTCATCGGCGGCAGCATCTGGAACATATCAACCTCCATTCTTGTTATCGGTTCTGTGAACGCGACGAATGCGGCTTCGTTCGACGGTTGATGCGTGCGGACGGCGGGCGCGCTCGCCCTGGTCCGGCAGCGCGGACCGGCGAGCGGCCCGCGCTTTTGCGCGCTTTCGCGGCGCGCCGCCCGCGCGATTGCGGCGCGGGCGTCTTCTTGCTTCACGTCGGCCGGCCCGCGCTGCCGCGGCCGGGCCGGACGTCAGGACGTCATTTGCCGTTCTCGTCTTCCTTCAGCTTCGGCAGCGCCGACGATTCGCCCGGCGTCAGCAGGCCGACTTGCGAGTAGATGCGCAGCTTGTCGCGGGTGTCGGTGATGTCGAGGTTGCGCATCGTCAACTGGCCGATCCGGTCGCGCGGCGAGAACATCGACTCCACCTTCTCCATCGACAGGCGCTCCGGCTGGTACGTGAGGTTCGGCGAGCGCGTGCCGAGGATCGAATAGTCGTTGCCGCGGCGCAGCTCGACCGTCACTTCGCCCGTGACCGCGCGCGCGACCCAGCGCTGCGCGGTCTCGCGCAGCATGATCGCCTGCGGATCGAACCAGCGGCCCTGGTACAGCAGGCGGCCGAGACGGCGGCCGTTCTCGCGGTACTGCTCGATCGTGTCCTCGTTGTGGATGCCGGTGACGAGGCGCTCGTATGCGATGTAGAGGAGCGCGAGCCCCGGGGCTTCGTAGATGCCGCGGCTCTTCGCCTCGATGATCCGGTTCTCGATCTGGTCGCTCATGCCGAGGCCGTGGCGGCCGCCGATCCGGTTCGCCTCGAGCAGCAGCTCGACCGCATCCTTGTACTCGACGCCGTTCAGCGCGACCGGGCGGCCCTCTTCGAAGCGGATCGTCACTTCTTCCTTGTCGATCTTCACGTCGTCGCGCCAGAACGCGACGCCCATGATCGGATTGACGATCTTGATGCCGCTCTCGAGGCTCTCGAGATCCTTCGCCTCGTGCGTCGCGCCGAGCAGGTTCGAATCGGTCGAGTACGCCTTCTCGGCGGACATCTTGTACCCGAAGCCCGCCTGGTGCATGAATTCGGACATTTCCGCGCGGCCGCCGAGCTCGTCGATGAACTGCTGGTCGAGCCACGGCTTGTAGATCTTCAGGTCCGGATTGACGAGCAGGCCATAGCGGTAGAAGCGCTCGATGTCGTTGCCCTTGTACGTGCTGCCGTCGCCCCAGATGTTGACGCCGTCCTCCTTCATCGCGGCGACGAGCATCGTGCCCGTCACGGCGCGGCCAATCGGGGTCGTATTGAAATACGTGACGCCCGCCGTCGAGATGTGAAACGCGCCGCACTGGAGCGCCGCGATCCCTTCGGCCACGAGCTGCGCGCGGCAATCGATCAGGCGCGCGCCTTCCGCGCCGTACTGGATCGCGCGCTTCGGGATCGCGTCGTAGTCGTCTTCGTCGGGCTGGCCGAGATTGGCCGTGTACGCGTAAGGAACGGCCCCCTTGATGCGCATCCAGTGCAGCGCGGCGCTCGTATCGAGGCCGCCGGAGAACGCGATGCCGACCTTCTGGCCGGCCGGGAGATTTTCAAGAATCGTGGTCATGACGAAAACCGTTCAATCAGTTGGAAGGGGGAATTTCGCGGAATCCAAGAGTATCGGCTGTGCCCGATTATGAGGCAAGTCTCGCGCGCGCCCGCGGCGGGCCGTAAATGGGGGCCGTGGCGGCACGCGGCGCGGGTGGGCGGGCGATTGAATGGCGCAATGGCTCGGCGGTGCAACCGACCGGCCAGTCAGCGGGATCGGGCCGGACGATCGCGCTCGACGCACGCTTGCTGGCGCCCGGCCGGGCATTGCGGCGGCCTCGCCCGCCCGCATGCGGCGAGCGGCCACCGCCGGCCTGAAGGCGCCAGGCGCGCCCGCCGGCCCCCATCGACGCAATCACGCGTCGTCCGGCTCCTTCTGCCGCATCGTGACGAACTCCTCGGCCGCGGTCGGGTGGATGCCGACCGTCTCGTCGAACTGCGCCTTCGTCGCGCCCGCCCGGATCGCGATCGCGATGCCCTGGATGATTTCCGCCGCATCGCGCCCGACCATGTGCGCGCCGACGACGCGCTGGCTGTCCCGCGCGACGACGAGCTTCATCAGCGTCTTCTCGTCGCGGCCGGACAGCGTATGCCGCAGCGCGCGAAACGATGTCCTGTAGATGTCGAGCGCGCCGAGCTCGGCGCGCGCATCCGCCTCGGTGAGGCCGACCGTCGCGATCTCCGGCTGGCTGAACACCGCGGAAGGGATGTAGCGATGATCGGCCGCGATCCGCTTGCCGCCGAACAGGTTCGCCGCGAGCAGCATGCCGTCGCGCGTCGCGACGGGCGTCAGTTGCGGGCGCGCGGTGACGTCGCCGATCGCGTGGATCGACGGCACCGTCGTCGTCGAATACGCGTCGACCTCGATCGCGCCGCTCGCGTCGCGCGCGACGCCGACCGCCTCGAGCCCGAGCCCGTCGGCATTCGCGACGCGCCCCGTTGCGTACAGCACCGCGTCGTACGGGCCGTGCGCGCCCTGCGCGAGCCTGAGCGTCAGCGCGCCGTCGGCGCCGCGCTCGATCGCCTCGATCGCCGCGCGCGTATGGATGGCGACGCCCTGCTTCGTCATCTCGCCGTGCAGCGCGCGCCGCACGTCGTCGTCGAAGCCGCGCAGGATCTGCTCGCCGCGATAGAACAGGTCGACGTCGACGCCGAGCCCGTTGAAGATGCCGGCGAACTCGACCGCGATGTAGCCGCCGCCGACGATCGCGATCCGCCCGGGCAGCTCGGGCAGGCTGAGCGCCTCGCGCGACGTGATCGCGTGCCCGATGCCGGGAATCGGGGGCAGCACCGGCCGAGAGCCGGTCGCGACGCCGATGTGCCGCGCGGTGACGCGCCGGCCCGCGACATCGACCGTATGCGCGTCGACGAGCGTCGCGCGCCCCGCGTGGATCTCGACGCCCGACTTGTTCAGCAGATCGACGTAGATGCCGCTCAGGCGCGCGATCTCGCGATCCTTCGCCTCGATGAGCGCCGGCCACGAGAAGAGGCCGATGTCGAAGGTCCAGCCGAAGCCCGCGGCATCCTCGACGTCGTGGCTGTAGTGCGCGGCATAGACGAGCAGTTTCTTCGGAATGCAGCCGCGCAGCACGCAGGTGCCGCCGATCCGTTCTTCCTCGGCGATGCCGACGCGCGCGCCGCAGGACGCCGCGACCCGGCTCAGGCGCACGCCGCCCGAGCCCGCGCCGATGACAAAGAGATCGTAGTCGAATTCCATAGCGCCGCCTGATCGAAGCCTCGATGACCGGACGATAGCAAGTTTCCGAATTTCTTGCGGCGCGGTGCGCGCGTACTGTCATACAGCGCAATCATCTGTGGATTCTTCCGCGCGCCGCCCAGAAAAAAGCGGAGGGCAATGCCCTCCGCTTCATCGGGTGCCGTGCGCGACGCGAATTCGTCGCGCCGACGCATCACGCCTGCGATGCGTCGCCGTCCTGCGGCGCGGCCGTGTTGTCGCCGTCGGCCACCTCGTCGTCCTTCTTCTTCTCGACGAGATTCTCGAGCGCCTCGGCGCCCTTGAAGCCCGCGACCGCGGCCGCGGCCTTCGTCAGCAGACCGGCGTCCGGATCGACCTTCTCCGCTGCCTCGACGGCCGCCACTGCGCCCGCAATCTCACCTACCGTATTCAGGATTCCCATCGCAATCACCGTTTGGGTTGAACGTGAGCGAGCATGATTGCACGGACATTCATGCAGCGCCGCGTTTGTCACATTCGGTAGCACCGGTTACTTCGGCGCGACCGCTCACGAGCCGGCGCGCAAGACGCCGGCGAATGCGCGCGCCGGCGCACGACAGCGAACCGGAACGCATGCGCGGCGCACGATCGGCGACGATCGCGCTTCGATGCCGCGCGCGAAGCAGCTTAGCTCACTGCCGTCCGCGCAACTGTCAAACTATGTCGGATAATTTTCAGGCGGCTTTCATTCGAAGGATTCCTTGGTTTTTCCGCATGCACCGCAGCGCGCGACGCGCATCGCGCGCGCGTTTGCGTTCATTCGCTCGCGCCCGACGCGCCCGCCGCCGCGACGGCCACATCGTTGGTCTTGCTGCTCACTTCGTCGTCGTCCGTCCTCGTGCACGCGGCAAGCAGCAACACCGCCGTCATCATCGATGCAGCCCATGCGTAACGCTTCATCCTGTCGCTCCCATCGGAACCGAATCGTCGGAAAACGGCCGCTGCGCGCCGAACGGCCGCACGCACCGGCTACCTGAAAAACGCCATCTGCACGACCTTCACGATCACGAGCCCGACCGCGAGCACCAGATAGCCGCGCAGCACGCCCATCCAGATGCGCGTCGACAGCGTGATTCGCGGCGCCGGCAGCGCGTCGAGCGGCGGCATCCGCCACGTGTCGCGGCCGCTGCGGTCGATGCCCGCGCCGGCCGCGACGTTCGCGCCGCCGACGCGCTTGCGCACCACGAGCGTCGCCGCGAGCCCGGCCACCGCGAGCAGCGTGCCGCCCGCGAGCACCTCGAGCATCGTCTCGCCGCTCATGTCCGGATACATCACGGAAGCCGTCAGGATAATCGACAACATCACGAGCACCCAGATCACCGCGCCCGTGAACAGATTCAATTTCGTCGAGTTGACCCACGGGCCAAGCACGGCCCGGTCATTGCACAGCAGCAGCAGGAACACCGTCGCGCTCGGCAGCAGCACGCCCGCGAGCGTCTGCACCGCTTCCGTCAGCAGGCCGAGCGGGCTGCCCGGCATCAGCACGAGCGCGGCCGCCGCGGCGACGATCCCGAAGTAGACGAGATAGAAGCCCTTCGCATCCGACACGCCGCGATGCAGCGAGTGATGGATCTTGAACACGTCGCCGATCGCGTACGCGGTCGCAAGCGACACGGCCGCCGCGCCGATGATGCACGCGTCGAGCAGCGCGATCGCGAAGAGCGTCGCGCTCGTGTGGCCCGCGTACTTCGCAAGGCCGGCGATCACGCCGCCCGCGTCGGTGAAGCCGCCCGCCTCCGGGCGGCCCGCGTAGAGCGCCGCGCAGAACGAGATCATCGCGATCGCGCCGATCATCACGAACACGATGCCGATCCACAGATCCGCTTTCTCGTACTTCATGAAGCGCGGCGTGATCCGCTTGTCGATCACGTAGCTCTGCTGAAAGAACAACTGCCACGGCGCGACCGTCGTGCCGACGATGCCGATCACGAGCAGCATCACGTCGGAGAGCTTCGCGTGCGCGGGCCAGGCCGGCACGAACAGGTCCCGCGTCATCTGATGCACGGGCGGATGGATCGACACGAGCACCGGCACGAGCAGCAAGCTCAGCACGCACAGCACCACCGCGAAGCGCTCGAAGCGGCGGAAGTCGCCCGTGCTGACGGCCGCCATCGTGAGCGCCGCCGCGATGCACACGCCCGCGACCTTCGACACGCCGAAGAAATCGAGCACGAACGTGATGCCGATGAACTCGGTGACGATCGTCAGCGCGTTCAGGATGAAGAGGTCGATCACGCTGAACGCGCCCCAGAACTTGCCGAAGCGCTCGAAGATGAGGCGCGCGTGGCCGACGCCCGTCACGGCGCCGAGGCGCAGCACCATCTCCTGGTTCACGAACAGCACGGGCACGAGCAGCAGCAGCGTCCACAGCAGCGACGTGCCGTAGTTCTGCCCCGCCTGCGTATAGGTGCCGAACGCGCCGGCGTCGTTGTCGCCGACCATCACGATGAGACCCGGCCCGAGGATCGCGAGCAGCGTGCGCACGCGCGCCCACCAGCCGCTGCGCGGCGCCGTGTCGTGGTGCGCGATCGTGCCGAACGCACCCTTGATATCGCCCAGGTGCGCCTGATCGAGGACCGCGCCGCGCTCGAGCGCGATGGGCGGCGAGATATCGGTTGGCGTGGACATGTGTTTTCTCCCTATGCGTATGGTTGTCGTCGAAACGCCGCATCGGCATGCGTAAGCGCGCCGCTGGTCTCAGGAAATCAGGGTTTTCAGGCGCCGCCAGAACGAGGCGAATGCCGGCTTGCCGGCGGCTTCGAGCGACAGCATCGCGTCGTAGTGGACGCGCGATTCAGCGACGTGCGGCAGTTGCGACAGAAGCAGACCGAATTGCATGATGATTCTCCGGGCGCGGGTTCTCGCGCATGGCGGGAAGCCGCGTGCCCGAACGTCATGCGCGCGATGCGCTTATCGATCGAGCCCTACGCGCTTCCCTTGATGATCGAAATCGAAAAGATCCAGGGTGCGGCATATGGGATGACTGTCACTGTCCGGCATGTCGGCTCCTTGTCTGAAGGTCGGGGCACTGCGAGCACGCATGCACGACGAACGCGCACGCGAACACGCACGCTCGACGCCGCCGTCATGCCAAGCATGCGGCAGCGCCAAGCGAACGCGCGCCGCGAACCGGCGTTCGCGGCGAGTGCCGGATGGGCGCGCGAAAACGCAGCGCTCATGCGGCGCGAATCAAGGGTGCACGGGGAAGCGGTACTGCGAACTGCGACGCGCACCGTCTGCCTGATCGGCTGGACGGCGGCGAATGAATGGGCGCGGACGTCTTGCCGTTCAGGCGGAGAAACTGCTCGAAAGTCGACTACTGCAAGTGTCCAAGGCGGATGCCCCATTTGTGGAGATGGCGGGATTCTAGGTAGGCGGCGAACCTAAAGTCAATGACGTTCGTCGGCTTCACGAAAAAAAATTTCCGCGCTTGCGGCACTGTAAGTTTTTACGCAATGAAACCGTGCCCGTTGCTTTCAATCGCCGAGGGACGGAGCCGGATCGAAAGCCGGAACGCGCACCGTGCGGCGCTTGCCGCGCGCACGCGCCGATTTCGCCGGATGTTGACCGATCCGGCATCTTTATTCGTTTTTTTCTTGCGCGCCCACGTACGGCACGCATACAATCCGCCGCGGTTCATCACAGAAGGAGAGTCCCTCGTGGACACGTCCCCCAGTAGTTGCAGTCCGACGCCGGTCGAAGCCGGCAATGCAATCGCGCGCTAGCCGCCTGGTCCTCCTTCGCCGCTAGCTCGCATTGGTCGAGTTAGCGCGCTTCATCGCCGGCGGCCTCCGTCCGCACGCACGCAGCACGCTTCCTCTGTTCAGGTCTCGTCGCAAGCCCCCCTCCGGCGCGCAAGCGATGTGTTACGTCGTCCGGCGCAAGCCGGAGCGGACGGGAGCGAAGTCATGCTTGTTCAGTTTTTCAAGGCTAAGCTCGGGCGCTACGCCCATTTCGCGAGCCGCCGGATCGTCATATCGGCGATCTCGCCGCTCGCGCATGCGGCGAACGCATCGAGCAACGGCGCGCTGCCAGGCGCGAGGCTGATCGTCCGGCCAATCAGTTGCGCGATCGTCGGCGCCATCGCGGGGGCTGTCGCGATCGTCGCGCTGCTGTCCGCCTCGGGCGGCCGCGCCAGCCTGAATCAGGCGATGCGCGTTAGCTGGTGGTCCTCCTGAGCACCCGGCAAGCCCGACGGTCAGCCGTGCCCGGCGGGCAACCTCAAGCGGCGAGCGGGCGAGGATGTCGCCCGCATTCATCCAGGCAACGATTCGTCATGAAGAAAACCATCCGTCACATGCTCGTCAAATCCGGCATCGTTTCCGGCCTGCCGTTGCTGCTGTCGCTCGGCGTCTCGCACCCCGCGCTCGCGCAAGCCGCGGCCGCGGACGGCGCGCAGACGCCATCCGCCGCGCAGGCCGCCGATGCCGCCGCCACGCCCGCCCCCACCGGCTTCTGGGAACGCTCGAACCTGTTCGGCGACATGGGCGGCCTGCGCAGCAAGCTCGGCGATCACGGGATCACGCTGAATCTGCAGGAAACGAGCGAGTACCTGCGCAACCTGTCGGGCGGCACGAGCCGCGGCGGCGCATACGACGGTCTCACGCAATTCGGCTTCAGCGTCGACACCGAAAAAGCGATCGGGCTGCCCGGCGGCACGTTCAACGTGTCGGGTCTGCAGATTCACGGCACGAGCCTCACGTCGCGCAACCTGCAGTTGCTGCAGACGGCGAGCGGCATCGAGGCCGAAGGGACGACGCGCTTGTGGGAGCTGTGGTATCAGCAGTCGTTCGCGAACGGCCGCGCCGACGTGAAGATCGGCCAGCAAAGCCTCGACCAGGAATTCATGGTGAGCCAGTACGCGAGCACGTTCATCGACGCGACGTTCGGCTGGCCCGTGCTGCCCGCCGTCGACATGCCGGCGGGCGGCCCCGCGTATCCGCTGTCGTCGCTCGGCGTGCGGCTGCGCGCGAAGCCATCCGACGCTTGGACGGTGATGGCGGGCGTGTTCGACGGCAATCCGGCAGGCGGCGTGGGCGACGCGCAACAGCTCAATCGGCACGGCACGAATTTCAACCTGCGCAACGGCGCGCTCCTCATCGGCGAGCTCCAGTACGCGCTCAACGCGCCGCCCGCCGATCCAAAGGCGCCGCAGGCGGGACTGCCCGGCATGTACAAGCTCGGCGTCTGGTACAACTCCGAGCGCTTCGCCGATCCGCGCTACGACACGAACGGCGTGCCCCTCGCCGATCCGGCAAGCAACGGCATCGCGGCGACGCATCGCGGCAACTACGGCTTCTACGCGGTCGCGGACCAGATGGTGTGGCGGCCGAGCGCGGACAGCCCGCGCTCGCTGAACGTGTTCGCGCGCGTGATGGGCGCGCCCGGCGATCGCAACGCGGTCGATTTCACGCTGAACGCGGGCGTCACGCTGAAGGCGCCGTTCGCCGGACGCGACAACGACACGGCGGGGCTCGCCGTCAGCTACGCGAAAATCGGCTCGCACGCGCGCGGCGCCGACGGCGACGCCGGCGTGTTCCAGACGCCCGGCTATCCGGTGCGCCGCGCGGAAACGCTGATCGAGGCGACTTATCAGTATCAGGTGACGCCGTGGTGGCAGTTGCAGGCGGACTTCCAGTACGCATTCCGGCCGGGCGGCGGCATCCCGAACCCGAACGAGCCGGGCTCGCGCATCGGCAACGAGGCGATCGTCGGCGTGCGCACGACGATCACGTTCTGATCCGCTTCGCTTGCCACGCCAGGCACGCCTTTCACGCGTTTCATTCTTCCGCCGCGTGCGTGTCGCTCACGACGGCACCGCGCCTGCGCGCATCGCCCGCGCGCCGTCAAATCGCCGGGAGCCTGTTCACGCCGGGAACGGGCGCTAAACCGATTTGTCACCATAGTGCCATCAGAAAGTCGGCTCCGTGCATTACCGTGATTCATTCGGCCGCACACCAACGCCGCTTCGCGTAGTAACTTAAGCGTTGCGGCGCGCGACCGGACACGGCATGCCGGACCGGTCGCGCGCCGCGCGCGAGCGCCGGCCCGGCGCCTCCCGACGAGAGTCGCATTCACGCGGAGCCATCAGCTTGTTCTGTCTCGATCTCGCCGCACGCCGCCACGCTCGCACGACCGATCGCGCGGCAGCCGTTCGTCCGCGCCGCCGCACGCCGAAGGCCGCGCGATGAAAGCGCTCGCGTGGCTCGCCGGCACCGTCTGCGCGCTGCTCGCGGCCGAGCTGGTCTCGTTCGGCGACATCGGCCGCTTCGTCGCGCTGCTCGCCGACTTGCTCGCTGCGCTGTGCGCGATCGCGGCCGCATTCGGCTGCGCGTACACACTCGTCGCGGCCGCGCTCACGCACCGCTTCTTCGCGCGTGCGCCGCGCGAGCCGCGCGAGTGCCCGCCGGTGACGATCGTCAAGCCGCTGCACGGCACCGAGCGAACTCTGTTCGCGAATCTCGCGAGCTTTTGCGAGCAGCGCTACGACGGCCCGATCCAGTTCCTGTTCGGCGTGCACGATCGCGACGATCCCGCGCTGCGCGCCGTCGATGCATTGCGCGACGCGTTTCCCGGCGCGCACGTGACGATCGTCGCCGACGCCCGCCTGTACGGCCCGAACCGCAAGATCGCGAACCTCGTCAACATGCTGCCCGCCGCCGTGCACGACGTGCTGATCTTCGCGGACAGCGACGTGAGCGTCGGCCCCGACTACGTGCGGCACATCGTCGGCGAGCTCGGCGAACCGGACGTCGGGCTCGTCACCTGCGTCTATCGCGGCCGCCCGGACCCAGGTTTCTGGCCGCGCGTCGAGGCGCTCGTCACCAATCATCAGTTCCTGCCGGGCGTCGTGACGGGCCTCGCGCTGAAGCTCGCGCGACCATGCTTCGGCCAGACGATCGCGATGCGCCGCGCGATGCTCGACGCGATCGGCGGCCTCGCGCAGTTCGCGCATCATCTCGCCGAGGATCACGCGATCGGCGAAGCCGTGCGCGCGCGCGGCGCGCGCGTCGTCGTGCCGCCGTTCGCGGTCGAGCACGGCTGCGTCGAGACGCGCGTCGCGCAGCTCGCCGAGCATGAATTGCGCTGGAGCCGCACGATCCGCGCGGTCGATCCGCTCGGCCACCTCGGCTCGCTGCTCACGCATCCGCTCGCGCTCGCGCTGCTCGCCGGCGTGCTGTCGAGCGGCGCGGCGTGGGCGTGGCCGCTCGTGCCCGTCTCGCTCGCCGCGCGCGTCGCCGCGAAGTGCATCGTCGATCGCGCGACGCTGCGGCCGGTGCGCGATCTGTGGCTGCTGCCGCTCGCGGACCTGATCGCATTCGGCATCTTCGTCGCGAGCTTCTCGTCGTCGCGCGTGATCTGGCGCGGCTTCAGCTTCGACGTCGACCGCGACGGCCGCCTGTGCCCCGCGCCGGAAAAACGCCCGAATGCCTGATCGGCGTCACGCATCGAACACGTTTTTCTTCGTCATGCCAAACGAACTTACGCAATCACGAAGCAATGCGCGCGACGCGCGCAACCGACGATTGATGCAGCATGCGGGGCGCATTGCAGCGCTCGCGGGGCTCGCGGTCTCGCTCTGGCTCGTCGCGCGCGACAATCCGCGCGCGGTGCTGGATCTGCTGCGCGCGGCGGGGATCGGCCTCGTCTTCGCCGCCGCGTCACATCTGCTGCCGATGCTCGCGAACGCGAAGGACTGGCAAACGCTGATCGCGCCGCCGGATCGGCCGAGCCTGCGCGCGATGCTGCGACTCGTGTGGATTCGCGAATCGGTCAACGGGCTGCTGCCCGTTGCGCGCATCGGCGGCGAGTTCGCATCGTTCCGCTTGTTGCGCGCGCATGGCCTGACGGCACCCGCCACGGTCGCGAGCCTCGTGTCGGACATGCAGCTCACACTGATCAGCCAGGCGCTTTTCGCGCTCGCGGGCGTCGGCTATCTGCTCGTGCACGCGACGTCGGACACCGCGCGCGTCGCCGGCATGTTCGCGTGGGGGCTCGCCGCGCTCGCGCCGCTCCTGATCCTGTTCGCGCTCGTTCAGCACGCGAAGCCGTTCGAGCGCGCGATGCATGCGCTCAATCGCGTCGCGGGCGGTCAGCTCGCATCGCTCGTCGAACGCTCCGCGCAGATCGACGAAGCGCTGAAGGCCGTCTGGCGGCGGCGCGGCACCGTCGTGCGCTATCTGTTCTTCTGGCAGCCGCTGCAACACCTCGCGACATCGCTCGAAATCTGGCTCGCGCTGCATTTTCTCGGCGCGCCCGTTTCGATCGTCGACGCGCTCGTGATCGAAGCGCTGATCCAGGCGCTCAGCAGCGTCGCGTTCTTCGTGCCGGGCGGGCTCGGCGTGCAGGAAGGCGGCTTCGTGCTGATTGGCGGCGCGCTCGGGCTCGACCCGGCGACGTCGCTCGGGCTCGCGGGCGCGCGACGCATCCGCGATCTGCTGATCTTCGTGCCCGGCCTGTTCGCGTGGCAGCACGCGGAAAGCACGGTCGCGGCGAACAGTTCGTGAGCGATCGGCGCACTGCGTCGTGATTCGTGCGATTCGTGCGATTCGTGCGATTCGCGCGGTTCGCCGTCACGCCATTTTCAATTTCCACCTGCATGATCGGATCGGGCCGGACGGCTCGTCACGCGGCGCAATAATCGAAGCAATTGACGCCGCACTCGAACCGCCACGACGCGAGGCCCTCGCTCACGATACGGTAACGCTTCCCCGTTGCGATGATTTCTTGTAACGTTTGCAAGCCGTTGGTGGAGACGAGAACTGCGGAATCGCGACGGGAAACCGGCTGCGGTCCGCAACGAATACAAAAGACACAACAAAAGGAGAGGGCATGCGATGGCAATACCCCGTTGCGGCCGCGCTCGCGATCGCCGCATTCGTGTGGGCCTGCGCGCGAATCGTGTCGACCGATGCGGCGCCCGCCGCCACGCCGGCCGAGCAAACAAAATCACCCGCGCCCGCAGCGCTCGCGAGCGCATTCGCCGTCGCATCGGCGGCGGCGCCGCACGGCGCGCCGCCACCGCTACCCCCTCGCGTCATCGAATACATCGCGCATGAATACGCGGATTCGGCCGTCACGCGCGAAGCGCTCACGCAGATCGCATACGGCTGGAGCCAGGCGGTCAACGACGTCCACGATCCGGGCGACGCCAAGACGGCCGGCGACGCGATCGCGAAAGGCATCGCATGCGCGCTGAGCGCGCGCGTGCTCGCGAAGGCGGGCGTCGACCAGCAGACGATGCTCGACCGGATCAAGAGCACGCGCGCGATCATGCTCGACACCGAAGCCGACACGCTCGCGTACATCCGCTTCCAGTCGCTCGCGGGCGGCCAGTTCTTCGACGATCCCGGCCCCGCATCGTGCGGCTTCAACCCGACGTCCATGCCGAATTGAGTTCACCGACGCCGTAGCGCTTCAACCACCATCCGAGGGGACTTTCGATGAAAAAGTTAGTGACGCTGACGATTGCCGGCGCGCTCGTCGCGCTGCCCTGTTCTATGCACCTGAACGCCGCGCATGCGGCGACGGTCACGCCAGCCGCAGCGGCCTCGCCCGGCTCCGCGATCGTGTTCGTCAACGGCATCAACAATACGTTCGACGATGCGGTCGCGAGCCTGCAAGTGCTGAAGAACCAGTTGAACGCGCGCGACGCGAACAACGCATACGTGTACGGCAACGCATATAACGCGACGCAAGGCACGTTCAGCGACCTGTGGCAGGTGTTCAAGCAGAAATCGGTCGAAGGCGCGAGCCCGGCGGACTTCTGGCGCGCGATCGACGGCGGCGCGATTCCCGCGGGCGGCATGGACGCGGCACTGCAACAGAAATACATCGACATCCTGACGAAGAGCGAGACTCCCGAGCTGCCCGATCACCTGAACCAGTACCGCACGTATCTGCAGCAGAACCGCAAGGTCGTGCTCGTCGGCCACTCGCAGGGCACGCTGTACGCGAACTTCGAGATGAATCTGCTGATCACGGGGCCGGAGCGCGCACAAGGCAAGATCAGCTCGGTGAACGTCGGCAACGCGGCGCGCTATCTGCTGCCGGGCTCGAGCTATCTGACGTCGTCGTCGGACACGGTGATCGGCAGCCTCGGCCTCGTGCAGACGGTGATGCCGTCGAACTTCTCGCTCGGCCTGCATCTGCTCACCGATCCGCTCGGCCATTCGTTCACGAAGATCTACCTGAACCCGTCGTTCGCGGCGGCCGGGCAGATCCTCACGCAAGTGTCGCAGCAGGCGAACAGCGCGACGAAGGCTGCCATGCGCTGAGGCAGCGCTGCCGCCACGAGAAAGGCCCGCTTTTGCGCGGGCCTTCCACGGACGCCGAGCGACGCCGAAACGCTCAGAAGATGTTGCGCAGACCGATCGCGACGCCCGTCTGGTTGCTGCGGCCCGGCATCTCGACCGTCGCCGCGCCGTTCACCTTGTTGAAATCGACGGTGCCGTAGATCTCGGTGCGCTTCGACAGCGCATATTCGACGAGGCCGACGACCGTATAGCGATTGCCGCTGTCGAGCTGGCCGTTCGCGATCGTCGCGTTGCGCATCCGGTCGTAGTAGAACGCGCCCGTCAGCGTGAGCGCGGGCGTCGCCTGCCAGCTCACGCCGGCGAACGGACCGTCGTCGATCCGGCCGGTGCGCTTCGGCGCGCCGTTCGCGAAGAGGCCGGGCTGCTGCGCGAGCACTGTGTCGACGAAGCCGGTGTCATCCTTCGAATGCAGGTAGCCCGCGTAGATCTTCGCCTTGCTGAACGCGTAGACGACGTTCGCGTGATAGATCGTCTGCTTGCGGTTCGAGTTGTCGCTGTTCTGCTGCACGCCCGCCGCGACGCTGACCGGCCCGGCGACGTACGACAGCGAGAAGCCGTACATGTTGCCCGCGCCCATGTGGCCCGGAAGCTGGCCGGAAAAGCCGCCCGCGCCCGTCGACGTCGAGTCGGTGCCGAACGAGTACATCGCGCCGATCGTCAGGCCGCCGAACGTGCCGCGATACTTGACCGAGTTGTCCGCGTACAGGCCCGCGCCGAGCGCGACGGGCAGCCACGCGTTTTCCAGATAGTTGCCGACCGTCAGCGGATCGTACGTGTCGCTCAGCAGATCGAACAGCACCGTCTTCTGGCGGCCGAGCGTCACGGTGCCGTACTGGCTCGTCAGGCCGACGTATGCGGCGCGATTGAAGATGCGCTTGCTGTCCGAGAACGAGCCGTCCTGCAGATTGACGCCGCTCTCGAGATTGAAGACCGCCTTCAGGCCGCCGCCCAGGTCTTCGCTGCCGTGCAGGCCGATGCGGCTATTGGTGATCGCGCCGTTCGTCATGAAAAAGCGGCCGTCGTTCTGCGCATTCGAGTTGCTCAGGTAACGCAGGCTCACGTCCGCGACGCCCCAGAGCGTCACCGAGCTTTGCGCCATCGCCTGCTGGCCTGCGATCGCCAGCATTGCTCCTCCTACCAGTCCCGCGATCTTGGTGGTTTGCTTCATAAGCTTTCCTTTGTGAATTGTCTCCGTCTCTTCTCCGGCCACGGCCGCGGCCGCGGCCGGCTCGCCGCGCGCGGCGAGCCCACGAATCATATGACGATGTAAGGTCTGTAAAAAAATAAACGCCGCGAGAATCGCGGCGTTGTCGTGGTGATGCAACGGTGGGCGCTTGCCGAATGGATCGGCGAGTTTCATCACCCGCTCCCGGCCGTGGCGTTCGGCGCGGCGGCGAGCGCGCGATGCCTCCTCTATCGCTCGGCGCGTTCGGCGGATGCGCCACGCGGCGCGTCGCGCGCGACGGATTCGTCCTTCGGGACGCCGCCGCCCGCATCGCGGCGCGCGCGCCGCACGATCTCGGCGAACGCCGCAACGAGCAGCAGCACCGCGCCCCACAGCGCGCCGTCGCCGACGATCCGCGTGACGAAGCCGCCCGCCACCGCGCCCATGAGAAAGCACAGGCTGATCACGGCGAGCAGACCGGAATCGTGCAGCGCGAGCGCGTCGTAACGCGGAATCAGCCCGGCGAACAGCAACTGCGCGGAACGCCTCAGGTTGCCCGTCGTCATCACCGACGTGTACGACAGATTCTCGAGATGCGTGAACGACAGCGTCTGCAACGTCGCGACGAACGAAATGCCCGGAATCAGCCACGCGCTCGACATCGCGGGCCAGCCGGCCGACGCGAACGCGAGAAAGCCGATCTCGACGATCAGGCTGATGAACGCGGCGTGCCGGATCCAGCCCTTCTGCGCGGCGAGGCCGAGCGTGTGCGCGACGAACACCGCGATCACGAAGCCCGCGAGCGGCGGCACGTGATGCAGCGCCTGCGCCCACTCGCCCGCCGCCGCATTGATCCCGAGCAGCGCGACGTTGCCCGTCATCGTGTTCGCGAACACGTGGCCGTGGCCGACGTATGTGTATGCGTCGAGATAGCCGCCCGACAGCGTGAGCAGCGATGCGACCGTCAGGTTGCGGCTGGCGGCGTCGGGATTCATCGTCCGTCGCGCGCCGCTCAGACCTTCTTCAGATAGCACGCCTTCAGCATGAAGTTGCCGGCGTCCATCTTGCAGTCGACTTCGTGATCGCCGCCGACGAGACGGATGCTCTTCACCTTCGTGCCCATCTTCAGCGTGATCGACGAACCCTTCACCTTCAGGTCCTTGATCAGCACGACCGAGTCGCCGTCGGCGAGCACGTTGCCGTTCGCGTCCTTCACGACGGCGGCCGCGTCGTCATCGGCGGCGCTCGCGTCGCCGGCGATCGGCCATTCGTGCCCGCAGTCCGCGCAAATATACTGTTCGCCGTCCGGATACGTGTTTTCCATTGCGCATTGAGGGCAGGCGGGAAGTGTCGACATGGTGTTGCAGCCTTGTTTGCAATTGAACGAATGCATGAAAGTATACTCGCCCGCACGCACGCGCCGACCACGCCCGGCGATCCGTCTCCCGATTCACTGCATCCGCCCTGCCATGAAAGCCGTCAAGTTCTTCCTGCGCTATACCCTCGTGCCGTTCATCGCGATCGTGCTCGTCGTCGTGTGGGCGTTCAATCGCGAATCGGACGAAATCGATGCGCGCCAGTACGCGGCGCTCGTCGCCGCCTATCCGGGCTTCACGCCGGACCTTCAGGACGAAGTGAATCGCGCGATGCGCGACGGCAAGCTCGCGAAGTCCGATTACGCGTCGATCGTCCGCGATTCGCTCAACCACGGCTATGTGCTCGACTGGTCGTCGACGAACGTCGATCTGAACGCCGAGCGCGGCAAGCTCCTCGGCCTCGTGAAAAGCGGCGCGCGCACGCCGGGCTGACGCCTCCCGTGAAGCGCCCGGCTCCCGCGCGCGGAGCCGGGATTCGCGGATGGCTGCGCTCGCGCACCGCCCCAGGGCGCGTCTACGCGAAAAATCCGCCGGCGAGCCCGGCGAGCGCGCCGCCCGCGAGCAGCCACAGCGGATGCACGCGCGTCCGGTACGCGAGCGCCGCGACCGCCGCGGTGATCCCCCATTGCAGCGCCGAGCGGTTCGACGCCTCGGAGATCAGCATCGCGCTCGCGACGACGAGGCCCGCGGTGACGGGCATCATCCCCTGCTGCACGTAGCGCCGCCACGGCTTGTCCCTGAAGCGCTCCCACGCGTGCAGCGCGAGCATCGTTACGATCGACGACGGCCCGAACTTCGCGACCGACGATACGAGAAGGCCCGGCCAGCTCGCAACGTGCCAGCCGACGAGCGGCACGATCATCATGTTCGGCCCGGGCGCCGCCTGCGCGAGCGCGAAGAGCGCGGTGAACGCCTGCGCGCTCATCCAGTGATGCACGTCGACGACCTGCCGCTGCATCTCCGGCAGGATCGTGTTGCCGCCGCCGAACGCGAGCAGCGAAAGCTGGCCGAAGATCGCCGCGAGTGCGGCAAGCGTGCCGCTCATCGCCGCGCTCCCTGCGCGCCCGCATTCGCGCCGCGCGGCGCGCGCGACGCGAGCCAGATGCTCATGGGCGTCAGCACGAGCATCGTCGGCAGCAGCGGCGCGCGCAGCAGCGCGATCGCGACGAACGCGAGCGCCGCGACGCACGCGCCCGCGCGCATGTGGCGCAGCGGCTTCGCGACCTTCACCGCCATCGCGACCAGCAGGCCCGCCGCGGCCGCCGCGAGGCCGCCGAACAGATGGTGGACGGCCGGATTCTGCTGCGTCCTCGCATACAGCACGCCGAGCGCGATGACGACGAGCGTCGGCCCGGCGACGAGGCCGAGCAGGCCCGCGATCGCGCCCGGCACGCCGCGAAACCGCATGCCGACCGCGACCGACAGGTTGATCACGTTGCCGCCCGGCAGAAACTGGCAAAGGCCGAGCAGATCGGTGAACTCGTCGGCGCTCAGCCAGCGGCGCTCCTCGACGAGCGCGCGGCGCGCGAACGGCAGCGCGCCGCCGAACGAGATCAGCCCGAGGCCGAGAAAGCCTGCGAACAGATCGGCAACGCTCACGTCGAGCGCATGGCCGCCAGGTCCGGAACGAGATTGCATGGGAGTCCTCGTGATTTTCACGAACCGAGATTACGCCCGTTCGCCGTGGACTCCAAACGATTTTATCGGCGCGCCCTTGTGATCTAGAATCACAAGCATGGCACGCGATCTCCCACCGTTTCCGGCCCTCAGGGCCTTCGAGGCAGCAGCAAGACATGAAAGCTTCAGCGCCGCGGGCGAGGAGCTGCATGTGACCCACGGTGCCATCAGCCGGCAGATCGCCGCGTTCGAGGCGTGGCTCGGCCAGCCGGTGTTCCGCCGGCACGGCAAGCGGGTGAAGCTCACCGACGAAGGCCGCCGCTATCTCGCAACCATCGAGGCGGCGTTCGACAGCATCGCACGCGCGACCGACCAGTTGCGCGAGACGGGCACGGCGCGCGTGCTGCGGATCAACGCGCTGCCGACGTTCGCGATGAAATGGCTGCTGCCGCGGCTGTCGCGGTTTCAGCGCGAGGCGCCGAACGTCGAGCTGAAGCTGTCGACGTCGAATGCGCCGCTCGGCTCGCTCGACGGCTTCGACGTCGCGATCCGGCGCGGCCCGGGCCGCTGGCCGAACTGCACGAGCGGCCGCTTTCTCGACGAAAGCGTGATTCCCGTGTGCAGCCCGGCGCTCCTGAAGCGCACGCCGATCGCGAGCGCGGACGATCTCGCGCGCCACGTGCTGCTGCATTCGGATACGCGCCCGGACGCGTGGCGCGAATGGTTCGCCGCGGCGGGCGCGCCGATGAAGGGCCGCAAGAAGCAGTCGTTCGACCACTTCTATCTGGCTTTGCAGGCGGCCGTGGACGGTCTCGGCGTCGCGCTCGGGCCGCTGCCGCTCATTGCCGACGAGCTCGCGAGCGGCCGGCTCGTGACGCCGCTGCCGGGCCCGCGCATCGCGACGCTCAGCTATTGGTGGATCGCGCCGCGCGAGACGGCGAGCAACGCGCTCGTCGGCCGGTTCTGCGCGTGGCTCGACGCGCAGGCGCAGGCGGGCTGAACGTTCGGGCGGGTTTCGGCAGGCAGGCTCGAGGCCGGACAAACCGCGCGCGCCGATGCGCCCGACGGCGCGATCACGTTGCGGGCCGGCCGCGCCCGTGCGCTCACACCATCGGCCCCGGCTCCTTCTCCTTGCGCAGCAGCGCATAGAGGATGATCGCGCCGAACGTCGCGGTGCCGATCCCGCCGAGCGCGAAGCTGCCCAGCTTCAGCGAGAAGTCGCCCGCGCCGAGCACGAGCGTGACGGCGGCGACGATCAGATTCCGGTTGTCGGAGAAATCGACGCGGTTCACGACCCAGATCCGCGCGCCCGTCACCGCGATCAGGCCGAACACGACGATCGACACGCCGCCCAGCACCGGCCCCGGAATCGTCTGGATCACCGCGCCGAACTTCGGCGAGAAGCCGAGCGCGATCGCGATCAGCGCGGCCGCGACGAACACGAGCGTCGAGTAGATCCGCGTCACCGCCATCACGCCGATGTTCTCCGCATACGTCGTCACGCCCGTGCCGCCCAGGCTGCCCGACACGATCGTCGCCAGGCCGTCGCCGATGAACGCGCGGCCGACGTAGCGGTCGAGATTGCGGCCCGTCATCGCGCTCACCGCCTTGATGTGGCCGAGGTTCTCCGCGACGAGGATCACCGCGACGGGCGCGATCAGCAGCATCGCATGCGGATCGAACACGGGCCGATGGAACGTCGGCACGCCGAACCATGCGGCATGCGCGACCATCGAGAAATCGACCGGCTTGCCGAGCCCCATGCCGTTCGTGAGCGCCGCGTAGATCGCGTACGCGATCAGCACGCCGACGAGAATCAGCAGGCGCTGCAGCATCCCGCGCGCGAACACCGCCACGCCGCCGACGCAGAGCACCGTCACGAGCGCGAGCGTCGAATCGAAGGTCGACGCGGACACGCTCTTCACCGCGATCGGTGCGAGGTTCAGCCCGATCACGGCGACGATCGCGCCCGTGACGACGGGCGGCATCAGCGTCTCGATCCAGCGCGTGCCGATCGCGGACACGACGAGCCCGATCAGCGCATAGGCGACGCCGCTGGCGACGATCCCGCCGAGCGCGACGGGGATGTTCGGATTCGCGCCGCCGCCCGCGTAGCCCGTCACCGCGATCACGAGGCCGATGAACGCGAAGCTCGAGCCGAGATAGCTCGGCACGCGCCCGCCGACGAGCACGAAGAACAGCAGCGTGCCGATCCCGGACATCAGGATGCAGAGGTTCGGATCGAAGCCCATCAGCAGCGGCGCGAGCACGGTCGAGCCGAACATCGCGACGACGTGCTGCACGCCCATCGCGAACGTCTGCGGCCACGGCAGGCGCTCGTCGGGGGCGACGAAGCGGGCCGCGTCGTCGCGCGGCTGCGCGCGCCACCGCGGAAAATAGGAATCGGCCATCGCGGGATTCTCCTGGTTGTCTGGATTGAGGCGCGCGCGACGGCGCGTCGAGGCAAAATCACGCGCGAGTGTACGAAGCGGGAATCGCGCTGACAAGCGGCGGGCGCGCAAAAACGCCCCGCCGCGCGGGATGCGCGCGGGCAACAAACGCAAGGAACGGGTAAGGAAACGGGCGCGGGCGCGCGAGAGCGGCGGGAATCGACGACAACGGGCGGCAAGCGCCAACAACATGGCAACGGCGCGATGGCCTCGCCGAAAAAACAAAGCGGGCGGCGCGTGCCGTCCGCTTCATCGCACCGCACGAGGTCTCGGCGCAGCCAACCGCCCGCTGTTTGCGCGGCCGATTCGCGAACCGAATCGGCCGCTTACGGATTCAGATACTGGAACAGCGACAGGTTCTGCATCTGCACGAACGCCTTCTGCGCGGCGCTCAGCGAATTCTGCAGTTGCAGGAACTGGCTGATCGCGGCGGGCAGGTTCGTGTCGGTCAGGTTCGACAGGCTGTTCGTCGTTTGCAGCGAATTCGTCGTCGTCACCGCCTGCATCGCCTTCACTTCCTGCAGGCGGCCGCCCACCGACGCCTGCACGGTCAGCACGTTCGTCATCGTGTTCATCAGTTTCGTCGACGCGGTGGCCATCGTGTTCGTCAGCTCGGTCGACGCGGTCGGGTTGTTGCCGACGGGCGTCTTCAGCGCGGCGATCACCGTGTCGAGCGTCGCGAACACGTCGGTGCCCGCCTGCGGCGCGGGCGTCACCGTGAACGTGTCACCCGCGGCCGGCGTGCCCGACACCGCGACCGTCTGGCCGCCGAGATCGATCCCCTCGCCTGGCGAGTACGGCTGCGCGACCGGCGGCGTCGGCGACGTGACCGTATTGTCGGTCACCGTGTAGGTCGGCGCCGCCGCCGTGCCGCCGAACGTGATCGTGAACTGGTGCGTGTTGGTCGGATCGGACGGGTTCGTGATGCTGACCGCGCCGATCGTGCCCGTGCCCGTGTTGCTCGCGCCCGCGGCGGGCACCGGCAGGCTGCCGAGGAACGGCACCGACATGAACACGCTCGCGCCGTTGTCGCCCTGCGGGACCGTGCGCGTATCGGCAATCTGCACCGTGCGCGCGCCGTAGTCGCCCGCATACGTGACGCCGCCGCCCGGCTTGTTCGAGAACGGCTGCGTCGTCGGCTGGAAGCCCGCGAACAGGTAGTTGCCCGCGCCGTCCGCGGTGTTCGCGAGCGTGAGCAGATGGTCGCGCGAGCCCTGGATCTGCGCGGCGAGCGCCGCGCGGTCGCTGTCCGACAGCCCGCCGTCGCCCGCGTGCATGATCGCCTGGTACGCGGCGTTGAGCACGTCGTTGACGCTCGTGAGCGTCGTGTCCTCGGTCTGCAGCGCGGTCTGCACGATGGTCTGGTTCTGCGTGTACTGCGAGAGCGTCGCGGACGTCGCCGACAACTGCACCGCCTGCGCGGCCGCGATCGGATTGTCGGCGGGCGTCGTCAGGCTGACGCCGCTCGACACCTGCTGGTAGAGCTGAGCGATCTGCGCCTGCTGGTCGTTCATCATGTCGACGTTCAGGCTGTAGAGCTGAGAGCTGGAAATGCGCATCGCCGCCTACCTCGTTCAGTTGAAGAGACCGAGCACGGTCTGGAATACCGAGTTCGCCGTCTGGATCACCTTCGCGTTCGCCTGATACAACTGCTGGTACTGCATCAGGTTCGCCGCTTCCTCGTTCTGATTCACGCCCGACACCGACTGCTGCGCCTGCGTGATCTGGCCGACGAGCGCCGTCTGCGCGGCGCTCGACGCCTTCAATTGGCTCGCCGCGTTGCCGATCGCGTTCACGTAGCCCGCGTACGCGCCGGTCAGCGTCGCCGTGCCGTTGTTCATCGTCTTCGAGTTCACGAGCTGGGACAGCGCAAGCGCATTGCGCCCGTCGTTGGTGCCCTTGTTCGCGCCGATCGTGAACTGGTCGCCATCCGCGGGCGTGCCCGACAGCGATACGCTCACGCCGTTCATCACGCCCGACGGCGCCGGCTGCGTCGTGCTCGAGATCGTCATCGACGCGCCCTTCGACGGGTCGTATGGCACGGGCGTCGTCGCGCTCGTGATGTCGATCGACGTCGGCGGCGTGCCCGCGATCGTCACCGTCGTGCCGACCGGGAAGCCCGACAGCGTCTTCGACGACGCGTTGTACGTGAGCGTCGTCGTGCCGGACGGCAGTTGATAGCCCGCGCTCACCGAGCCCTGCGAGATCGCGCCCGTGCCGCTGTTCGTCGGCGCGGCCGCCGCGAGCACGGGCGACGCGGCCGCGATCGCCGAGCCGTTCGCGGTGGCGAGCGCGAAGCCTTCGAGCGCGCCGCGCGTCGGCAGCACGGTGAACGCGTCGCCCGCGTTGGGCGTGCTCGTGAGCGACAGATTCAAGCCGCCGATCGTCATCGTCGGCGGCGTGGACGTCGATGTCGCCGTGCCGACGACACTGCCCGTCGCGCGATCCGTCAGCGTGTACTTCGAGCCGTCGTACGACAGCGAATAGTCGCTCGACGGCGGCTGCGTGCCGTCCGCGATCGACGCCGTCAGCGTCGCGCCGCTGGTATTGCCCTGATTCGCATAGACGGTCGGGCTGCCGACCGTGAACAGATTGCCGCCCGGGTTGCCCGACATGTCGACGCCGAGCGCGTTCTGCGCGTTGACCTGCGACGCGAAGCTGACCGCGAGCGCGCCGAGCTGCGCCTGCGCGGGGTCCAGCGTCTGGCTGCGAAACGCGAGCAGGCCGCCCAGCGTGCCGCCCGACAGCGACGCGTCGGGCAGGTATTGCGGGCTGCCCTGCGGATTCGCGCCGGCGATGCCGTTCGACACGATCGTGAGCTCGCTCGGATCGGATTTCGATGCGACGGCGGCGAGCTGGTAGCTCGTGTTGCCGACGACGAGCGGCTGGCCGCCCGCGAGGAACACGCTGTAGCTGCCGTTGCTCTGCACGACCTGCACGCCCGCGAGCTGCGACAGATTCGACACCGCGAGATCGCGCTGGTCGAGCAGTTGGTTCGGCGGCTGCCCCTGCGAGCTCGCCGACGCGATCTGCTCGTTGAGCTGCGCGATCTGCGAGGTGTAGCTGTTGATCTGCTTGACGCTGTCGGTGAGCTGCGAGTTCACGCTCTGACGCAGTTGCGAGTATTGCTGGCTCGCGGCGACGAGCTGGCTCGCGAGCGTCTGCGCGTTGCTCATCGCGGTCTGCCGTGCGGACGGGTCCGCCGCGTTGTTCGCGACAGTCTGCAGGCCGGTGAAATAGTTCGTGATCGCGGTCGCGATGCCGGCCGTCGGGCTGCCGACGTAGTTGTTCAATTGCGCGACGAGCGTGTAGTAGGTCGACAGCGCGTTGCCCTGCGTCTGCGCGGCGTTGAGCTGGTCCGACAGATACTGGTTGTACTGCCGCTGGACCGTCACGGTCGACACGCCTTGCGGCAGATAGCCGCTGCTCGTGTACTGGCCGCTTGCCTCCGCATAGACGGGACGCTCGACGGAGTAGCCGGGCGTCGCCGCGTTGCTGATGTTCTGGCCGGTCGTGGTGAGCCCCCAGAGTGCGGCGTTCAGGCCGCTGACCCCGAGGTTCATGAGGGTATTGGACATGCGCGATCCTATGAGCCGGCCGCGCCGCGGCCGCCGGGTTGCGTGGACTCCCGGTATAACGGCCGCGCGTCGAAAAAATTGAGGGACCGCACGCGCAAAAGATGCGCGCCGCGTTGCGCGGCCGGCGCGCGAGCGCCGCCGCGAGCGTTTCCGTTGCCCCGCGCGGTCGCGTCGGCCACGCGCGAGAGCGGCTTCGTCAGGCGCGCGCGAGTTGCCGGCGCTTCATCTCGAGCTGCGTGATGATGCGCTGCAGCGTGTTCTCGGCATTGCCCGGCAGCGACAGGAAGCGAAAGCCGAGCTGGTAGCGGCGCGCGCCGCTCGGCGTCTCGGTCGCGCGGTGCGACACGAGCTGCAGATCGAGCGACAGCTTCCCGTGGCCGTTCAGGTTCAGCTCGACGTCGGGCAGCGTCGTGCCCGGCTCGAGCGACGCCACGCGGTCGTCGCCCGTGCGCAGCCCGAGGCCGCCGAGCGACAGGTTGTGCACCTCGAACAGGAAGCTCTCGCCGTCGGGCAGCTTGCCGCGGCACACGTACGGATCGAGGATCGGCGCGTCGACCCGGAAATATTCGCGGCGCTGCACGCAGTACAGCACGTCGGGGAAGTCGGCCTCGAACGCGGGCAGGTTTTCGTAGCGGGTTTCGCGCGGGGGCGCGGTCGAGAATTCGACGCGCACGCCATCCGGCGACGCATGGAACACGCAGCGCGGCGCGGCGAGGATGCCCGCGTTCTGATCGGCAAGCGCGCCCCAGTCGAATACGAAGGTCCGCGCGCCGACGTCGACGTCGAGGATGCGGGTGACGAGCTGGCCGCCCTGGTACTGGACGGTCAGGAAATCTCCGCGATTGACGAGGTTGCGCAACTGCACGCCGATCTCGAGCGGATTGCGGCGGCCGTAATCGTGGCCGGAATGCGCGGCGGCGCTCTCGGCCAGACTCGTCGACTGTTCGGTATTCATGGCTTGCCGGTATTTTATCTCTATGCGCCCGGCGGATTTCGGGGGCGCGTTATGACCGGGTGTGATCCGCCCGATCGCTGGTCTCTCACGTTTAGCGGCAACAGCAACGCAAAGTTTAGATCGAAACCGGAGTTTATTTTTTCAGCAAACGTTAAAACCGCGCGGGGCCAGCCGGCGCGGTCCGAAATGTACCGAACGGTTGCTCGGCTTGTGTCAACCGAGGTCAGCCGAGCTGCTGCATGATCGAAATCAGCTTCTTCGCGTAGTGCGGATCGGTCGCGTAGCCGGCCTTCTGCATCCCGTTGGCGAAGCCTTCCGCGCTGTGGCCCGCGTTCAGCACGCCCGCGTAGCGCGGGTTGTTCTTCAGGAGGTTCGCGTAATCGGTCATCGCGTGCTCGTATGAGTCGTACGCGCGGAACTGCGCGACGACGCGGTGCGGCTTGCCGTTCTCGTACTCGGTCGTGACGGCCGACACCGTGCGGCCGGCCCAGCCCTTCGTCGCCTTGATGCCGAACACGTTGTAGCTCGATTCGCCGTTCGCGCCGCGGATCTCGCGCTTGCCCCAGCCGGATTCGAGCGCCGCCTGGCCGACGATGAAGCGCGCCGGAATGCCGGTGGCCGCGCTCGCTGCCTGCGCGGCGCCCGCCATCTTCTCGACGAACGCGTCCGCCTGCGCGGAATTGCCGTTGCCCTTCAGCGGCGGCGTGAGCGCGCTCGCCGCCGAATAGCCGCGCGTGCCCGCGAGCGCGCCGTTGCCGGACGACGCATTCGAATTCGCATACGCCCTCGCGAGCGCGTTCATTGCCGCGAGGCCGCCTTCGCCCTGCGCGTCGGCCGCGACGTTCGCGTTGCGCAGCAACTGCTTCGTCAGCGCGTCGGCGACGCCGATGCCCTTCGACGACATCTGCTGCGCGAGCTGCTGATCGAGCATCGACGTGTACATCTTCGACGAGCTCGAATCGAGCAGGCCGTCCGACGGCGTCGCGTCGCGCATGCTCTTCAACATCATCTGCGTGAACATCGCGTCGAACTGGCCCGCGACCATCTTCACACCCTCGCGCGGCGACGCCGCCGTGGCCTTCGAGCGCAGCGCGTCGAACCCCTGAACGTCGAGCGCGAAGCGCTGCGACAGATCGTTCGCTTTCGTGAAAGTCGTCACTTAGATGATCTCCAGGTCCGCGCGCAGCGCGCCCGCCGCCTTCATCGCCTGCAGGATCGACATCAGGTCCGCGGGCGTCGCGCCGAGCGAGTTGAGCGCCTTCACCACTTCGGCGAGGTTCGCGCCCGCCGTCACCATCCGCAGCGAGCCGTTGTCCTGCTTGAGCTGGATCTGCGACTGCTGCGCGACGACCGTCTGCCCGTTCGAGAACGGCCCCGGCTGCGACACGACGGGCTGCGTGTTGACGACGACCGACAGATTGCCGTGCGCGACCGCGCAGTTCTGCAGCGTCACCATCTGGTTCATCACGATCGAGCCCGTGCGCGCGTTCAGGATCACCTTCGCCGCCGCCCGCTCGGGGCTCACCTCGAGGTTCTGCAGCCGCGCCATGAACGCGACCTGCTGCGCCGAATCGGCGGGCGCGGTGAGCTGGATCGTGCGGCCGTCGAGCGCCGTCGCCGTGCCCGCGCCGAAGCTCGAGTTCACCGCGGACACGATCCGCTGCGCGGTGCCGTAATCCATGTCGTTCAGTTGCAGTTGCAGCACGCCGTTCATCTGCGCGATCGCGTTCGGCACCGAGCGCTCGACGATCGCGCCGCCGGCGATGCGGCCGGCCGCGAGCTGGTTCACCTGCACGCGGCTGCCGTTCGCGCTCGCGCCCGCGCCGCCCACCGCCATGTTGCCCTGCGCGAGCGCGTACACCTGGCCGTCCGCGCCCTTCAGCGGCGTGAGCAGCAGCGTGCCGCCGCGCAGGCTCTTCGCGTTGCCGAGCGACGATACGGTCACGTCGATCGCCTCGCCCGGCCGCGCGAACGGCGGCAGCGTCGCCGTCACCATCACCGCGGCGACGTTCTTCAGTTGCATGTTCGTCATCGCCGACGATCCGCCGCCGTTCGCCGAGCCGTTGTTGATCGAGATGCCGAGGTTCGCGAGCATGTTCGCGAGCGTCTGCGTCGTGAACGGCGTCTGCATCGTCTGGTCGCCCGTGCCGTCGAGGCCGACGACGAGGCCGTAGCCGATCAGCGGGTTGTCGCGCACGCCCTGGATCTGCGCGAGATCCTTCAGGCGCTCCGCGCGCGCCGCGGCGGGCGCGCATGCGAGCGCGAGCGCGCACGACGCGAGCGCGCAGCACGCCGCCGCGCGGCGATTCGATCGGACGAGGGCGCGCACGGCGCGCGCGAGCAGGATACGCATCGTCTTCACCACGGCGCGATGTTGAGGAAGAAGCGCTGCAGCCAGCCCATCGTCTCGGCTTCGTTGATGTAGCCCTTCGCCGAATATTCGATCTTCGCGTCCGCCACCTGCGTCGAGTAGACCGAATTCTGGCCGGAGATCGTATTCGGATTGACGACGCCCGAGAAGCGCACGAATTCGTTGCCCTGGTTGATCAGCATCTGCTTCTCGCCGCTCACGACGAGGTTGCCGTTCGGCAGCACGTTCGTCACCGTCACGGTGATCGTGCCGTTGAACGTGTTCGCCGCGCTCGCGCCGCCCGTCGACGCGAACTTGTTCGCGCCCTGCGCGGACAGGTTCGCCTTGTTGAAGAGGCCGCCGAGAAAGCCCGCCGTCGGCACGTCGAAGCTCGTGTTGCCCTGCCGGTTCGTGTTCGCGCCCGACGACTTCGTCGCGTTGATGTTCTCCGCGATCACGATCGTCAGGATGTCGCCGACGTTGCGCGGCCGCTGATCCTCGAAGAGCGGCCGGCCCGCATAGCCCGGGTTGTAGATCGAGCCGGGCGCCTGCATCGCGGGCGGCATCGGCGGCGCCGCCGACATCGGCTGCTGCGTGATCGGCTCGCGCGGGATCTGCGCGCAGCCCGCGAGCGCGGCGGCCGCGAGCGCGGCCGCGACGCGCGCGCGGCGCGCCGGTTGCGGGAGGAAACGAACCTGCTTCATGGCTTCTGACCTGGTGCCGGTTAGCGCGACATCTGCGTGACGGTCTGCAGCATCTGGTCGGACGTCGTCACGGCCTTGCTGTTGATTTCGTACGCGCGCTGCGTCTGGATCATGTTGACGAGCTCCTGCACGACGTTCACGTTCGACGATTCGACGTAGCCCTGCTTGAGCGTGCCCGCGCCGTTCAGGCCCGGCTGCGACACGTTCGGCGCGCCCGACGACGTCGTCTCCGCGAACAGGTTCTCGCCCTTCGCGTCGAGGCCGGCCGGATTGATGAACGTCGCGATCTGCAGCGCGCCGATCTGCACCGCGTTGTTCGAGCCCGGCTGCGTGACGGACACGACGCCGTCGCTGCCGATCGTGAGCGACGTCGCGTTCTGCGGCATCGTGATCGCCGGAATCACCTGATAGCCGCTCGACGTGACGAGCTGGCCCTGCGCGTTGGTCTGGAACGAGCCGTCTCGCGTGTACGCGTTCGTGCCGTCCGGCATCAGCACCTGGAAGAAGCCCTGGCCGTTGATCGCGACGTCCTTCGAGTTGCCGGTCTGCTGCAGGCTGCCCTGCGTGTACAGGCGCTCGGTCGCGACCTGCTGGACGCCCGTGCCGAGCTGCAGGCCGGAAGGCAGCTCGGTCTGCTGCGTCGAGTTCGCGCCCGGCTGGCGCACGGTCTGGTACAGCAGATCCTCGAACACCGCGCGCGAGCCCTTGAAGCCGTTGGTGCTCACGTTCGCGAGGTTGTTCGAGATCACGTCCATCTGCGCCTGCTGCGCATTCATGCCGGTCGCGGCGATGTAGAGGGAACGGTTCACGTGTTGACTCCTTGTCTGGCGCCCGGCGGCGCTTAGCTGAAGTTGAGCAGTTGGTTCGCCGCCTGCTCGTTCTGGTCGGCGGACTGGATCAGCTTCGTCTGCAATTCGAACGCGCGCGCGTTGTCGATCATCGACACCATCGCCGCCACCGGATTGACGTTGCTGCCCTCTAGCGAATTCGGCACGACCTTCACGGCCGCGTCGGCGTCGGCGGGATTGCCGTCCGCGGTGCGGAACAGGCCGTCGTCGCCGCGCTTCATCGTCGCGGGATCGGGGTTCACGAGCTTCAGTTGATCGATCATCGCGACGGCGGTCGGCGGATCGCCCGGCATCAGCGCCGACACCGTGCCGTCCGCGCCGATCGTGAGCTGCGCGTTCGGCGGCACGGCGAGCGGGCCGCCGTTGCCGACGACGGGCAGGTTGTTCGCGGTCACGAGCTGCCCGTTCTGGTCGACGTGCAGGTTGCCCGCGCGCGTATACGCCTCGGTGCCGTCCGGCAGCATCACCGACAGCCAGCCCGGCCCCTGAACCGCGACGTCGAGCGGATTGCCCGTGCGCTCGATCGGCCCCGGCGCGAAATCCGCGCCGGGCGTCGACGACAGCGTGTAGGTGCGCGTCGTCGCCGGATCGACGTTGCCGCTGCCGTCGTCGAAGTTCATCGGCACCGCGCGGAACGTCGCGAGCTGCGCGCGAAAGCCCGTGGTCGACGCGTTCGCGAGATTGTTCGCGACGACGGACTGCTGCTCGAGCGACTGCGTCGCGCCCGTCATCGCCGTATAGATCAGTCGGTCCATGCTGGCTGTTGTCCGCGAAGGCCGCTTACAGGTTGATGAGCGTCTGGTCGACGGCCTGCTGCGTCTTGATCGTCTGCGCGTTCGCCTGGTAGTTGCGCTGCGCGGTGATCAGGTTCACGAGCTGGCTCGTCAGATCGACGTTCGAGTTTTCGAGCGCGCTGCCCTGCAGCGTGCCGTGGTTCGTGCTGCCGGGAGCCGAGATCTGCGGCACGCCCGATGCGGCCGTCTCGACGTACTGGTTGTTGCCGATGTTCACGAGGCCGTTCGGGTTGTTGAAGTTCGCGAGCACGATCTGGCCGAGCGTCGCGGTCTGGCCGTTCGAGTAGTTGCCGGTCAGCTTGCCGTCGTTGCCGATCGTGAAGGTCGTGAGCGTGCCGCTCGCGAAGCCGTCCGGCGCGAGGTTGGTCACGCCGTCCTTGCCGCCGTACTGCGTCGTGCCCGTCAGGTCGAGCGTGAGCGCCTGCGGCGTCGCGGAGCCGTCCGTGTTCGGGATCGAGAACTGGAACTGGCCGAGCGTCGTGGTCGGCGTGGTCGAGCCCGCCAGCGTCGTGCTCTTGATCGCGCCCGACGTATCGAACGTGACCGTGCCGAGATCGGTCGGCGTCTGGTTCTTGACGCCCGCGTATGCTTCCCACGTGCCGGCCGCCGACTTCACGAAATACATGTTGACCTGCTGCGAGCCGCCGAGCGAGTCGTATACCTGGACCGCCGTCTGGAAGTTGTACGTCGTGGAATCCGCATAGTCGAACGGCGTCTTGGTCGGCACCGTATCCTGTGAGTTCAGGTTGAACTGGCCGGAGATCCTGGTCGTCGCGGTCGGCGCCATGTTGTTCGTCGGCGCCTGCAGCGGCACGGTCTGCGCAGTGTTGATCACGCCGTTCTTGTCCGCCTGGTAGCCCATCAGGCTCAGGCCCTGCGAGTTGACGATGTAGCCGTTCTTGTCGCGCTGGAACGTGCCGTCGCGCGAGTACGTGAGAACGCCGTTGTTCGACATCTGGAAGAAGCCGTTGCCGTTGATCGCGACGTTCAGCGACGACGTGCTCGACGTGATCGTGCCCTGGCTGAACTGCTGCTGCACCGATGCGAGCATCGTGCCGATGCCGATCGGATTGTTGACGGCCGATGCGACCGAATTCGCGTACATGTCGGAAAACTGCGCGGTGCTTCCCTTGAAGCCCACCGTGTTCGCGTTCGCGATGTTGTTGCCGATCACGTCGAGGTTGCTCGACGCGCCCGCCAAACCGCTCAAACCTTGTTGATAGCCCATCTCGGTCTCCGTAGCGAAGTGCTGGATCAGTTGGTGGAAGACGACGAGCTGTCGGTCGACGCGCTCTTCGTGGTGTTCGGGAAGATCGACGCGACCTGGCTGAAGCCGACCGTCGAGCCGTTCGACAGCACGAGCCCCGGCGTGCCGTCCGCCTGCTTGATGACGCTCAGCACCTGCGCGGACGACAGCGTGGTCGGCGCGTACTGCTTGCCGGACGTGTCGGTGTAGCTCGCGCTGATCGTGTAGGTGCCGTCGGGCAGCGCGTTGCCGGCCCCGTCCGTCGGCGTCCAGTTGAACGGCACGGTGCCCGCCGACTGCGCGCCCGCGTCGATCGTGTTGACGACGACGCCCGCCGAGTTCTTCACGTTGATCGTCAGGTTCGACACGGCGCTCGTGAGCTGCACGCCGAACGGCGACGCCGCGCCGCTCTTGACGGGCACGGTGTTGCCGGGCGCGAGCACGTTCGAGCCGATCAGCATCGCTGCCTGCGTCTGCTGGCTCGCGGTGATCTGCGACGACAGCGACGTGAGCGCCGTGTTCAGTTGCGCGATGCCGCTCACGGTGTTGATCTGCGCGAGCTGCGACGTCATCTGCGAGCTGTCGACGGGGCTCGTCGGGTCCTGGTTCTGCAACTGCGTGACGAGCAGCTTGAGGAACGTCGTCTGCAGATCGGCCGCCGACGTCGTCGACAGCGAGCTCGCGACATTGCTGTTCGCATTCGTGCCGCTCGCGCCGCTCGTGCCCGACGACTGGCCGTTCGAGCTCATCGTGTCATACGGCAGCGAGTTCACGGAGGTGCCGCTGCTGCCGATGGTCGTGGAGGAAGATGTCATCCCGGTTCGCCTTTCTCTCTGCTGTGCGTGTTTCTTTCGGTCGATGCAAAGCCGCGTGTCAACTGCCGATCGTCAGCGTCTTCAGCATCAGTTGCTTCGCGGTGTTGAGCGTCTCGACGTTCGCCTGGTACGAGCGCGACGCGGAAATCATGTTGACCATCTCCTGCACCGGATCGACGTTCGGCATCGTCACGTAGCCGTTCTGGTCGGCGGCCGGGTTCGACGGATCGTAGGTCGTCTTCATCGGCGACGGATCGTCGACCACCTTGGTCACCTGCACGCCGCCGACGCCCTGGCCGGACGCGGTGCGCGCGCGGCCCATCGGCGCGGTCGCGAACACCACCTGCTTCGCCTTGTAGGGCTTGCCGTCGGGCCCCGTCACGCTGTCGGCGTTCGCGAGATTCGACGCCGTCACGTTCAGACGCTGCGACTGGGCCGACATCGCGGAACCCGCGACGTCGAAAATGTTCATCAACGAAGGCATGCATGCTCCTTATCGCGTTGCGCGCTCATTCAACCGTTTCCCGTGACGCGCGCGGCACGCGGGAAAAGCGCCGATGCGGCGCATCACGAACCCGAATTCGACGTGATCGCGGCGATCATCGTCTTGATCTGCTGCGTCATCACCGTCATCCCGGCCTGGTAGTGCACCGCGTTGTCGGCGAACTGCACGCGCTCGGTGTCGAGATCGACGGTGTTGCCGTCGAGCGCCGGCTGCTGCGGAATCCGGTACTGCGCGCGGCCGTAGTCGTCGCTCGGGCCGCCCGTCGGGATCAGCTTCACGTTGCCCGCGAGGTGCGCGCCCGAAGTCGCCGCCATCGACATCCCGCTCGTCACGCCCGCCGGCTGCGCGAGCGGCAGTGTCGCCCCGTTGCCCGCGCTCGCCGCGCCGTCCTGCTTGAGCGCGCGGGCGAGCGTCGACGAGAAGTCGACATCGCGCGCGCGGTAGCCGGGCGTATCGGCGTTCGCGATGTTCGACGACAGCAGTTCCTGCCGATACGCGCGCACGTCGAGCGCCTGGCGGCCGAACGCGAATTCGGCATCGAGTTTGTCCAGCATCCGCGAGCTCCGTCTGAAGATAAGATGCGCCGCTCTTTCGCCGCCCGCGGCACCCGCGGCGCGGACAACCGGCGATGGACGGCCAAAGAGGCTTTTTCCCATGGGACGCATGGTAGGCGGACAACGCAACGGGCAATCGGGCGAATAACCGGCAAAGGGCCCCTCTATTCGCGGTTTGCCGGCGCTCGCCCATCCCTAGAATGCAACCCCGTATCAATCGGTTTCCAAGCGGGTTTCCAAACGGGTTTCGAGGAGGGCGCGATGACGACTGACGCAGGCCGCGCAACGCGCGTGCGCTTTGCCGCGGCGCTCGCGCTGGCGGGCTGGATGGGCGCGGCGCTCGCGCAGCAGGCGGGCGACGGCGGGATGATCGTGATCCCGGGCCGCGGCGAATCGGCACAGACCGCGCTCGCGAATGCGAACGCGGCGAGTGTGCGCGGCGCGAATGCCGCGGGCGCGGCGGGCCTGAACGGGGCCGACCGCACGGCAAGCCCGAGCGGATGGAGCGCGCAGGCGGCTGCCGCATGGGCCGGCCGAGCCGGCGCGGCGCCGGGCGCGGAATCGGGCGAACCCGGCAATGTCCACGCGGCGGCCGAGCCGGGCCACGGCCTGATCGTGATTGAACCCGGCCCGGCCGAATCGAAGGGCCGGGCCTTGACCGCCGCCCCGAGCGGCTGGAACCGGCAAGCAACCGCGGCCGCGGCGGGCCAAGGCACCCCGGCGGCGACGCTCGCCGCGCAAGACGGGGCCCCACCGGCCGGCCAACCCGCGAATGCGCGGACGGCTGCGCGATCATGGCCCGCGCCGCGCATGCAAGGCGCGGCGGCCACGCAAGGCGGCGTGATCCCCGTGTCGTTCCGCTCGCAACCCGCGCCGCGCACGCTGCCGGTCCGTCCCGCGCCGATTCGGGCGGCGGCGAGCGCACCCGGCGCGCAACCGGCGGCCGCAACCGGCACCGCCACGGCGGCTCCGGCTCCCGCCGGCCAGCAGGACGGCGAATCGATCCGCCGCGCGGCGCTTGCGTTCCTGCAGCAGCAGGCGGCCGGCCTGCCCGGCAAGACCACCGTCACCGTCGCGCCCGCGTTCCCGCGCGGGCTCGCCGCGTGCGCGACGCTCGAGCCGTTCCTGCCGTCGGGCGCGCGCCTGTGGGGCCGCACGACGGTCGGCGTGCGCTGCGCGGGCGAGCGTCCGTGGACGATCTACCTTCAGGCGAAGCTCGCCGTGCAGGCAACCTACTATGTCGCCGCGCGCCAGATCGCGCCGGGCGAGACGCTCACGGCCGCCGATCTCGTCGCGCGCGACGGCGATCTGACGATGCTGCCGCTCGCCGTGATCACCGACGCGCAGCAGGCGGTCGGCGCAACCACGCTCACGCGGGTCGCGGCGGGGCTGCCACTGCGCCAGGATCTGTTGAAGAGCGCGGCGTCGGTGTCGATCGGGCAGACGGTGCGGGTCGTCGCGTCGGGGCAGGGATTCACGATTTCGGCGGAGGGCAGCGTGCTCAACAACGCGGCGCCCGGCCAACAGGTGCGGGTGCGGATGGCGGCGGGCCAGATCGTCACGGCGATCGTCAAGGACGCCGCGACGGTGGAAATCCCCCTCTAAGATTGCAAACTTTCGTTGATTCAGGGGGTTACTGAAAAACGGGGGCTAAAGTTCGGGCCGGCCTTGCCGTTATTGTGGTCAAACCCGTACAGGAAACACCATCGTGAATGTCGATTCCACCCCTACTTCGAACGCCCGCACGCTGTCGAACGCCAGTACGGGCGCGGCTCGCGCGCAAGCCGACCAGCCGCCCGCGACCCAGGCGCCCGCGGGCGCGCCGGCGGGCGGAGACGCGAGCGTGAGCCTGTCCGGCCTGTCGTCGACGCTGCGCAGCCTCGCCGCTTCGGGCGGCGCCGACATCGATACCGCCCAGGTCGACGCGATCCGGGACGCGATCAAGAACGGCACGCTGTCGATCGACACGGGCAAGATCGCCGACGGGATCCTGCAGACCGCGCGCGATCTGCTGAAGCCGCCGCCGCAGACGGGCAACAGTTGAGCCGGCTTCGCAGCCGGACGACGGAATGCACAACACGGTGCGCGGACGGCCCGCGCGCCGCCATGCCGAGCGAAACGAAATGAGAGACGAACTGCTGGCCACGGTCAACGACGAGCACGCGACGGTCGAGGCGTACGCGTCCCTGCTCGCGTACGAGGAGAAGGCGCTGACGACGGCGTCGCCGCTCGACGCGTTGCCGGGCATCGTCGAGCGGAAAACCGGGCTGCTCGAGAAGCTCGCGCAACTCGAGCGCCGGCGCGACACGCTGCTCGCGTCGCTCGGCCTGCCGGCCGGCAAGAAAGGGATGGATCTCGCGGCGGAAAACGACGCGCGCCTCGCGAACGGCTGGCAACTGCTGCAGCTATCGGCCGAGCGCGCGCGCCATGCGAACGCGATCAACGGGATGCTGATCCGCATCCGGATGGACTACAACGAACGCACGCTGTCCGTGCTGCGCGCCGCGCCGCCGCGCAACGGCTTCTATGGGCCGGACGGGCGCGTCGCCGCGGCCGCACGCTGAAATCGGAGCGGCAGCGCGGCGCACGCGTTGCCGCTCGCCAGAGCGCGCACCGAGCGCGCCGGCCGCCTCCCCCGCCAACCCCGGCACCCGCCTGCTCGCCAGCGCCGATCGCCTGCGCGCGCATGCGCACGCGCGCGGTGCGCCGCCTCCTTGATCATCGCTGAAGCGCCGGAGACGTTTCGTCCGGCCGACTGCGCCTTCTCGCGCCCTTGCGGGCCGGATCGGAAATTTCGCCGCAAATCGGCGCTTTTTCCGCATGCCGCCTTTTCTGCCACCACGAAACCGACACCGATACGGCGAAACCGCCGATCGGCGCGGCAGGTTCGTCTGGCCGGTTGCGACGATTTGCCGATTCGGCGCCGTGTTTTCCATCGGTCGCACCAATTGGGGCCGCGGTTGCTTTTCTAAGATGTTTTCACGGCCCTGCCAAGTTGCGCAGGGTTCGTACCGAAAACATCCCGCCGAAAGGCAGCCACACCGTCACAAGGAGCAACCATGGCATTCCCGACCAGCGTCAACGACCAGATCACCGATTCCGTCACACAGGCCAATACCAAGGTATTGGGCGATGCGCCGGCGATCGCGATGGGCAACCTCTACCAGGCCACCGCGCAAGCGCTCGCCAATACCGCCCACAACGCCACCAACGCTCAGCAGCAAAGTTACGTCACCACGCAAGCCGCCACCACGATGGGCGTCGCGACGCTGTACTCGCTCGATACCGCCGCCACGGGCGTGTCGACCAAGGACATCCTGAGCACCGGCGTTCGCGGCCTCGGCAGCTAAGCGGCCAGGACTAAACCACCAAGGAGCCCGACATGGCTTTTCCGACCAGCGTCAATGACCAGATCACCGATTCCGTCACGCAGGCCAACACCAAAGTGTTGGGCGATGCGCCGGCGATCGCGATGGGCAACCTGTACCAGGCTACGGCGCAAGCCCTGGCCAACGCGGCGCACAACGCGACCTATGCGCAGCAACAGAGCTACGTGACCGCGCAAGCCGCCACCACGATGGGCGTCGCGACGCTGTATTCGCTCGACACGGCCACGACCGGGATCGCCACCACCAAGATCCTCGGTACCTGAGGATCGCCGGCAACCGTTGATCCCAAGGAGTTGAGCACATGGCCTTTCCGACTGCCGTCAACAACCAGATCACCGATTCGGTGACTCAGGCGAACACCCAGGTGCTGGGAGTCTCTCCGTCCATCGCGATGGGCAACCTGTACCAGGCCACGGCGCAGGCGTTGGCCAATGCGGCACACAACGCGACCCTGGCGCAACAGCAGATGTACGTCACGGCGCAGGCTGCGACCACGATGGGCGTCGCGCTGCTGTACTCGCTGGACACCGGCAGTACGGCGATGGCGACCAAGAAGATCCTCGGCTGAGGGTCCGTGCATTGATCATCGCCACACTCGTCATCTCTATATTAAGGAGTATGAATCATGGCATTTCCGACTTCAGTCAACAGCCAGATCACCGATTCGGTCTCGCAAGTCAACACGAAGGTACTGGGCGACGCGCCGTCCGTCGCGATGGGCAACCTGTATGTGGCAACGAGCCAGGCGCTGTCGAACGCCGCACACAACGCGACGAACAATCAGCAGCAATCGTACGTGACGATGCAGGCATCCACCACGCAGGCCGTGTCCACGCTGCTGACGGTGGAAACGGGCACCACGGGCGCCGCCACCGCGGAGATCCTCGGCCTGAAATAACCGCGCCTGACGCCCGCGGCCGACGCACCGGGGCACGCGGGCGCCATGCGCGCCGGCTATCGGGTACTCGGCCGCACCGGTCCGCGCGATGCCACAGCTCGCCGTAGATCAAACGGCCGCCGCCGCGATGGCCATGACCTATCTCGCGATGGCCGACAGCATCGGCATCGCGATGGGCAATGCCGTCGCCAATCAGCAGCGGGGCCAGGTCATCGCCGGCGCGGCCACGACTCAGGTTCTCGCATTGATCATCGCCAAGGGAAGCCAACAGGGAAGCTAATCGTCATGAGCACCGATGACAGCACCGTCAACAGTCAAATCGTCGACGCCGTCAGCAACGTCGTCACGCTGACGACCGGCCAATCGCCGTCACAAGCGTTCGGCATGCTCGACGCCGTCTTGCTGGAAACGCTCGGCATGGCCATGCACAACGCGGTGAATCGCCAGCAAAGCGCCGGCATGATCAACTCGGCCGCGCTGACGGCCGCGTGCGCGAAGATCCTCGCCGTGCCGTTCCCGGCGCCGCCCCCGCCGCCGCCGCCCGCGCCGGCACCGCCGCCCGAAGTGCATCCGCTGCCGGGGCCCGGCGAATCGTCGTCGCCGGCCGCCGTCGTGGAAGCCGCCGTCAAGGAAAGCGAGACGGCTTTCGGCGAAGCCAAGGCCGCCCTCGACGAGCTGAAGGCCTCGGCCGACACGGCCGCGAAGGACGCGGGCGACGCCGAGTACGCGCTGGACCAGTTCGCGCAATCGGTCACGGCCGCGCTGTCGAAGCCGGGCGGCGACACGCCGAACCACGGCGCACCGAGCAGCAGGAACTGAAGGATTTCGCGCTGCCCGCTGACACATTCACCCCACCGAAGGAAATGTCATGGATCCCTCGAAGGTCAACTCTCAAGTCATCGACGTGATCAACCAGAGCCAGCTCGCGACGATGAGCCCGCAGGTGGTGTTGACGAGCGGCGCGGGCAAGGCCTATCAGTCGGTCGCCCAATCGACCGCGCTCGCGGTGCAGGACGCGACCGACGCGTTGCGCAACATCACCACGATCGCGACGACGGCGGCCGGCGTGGCGATGGCGCAGTTCCTCGCCACCGGCAAGCCGCAATACGCGACGGCGCTCACCCAGGCGCAGGAGATGATGAAGTCCGCAACCGACGACTACGCGAAGATCGGCTCGGTCGCCGCGACCGTGCTCAAGGGATTCCCGGCCGGCTGAAGCGAACCCGTATGCCTCCCGCAGTCCGATCAAGGAGCATTGCCATGACCGTATCCGTTGCCGGCAAGCTGATACCGCTGCCCAACGCGCTGTCCGACATCGGGCGGCTCGCGCTCGCGTTCGTCGACGGCGGCATAGAGTGGCTGGTCTGGGCCGCCACCGCGCCGTCGGCGCGCTACGACTTCGCGGACGAGACGGAGCTGATCGCCACGGTCCAGCAGGGGCTGCACGCGTCGCGCTACACGCTGCTGCCGCAGCTCGGACTGATGATCAGCCCGGTCAAGCTCATGACGCTGAGCCTGGCCGACCTGCACATCCTCGCGCGCGCCGAGAGCGGCGACGGCTCGTCCGTCGTGGCCGCGCAGGTGGCGAAGGTCCTCTCGGAACACCGTCTCGTCACCCGCGACGAACTGGCCGCGGGCACGAGCTTCCTCGCGCAGTTGGGCGTCAAGTCGGCGCCGCTGTTCCAGGCGCTCGGCTTCGACGACAGCCTGGCGGTCACGGACCTGATGCACCTGCCGCAGGGCGCACGACAGCAGCCGCTGCAGCAGGAGGCCGCCTCGTTCGCGTTGAAGCAGGCGCGCACCGTGCTCGAATTCTGCGACTTCTACCGCTTCTATCTCGACTACGCGGAACAACTGAACAGCAGCGCCGCCACGCCCGAGCGGCGCGAAGCCGCGGCGACGGATGCGTCGGAAGCGTTGCTGCCGATTCTTTTCGGCGCGCTGGACTGTCCGCAGGTGCAGGGCCTGGCGGGGCCGTCCGACGTCGCGCAGACCGTGCGCAACTGGCTCGCTCAAGGCCGAATGGTGGGCTTCGCGAGGCTGTCGCAAGGCGCCCAGCAGATCGTCCAGCACACCGCCTACAAGGGCGAGACGGGCGAAGCGGCCAAGCGCATCGTCGAGCTCTTCATGCACGCGGCGCAGGCGTTTCTGGCCGCCCACCAGCCCGACCGCGGCACGATGGGCCAGGATGGCGCGACCTGTCTGTTCCCCGTCGAGTCCGCTCAATTGCATGCCGAATTGCAGTTGAGCGGCAACGGCGTGATTTCGCTGAACGACTTCGGCGCGAAACCCGCCGCGCCGGCGGCGCTTGCGCCCGCCGCGACGGAAAACGCAACCGCAGAACAGGAGAACGTATCGTGAGCATTCCCAATAAACCGATTTCGAACGCATTCGAACGGCCGGAAGACTCGCAAGCGGCGGCCGGGCGGCTACGCGTGTCCGCGCCTTCCGGCGTCGCGCCGGCCATCACGCCGGCCATCACGCCGGCCAACGCGCCGGCCAACGCGCCGCCTGAATTCGCGAACCCGCACGCCGCCGTCGCCGACATGCGCAGGCAAGCGCGCGCGAAGGCTCAGCAGATGGTCGTGGACGCCAGGCTGGCGCTGCTGGAATCGCTGCACGCATTGCACACCGCCGGAAAGACGGATGCCGTTTCCACGGTTGCGGTTCCGGCTCCGATCAAGCGAGGCATGCGATGAACCCCCGACGTGACGTATCGGCGACGAATCCGCCCGAGTCCATTTCGCAGACCGCCGAGATGCAGGCGCAACAGGCGGTCGATGACGCGGTCGCGGCGACCGACAAGGCGATGCGCGCCGCGTTGAACAGCACGGCGCACGCCGGCGCAGCCGACGGCGATCACGCCGCGCGCGAAGCGATGACGCAGGCCGAGCAGGCGCTCGCGGCCGCGCTGAGCGGCGCGGCAGCCGGCGAAGCCGCCGTGGCGAACGCGTCGCGGCAAGCCGGAGAGGCCCAGGCTCGCGCGGTCGAGGCGGCGCAGCGACAGGCGGAACAGGCGATGGCCGCGGCGGCGGGGGCCGGGGCGACGGGATCTCGGGCGGGATAGCTCATGGGCAGCGCCTGCCTTGCGGGAGACCCGCTCTCGTCAGACGGCTTCGTGTCATGCCAGGTCGCGACCGCCCTACGACCGGGTCAAGCCAAGGCTTTGGGGGCGGCCGACAACGGACTCGTCATGACTCGACGAACTCGTTCAATCGCTGCAATTGAAACTTAGTCCGGGAGCATGTATGGAAACGCCCGAACAGCGGTCGGCGCGGCGCGCGATGAGCAGTTGGCTGACCGAACTGATCAACGACGTGGAAAAGCCGGACGGCATCGAGAAGCGGGCCATCCGCGCGCGAGTCCTGGAGGCGCTGCAGGAAATCGACGTTCGCATCGCCGAGTTGAACGAGTCGTTGCAAGCGAAATTTCACGTTGTCCAGGGCCGGAAACTGGTGAAGTTCTATATGAAGGGCGGCAACGCGTTCAAATGCATACACGAGCCCGAGGGAACAGCGGCCACGGAAAACGGCGGCGGAAAATCCGACTGGGATACGCAGGTCGTCATCGATCCGTGGGCGCCGGTACCGCTGCAAGCCTACGTCTACGGCCTGCTTGAAGAGCTGGTGACGGACACGATGATCCGGGCAGGGGTCGACATCGCACGGGTGGCAGGCGACTTCGCCGATCAGACGATCAAGCAATGGATCGCGCAGCGGGACGACCCAAAGTCAAAGCATCGGATCTACTCGGCTTATTCGCTCGAATACGACGACCCGCAATCGCTGCGCCAGGTGTTCGACCAGCAACGGCTGGGGCTCTGGACCAACGACAGGCGCCGGATATCCGACCCGGACGTCGATCACCCGGAACGGATACCCGGCATCTTGCTCAATGACGCGATCCGTCCATTCATCCTGCACCGGCTCGGCTACACCTGGCACGCCCAATTGCCGTCTCTGCCACCGCTGCTGCTATCCAAGCTTCCGGTGCCGCAGCCAACCCTGCTGCGGGGCCCCTTGCCCGCGCAGATAAAAACGGATGTTCGCAAGCCGCTGCTGATGGAACTGATCGACGTCACGCTGCCGCGACGGGACACGATCGAAGCGGTGGCGGTCTGGGAGGAACTGGCCCAGGGGCAGATCGACATCCAGAACACGACGATCGCGGTGAAATCGTCCGGCGCCGACAGCGCGGAAGTCGGGGCGACCGGCGACAGCACCGAAGTGAAGCTGCCGCTGCCGGACATCATGTACCACCTGCGGGAAATCGCGACGATGCTGTGCGAGATCGCGGATGGAAGTTCGCGTCACCCGGATAAGCTCGATAGACGCTTTGAACGCTTCGGGCAAATCTGGAGATCCAGCGACAGATCACAAATTGCCCACACGCTAAGCGAAATGGCCGGGGTGGCCGATATCAATGCGGCCCCTCCCGCGCACGTGGCGAGCGTCACCGATGCCATCGAACAGCATGGCGGCTCCCTGACACAAGCCATACTGGATGATGGAGACCCCGCTTACTGCCTGGCACGCAACCTGATGGACCGGATTGCCGACGGAATGGCCGCGAATCACAACGACTTCACTGCGGGAGGCCATGTCCCCCGCGAACTGCTGATCCGCTTTGACGAGGCGCGAGTGAGGTTGAGGCAACTGATCGATCGAACGGTGGCGCGCTTGCCCGACGAATTAGCCGTAGGCGTACTCGACGCCGCATTCAGCGACGACTTGGTGCTGATCCGCGTCCTCGAGCAAAACGAATACGTTGAGCCCAGGCAAATCGGCTTTTCGGGCGTATTGATGGCCGTCGTGATTCGCGTGAAAAACCAGTTGCAGTTGGACACCCTGTGCGAGCTGTTCCGAACGGAATTCGATCCGCGCTATGTCGACACGCCGATAAGCACGTCGGTACGCTTTCGGACTTACAGCGTACCGCGCGCCACTGGCATCACCCATGAGATGACGATGGTGGTATTCGAGAAAGGCAAGGCGATCGCCTATCTGACAATGACGACTGCCACTCCCGGCGAAGCCCCATTCCGACGCGATGCGGCATATCCCGACCTCGAATACGCATCGCTGCCGGAAATCGCCGCGCAGCGCAAGGTCGCCGCGGCATTGATCGAAGACTACCTGATTCGCAAAACGATCTCGCAGCAATACGAGGCGCTGAAAACGCTGCTTCCCGTGGTGTGACGGATCGCGCGAGCCCCCTGTGTTTCGTGGCCTCGCATGTTCTGCCAGCACGCCAACTATCGCTGCGAGTCGTCAATCAAGGAGCGCCAGCATGACCTTCTATGCAGGATTCGACATTGAGGACTTTCCTGGTCTGGACCAGCTCAAATGGCTGAAGGAGAAAACCAACCTCTCCTGGTGCGGCTACCATCTGACGCCCCCGCCCGGGCGTCCTGACAGCGAGTGGAAAGGCAAGCGCGAAGCGCTGACCAAACAGGGTTGGGGCTTGCTGCCCCTCTACAGGAGCCAGCAAGCCGACCCAGCGAAAATCGACGAGAAGCAAGGCAAAGACGACGGCTCAGATGCCGCCGAGCTGATGGACAACGAAAAATTTCGAAAGGGCGCCTACGTATTCATCGACTGGAGAAGCAGCAGCCTTGCCGACGAAAAGGCAAAAGCCTATCTCCTCGCATGGGCGGACAATGTCATGAAGGGCAAATATCAATATCGCCCCGGCGTCTGTTGCTCGGGCAAGCTTGCCGCCAAGATAGCGACGTGGACGGCCGATCTGGACCCGCCGCCCGAGTTGCGTATCTGGGCCACGAAGGAAACAACCGAGGAGCTACATCCGTACTCAGGGTCCATCGGTCAATTTGAGACCGACAACCCCGCCAATTGCGACTACGCGGACGCCATCGCATACCAATACGAGAAAGACAGCGTGCTGATGCTGTGGACGTTGCAGGTGGGCCTGAGTTCGTCAACGCTGAAGGACCCGTCCGCCCCCTGACATCCTCATAGCCGTTGGAATGGCCCGCCGCCGCGGGCCATCTGAAAGGAGCAACGCCATGCCCTTCTACGCAGGCTTCGACACCGACATCTTCCCCGGCCAACTGCAGCTCGACTGGCTCAAATCCAACACCAATCTCAGTTGGTGCGGCTACTATCTCGCGCCTGCGCCGAACCATCCCGACGACAGTTGGATGGGCAATCGTCAGGCGTTGATCGAGCAAGGCTGGGGGCTGCTGCCGATTTACGTCGGCCAACAGGCCGGATCGAACACGCTGACCGATGCGCAAGGCACCGCCGACGGCTCGCAAGCCGCTCACCTGGCGCGCGCCGAAGGCTTTCCGCGCGACGGCTACCTGTACATCGACTGGGAGGACGGCAGCCCCCTCGACGCCGATTCCCAGGCCTATCTCGGCGCATGGGCGGCCGAGGTCGTCAAGAACGGCTATCAGCCCGGCGTCTATTGCTCGCACGATCTGGCCGATTCGATCGCGTCGCTGATGGCCGGTCTGAATCCGCCGCCGGAACTGCGCATCTGGGCCTGGAACGTGCCGACGACGAACCCGCAGCCCTACCTGGGCCCCCTCGGCGCATTCCCCGCCGTCACGCCCGCCGGTTGCGGCTATGTGCACGCGATGGCGTGGCAACACCTGCAAAACTGCGTGCTGATGCCCGGAGCGTTGCAGGTGGATCTGAGCGCGTCGAACCTGAAGGACCCGTCCGCGCCGTCCATATCGCGATGGCAGCGGCCCGTCACGCCGCCGAGCCCCTGAACTCGCGCGGGCTCGATCCCACGATGCGCCGGAAGCTTTTTTCGAAGTGGCTCAAGTCGCCGAAGCCGACGCTCAGCGCAACCTCGGTCACACGCGGACAGTCGTGGCGCATCAGCATTTCCTTCGCCTTCTCGATGCGAATGTGCTGAAGCAACGGCTTGAACGCGACATTCAGCGTGTGACGGAACAGATAGCTCAAATGCGACGGGCTCACGTGCGCGTGCTGCGCCAACTGCTCCATCGAAATCGGATTGGCGTAATGCTCGCCGAGATAAAGCAGCGCCTTGCGCAGCGCCTTATGCAATCGCGCCAGCTCCGCGGCGTTGCGCGTCATTGCGCATCGCGCCCAGTGGGCCGGCAGCACCGAAGATTGCAACGCGGCGGCATTCGTCTCGATCGCGGGCCGTGACGTCCCGTCGTCCCGATCGTGGCCGTGCGCCGCGCCGACGCGCTCGCCGTGCGGCCGATCAATCATCCACGGCACATGAAGCGCGACGTCGTCGCGGCCAATGGGGGCATCGCCCGTCATGACCGCCAGGCGCGCGATCACGCGCTCGAGCTCATAGACGTTTTCCGGCCACGCGTAGCGCTCGCATATCTCGAGCAGTGCGTCGCTGCACTTGCGCTCGGCGACGTAGCCATGATGCTCGAGCGCCGCGGCGACGAGGGGCGCGATGTCGTTTTCGCGCTGGCGAAGCGTCGGCACCGTCGCCGACAAGAAGTCCAGCTCGGCCAGCAGCGCTTGCGAGAATCGCCCTTCCTCCACGCATCGTCGCAAATCGGACGTCGTCGACGCGATCACGCGCACCTCGCACTCGCCCGGCACCACCAGCCATTGCCCGAGCCGCGAATGCAGATACTGCCGCACCTGATTCTGAAGCCGGGGAGCGAGCTCGTCGATGCCGTTGAAGAACAACGTGCCGCCCGCCGCCTGCCTGAACCATTGCGCCGGATCGTCCGCCGGATCGGCGCAGTTGACTTCGATGAACGGCCCGTCACGTCTCGGCCCGCAGCAATGCAGCGCCGCCGCCAACGGCGCCTTCTCGGTGCCGAACTCGCCGGTGAGCAACACGGGCAACAGGCTGTACGACGCCTTTTCGACGAATATCTCAATGCGATGCAACGGCTCGGACATGCCCACGAGCAACAAGCTTCGGCTCAGCCGCTGCCGGGCCCAGCGTTGCACGCCGTAGCGCTGGAACAGGAGCGCGCAGCGATGCGCAAAAGCCGCGCCGTGCGCGGCGAAGGCGTCCGACCGCGCGGCGCCCTCCGTCGCGCTCAACGTCAGCATGCCGAGCGGCTCTCCCGCATAGGTCACCGGAAACCGCGCCGAATGCGCGACCGCGCGGATGTCGTCGTCGGCGTGGGCGCCGGCGCCCTTCCCGTCAAGCCAGACGAGATCGAACCGCTCGCCGCTGCGATGCAACCGCAGCACGCCGACGTCGCGCAATCGCAATGACGCGCCGCCCAGGTCCAGATGTCGAGCGAACGCGCGCATCAACAATTCGAGCAAATCCGGCAATCGCCGATACGGTCGATAAACGTTTCGCAATATCGCTTCCACGTCGAAGGCCTCGCTCGTGCATTCACGAATTCGATCACTCCGGCATCGGGGTTCCGATGCGGTCTTTCGACGATCTCCCGACATGGACGCGCGATCCCGCATACGTGGCGTCGAGTCCGGAAACGGGATACGCCGGGAAGGCCCGAATGAACCGGCATGCCGCGACGGCGAGCCGTCGCTGGCGTGCGCCCAGTATGCGAGGCTCGCGCGGCATCGAACGTCGCCGGCCCACCGTTGTCGACCGTTGTTCACACGGAAGCGCGGCATCGCGTGACGACGGGGCCGCGACGGCGAACGATCGCGCGACGGCGGCACGGCTTCGAGCATTCGATTGCATGCTCCGCTTAACATGGCGACTGACAATTTGCCGGCCGGGATCGACGGCGGAACCGGCGCGGAACCGTTGCCATATTCGAATCAATCGCGCCAATTGGTTATCCGGAAGGAGACGCCATGGAAACAGCACCGGGACGCATTCTCGTCGTCGAGGACGATCCCATCACCCGCACGATGCTGGCGCGCTACCTGTGCAGCGCCGGCTTCGATCTGCGCACGAGCGGCAACGTCGCGCAAGCGCGCGACGCGCTGCGCGCCGCGCCCGCCGACGTGCTGCTGCTCGACATCAATCTTCCCGACGGCGACGGCATCTCGCTTGCCCGCGAACTGCGCGAGCACAGCACGGCCGGCATCATCTTCGTCACGCAACGGGACGGCGACCTCGATCGCGTCCTCGGCCTGGAAACCGCCGGCGACGACTACATCACCAAGCCGTTCCGGCTGCGCGAGCTGCTCGCGCGCGTGCGCGCCCTGTTGCGCCGGCAACGGCTGTATCACGAGCTCGCGCCTGTCGACACGGTGCTCACGTTCGACCGCTGGCTGATCGACCTGCGGCGCCGGGAGCTGGCGCTCGTGGGCGGCGCCGTGCTGCCGCTGACCCCGCGCGAGTTCGATCTGCTGGCGGCGCTCGTGATGGTTCGCGGCACGACGCTCACGCGCGAGTACTTGCTCGAAGTGGTCAGCAAGCGCGAGCGCGCCGCGGACGCGCGCACGGTGGACACGTTGATCGCGCGGCTGCGCCGCAAGATGTCCGGCGACGCGGGCGGGCTCCGCTGCCCGATCGGCACGGTAGTCGGAGTCGGCTATCGGCTCGACGCCGCGGTGAACCGATGCAGTTGACGATTGCGCCGCGCGCCCCGCGCCTCCCGCGCGATGTCGCGTAATGCATCGAAAGCGTGTTCGAACTCGATGTCGAGCGCGACCAGGAGCGCGGACAGGTCCGACGGCGGATGACGAGCGGCCGCCTGCTTCAGGCGCTCGGCGAGCGCCCCGAGCCGCAGCAGTCCCAGCGCGGCGGCCGAGCTCGCGAGCCGGTGTGAAAGCTCGTTGACCCGGTGCAGGTTTTGCTCCGTGATCGCTTCGCCGAGCTCGCGCAGCAAGCGCCGTCCCGCGAACCGGAACTGATGCACGAGCCAGCCGACCGCGGCGACGCCGAGCGCCTCCGCATGCTCGCTCAGGCACGCGAGATCCACGGCCATGTCCGTCGAACCGATTCCGTCCGAAGGCCGGGCGGGCTCGGCAGCGCCGGCGACGAGTTCGAGCACCCGGCACAGCGCGTCTCGCCGAACCGGCTTCACGAGGATCGACATGAACGCGTCCGCCACGTCGGCATGCCGCGCACGAAGCAGATCCGCGGTCAGCACGACGATCGGCATCTCCGGCCGCCCCTGGCTGCGCGCGTTCTGCACGCGTATGCGGCGCGCCGTCTCGATGCCGTCCACGAGCGGCATGTGCAGGTCCACGAATACGGCGTCGAAGCGCCCGCGGGCGATCTCCGCGACGGCCGCGTCCGCGCTGCTCACCGGCGTCGCGTCGTGGCCCGCCTGGGTCAGAAGGCCGCCAATCACGATCAGGTTGACCGGGTCGTCGTCGACGACGAGGAGCTTCAAGCGTCGCGATGAAGGCAACGCCGATATGGCCGGCGGCCGCGCAGCAACCGCCGCGGCCACCGGCACGACGACCCGGAACCGGCTGCCGACGCCGTATTCGCTGGCCACGGCGATCGTGCCGCCCAGCGTCTCGACGATGCGCCGGCATACGGCGAGCCCGAGGCCCGCGCCGCCGAAGCGTCGCCCGATCGACTCGTCGGCTTGAACGAACTCGTCGAAAATCCGCGTCAGCATGTGTTCCGGGATACCTATCCCCGTATCCTCGACGGCGATCTCCAGTTGCCACGCGCCCGCGACGCGGCCCCGCATCGTCAACGACACGCCGACGCGGCCCCGTTCGGTGAACTTCACCGCATTGCTCAACAGATTCATCAGCACCTGACGCAGCCGTCCGGCGTCTGCGTGCAGCGCCGGCGGCACGCGATGGTCGACGAAGACATCGATGGCCGTCTGGCGGGCCGACGCATGCGTGCGCATCAATTCGACAACGCCTTCAATCAGGTGCCGAGGATCGAAGTCGATCGGAGCCGGCGCGTCGAGCGCCGCGCCGCCGCGCACGTAATCGGCCACGCCGTCGAGCAGGCCGACCAGATGCTCGGCGCAATCCCGCGCAATCGAGACCTGGCGACGCTGTATCGCATCCAGCCGAGAACCTTCGAGCAATTGCAGCACGCCGAGCACGCCGTTCATCGGTATGCGGACTTCGTGGCTGACCATCGCCAGCAGGCTCGTCTTGGCCCGGTCCGCGGCTTCGGCGGCCTCCTTCGCACGCCGCAGCTCCTCGCACAGGCGCGCGTCGCGGCGCATACGGGCGAATTCCTGACGGCGCATGCGCTCGGTGCGCCAGACCTGCTGCAAACCCACGGCAAGCGCGAAACCCATCGTGATCGACAGCGGGCAAAGCAGCGGCGATGCGGCCGCGCACCGCCATCGCAGTATCACGGAGAGTCCTGCCACAACGCATGCGGCGTTGATTGCGCTCGGCAGAAAGCGCAGCAGCAGGCATGCCGCCCCCAGGACGACGGCAAAGCGCAAGCCGTGTGGAATTACGCCCCGCAGCATGTCGGCAGTCATAGTTGTTCTGGTTGAGCATTTCCCGGCGGATAAGCGGGTCGGGCCGGCCAGTCTGAATTTTAGGAACAGAAAAAATCGACAGCAGTATTCGTTTTCGAGATCGAAGATTAGCGGAACGGGCGGCGGCGAGCCGGCAACGACGATACAAGCCGGCGCGCGGTTGCGCCGCGGAATGCGAGGCGGAAACGCGATATGGGAAAGGCCGGAGCAGCGGATCGAAGGTCGGGGATGACGTCGACTGTCAGGATCGGAAAGCCGGCGGACAATGACGCCATCGCAGCGAACCGGCATTCGGGAAAACGAGGGGCCGCGAGATGAACCGGCCGTCCAGCATGCCGCGCGACGCGGAGCCGACGCCGGAGACCAAAATCGAAACCGGGACCGGGCGCGTTTCGGCGCCATACGATGCGAATCGGTTCATCGCCGGGTGGCGAGACGATGTCGCAATGTGCGCGCCGCAGCGCGGTGAGCGGGCATGGCGAAGCGCGGAGCGATTGCGCAGTCAGACGGCCCCCTCGCCGCGACAGACGCGGCGATTCGATAGGACGAGCCGCATTCGCGGGGGCACTACCATCGAAGAGCGGCCGATCGCCGGGCTCGGCTGCCCAACCCCACCATGTCGGCGCCGCCGGCCTCAGTCCGCTATGCCGATCGCCTGCGCGACCGCGCGCACGCGCGCGCGGTGCACCGCATCCTTGATCTTCGCGGGCTCGCCCGCGAGCCCCTGCGCGATCGCGCCCGCGTCGACCGAGCGCGCGGCGACGAGCGCCTGCCGCAACCGCTCGGCCTGCGGATAGGGCGTCGCATCGAGGCCGAGCCGGCCGCGCGCGTCGGCCTCGCTCGCCTGCAGCGCCTCGGCGAAGCGCGCCGGCTTGCGCAGCGCATCGGCGCGCTCGAACAGGCGCACCAGCGCGGCCGCGCCCATCTCCATCACGCGATGCAGGTTGCCGTGCTCGCGCGCGACGACGAGCGCCAGATCGCGGCACTCGTTCGGCACCCGCAGCCGCTCGCACAGCGGCTTCAACAGATCGACGCTGCGGCCCTCGTGGCCGATGTGGCGCGGCAGCACGTCGGCGGGCGTCGTCGCCTTGCCGAGATCGTGCGTGAGCGCCGCGAAGCGCACCGGCAGCGAATAGCCCTGCTTCGCCGCGTGATCGATCACCATCATCACGTGCACGCCCGTGTCGACCTCCGGGTGATAGTCGGCGCGCTGCGGCACGCCGAAGAGCGCGTCGATCTCGGGCAGGATCCGCGCCAGCGCGCCGCATTCGCGCAGCACCGCGAACATCCGCGACGGTTTCGCTTCCATCAGCCCGCGCGCGAGCTCCTGCCACACGCGCTCGGGCACGAGCGCGTCAGCCTCGCCCGCATCGACCATCTTGCGCATCAGCGCGGCCGTGTCCGGTGCAACCGAGAACTCGGCGAAGCGCGCCGCGAAGCGCGCGACGCGCAGGATGCGCACCGGATCCTCGACGAACGCGCCGCCGACGTGCCGGAACAGCTTCGCACGCAGATCCGCCTGCCCGCCGAACGGATCGACGACCGGCCCGACGAGCGCGCCGTCCGGGCTCACTTCGCGCGCCATCGCGTTGATCGTCAGGTCGCGCCGCACGAGATCCTGCTCGAGCGTGACGTCGGGCGCGTAATGGAACTGGAAGCCGTGATAGCCGGCCGCCGTCTTGCGCTCGGTGCGCGCGAGCGCGTATTCCTCATGCGTGTCCGGATGCAGGAACACCGGAAAATCCTTGCCGACCGGCTTGAAGCCTTGCGCGGCCATCTGCTCGGGCGTCGCGCCGACGACGACGTAGTCGCGATCACGCACCGGCAAGCCGAGCAGTTCGTCGCGGATCGCGCCGCCCACCGCGTAGATCCTCATCGCGACGGCCCGTAGAGGTCGATCACGCGGGTCTCGCCGCGCGCGCCCTCGATCCATTCGCGCACGGCCGGCAGCTCGGCGACGCGCGCCGCATACGCGCTCGCCTCGGGCGACAGCGGCGGCGCGTAGGTCTTCAGGCGCAGCACGACGGGCGCGTACATCGCATCGGCGATCGAGAACGCGCCGAACAGGAACGGGCCGCCCGACGCGGCGAGGCACGTGCGCCACAGCTCGTCGATGCGCGCGACGTCGGCGAGCGCGGCGGGCGTCGCGCCGCGCCCGGGGTGGGACTCGCGCACGTTGAGCGGCATCTCGGCGCGCAGCGCGGTAAAGCCCGCGTGCATCTCGGCGGACACGCTGCGCGCGTGCGCGCGCGCGGCCGGATCGCTCGGCCACAGCGCATGCTGCGGGAAGCGCTCGGCGAGCGTCTCGACGATCGCGAGCGAATCCCAGACCGCGCCGCCGTCGTCGTCGACGAGGCACGGCACCTTGCCCGACGGCGAGTGCGCGCGGATGCGCTCGGTCGTGTCGTCGAGCCGCAGCCCGATCATCACTTCGTCGAACGGGATTCCGAAGTGCTTCATCAGCACCCACGGGCGCATCGACCACGACGAATAGTTCTTGTCACCGATCACGAGTTTCATGGGATTCATCCTGTAGTTGTCGATCGTCCGGTCCGCCCGCGGCGGCCGCGGTCGTTCCGTCCGCTTACCGGCGCGTGCGCCGGCCGGGAAAGCGCGAGCGCGGCGCCGCGTCGCCGATGTAGGTCGGCGCGATGCTTTCGAGGCTCGCGGGCGTGATGCCGAGCTCGGGCGCGATCGGCCCCGTCATCACGCTCGGCACCGACAGCGAAGCGAGATTGTCGCGCGTGATGAGCGGCTCGCCCGGCAGCATCTCGAACACGCACGCCTGCAGCCGCGCGAGCGCGTCGGGCAGCCGGACGATCCGCGCGGGGCGGCCGGCGAGCCTGCCCGCATAGCGGACGATCTCCTCGAGCCGGTACGTGCGCGGCCCGCCGAGCTCGTAGGTCCGGCCGCGCGTCGCGTCGCGCGCGCAGGCGTTCGCGATCGCCTGCGCCACGTCGCCGACGTAGATCGGCTGCATCAGCGCGTCGGGCATCGCGAGCGGCAGCACCGGAAAGATTCGCTGCAGCCGCGCGAACGTATTGACGAACGCGTCGCCCGGACCGAACACGATCGACGGCCGGAACACCGTGACGTCGAGCACGCCCGCCGCGGCCTGCGCGCGCAGCGCTGCCTCGCCGTCGCCCTTCGAGCGCAGGTACATGCTCGGCGCGCGCGGATCGGCGCCGAGCGCGCTCACGTGAAGCATGCGCGGCACGCGCGCTTCGATGCACGCGGCGGCGAGCGCCGCGGGCAGCGCGACGTGCAGCCGCTCGAAGCGTTCGCCGTAAGGCTTGCCGTGCCCGCCGTGCAGCACGCCGACGAGGTTGACGGCCGCGTTCGCGCCCGCGACGAAGCGGGCGAGCTCGCGCACGTCGAACGCGGACAGCTCGACGATGTCGACGGGCAGCATCGCGAGATGCCGCGCATGTTCGCGGCGGCGCGAGCCGATCCGGACGCGCGCGCCCGCCTCGACGAGCGCGTTGACGAGGCGGCTGCCGATGAAGCCCGTGCCGCCGAGCACGGCGATGGTCTGGCCTTGCATGATCGTGCCTCACCCAAGCGCGCCGCCGCGCGATGCGCGGTGGCGAATCTCACACGAAGCGTCGGCCGGCGGCGCCCGGAAAACGCCTGTGCGATGTTCCGGGCCGTTGCGCGACGCGCGTTACGGCGCGATGAAGCCGAGGCGAGCCTTCAGCGATTGCGGCTTCTTCTCGAAGAGCGCCGCGTAGTACGTCTCGTTCGACAGCACGTTCTTCACGTATTCGCGCGTCTCGTTGAACGGGATCGTCTCCGCGAAGATCGCGCCCTCGACGGGGCGCGCGAGCCCCTGTCGCCACTGGGCCGGCCGGCCGGGCCCGGCGTTGTAGCCGGCCGTCGCGAGCACGGCCGAGTTGTCGAACTTCTGGTAGATGTCGGACAGGTACCAGGTGCCGAGCTGCACGTTCGTGTCGATGTCGTGCATCTGCGCGCGCGTGACCGTGCCGAGGCCGAGCTTCCTCGCGACGAGCTGCGCCGTCGCCGGCATCAGTTGCATCAGGCCGCCCGCGCCCACCGACGAGCGCGCGTTCGTGATGAAGCGCGATTCCTGGCGGATCAGCCCGTACGCCCATTCGATGTCGAGCCCGTTGGTCCGCGCGTAGCGCTCGACGATGTCGCGATACGGCGACGGATAGCGCAGCGAGAAATCGTGCTCGGCCGTCGTGCGATCGGCGGTGTTGACGGTGCGGTCGAGCAGGTCGACACGCTTGCCGTACTCGGCCGCGGCGAGCAGTTGCCGATCGGTCATCCCGCGCAGCGGCCAGTTCCATTCGCGGTTGCCTTCGAGCCGCAGATCGAGCGCGTAGAAGCGCTGCGCGAGCGCGAAGCCCGGCACCTTGCTGATCGCGTCGATCTCGGCGTCCGTCACCTTCGCGCGCGGCGGGATCGTCGTCTTCTGGCCGAGCTCCTCGCCCGCGAGCTGCCCGTAGAAGTTGAACTGCCCGGCGATCCGCTCGAATTCCTGGTTCGCCTTCAGCGTGTCGCCACCCTCCTTCAGCGCGCGGCCGCGCCAGTAGATCCACGCGGTGTCGTCGCGCAGCCGCTCGGGCATCTGCTCGATCGAGCGGCGCACCATCGGCCAGTCGCCGGCGAGGAGCGCCGCGCGCACGCGCCATTCGTACGCCGGATCCGACAGCGGCGCGCCCATCGACTTCCGATACCACGACGCGGCCTGCGGCAGCCGCTTGACCGTCGCCTGATAGCCGATCTCGCCCCAGCCGATCGCCTGCTCGTCCGCCGTCAGCGTCGACGCGAGCGACGCGAGCTGCCCCGCCGCCGCTTCCGGGTCGTTGCGCGCCATCCGCGTGATCGCGACGAGCGCGAGCTGCCGCGACACCGCATCGGAGCCGATGCCGCGCGCGAGGAAGAGCGGCGGCGCGCTCGTCACCTGATCGAAGCCGACCGGGCGCGGGCCGAGCGCGTCGGCGATCTTGCCGCCGAGCGTCGTGTAGTTCTGCTCGTACGCGAGGCGCACCTGCGCCCACACGTCGTCGCTCGAGAACTGCTTGTTCGCCGCGAGCGCGGTGATGAGGTCGACGCACGCATCGCCGTAGTACTTCGGCTCGACGAGCAGCTCGCGCGCCATGTCCGCGACGTTCTCGCCGTGCGCCGCGCGCGATTCGAGCGCATAGCACTTGACCTGCGTGTCGTCGTCGAGCACGAAGCGCTTGTACTGCTCGTCGAAGGTGCGCCAGTCGTGGCGCGCGCCGAGCACGAGCAGGTAATCGTTGCGCATCCGGTCGGCGATCGCCTGGCCGTCGTAGCGCGACAGGAACGACAGCACCGGCGCGTCGGGCGCGTCGAGGCGCGCGTGGCCCGCCGAGTCGAACAGTTGCGGCTTGATCTGGAAGTAATCGAGATACGACGGCGCCGGATAATTCGGGATCAGCGCGGCGAGCTGCGCGGCGCGCACCGGATCGTTCCTGCGCGCGGCCTCGCGCAACTGGACGAACACCCGATCGTCGTTCGACGCCACTTCGTCGGCGGTCTGCGCGGCGCAGGCGGCCGTCCCCGCGGCCAGCACGGCCGCGACGAGGGGCGCCGCGAACGCGCGATATACTCGAAAAAGTCTGGTTGACATCGTTGTATACGGAGCACTCTAGTGAGCGAAAGCATAGCACGCGCCCAAGCGCCGAACCCGAAGCAAACGCTGCGCGAAACGCTTGCGCAGCGCCGCCTCGACGCGCATCGCTCGCCGCTCGCGCACGACGCGCTCGCGCAGCGCGTGCTCGCGATTCTCGCGCAAGCCGCGCCGCGCACGGTCGGCTTCTACTGGCCGCTCGCGGGCGAGTTCGACGCGCGCGAGATGATCGCGTCGTGGCTCGCGGGCGACGCGAGCCGGCAGGCCGCGCTGCCCGTGATCGGAGCGCCTCGCACGCCGCTCGAATTCCACGCGTGGACGCCCGATGCGCCGATGCGCGAGGGCCGCCACCGGATCGCCGAGCCCGCGGCGGGCGCGCGGCTCGTGCCGGACCTGCTGCTGATTCCGTGCGTCGGCTTCGATCACGGCTGCTTCCGGCTCGGCTATGGCGGCGGCTATTACGACCGCACGCTCGCCGCGTGGCCGGGCACGGCGCGGCCCGTGACGGTCGGCGTCGCTTACGACGCGTGCGGCGTGCGCGAATTGCCGCGCGAAGCGCACGATCTGCCGCTCGACTGGATCGTCACCGAGACGCGGCTCCATCGGTCCGGCGACTGACGCGCGCCGGCCGGCACGCGGGGCGCGGCGGCCGGCGCTCGGCGCGGCACTGCCCGCCCCGCCGCAGCGCCGCCCGGAAGCTACAGCGACGCGGCCGCGCGCGCCGCGGTGTCGTACAGCCCCGACGCGTGGCGAAGCAGTTGCGCGGCGTCGCCGATCTGCTCGTTCGTGAGCCCGCTGTCCTTCAGGGTCTCGATCAGGCAGCGCTCGCGCACGTCGCGGTACTTGAGGCAGAGCGCGCGGCCCGCGTCGGTCGCGTCGAAGAACACTTCCTTGCCTGTCTTTTCGCTTTTTACGTACCCTCTAGCTACCAGCTTCTTGAGTGCATACGTCGCGACGTGCGTGTCCTCGATGTTGAGCACGAAGCAAATGTCGGCCAGCTTCTTCTTGCGGTCCCGGTGGCTCACGTGGTGCAGCAGCGACACCTCGACCGCCGTCATGTCCTTCGCGCCGGCCGCTGCCATGCACCGGACCATCCAGCGATTGAACGCATTTCCCGCCATGATGAGCGCATATTCAAGCTCGGAGAGCTCCGCGCTTGTCTCGGAAACGAGATGTTCGGACGATACGATCTTGGTCGGATGGCGCTGCATGGCGGATCGGCGAAGGCGAGTCGGAGGTGCGCGAAAGTGTACGCCAAAGTCGTCCGCGCGACGTCCGGCAAAATTTTTTGACGATAAGTTATCGACATTTTATTGATAATGTATTCTTCACCCGGCTCAACGCCGTTTGCTTGCCACCGATGACCACTCCACGCATCTATCCGCTTGGCGACACCGCCCTCGTCTGCGAGGCGCCCCCGCCCGCGACGCTCGAATGCCAGCGCCGCGTGTGGGCGGTCGCGAGCGCGGCGGCGGGCTGGCCGCACGTCGTAGACGTCGTGCCCGGCATGAACAACCTGACGATCGTGTTCGACCCGCTCGAAACGACGGCCGACACGCTCGCGCCGCTGATGAAGGCCGCGTGGCGCGACGCCGACGGCGTCGCCGAAAACGGCCGCGAGATCGAGATCCCCGTCGAGTACGGCGGCGCATTCGGCCCCGATCTCGACGCGGTCGCGAAGCACACGGGGCTCGCGCGCGACGAGGTCGTGCGCCGCCATTCGGCGGGCGCCTACGTCGTGTTCTTCCTCGGCTTTCAGCCGGGCTTCACGTACATGGGCGGCCTCGACGGCTCGCTGCACACGCCGCGGCGCGCCGTGCCCCGGCTCGAGGTGCCCGCCGGCTCGGTCGGCATCGGCGGCGAGCAGACGGGCATCTATCCGGCCGCCGCGCCGGGCGGCTGGCAACTGATCGGCCGCACGCCGCTCGCGCTCTTCGATCCCGCGCGCACGCCGCCCACGCTGCTGCAGCCGGGCGACCGCGTGCGCTTCACCGTCGCGGGGGTGCATACCGGATGACTTCACGCCAAGCAACGAGCGGCATCGAAGTGCTGCGCGCCGGGCCGCTGTCGACAGTCCAGGATCTCGGCCGCCGCGGCTATCGCCATCTGGGCGTCGCGCAAAGCGGCGCGCTCGACTCGCTCGCGCTCGAAGTGGGCAATCGCCTCGTCGGCAACCGGCCGGACGCCGCCGCGATCGAAATCACGCTCGGCCCCGCGTCGTTCCGCTTTCCGCGCGCGGCGCGCATCGCGATCACCGGCACCGAGTTCGGCGCGACGCTCGACGGCGTGCCGATCTACTCGTGGTGGAGCGTGCCCGTCGCGGCCGGCCAGACGCTCGCGCTGCCCGTCGCGAAGCGCGGGATGCGCGGCTATCTGTGCGTCGCGGGCGGCATCGACGTGCTGCCGATGCTCGGCTCGCGCAGCACCGATCTCGCGTCGCGCTTCGGCGGCCTCGGCGGCCGCGTGCTGCGCGACGGCGACCGGCTGCCCGTCGGCGCGCCGCCCGCCGCCGCGCCCGCGTGCGTCGCGCCCGACGCGCCCGAGTTCGGCGTGAAGGCGCCCGCGTGGTGCGCGTTCGCGCGCGTCGACAAGGAGCCGCGCCGCCACAAGCACGCCAAGCACGCCAAGCACGCGCACGCCGCATGGGCGATGCCCGTGCGCGTGCTGCCCGGCCCGCAATACGCGAGCTTCGCGCCGGCGGCGCAGCAGGCGTTCTGGGACGAGGAATGGATCGTCACGCCGAACAGCAACCGGATGGGCTACCGGCTCGCGGGCGCGAAGCTCGAGCGCACCGAGACGGGCGACCTGCTGTCGCACGCGGTGCTGCCGGGCACGATCCAGGTGCCGGGCAACGGCCAGCCGATCGTGCTGATGAACGACGCGCAGACGACGGGCGGCTATCCGCGGATCGGCGCCGTGATCCGCGCGGACCTCTGGAAGCTCGCGCAGGCGCGCCTGAACCTGCCGGTCCGCTTCGTCCGCGTGACGGCGGCGGCCGCGCGCGACGCGCTCGCCGCCGAGCGCGCGTACCTGCGGCAGATCGACATCGCGATCGAGATGCGTGAGGAAGCGCTGCAGCGTGCGCGCGCCGCGCGGGCAGTGGCCGCATGATTCCGGGGCCGGGTGCCGCCGCGCGGCCGGCCGCGAACGCTTTGGATAGAAACGTCATGGAAATCGATTTGAACGCCGACCTCGGCGAAGGCTGCGGCTCCGACGAGGCGCTTCTCGACTTCGTCACATCGGCGAACATCGCGTGCGGCTGGCACGCGGGCGGCGCCACGGCGATGCGCGACTGCGTGCGCTGGGCGGTCGAAAAAGGCGTGTCGATCGGCGCGCATCCGAGCTTTCACGATCCGGAGAATTTCGGCCGCAGGGAAATGGATCTGCCCGCGAGCGAGATCTACGCGGGCGTGCTGTATCAATTGGGCGCGCTATCTGCGATCGCTCAGGCGGAAGGCGGGCGCATCGCGCACGTGAAGCCGCACGGCGCGCTGTACAACCAGGCCGCGCGCGAGCCCGAGATCGCCGACGCGGTCGTGTCGGCGATCCACGATTTCGATCCGTCGCTCGCGGTGTTCGGCCTTGCGAAAAGCGGGTTCGTCGATGCCGCGCGGCACGCGGGGCTCGTCGCCGTCGAGGAAGTGTTCGCCGATCGCGGCTATCGCGCGGACGGCTCGCTCGTGCCGCGCAGCCAGCCGGGCGCGCTCGTCGACGACGAGAACGAGATGCTCGCGCGCACGCTCGAGATGGTCCGCGGTCAGCGCGTGCGCGCGGTCACGGGCGAATGGGTGCCGCTCAACGCGCAGACGGTCTGCCTGCACGGCGACGGCCCGCACGCGCTCGCCTTCGCGAGACGAATCCGCCACGCGCTCGAAGCGGCCGGCATCGACGTGCACGCGCCCGGCGCGCTGCACGCGGGAGAGCGCGCGTAACGCTTCGCGCGGGATGCGTCCCGGATTCGTCTGATTCGCACGCGCGGCCGGCGGCGCTTTTTCCCAGCGACCCGGCCCTGCGCGAGCGGCCTGCCCGCGCCGAAGCCGCGAAGGCGATCGTCAAGGCGCGTGCGCATCGCGCATCCCGTCGACCGCACGCCTGCCGTCCGGCTGCGCGCAGCGAAGACCGAGAAGGTCACGAAGCATGAACACCGCCCGCGCGCCGGGCGCACACGACACCTTGCAGGCGGCGGGCCGCGCCCGCCGCACGAACGATTCGCCGACACGGCGAAGGCCGGCGCGCACCCATGTCCGCGCGACAGCCTTCGCCGTCGCCAGGATCGGGCGGACGCGCACGACGAGCGCGCGTCCACTCCGCAGTCCCGAGCGGCCATGAGAGCCGCGAAGGCCCATCGGCGCGACGGCCGCGCGCCGATCGCAAGCCGCCGCGCGCCGCCCGAAGACGGCGCGCGTCAACCCATGTCAGGAGAATGTTCATGCAAGGCACCGTAAGTCTATGGCCGCTGATCGGCGTCGCCGTGATCGTCGTCGGCTTCGCGCTGCGCTTCAATCCGATGCTGATCGTCGCGACCGCGGCGATCGTGACGGCAGCGAGCGCGCACTTTCCGCCCGAGCGGATTCTCGCCGCGATCGGCGCGGGCTTCCTCAAGACCCGCAACATCCCGCTCATCATCCTGCTGCCGCTCGCCGTGATCGGCCTCCTCGAGCGGCACGGGCTGCGCGAGCGCGCGCAGGCGTGGATCGCGAGCATCAGGGCGGCCACTGCGGGGCGCCTCCTCATCCTCTATCTGCTCGTGCGCGAGCTGACGGCGGCCGTCGGCCTGACGGGCCTGGGCGGTCATCCGCAGATGGTGCGGCCGCTGATCGCGCCGATGGCCGAAGGCGCGACCGAGAACCGTTTCGGTCCGCTGCCCGACGCGATCCGCCACCGGCTGCGCGCGTACGCGGCCGCGACCGACAACGTCGGCCTCTTCTTCGGCGAAGACATCTTCGTCGCGTTCGGCGCGATCGTGCTGATGGTGACGTTCCTGAAGGAAGCGGGCATCGCGGTGGAACCGATGCACGTCGCGCTCTGGGGCATCCCGACCGCCGCGTCCGCGTTCCTGATCCACGGCCTGCGGCTGTGGCTGCTCGACCGCCGGCTCGAACGCGAGCTGCGCGCGGGCGCCGCGTCGCACCTCGCCGCGAACCCCGCCGCCGACAACGGAGGCCGCGCATGACGCTCACGATCGATTATCTGTTCTGGCTCGTCGGCCTCGTGCTGCTCGCGGTCGGCGCGACGATCGTCACGGACCGCGCGCACCCGCGCCGCTTCACCGCGGGCGGCTTCTGGCTGCTGTACGCGCTCGTCTTCCTCATCGGCGACAAGCTGCCCGTCGAGCTCGTCGGCGCGCTCGTGATCGTGATGGCGCTGATCGCGGGCTTCGGCGGCGTGACGGCGGCCAAGCCGAAGCTGCCGTCCGACGATGCGCGCCGCGCGAGCGCCGCGCGCATCGGCAACCGGCTCTTCATGCCCGCGCTCACGATTCCGTTCGTGACGGTCGCGATCACGCTCGCGGCAAGCCATCTGCACGTCGGCGGCGCGCCGCTCGTCGATCCGAAGAACGTCACGCTGATCGGCTTCGGCATCGGCTGCGTGATCGCGCTCGGCTTCGCATGCCGGATCACGCGCGATTCGGTCGGCCAGTCGCTGCAGGAGGCGCGGCGGCTGATCGACGCGCTGTCGTGGGCGGCCGTGCTGCCGCAGATGCTCGGCATGCTCGGGCTCGTGTTCTCCGACGCGGGCGTCGGCAAGGCGGTCGCGCACGTGACGACCGCGTATGTGAACCTCGATTACCGGCTCGTCGCGGTCGCCGTGTACTGCATCGGGATGGCGCTCTTCACGATGGTGATGGGCAACGGCTTCGCCGCGTTCCCGGTGATGACGGGCGGCGTCGGCGTGCCGATCCTCGTCAACGTGTTCCATGGCGATCCGGCCGTGATGGTCGCGATCGGGATGTTCTCCGGCTACTGCGGCACGCTGATGACGCCAATGGCCGCGAACTTCAACATGGTGCCCGCCGCGCTGCTCGAGCTGCCCGACAAGAACGGCGTGATCAAGGCGCAGATCCCGACCGCGCTCGCGCTGCTCGCGACGAACATCGTTCTGCTGAATGTTCTGATGTTTCGGTGAGCGGGCGCGGCGCGCGGCCGCACGGCGCACATGAAAAAAGCGCCCTCGGGCGCTTCTGCTTCGATCGGCCGGCCGATCCGCGCGGCAGGCCGGCCAGCGGCCCCGCATCGTCGCGACCGAATCCGTCGCTCAGGATGAAAAATGCGTCCGCCGCCGCCCGCATCTGCTTCCCCCGGCCGGACGGCGGAACGCCCATCGAATAGGCGTACGTGCCTGCATGGTGGCTTGTTGTCGTGACTGGCCCCGTCGTGCATGCAGACAACCGTTGCCGGCACGCCGAAAGCATGCCGGCAACGCTACCCCCGCGCTGTTTTTATTGTTCCCCGTAGCGCATTTTCTTTTTTACGGCTTGGTGAAAAGAGCATAGGTTTAGCGCCTTGGAGTGTCAATCGTCGGAACAGGGTTTGCCCGTGCGCCGCGGCCAAAATGTGGGTTTATCCCTATCCCCATCTCCATCCCTATTCGCCCGCCCGTTCGTTCGGGTTCCCGATTACCCGGCGTCGACGCGATAGCCCTGCTGCCGCAGCAATTCGAGCACGCCCTTCGGGCCGCCCAGGTGCAGCGCGCCGATTGCGACGAACAGCGGCCGGTTCGGCGCGGCGATCGCCGTCATCCGCGCAACGAAGCGGCGGTTGCGCTCGTAGACGATCTTGTTGTCGATCGAATCGGCGATCGACTGCGCGCGCGCGAGCCGCTCCGTCTTCGCGCTCGCCCAGGCGGCGATCGCGTCCGCGTCGCCGATGCGCCAGAGGCGATGCAGCGCGCGCACGTCGGCCGCGTTCTGCGCGGGCGTCTGCACCATGTCCTGCGCGAGCATCTCGCGCTGCTGCGCGAGCGTGAGCCCCGTGAACGCGCGCATCTGCTCGGCGAGCGTCTCGAGCCCGACCACCCTGCCGCCCTTCTTGCGCAGGAACACGTTCTGCAGTTGCGCCTCGGTGCCGTATTCGGTCTGCAAGCCGGCCGACAGCGAATCGTACGTTTCGACGACGAGCGACGCGAGCCACGGCCGCATGTTGCGGATGCCGGCGAGCGCGGCCGGATTGCCGCGCAGCCGGCTCGCGAGCTTCTGCCAGAGGGGCGGCGGCAACAGGCGCGGCAGGCACGCGTAGTTGCATACGCCGTACTTCGACACGTCGTCCTGCGATTCGAGCAGATCGTCCGGCGACAGCTCGAGCGCGAGTGTCGGCGACGCGGCGAGCGCCGCGAGGATCGGCCGGCGAAACGGCTGGCTCGCCGGATAGTCGGCGGGGTCGCCGACGTGCAGCGTGCCGAGCACGTAAATCGTGACCTTGTTTTTCGTCGCGACGTAGAACGGCATCCGCGCGGGCTGCGTGCGCACCGCGCCGCTCGCGACGGTGCCGTTCGACGTCGACGGCGGCGGCGCGTGGAAGCCCGGCAGCGACATGCTCGGCGCGGGAATCGGCGCCTGCGGCAGCGGCGCGGTCGCGACGCTGCCCGCCGCCAGCGCGCCGACGGGCGGCCAGGCGAGCCCGCCCGTCGCGCACGCGCCGGCGAGCACGGCGCTCGCGAGCGAGCGCGCGCGCCAGCGCCGGGGCGTCCGTGCGGCGTGCGTCGCCACGCGCCGCACGCTGTTACGCGAGCGGCGCGCGGCTTCGCGCGCCGCCACTGCCTCAGGCATTCGCCTCCCCCACCTCCTCGGCGCGATGGCAGGCAACGAGCCGGCCATCGACGTCGCGCAGCTTCGGCTCCTCGGCGCGGCACCGCTCGACCGCGTACGGGCAGCGCTGATGGAACGCGCAGCCGGACGGCGGATTGAGCGGCGACGGCAGCTCGCCCTGCAGCTTGATCTGGATCTTGCGATCCGCCTCGAAGATCGCGGGCGTCGCCGACATCAGCGCGCGCGTGTACGGGTGCCGCGGCCGCGCGTAGATCGTCTTCTTGTCGCCGAGCTCCGCGACGCTGCCGAAGTACATCACCATCACGTCGTCGGCGATGTGCTCGACGACCGCGAGGTTGTGCGAGATGAACACGTAGCTCGTCCTGAACTGCTCCTGCAGATCCATGAAGAGATTCAGGATCTGCGCCTGGATCGACACGTCGAGCGCGGACACCGGCTCGTCGGCGACGACGATCCGCGGCTCGAGGATCATCGCGCGCGCGATCGCGACACGCTGGCGCTGCCCGCCCGAGAACATGTGCGGGTAGCGCTTCGCATGCTCGGGCCGCAGGCCCACCGTGCGCATGATCTGCGCGATCCGCTGCGCGCGCTCGGCGGCCGTGAGCCGCGTGTTGATCGCAAGCGGCTCGGCGAGCGTCTGCTCGACCGTCTTGCGCGGATTGAGCGACGCGAACGGATTCTGGAACACCATCTGCACGCGGCGGCGCAGCGCGGCGATCGTTTCCTTGCTGGCGCCCGCGACGTCGCGGCCGTCGATCGACAAGTGCCCCGCGCTCGGCTGCTCGATCATCGTGAGCTGCCGCGCGAGCGTCGACTTGCCGCAGCCGGACTCGCCGACGACGGCGAGCGTCTTGCCGCGCACGAGCGAAAACGACACGCCGTTCAGCGCCTTCACGGTGCCGTGGCCGAACATCCCGCGCCGCACCGTGTAGTGCTTCGCGAGATGGTCCGCGACGAGCACGACGTCGTCTCGCGCGGCGGCTTCGCGCGTTTCGTGGACTGCGTTCATCGCGCGCCTCCTTCGGTGTGCATCGCTTGCAGATTGAGCGGCTTGATGCAGCGCGCGCGCACGCCGGTGCCCGGCGCGAGCTCGGCAAGCGCGGGCCGCGCCTTCATGCAGTCGTCGACGACGTACTTGCAGCGCGGCGCGAACAGGCACCCGCTCGGCCTGTCGTCGCGGCCCGGCACCATCCCGGGCAGCGCGGCGAGGCGCTTCGCGCCCGCATTGTGCTCCGGAATCGCCGCGAGCAACGCTTCGGTGTACGGATGATGCGGATGCGCGAAGATCTCCGGCACGCGGTTCGTCTCGATGATCTCGCCCGCGTACATCACCGCGACGCGCTGCGCGACTTCCGACACGACCGCGAGATCGTGCGAGATCAGCACGAGCGCCATCCCGCGCTCCTTCTGCAGCGTGACGAGCAGATCCATGATCTGCGCCTGGATCGTCACGTCGAGCGCGGTCGTCGGCTCGTCGGCGATCAGGAGCTTCGGATTGCACGCGACCGCCATCGCGATCATCACGCGCTGGTTCATGCCGCCCGACATCTGGTGCGGGAAGGTGTCGATGCGGTTCTTCGCATCGGGAATCCCGACCTGGTCGAGCAGTTCGAGCGTGCGCTTTCTCAGCGCGTCGCCGCGCAGGCCCTCGTGCAGCCTCAGCACCTCCTTGATCTGATAGCCGACCGTGTAGCTCGGGTTCAGGCTCGTCAGCGCGTCCTGGAACACCATCGCGACGTCCTTGCCGATGATCCTGCGGCGCGCCTTCGGGCTCGCCTTCAAGAGATCGACGCCGTCGAACGTGACTTCGTCGGCGGTGACGATGCCGGGCGCGTCGATCAAGCCCATCAGCGCCATCATCGTCACGCTCTTGCCCGAGCCGGATTCGCCCACCACGCCGACCACTTCGCCGCGCGCGACCGACAGGTTGATCCTGTCGACCGCGGGCAGCCCGTTGAAGTTCACCGCGAGATTGCGGATGGTCAATAAATCGCTCATGTCAGGCCATCCGCTTGAGTTTGGGATCGAGCGCGTCGCGCAGCCCGTCGCCGAGCAGGTTGATCGCGAGCACCGAGATCAGGATCGACAGGCCCGGCATCGTGACGATCCACCATGCGTTGTCGATGTAGTCGCGCGCCGACGCGAGCATCGCGCCCCACTCGGCCGTCGGCGGCTGCACGCCGAGGCCGAGGAAGCCGAGCGCGGCCGCATCGAGGATCGCCGACGAAAAGCCGAGCGTCGCCTGCACGATGAGGGGCGCCGTGCAGTTCGGCAGCACCTGCGAGAACATCAGGCGCGGCGTGCCCGCGCCCGCGACGCGCGACGCCGTCACGTACTCCTTCTGCAGCTCGCCGAGCGCCGACGCGCGCGTGAGGCGCACGTACGCGGGCAGCGCGACGATCGCGATCGCGAACATCGTGTTGGTCAGGCCCGGGCCGATGATCGCGACGACCGCGACCGCGAGCAGCAGCGACGGCAGCGCGAGCAGCACGTCCATCACGCGCATCACGGGCGTGTCGGCCCACTTCTGGAAGAACGCGGCGACGAGCCCGAGCACGACGCCCGGAATCAGCGCGAGCACGACCGAGACGAAGCCGATCCAGAACGACATCCGCGCGCCGTACATCAGCCGCGAGAGGATGTCGCGGCCCGCTTCGTCGGTGCCGAGCACGAATTGCCAGTTGCCGCCCGCGAGCCACGCGGGCGGAATCTTCACGTGGTCGCGGTACTGCTCGATCGGGCTGTGCGGCGCGAGCACCGGCGCGAGCAGCGCGACTGCGACCAGCGCGAGCACGACGATGCCGGCGCCGACCGCGCCGCGGTTGCGGGAGAAATTCGCCCAGAATTCGCGCAGCGCGAGCACGCGGCCGCTTGCGGGCGCCGCCTGCGACGGCATCGCGTTTTGCAGGTCGCTCATCGGGCCTCCCGCGTGGCCGCGCGCGCGCGGTCGAATGCCGCGGCGGCGCTCGGGCGCCGGCGCAGCGAATGGATATGAGTATGGGGATGCATGTTCGATTACCTCGTATGGCGAATGCGCGGATTCAGCACGCCGTACAGCAGATCGACGACCAGGTTCACGACGATCACGAGCGTCGCGATCATCAGGATGCCGCCTTGCACGACCGGATAGTCGCGGCGGCCGATCGCGTCGATCAGCCATTTGCCGACGCCCGGCCACGAGAACAGCGTCTCGGTGAGCACGGCGCCCGCGAGCAGCGTGCCGACCTGCAGGCCGATCACCGTGACGACCGGAATCAGCGCGTTGCGCAGCGCATGCACGACGACGACGCGCGCGGGCGACAGCCCCTTCGCGCGCGCGGTGCGGATGTAGTCCTCGCGCAGCACTTCGAGCATCGACGAGCGCGTCATCCGCGCGATCACCGCGAGCGGAATCGTGCCGAGCACGATCGCGGGCAGGATCAGGTGGCTCACCGCCGACGCGAACGCGCCCTCCTCGCCGGAGAGCAGCGTGTCGATCAGCATGAAGCCCGTCGCATGAGGAATCTCGTATTCAACGGCGATGCGGCCCGACACGGGCGTCCAGCCGAGCGTCGCCGAGAACACCATGATGAGGATGAGCCCCCACCAGAAGATCGGCATCGAATAGCCGGTGAGCGCCGTGCCCATCACGCCGTGATCGACGATCGTGCCGCGCCGGAGCGCGGCGAACACGCCGGCCGGCAGCCCGAGCGCGAGCGCGAACGCGAGCGCGCAGATCGACAGCTCGACCGTCGCCGGAAAGCGCGCGAGGAACTCGCCCATCACGCTCGTGTTGGTGATGATCGACATGCCCAGGTCGCCGCGCAGCGCGCGGCCGACGTAGTGCAGGTACTGCATGGGAAGCGGCTCGTCGAGCCCGAGGCGATGCAAGGCTTCCGCATGCATCGCCGGATCGACGCCGCGCTCGCCCATCATCACTTCGATGGGGTCGCCCGGTATCAGGTGGATCAGCGCGAACGCGAGCACCGTGATGCCGATGAAGGTCGGGATCACCATGCCCACGCGGCGCAAGACGAATCGGAACATGACGCTTCTCGATATTTTCTTGTGGGAAATGTGCGACCGGCGACGAGGAGCTCGTGGCCCCCCGTCGCCGGGTGATTATCGTGCAGTCGGGCTAACGGCGCACCAACGCGCTTATTTCACGCTGACGCCGTCGAAGCGCGCATAGCCGAGCGGCTCGATCCGCATGTCGACGACGTTCTTGCGCACGGGCTGATAGACGGTCGAGTTCGCGATCGACGAAAACGGCAGTTGCTGCGCGAAGATCTGCTGCGCCTGCATGTAAATCTTCGTGCGGCCGTCCTGCGACGTCGTCACGCGCCCCTTCTGGATCAGCTCGTCGAACGGCTTGTAGCACCACTCGGAGAAGTTGTTGCCCTTGACCGCCTCGCAGCCGAGCAGCGTGCCGAGCCAGTTGTCGGGGTCGCCGTTGTCGCCGTTCCAGCCGATCAGCATCGTATCGTGCTCGCCCGCATGTGCGCGCTTGATGTACTCGCCCCACTCGTACGTGACGATCTTCGCCTGCACGCCGATCTTCGCCCAGTCGGCCTGGATCATCTCGGCCATCAGCTTCGCGTTCGGGTTGTACGGGCGCTGCACGGGCATCGCCCACAGCGTGATCGGGAAGCCGTTCGGGTAGCCCGCCTTCGCGAGCAGCGCCTTCGCCTTCGCCGGATCGTAGGCGGCGGCCTTCAGGTTCTTGTCGTACGACCATTGGGTCGGCGGCATCGGCGCGCTCGCCGCCTGGCCCGCGCCCTGATAGACGGATTCGAGAATCGCCTTCTTGTTGATCGCCATGTCGAGCGCCTGGCGCACTTCGAGCTTGTCGACCGGCTTGTGCTGCACGTTGTACGCGAGGTAGCCGAGGTTGAAGCCCGGCAGCGACGGCATGTCGACGTTCGAATCGGCCTTCAGCGTCGCGATGTCGGCGGGCCGCGGATAGCTCATCACCTGGCACTCGTTGCGCTTGATCTTCTGCACGCGCACGCCCGGATCGGGCGTGATCGAGAAGATCAGCTTCGAGATCTTCACCGCGCCCTTCTTCCAATAATCGGGATTGCCGTCGAAGCGGATCGTCGCGTCCTTCGTGTAGCTGCGGAAGATGAACGGGCCCGTGCCGATCGGCTTCTGATTGATGTCGGCCGCCTTGCCCGCCTTCATCAACTGGTCCGCGTATTCGGCGGACAGCACCGACGCGAATTCCATCGCGAGGTTCTGGATGAACGGCGCGTTCGGCTCCTTCAGCGTGAAGCGGACCGTATACGGATCGACCTTCTCGATCTTCACGATCAGCTTGTCGAGGCCCATGTCGGTGAAGTACGGGAACGACACCGGATACGCCTTGCGGAACGGCTGGTTCGGATCGAGCATCCGCTCGAACGTGAACGTGACGTCGTCCGCGTCGAATTCGCGCGTCGGCTTGAAGAAATCGGTCGTGTGGAATTTGACGCCGTGGCGCAGATGGAACGTGTAGACCTTGCCGTCGGGCGAGATGTCCCACTTCTCGGCGAGGCCGGGCTCAACCTTCGTGCCGCCGCGCTCGAACTCGACGAGGCGGTTGTAGATCGGGAACGTCGACGCGGTGAAATCGACGCCCGTCGTGAATTGCGCGGAATCGAAGCCCGCCGGGCTGCCTTCTGAGCAGTAGACGAGCGTTTTGTTCGGGATCTGTGCGAATGCAGAGCCCGCGATGCCGCAAGATGCCGCTGCAACGCCCGCGATGGCGGTAACACGCAGTGCGCGCAACAGACGGTTATGTTCCATGTTTCCTCCAGGTCTCCGGTTCAAGGCCGGCCCAGGCCGGCGTAGGCGGATATTACTTGAGCTTTCGTAAGAGGAACAAGCTGGAGAAAAAACCGTTCGTCATATGCTCGCAATCGTCAATTGCAAGGAGATGCGCGGCTTTGCGGCGCAAAACGCGCGCGATGCCGAGCCGATTCGGCACGATGCGCCGAGATCAGCGTTATCCCTTATATCTTCGTATATTCGCAACGGTCTTCGGAGATCGAACGGATTCGGGCCGCGGCTGTTACGGAATGCGTGATGCTTTTCGGCGTGCGGCCGTCAACGTCGATCAATCGGGATCGTTGCTTCTCGCCGGCACGAACGCGAGCGCGACGACCGACAGCGCGAGCCCCGCCATCACGTAATAGGTCGGTGCAAGCGGCGTGCCCGTCGTCTTGATGAGCCACGTGACGATGAACTGGCCGAAGCCGCCGAACACCATCACCGCGACGTTATAGGCGAGCGACAGCCCCGTCGAGCGCACGTTCGCCGGAAAGAGCTCGGCGATCATCGCGCCGAACGGGCCATAGTAGCCGGCGAGCGTCACCGACAGGATCGCCTGCACGACGATCAGCCGCGCGATGCTCGGCAACGCGTCGAGCCACACGAAGAGCGGATAGATCATCACGAGCGTGAGCCCGAGCGCCCACAGCGAGAGCCCCTTGCGCCCGATCCGGTCGGACCACGCGCCCGCGACGGGCGACAGCGCGGTCAGCAGCAGGTTGCCGATGATCACCGCGTAGAACGATTGCCCGTAAGGCAGCTTCAGTTGCTTGACGGCGAACGTCGGCAGATAGCTGATCAGCACGTAGACGGTGACGGTGAGCGCGATCACCGCGCCGAGCCCGCACATCACCGCGCGAGCGTGCCGCGCGAACACTTCGCGAAGCGTCACGTGCTCGCCGCGCTCGCGCGCCTGCAGGAACGCCTCCGAATCGACGAGATGGCGGCGCACGTAGAAGCCGACCGGCCCGATCACGAGCCCGATCAGGAACGGCACGCGCCAGCCCCACGCATGCAGGGCCTCGGTCGACAGGCCGCGCGTCACGGCCACGCCGACGAGCGAGCCGAGCAGAAGCGCCGCCGCCTGGCTCGCCATCTGCCAACTGCCGTAGTAGCCGCGCCGCGAAAACGGCGCCGCCTCGATCAGCAGCGCGGTCGCGCTGCCGAATTCGCCGCCCGCGGAGAAGCCCTGCAACAGGCGGCCGAGCACGATGAGAAGCGGCCCGCCGATGCCGATCGCCGCATACGGCGGCGCGACCGCGATCAGGAAGATGCCGACCGTCATCAGCAGGATCACGAGCGACAGCGCCGCCTTGCGTCCCGCGCGATCCGCGTAGAGGCCGAGCACGATGCCGCCGATCGGCCGCATGAAGAACGCGACGCCGAACGTCGCGGTGGTGAGGAGCAGCGACGAATATTCGTTGCTGGTCGGAAAGAACAACTGCGCGATCACGACCGTCATGAAACTGAAAACGGTGAAGTCGTACCACTCGAGCGCGTTGCCGATCACGGCCGCCGCCACCGCGCGCCGGTTCAGCGCATGTCCCGCCGTTTTCGTCGAAACCGCAATGGATGACATCCTCGCTCCTCGCTGTCGTCGTGCTTTCGTGATGCGCCGTGCGCCGATATCGCCGCCTGAAAAAAAGGGCGGGCGCCGCGCCGAGCGTCGTGGAGCGAGTGTAGAAAGCGGCGGAATCGATTTCAAGCAATAAAAAAAACGCCCGCCGTCGTCGGACGGCGGGCGTCTGTGCATGTCGATTCGGCACGGTGCGGCGCGGCGCGACGCCGCGCCAGGCCTGCGTCACGCCATCTTCTTCGTGAACGCGCTGCACCAGCCCTTCGCCACCACCTGCTTGCCGGGGAACGCGCCGCACGGGCCCGATGCCGAGCCCTTCTTGCCCTGATACAGCATGCAGCCCGAACAGGTTTCGCCTGCCACGTATTTCTGGAACTTCGCCTTGTCCACCTTGGTGGCGTCGGCCTTGTAGCCGAGCGCGACGGCGGTCGGATCGGTTTCGGACAGCATCGGCAAATCGACCGAGAACGCTTCGCGCGTGAGCGCGAGCGCCGACACGGCGCCGACGCTCGTGATCAGGAAACTCCGGCGGGACGTTTTCATGGGAATTCGCTCCAACATTGTGGGTTGTCGCTGCTCTGGCGGCAGCAGCGCACAAGCATACCGCTCACGCGCCCCGATGTGTCGCGGGTAATTCCGAAGATAAGCCAACGGAGAACAAGAAATCGTCACGCAGCCTACGCATGCGGCGTGCGCGCCGCCATTTCGCCGACGCGCTGCGCGATCGCGAGCGCCGCGGTGAGCCCGGGCGACTCGATGCCGAACAGGTTCACGAGCCCGCGCACGCCATGCTGCGCCGCGCCCTGGATCACGAAATCGGCAGCGGGCTCGCCGGGCCCGGAGACTTTCGGACGAATGCCCGCGTAAGCCGGCTGAAGCGAGCCGTCGGGCAATCCGGGCCAATACGCACGGATCGACGTGTAGAACGATTCGGCGCGATGCGGATCGACGTCGTAACGCAGCGTGTCGATCCATTCGACGTCGGGCCCGAAGCGCGCGCCGCCGGCGAGATCGAGCGTCAGATGAACGCCGAGCCCGGCGCGGTCCGGCACCGGATAGACGAGGTGCGCGAACGGCGCGCGGCCGGACAGGCTGAAGTAATTGCCGCGCGCGAGATAGAGCGGCGGCACCCAGCGCGAATCGAGCCCGCGGATGCGCTTGGCGAGCGCCTGCGCGCCGAGCCCCGCGCTGTTGATCACGCACGCGGCCTCGATTGCGGCCGGCGCATCGCCGCCCGTGCGCACAACGAAGCGGCCGCCCGCCGCGTCGATCGATTCGACGGGCGAGCGCAGCGCGCACGATGCGCCGCCGCGCTCGGCGTCGCCGAGCAGCGCGAGCATCAATTGATGGCTGTCGACGATGCCCGTGCTCGGCGAGAACAGCGCCTCGATGCATTCGAGCTCGGGCTCGAGCGCCTGCACCTCGTCGCGCGACAGCGTCAGCAGATCGAGCACGCCGTTTTCTTCCGCGCGCGCGGCGATCGCCTTCAACTGCTTCGCCTGCGCGGGCGAGGTCGCGACGACGAGCTTGCCGCAGCGCCGGTGCGGCACGTGGTGCGTGTCGCAGAAGTCGTACAGCAGGTCTCGCCCGTGCACGCACAGCGACGCCTTCAGCGATCCGCGCGGGTAGTAGAGCCCCGCGTGGATCACCTCGCTGCTGCGCGAGCTCGCGCCCGTGCCGACCGCGTCGGCCGCTTCCAGGATCAGCGTCTCGCGGCCGCGCGCGGCCAGCTCGCGCGCGATCGCCACGCCGACAACGCCGGCGCCGATCACCACACAATCAATCCGCTCCATTGTCATTCGCTTCGCTCACGCTTCGAAGGCAGGACCTTCGATTGTACGTCGCGCGAAGCGTGCGCGCGTGGCGGCCGTCAAAAGCCGATCGGCCGGCGTCGCCCCGCGCTTTCGTCGGTGCGGATGTCGCGCGGCGCGATCGCGTCCCGCCCGTCGAGCCGCGCCGCGCCGAACGCGTGCAGCAGCACGCGGCGCATCGTGCGCGGCGGCATCGCGGCGAGCACGTCGAGCGCGTCGCAGCCGAGCGCGTCGGGAAAGCGCCGCCCCCACGCGTGCGCGTTGCGGATCTCGCCGTAGATCGTCTGCGCGATGCGGCGCGCGCCCGACGCGTCGGGCGGCTCGATCTCGTACACGTTCATCCGGTTCATGATCGGCTCGGGAATCGCGCTCGCGTCGTTCGCGGTCGCGATCCAGATCACGTTGCCCGCGTCGATCGGCACCTCGGCGAATTCGTCGACGAACGCGCACGCGGTATCGTGCTCGAGGAGCGCATACAGCGCGCCGAGCGGATCGTACTGCGCGTCGCTGCCCGCCTTGTCGATCTCGTCGATCGCGATCACGGGGTTCGAGTAGCAGCCGTTGACGAGCGCGTCGAACACCTTGCCCGGCTTCGCGTTCTTCCACTGCGACGACGCGCCCGACAGCACCCAGCCGGCCGTCAGCGAACTCATCGGCACGTAGTGGTAAGCGGTCCCGAGCATCTTCGCGAGCGCCTTCGCGAAATACGTCTTGCCGATGCCCGGCTCGCCGAGCAGGAGGATCGGCATCAATTCGAGACGGTCGTCGGTTTCGAGGCACAGCGCCACCTGCTTGCGCACGTCGTCGAGCGGCTCGGCGAAGTTCGGCAATTCGTCCGTGAGCGAATCGAACGCGGGCATGCGCGTCGGCTTCACGCAAAAGCGCAGGTTGCCCGTCTTCAGCATCTTCTCGTAAGTCGCGCGCAGCGCATCGCTCGCGCCTTCGTTCAGATCATTCAGCGCCGTCTCGACTCGCTCGATATCGTAGACCGTGCTGAACGAAGCCACCGCCAGTTCCTGTTTCACCATCGCCGTCGTCATCGCCCACCTCGCCTTGCTACCGCTGTCCGTCCATCGGACCCCTTCGATTTCAGTGTAGCCAGCCCGGCATCCCGTGCAAGCGAGCAGCCGTCGGGGTCTGCTGCTGACATGCTCGCGATGCTGCACGCGACACGCGCCGCGCGTATGATCATGAGTTCACGTCGTGCGCATCGCGCCGCCATCCGCGGCGCGCCGCCCCTGCGCGCCGCGCCGCCGCGCCCGTTTGCCGCGTCGCCCGACGCTTGAAAAATCCGCGCGTCGCGCACATGTCGTCGATGTCCCCGATAACGGCGCCGCGCGCGAAAATTGAACCGAGCAAAAACCCGCGCGGTCGGAAGTTCGATGATTTCGTTTAAGCGTAAGATGTCCGCCTGTCCCGCCTCCCGGCTCGCCCGCGCCGGAGAATTCGTGCTCGAAGCCTGCGTCGCGGGCGCGCTCGCCGGCGCCGCGCTCGTCGCGCATGCGCAAAGCGGCCCGCAGCCCGTGATCGATTGGGAGATCCAGGTGGTGCGCGACGGCCAGACGATCGACACGTTCGAGCAGAAAACCACCGTCGGCCAGGCCCGTTCGGACACGCACAGCTTTCCCGTCGCGCCGGCGCAAGGCTGCGCCGCAGCGGCCGCGTCGGCGGCCGACGCACCCGGCTCCGGCCTGTCGCGCACGATCACCGTCGCGCCGCTGTACGTCGAGGACGGCGCGGTCGCGCTCGCGATCGACGCGCAGGAGACGCTCGCCGACGAAGGCGCGGCGCCGTCCGCCGGCGCGCCGTGCACGTCGGCGCCGCCGCGGCGCATCGTCGCAAGCCACCCGGACTTGAACGCGCGCGCCGCGCAGTGGACCGACTGGACGCTCGCCGACCGCGGCCCGCAGCTCGTCTACCGCGTGCGCGCACGCGTCGTCGCGGACTGAGCGGCCATGCACGTCCCCGAAACCGTGCTGCTCGCCGAGCCGCTGCCCGCCGCCAACGAGATCACGGCGGTCAGTTGGAATCTGCACAAGGGGCGCTCGCCGCTCGGCTTCACCGCGTGGGACGCGATGCGCAGTTGGGTGGAATCGACGCACGCGGACATCTATTTCCTGCAGGAAGCGATGGCGCGGCGCATGCCGCGCCCGGTGCTCGCGTCCCGCTTCGGCACGCCGATGGCGGAGCCCGTCGACGACATCTGGCACTGCCAGGCGACCGAGATCGCGCGCGCGCTCGACTGGCAGATCGCGCTCGGGCCAAACGTGTTCAAGCCGTCGTGGCGGCACGGCAACGCGATCCTTTCGCCGCACCCGCTCGATCTCGGCGGCCGCTGGGACATCTCCGCGCACCGCTTCGAGCGCCGCGGCCTGCTCGTCGCGCGCGCGACGCTCGCGGGCGGCGCGCCCGTGACGCTGCTGTGCGCGCACCTCGCGCTCACGCGCGCCGCGCGGCTGCGGCAGATGCACTGGATCGCGCACTGGATCGTGCGCAACGCGAGCACGGGGCCGCTCGTGCTCGCGGGCGACTTCAACGACTGGCGCAACGATTCGATCCCGCTTTTCGGCGAGATCGGCCTGTCGGAAGTGGCGACGCTGCTCGGCGAGCCGGGCCGCACGTTTCCGGCGTTCTCGCCCGCGCTCGCGCTCGACAAGATGTTCGTGCGCGGGATGACGCCGCTCGAATGGCGTGCGCCCGGCGACGAGACCGCATGGCTGTCCGACCATCTGCCGTACATCGCGCGGCTGCGGCTGGACCCGCCGTGAGCGCGGCGGCGCGGCACGCGCTACATTAACGGCTTGCCCCCGCCGCCGAGCCCGCGCCGCCATGAACCTGTTGCCGATCCTGCTGCAAATCGCCGCCGTCTACCTCGTCGCGCTCGTCACGCCGGGCCCGAACGTCTTCATGATCTCGCAGTTGTCGCTCTCGGGCCGCCGCGGCCTCGGCGCGGTGTCGGCGCTCGGCGTCGGCACCGCGTCGCTCACGTGGGCGACGCTCGCGATGCTCGGCCTCGCGGCCGTGCTGCACCAGCTCGCGTGGCTGTACGAGGCGATCCGGATCGGCGGCGCGATCTATCTCGTGTATTTCGGCCTCAAGCTGCTGCGCGCGAGCGCGCGGCGCGAGCCGGCGCTGGCGGCCGACCGCCCGGACGACGCCCGCGCCCCCCTGCCGCCGCCCGCGATGCGCGATTACCTGCGCGCGTACCGGACAGGGCTCTTCACGTGCCTGACCAACCCGAAATCGTGCGCGTTCTGGACGAGCGTGTTCGCGGCGATGATGCCCGCGCACGTGCCGCTGTGGTTCAACGGCGCGACGCTGCTGACGATCGGCGCGATGTCGGGCGGCTGGTATTGCAGCGTCGCATACCTGTTCGCGAACCCGCGCGCGCAGCGCGGCTACCGGCGCGTGCGGCGCCCGCTCGACGCGCTGTGCGGGGCGGCGCTCGTCGGCCTCGGCGCGAAGCTCGCGGCCGACCGATGACGGTCGTCGGCGCGCATTCGCTGCGCCAAATCCGCGCGCGCCGCGGGGGTCAAGCCCGCGCTTGCCCCAAGCAGGGTAAAATGGCAAGTTCCTCAATCGTCTTTTGATCGAGAAGGCGCGTGTCCGACGCGCCGGCCGGCCGATCCGTGATCGGGCCGACGCCCTCGGTTTGGGCCCGTTTTGGGGCCCGTTATACGCGTCAGTTTCCGAATCCATGAGCAAATTCGACACCGCTACCGTCCTGTCCGTCCACCACTGGACCGACACGCTGTTCAGCTTCACCTGCACCCGCGACCAAGGCCTGCGCTTCAACAACGGCGAGTTCACGATGGTCGGCCTGGAGGTCGACGGCAAGCCGCTCACGCGCGCCTACAGCATCGTGAGCCCGAACTACGAGGAGCATCTCGAATTCTTCAGCATCAAGGTGCAGAACGGGCCGCTCACGTCGCGGCTGCAGCACCTGAAGATCGGCGACCCGGTCCTGATCGGCAAGAAGCCGACGGGCACGCTCGTCGCCGACAACCTGCTGCCCGGCAAGACGCTGTGGCTGCTGTCGACGGGCACGGGCCTCGCGCCGTTCATGTCGATCATCCGCGATCCGGACATCTACGAGCGCTTCGACAAGGTTGTCCTCACGCACACGTGCCGCCTGAAGGGCGAGCTCGCGTACATGGACTACATCAAGCACGACCTGCCGGGCCACGAGTACCTTGGCGAGGTGATCCGCGAGAAGCTCGTCTACTACCCGACCGTCACGCGCGAAGAGTTCGAGAACGAAGGCCGGATCACCGATCTGATCGCGTCCGGCAAGCTGTTCGCGGATCTGGACGTGCCGCCGTTCTCGCCCGAGCACGACCGCGTGATGCTGTGCGGCAGCACCGCGATGCTGAAGGACACGACCGAGCTGCTGAAGAAGGCGGGCCTCGTCGAAGGCAAGAACAGCGCCCCTGGCCACTACGTGATCGAGCGCGCGTTCGTCGACTGACCCCGATTCTTAATCGACATCAAAAACCGGAGCCTCGCGCTCCGGTTTTTTTGTGCCAAATCCTGGCAACATGGTTACAAAATGTCATATTTGCATCTCAAAATAGTTACAAGTTCTCGTTGGCTTGCGGCATTTGTCTGTCGGTGTTTGTCCTACATCGGGAACATCCCGACGCGTGACAATCGCCTTCAAATGTCCGTCTGGTATGACCTTTTCTATAATTCTGCGATATCATGCGCCGCTGTGAAAACGGTCCCACACGCTGTTACAGTGCCAGACCAAATGTTACAAGATGTAAATAATGTTTCCGCGCCACGTGGCTGACGCCGCCCCGGCAAATCGCGCCGGTCGGCCATCGTTTCAGCAGGTGTCTGAACAGCTTTCTGAACAGAAAGGGAGAGTCATGGATACGCCGTCCGTTGCGCCGTCGATTGCAAGCGCCTCCGCTTCGTCGTCGGGCGACCTCGCCCGCGAGGTCGGCACTCCTTTCGTTTCCCGCTCCGCCCCGCCCGCGCCCGCCGCCGAGCGGCTCGGCGCGCGCGTCGCGCAGTTGTCCGCCGAGCTCGTCGCCGCCGACGAATCCGCGCGCCGCCATCTCGCGGGCGAACTCCACGACGGCCTCGGCGCCGATCTCACCGCCGCGCGCTTCGCGCTCGCGAACGTCGAAACGTGGCTGCCGGACGGCGCGCCCGACGCGTGCCGGCGCGCGCTCGCGCTCGCGCAGCAGGCGCTCGACGCCGCGACGGCCGCGAATCGCCGCCTGATCGACGGCCTGCGCACGCCCGCGCTCGAAGCCGGGCTCGTCGGCGCGCTCGCCGCCTGGATCGGCGCGCACGGCGCGCGCACCGGGCTGCGCACGAGCTTCGTCTGCGCGGCCGACGCGCGCGTCACGCAGTTGTCCGCCGACGGCGCGCTCGCCGTCTTCCGCGTCGCGCAGGAAGCGCTTGCAAACGTTGCCAAGCATGCGCGCGCGTCGGCCGCCGACGTGCGGCTCGACGTCGACGACACGCACCTGACGCTCGTCGTCGCCGACGACGGCGTGGGCATCGCGGCCGCGCGCCGCCGCGGCGGCTACGGGCTCGGCAGCATGCGCGCGCGCTGCGAGGCGCTCGGCGGCACGCTCGAGCTCGCTTCGGCGCGCGCGGGCGGCACGGGCGCCGCGCTGCGCGCGCGCTTCGCATGGAGCGCGCTCGCCGCCGCGCGCGCGCCGGCCGCCGCGCGCAGGGTGCGCCAGGAGGCGAGATGAGCCTGCAGATCCTGCTCGTCGACGACCATGCGATCGTCCGCCAAGGCATCCGCCAGTTGCTGATCGACCGCGGCATCGCGCGCGAAGTCACGGAAGCCGAGTGCGGCAGCGAAGCGCTCGCGATCGTCGAGAAAAGCGCGTTCGACGTGATCCTGCTCGACATCTCGCTGCCCGACATCAACGGCATCGAGGTGCTCAAGCGCCTGAAGCGCAGGCTGCCGCGCGCGCCGGTGCTGATGTTCTCGATGTACCGCGAGGATCAGTTCGCGGTGCGCGCGCTGAAGGCGGGCGCGGCCGGCTACCTGTCGAAGACCGTGAACGCCGCGCAGATGGTGTCGGCGATCAGCCAGGTCGCCGCGGGCCGCAAGTACGTGAGCCCGGCGATGGCCGAGGCGCTCGCCGAGTACGTGTCGTTCGAGAACGAGCCGCTGCCGCACGAGAAACTGTCCGACCGCGAGTACCAGACGCTTTGCATGATCGCCTCGGGCAAGCGGCTCACGGACATCGCGCACGCGCTGTCGCTGTCCGTGAAGACGGTCAGCGTCTATCGGACGCGCCTGCTCGAGAAAATGAAGCTGTCGAACAACGCGGAGCTTACGTTCTACGTGATGAGCAACCGCCTCGTCGACATGAACCCGGCGATCGGCGCGTAGACGTGTGACAAGACGGCGGCCCGGCCCCGGCCGCCGCATGCAAGCAATTGTTTTCATTGGGCGATTTTTTTGCTCCCCGCGTCACGATCGCGCATCGTCCGGCGCGGGCGAGCACGCCATATCCGCTAAAATGGCGGATTTTCCACTTGTCCGGCGCGCGCCCCGCGCCGCCCGGTAATCCCTCGCAATGTCTCTCTTCCGCAAGAAAAACGTCGACCGCATGATCGCCGGCGCGCACGCGGCCGGCCTCAAGAAAGCGCTCGGCGCGGTCGACCTCACCTTTCTCGGCATCGGCGCGATCATCGGCACCGGCATCTTCGTGCTGACCGGCACGGGCGCCGTGCAGGCCGGCCCCGCGCTGATGCTGTCGTTCGTGATCGCGGCGCTCGCGTGCGGCCTCGCCGCGCTGTCGTACGCCGAATTCGCGTCGACGATCCCCGTCGCCGGCTCGATCTACACGTATTCGTACGCAACCCTCGGCGAGCTCGTCGCGTGGATCATCGGCTGGGACCTGATGCTCGAGTACGGGCTCGCGGCGTCCGCGGTGTCGGTCGGCTGGTCCGGCTACCTGCAATCGCTGCTGCAAGGCTTCGGCGTGTCGCTGCCGACGGCGCTCACCGCCGCGCCGGGCGCGCTGCCGGGCGTCGTCACGTATTTCAACCTGCCCGCGTTCGTCGTGATGCTCGTCATCACGACGCTGCTGTCGATCGGCATCCGCGAATCGACGCGCGTGAACAACATCATGGTGTTCATCAAGGTCGCCGTCGTGCTGCTCGTGATCGCGGTCGGCGTCTTCCACGTGACGCCCGCGAACTGGAAGCCGTTCATGCCGCACGGCTGGAACGGCGTGTTCGGCGCGGCGGCCGTGATGTTCTTCGCGTTCATCGGCTTCGACGCAGTGTCGTCGGCCGCCGAGGAAGTGAAGAATCCGAAGCGCGATCTGCCGGTGGGCATCATCGCGTCGCTCGGCGTGTGCGCGTTCCTGTACGTCGCGGTCGCGGCGATCGCGACGGGCATCGTGCCGTGGGCGCAGTACGCGAACGTCTCGCACCCGATCTCGTACGCGCTGCAGGTCGCGGGCGAGAAGTGGGTCGCGGGCTTCATCGATCTCGGCGCCGTCATCGGCATGCTGACCGTGATCCTCGTGATGAGCTACGGCCAGACCCGGATCATCTTCGCGATGTCGCGCGACGGCCTGCTGCCCGCCGCGCTGTCGCGCGTGCACCCGCGCTTCGCGACGCCGTTCCTGACGACCTGGCTCGTCGGCCTGTTCTTCGGCCTGATCGCCGCGCTGATCCCGCTCAACGTGCTCGCCGAGCTGATCAACATCGGCACGCTCGCCGCGTTCTCGATGGTGTCGATCGCGGTGCTCGTGCTGCGCCGCACGCACCCGGATCTGCCCCGCGCGTTCCGCTGCCCGGGCGTGCCGCTCGTGCCGATCCTCGCGGTCGCCGCGTGCCTGTTCCTGATGCTGAACCTGCAGCCCGTCACGTGGATCGCGTTCCTGACGTGGCTCGTGCTCGGCCTCTTCGTGTACTTCGCCTACTCGCGCAGCCGCTCGAAGCTCGCGCGGCGCTGACGCGCCGCCGGCTCGCGCACGCGCGTTCCGCCCGAAACGCTCCCGGCTTCCGGGAGCGTTTTTTTGCGCGCGAAAGCCCTCCTGCACGCTTTCGTCGGACGCGCCATAATCGCGCCATCGAGCGGCCGGCTCTCCCGCCGGCCGGAAAGCTGCAGGGGCGAATCATGGAAAGCGTGGATCTCGAGGTGCTGCGAACGAGCGCACGCTGGCTCGGCGAGGGCCGTCGCGCGCTGCTCGTCACGGTCGTGCGGACCTGGGGTTCGTCGCCGCGCCCCGAGGGCGCGATGCTCGCGGTGCGCGACGACGGGCTCGTCGTCGGTTCGGTGTCGGGCGGCTGCATCGAGGACGATCTGATCGCGCGCGTGCAGGCGTCGGGCGTCGCGAGCTGGACGCGGCCCGAAGCGGTCAAGTACGGCGTGACGGCCGAGGAGGCGCATCGCTTCGGCCTGCCGTGCGGCGGCACGATCGAGCTCGTGCTCGAGCCGCTCGCGCCGGCGAGCGGCATCGCCGCGCTGTGCGACGCGGTCGAGCACGGCCGGCTCGTCGCGCGCACGCTCGAGCTCGCGACGGGCGAGGCGACGCTCGCGAGCGCGATCGCGACCGACGGGCTGCATTTCGACGGCGCGCGCCTCGTGACGATCCACGGGCCGCGCTATCGAATGCTCGTGATCGGCGCGGGGCAACTGTCGCGCTACCTGTGCCAGATCGCGGCGGGGCTCGATTATCAGGTGACGGTCTGCGATCCGCGCGACGAGTACACGGATGCGTGGGACGTGCCGGGCACGCGCGTCGTGCGGACGATGCCCGACGACACCGTGCTCGACATGCAGCTCGACCGCCGCTCGGCGGTGATCGCGTTGACGCACGATCCGAAGCTAGACGATCTCGCGCTGATGGAGGCACTGAAGACGCCGGCGTTCTACGTCGGTGCGCTCGGCTCGCGGCGCAACAGCCAGGCGCGGCGCGAGCGGCTGCGCGAATTCGATCTGAGCGCGGCGGAGCTCGCGCGGCTGCACGGGCCGGCGGGCATCTACATCGGCAGCCGGACGCCGCCGGAGATCGCGGTGTCGATCCTCGCCGAGGTGACGGCGGCGAAGAACGGCGTGTCGCTGCCAACGATCCTGCAGGTCGAAGGGGCGAAGGCGGCGCGGGAAATCGGGGCGAACAGCGGCGTGGCTTGCGGGATTTAGTGCGGCGGCCGCGCCCCGATCGAATGCTCGCCGTCGCCGCCGCGACGCTCAGCGACCGCGCGCCCCGCCCCGCGTGGGCCGCGCGACGCCCGTCGTCCCGCGCACCAGCAATCTCGGCGCGGAAGTCGTCCGCACGCGCGCCGTGGCCGGCAGCGCGCCTTCGCCCTCGCCGCCCGCCTCGCGCAACGCGTTGAGCAGCTCGACCGCCAGGTCCGCCGCTTCGTCGATCGGAATCGCGACGGTCGTGAGCGCCGGCCGCACGTCGTTCGCCAGATGAATGTTCGTGATCCCGACGATCGACAGATCGTCCGGCACCCGCATGCCGCGCTCGGCCGCCGCGTGCATCGCGCCGATCGCGGGCAGGTCGTTCGTCGCGAAGAGCGCGCTCAGATGCGGCTTCGCGTCGAGCAGCCGGCGCGCCGCGCGCACGCCGCCGTCGATCGTGTCCGGCTCGCACGCGATGGCCGCGACATCGAGCCCATGCTCGCGCATCGCGCCGGCGAAGCCGTCGAATCGCGCCGCGTGCACGCCGGTCTCCGAGCGGCCGCCGACGATCACGCCGACGTCGCGATGCCCGAGCTCGATCAGATGCTGCGCCGCGAGCCGTCCCGCGAGCCGGAAATCGACGGCGACGCACGGCAGCGCTTGCGGCGGCGCGTCGGGGCGCTCCCACATGCAGAGCACGACGGGCACACCGCGCCGCTGCGCGTCGAGCAGGTCCGGCAGATGCAGATTCGCGTTCGTCACGAGAATGCCTTCGGAAATCGTCCCGGCGATCTGGTCGAGATACGCACGCCCTTCGGGCGGGTTGTCGTTCGTATTGCAGACGATCAGGAACTGCCCGTTGCGCCGCACCGCCTTCTCGACCGCGAGCGCGAACTCCGGATAGAACGGATTCGCGATGCTCGACACCATCAGCGCGACCGTCGGCGCGCGCCCTTCGGCAAGCGCGCGAGCGGCGAGGTGCGGCCGATAGCCGAGCGCGCGCACCGCGTCCAGCACACGCGCCCGCGTATCGGCGCCGACGCGCCCGCGATTGCGCAGCACGTTCGATACGGTTGCGGCCGTCACCCCCGCGCGCCGCGCGACTTCGTTCAGCGTTGCCATCCCGTCTCTCACTATATGAGAAGCCAATTCAATATTTGATTCACCGATTTTTCCGGCGCACCATCGTCGCACATCGAGTCGCCCGCGATACGGGCGCGATACGGGCGCGACGCCACCGCGATCGCACGCGTTATACGCAGTCGTTTTTCGAGCCCGATGATTAAGCGCTTAATCATACTCGATGCATCAGAACATGGAGTGGAGACAATGGCGAGCATTTCATTGAGGCGCGTGCGCAAAGCCTATGGTGACGGCGCGCCCGTCATCCGCGACGTCGATCTGGAGATCGGCGCGCACGAATTCTGCGTCTTTCTCGGTCCGTCCGGCTGCGGCAAGTCGACCTTGCTGCGGATGATCGCCGGGCTCGAAGACCCGAGCGACGGCGAGCTGCTGATCGACGGACGGCGCGTCGACGACGTCCCCGCCGCCGAGCGCGGCGTCGCGATGGTGTTCCAGAGCTACGCGCTGTTTCCGCACATGACGGTCTACGAAAACATGGCGTTCGGCCTGAAGCTCGCGCGCACGCCGAAGCCCGTGATCGACAGGAAAGTGCGCGACGCCGCGCGCATCCTGCAGCTCGACGCGCTGCTCGAGCGCAAGCCGAAAGCGTTGTCGGGCGGCCAGCGGCAGCGCGTCGCGATCGGCCGCGCGATCGTGCGCGAGCCGGGCGTGTTTCTGTTCGACGAGCCGCTCTCCAACCTCGATGCGACGCTGCGCGTGCAGACCCGCATCGAGATCGCGCGCCTGCACGCGCAGTTCGCGAACGCGAGCGTCGTCTACGTGACGCACGACCAGACCGAGGCGATGACGCTCGCCGACAAGATCGTGCTGCTGCACGCGGGCGCCGACACCGCGCGCGCCGGCAGCATCGCGCAGGTCGGCACGCCGCTCGAGCTGTATCACCAGCCGAACAGCCGGTTCGTCGCGGGCTTCATCGGCTCGCCGCGGATGAACTTCCTGCCGGCCGTCGTCGCCGGCCGCGACACCCATCGCACAACCGTCACGCTCGCCACCGGCGAAGCGCTGACGCTGCCGCGAGGCGACGCCGCGCTGCGCGTCGGCGATGCGGTGACGCTCGGCATCCGCCCCGAGCATCTCGCGCTCGCCGACGCCCAGGCGAGCGCGACGCTCACACGCGACGTCGCACTCGTCGAGCACCTCGGCGAGCTGAGCTACGTGCATCTCGACGAGCCGGGCGGCGCGACGCTCGTCGCAAAGGTGCCGGGCGACGCGCGGATGCGCGCGGGCGATCGCGTGCGGCTGCAGGCGAGCGCCGCCGCCTGCCATCTCTTCACCGAAGACGGCCGCGCGGTGCCCGCGTGCGCCGACGTTCCCCACTACGCATAAGGACCCGGCATGCGCATCGGCGTTTGTTACTACCCGGAACACTGGCCCGAATCGATGTGGGCGGAAGATGCCCGCCGGATGAAGGCGCTCGGCATCGAGCAGGTGCGGATCGGCGAATTCGCGTGGAGCCGCATCGAGCCCGAGCCCGGCGAATACGACTGGGGCTGGCTCGATCGCGCGATCGACGTGCTCGGCGCGGCGGGGCTCGACGTCGTGATGTGCACGCCGACCGCGACGCCGCCGAAATGGCTGATCGACCGCCATCCCGACATCCTCGCGATCGGCGCCGACGGCCGGCCGCGCGCGTTCGGCTCGCGCCGCCACTACGATTTCTCGTCGCCGGCGTACTACGAAGCCTCGCAGCGGATCTGCACGGCGGTCGCCGGGCGCTACGGCCGGCATCCGGCCGTGCGCCACTGGCAGACCGACAACGAGATGGGCTGCCACCACACGGTCGTCAGCTACTCGAGCGCCGCGCTCGCGCGCTTTCGCGACTGGCTGAAGGCGCGCTACGGGACCGTCGACGCGCTGAACCGCGCGTGGGGCACGGTATTCTGGAGCATGGAGTATCGGCGCTTCGACGAGATCGACGCGCCGGTCGGCACCGTGACCGAAGCGCATCCTTCGCATCGCCTCGACTATCGCCGCTTCGCGTCGGATGAGCTCGCGCGCTATCACCGGATGCAGGTCGACGCGATCCGCGCGCACTCGCCCGGGCGCGGCGTCACGCACAACTTCATGCAGCTCTTCACCGAGTTCGATCACTACGCGGTCGCGCGCGATCTCGATTTCGCCGCATGGGACAGCTACCCGCTCGGCGCGCTCGAAGAGCAATGGTTCGCGCCGGAGCTGAAGGCGCGCTGGCTGCGCACGGGCCATCCGGATTTCGCATCGTTCAACCACGACCTCTATCGCGGGATGTCGAAAGCGCCGTTCTGGGTGATGGAGCAGCAGCCCGGCCCCGTCAACTGGGCGCAATGGAATCCGGCGCCGCTGCCCGGCATGGTGCGCCTCTGGAGCTGGGAAGCGTTCGCGCACGGCGCGGGCTGCGTGTCGTACTTCCGCTGGCGGCAGGCGCCGTTCGCGCAGGAGCAGATGCACGCCGGGCTGAACACGCCGGACGACGTGCTCGACGTCGGCGGGCATGAAGCCGCGCTCGTCGCGCAGGAGATCGCCGCGCTGCGCGACGCCGCCGGCGCGCAGGCCGACGCGGCCGTGCGCGCGCCGGTCGCGCTGATCTACGACTACGAAGCGAAGTGGCTGTTCGAAGTGCATCCGCAGGGCGCGGACTTCCACTACCCGCGCTTCGCGTTCGAATACTACTCGGCGCTGCGCGCGCTCGGCTTCGACGTCGACGTGATCCCGGCCGACGCGCCGCTCGACGGCTATCGGCTGATCGTCGTGCCGCCGCTGCCCGTCGTGCCCGATGACTTCGCCGCCCGGCTCTCGGCGTCGAGCGCGCACGTCGTGCTCGGCCCGCGCACCGGCTCGAAGACGCGAGACCTGCAGATCCCGCCGACGCTGCCGCCCGGCCCGCTCGCCTCGATCGTGCCGATCCGCGTGTGGCGCGCCGAGTCGCTGCGGCCGAATGTCGCCGAACGCGTCGAAGGCGCGCTCGGCGACGGCACCGCATTCTCGGGCGCCGCGCGTCACTGGCGCGATCTCGTCGAGCTGCGCGACGCCGCGCGCGGCGACGTGCGCGCCCGCTTCGCCGACGGCCATCCGGCGTGCGTCGCGCACGGCCGGCTGCACTATTGGGCCGCCCTCTTCGACGAAGGGACGACCGCGCGGCTCCTCGCCGACGTCGCCGCCGAGGCGGGGCTCGCGCCCGTGCCGCTTGGCGACAGCGTCCGCGTAAGCCGCCGCGGCGGCATCACGTACGTCTTCAACTACGGCAACGCGCCGTACACGATCGACGCGATCCCGCCGTCGGACTTCGTGCTCGGCGCGGCACGGGTCGAGCCGCGCGGCGTCGCGGCCTATCGCGGCTGACGGAGCCGGCCGTACCGGCGCCCGCGCGGCGCCGCTCACCCACACCCACATCGGAGACATACATGGACCATCGCCCCATCCGCTTCGTCGCCGGGCTCGCGGCGGCCGCCGCCGTCGCGGCCGCGTCGTTCGGCGCCGCATCGCCCGCCCGCGCGGGCACGCTCGCGGTCAACATCGCGTTCAAGGGCGCGAGCCAGCGCGCGGTATGGCAGTCGACATTCGACGCGTTCCACAAGGCGCACCCGGACATCGACGTGAAAGCGACCTTCGTGGACGAAGAAGCGTACAAGGTGCAGTTGCCCGCGTGGCTCACGACAGTCGCGCCCGACATCGTCAACTGGCACGCGGGCGAGCGGATGGCGTACTACGCGCGGCGCGGCCTGTTCGAGGACCTGAGCGCCGACTGGGCGAAGAACGGCTGGAACGCGATGTACGCGTCGACGCGAGACGCGTCGTCGTACAACGGCAAGCAGTACGCCGCGCCGACCGTCTACTACTCATGGGGCCTCTTCTACCGGAAGGACCTGCTGCGCAAGGTCGGCGTGACCGACGAGCCGAAGACCTGGGATCAATTTCTCGCCGCATGCAAGAAGCTGAAGGCGGCGGGAATCACGCCGATCGCGATCGGCGGCCGCGACGCGTGGACGCTCGCCGGCTGGTTCGACTATCTCGATCTGCGGATCAACGGCAACGCGTTCCACCAGCGGCTCATGGCGGGCGACGTGCCGTACACCGACCCGCGCGTGAAGAAGGTCTACACGGCGTGGAAGACGCTGATCGACGCCGGCTACTTCATCGACAACGCGCTGTCCTACGATCTCGACGGCGCGCAGCCGTTCCTGTTCCAGGGCAAGGCGGCGATGATGCTGATGGGCACGTTCATCGCGGCGGGTTTTCCGCAGAACGTGAAGCCGCAAATGGGCTACTTCCAGTTTCCGATCATCGATGCGTCGGTGCCGACCGCCGAGGACGGTCCGGTCGAGTCGCTGCACATCCCGGCGAAGGCGAAGAACAAGGCCGACGCGCGCACGTTCCTCGCGTTCGTCGAGACGCCGGAGATCGGCGCGAAGCTCGCGCAGGGGCTCGGCTCGCTGTCGGCGAACAGCAAGTCGCCGGAACCCGACGATCCGATCTCGCGCATCGGCTTCCGGATTCTCTCGGACACGAAGGGCGGCGTCGCGCAGTTCTACGATCGCGACATGACAAAGGAGATGGCCGACGAAGGAATGAAGGGCATGCAGCAGTTCATGGCCAGTCCCGCGCAACTCGACGCCGTGCTCGCGCAACTCGAGCAGACCCGCAAGCGAATCTACAAGAAGTAAGCCGGCGGCGGCCGCGCGCCGCCGCCTTCCTTCCGGTTCAGGAGTTCGCCGTGACCCGTTCGACCATGCCCCGCCGAGTCGACGCCCGCCCCGCCGCGCGATCGCGCCGGGACGCCGGGCCTCGCGCGCCCGTCGCGCCAATCGCATCCGCCATGCCGGCCATGCCGGCCGCGCGCCGGCCGTCGCGCACCGCGCGCGGGCAGCGGCGCGCCGCGTGGCTCTTTCTCGCCCCCGCCTGCGCGATGGTCGCCGTCTACGTGATCTGGCCGATCCTGTCGACGATGTGGCTGAGCCTCTACAACTGGGACGGCATGACGGCGCGCACCTTCGTCGGCGTCGCGAACTACGTCGAGCTGCTGCACGCGCCGACGTTCTACACCGCGCTGAAGAACAACGTGATCTGGCTCGCGCTCTTCATGCTCGCGCCGCCGCTCGGCCTCGCGTTCGCGCTGTACCTGAACCAGGCGGTCGGCGGCATCCGGCTCGTCAAATCGCTTTGCTTCGCGCCGTTCGTGCTGTCGGGCGTCGTCGTCGGGCTGATCTTCTCGTGGTTCTACGATCCGACCTTCGGCCTGCTCGCGCTTGTCGTCGGACACGGCGTGCCCGTGCTCGGCGACGCGCGCTATGCGACGTTCGGCATCGTGCTCGCCGCACTGTGGCCGCAGACCGCGTACTGCATGATCCTCTACCTGACCGGCCTCACGGCGCTCAACGCCGAGCAGATCGAGGCCGCGCGGATGGAGGGCGCGCGCGGCTTCACGCTGTTCTGGCACGTCGTGCTGCCGCAACTGCGGCCGACGACCTTCATGGCGCTCGTCGTCACCGTGATCGGCGCGCTGCGCAGCTTCGACCTGATCTCGGTGATGACGGGCGGCGGCCCGTTCGAGAGCTCGACGGTGCTCGCGTATTACATGTACGACCAGGCGATCAAGTATTACCGCCTCGGCTATTCCGCATCGATCGCCGTCGTGCTGTTCGCGATCATGCTCGTCTACATCGTCTTCCAACTGCGCCGCATGCTGCGCAACGAACAGTGAGGTGCCGCCATGTTTCCGATGCCGGTCCAGCAATGGAAGCCCGTCTCGCGCAATCTGTACAGGCTGTCGCTGCCCGTCGCGCTCGTCGTCTGGCTGCTGCCGATGATCGCGGTGCTCATCACGTCGGTCCGCTCGACCGAGGAGCTCCAGGAAGGCCGCTACTGGGGCTGGCCGAAGCGCTTCTCGATGATCGAGAACTACCGCGACGCGCTGACGGGCTCGCCGATGCTCCATTACTTCTGGAACAGCGTGCAGATCACGGTGCCTTCGGTGCTCGGCTCGATCGCGCTCGCGGCAATGGCGGGCCACGCGCTCGCGACCTATCGCTTTCGCGGCAACACCGCGCTGTTCGGCACGTTCGTCGCGGGCAACTTCGTGCCGGTGCAGGTGCTGATGATCCCCGTGCGCGATCTGTCGCTGCGGCTCGGCGTGTTCAACACGGTCGAGGCGCTGATCCTGTTCCATGTCGCATTCCAGACGGGCTTCTGCACGCTGTTCCTGCGCAACTTCATCAAGCAGTTGCCGTTCGAGCTGATCGAGGCCGCGCGCGTCGAGGGCGCGGGCGAATGGACCGTGTTTCGCCGCATCGTGCTGCCGCTCATCCGGCCCGCGCTCGCCGCGCTCGCGATCCTCGTCTTCACGTTCGTCTGGAACGACTATTTCTGGGCGCTGTGCCTCACGCAGGGCGACGAGGCGGCGCCGATCACGGCGGGCGTCGCGGCGCTGAAGGGGCAATGGACGACGTCGTGGAATCTCGTGTCGGCGGGCTCGATCCTCGCCGCGCTGCCGTCGGTCGCGATGTTCTTCGCGATGCAGAGGAATTTCGTCGCGGGAATCACGTTCGGCGCGACGAAGGGGTGAGTGGGGCGATCCGCGCGTCGGGGCGCTCGGGCCGCCGCAAAGCGCGCGTCGCGCGCGTCGCCCGGAAAGCGGCGGCCGGCGGCGCGCGCGTCAGGACAAGCCCGCCACCAGCGCCGCGGCCACCGAGCCGGCGACGAGCACGACGCCGACCGTGCGCCGCTTGTTGAGCTCGGTCCAGAGCAGCACGCCCGTCAGCGACAGCAGCACCATCGATCCCGCGATCGTATCCATCAGCAGCACCCAGAACAGGTTCATGCCGACGCCGCGATGCAGGTTGTTGAGCGTCGTGAGGAACGCGTTGTCGGTGTGCTTCACCGACACGTAGCCGTTCCCTTTCCAGTATTCGACCTGCACGTTGCTGCGCGGCCCGAAGAGGCCGAACTGCCAGTGCTCGGGCTGCTCGACGCGCCGGCCGCCCCACGCGACGGGCTGCGCGGGGTCCTTGCGGACGCGGCCGAGCCGGCCGTCGAACGCGAGCTCGCGCCGGACCCACGCGGCCATCGCGTGAGGCGTCGCGGGCGCGGGCGACGGCAGCGCGAGCTGGAGCTGGCTGACCTGCGGCTCGCCGGACGAGATCTTGAGCGGCGGCGCGCGGTGATTGAGGAGCACGCCCGTCACGCCGAACAGCAGGCCGAGCACCGCGCCCCACAGGCCGACCCAGCCGTGCACCTTGCGCAGCCATTTGATGAACGTCGCGCGCCGCGAGCGGCGGCGGCGATCGGCCAGCGCGGATTCGTCGAGCTTGCGCGGCGAGCCCGGATACGGCACCACGACGCCGGAGTGTTTTTCGATCGATTCGGGCGCGTTCACGCTTCGGCTTCCATTCGCACAAAATATCGGGCGGCGCGCAACCGAGTCGCGCGCCGCCCGCATCAATTAAATGAGAATGGATATCATTACATAAAATGGCGACGGACTCAATGTCGCCGGATGGGGGATCGCCGAACAGCAAGGTCCCGAGGCGGAGCCGTCGGGCCATTCGTCGATCGTTCGACTTGTCGATCCGGCGATGCGGCGATCCATCGATCCCCCGATTCCTCGCCTCACCGCCCCCAAGTCCCGCGAAGCGACCGGCCGGCGTCACGCGCGCCGAGCCCGAAACGCCCGCCACACGCGGGACACCTCGCGCCCACGCTCGACGTCCGGCGCCAAGGCACTCACCGCTTCGGCAGCGGCGGAAAAACCGGCAGCGCGCCGCCGCCATCGCCGCTGTCGCCCGCGCCGCTTTCGAGCGCGTACAGCCACGCCAGCAGTTCCGCGACCGCCCGATACAGTTGCGGCGGAATCCGCGCGTCGAGGTCGACCTGCATCAGCAGCGACACCATCTCCGGCGCGGTGTGCACGTACAGTCCGGCATCGCGCGCGCGCTCGATGATCCGCTCGGCGACGAGCCCGTAGCCCTTCGCCACGACGCGCGGCGCGGTGTCGCCGCCCTTCGCGTCGTACGCGAGCACCGCGGCGCGCTTGCGCTGCGGCCCGCTCATCGCGCGAGCTCCCAGTCGTCGCCGGCCCCGACCTGCGACGGCGGCTCACGACGCCCGGCGCCCGACGCGCCGGCCATCCCCGCCGCCCCGGCTTCGCCGCCCGCCGCCGCGCGCGCATACGCGGAGGCGGCCGCCCGCGCGGCCGCCGTGTCGAAGCCGTCCGGCGCGCCGTCGATCGCGCGGATCGACAGGCCGCTCACCTGCAGCCCGAGCGCCTGCAAACGCGCGCGCAGCGCCTCGCCGTGCAGCGCGAGCCGCGCCGCGCCCGCCTCGCTCGCGCGCAGCCGTGCGGCAAGCTGCTCGCCGTTCAGCACGAGCTCCGCGTCGACCGTGCCGAGCAACGGCAGCGCGAGCGTGAGGCGCGTGCGCCAGCCGCGCGCATCCGGGAAATCCGCGTCGGACGCGGGCCGCTCGCGGCCTTGCTGCTCGTCCGGCTCGATCGTCCAGTCGAGCCGCGCGCCCGGCCACGCCTCGCCGATCCAGCGAAACTGATCGGTCGCGAGCAGATCGAGCTGCTGGCGCACGATCGGCAGCGTCGCCGCATGCAGCGAGGCCGCGACCGGCGCCGACGCGTCGACGCTCGCCGCCGGCATGCCGGGCCGCGCGAGCGCCGCCTGCGCGGCCGGCGCGCCGACGGGCTTGCCATTGGCGTCTGCGAGCGCCGCATACGCATCGACGGAACGCGCGAGCGCCGCCGCGTTCTCCCGCGCGCGGCCGGACGCCGCCGCGCCTTCGTCCGCGCCGCCCCCCGGCGGTGCCGGCGCGCGCGCGCCCGCCTGCGCGGGCGCATCGCGGCCGCCCTCCGGCAGCGGCAGACGCGCGGCGAGCAGATCGGCGAGCGCATCGTCGAGTGCATCGCCCGCTTGGCCGGCCGGCGCGCCCGGCGGAGCGCCGCTTGCAAGCCGCGCCTGCGGCTCGCGCGCGAGCTCGGCCGTCGTGCGCTGGCCGGCGAGCCATTGGGCGAGGTGGGACTCGTAGAAGAGGCCGCTCTGAGCAACAGCCTGCGCGAGCGCGAGGCTCAGCGCGGCGGCGGGCGACGCCGCCAAAGCCGCTTGCGCGGCGGCCTGCGCGCCTGGCGCGCCCGCCTCCGCCGCGGAAGGCGCAGGATTGCCGGCGCGGGCATCGGGCGTGACGAGCAGCGGATCGAGCAGCGCCGCCCGCACGGCGGAAGCGGCAAAAGCGGCGGAAGCAGCGGGCGCCGCGGGCAGCAGCGGCGCGGCGCCGACGACGGCGGGCGTCGCGCCGCCGCCGTAGCGGGAAATCGCGTCGAGCGTGAGTCCGACCTCGGACAGCGCGGCCTGCGCGGACGCAGGCGGCGGCCCGCCCGCACCCGGCTGCGGTGTCGCGGCCGCGGGCGGCGTGCCGGACGTGCCGACCTGCGCCGCCGCAGCGCCGCCCGCCGAGGGCTGGATCGCGTCGAGAAGGCTGTCGATGCGGCTCGCCAGGATGGCGGCGGCAGCGGTGTCGATACCGGTCATCGTGAATCCTGACGCGCGCCGAATGAAATCCGGGCCATCCGCGGCAACGAACGCGCGCCGTTCGTCCGCGCGAGCCGGCGCGCCAGAAGGCGGCGGCGCGCCCTGCCCTTTAGCCGCGCGCCCGGTACAGATCCTTGAGCGTCGAGCGGCCCGCGTGGAAGAACGCGGACAGCCGCGCGACCTCGGGGCTCGCGAGATTGCGGATCGCGGCGTCGTCGGCGAGGATGCGGCGGATCAGCTCGAACTTGCGGGTGCGCTCGGCTTCGTCGAGCAGGACGCCCCGCTCGGCCTCCTTCAGCCCGTCGACGAGCCGCAGATATTCGTCCTGAAGCCCGCCCATCGCGTGCCATGCCGCATCGCGAGCCGCGACGAGCATCCGCCCGGACACGTCGGCGATCGCTTCGTAACGGGCAAAGTATTCGTCGTTCCGATTCATCGCGACTGTTCCGTTGCCGCTTGCGCGCTCATCCTGGCCACTTCCGGGCCGATGCCCGTCCACGCGTCCTCGAGCGTCGCGAGCAGGCCATCGACTTCGATCAGCATCGGCTCGCTCGCATCGGCGTTCGCCTGCAGCAGACGCCGGCAGACATACGCGTAGAGCGCGTCGAGGCGCGATGCGATGTCGCCGCCGGCTTCCAGATTCAGCGACTGCTGCAGGCCGCTCTCGACGATGCGGATCGCCTTGCCGATCGCCTCGCCGCGCGCGGCGACGTTGCCCTGCTGCAAATGCAGCCGCGCATGCGCGATCGCCTGGCGCGCGCCCTGATACAGCATCGCAATGAGCCGGTGGGGAGACGCGCCCATCACCCCGGTTTCGACGCCGACGCGCGCATAGGCACTAGCTCCCGCGTGGCCTGGGGTAAACATGGCGTTGCTCCTCTTTGGTGCATTCGATTCGATACCCCCGCTCCGTGCGCGGCACGGCGCGGGCTTGTATCGACGTTATCGGTAAGGAAGCCCGAAAGCTTTAGCGAAATGACGCAGCGCCGGCGGGCGCCGTCAGACGGACATCTGCATGATCTCGTTGTAGGCGCTCACTAACTTGTTGCGCACCTGGAGCCCGAACTGAAAGCCGATGTTGGCCTTCTGCATGTCGACCATCACGTCGTTGAGCGACACGTTCTGCGCGCCGATCTCGAACGCGTGCGCCTCGCCGAGCGCCTTTTGCTGATCGCCGCTGATCTTGTCGAGCGAGGCCTTCATCGCGCTCGCGAACGAGCCGGCCGTCGCCGCGCCGGAGCCGGCGAGCGCCGTGGCCGGGCCTGCCGCGCCGCCCGCGGCCTGCGCGGCCATCGCCTGCATCTGTTGCAGCGCCGAAGCGATGCCGTTGACGGGGGCAACCATGTGATCTCCGCAAAAGAAGCCGGGCCGCGCGGGCCCGGCGGGGGGAACTCCGGCTTCCCGCGAGCGTTGCGAGGGCCGGATTGCGAAAAAGCATAGCAGCCGCGCCACGGCGAAAGCCGCAGAAGTACGGCCGAAACCCGGCTCTATTCGTCCGATCGCGCTTGGCCGCGCTGCGGATAATCGCACCGTGTCAATGTCCGCCTGCTCCGCCGAGCCGGCATTCAGCCCGCAGTGGAGATACTCGACGCATGGACTCGCAGGCCAACTCGCTGATCAACCCCGACGCCCGTTCGAGCCTCGCGGGCGCGCCGCCGCAAGCCGCGGCCGCGGCGGGCGCGCTGCCCGGCGCAGCGGCGGGCGGCGCGGATTTCGGCCTGGGCGGCTTCGCCGAACGCATCCCGGGCCTCGCGCGGATGAGGACCAATCCGCGGCTGCCGCTCCTGATCGGCGCGGCGCTCGCCATCGCCGCGATCGTCGCGATCGTGCTGTGGAGCCGCGCGCCCGACTATCGCGTGCTGTACAGCAACCTGTCCGACCGCGACGGCGGCGCGATCATCACCGCGCTCCAGCAGGCAAACGTTCCCTATAAGTTCGCCGACGCGGGCGGCGCGATCCTCGTGCCCGCGAACCAGGTGCACGAGACGCGCCTGAAGCTCGCCGCGATGGGGCTGCCCAAGGGCGGCTCGGTCGGCTTCGAGCTGATGGACAACCAGAAATTCGGCATCAGCCAGTTCGCCGAGCAGGTCAACTACCAGCGCGCGCTCGAAGGCGAGCTGCAGCGCACGGTCGAATCGATCAACGCGGTGCGCGCCGCGCGCGTGCATCTCGCGATCCCGAAGCCGTCGGTGTTCGTGCGCGACCGCGAGGCGCCGTCGGCGTCGGTGCTCGTCGATCTGTACCCGGGCCGCGTGCTCGACGAAGGGCAGGTGCTCGCCGTCACGCGGATGGTGTCGTCGAGCGTGCCCGACATGCCCGCGAAGAACGTGACGATCGTCGACCAGGACGGCAACCTGCTCACGCAGACCGCGTCGGCCACGGGCCTCGACGCGAGCCAGCTCAAGTACGTGCAGCAGATCGAGCGCAACACGCAAAAGCGCATCGACGCGATCCTCGCGCCGATCTTCGGCGCCGGCAACGCGCGCGCGCAGGTGAGCGCCGACGTCGACTTCTCGAAGATCGAGCAGACCTCGGAGAGCTACGGGCCGAACGGCACGCCGCAGCAGAGCGCGATCCGCAGCCAGCAGACGAGCACCGCGACCGAGCTCGCGCAAAGCGGCGCGTCGGGCGTGCCGGGCGCGCTGTCGAACACGCCGCCGCAGCCCGCGTCCGCGCCGATCGTCGCGAGCAACGGCCAGCCGGCCGGCCCGGCCGCGACGCCCGTCAGCGACCGCAAGGATTCGACGACGAACTACGAGCTCGACAAGACCGTGCGCCACGTCGAGCAATCGATGGGCACGATCAAGCGGCTGTCGGTCGCGGTCGTCGTCAACTATCAGCCGGCCGCCGACGCGAAGGGCCGCGTGACGATGCAGCCGCTCGCCGCGGACAAGCTCGCGCAGGTCCAGCAGCTCGTGAAGGACGCGATGGGCTACGACGAGAAGCGCGGCGATTCGGTCAACGTCGTCAACAGCGCGTTCTCGGCCGCGGCCGACCCGTTCGCGAACCTGCCGTGGTGGCGCCAGCCCGACATGATCGAGCTCGGCAAGGACATCGCGAAGTGGCTGGGCGTCGCCGCGGCGGCGGCCGCGCTGTACTTCATGTTCGTGCGCCCGGCGCTGCGCCGCGCGTTTCCGCCGCCCGCCCAGCCCGTGGCGGCGGCCGTGCCGGCGCTCGACGGCCCGGACGACGCGCTCGCGCTCGACGGCCTGCCGAGCCCCGACAAGAAGCAGCTTGTCGAGGAGGACGAAGAGCATCCGGCTCTGCTCGCCTTCGAAAGCGAGAAGAACCGCTACGAACGCAACCTGGACTACGCGCGCACGATCGCGCGCCAGGACCCGAAGATCGTCGCAACCGTCGTGAAGAACTGGGTGTCCGATGAACGCTGAAGGCTTGACCAAGAGCGCGCTCCTGCTGATGTCGATCGGCGAGGAAGAGGCCGCGCAGGTATTCAAATTCCTCGCGCCGCGCGAAGTGCAGAAGATCGGCGCCGCGATGGCCGCGCTGAAGAACGTCACGCGCGAGCAGGTCGAGGACGTGCTCAACGATTTCGTTCAGGAAGCCGAAAAGCATACCGCGCTGTCGCTCGATTCGAGCGAGTACATCCGCTCGGTGCTGACGAAGGCGCTCGGCGAGGACAAGGCGGGCGTGCTGATCGACCGGATCCTGCAAGGCAGCGACACGAGCGGGATCGAAGGGCTCAAGTGGATGGATTCGGCGGCCGTGGCCGAGCTCATCAAGAACGAGCATCCGCAGATCATCGCGACGATTCTCGTGCACCTCGACCGCGACCAGGCGTCCGAGATCGCGTCGTGCTTCACCGAGCGGCTGCGCAACGACGTGCTGCTGCGGATCGCGACGCTCGACGGCATTCAGCCGACCGCGCTGCGCGAGCTCGACGACGTGCTGACGGGCCTCCTGTCCGGCAGCGACAACCTGAAGCGCGCGCCGATGGGCGGCATCCGCACCGCGGCCGAGATCCTGAACTTCATGACGAGCGTGCACGAAGAGGCGGTGCTCGAAAACGTCAAGCAATACGATCCCGATCTCGCGCAGAAGATCATCGACCAGATGTTCGTGTTCGAGAACCTGCTCGACCTCGAGGACCGCGCGATCCAGTTGCTGCTGAAGGAAGTCGAATCGGAGGCGCTGATCGTCGCGCTGAAGGGAGCGCCGCCCGCGCTGCGGCAGAAGTTCCTGTCGAACATGTCGCAGCGCGCGGCCGAGCTGCTCGCCGAGGATCTCGACGCGCGCGGCCCGGTGCGCGTGTCCGAAGTCGAGACGCAGCAGCGCAAGATCCTGCAGGTGGTGCGCAACCTCGCCGAGAGCGGCCAGATCGTGATCGGCGGCAAGGCGGAAGACGCGTATGTCTGATCGCGCGAGCGTGCCGGGCAAGCCCGTCACCGCGTACCAGCGGTGGGAGATGGCTTCGTTCGATCCCCCGCCGCCGCCTCCGCCCGACGACGGCGGCGCGGCGGCGGCGGCGCTCGCCGCCGAACTGCAGCGCGTGCGCGACGCCGCGCACGCGGAAGGACTCGCCGCCGGCCATGTCGAAGGCCAGGCGCTCGGCTATCAGGCCGGCTACGAACAAGGGCGCGCGAAGGGCTTCGACGAAGGCCAGGTCGAAGCGCGCGCGCACGGCGCGCAGCTCGCCGCGCTCGCCGCGTCGTTTCGCGACGCGCTCGCGGGCGTCGAGCGCGATCTCGCCGACGACATCGCGACGCTCGCGCTCGAGATCGCGCAGCAGGTCGTGCGCCAGCACGTGCAGCACGATCCGGCCGCGCTGATCGCGGCCGCGCGCGAGGTGCTCGCCTCGGAGCCCGCGCTCGCCGGCGCGCCGCATCTGATCGTGAATCCCGCGGATCTGCCCGTCGTCGAGGCGTATCTGAAGGACGAGCTCGACACGCTCGGCTGGAGCGTGCGCACCGACGCGGGCGTCGAGCGCGGCGGCTGCCGCGCGCACGCGTCGACGGGCGAAATCGACGCGACGCTCACGACCCGCTGGGAGCGGGTCGCGGCCGCGCTCGGCAAGGTGAGCGCATGGTGAACGACGCCTGCGGCGACGTGCTCCGCCGCGACGAACTCGACGCGCTCGAGCGCGAGCTCGCGCTCGCGTCGCGCGGCCCCGAGCACGAAGACGCGGCCGCGCGCGACGGCGGCTTCGGCGCCCATCACCACGCGCCCCCGCGCCCGCTCGCGACGGGCACGCCGAGCCCGCGCGCGGCGCTCGCGAATCCGCATCTCGCGCACTGGCGCACGCATCTCGACGGCATCCGCGAGCGCAACGCGCGCGCGCTGCCGCTGCGCCCGTGCGGACGCCTCACTCGCGCGGCGGGCCTCGTGCTCGAAGCGATCGGGCTGCGGCTGTCGGTCGGCGCCGAGTGCACGATCGAGCTGCCCGCAGGCAGCGCGCTGCCGTATGCGCAAGCCGAGGTCGTCGGCTTCGCGGGCGAGCGCCTGTTCCTGATGCCGACCACCGCGGTCGCGGGCGTGCTGCCCGGCGCGCGTGTCTGGCCGCTCGAAAGCGCGCCCGTGGCCGATCCGCTCGCGGGCGCGAAGCGCCTGCCCGTCGGCTGGGAGATGCTCGGGCGCGTCGTCGACGCGTCGGGCCGCCCGCTCGACAATCTCGGGCCGCTCGCGTCGAAGGTCGACGCGCCGCTCACCGCGCCTTCGATCAACCCGCTCGATCGCGAGCCGATCCATCACGTGCTCGACGTCGGCGTGCGCGCGATCAACGGGCTGCTGACCGTCGGCCGCGGCCAGCGGATGGGCCTCTTCGCGGGCTCGGGCGTCGGCAAGTCGGTGCTGCTCGGCACGATGGCGTGCTACACGAGCGCCGAGGTGATCGTGATCGGCCTGATCGGCGAGCGGGGCCGCGAAGTGAAGGAATTCATCGAGCAGATCCTCGGCGAGGACGGGCTCGCGCGCTCCGTCGTCGTCGCGGCGCCCGCCGACGTGTCGCCGCTGTTGCGGATGCAGGGCGCCGCATACGCGACGACGCTCGCCGAATACTTCCGCGATCAGGGCAAACACGTGCTGCTGCTGATGGATTCGCTCACGCGCTACGCGATGGCGCAGCGCGAGATCGCGCTCGCGATCGGCGAGCCGCCCGCGACGAAAGGCTATCCGCCGTCGGTGTTCGCGAAGCTGCCGGCGCTCGTCGAGCGCACCGGCAACGGCCCCGAAGGCGGCGGCTCGATCACCGCGTTCTACACGGTGCTCACCGAAGGCGACGACCAGCAGGACCCGATCGCCGATTCCGCGCGCGCGATTCTCGACGGCCACATCGTGCTGTCGCGCTCGCTCGCGGAAGCCGGCCACTACCCGGCCATCGACATCGAAGCGTCGATCAGCCGCGCGATGACCGCGCTGATCGACGACGCGCACCTCGAGCGCGTGCGCCAGTTCAAGCAGATGCTGTCGCGCTACCAGCGCAATCGCGATCTGATCGCGGTGGGCGCATACGCGCCGGGGCGCGACGCGCAGCTCGACCGCGCGATCGCGCTATACCCGCGCATCGAATCGTTCCTGCAGCAGGGCTTTCGCGAATGCGCGCCATACGCGCCGAGCCTCGCCGCGCTCGATGCGCTGTTCGAATCCGAAGGAGGCTGATCGTCATGGCCCAAACGTTTCCGCTCCAGCTCCTGCTCGACCGCGCGCAGGACGAACTCGACACCGCGACGAAGCAGCTCGGGCGCGCGCAGCGCGAGCGCACCGACGCGCAGGCGCAGCTCGACGCGCTCGTGCGCTATCGCGACGAGTATCGCGTGCGCTTCGCCGAGTCCGCGCAATCGGGGATGCCCGCCGGCAACTGGCGCAACTTCCAGGCGTTCCTCGACACGCTCGACGCGGCGATCGAGCAGCAGCGGCGCGTGCTCGCCGCCGCGCAGACGCGCATCGACACGGCGCGCCCCGAGTGGCAGGCGAAAAAGCGCACGCTCGGCTCGTACGAGATCCTGCAGGCGCGCGGCGCGCGCCAGGAAGCGCAACGCGCCGCGAAGCGCGAGCAGCGCGACGCCGACGAGCATGCGGCCAAGGCGCTGCGCATGCGCGCGGACGCGGCGAAGTAAGCGCCCTCCATCGAACCCGAACACGAGATCCGCCATGCCTCCTCTTCCCCTGATCGGTACGCTGCTCGGCGCAGCGAGCGCGATGGTCAAGTCGTCGGCCGGCGCCGCGGCGAACGCGTCCGGCGCATCGGGCGCGCCGTCCGGCGACGCATCGTCCGCCGCGCCGTTCGCGCAGACGCTCAGGCAAAGCGTGCAGACGCAGCGCCAGGCGAACGCGAGCGCCGGCGCGCCAAACACCGGCAATGCGACGAATGCCGCGACGAATGCCGCGACGAAACCCGCAACGAATGCCTCGACAGATACCGCGACGGGCAATGCCGCGAACGCTTCCACGCCGAGCGCGAGCGGGCAGACGGCGGCGAGCGCGAACAACGCGAAGGCGTCCGGAAAGCCGGACGATCAGGACGACGACAAGAACGCGACGCAGTCTGCATCAGCGGATGCCGCGACGCTCGCCGCGGCTGCATCGCTGCAAGCGCAATTGCAGGCGCGGCCGGATGCGCAGGCCGCGCAGGCCGCGCAGACCGCCGCCGCCGCGCAAGCGGGCGCGAGCGACGCCGCGCATCCGCCGACGACGCCCGCGACGAACGCCGCCGCCAACGGCGACGCCGATTCGTCCGCGCCCGCCGGCGCGCAGCCGCCGGTCGGCGATGCGCTGAACGCGGCGTTGAGCAAGCTGACAGGCGCCGGCCGGACGAGCGCGCCGGCCGCGCAGCCGGCGGGCCGGGGCGGCGGCGCGCCCGCCTCGCTTGCCGCGAACGGCGCCGCATTCGACAAGGTGCTCGCGGGCGCGAAGGCTCCCGCCGCGCAAGCGGCGCTTGCCGACGCTTCGGGCGCAAACCCGGCGAACGCAAACACAATCGCGAACGCGGCGGCGAACGCCGCCCGGCCCGACGCGCTGCGGGACGCCGCCGATTCCGCCCGCTCGACGCTCGCGGCGTCGAGCGCGCCGGCCGCGCTGCAACAGACGGCGCCCGCCGCGCTCGCCGCGAACGCGAACGCGAACGCCGCGGCGGCATCGGCTGCGCCGTCGCTCGCGCCGCCCGTCGGCACGCCGGACTGGACCGACGCGTTGAGCCAGAAGGTCGTGTTCCTGTCGAACGCGCATCAGCAGAGCGCGGAGCTCACGCTGAATCCGCCCGACCTCGGACCGCTGCAAGTCGTGCTGCGCGTTGCCGACAATCACGCGCATGCGCTCTTCGTATCGCAGCACGCGCAAGTGCGCGAAGCGGTCGAAGCCGCGCTGCCGAAGCTGCGCGAAGCGATGGAAGCGGGTGGACTCGGGCTCGGCAGCGCGAGCGTCAGCGACGGCGGCTTTGCGTCCGCACAGCAGCAGCAAACCCCGCAACGACAATCGCCGGACGGCTCCGCGGCGCGGCGCGCGTCCGGCGCATCGACAGCCGACGCCGCGCCCGGCGACGCGGCGGCAGCATCTTCCAGCGGCGCGACGCAGCGCACCGTCGGGATGGTCGACACGTTCGCCTGACGGTCGCGCCCGCGGCATCTCGCGCGGCGGCGCGCATCAGCCGCCGTGCGTCGCCGCGACCCGCTCGTGAGGAACGGACGCGGCCTGCCCGTTGCGCGCGGCCACGATGAAATCCGCCGCGCGCTCGCCGATCATCACGGTCGGCGCATTCGTGTTGCCGCCGATCAGCGTCGGCATCACCGATGCATCGACGATCCGCAACCCGTCCACCCCTTTCACGCGCAATTGCGGATCGACGACGGCGCGCGCGTCGGTGCCCATCCGGCACGTGCCGACCGGATGGTAGATCGTGTCCGCGTGCGCGACGATCGCGGCGCGCAACTGCGCGTCGGTGTCGCCCGGGTCGGTATACAGCTCGCGGCCGCCCTGCGACGCGAGCGGCGCGGCCGACAGAATCCGGCGCATCGCCTTCGCGCCGCGGATGAGCAGTTCGAGATCGCGTTCGTCGCTGAAGAAGCGCGGATCGATGAGCGGCGCGACGCGCGCATCGCCGCTCGCGAGCGCGACGTTGCCGCGGCTCTTCGGCCGCAGCGCGCACACGTGCAGCGAATAGCCGAAGCCCCAGTGCATGTTGCGGTTGTGGTCGTCGACGAGCGCCGTGCAGAAGTGCAGTTGCAGATCGGGGCGATCGAGGCCGGGGTCGCTCTTGATGAAACCGCCCGCCTCGGCGACGTTGCTCGTCATCATCCCTTCGCGCTTCGACAGGTAGCTGAACAGCGCGGGCGTCATCTTCGCGGCGCCGCGCACGCAAATGCCGACGAGCTCGGACGAATTCACGCGCTTGTTGATGATGAAATCGATGTGATCGATCAGGTTCTCGCCGACGTCGGGCGCATCGTGCACGAGCGCGACGCCGTGACGGCGCAACTGAGCGGCGGGCCCCACGCCCGAGCACATCAGCAGTTGCGGCGTATTGAACGCGCCTGCGGACAGAATGACTTCCGCGCGCGCGCCGAGCGTCTCGACGCGCCCGCCGCGCGCGAGCTCGACGCCCGTGGCGCGCTTGCCGTCGAACACGACGCGCAGCACCGTCGCATCGACGATCACGTGCAGGTTCGGCCGCGTGCGGCCGTACACATAGGCGCGCGCGACGCTGCAGCGCGCGCCGTCGCGATGCGTGACCTGATAGAAGCCGACGCCTTCCTGATTCTCGCCGTTGAAGTCGTCGTTGAGCGGATAGCCCGCTTCGTGCGCGGCCGCGATGAATCGTTCGGAGAACGGATTATGGAAGCGCAGGTCGGACACCGTGAGCGGGCCGTCCGCGCCGTGCCATTCGTTCGCGCCGCGCTCGTTGCCTTCGGCGCGGCGGAAGTACGGCAGCACGTCGCGCCATCCCCAGCCGGTGCAGCCGAGCCGCTCCCATTCGTCGTAATCGTGCGGATGGCCGCGCGTGTAGATCATCGCGTTGATCGCGCTCGAGCCGCCGAGCCCGCGGCCGCGAGGCTGATAGCCGCGGCGTCCGCCCAGGCCCGGCTGCGGCACCGTTTCGTAGCCGTAGTTCGTGCCGAGCCTGAACGGCACGAGCGCCGCGATTCCCACCGGCATGTTGACGAGCAGATTGCGTTCGGTGTGACCGCCTGCTTCGATCAGCGCGATCGTCGCGTCCGGGCACGCGTCGGCCAGGCGACCCGCGAGGCTCGCGCCGCCCGACCCTGCCCCGACAATAATGTAGTCGTACTGCATGTCACGTCTCCCTGTTTTGTCATCCACGCACCGGCGACTGGAATCGCAATCGAGACCGCCGGATGAGGCCTGTCATGTTCGCGCATTTTAGGAACGCAAAACGAGCCGGGACATCCCGACTCAAGAGCGATTCCTCTAAACGTCGGCGTGAACTAAATTTAAGATGACCGGATTCGCCTCGCGCGGAGGACGCGGTCAACAGAAGCCGGGCCCCGCGAAATGGGAGACAAAGGCATGCAGCAAAACCTGATGACGGCGACGCACCGGGTGACGAACCAGGCGCCGCCGCTTTCCGATTACAACGCGTTTGAAACGGATGCCGCGCTCGTCGATGCCGTTCGACGATACGACGCGAGCTGGCATCAAACGGCGCTATCACGCGACGGCGCCGCGCTGACGACGCCCGATGCGCTCGCGCTCGCCGAGCTCGCGAATCGGCATGCGCCCGAGCTCGCGACGCACAGCCCGCGCGGCGAGCGGATCGACGCGCTCGAATTCCATCCGAGCTGGCACCAGTTGCTCGCGCTGCTGCGCGGCGAAGGGCTGCACGCGCTGCCGTTCTCGGAGCCGCAACCGGGCGCGATGGCCGCGCGCTGCGCCGGCTATTTCCTGCATGCGCAACTCGAATCCGGCTCGCTCTGCCCGCTCACGATGACGTTCGCGAGCATTCCGGTGCTGCAACACGAACCGGCCCTTTTTGCGACGCTACGCGAGAAGCTGTATGCGCGCGAGCACGACGCGCGCGACGTGCCGCTGCCGCAAAAGCGCTCGATGATGGTCGGCATGGGCATGACCGAAAAGCAGGGCGGCTCCGACGTGCGCAGCAACGAGACGCACGCGTACCCGCTCGGCGCGGCAGGGCGCGGGCAGGCGTATCGGCTCGTCGGTCACAAATGGTTCTTCTCCGCGCCGCAATGCGACGCGCATCTCGTGCTCGCGCGCACGTCCGGGCGCGCGGGCATCTCGTGCTTCTACGTGCCGCGCTTTTCGCCCGACGGCGGCAAGAACGCGGTGCACGTGCAGCGCCTGAAGGACAAGCTCGGCAACCGCTCGAACGCGAGCGGCGAAGTCGAATTCCTGAACGCGTACGGCGTGATGATCGGCGACGAAGGGCGTGGCGTGCCAACGATCATCGAGATGGCGAACCACACGCGGCTCGATTGCGTGATCGGCAGCGCCGCGCTGATGCGCGCGGCGCTCGTGCAGGCGATCCATCACGCGCGGCATCGCAGCGCATTCGGCCGCCTGCTCGCCGAGCAGCCGCTGATGCGCAACGTGCTCGCCGATCTGGCGCTCGAATCGGAAGCGGCGACCGCGCTCTTCATGCGGCTCGCGCACGCGTTCGAAGAAGACGCGGCCGCGCGCTCGCCGCAGGCGCGCGGCTGGCGGCGCATCGTCACGCCGGCCGCGAAGTTCTGGGTCTGCAAGCGCACGCTCGAATTCACGGGCGAAGCGATGGAAGTATGGGGCGGCAACGGCTACGTCGAGACCGGGCCGATGGCGCGCTTCTATCGCGAGGCCCCGGTCAATTCGATCTGGGAAGGTTCGGGCAACGTGATGTGCCTCGACGTGCTGCGCGCGATCGAGCGCGAGCCCGACGCGGCCGCCGCGCTCTTCGACGAATGGCGCGACGCGGCGCGGTACAGCGCGCCGCTTGCCGACGCGCTCGCGGAATTGACGCGCCTGCTGTCGCTCGAACCCGAGCCGCGCGAAGCGTGCGCGCGCCGGATCGCACAACGCATCGCACTCGTCGCGCAGGCCTCGCTGCTGCTGCGCGACGGGCCCGCCGCCGTCGCGCAGGCATTCGTCGCCACGCGCTTCGGCAACGCCAGCAGCGAAACCGGACGCGTCTTCGGCACGCTGCCGGCCACCATCGATCACGCCGCGCTCATCGAGCGGGCGTTCCCGGCCTGAATGCCGGCCACACCCGTATCGCACAGGAGACGCCATGAAGAACGATCTGCCCGGCTTGGCCACGCTCGACGCGCTGTTGCGCGACCAGCGCGCCGCGTATCTGCGCGCGCCGTATCCGTCGTGGGCGACGCGCGCCGACCATCTGCGCGCGCTGCGCAAGATGCTGCTCGACCATCGCGACGCGCTCGCGGCCGCGATCCATGCGGACTTCGGCCATCGCGCGAAGGAAGAAGTGCTGATGTCCGAGATCTGGCTCGCGAAAGAGGAAATCGACGAAGCGCTCAAGCACGGCAAGCGCTGGATCAAGCCGAAGAGCCGGACGATGAACAAGTGGCTGCGCCCCGCGCGCGCGAAGGTGATGCCGCAGCCGCTCGGCGTCGTCGGCATCGTCGTGCCGTGGAACTACCCGGTGCTGCTCGCCGCGGGCCCGCTCATCTGCGCGCTCGCCGCCGGCAATCGCGCGATCGTCAAGATGTCCGAACTGACGCCGCGCACGTCGCAACTGTTCGAGGAACTGATCGCGAAGACCTTCGCGCGCGATCACGTCGCGGTCGTCAACGGCGATGCCGAAATCGGCGCCGCGTTCAGCAGGCTGCCGTTCGATCACCTGCTCTTCACCGGTTCGACGAACGTCGGCCGTCACGTGATGCGCGCGGCCGCCGAGAACCTCACGCCCGTCACGCTCGAGCTGGGCGGCAAGTCGCCCGTGATCGTCGGGCCGCGCGCGCGCTTCGACGCGGCGGTCGACGCGATCGTCACCGGCAAGACGCTGAACGCGGGCCAGACCTGCATCGCGCCCGACTATGTGCTCGTGCCGCGCGGCCGGGAAGCCGAATTCGTCGCGCGGGCGCGCGAGCGGATGGCGAAACTCTATCCGAATCTGCCGACGAACCCGGACTACACGTCGATCATCTCCGAGCGCCACTTCGCGCGGCTGCAGCGGCTCGCGAGCGAAGCGCAGGCGGGCGGCGCGCAGCTCCACCCGCTCACCGACGCCGCGCCCGATCCCGCGCTGCGCCGCCTGCCGCCCGTGCTCGTCACGCAGGCGCCGGAAGCGTCGCAGTTGATGCAGGAAGAGATCTTCGGCCCGCTGCTGCCGATCGTCCCTTACGACACGCTCGACGATGCGATCGCCTACGTGAACGCGCGCCCGCGGCCGCTCGCGCTGTATCTGTTCGACGAAGACCGTTCGAGCGTCGAGCGCGTGATGCGCAATACGATCTCGGGCGGCGTGACGGTCAACGACACGCTGATGCACATCGCATGCGGCACGCTGCCGTTCGGCGGCGTCGGCGCGAGCGGGATGGGCGCGTACCACGGCTACGACGGCTTCGTCACGTTCTCGAAGATGAAGCCCGTGCTCACGCAGCCGCGCCTGAACACGCGCGCGATGATCGCGCCGCCGTACGGCAAGCGCTTCGCGGCCATCCTCAAGCTGATGCTGAAGTTCTGACGCGCGCTATCCGGTGCATGACGCACGAAGGGCCGCTCGCGCGCGGCCCTTTCCTGCGGGATTCGCGTGCGCGAGCTCCGCTCAACCGCCCGCGCTCGACGCCGCGCGCGCATGCTCGGGCGCGGCGTTCGACGGTGCGCGGGGCTGCGCGTCGGGCAGCAGCGTCCACACGACAATTGCGCCGACGATATCGAACGCGGCCAGCGCGACGAACAGTGGATCGTAGCCGACGACGGCGACGAGCGCGCCGACCGCGAGCGAGAAGAGCGTCGCGCCGAGATAGCCGGACATCCCCGCGAGCCCCGTCGCCGTCGCCACTTCGTGCCGGCCGAACACGTCTGACGCGAGCGTGTAGAGCGCGCCCGACAGCGTCTGATGCGCGAAGCCGCCGATGCAGAAGAGCGCGATCGCGGTGTACGGGCTCGTCGCGAGCCCGATGCACGCCGGCCCGATCATGCACAGCGCGCCCGTGGCCATCACCATCTTGCGCGACGCGATCAGCGTCGTGCCGAAACGCTTCCGGTACCACGGCGCGAGATAGCCGCCGAACAGGCAGCCAAGGTCCGCCGCGAGGAACGGCAGCCACGCGAACATCGCGATCTCCTTCAGGTTCATGTGGCGCACGGTCGCCATATACAGAGGAATCCAGAAGTTGAACGTCTGCCACGCGGGCTCGGACAAGAAGCGCGGAATCGCGAGCCCCCAGAAGCGCCGGCTCCTGACGATCGCGCTCCACGACGGCTTCGCCGCATCCGTGCGCGGCGCTTCCTGCCCGGCGACGATGTAGTCGCGCTCGGCGGCGCGAAGGCGCGGCTGCTGCGCGGGCGATCGATAGAACGCGAACCACAGCGCGCTCCACACGAGCCCGATCGCGCCGACGACGACGAACGCGATGCGCCAACTGCCGTGCAGCATGCACCAGACGACGAGCGGCGGCGCGATCAGCGCGCCGAGCGACGAGCCGATATTGAACCATCCGGTCGCGATCGAGCGCTCGTGCGCGGGAAACCACTCGGACGTCGCCTTCAGCGCCGACGGAAATCCGGCCGCCTCGGTGATGCCGAGCAGGCCGCGAAACGCGGCGAGCGCGATCCAGTTGCCGGCCGTGCCGTGCAGCATGCAGACGAGCGACCACGCCAGCGCGAAGAGGGCGAAGCCCACCCTCGTGCCGAGCAGATCGAGCGCGTAGCCCGCGATCGGCTGCATCACCATGTATGCCGCCTGGAACGACGCGACGATGTAGCCGTATTGCTGCGTCGAGATGGCCAACAGCTTGTTGACTTCGGGCGCCGCCGTCGCGAGCGCGTTGCGCGCGAGATAGTTGACGATGAGGCCCAGCGTCACGAGCCCGATCATCCACCAGCGCACGTTGCCGATCCGTTTTCCGCTCATGGTGTCTCCGTCCTTTGTCGTATGTCGTTGTACGTCGTCGTATGTCTTCACATGCTCGCGCGAGCCGCGCGCCGCGGCTCGCGCGCACCGAATCAGAGTCGCAGCGCGGGCTCCGGCAGGCCGCGCGCGTGCGGATCGAGCGCGAACGTCGCGCCCGACAGCGGATCGTCTCCGGTGCGAATCGACGTGACGAACAGCGTGTCGCGCCGCGCGCCGCCGAACGCGCACATCGAAGGCTTCGCGATGGGCACCGCGATGCTGCGATCGAGCCGCCCGTCCGGCGTGAAGCGATGCACGCATCCCGCGTCGACGCCGCAGATCCAGTAGCAGCCGTCCTCGTCGATGGCCGCGCCGTCGGGCCGGCCCGCGTGCGCGTTCATGTCGACAAACACGCGCCGCCCGTGCGGATGCCCGGCGTCGACGTCGTAGTCGAACGCCCAGACGATCCGCCGCGCCGGGTGCGAGTCCGACAGGTACATCGTGCGGCCGTCCGGACTGAACGCGAGGCCGTTCGGCACGATCAGCGCGTCGCATTCGGCAGCGAGCGCGCGTTCGCTCGCATCGAGCCGATAAAGCCTGCCGGACGCGCGCGCGAGCGACGTGTCGCACGTCATCGTGCCCGCCCAGAAGCGTCCCTGCCGATCGCAGCGGCCGTCGTTGAAACGCATGCCGTCGGCCGCGTGCGCGACGCGCGCGAGCAACGCGGGCTCGGGCAGCGGCACGTCCGGCGCCGGCCGCGGCACGCGGTAGACGCCGGTCTGCATCGCGAGCGCGATCCCGCCGCCCGCGATCAGCGCGATCGAGCCCGCCATCTCCGGCAGCGGCCACGCGTGCGCGCGATTCGTTTCGGATTCCCAACGCCACAGCGCGCGGCCCGTGATGTCGGTCCAGTAGAGCGCCGCCTCGCCGTCGTGCCACACAGGGCTTTCGCCGACGCCGCAGCGCATGTCGCCGATCCGTTCGATCGACGCAGATGCAAAGGCCGATGCCGATGCGCGCACGAGCGTCAGCCTCCGAACGGTCCGGCGGCGACGAACGCACCGCCCTGATAGCGGCGCACCGGATCGTCGTCGGCAAGCGGCGGCTGCGTGCGCTCGATCGATTCGCGCCACGGCTCGCTCGATTGCGTCGGCCGGTAGCCGAGATGCGCGGCGTGCGCGTTGTCCCACCACGCATCGCGGTTCGCCGACATCCCGTAGACGATCGTGCAGCCGACGCGCGGCACGAACATCGCGCGGCGCACGAGTTGCTCGAGGTCGTCGTAGCCGAGCCACGTGACGAGCATCCGCCGATCCTTCGGCTCGGAGAACGACGAGCCGATCCGGATGCACACGCTCTCGATTCCGTAGCGATCCTGATAGAACCGCGCGAGCTGCTCGCCGAACGCCTTGCTCAAGCCGTAGTAGCCGTCGGGCCGCGGCGGCGCGGCCGTGTCGATGCGCTCGCCCTGCTCGTAGAAGCCCGTCACGTGATTCGAGCTCGCGAACACGATGCGGCGCACGCCGTGCCGGCGCGCGGCTTCGTACACGTGATACGTGCCCGCGATGTTCGCGGGCAGCACGGTGTCGAACGGATGCTCGACCGACACGCCGCCGAAATGCACGATCACGTCGACGTCGCGCACGAGCGCGTCGACAGCCGCCGCGTCGGCGAGGTCGCAGCGCACGCACTCTTCGCCGGCGCGCGCGTCGCCGAGCGGTGCGACGTCGGAGACGCGCACGACATCCGCGTAGCGGCGCAGCCGCTCGCGCAGCACGCGGCCGAGATTGCCGGCCGCGCCCGTGAGCAGGATGCGGCCGCAGTGGGTAACGACGCCGTCGAGCGGGTCGTCGCCCGCCGCGCTCGCATCTTGGTTCGAATGCAGGAGGTCGGTCATAATCAGGTCACCGGTGCGGGATTGAACAGGACGAGCGCGTTGTGCAGCCCGAGCTTGTCGGCGCACACCTGGCGGCGGCCGCTCGCGACGTCGAGAATCAAATGGAACAGCTCCCAGCCCACGTCGGCGATGCTCGCCTCGCCGGTCGCGATGCGCCCCGCATCGAGATCGATCAGATCGTGCCAGCGCTCGCTCAATGCCTTGCGCGTCGCCACCTTGACGACGGGCGCCATCGCGAGGCCGTATGGCGTGCCGCGCCCCGTCGTGAACACTTGCAGGTTGATGCCCGACGCGAGCTGCAGCGTGCCGCACACGAAATCGCTCGCGGGCGTCGCCGCGAAGACGAGCCCCTTGCGGCGCATCTTCTCGCCGGGGCCGAGCACGTCGACGATCGGGCTCGTGCCCGACTTCACGATCGAGCCGAGCGCCTTCTCGACGACGTTCGACAACCCGCCCGTCTTGTTGCCCGGCGACGGATTCGCGCTGCGATCGGTCTCGCCGCGCAACAGGTAAGCGTCGTACCACGCCATCTCGCGCAACAGCGCGCGGCCAACGTCCTCGTCGATCGCGCGCGGCGTCAGCAGATGAATCGCGTCGCGCACTTCGGTCACTTCGGAAAACATCACGGTGCCGCCCGCGCGCACGATCAGGTCGGCCGCGAAGCCGACCGCAGGGTTCGCGGTGACGCCCGAAAACGCATCGCTGCCGCCGCATTGCACGCCGACGACGAGATCGGACGCCGGGCACGGCTCACGACGGCGACGATTCAAATGTTCGAGGCGTGTGTCCGCCATCCGCATGATCGCGTCGACCATCGCGCCGAAGCCGTCGAACGCTTCGTCCTGCAGACGAAGCACGGGCGAATCGGCGGTGCCCGCCACCTCGATCGGAATGCGGCCGCCGGGCGCGAGCGAGGCCGGCACGAGGCGCTCCGGCACGAGCTTCTCGCAGCCGAGGCCGATCACCATCACCTCGCCGCCGAAGTTCGGATTGAGCGCGAGGTTCTGCAACGTGCGGATCGGCACGATCGCCGCCGGCGCGTTGATCGCGACGCCGCAGCCGTACGAGTGATTCAGCGCGACGACGTCGTCGACGTTCGGATAGCGCGGCAGCAGCTCGCGCTTGATGCGCGCGACCACGTAGTCGGTCACGCCTGCGACGCACTGCACGCTCGTCATGATGCCGAGCACGTTCTTCGTGCCGACCGTGCCGTCCGCGTTCCGATAGCCGTCGAACGTGTAGCCGTCGAGCTTCGGCAGCCTGGGGTCGGCGCGCGTCGCGAGCGGCAGCTCGTCGAGCGCGGGCGCGAGCGGCAGCTTCACCGCGTGCTCGTTGACCCAGGCGCCGCGCGGCAGCGGCTTCGCCGCGTAGCCGATCACCTCGCCGTAGCGGATCACCGCGTCACCCTCGGCGAGATCGGCGAGCGCGACCTTGTGCCCCTGCGGCACGCCTTCGACGAGCACGGTGCCGTCGGCAAGCGTCGCGCCGGCCGGCAGCCCGCGCGCGTTGACGACGATCGCGACGTTGTCGCTGTCGTGCACGCGAATCGTCAGCGCGCGCTCCGCTCGCGTGCGCGTGTCGTCGGTCAATGTGGATTCCTGCATCGAATGCTCCATGAAGGGTCTGCTTCGTTCAGCGCACGAGGCAAGGGCGCTTGTTGTCGAACGTCCAGTTCGGCACGAGGTACTGCATCGCGGCTGCGTCGTCGCGGCTGCCGAGGCCGTGCTTCAGATACAGCTCGTGCGCGGCGGCCAGCGCGTCCTCGTCGATCTCGACGCCGAGCCCGCCGCGTTGCGGCACCGCGACGTGGCCGTCCTCGATGCGCAGCGGCTCGCGCGTCAGGCGCTGGCCGTCCTGCCAGATCCAGTGCGTGTCGATCGCGGTGATGTTGCCGGGCGCGGCCGCCGCGACATGCGTGAACATCGCGAGCGAAATGTCGAAGTGATTGTTCGAATGCGAGCCCCACGTGAGCCCCCATTCGTCGCACAGTTGCGCGACGCGCACCGAGCCGCGCATCGTCCAGAAATGCGGATCGGCAAGCGGAATGTCGACCGAGCCGAGCCTGATCGCGTGGCCGAGCTGGCGCCAGTCGGTCGCGATCATGTTGGTCGCCGTCGGCACGCCCGTCGCGCGGCGGAACTCGGCCATGATTTCGCGGCCCGAGTAGCCGTTCTCCGCGCCGCACGGATCTTCCGCGTATGCGAGCACGCCGCCCTTGTCGCGGCAGAGGCGAATCGCCTCCCGCAGCGGCCACGCGCCGTTCGGATCGAGCGTGATCCGTGCATTCGGAAAGCGCTTCGCGAGCGCAGTCACGGCGGCGATTTCATCGTCGCCCGACAGCACGCCGCCCTTCAGCTTGAAGTCCTGAAACCCGTAGCGCGCGTGTGCGGCCTCGGCAAGGCGCACGATCGCATCGGGCGTGAGCGCCGCTTCGTTGCGCAGGCGAAACCACGCGTCGCCGGCGTCGGTCTCGCTGCGGTAGTCGAGATCGGTACGCTTGCGATCGCCGACGTAGAACAGATAGCCGAGCATCGGCACGCGGCCGCGCTGCTGGCCTTCGCCGAGCAGCGCGGCGACGGGCACGCCGAGATGCTGGCCGAGCAAGTCGAGCAGCGCCGCTTCGAGTGCCGTCACCGCGTGAATCGCGATGCGCAGGTCGAACGTCTGCAAGCCGCGGCCGCCCGCGTCGCAATCGGCAAAGCGCGCGCGCACCGTATTGAGCACGTCCTGCCAACGGCCGAGCGGCTGGCCGACGATGAGCGCGCGCGCCTCCTCGAGCGTGCGCCGAATGCCTTCGCCGCCCGGCACTTCGCCGACGCCGGTATTGCCCGCGCTGTCGCGGATCAGCACGACATTGCGCGTGAAGAAAGGTCCGTGCGCGCCGCTCAGGTTCAACAGCATGCTGTCGCGCCCGGCGACGGGCACGACGCGCAGGTCGGACACGACAGGCGTCGCCGCGGGGCTCAATTCGGTTCGAATCACGAGTGTCTCCATCGAAGCGTTCATGCGCCGCGCGCGGCTGCGCGCGCGGCGGTGCCGAAGCTCGGCCGTTTCGGGTCGTAGGTCCAGCCCGGCATCAGGCATCGCATTGCCCGCGCATCGTCGCGTGCGCCCGGGCCGAGCGTTTCGTACAGCGCATGAGCCTGCATCACGCGGTCCATGTCGAGCTCGATGCCGAGCCCGGGCCCCTCCGGCACCGCAACGTGCCCGCGCGCGATTGCAAGCGGCTCGCGCGTCAGCCGCTCGTCGGCTTCCTGCCAGATCCAGTGCGTGTCGATCGCGGTGATGCGGCCGGGCGCGGCGGCTGCGACGTGCGTGAACATCGCGAGCGAAATGTCGAAGTGATTGTTCGAATGCGAGCCCCACGTGAGCCCCCATTCGTCGCACAGTTGCGCGACGCGCACCGAACCCTGCATCGTCCAGAAATGCGGATCGGCGAGCGGAATGTCGACCGCCTGCAACGCCGCTGCGTGGCCGAGCTGACGCCAGTCGGTCGCGATCATGTTGGTCGCCGTCGGCACGCCCGTCGCGCGCTTGAATTCGGCCATGATCTCGCGGCCCGAATAGCCGGCCTCCGGCCCGCACGGATCTTCCGCATACGCGAGCAGATCACGCCGGCCCCGGCACAGCGCGATCGCTTCGTCGAGCGACCATGCGCCGTTCGGATCGAGCGTCACGCGCGCGCGCGGAAAGCGCGCCTTGATCGCCGCGACCGCTTCCATCTCGTCCTCGCCGTCCATCACGCCGCCCTTCAGCTTGAAATCGGCGAAGCCGTAGCGATCGGCGGCGGCTTCGGCTAGACGCACGATGGCGGCCGGCGTCAGCGCCGCCTCGCGGCGCGCGCGCAGCCATGCGTCGCCGCCGTCCGCGCCCGCAGGATACGGCAGATCGGTGTCGCGGCGCTCGCCGACGTAGAACAGGTACGCGAGCATCGGCGCCGCGTTGCGCTGCCGGCCCGCACCGAGCAGATCGGCCACCGGCGCGCCGACGAACTGGCCGAGCAGATCGAGAAGCGCCGCTTCGACCGCGGTCACGACGTTGTCCATCCGCAGGTTGATCTCGTGCGGCTGCCGCAGCACCTCGGCCTCCGACGCCGAGCTCACCTGATGGACGGTGGCCTGATGCGCGGCGGGGCCGTCGCCCGCGAGCGAGCGGCGAATCCCGGCGAGCACGCCGTTCATGCGGCCAATCGACTGCCCGACGACGAGCGGCGCCGCACGCTCGAGCGCGCGGCGAATGCCTTCGCCGCCCGGCACTTCGCCGGCGCCCATATGCCCGGCATCGTCGTTCAGGATCACGATGTTTCGCGTGAAGAACGGCGCGTGCGCGCCGCACAGATTCAGCAGCATGCTGTCGCGGCCCGCGACGGGAATCACCCGCATCCGCGTGACGAGCGGCGTCTGCGCGTGCGCTTGTGCGATAGCGTCGATCGTATTCTGCGTCATGTTCGGCATGCCTCGCTTCACGATGCCGGCTTCAGTTCGACGCGCCTGATCTCGCCCACCACGAACAGATAGCAGACGCACGCGACGAGCGCATGAAGCCCCACGTAGACGAGCGCGCCGTTGAACGAGCCTGTCCTGTTGACGATGTAGCCGATCGCGATCGGCGTCGTGATGCTCGACAGGTTGCCGAACGTGTTCATCAATGCGCCGGACAGGCCCGCGATCTGCTTCGGCGCGGTGTCCGAATTGACCGCCCAGCCGAGCGCGCCCATGCCCTTGCCGAAGAACGCGAGCGCCATCACCGCGACGACGATGCCCTGCGTGTCGACATAATTGCAGATCACCATGCTGATCGACAGCAGCATGCCGAGCACGATCGGCACCTTGCGCGCGACCGACAGCGACGCGCCGCGGCGCAGCAGCGCATCGGAGACGATTCCGCCGAGAATGCCGCCGAGGAAGCCGCACACGGCCGGCACCGACGCGACGAAGCCCGCCTTCAGGATCGACATCCCGCGCGCCTGCACGAGGTACACCGGGAACCACGTGATGAAGAAGTACGTGAGCGCGTTGATGCAGTACTGCGCGACGTAGATGCCCATCATCATCCGGTTCTTCAGCAACTGCCTGATGTAGCCGAGATCGGGGCCTTCCGCCTTCGCGACGCCCGCGCGATCCATGTTGACGAGGCCGCCGCCGTTCTCGATGTATTCGATCTCCGCTCGGGTCATGCGCGGGTGATCCTTCGGATCGCGTACGAAGAGCCGCCACGCGCACGCCGCCGCGATGCCGATCACACCCATCACGACAAACACGTAGTGCCAGCCGAAGCGATGCACGAGCCACGCCATCAGCGGCGCGAAGATCACTGTCGCCGCGTACTGCGCGGAGTTGAAGATCGCGGAGGCGGTGCCGCGCTCGTTCGCCGGGAACCATGCGGCCACGATCCGGCTGTTCGCCGGAAACGAAGGCGCCTCCGCGACGCCGACGAGAAAGCGCAGCGCGAACACGGCCACGATCGCGGCGATGCCGGTGAAGAAGCCGATCGCGCCTTGCGCGAGCGTGAAGATCGACCACGTCAGGATGCTCGCCGCATAAACGCGCCGGGAACCGAAACGATCGAGGAGCCAGCCGCCCGGAATCTGCGCGATCACATACGCCCAGCCGAATGCGGAAAAGATGTAGCCGAGCGATACCGCGTCGATGCCGAGATCCTTCTGCATCGCCGAGCCGGCGATCGAGATCGTCGCGCGGTCCGCGTAGTTGATCGTCGTCACGACGAACAGCATCGCGAGAATCATGAAGCGCACGCGGCTCACGCGCTCGACGCGCGGCGTGCTGCGCGCACCCACGGCGGGGGCTTTGATGTCCATTGTCTCCTCCTTCCGCCGGCGTCCATTATGCGCCGGTCGTTTCAGCGCCGGGCCTGCCGCGGCCCGGCTTCGCGCGAATATCGCGATCAGGCCCAGGTTCCGTCGACGAGGCGGCGCAGCCGCAGCGGATTGTCGTCCTGCAGCGCGGGCGGCAGCAGCGCGGCGGGCAGGTCCTGATAGCAGACGGGCCGCAGGAAGCGCTCGATCGCCGCGGTGCCGACCGACGTTGCGCGTGCATCCGTCGTCGCGGGCCACGGGCCGCCGTGCACCATCGCATGACAGACTTCGACGCCCGTCGGCCAGCCGTTCGCGACGATGCGGCCCGCCTTGCGCTCGAGCACGGGCAACAGCGCGCGAGCGAGCGACGCGTCACCGTCGTCGAGATGCAAGGTCGCGGTCAACTGGCCGTCGAGCCGCTCGGCGATCGCGCACAGCTCGGCCGCGTCGCGGCAGCGCACGAGAAGCGCCGTCGCGCCGAAGATCTCGTCGTGCAGCGCGGGCTGCGCGATGAAGTGCCGCGCATCCGTCTCGAACAAGCCGGCGCGTCCGCGATTCGGCAGGTCGCTCGCATCGCCGCGCGCGACGCACCGCACGCCGGCCGTAGCCGCGAGGCGCTCGACGCCGCGCACGTACGCCGAGTGAATGCCGGGCGTGAGCATCGGCTGCGCGGCGCTCGTGGCGAGCGCATCGGCGGCGGCGTGCACGAACGCATCGACGCCCGGCCCGTCGATCGCGAGCAGCAGGCCCGGATTCGTGCAGAACTGCCCGGCGCCGAGCGTGAGCGACGCGACGAATTGCCGGCCGAGCGCGCCGCCGCGCTGCGCGAGCGCGTCGGGCAGCAGGAACACGGGATTGATCGCGCTCAGCTCGCCATACATCGGAATCGGCTGCGCGCGCGATTGCGCGATGCGCAGCAGCGCCTCGCCGCCCGCGCGCGAGCCGGTGAAGCCGACCGCCCGGATGCGCGGATCGGCGACGAGCGCGAGCGCGACGTCGTTGTCCGCCTGCACGAGCGAGAACACGCCCGCCGGCAGCGCGCATCGCGCAAGCGCGGCGGCGAGCGCGCGGCCGACGAGCTCGGAGGTGCCTGGATGCGCGGGATGCGCCTTCACGACGACCGGGCAGCCGGCCGCGAGCGCGGATGCGGTATCGCCGCCCGCGACCGAGAACGCGAGCGGAAAATTGCTCGCGCCGAACACCGCGACGGGGCCGAGCGCGATGCGCCGCATCCGCAGATCGGCGCGCGGCAGCGGCTCGCGCGCGGGCAGCGCGGAATCGATGCGCGCGCCGACCGCGTCGCCCGCGCGCACGACCGAAGCGAACAGACGCAATTGACCGCAGGTGCGCGCGCGCTCGCCTTCGAGACGCGCGCGCGGCAACGCGGTTTCGGCGATCGCGCGTTCGATCAGCGCATCGCCGAGCGCCTCGATCTCCGTCGCGATCGCTTCGAGAAACGCGGCGCGCGCGTCGGGTTCGGTGTCGCGATACGCGTCGAACGCGGCGGCGGCCAGCTCGCAGGCACGCGCGACGTCCGCAGGCGTCGCGAGCGCGAACGGCGGCTCGAGCGTCGCGCCTGTCGCCGGATCGATCGCGCGCACGGCGCGCTCGCCGGGCGCGACGCGTTCGCCGCCCAGCATCAGCTCGCCGCTCACAGGCATGCTTGCACCTCGGCCACCTCGGCGACGTCGGCGATCCGCGCGACGAGCACCGACAGCTCGGCCAGCTCCGCGCCCGTCAGATCGACAAGCGGCGCGCGCACGGGGCCCGCGCCGCGGCCGACCACCTTCATCCCGGCCTTCACGATCGACACCGCATAGCCGCGCTTGCGATTGCGCAGCGCGATGTACGGCAGAACGAACTGATCGAGCATCGCGTACACCTTCGCATGATCCTGCGCGCGCACGGCCGCGTAGAAATCGAGCGCGAAGCGCGGCACGAAGTTGAAGATCGCCGACGAGTACGTCGTCACGCCGAGCGTCAGGTACGGCAGCGCGAACGTCTCCGCGGTCGGCAGGCCGCCGATGTATGTGAAGCGCTCGCCGAGCCGCGTGTAGATGCGCGTCATCAGCTCGATGTCGCCGACGCCGTCCTTGAAGCCGACGAGGTTCGGGCAGCGCTCGGCGAGGCGCGCGAGCGCGTTTTCGTCGAGCACCTGGTTCGCGCGGTTGTAGACGATCACGCCGAGGCGCGTCGCGCGGCAGACCTGCTCGACGTGCGCGGCGACGCCGTCCGCCGCCGCCTCCGTCAGATACGGCGGGAACAGCAGGATGCCGTCGGCGCCCGCCGCCTCGGCGGCCTTGCAATAGTCGATCGCCATCGCGGTGCCGTAGCCCGCCGGCGCGATCACGGGCAGCCGGCCGCCGGTTTCGGCGACTGCCGCGCGCACGACGCGGTCGACTTCGGCGGGCGTGAGCGAGAAGAACTCGCCCGTGCCGCCCGCGGCGAAGAGGCCCGCGGCGTCGTGGCTGAAGAGCCAGCCGAGGTTCGCGCGGTAGGCGGCCTCGTCGAACGACAGATCGGGCTTGAAATGCGTGACCGGAAAGGACAGCAGGCCAGAGCCGATCTGGCGGGCGAATTCGGTGGGCGTATAGCGTGACATGAGCGTTCGTGCCGGTGCGGCGTGACAAGGGGTAAGCGAAGTAGTGAGCGGATTCTTGCACCATGAACGATTCAAGTCCAAGATAACCGATAACTCAATCAATACACGTTTTGAATCAATGTTCGAACTCAGCCAGCTTCGCTGCTTCGTCGCCGTCGCGGAGGAATTGCACTTCGGGCGCGCGGCCGAGCGCCTGCACATGACGCAGCCGCCGCTGTCCCGGCAGGTGCGCCTGCTCGAGCACCAGATCGGCACCGAGCTGCTCGAGCGCACGAGCCGCTCGGTGAAGCTGACGGCGGCCGGCCGCGGCTTCCTGCCCGATGCGGCCCGCATTCTGCGGCTCGCCGACGAAGCGGCGGCCACCGCGCGCCGCGTCGCGACGGGCGCGGCCGGCACGCTCGCGATCGGCTTCACCGCGTCGGTGGGCTATGGCCTGTTGCCGTCGCTCGTGAGCGCGGTGCGCGCGGCGTCGCCGGACGTGCGCCTCACGCTGAAGGAGATGGTGAGCGGCGCGCAGCTCGAAGCGCTCGACGCTCGGCTGATCGACGTCGGGCTGCTGCGCCCGCCCGTCGAGCACGGCGAGCTCGCGTCGGCGCCGTGCGTGCGCGAAGCGCTCGTGCTCGCGCTGCCGCAGGCGAGCGCCGGCGCGTGGCCGAAGCATCCGACGCTGCGAGATTGCGAAGGCAAGCCGCTCCTGATGTATTCGCCTTACGAGGCGCGCTATTTTCACCAACTGGTGAGCGGGCTGCTCGAGCGCGCCGACGTGCTGCCCGACATCGTCGAATACGTGAGCCAGATCCATTCGATGCTGGCGCTCGTGCGCGCGGGCATCGGGGCCGCACTGATTCCGGCGGCGGCATCGATGCTGCACTTCGAAGGGGTCGTCTACCGGCCGGTGCGCACGACGCCGGCGAAGCCCGTCGAGCTGACGCTCGCGTATCGCAAGGACAACGACAATCCGGTGTTCGGCGCGCTGAAGGATGTGCTGCGCAAGTCGCTCGCCGGAGGGCGATGAAGGAACGCATGCCGGCGCAGCCGAGCGTCGAGCGGTGGAGAGGGAAGCGACATCACACCGGCCACAGCGGCCCTTCCTGCATCGCGCCGATCTGCTCGCGCAATTCGAGCACGCGCGCTTCCCAATAGCGATGCGTGTTGAACCACGGAAACGCGGCCGGAAACGCGGGATCGCCCCAGCGGCGCGCGAGCCACGCCGCGTAATGGATGAGCCGCAGCGTGCGCAGCGCCTCGATCAGATGCAGCTCGCGCGGATCGAATTCGCAGAAGTCCTCGTAGCCCGCGAGCAGATCGGCGAGCGCGCGCGACGCGCCCGGCCGGTCGCCGGGCAGAAGCAGCCACAGGTCCTGCACGGCGGGCGCCATCCGGCTGTCGTCGAAGTCGACGAAGTGCGGGCCCGCGTCGGTCCACAGCACGTTGCTCGGATGGCAGTCGCCGTGCGCGCGCAGCATCCGCACGTCGCCCGCGCGCTCGTACGCGTGCTCGACGCCTTCCAGCGCGAGCGCGACCGCCGCTTCGTAGGCAGGCCGAACGTCGTCCGGCACAAAGTCGTGCGACAGCAGGAAATCGCGCGGCTCATAGCCGAACGTATGAATGTCGAGCGTCGGCCGCGCGGCGTACGGCTTCGTCGCGCCGACTGCGTGAATGCGTCCGATGAAGCGGCCGAGCCATTCGAGCGTGTCGCGCCGGTCGAGCTCCGGCGCACGGCCGCCGCGCCGCTCGAAGATCGCGAAGCGAAAGCCCTCGAACTCGTGCAGCGTGCGGCCGTCGAACGCGAGCGCCGGCACGGCCGGAATCTCGCGCGCGGCCAGCTCGGCGACGAACGCATGCTCTTCGAGGATCGCGTCGTTCGGCCAGCGATGCGGACGATAGAACTTCGCGACGATCGACGCACCGTCCTCGATGCCCGCCTGATAGACGCGGTTCTCGTAGCTGTTGAGCGCGAGCAGGCGCCCGTCGGTGCGCGAACCGGCGGGAATCAGCACGCTGTCGAGCGCATCGAGCACGCGCTCCGGCGTGAGGCCTGCAAAAGGCAAGCCGGCGCTTGCGCCGGCTGCGTTGGATTCGGAAGTGGCGTCGTTCATGCCCCGCATTGTGCCGCGCGCGGGGCCGAAAGACGAGCGCTCAGTGCAGCGCCGCGCCCGCGGGGAGCACGGATTCGCCGGTGTCGATCAGGTCCTCGAGAAAGAACGGCTCGGTGTTGAGCTCCTTGGATTCGCCCGGCACGCCCGCGTACCAGGTCACCATCGCCATGTCCCCCAGAATGCGCTGGACGATGCCGCGCGCGCCCTTCGGCACGGCGATGTGGGTGGTGCAGACAATCGAACCGACATGCATGATGTTTCCCCGCTTTCAAAGCCGGCCGCGTGCTGCCCGGCCGGAAATACCCGAATTGCGCATCCATGAGGCGACGAATCGCGCGTATTCCATGGTTCATCGCTCATGGAATCGCGAAAGCGCGAGTTGACGACAAACGCGCCGCCAATTCGCGGGATGCATCGATTCCGCCGCCGCGACGCGCCGCTTTCGAGGCAGCGCGTCGCTCCATCATACCCCGACGCGCGCAGCCGCCATCCGACGATTCATTCGGAAGTGCGGTCAAAAGCCAACGCATCGTCCGACGAAACGACGCCGAACGGGCAACCGGCGTATCGTTGAGGTTTGCCTCGCATGGAGAATCCAGCGTGACTGTATCATCCGGGGCGCCGGGGCCCGCCGCCGGCGCCCGCCCAAGCTCGACGCATGCCGCGCGAGGCGCGTCGTCCGTTTCACCCGCCCCATATCTCGAACGCGGCTCGCGCAGCTACTGGCACGCGAGCGTCGCGCTGCTGTTCGCCGGTTACGCGACATTCTCGCTGCTCTACTACGTGCAGCCCCTGTTGCCCGAGTTCTCGAAAGCATTCGGCGTGAGCCCCGCGCAGAGCAGTCTCGCGTTGTCGTTCTCGACCGCCGCGCTCGCCGCCGCCGTGTTCGTCGCGGGCTTCGTCTCCGAAGCATTGAGCCGCCACCGGCTGATGACGGCGTCGCTCACCGCGTCGTCGCTGCTCACGCTCGCCGCCGCGTTCGCGCCGCACTGGCATCAACTGCTGATCCTGCGCGCGCTGACGGGGCTCGCGCTCGGCGGCGTGCCCGCCGTCGCGATGGCGTATCTCGCCGAGGAAGTGCATCCGGACGGCCTCGGGCTCGCGATGGGGCTCTATGTCGGCGGCACCGCGATCGGCGGAATGGCGGGGCGCGTGATCACGGGCATTCTCACCGACCTGTTCTCGTGGCGCATCGCGGTCGGCGCGATCGGCGTGCTCGGCCTCGCATCGATGCTCGCGTTCCGCATGCTGCTGCCGCCGTCGCGGCACTTCACGCCGCGCCGCGGCCTGAGCCTCGCGCATCACCGCATGTCGCTCGTCCATCATCTCGGCAAGCGGCGCGAGCTGCCCGTGCTGTTCGCGATGGCGTTCGTGCTGATGGGCAGCTTCGTCACGCTCTACAACTACATCGGCTATCGGCTGCTCGCGCCGCCGTATTCGATGGGACAGGCGACGATCAGCGCGATCTTCGTCGTCTATCTGGTGGGCGTCGTCGCGTCGCCCTTGTCGGGACGGCTCGCCGATACGCTCGGCCGCGGCCGCGTGCTGATCGCGAGCCTCGCGGTGATGCTCGCTGGCGTCGCGCTGACGCTGCTGCATCCCGTCGCCGCGATCACCGCGGGCATCGCGTGCGTGACGTTCGGTTTCTTCGCGGGCCACGCGGTCGCGAGCGGCTGGGTCGGCCGGCTCGCGCAGCACGGCAAGGGCCAGGCGGCCGCGCTCTATCTGCTCGCGTACTACATCGGCTCGAGCGTCGTCGGCTCGCTCGGCGGACGCTTCTGGAGCACGCTCGGCTGGCCCGGCGTCGCGGCGCTCGTCGGCGCGCTGCTCGCGCTCGGCGTCGTCGCGGCCGCATGGCTGCGCGCGCGCGAGCGCGCCGGCGCCGCGTGATCGCCTGTCGCGTTCACGGCCGTGGCGGTTGCCAGATCGCGCGTCGATGCGTTACCTTTGGCGTTCCTGCATTTTCCTTCACACCTTCGCACGTTTTGCGATGAAACCCTCGTTGCCCGCCCGCGCCCTGTCGAAGCCGTCCATCGCACGGCTGCCGCGCGCGTGCGCGCATCGTCCGCCTGCCGCGCCGCCGCCCGTCGGCGCGCCGCCTCCTCCGGCGCTGCTCGGCTAAACGCCGCGCAAGCTCTCACGCTCTCCGTTCGCCGCTGATCGAACCGTTCCGTGCGCTTCGCGCACAGCGCGTTCGCGTGCGCGCGCGACCGGAGCGTTCCGATTCGATCGACAGGTGGATTTCAAATGGCTTCAGTCAGACCCGCGCTCGCCGCGCATGGGGCAACGTCGCTTTTCGTGCTGCTATGGAGCAGCGGAGCGATCTTCGCCGAACTCGGCCTGCGGCATGCGTCCGCATTCGCTTTCCTGATCGCGCGCTTCGCGCTCGCATCGCTCGTGCTGCTCGTGCTGTCGCTCGCGCGGCGCCGCTGGCTGCCGCCGCGCGGCGCGCGCCGCGCGACGGTCGCGACCGGCCTGCTGCTCACGGGCGGCTATTCGATCCTGTATCTGCTCGCGCTCGAGCGCGGGCTCGCGCCCGGCATCCTCGCGACGATACTCGGCGTGCAGCCGATCCTCACGCTCGTCGTGCTCGAACGCCGCGCATCGGGCGCGCGGCTTGCCGGCCTCGCGCTTGCGCTGACCGGCCTGGGCCTCGTCGTCTATCGCAGCATCGCGGGCGGCGACGCGCCGGTATCGGGCGCCGCGTGCGCGCTCGGCGCCTTGCTCTCGATCACGGCGGGCGCGCTGCTGCAAAAGCGCGTGCGCGCCGCGCCGATCGACGTGCTGCCGCTGCAGAACGCGCTCGGCCTCGGGCTATGCGCGCTGATCGCGCCGTTCGAGCCGATCGCGTTCGAAGCGAGCTGGTCGTTCGCGCTGCCGCTCGCGTGGCTCGGCATCGTGATCTCGGTGTTCGCGCAGTTGCTGTTCTACCGGCTGATGCAGCGGGGCGATCTCGTCAACGTGACGAGCCTCTTCTATCTCGTGCCGGTCGTGACCGCGCTGATGGATGCCGCGTGGCTGGGCAACCGTCTCGCGCCGCTCGAGATCGCCGGCATGATCGCGATCCTCGCCGGCCTCGCGCTCGTGTTCCGGCGCGCCGTGCGCGATTGACGGCGACGTCGGCGACGCGGTAACGGCGCGCCCGCACTGCAACATGCGGGCGCGCCGTTCATTGCATCGCAACGCCGACAAGCGATTGGAAAGACGAAATGAAAGCATTTCGTCGGATTGTTCGCGCCAAACCGCGCGATCTGCGTGTTTTCGTCGCGCTGCGAAGCTTCGGATAACCAAAAAACGCCGGCCGTTATCTATACTCGAAACAACCGGCCGCCCCGCACGCGACCGGGCGGATAAAAAAGGAGACACGCATGTCGACCTATTTCACGATCGCCGACTTCATCCTGCTGATCCCGATGGCGCTTGCCGGCGCGCTGTTCCTCGGCGCGGTGCCGTGCGCGACCGAGTTCCGCCACAACGTGCTGCGCGTGCTCGGCGCGATGCTCGGCATGGCGGTCGGCGTACTGCTGGTCGAAGGGCTGCCCGCGCTGATCTAGCTGCCGCGCCCGCGCCCCGTGCATCCGCCTGCGCCGCCTTCGGCGCGCCGAGAGCGGGCAGCAGGCGTATCGTCAGAATCGCTATCGATCATATCGCCTGATCGGTGGACGGTTTTTCCCACAGATTGATCCCGCCTTCCGTCGCATGGCGGTCGATCTCGGCGATCTCGTCGTCGCCGAACGCGAGATTGGCGAGCGCCGCGACGTTCTCGCGCACCTGCTCCGCGCGGCTCGCGCCGATCAACGCGGACGTGACGCGCGAATCGCGCAGCACCCACGCGAGCGCCATCTGCGCGAGGCTCTGGCCGCGCCGCTGCGCGATCTCGTTCAGCTTGCGCACGTGCTCGAGGTTCTCCGCGCTCAGGTGCTCCCCCTTCAGCGATCCGCCGCCCGGCTTGTTGATCCGCGCATCGGCCGGCACGCCGTTCAGATACTTCGACGTGAGGAGCCCCTGCGCGAGCGGCGTGAACGCGATGCAGCCGGCGCCAGTCTCGTCGAGCGCGTCGAGCAGTTCGCGCTCGACCCAGCGATTGAGCATGTTGTACGCGGGCTGGTGAATCAGGAGCGGCACCTTGTATTCGGCGAGCAGCTTCGCGATCTCGCGCGTCTTCGCCGCCGAATACGACGAGACCCCGACATAGAGCGCCTTGCCCTGCTGCACGGCGGTCGCGAGCGCGCTCGCGGTTTCCTCGAGCGGCGTGTGCGCGTCGAAGCGGTGCGAGTAGAAGATGTCGACGTAATCGAGCCCCATGCGCTGCAGGCTCTGGTCGAGGCTCGCGAGCACGTACTTGCGCGAGCCGCCGCCGCTGCCGTACGGGCCGGGCCACATGTCCCAGCCGGCCTTCGTCGAGATCAGCAGCTCGTCGCGGTACGGCCTGAAATCCTCGCGCAGCAGCCGGCCGAAGTTCGTTTCGGCGCTGCCGTACGGCGGCCCGTAGTTGTTCGCGAGATCGAAGTGCGTGATGCCGAGATCGAATGCGGTGCGCAGGATCTCGCGCTGCGTCGAGATCGGCGTCGTGTCGCCGAAGTTGTGCCACAAGCCGAGCGAAAGCGCCGGCAGTTTGAGCCCGGATTTGCCGCTTACGCGATACTGCATGTCCGCATAGCGTTCGGAAGCTGCTTCGTAGGCCATCTGAATTCCCGTCGAGACGTTGAACGAGGCCGGATGCGATCCGGCCGGACGTACCCCAGCGGGCCATGTTAGCCAACCGTCGCGAATCGTGCAGCAACGCCGCGCCGCGATGGACGCCGAGGCGGCGCTCCCCTACACTGCGGCGTCTTCATCATCCGTTTCAGCGAGGATCTTCATGACTCGAGCGATTTCCGTTGCGCTCATCGTCGGCGGCGTCGTGCTGCTGTATTTCGGCGGCCAGTCGTTTCATTCGATCAACGACGGCGTCGCACGCTTTTTCACCGGTTCGCCTTCGACGAAGACGATCACGCTGATCGCGGGCGGCGTCGTCGCGACGCTCGTCGGGCTGATCGGCCTGTCGATGCCGAGCGGCAAGCGCTGACGCGCGCGTTCCGGCTCGATCCCGAAACGAAACGGGCGGCCCGCATGTAGCCGCCCGTTTCGGCCGGTCGTTATCGAGACCGCCATCGCCATGCGCGCGGCTGCGCACCTTTCATCTCATCCCGCGCCGGACGAAGCGCGCCACATCGAGCGTCGCGCCGCCTCGCGCGAACCCTGAACTAGAACCGCACCTCCGGCTTCGACGCCGACCGCGAGCCCGGCACGGGCCGATTGCTGTCGCCGTGATACGTGAACACGAGCGAGAGCTTCACCCGATCGGTGCGGTTCTGACCCGCCGAATGCAGCGTGTTGCAGTGAAAGAACACGACGTCGCCCGCCGCGAGCTCCGGGCACACCGCCTGCTCGATCAACGCCCGGTTCGCCGGCGCGTCGCTGCGGAAGAACTTCGCTTCGTCGAAGCTCTCCGGCCCGAATTCCGCGTCATGCGAGCCCGGCACGAGCCACAGCGCGCCGTTGTCGTCCGTCTCCGGCCCGAGCGCGAGCCACACGGACACGAGGTCCGGGCGCTCGAACGACCAATAGCGCACGTCACGGTGCCAGCCGGTCAGGCTGCCGTACGCCGGGTGCTTCGTCATCACGCAATTGTGATGCGTGCGCGACAGCACCGGTGTCTCGCCGAAATATGCTCGCATCCACGCGCCGATCTCGGGTGCGGTCGCGCGCCTGGCGAACGCCGCGTCGCGCGCATAGGCGTCGAGCAGCCGTCGCACCGTATGACCGCCCGGCGCATGCCGCGATTCGGGCGCGCCCGGATAGCGCAGATCGGCTTCGAATTCGAGCGGCTGCGCCGCCTCGTGCAGTTGCCGCTCGGCGATCGCCTTCAGTTGCGCGCACCCCTCGGGCGCGACGAGCCCCGGTGCGACGACGAAGCCGCGCTCGCGCAGCGTCTGGACCTGCGTGTGAATCAACTCCGGGTGCAAGAAAGACATGGGATGATCGACATAATTGTTATCAACGATCGATTGTAAAGCGGGCGTGCGCGACATGCTCGCAACAATGCCGCGAAGCGAAAAAAGGCACGCGATCGTCGCCGCGAATTTGATGTAACGCAAAGGAACTGTCGGGCGCGCGCTCGCCACTAACTTTGGCTGCCCCGGGGCGGCGCGCCCGGCGCACGAGGGTTAGCGCGACTTCCTGGCGTCACGAAGCCCCTGTAGCCTCGGCACACCTGCTAGTTTTCGCGGGCAGCGGCGCACCGATGCTTTCGGTACGATGGGTTCGACCCTTGCCGCACAACGGCCGTTTTGACATTCGCGCCCTGAAACGGGCCACACTACGAGCGAATTACTTTCGTCATGCCTTTCCGTCTGACTTCCCGTCTTCACCGCACCCCGAAGAGCGCGCCGTCGGCGCCGCACCGGATCGTGCGCGCGTTGCGCCACCACAGCGCGCGCTCGAGCGTGCTCGCCGAGCGCGCGCGCCAGCACCAGCCGCGGCTCGATGGTCTGCGCGCATGGCTGCACGCGTTCCTGTCGCTGATGAGCGCCCATGCCGCAGCGCGTCGCACCGCGCTGCGCTCGCTGCTGCAAAAGCCGTCGCTGCGGCTGCGCGCACCGTCGCTGCACCGCGCAAGTGTCGCGCCGCGCCGGATCAACCGGCCGCGCCGTCTCGCGACGAGCACCGGCTGGTTCGTGTTCGCCGCGCGCTAGGCGCGGCATCACACGGCACGCGCCGCCGCGCGCGTCCGACGCGGATCGCGCCGATGCGCAACGCGAGCCGCGGCCCGAAGCGCAACCGAAAATAAAAAACCCCGGCGATACCGGGGTTTTTGTTTGCCATCGCGAACGTGCGTCAGGCGACTTGCACGGCCGGCTCGACGCCCGCCGCCTCGGCGAGCGCGAGCGCCTTGTCGGCGGCTTCCCACGAGAATTCCGGCTCTTCGCGGCCGAAGTGGCCGTAAGCGGCGGTCTTCTCGTAGATCGGACGCAGCAGATCGAGCATCTGGATGATGCCCTTCGGACGCAGGTCGAAGTGCTCGCGCACGAGCCTCGTGATCGTCTCGTCGGACACGCGGCCCGTGCCGAACGTGTTGACCATCACCGAGGTCGGCTCGGCGACGCCGATCGCATACGACACCTGGATCAGCGCGCGCGACGCAAGGCCCGCGGCGACGATGTTCTTCGCGACGTAGCGGCCCGCGTAAGCGGCCGAGCGGTCGACCTTCGACGGGTCCTTGCCCGAGAACGCGCCGCCGCCGTGCGGGGCTGCGCCGCCGTAGGTGTCGACGATGATCTTGCGGCCGGTCAGCCCGCAATCGCCTTGCGGGCCGCCGATCACGAAGCGGCCGGTCGGATTCACGAGGAACTTGATGTCGCCCTTGATCAGGTCGGCGGGCAGCGTCGGCTTGATGATCTCTTCGATCACCGCTTCGCGCAGCGCGGGCAGATCGATGTCCGGCGCGTGCTGCGTCGACAGCACGACGGTATCGATCGAGTGCGGCTTGCCGTCGACGTAGCGAACCGTCACCTGCGATTTCGCGTCCGGACGCAGCCACGGCAGGCGGCCGTCGCGGCGCAGGTTCGCCTGGCGCTCGACGAGGCGGTGCGACAGATGGATCGGCAGCGGCATCAGCTCGGGCGTTTCGTCGCACGCGTAGCCGAACATCAGGCCCTGGTCGCCCGCGCCTTGATCGAGGTTGTTGTCGTGCGCGCGATCGACGCCTTGCGCGATGTCGGGCGACTGCTTGTCGTACGCGACGAGCACCGCGCAGCCGCGGTAGTCGATGCCGTAATCGGTGTTGTCGTAACCGATGCGCTTGATCGTGTCGCGCGCGATCTGGATGTAGTCGATGTTCGCCGTCGTCGTGATTTCGCCGGCCAGCACGACGAGGCCGGTGTTGCACAGCGTTTCGGCCGCAACACGGGAGTACTTGTCTTGCGCGAGGATTGCGTCGAGGATCGCGTCGGAGATTTGGTCTGCGACCTTGTCCGGATGGCCTTCGGAAACGGATTCGGACGTAAAGAGATATTCGTTTGCCACGTTCTCAGGCTCCTGTTGTGGTTACGGTTGAAGTTCACGTAGCCAGCTTCCAGAGGCCCGAAGTGGCGACGCTTTAGCGGATTTCCTGCGCCGTGGGCGCTCGTCGCGCCCGCCGGCTTCGCCCCGCAAGTTGTCAGTTAACTCGGCGAAGCCCGTATTATAGCGGCTTTCTCGAATTGTCACAGAGCGTCCATCGTGCGGCTCCTTCCACTGTCCTTCAACCCTGCTCTCATCGCGCCGGCCGGCCGGATCGACGGAGGATTCGCATGCTAGGCCGTCTCGGCACACAGCTCGCCGTCGCGTTTCTCAAATTCCTCGCGGTCCTGCCCTACGGCCTGACCGCGCGACTCGGCGACGGCCTGGGCTGGCTGCTCTACCAGATCCCCAGCCGGCGCAAGCGCATCGTACACACCAATTTGAAACTCTGCTTCCCTGATTGGAGCGACGCGCGCCGCGAGGAAGTCGCCGGCCGGCACTTCCGGCACGCGATCCGCAGCTACGTCGAGCGCAGCATCCAGTGGTTCGGCTCCGCGAAAAAGCTCGAAAAGTTGATCCAGGTCGACAGCGCGGTCGACCTCGCCGACCCGAACCTGCCGCCGACGCTCTTCCTCGGGCTGCACTTCGTCGGCATCGAGGCGGGCTCGATCTGGCTGAACCGGTCGCTGCAACGCCGCTGCGGCTCGCTGTACCAGCCGTTCTCGAACCCGACGCTCGAAGCCGTCGCGAAAGCCGCGCGCGGCCGCTTCGACGCCGAGATGGTCGGCCGCGCCGACAGCGCGCGCGTCGTGCTGCGCTGGCTGCGCGACCGCAAGCCGGTGATGCTCGGCGCCGACATGGATTACGGCCTGCGCAACTCGACGTTCGTGCCGTTCTTCGGCGTCCCCGCGTGCACGCTGACCGCGGTCGGCCGGCTCGCGAAGACGGGCCATGCGCAGGTCGTGCCGTTCATCGGCGAAGTGCTGCCCGATTACCGGGGTTATCGGCTGAAAATCTTCAAGCCTTGGGAAAATTATCCGACGGGCGACGACGACCTCGACGCGCGCCGGATGAACGCGTTCCTCGAAGAGCAGATTCCGCTGATGCCCGAGCAGTATTACTGGGTGCACAAGCGCTTCAAGACGCGCCCGCCCGGCGAGCCGAGCCTCTATTGACCCCGCCGCCGCGGCATGCCCGCGGCATACAATAGCGCCCATGAAACTCTCGTTTACCAAGATGCACGGCGCGGGCAACGACTTCGTCGTGCTCGACGGCTACAGCCGCGCGCTGCCCCCGCTCACCGGCGCGCAGGTGCGCGCGCTCGCCGACCGCCACTTCGGGATCGGCGCCGATCAGTTGCTGCTCGTCGAAAAGCCCACCGTCGACGGCGCCGATTTCAAATACCGGATCTTCAACTGCGACGGCGGCGAGGTCGAGCACTGCGGCAACGGCGCGCGCTGCTTCGTCAAGTTCGTCCGCGACCGCGGGCTCACCGACGAGGCAAGCGTGCGCGTCGAAGTCAAGCACGGCGTGATCACGCTGACGATGCAGGACAACGGCGAGGTCGTCGTCGACATGGGCGCGCCCGTGTTCGAGCCGGCGCGCGTGCCGTTCGACGCGAGCGGCCTCGAAGGCCGCCGCGAGGGCGCCGACACGCTGTGGCCGCTGCCCGTGAACGGCGCGACGCGCTGGATCTCGGTCGTGTCGATGGGCAATCCGCACGCGGTGCAGATCGTCGACGACGCAAAGGCGGCCCCGGTGCTCGCCGATGGCCCCGCGATCGAGCGCCACCCGCGTTTCCCGCAGCGCGTGAACGCGGGCTTCATGCAGATCGTGTCGCGGCACGAGGTGAACCTGCGCGTGTACGAGCGCGGCGCGGGCGAGACGCTCGCGTGCGGCACGGGCGCGTGCGCGGCCGTCGCGGCGGGCATCCGGCGCGGGCAACTCGATTCGCCCGTCACGGTCCATACGCATGGCGGCACGCTGACGATCTCGTGGGACGGCGCGCGCGACGAACGCGCGCCGCTCAAGATGGCCGGCCCCGCGACGACCGTCTTCGAAGGCGTGATCGAGCTGCCCGCCTGACCTTTTGTAGCCTGACCTTTCATTTGCCGAAGCCGAACGAAGCGCCATGAACGATCGCGAAGTCGCAGACTACCTGCTCGCCAACCCCGAATTCTTCGCCCAGCACGCGGAACTGCTCGCGACGATCAAGCTCGCGAATCCGCACGGCAAGGCCGCGGTGTCGCTTCAGGAGCGGCAGATGGAGATGCTGCGGGACAAGAACAAGCATCTCGAACGCCGGCTCGCCGAGCTGCTGCGCTACGGTCACGAAAACGACGGGCTCGCCGCGAAGTTCAACCGCTGGACGGCGCGCGTGATCGCCGAGCGCGATCCGTACGCACTGCCGCGCGCGATCGCGGGCGGCTTGGCCGACGTGTTCGACGTCCCGCAGACGGCGCTCAGGCTCTGGGACGTCGCCGAGACCTACGCGCAAGCCGATTTCGCGCGCAACGTCGGCGAGGAGGTGCGCCTCTTCACGAACAGTCTTGCGACCCCATATTGCGGCGCGAATACCGGCTTCGAGGCCGCGCAGTGGCTCGCGCCCGTCGCGGCCGCGCCCGTCGCAGCCGACGGCGAAGCCCCCGCGGCGAGCGGCGCCGCCGAATCGGTCGCGCTGATCGCGCTGCGCGCGAGCGCCGCGGGCGAAGGCGCGGGCGCGTTCGGCCTGCTCGTGCTGGGCTCGCCTGACCCGCGGCGCTTCCACGACGGCATGGGCACCGACTTCCTCGCGCAGATCGGCACGCTCGCGAGCGCAGCGCTCACGCGCCTGCTGCCGCACTGACGGCCGCGCGCCGCGCCCCGCCTTCCGCCCGCCGACACGCGCCATGACCGCCGATCCGATCGCCGACTACCTGTCGAACCTGCGGCACGTGAGGAAGCTGTCGGATCACACGCTGCGCGCGTACGCGCACGAACTCGACGAACTGAAGAAGCTCGCGAACGGCCGCCCGCTCGAAAGCCTCACGGCCGTCGACATGCGCGGCGCCGTCGCGCGCGCGCATGCGGGCGGCCTGTCCGCGCGTTCGATCTCGCACCGGCTGTCCGCGTGGCGCGCGTTCTACCGCTGGTTTTCGCAGCACGTCGAGATGAACGCGAATCCGGTCGCGGCCGTGCGCGCGCCGAAGCACGCGAAGACGCTGCCGAAGGCGCTGTCCGTCGACGACGCGGCCGCGCTGATGGACGCGCCGACGGCCGGCACCGCCGAGAGCCTGCGCGATCACGCGATCCTCGAGCTGTTCTATTCGTCCGGGCTGCGGCTCGCCGAGCTGATCGGCCTCGACATCGAATACGCGAAGGACGGCGACTACCGCTCCGAAGGCTGGCTCGACCTCGCCGAAGCGGAAGTCACGGTGCGCGGCAAGGGCGACAAGGAGCGCAAGGTGCCCGTCGGCCGCAAGGCGATCGACGCGCTGAACGCCTGGCTCGCGGTGCGCGGCGAGTTCGTGAAGCGCGATCCGCGGCCGCTCTTCCTGTCGGTGCGCGGCAACCGGATGTCGCCCGGCGTCGTGCGCGAGCGCGTGAAGCGCGCGGCGCTCGCGGCGGGCATTCCGGCGAACGTGCATCCGCACGTGCTGCGCCACTCGTTCGCGACGCACGTACTGCAATCGAGCGGGGATCTGCGCGCGGTGCAGGAGCTGCTCGGCCACGCGAGCATCTCGGCGACGCAGGTCTATACGTCGCTCGACTTCCTGCATCTCGCGAAGATCTACGACAGCGCGCATCCGCGCGCGAAGAAGCGCGACTGACGCGCGCCGCCGCGCTCGCCGAATCACTGAATCACCGAATCACACTCCGCCGCGCCCGGCGCGGCTTTTTCGATCCCGACATGCATACCGTTACGCTCAAGCCGTCGAAAGACAAATCCCTGCTGCGCCGCCATCCGTGGGTCTACGCGAACGCGATCGACCGCGTCGACGGCAAGCCCGCGCCCGGCGCGACCGTCATCGTTCGCGCGCACGACGGGCGCTTCCTCGCGCGGGCGGCGTACAGCCCGCATTCGCAGATCCGCCTGCGCGCGTGGAGCTTCGACGAGAACGAGCCGATCGACCACGCGTTCTTCAAGCGGCGCGTGCAGCGCGCGATCGCGCATCGCCGCGCGATGATCGCGGGCACGGGCGCGGTGCGTCTCGTGTTCGGCGAGGCGGACGGGCTGCCGGGGCTCATCGTCGATCACTACGTCGCGGCGCCGATCCCCGCCGGCGACGCCGCCGCGCGCGCCACCGAAGGCGATGCGGCGCAGCAGGCCGCGCCGGGCGAAGGCGCGGGCCGCGGCCAGCTCGTCTGCCAGTTCATGGCGGCGGGCGTCGAGCACTGGAAGGACGCGATCGTCGCGGCGCTCGTCGCGGCGACCGGTTGCCCGAACGTCTACGAGCGCTCGGACGTATCGATCCGCGAGAAGGAAGGGCTCGAGCAGACGACGGGCGTGCTCGCGGGCGACGCGCCGCCCGACACGCTGATCGCGAACGAGAACGGCGTGCTGTATCACGTCGACGTCCGCAACGGCCACAAGACGGGCTTCTACGTCGACCAGCGCGAGAACCGCGCGCTCGTCGCGCAGTACGCGCGCGGGCGCGACGTGCTCAACTGCTTCTGCTACACGGGCGGCTTCTCGCTCGCGGCGCTCAAGGGCGGCGCGAAGCGGGTCGTGTCGATCGATTCGTCGGGCGACGCGCTCGCGCTCGCGCAGCGCAACGTCGCCGCGAACGGCTTCGACGCCGCGCGCGCCGAGTGGCTCGACGCCGACGCGTTCAGGACGCTGCGCCGTCTCGTCGATGAAGGCGAGCGCTTCGACCTGATCGTGCTCGACCCGCCGAAGTTCGCGCCGACGCGCGACAGCGTCGAGCGCGCGGCGCGCGCGTACAAGGACATCAACCTGAGCGGCTTCAAGCTGCTGCGCCCGGGCGGCCTGCTGTTCACGTACTCGTGCTCGGGCGCGATCGACATGGACCTGTTCCAGAAGATCGTCGCGGGCGCGGCGGCCGACGCGAAGGTCGACGCGCGGCTCCTGAAGCGGCTCGGCGCGGGCGTCGACCACCCGCTCCTGACCGCGTTCCCCGAAGGCGAATATCTGAAGGGGCTGCTGTTGCAAATCGCGTGATCGCCCCGATCTGAGCGGGCGGCGCTGTGCGAGCCCGCGCCGCGCCGGCCGTCCGGCCGGCAGCGGGGGCTTGACAGGTATGTTTCAATAAACGGCTGAGCGCTCGAAAAAGTTTCGCCGGGCGCGCTGTTTCCAGCCGTTTTGACCCCGTTTCACGAACCACAGGCGACCGACGACATGGCCATTCCCGTCACCATCCTCACGGGCTTCCTCGGCAGCGGCAAGACGACGCTGCTCAAGCGCATCCTGAACGAACAGCACGGCATGAAGATCGCCGTGATCGAAAACGAGTTCGGCGAAGAAAACATCGACAACGAAATCCTCGTCCAGGATTCGAACGAGCAGATCATCCAGATGAGCAACGGCTGCATCTGCTGCACGATCCGCGGCGACCTCGCGCGCGTGCTCGCCGAGCTCGCCGCGAACAAGCGCGACGGCAAGTTCGACTTCGACCGCGTGGTGATCGAGACGACGGGCCTCGCGAATCCGGGCCCCGTCGCGCAGACGTTCTTCATCGACAGCGAGATCGCCGACGAATTCCTGCTCGATGCGGTCATCACGCTCGTCGACGCGAAGCACGCCGACACGCAGCTCGACGAGCACGAGGTCGTGCAGCGGCAGGTCGGCTTCGCCGATCGCCTGTTCATCACGAAGGCGGACCTCGTCGACGACGAGACGGTGTCCGAGCTGAAGCACCGCCTGCTGCACATGAACCCGAGGGCGGCGATCAAGGTCGTGAACTTCGGCGATGCGGACATCAAGGAGATCTTCGACCTGCGCGGCTTCAACCTGAACGCGAAGCTCGAGATCGATCCGGACTTCCTCGCGGAAGACGAGCACGAGCACGCGCATCACCACGATCACGACCACGATCACGCGCATTGCGATCACGATCACGGCCATTGCGAGCACGATCACGAGCACGGCCACCATCATCATCACGCGCACCACGACGACAAGATCAAGTCGTTCGTCTACCGCAACGATCGCCCGTTCGATCCGAACAAGCTCGAAGACTTCCTGGGCGGGATCCTGCAGATCTACGGCGAGCGGATGCTGCGCTACAAGGGCGTGCTGTACATGAAGGGCGTCGACCGCAAGGTCGTGTTCCAGGGCGTGCACCAGATGATGGGCAGCGATCTCGCCGCGAAGTGGCTGCCGGTCGAGAAGAAGACCAACAAGATGGTGTTCATCGGCGTCGACCTGCCGCGCGACCTCATCACCGACGGCCTCGACGCCTGCCTCGCGTAACCTGCCGCCCGCCGGGAAGCCCGCCGGGCCGGCGCACGGCCGTCATCGCTTTTTCCTGATTTGCGGGTTATATTTTCAGGATACCGCTTGACCGGCAGGGGATCGACCCGATACGGCGAGGGCTTGCGATTCAGTTACAATACCTGCCCGCTGGAGAAGGGCGGCGGCAGGCCCGATCCTCGCGTGAAGCCCGGGCGGCAGGTAGAGCGCAGGGGACGGCCGCCCGCCGGTCACGCGCAATCCGGTCCCCGAGGGAGTACTGAACGAAACGGGCCGGGTATCCGGAGGCTTTCGGCCCCGTCACAGCGAATGGCAAACAATTGCAAGGGCTGTTGCGGGTAATCCCAAAGTGCGGGCAATATCCATGGATTCGCCGCACATTGAAGAAGCAAGCAGATGACGAAGAAACTCTTGACCGAAGCCGAAATCCTGAAGATGAGCGACAAGGATTACATGAATGAGGATCAGCTCGCCTTCTTCAAAAATCGGCTCGAACAATTGCAGGCGGAAATTCTCCGCAATGCGGGCCAGACGACCGAGAATCTGCGCGAAACGGTGATCGTGCCGGACCCCGCCGATCGCGCGACGATCGAGGAAGAGCACGCGCTCGAACTGCGCACGCGCGACCGCGAACGCAAGCTTCTCAAGAAGGTCCAGCAATCGCTCGCCCGCATCGAATCGGGCGAGTACGGCTGGTGCGAAGAGACGGGCGAGCCGATCGGCATCCCGCGTCTGCTCGCACGTCCGACGGCCACGCTGTCGCTCGAAGCGCAGGAGCGCCGCGAGCTGCGTCAGAAGCTGTTCGGCGACTGACACCCACCCGGCGCGGCCCGCCTTCCGCGCCTCACACGCTTTGTCCAAAGCGCGCGGCCTGCCGCGCGCTTTTGTTTTGCCCGCCGCCGCTTTGCTTTCCGCCGCGGCGGCGCCCGCCGCACGCCGCCCTTGATATCGCGGCGCCCGCCCTAAAATGAAGACCATGCGCGTCGAGCCGGCCGGCAGGGCCCCGCTCGCGCGCGCCGCAGCACGCGGCGGCGCCTTCGCGCGTCCCGCCTCCCCCGTCTTTCTCGAGGAATCCAGATGGAGCAATTTCACGGCACGACGATCGTCTCCGTGCGGCGTGGCGACAAGGTCGCGCTCGGCGGCGACGGCCAGGTCACGCTCGGCAATATCGTGATGAAGGGCGGTGCGCGCAAGGTGCGCCGCATCTACAACAACCAGGTGCTCGTCGGCTTCGCGGGCGGCACGGCCGACGCGTTCTCGCTCCTCGACCGCTTCGAGGCGAAGCTCGAAAAGCACCAGGGCAACCTGACGCGCGCGGCCGTCGAGCTCGCGAAGGACTGGCGCACCGATCGCATGTTGCGCCGCCTCGAAGCGATGCTGATCGCGGCCGACGCGACGTCGACGCTCGTCATCACCGGCAACGGCGACGTGCTCGACCCCGAGGGCGGGATCTGCGCGATCGGCTCGGGCGGCGCGTATGCGCAGGCCGCCGCGCGCGCGCTCGCCGAGAACACCGATCTGTCCCCGCGCGAGATCGTCGAGAAGGCGCTCGAGATCGCGGGCGACATGTGCATCTATACGAACCACAACCGGATCATCGAGACCATCGAGTAAGGAGAAGCCGTGAGCACCATGACCCCTGCCGAGATCGTCTCGGAACTCGACAAGCACATCATCGGCCAGGACAAGGCGAAGAAGGCCGTCGCGGTCGCGCTGCGCAACCGCTGGCGCCGCCAGCAGGTCGCCGAGCCACTGCGCCAGGAGATCACGCCGAAGAACATCCTGATGATCGGGCCGACGGGCGTCGGCAAGACCGAGATCGCGCGGCGCCTGGCGAAGCTCGCCGACGCGCCGTTCATCAAGATCGAGGCGACCAAGTTCACCGAAGTCGGCTACGTCGGGCGCGACGTCGACAGCATCGTGCGCGACCTGATCGAGATCTCGGTCAAGCAGACCCGCGAAACGGAGATGCGCAAGGTGCGCAGCAAGGCGACCGATCTCGCCGAAGACCGCATCCTCGACGTGCTGCTGCCGCAGCCGCGCGCGGTGGGCTTCGGCGCGAGCGCCGAGCATGCGAACGACGACAACAACGCGACGCGCCAGACGTTTCGCAAGCGCCTGCGCGAAGGCCAGCTCGACGACAAGGAAATCGAGCTCGACATCGAGCAGCCGACGGTCGGCATGGACATCATGGCGCCTCCCGGCATGGAGGAGATGACCGAGCAGATCCGCTCGATGTTCTCGAACCTGGGCGGCGGCAAGAAGCAGCGCCGCAAGGTGAAGATCAAGGAGGCGCTGAAGCTGCTGACCGACGAGGAAGCGGCGAAGATGCTCAACGACGAGGAAGTGAAGACGAAGGCCGTGCAGAACGTCGAGCAGAACGGCATCGTGTTCCTCGACGAGATCGACAAGATCACGTCGCGCAACCACGAAGGCGGCGGCGGCGAGGTGTCGCGGCAGGGCGTGCAGCGCGATCTGCTGCCGCTCGTCGAAGGCACGACGATCAACACGAAGTACGGGATGGTGAAGACCGATCACATCCTGTTCATCGCGAGCGGCGCGTTCCATCTCGCGAAGCCGAGCGACCTGATTCCCGAGCTGCAGGGGCGCTTTCCGATCCGCGTCGAGCTCGAGTCGCTGTCGGTGAAGGATTTCGAAGCGATTCTCGTCGCGACCGACGCGAGCCTCGTCAAGCAGTATCAGGCGCTCCTCGCAACCGAGGACGTCAAGCTCGAATTCGCCGACGAAGGCATCCGCCGGCTCGCCGAGATCGCGTATGCGGTCAACGAGAAGACCGAGAACATCGGCGCGCGGCGCCTGTACACGGTGATCGAGAAGCTGCTCGAGGAAGTGTCGTTCGCGGCGGGCAATCACGCCGGCCAGAGCGTGACGATCGATGCGGCGTATGTCGACCGCGCGCTCGGCGAGGTGTCGAAGGACGAGGATCTGTCGCGCTACGTGCTGTGACGCGAAGCGGCTTCGCCGCCGTTGCTCGAGAAAAACGGGCCGTCCCTTGCGGGGCGGCCCGTTTTTTCGTTGCGCCACGTAGCGGATCTTCGGTGTCGATCGGTCGAAACCGGCGATCGATTGCGGACCGGCTGCGGCCGGTCATCCGCCGACCGGCCATTGGTCAACTGCGAGTCAACTGCGGGTCAACTGCCGCCGGCCGACGTCCGCGGCGCGCCTTTTACTGCCGCACCGGCTTCTTCGCGAGCTTGCGCTGCAGCGTGCGGCGGTGCATGTTCAGCGCGCGCGCGGTCGCCGAGATGTTGTTGTTGTTCTCCGCGAGCACGCGCTGGATGTGCTCCCATTCGAGCCGGTCCACCGACAGCACGACCGGATTCTCGAGCGCCTCGTCGGCCTGCACCTCGCTCGCGTTCGTCTGCAGCGCCGCAAGGATCGACTCGACGTTCGCCGGCTTCGCGAGGTAGTTGTCCGCGCCGTCCTTCACCGCCTGCACCGCGGTCGCGATGCTCGCGTAGCCGGTCAGCACGAGGATCCGCGCGTCGGGCTGCAGATCGCACAGCGGCGCGATGAGGCTCAGGCCCGAATCGTTGCCGAGGTGCAGGTCGACGGTGATGAACTGGAACTTTTCGGCGCCCGCGAGCTTGAGCGCCTCGTCCTTGTTGTGCGCCTGCCGCACCACGTAGCCGCGGCGCTCGAGCCCGCGCGCCAGCGTACCGGCAAACACTTCGTTGTCGTCAATCACGAGGAAATTCTTGTCGCTCATTTGCATCACTCCATCTGGTCTATCCGTTTTCGTTCGCCATCTCGGCCGCTACCTGGCGTGCGACCGGCAGCCGCAGGATCGCCCGCGTGCCGCGCGGCCGCGCGTCGGCGAGCTCGATCGAGCCGCCCAGGCGCGCCGCCGCGCTGAACGCGAGGTACAGGCCAACCCCGTGGCCGCCCTGCGTGCTGTCGACGGGCGCCGCACCGAGCGTGTCGCGCAACGCGGCCGGGATGCCCGGCCCGTTGTCGCAGACCTCGAACTCGATTTCGTCGTGCGCGCCGTCGTGCGCGATCGTTGCCGCCAGCGTAACGCGATCGCGGCTCGCGCGCGCGGCATTGTCGAGCAGGATGGTCAGGATCTGGCCGACCGCGACCGTGTCGTCGAGCGCGACGCCCGAGGGCTGCGGCCCCAACTGCTCGAACAGCACGTGCGGATGGCGCAGCCGCCAATGCTCGACGAACGTGTCGAGCCACTCGCCCACGGGCTCGCGGCTCGGCCGCTCCGATGCGCGGCTTCTCAGGCGCGCGAGCGCCGACGTGCACTGCGACATCTGCTCCTCGAGCACCTTCAGGTCCGCATCGTAGCGCGCGAGCCCCGCGTCCGTGCGGGCGGCCTCGCGCAATTCCTCGGTCAGCATCGCGATCGTCGACAGCGGCGTGCCCATCTCGTGCGCGACGGTGGCCGCCTGCACGCCGAGCGCGACCGCGCGCTCATCGCGCAACAGCGCCTGCTGCGCCTCGCCGAGCGCCGCGTCGCGCTGGCGCAGCGCGCTCGACATCCGCGCGACGAACCACGCGATGAGCCCGACGCTCACCATGAAGTTCACCCACATGCCCGCACGAAAATAATCGAACAGATTCGCGGGATTATCCAGGTTGAGCGGCACCGAATCGAAGCCGAGCGCGAGGTAGCACGCGACCGCGAACGCCGCGAGCCAGATCATCAGGTGCCACGGCAGCACCGCGGCCGCGATCGCGAGCGACGGCAAGTAGAGCGAAACGAACGGGTTCGTCGTCCCGCCAGACAGGAAGAGGAGCGCCGAAAGCGCGCCCAGGTCGACCCACAGTTGGCCGAGCAGCTCGAAATTGGTCTCGGGCCGCGCGCGCAACACGCGCACCCACGTGAGCGCGTTGAACACGATTTCGAGCGCGATCACCATCAGCATCGCGGGCAACGGCAAATGAACGCCGAAATAGGTCTGTACGACAGCGATCGTGACCAGTTGGCCGATGATCGCCAGATTGCGCAACCAGAACAGATGGCTCAGGTTGACACGTCCGGTAGTGGTGATTCGTTGCATCCGCGCAGTTTACCTTCTCAGTCTTCGCGCTCTGGGCGATCCGTCCCTTCGTCCCTCATGCCAGCCGCGACACGCCGGGCGATCTCGTCGGCCAGGCATTCCGGGCACAGGCAGCGCGCCCCCGTCGCGGGTTGCGCGCCCGCCGGCAGCGCCGGCATCGCCGCGCACCAGCAGGTGAACGGACGCGTGCGGGCGCCGCAGTCGAACGCGCTGCCGCAGCGCGGGCAGCGCTTGCTGGTCAGGCCGGACGGGGCGGCGGGCTCGGTCATCGCAATTGGGCCGGGTCAAGCCAGGACAGGGACGAAAACGACAAAAAGGGTGAATGTCTGCGCCGGCCGCAACGGCGATCCGCCGCCTCGCGGCGCGCAGCCGGGCGTCACGTGCCAAGCATAAGCGCCGCACGCGGAAATTGCATGCGGATCGCGCAGGAAAACCGCACTTTTTCCGGTCGCGGCGCCCGGTTTCGATGTGCGCGCCGCCCATCGTCCGAACGGCCAAAAACCCCATGCTGCGCTGCGCCACTCCTGTACAATTCCGCCTGTTTCAACGTTTCGCACCCGAGCCGCCGCCATGTCCGAGCCGATTGACCTCTCGCAGATCTCCCCCTCCCTGAAAGCCGAAATCCTCGCGGAAGCGCTGCCGTACATTCGCCGCTATCACGGCAAGACCGTGGTGATCAAATACGGCGGCAACGCGATGACGGAAGAACGGCTCAAGCAGGGCTTCGCGCGCGACGTGATCCTGCTGAAGCTCGTCGGCATCAACCCTGTGATCGTGCACGGCGGCGGCCCGCAGATCGACCAGGCGCTCAAGAAGATCGGCAAGCAGGGCACGTTCATCCAGGGGATGCGCGTCACCGACGAAGAGACGATGGAAGTCGTCGAATGGGTGCTGGGCGGCGAGGTGCAGCAGGACATCGTCACGCTGATCAACCATTTCGGCGGCCACGCGGTCGGCCTGACGGGCAAGGACGGCGGCCTCATCCACGCGCGCAAGCTGATGATGCCGGACCGCGACAGCCCGGGCGAGTACGTCGACATCGGCCAGGTCGGCGAGGTGGAGGCGATCAACCCGGCCGTCGTGAAGGCGCTGCAGGACGACGCGTTCATCCCGGTGATCTCGCCGATCGGCTTCGGCGAGGACGGCCTGTCGTACAACATCAACGCGGACCTCGTCGCGGGCAAGCTCGCAACCGTGCTGAACGCCGAGAAGCTCGTGATGATGACGAACATCCCCGGCGTGATGGACAAGGAAGGGAACCTGCTGACCGACCTGTCCGCGCGCGAGATCGACGCGCTCTTCGAGGACGGCACGATCTCGGGCGGCATGCTGCCGAAGATCTCGTCCGCGCTCGACGCGGCGAAGAGCGGCGTGAAGTCGGTCCACATCGTCGACGGCCGCATCGAGCACTCGGTGCTGCTCGAGATCCTGACCGAGCAGCCGTTCGGCACGATGATCCGCTCGCATTGAGCGCGCGCCGACAGCCGCGTCGCGCGGCCTCGCCGCCGGCGAGCGAGCAGACGCCCGGACGCCGGCGCAAGCCGCGCGCCCGCCCGCAGGCGGGCGGCCCCGTCTGGCTCTTCGACCTCGACAACACGCTGCACCACGCGTCGCACGCGATCTTCCCGGCGATCAACCAGGCGATGACGCAGTACATCATCGATACGCTGAAAGTCGAGCGCGCGCACGCCGATCACCTGCGCACCCACTACACGCGCCGCTACGGCGCGGCGCTCCTCGGCCTCGCGCGCCATCATCCGATCGATCCGCACGATTTCCTGAAAGTCGTCCACACGTTCGCCGACCTGCCGTCGATGGTGCGCGCGGAGCGCGGGCTCGCGCGGCTCGTCGCCGCGCTGCCCGGCCGCAAGATCGTGCTGACGAATGCGCCAGAAGCGTATGCGCGCGCGGTGCTGCGCGAGCTGGGGATCGAACGCCTGTTCGAGCGCGTGATCGCGATCGAGCAGATGCGCGACCGCCGCGCGTGGCGCGCGAAGCCCGACGCGGCGATGCTGCGCCGGGCGATGCGCGCCGCGCACGCGCGCCTGTCCGACGCGATCCTCGTCGAGGACACGCGCGGCCACCTGAAGCGCTACAAGCGGCTCGGCCTGCGCACCGTCTGGATCACGGGGCATCTGCCCGGTCATCTGCCAAGCTACGGACGACCGCACTATGTCGATCGTCGCATTGGTTCGCTAAAATCGCTGCGATTGGGCACTCGATCGGGGCGACAAAAATGCAGCCGACTCACCCGCAGGACCCGGCAGTAACCACAGCGGCGGACGACGAACGCAACGCCGCCTCCGCGAGCCGCGCGCGCCCGAAGCCGGGCGAGCGCCGCGTGCACATCCTGCAGACGCTCGCGTCGATGCTCGAATCGCCGAAGCGCGAGAAGATCACGACCGCTGCGCTCGCCGCGCGCCTCGACGTGTCGGAGGCCGCGCTGTACCGGCATTTCTCGAGCAAGGCGCAGATGTTCGAAGGCCTGATCGAATTCATCGAGGAAACGTTCTTCGGGCTCGTCAACCAGATCGCCGCGAACGAGCCGAACGGCGTGCTGCAGGCGCGCTCGATCGCGTTGATGCTGCTCAATTTCTCCGCGAAGAATCCCGGCATGACACGCGTGCTGACGGGCGAGGCGCTCGTCGGCGAGCACGAGCGCCTCGCCGAGCGCGTCAACCAGATGCTCGAGCGGATCGAGACGTCGATCAGGCAATGCCTGCGCGTCGCGCTCCTCGAAGCCCGCGCGCACGCGGACGGCGGCGGCCCGCCGCCGCCGCCCGTGCCGCTGCCGGACGACTACGATCCGGCGCTGCGCGCGAGCCTCGTCGTCAGCTACGTGCTCGGCCGCTGGCACCGCTATGCGAAGAGCGGCTTCACGAAAGCGCCTGGCGAGCACGCCGACGCGCAGTTGCGGCTGATCCTGCAGTAACGGCGCGCGGAGCCGCGGCAAGCATCCTGCCCGCAGCGGCAAGCAAGCCATGCCGGACGCGCGATTCCCTTCCATCGCCGCGACGCCGAAGTTTTTCCGTTATACTTGCCCGACTGTCGTCGCCGCTTTGCGGCGATGCTCGGAAAGCGCGCCGATTTGCTGACTCGATTGCGGGCGCGCGAACCGGCCGGGGCTGTCGTCCCGGCGGTTCACTACAAATGCGGCTAAAGAGGTCGTCAGCCTGCTCCCCGCTTTCCGCGCACGCCCGACAACCATTTAGCCGCCCAGTCATAAGGCGGAACGAATGGAATCGATCGGCGTCGTCGCTCCACAAACCATGCATTTCGCCGAACCGCTGCGCCTGCAAAGCGGCAGCGTGCTCGGCAACTATCAGCTCGTCGTCGAGACCTACGGCGAGCTCAACGCCGCGCGCTCGAACGCGGTGCTCGTCTGCCACGCGCTCAACGCGTCGCATCATGTCGCGGGCGTCTACGCGGACGATCCGCGCAGCACCGGCTGGTGGGACAACATGGTCGGGCCCGGCAAGCCGCTCGACACGAACCGCTTCTTCGTGATCGGCGTGAACAATCTCGGCTCGTGCTTCGGCTCGACGGGGCCGATGAGCATCGATCCGTCGACGGGCACGCCATACGGCGCGCGCTTTCCCGTCGTGACGGTCGAGGACTGGGTGCACGCGCAGGCGCGCGTCGCCGATGCGTTCGGCATCGAGCGCTTCGCCGCGGTGATGGGCGGCAGCCTCGGCGGGATGCAGGCGCTCGCGTGGAGCCTGCTGTATCCGGAGCGGGTCGCGCACTGCATCGACATCGCGTCGACGCCGAAGCTGTCTGCGCAGAACATCGCATTCAACGAAGTCGCGCGCTCGGCGATCCTGTCGGACCCCGATTTCCACGGCGGCGACTACTACGCGCACGGCGTGAAGCCGCGGCGCGGCCTGCGCGTCGCGCGGATGATCGGCCACATCACGTATCTGTCCGACGACGACATGGCCGAGAAATTCGGTCGCGCGCTGCGCCGCGCGGACGGCGCGCTCGACGCGTACAACTTCAACTTCGACGTCGAGTTCGAAGTCGAATCGTACCTGCGCTACCAAGGCGACAAGTTCGCCGACTACTTCGACGCGAACACGTACCTGCTGATCACGCGCGCGCTCGACTACTTCGATCCGGCGAAGGCGTTCAACGGCAACCTGAGCGCGGCGCTCGCGCATACGAAGGCGAAGTATCTCGTCGCGAGCTTCGCGACCGACTGGCGCTTCGCGCCCGCGCGCTCGCGCGAGATCGTGAAGGCGCTGCTCGACAACCGGCGCTCGGTATCGTACGCGGAGATCGATGCGCCGCACGGGCATGACGCGTTCCTGCTCGACGACGCGCGCTACCACAACGTGGTGCGCGCCTATTACGAACGGATTGCCGAGGAGGTGGGCGCATGAATCAACAGGCGCTGAATACGCTGTCCGCGCGCGCGGACTTTCGCGCGATCGCGCGCTGGGTCGAGCCGCGCTCGACGGTGCTCGATCTCGGCTGCGGCGACGGGTCGCTGCTGTCGCTCCTGACCGAGGAGCTGGAGGTGTCCGGCTACGGCGTCGAGATCAACGACGCGGGCGTGCTCGCGAGCGTGAAGAACGGCATCAACGTGATCCAGCAGAATCTGGAGGACGGCCTGCGCCTCTTCGAGGATCACAGCTTCGATTTCGCGATCCTGTCGCAGACGCTGCAGACGATCCACCAGACGGCCGCGATCCTGCGCGAAACCGCGCGCGTCGGGCGCGAATGCATCGTGTCGTTCCCGAACTTCGGCTATTGGGCGCACCGGCTGTCGGTGCTGCGCGGCCGGATGCCGGTGTCGAAATCGCTGCCTTATCAATGGCACAACACGCCGAACGTGCGGGTGCTGACGATCAAGGATTTCGAAGCGCTCGCGCCCGAAGTCGGCGTGGAGATTCTCGACCGCGCGGTGCTGCACGAAGGGCAACCGATTCGATGGGGAGTGAACTGGCGTGGTAGTCTTGCGGTCTACCGCGTCAAGCGGAGACAACCCTAGTATTTAGTTCGATGACCAAACCGCCGCACGACGCGCCCGCCCTCAACGCCCACGAGGATCACCCGGGCTGGCGCGCGTTTCTGAACACGCACATGCTGATCTGCGTCTTTCTCGGCTTCACGTCGGGACTGCCGCTCTTCACGCTCGTCTACCTGGTGCAGGCCTGGCTGCGCTCGGAAGGCGTGAACCTGAAGGAAATCGGCCTCTTCGCGCTCATTCAGTTCCCCTACACGTGGAAGTTCCTGTGGGCGCCGCTGATGGACCGCTTCATCCCGCGCCTGCCCGGCTGGCGGCCGGGGCGGCGGCGCGGCTGGATGCTCGTCACGCAGTTGCTCGTCGCCGTCGCGATTGCCGCGCTCGGCTTCGTGTCGCCGCGCGAATCGATCTGGACGGTCGCCGCCCTGACGACGCTCGTCGCGTTCTTCGGCGCGAGCGCCGACATCGTGATCGACGCATACCGCCGCGAGCTGCTGCGCGACACCGAACAGGGCCTGGGCAACGCGGTGCACGTGAACGCGTACAAGGTCGCCGCGCTGATTCCCGGCTCGCTGTCGCTGATCCTGTCCGACCATCTGCCGTGGGACGCCGTGTTCGCGCTCACCGCCGGGTTCATGCTGCCCGGCATCTTGATGACGCTCGTCGTGCGCGAGCCGGACGTGCACGGCGCGCCGCCGAAGAGCCTGTCGGAGGCGGTGATCCTGCCGTTTCGCGAGTTCATCGGCCGCGACGGCTGGCGCGGCGCGCTGCTCGTGCTCGGCTTCATCTTCCTCTACAAGCTCGGCGACACGATGGCGACAACGCTGTCGACGTCGTTCTTCCTCGACCTCGGCTTCAACAAGACGCAGATCGGCGTGATCGCGAAGACGACCGCGTTCTGGGCGAGCCTCGCGGGCGGCATCATCGGCGGCGTGTGGCTCGTGAAGATCGGCATCGCGCGCGGGCTGTGGATCTTCGGGGTCCTGCAGATCGTGTCGACGCTCGGCTTCGCGTGGCTCGCGAAGGCGGGCCCGGACCCCGTGCTGATGGCCGCCATCTACGGCTTCGAGACGTTCTCGACGGGCCTCACGCTCGCCGCGTTCACCGCGTACATCGCGAGCACGACGGACCCGCGCTATACCGCGACGCAATTCGCGCTGTTCACGAGCCTCGCGTCGGTGCCGCGCACGCTCGCGTCGGCGTCGAGCGGCTTCATCGTGGCGCAGATCGGCTGGTTCGACTATTTCCTCGTCTGCGCGGCGCTCGGCATTCCCGGGATGCTGCTGCTGTTCAAGATCGCGCCGTGGAACGGCAGCATGTCTGGCAACGAGGCCGCCCGTGCAGGCTAAGCTGCGCGTCGCCCGCGCCGCGCTCACGTTCGCGAGCGGCGTCGCGCTCGGCATCGCGGGCCCGGCGCTCGGGCTCGAGCTGTGCATGGCCGAGCCAATGCTCGTCGCCGATGGCGGCCCGCCGTCCGCGACGCCGGCGGGCGCGCCCGCCGGCAATCCGCAGCCGTATGGGCTCGGCGATCAGCAGGTGCGCTACGGCAACGCGATCGTGTTCCGCAGCCTGATTCCGTCGCCGCTCCTCGAACAGTTGACCGACAACGAATACCGGCAGACCGTGCAGGACGCCGTGCAGCGCGAGCGCCTGCTGCCGCCGAACAACGCGCGCGTGAAGCGGCTGCGCACGATCGTCACGCGGCTCGCGCCGTATGCGGTCAAGTGGAGCGAGCGCGTGAAGGGTTGGAACTGGGAAATCGAGGTGCGGCGCTCGCGCTCGATCCGCGCGTTCTGCCTGCCGGGCGGCAAGGTGCTCGTCGATAGCGGGCTGCTCGACCGGCTGCGCCTCACCGACGACGAACTCGGCGTACTGTTCGCGCACGAGATCGCGCACGCGCTGCGTGAGCATGCGCGCTCGAGCCTCGGCGAACAGCAGGCCGCGTCGCTCGGCACGGGCGCGGCGCCGCTGCCGCCCCTCTTCGGGCTGTCGGAGCCGCTGCCCGCGCCGCTCGGCATCATCGAGCGCTTCGCGTCGGTCCGCTACGATCCGACCGACGAAACCGAAGCCGACGTGATCGGCGGCGACATCGCCGCGCGCGCGGGCTTCGATCCGCGCGCGGCGATCACGCTGTGGGACAAGCTCGCGGTCGCGACGCGCGCCGACAAGGACAACGGCTTCATCTACACGCACCCGTACGACACGCGGCGCCGCAACGATCTGCGCAAGCGCCTCGCCGACCTGATGCCGCTCTACCGGAAGGCGCTCGTCAAGAACGCCGACGCGGGCGCGAAGCAGCGCGCCACGGCGGCGAATCGCTGAGCGACGGCGGCCAGGCGTTGCTGTTCGCGGCTGCGTCCGCGGCTGCGTCCGCGCCGCGTCGCCGACGGCTCGCGCACCGGTTCGCATTCGCCCTCAGCGTCGACTGCCCCCGCTCGCGCGTCGATCACGCGATCCGTCGCGGCGCTCCGCGTTCGGCCCGCCCATCACGCTCGGCCGCCCGCGATCACTCTCCCGCCTCGAGCCCGACCGGCTGCCGGCCGCCCGCCTGCACCCAGCGCACTTCGTCGCTCGGACTGCGCCCGAACAGCCGCTTGAACTCGCGGCTGAACTGCGACGCGCTCGCATAGCCGACCCGCGCCGCCGCCGCGCCCGCGTTCAGCCCGTCCTGCACCATCATCAGCCGCGCATGATGGAGCCGCATCGCCTTCACGTACTGCATCGGCGAGCTCGCGGTCACGCTCTTGAACTGCGCATGAAACACGGCGAGGCTCATCCCCGCTTCGCTCGCGAGCGTCTCGACGTCGAGCTCGCCGCTCAGGTCCGCATGGATCCGCCGCAGCGCCCTCGCGACTCGCCCGAAATGATGCTGCTGCGCGAGCGCCGCGCGGATCGCGTCGCCCTGCGCGCCCGTCAGCACGCGATAGCCGATCTCGCGCATGATCGCCGGCCCGAGCACGCGCGTGTCGGCAGGCGACGCGAGCGCCTCGAGCAGGCGCAGCACCGCGTCCGCGAGCGGCGCGTCGAGCGGCGTCGAATAGATGCCGCGCGGCTCGCTGATCGACGCGCCGTGCGTCTCGTCGAGCAGGATCGCGAGCTCGGCGATCACCGCGAGATCGATGCGAATCGAAATCGCGAGAAACGGCTCGTCCGGCGTCGCGAACGTCTCGCACTCGAACGGCAGCGGCACCGACAGCACGAGATACTGCTGCGCGTCGTAGACGAAGGTCTGCTCGCCGACATAGCCGCGCTTGCGCCCCTGACACACGACGACGATGCTCGGGTCGTACAGCACGGGCATCCGCGGCACCGGCCGGTTCGAGCGAATGAAGCGCACGCCGTCGATCACGGCGTGCGTGTAGCCTTCGTTCGGCGCGAGCCGGTCGAACAACGCGAGGATGCGGCGCTGCAGGCGCGCGCCGCCGTCGGGGAAAAGGGGTTCGAAACTCATCGGGCTTCCTTCGTGCCGCAAGAGAAACAGGCTTGCAATCTAGCACCGGACCAGCCTTCTTTCCGCACTCCGCTCGAAATTCAAGAGAAATAGGCAAACCTTCAAGATCTTCAGGTATTCCGGGCGTCCAGCCGCATGCTTAGGATTGCTCCCGTGCCGCTGCGCCGCCGCATTCCGCGGCCGCGCGCGGCACACGTCTTTTCGAGTCAGGAGCCTTCATGAGCACGACTTACGCTTACGCGGCAACGAGCGCCTCGACGCCGCTCGCGCCGTTCGAATTCCAGCGCCGCGCGCTGCGCGATCTCGACGTGCAGATCGAGATCCTCTACTGCGGCGTCTGCCACTCCGATCTCCACCAGGTCCGCAACGAATGGAAGAACACGACGTACCCGATCGTGCCGGGCCATGAGATCGTCGGCCGCGTGACGGCCGTCGGTCCGCAGGTCACGCGCTTCAAGGCGGGCGAGCTCGTCGGGGTCGGCTGCCTCGTCGATTCTTGCCGCACGTGCCCGAGCTGCGCGCAGGGGCTCGAGCAGTACTGCGAGAACGGTTTCGTCGGCACCTACAACGGCCGCGACCGCGCAACGGGCGACATCACGTACGGCGGCTACTCGACGCAGATCGTCGTCGACGAGGCATTCGTGCTGCGCGTGCCCGACACGCTGGACCCGGCGGGCGCGGCGCCGCTCCTCTGCGCGGGCATCACGACGTACTCGCCGCTGCGCCAGTGGGGCGCGGGCCCCGGCAAGAAGGTCGGCATCGTCGGCCTGGGCGGCCTGGGCCACATGGGCGTGAAGCTCGCGCGGGCGATGGGCGCACACGTCGTGCTGTTCACGACGTCGCCGTCGAAGATCGAGGACGGCAAGCGGCTCGGCGCGCACGAAGTCGTGATCTCGAAGGACGAAGCGCAGATGAACGTGCATCTGAACAGCTTCGACTTCATCCTGAACACGGTCGCCGCGCAGCACGATCTGAATCCGTTCCTCCATCTGCTGAAGCGCGACGGCACGATGACGCTCGTCGGCGCGCCGGAGCACGATCATCCGTCGCCGCAGGTGTTCAACCTGATCTTCAAGCGCCGCCGCCTCGCAGGCTCGCTGATCGGCGGCATCGCCGAGACGCAGGAGATGCTCGATTTCTGCGCGCAGCACGGCATCACGTCGGACATCGAAGTGATTCCGATGTCGCAGATCAACGCGGCCTACGAGCGGATGCTGAAGAGCGACGTGAAATATCGGTTCGTGATCGATATCGGGTCGGTCAGGCCGCAGCGCGCCGCATAATGGATGATGCGCAGTGACGCGCGGCGCGGCTGACGCGCCGCGTCACTTGTAGTCGTAATCGACCGTGAGCGGCGCGTGATCGCTGAACTTGACGTCGCGGAAGATCGCCGTGCTTTTTGCCGTGCCGGCAACGCCCGGCGTCGCGATCTGGTAATCGATCCGCCACCCGACGTTCTTCGCATAGGCCTGACCGCGGTTGCTCCACCACGTGTACTGCTCGGGCCGCTGATCGAGCGTGCGGAACACGTCGACGTAGCCCACCTCGTCGAACAGCTTCGTGAGCCATGCGCGCTCCTCCGGCAGGCAGCCGGAGTTCTTCTGGTTGCTCTTCCAGTTCTTGATGTCGATTTCCTTGTGGACGATGTTCACGTCGCCGCACAGGATCACTTCGCGCTTCGCCTTCAGCTCGGCGAGGTGCGGCATGAATTCGTCCATGAAGCGGTACTTCGCCTGCTGGCGCTCGTCGCCGCTCGACCCGGACGGCACGTACACCGACACGACCGACAGCTTGCCGAAGCGCGCCTCGACGTAGCGGCCCTCCGAATCGAACTCGCTGCTGCCGTAGCCGATGATCACGTCGTCGGGCTCGCGGCGCGAGTAGAGGCCCGCGCCGCTGTAGCCCTTCTTCTCCGCATGATGGAAGTAGCTTCGGAAGCCGTGCGGCTCGACGAACTCGGTGGGCAGATCGTCCGCCGACACCTTGATTTCCTGCACGCAGACGCAATCGGCGCTCTGCTCGCCGAGCCAGTCGAAGAAGCCCTTTTTCGCGGCCGAGCGGATGCCGTTCAGATTCGCGGTGATGACACGCAGCATGGTGAATTCCGTCCAGTGATTTCGTTGCGGTTTATTGAATCCTGATGCCGGCGAGCTCGGGTTTCTCGGGCGGATATTCGAGCTTCATCGCGGTCAGCTCGCGCAGCAGCAGCTCGGCGATCATCACGTTGCGATGCGTCTTCGAATCGGCCGGAATCACGTACCACGGCGCATGCTCGGCCGACGTCGCGGCGAGCGCGTCGCGGTAGGCCGCCTGATACGCGTCCCAGTGCTTGCGCGCTTCGAGATCCGAAATGTCGAACTTCCAGTGCTTGTTCGGATCGTCGATGCGCGCCTGCAACCGGGCGCGCTGCTCCTCCTTCGAGATGTGCAGGAAGCACTTGACGACCCGCGTGCCGGATTCGGCGAGCATCTCCTCGAACTGCCGGATCTGCTTGTAGCGCCGCTCGCACTCGGCCTTGTCGACCGCCCCCGTCACGCGCGGCACGAGCACGTCCTCGTAATGGCTGCGGTTGAAGATCGTCAGCTCGCCGGCGGCGGGCGCCTGCGCATGCACGCGCCAGAGGAAGTCGTGCGAGAGCTCGACGGGCGTCGGCGCCTTGAACGACACGATGCGCAGCCCGAGCGGGTCGACTTCGTGGAACACCGCGCGCACCGTGCCGTCCTTGCCGCTCGAGTCCATCCCTTGCAGCACGAGCAGCATGCGCTTGTGCCGCTGCGTGTGCAGCCGCTCCTGCAGCGTGTCGAGCTGCAACGCGACGGCGGACAGCCGCTCGCGGTCGATTTCCTTCGCCCCGTTCGAAAACGGCTTCGCGGCCGGATCGAACGCGTCGAGCATGAACGCGGCGGCTTCTTTTTCGCGCGTGTGATACGGCACGCGGTAGTCGTCGAGCGACGGTTGCTTGGCCATCGACACCTCCTCTCGTATTGCACGAAGCGCGGCCAGGCGCTTCGCGAAACGCGAGCGGGCCGCCCCGAACGCCGGTTCGGCGGCGGCCCGCTCGCATCAGTGCGGCTTCAATTCGGCGGCGCCCGCTCAGCCGAGCTTCTTCTTCAGGAGCTCGTTGACCTGCTGCGGGTTCGCCTTGCCCTTCGTCGCCTTCATCGCCTGGCCGACGAGCGCGTTGAACGCCTTTTCCTTGCCTGCGTGGAACTCCTCGACCGATTTCGCGTTCGCCGCGAGCACCTCGTCGATGATCGCCTCGAGCGCGCCCGTGTCGGAAATCTGCTTCAGGCCCTTCGCTTCGATGATACGGTCGGCCGCGCCTTCGTCGGCCGCCTGCTCGTCCCAGATCGTCACGAAGATTTCCTTCGCGATCTTGTTCGAGATCGTGCCGTCGGCAATCCGCTGCAGCACGAGCGCGAGCTGCGCGGCCGACACGGGAATCGCGTCGATCTCGACGCCGTCGCGGTTCAGTTGCGACGAAACGTCGCCCATCAGCCAGTTCGCGGCGATCTTCGCGTTGGCCGCGCCCGCCTTCGCGACGACGGCCTCGAAGTACGCGGCCATCGCCTTCGTCGACGTCAGCACGCCCGCGTCATAGGCGGACACGCCGTACTGCTCGACGAAGCGCTGCTGCATCGCGGCCGGCAGCTCGGGCATCTCGCCCTTCACGCGCTCGATCCAGTCCGCGCCGATCACGAGCGGCATCAGGTCCGGATCGGGGAAGTAGCGGTAGTCGTGCGCGTCTTCCTTGCTGCGCATCGAGCGCGTCTCGCGCTTGTCCGGATCGTAGAGGCGCGTTTCCTGCACGACTTCGCCGCCGTCCTCGATCAGCTCGATCTGGCGACGCACCTCATAGTTGATCGCGTCTTCGAGAAAGCGGAACGAGTTCAGGTTCTTGATCTCGGCGCGCGTGCCGAACTTCTCCTGGCCGAGCGGGCGCACCGACACGTTTGCGTCGCAGCGGAACGAGCCTTCCTGCATGTTGCCGTCGCAGATGCCGAGCCACACGACGAGGGCGTGCAGCGCCTTCGCGTATGCGACCGCCTCGGCCGCGCTCCTCATTTCCGGCTCGGTGACGATCTCGAGGAGCGGCGTGCCCGCGCGGTTCAGGTCGATGCCCGTCATTCCCGCGAAGTCCTCGTGCAGCGACTTGCCGGCGTCCTCTTCGAGGTGCGCGCGGGTCAGGTTGACCGTCTTCGAATACGCGTCCTTGCCGGCCTTTTCGTTGGCGGGCACCTGGATCGTGATCTGGCCGCCCTGCACGACCGGAATCTCGTACTGGCTGATCTGATAGCCCTTCGGCAGATCCGGATAGAAATAATTCTTCCGCGCGAAGATGCTGCGCGGCGCGACGGTCGCGCCGATCGCGAGGCCGAAGCGGATCGCCCGCTCGACCGCGCCGCGGTTCAGCACGGGCAGCACGCCCGGCAGCGCGAGGTCGACGGGGCACGCCTGCGTGTTCGGTTCCGCGCCGAACTGCGTCGACGCGCCCGAGAAAATCTTCGAGACGGTCGACAGTTGCGCGTGCGTCTCGAGGCCGATAACGACTTCCCACTGGGTCATGCTCACACTCCTGCCGGTTTTTGTACGTGCCAGTCGGTCGCGCGCTGGAACGCATCGGCGACCTGCAGCACCCGGGCTTCGTCGAAATAGTTGCCGATGATCTGCAGGCCGACAGGCCGCTTCGCGTTCGCGCCCGCGCCGAAGCCGCACGGCACGCTCATGCCGGGCAGGCCCGCGAGGCTCACCGACAGCGTATAGATGTCCGCGAGATACATCTGGACGGGGTCGTCGCCCTTCGCGCCGAGGTCCCACGCGACGGTCGGCGACGCCGGGCCCATGATCACGTCGCAGGACTTGAACGCCTCCTGGAAATCCTGCGCGATGATGCGGCGGATCTTCTGCGCCTGCAGGTAGTACGCGTCGTAGTAGCCGTGCGACAGCACGTACGTGCCGACGAGAATCCGGCGCGTCACTTCGGGCCCGAAACCCTCGGCGCGCGACTTCTTGTACATGTCGAGCAGATCGCGGTATTCGGCCGCGCGGTGGCCGTAGCGCACGCCGTCGAAGCGCGACAGGTTCGACGACGCCTCGGCGGGCGCGATCACATAATAGACGGGGATCGACAGCTCCGTCTTCGGCAGCGACACCGGCACGAGCGTCGCGCCGAGCGCTTCATACGCCTTGAGCGCCGCGTCGACCGCCGCGCGCACGTCTGCGGCGAGGCCCGCGCCGAAATACTCGTCCGGCAGGCCGATGCGCAGGCCCGCGAGCGGCTTGCCCGCGTCGTTGCCCGGCGCCCACGGCTCGCCGAGGCGGCGCGTGAAGTCTTCGCCGGCGCGCTCGAGGCTCGTCGAGTCGCGCTCGTCGAAGCCCGCCATCGCGTTGAGCAGCAGCGCGCAGTCGGCGGCGCTGCCCGCCATCGGGCCGCCCTGGTCGAGCGACGACGCGAACGCGATCATCCCGTAGCGCGACACGCGGCCGTAGGTCGGCTTGATGCCGGTCACGCCGGCGAACGACGCCGGCTGGCGGATCGAGCCGCCGGTGTCGGTGCCCGTCGCGGCCGGGGCGAGGCGCGCGGCGACGGCGGCCGCGCTGCCGCCCGAGCTGCCGCCCGGCACCGCGTTCGTGTCCCACGGGTTCCTCACCGGGCCGAACGCCGAGTTCTCGTTCGACGAGCCCATCGCGAACTCGTCCATGTTGGTCTTGCCGAGCGTGACCATGCCGGCCGCCGAGAGGCGAGCGACGACGGTCGCGTCGAACGGGCTCGTGTAGTTCGCGAGCATCTTCGAGCCGGCGGTCGAGCGCCAGCCGCGCGTGACGAACACGTCCTTGTGCGCGATCGGCAGGCCGGCGAGCGGGCTGGCCGCGCCCCGCGCGAGCGCGGCGTCGGCGGCCTTCGCCTGCGCGAGCGTCAGCTCGGGATCGACGTGGACGAACGCGTTCAGATCGTGCGCGGCGTCGATCCGTTTCAGATAGTGCTGCGCCAGTTCGACGGCCGAGCATTCCTTGGCGTCGAGCGCGGCGCGCAGTTCGGTCAGGCTTTTTGCGTGCATTGCGTGGGTTTCCTGGATTCTTCGGCGCGCGGCGACTAGGCGCGCGCGGGCGAACAAGCGGCGGGACGGGCGGGCGGAGCCGCTTTCGCGGCCGCGGCCCGAACCGGGCGCTTACTCGATCACCTTCGGCACGAGGTACAGGCCGTCCTGGACGGCCGGAGCCGGGCGCTGATTGTCGTCGCGGTTCACGTGCTCCGTGACGGCGTCGTCGCGCAGCCGCTGCGCGACCTCCAGAATCTGCTCGATCGGATGCGCGAGCGGCGCGATGCCCGTCGTGTCGACGGCCTGCATCTGCTCGACGAGGCCGAAGAACTCGTTGAGCTGGGCCAGCGTGCGCTCGGCGTCGGCGTCGGCCATTTCGAGCCGCGCAAGGTGCGCGATGCGTTTCACATCGGTCAGGGTCAAAGCCATGCGGTCACCGGAAAAACAAGGGCTTGGCGCAGCGTGAAACTTGCGTTGCGTCAGGGGGTTGGAAGGTTCGATCTAACCCTCAAAAATCGGGGGCGAAGCGGCGAAAATACAGCCCGTTTCGGTTCAAATACAGCGAAATTATAAGGTATCATTACGCGTTCGACCCAGACCCGGACTGCCTTTGCCGCGCCGCCGCCGCCGCTTTGACGAAGCGAAGCCGCGCGGGCTTCGCGCCGGTCCCGGAAGATTTCACTCGCAGCTTCGCGTTTTTCGAGCGGCCGCCCCCGCCCGATCCGAGGCTGTTATTTTTTCCGCTGCCGCCCTTCGCGCCATGTCCGCATGGGGCCGGCCCCAGAGCGAAACAGGATTCTGAATGTTCGGTTTTTTGCGCAGCTATTTCTCCAACGATCTCGCGATCGACCTCGGCACCGCAAACACCCTGATCTACATGCGCGGCAAGGGCATCGTGCTCGATGAGCCGTCCGTCGTCTCGATCCGCCAGGAAGGCGGCCCGAACGGCAAGAAAACGATTCAAGCAGTCGGCAAGGAAGCGAAGCAGATGCTCGGCAAGGTGCCCGGCAACATCGAGGCGATCCGTCCGATGAAAGACGGCGTGATCGCCGATTTCACGGTCACCGAGCAGATGATCAAGCAGTTCATCAAGACTGCGCACGAATCGCGGATGTTCTCGCCGTCGCCGCGCATCATCATCTGCGTGCCGTGCGGCTCGACCCAGGTCGAGCGCCGCGCGATCAAGGAAGCGGCCCACGGCGCGGGCGCGTCGCAGGTCTACCTGATCGAGGAGCCGATGGCGGCTGCGATCGGCGCGGGCCTGCCGGTGTCGGAGGCGACGGGCTCGATGGTCGTCGACATCGGCGGCGGCACGACGGAAGTCGGCGTGATCTCGCTCGGCGGCATCGTCTACAAGGGCTCGGTGCGAGTCGGCGGCGACAAGTTCGACGAGGCGATCGTCAACTACATCCGCCGCAACTACGGGATGCTGATCGGCGAGCAAACGGCCGAGGCGATCAAGAAGGAAATCGGCTCCGCGTTCCCGGGCTCCGAAGTCAAGGAAATGGAAGTGAAGGGCCGCAACCTGTCGGAAGGCATTCCGCGCAGCTTCACGATCTCCAGCAACGAAATCCTCGAGGCGCTCACCGATCCGCTGAACCAGATCGTGTCGTCGGTGAAGATCGCGCTCGAGCAGACGCCGCCCGAACTCGGCGCGGACATCGCCGAGCGCGGCATGATGCTGACGGGCGGCGGCGCGCTGTTGCGCGACCTCGACCGCCTGCTCGCCGAGGAAACCGGCCTGCCCGTGCTCGTCGCCGAGGATCCGCTCACCTGCGTCGTGCGCGGCTCCGGGATGGCGCTCGAACGGATGGACAAGCTCGGCAGCATCTTCTCGTACGAGTGATCGTCTAGGCATCCGTATATCGCTCGCGCGGCGTGGCAGGCTCGCTCGTTTAGAACGAACCGCCGCGCCGTTCGCGCGTCTGAGCAACATCTAAACCGATCACGCGCCCGGCGCCGACCATGGAATACAGTCCGCCGCCCCTCTTCAAACAAGGTCCGTCCGCGCTCGCGCGGCTGATCTTCTTCGTCGTCCTGGCCATCGCGCTCCTCGTCTCGGACGCGCGCTTCAACACGCTCGAAATCGTCCGCGGCGTGCTCGGCACCGTGCTCTATCCGCTGCAGCGCGCGGCGCTCGTGCCGCGCGACCTGATCGTCGGCGCGGCCGAGCTCGCGACGTCGAGCACCGCGCTGCGCCACGAAAACCAGCAATTGCGCGACCGCAACCTGAAGCTGTCGCTGCAGGCGAACCAGGCGGGCCAGCTCGCCGCCGACAACGCGCACCTGCGCGCGGTGCTCGAGCTGCGCCAGCAGATCGCCGCGCAGGCGACGCCCGTCGAGATCCAGTACGACACGGGCGATCCGTTCTCGCAAAAGATCATCATCGGCCACGGCTCGCAGGCGGGCATTCAGAACGGCGCGCCCGTCGTCAACGAGGACGGCGTGATCGGCCAGGTCACGCGCGTGTTCCCGCTGCAGTCGGAAGTCACGCTCGTCACCGACCGCGACCTCGCGATTCCGGTCCAGGTGCTGCGCACCGGGCTGCGCAGCGTGATCTACGGCACGCCGAAGGGCGATGCGCTCGATCTGCGCTTCGTGCCGACGAGCGCCGATCTGCTCGCGGGCGACGAGCTCGTGACGAGCGGGCTCGACGGCGTCTATCCGCCGGGGCTGCCGGTCGCGAAGGTCGTGCGCGTCGACAAGCTCGCGGACACCGCGTTCGCGCACGTCGTCTGCGCGCCGATCGCGGCGGTGCGCGGCGCGCGCGAGATGCTCGTGCTGCACTACCGCACCGACGTTCCGCCGCGCCCCGCCGCCGACGAAGCCGCGAGCGACGCGAACGCGAAATCGGCAAGGGGCAAAAAGGCGGCGAAGGGCGCGGACAAGAACGCGAAGGCCGCCGACAAAGGCGCGGACAAGGACAAGGGCGCAAAACCGGCCGCCGCGCCGCCCGCGCCCGCGCAGAACCGGCCGGCCGGTGCGGCGCAACCCGCCGCGCCGCTCAAGCCCGCGGCCGCGCCGTCGCAAGGAGCGCCGCGATGAGCCGCCCTCAGTACATCCTGCAGCCCGTCAATCCGTACTTCATCGTCTTCAGCCTCGCGGCCGCGTTCCTGCTGAACCTGATGCCGTGGGGCCGGATTCCGGGCGTGCCCGATTGCGTCGCGCTCGTCCTGCTGTTCTGGAACATCCATCAGCCGCGCAAGGTCGGCATGGGCGTTGCGTTCGCGCTCGGCATCCTGATGGACGTTCACGACGCGGGCCTCCTCGGTGAGCACGCGCTCGCGTACACGCTGCTGTCGTACGGCGCGATCACGATCCACCGGCGTGTACTGTGGCTGCCGCTCGGCGTGCAGATCTTCTATGTCGCGCCGCTCCTCGTGCTCGCGCAGCTCGTGCCGTTCGTGATCCGGCTGCTGATGGGCGCCGCGTTCCCCGGCTGGAGCTATCTCGTCGACGGCTTCGTCGAGGCGGCGCTTTGGCCGGTCGCGAGCCATCTGCTGCTGATGCCGCAGCGCCGTCCGGTCGACCCGGACGACACGCGGCCGATCTGACGCGCCGCGCCGCCAGGAATTTCGCGTTGAACGCCCGCCGATCGACCGACCGAACGCTCGCCGCCGGCGCGTTGCGGCCGCCGCGCGGCGGCGAAAGCGCGCCCCTTCATCCGTAATCGCATGACCGAATTCAAGGACACACAACAGCAGCTCTCGAAGTTCCGCCTGCGCGTCGCGGCGGCGGGCGTGTTCGTGTTCGTCTGTTTCGGCCTGCTCGCCGCGCGGTTCTTCTACCTGCAGGTCTGGCAGCACGGCAAGTACGCGCTGCAGGCCGAGGAAAACCGGATCTCGGTCGCGCCGATCGTCCCGAACCGCGGGATCATCACCGATCGCAACGGCGTGGTGCTCGCGAAGAACTACTCCGCGTACACGCTCGAGATCACGCCGTCGAAGCTCACCGACACGCTCGAGAACACGATCAACGCGCTCGCCGAGGTCGTGCAGATCGACGCGCGCGACCGCCGCCGCTTCAAGAAGCTGCAGGAGGACTCGAAGAACTTCGAGAGCCTGCCGATCCGCACGCGCCTGACCGACGACGAAGTCGCGCGCTTCACCGCGCAGCGCTGGCGCTTCCCGGGCGTCGACGTGCGCGCGCGCCTGTTCCGCCAGTATCCGCTCGGCCCGACGGCCGCGCACGTGATCGGCTACATCGGCCGGATCTCGAAGCGCGACCAGGACAGAATCGACGCGATGAGCGACGAGAACGACAGCGATCCGGAAAGCTACGATCCGCGCCGCGACGCGAACAACTACAAGGGCACCGACTACATCGGCAAGATCGGCGTCGAGCAGAGCTACGAGACCGATCTGCACGGGATCACGGGCTTCGAGGAAGTCGAGGTGACGGCGGGCGGGCGGCCCGTGCGCACGCTGTCGCGCACGCAGGCGACGCCCGGCAGCAACCTCGTGCTGTCGCTCGACATCGGGCTGCAGCAGATCGCCGAGCAGGCGTTCGCCGGCAAGCGCGGCGCGCTCGTCGCGATCGAGCCGAAGACGGGCGACGTGCTCGCGTTCGTGTCGTCGCCGAGCTTCGATCCGAATTCATTCGTCGACGGCATCGACCAGCAGACCTGGGACGAGCTCAACAACTCGCCCGACAAGCCGCTCCTGAACCGTCCGCTGCACGGCACCTATCCGCCCGGCTCGACGTACAAGCCGTTCATGGCGCTCGCGGGCCTCGCGCTCGGCAAGCGCACGCCCGGCTGGGGCTTCCAGGACCCCGGCTACTTCACGTTCGGCGGCCACACGTTCCGCAACGACGTGCGCTCGGGCCAGGGCTGGGTCGACATGAACCGCGCGATCATGGTGTCGAACGACACGTATTTCTACATGCTCGCGCGCGACCTCGGCGTGACCGCGATCGCGAACTTCATGAAGCCGTTCGGCTTCGGCCAGTTGACGGGCATCGACATCCAGGGCGAGGCGCGCGGGATCCTGCCGTCGCCCGAATGGAAGAAGAAGACGTTCAAGAAGGCCGCGCAGCAGAAATGGTTCGACGGCGAGACGATCAGCCTCGGGATCGGCCAGGGCTACAACTCGTTCACGATCCTGCAGCTCGCGCACGCGACGGCGACGCTCGCGAACGACGGCGTCGTCATGAAGCCGCACCTCGTGAAGGAGGTCGAGAACCCGATCTCGCGCGCGCGGCACCTGACGGTGCCGAAGGAAAGCGGCACGATCCCGCTCAAGCAGGGCGACCTCGACGTCGTGAAGCGCGGGATGGAGAACGTCGTCGAGAGCCCGTCGGGCACCGCGTTCAAGGTGTTCCGCGGCGCGCCGTACCTTGCGGCGGGCAAGACCGGCACCGCGCAGGTGTTCTCGCTGCAGGGCGGCAACTACCGCGGCCACCTGCTCGCCGAGCATCTGCGCGACCACGCGCTGTTCATCGCGTACGCGCCCGTCGACCATCCGCAGATCGCGCTCGCGCTGATCGTCGAGAACGGCGGCTGGGGCGCGCAGTCGGCAGGCCCGATCGCGCGGCGCGTGCTCGATTTCTACCTGATCGACCGCAAGAATCCGACGACGGAAGCGGCGGCCGTCGCGGCGGCCGCGTCGGCGACCGAGCCCGTCAACGCGCCCGTGATCGGCGATGCGACGAGGCCTGTCGGCGTCGCGGCCGGGTTCAAGGCACTGCCGCAGCCGACGCCGCCCGCGCCGGCGAGCGGCGCGGCGATCACCGCCGCCGCGCCGTGGCGCGACCAAAGAAAGTCCCCGCAGGACGACAACCATGCCGTCTCCGCCGCCAAGCCGGCGACGGGCGGCATCGACGAGTAACGGAGACAGGCATGCAATTCGACAAGCGCGCCTCGCTCGACAAGATCAAGCAGATGTTCGCGGGCTTCGACCGGCCGCTCGCGCTCATCGTGTTCCTGCTGCTGTGCGTCGGCATCGTCACGCTGTACAGCGCGAGCGTCGACGTGCCGGGACGCGTCGAGGACCAGTTGCGCAACATCATGCTGACGTTCGTGCTGATGTGGGTGATCGCGAACATCCCGCCGCAGACGCTGATGCGCTTCGCGGTGCCGCTCTATTCGTTCGGCGTCGCGCTGCTCATCGCGGTCGCGCTGTTCGGGATGACGAAGAAGGGCGCGAAGCGCTGGCTGAACGTCGGCGTCGTGATCCAGCCGTCCGAGATCCTCAAGATCGCGACGCCGCTGATGCTCGCGTGGTACTACCAGCGGCGCGAAAGCAGCCTGCGCTGGTACGACTTCGTCGTCGCGTTCGTGATCCTGATGGTGCCCGTCGGGCTGATCGCGAAGCAGCCGGATCTCGGCACCGCCGTCCTCGTGTTCGCCGCGGGCCTCTTCGTGATCTATCTCGCGGGGCTGTCGTATAAGCTGATCGTGCCGGTGCTCGTCGCCGGCGTGCTCGCGGTCGGCTCGATCGCCGTGTTCGAGGAGCGCATCTGCCAGCCCGAAGTCGTCTGGCCGCTGATGCACGACTATCAGAAGCACCGCGTCTGCACGCTGCTCGATCCGACGTCCGACCCGCTCGGCAAGGGTTTCCACACGATCCAGGCGGTGATCGCGATCGGCTCCGGCGGCCCGCTCGGCAAGGGGTATCTGAAGGGCACGCAGGCGCACCTCGAATTCATTCCGGAAAAGCACACCGACTTCATCTTCGCGGTGTTTTCCGAGGAATTCGGGCTCGTCGGCGGGCTCGTGCTGCTGACGCTGTACATGGCGCTGATCGCGCGCGGGCTCTACATCGCCGCGCAGGGCGCGACGCTGTTCGGGCGGCTGCTCGCCGGCTCGCTCACGCTCGCCTTCTTCGTCTATGCGTTCGTCAACATCGGGATGGTGAGCGGCGTGCTGCCCGTCGTCGGCGTGCCGCTGCCGTTCATGAGCTATGGCGGCACGGCGCTCACGACGCTCGGCATCGCGGTCGGGCTCATCATGAGCGTCGGACGGCAGAAACGGCTGATGAAGAGTTGATCGAAGCGGCGCGATGCGCCGTTTTTTGTGGTCGTCGTCGGGATGACGTCGGGCGCGGCCGGCGCCGCGAACGGGACGGGCGTCAGCCGCACCGGCCGTCAGTTCGGCGGCCCGGACGCCTTCGGCGCCGACGCGCCGCCCGGCCCCGCCTTCAATGCCGCCGTCAGCTCGCGGTACTTGAGCGCCGCCGCGCCGTCGCCTTGCGCGGCGGCGGCCGCATAGTACGCGCGGGCGATGTCGAGATTGCGCGCGACGCCGTCGCCGCCGCGCTCGTAAAACGACGCAGTCACGTATTGCGAAACCGGCTCGCCCGCATCGGCCGCCCGCTTGTACCACACGAACGCCTGCCGGTTGTCGCGCGGCGTGCCGCGCCCGTCGAGAAACTGGTTCGCGAGCGCGAGCTCGGCCTGCACGTGCCCTTGCCGCGCGGCCTTCAGGAACCAGCCGTGCGCGGCCGCCGGATCGCGCGCGACGAATTCGCCGTCGTCGAGCATCCGGCCGTACACGTACTGCGCCTGCGACATCCCCGCGTCGGCCGCGCGCCGCAGCCAGCGCAGCCCTTCCGGCACGTTCGCCGTCACGCCTTCGCCGTTGATCAGCATCATCGCGTAGTCGAACGCGGCGAGGCGGTTGCCGCGCGCCGCCGCGTCGTGAAACTGCACGAGCGCCGCGCGCAGATTGCCCGCGTTGTAGTCGGCGACCGCCGACTCCGTCTCGCGCTCCGGGTTCGACTGGCTCGGCCCGCCCGATGCCTGCGCCCCCGATGCCTGCGCGAACGCGCCGCCCGCGGCCGCGACGAATGCCGCCGCGACGAACGAGTCGATCGCCGCGCCGCGAAGCGCGTGCCGCGCGCGAGCCGAGAACGGCGCGCCGCGGCGCTTCCCGTTCATCCCCGCACCTCCTGCAACGCCTGTCGCGTCGCACGCAGCAGCCACACGACATCCGCCGACAACGCGACCACGCGGAATCCGGCTTCGAGAGACTGGCGCGCGCCGGCCGCGTCCGCGGCGAAAATACCCACCGGCACGCCGGCGCGCCGCCCGGCCGCGAGCACGTGCTCGAGCGCGGCGGTGACATCCGGATGCTTCGTGTCGCCAAGATGCCCGAGGCTCGCCGACAGATCGGCGGGCCCGACGAATACGCAATCGACGCCCGGCGTCGCCGCGATCCGCTCGGCTTCGTCGATGCCGCGCGCCGATTCGATTTGCACGATCGCCGCGATCTGCGCGTTCGCCGTCTGCACATAGTCGCGCCGCATCCCGTACGCGGCCGCGCGGACGATGCCCGCGACGCCGCGCAGCCCGTCCGGCGCGTCGGGCGCCTGAAAGCGGGTGAGCCGCACCGCATGCGCGGCCTCGTCGGCCGTCTCGACGCCCGGGAACATCAGCGTGCGCGCGCCCGCGTCGAGCGCCCGCTTGACGAGCCACGGCTCGCGCGCCGGCACCCGCACGACGGGCTCGCTCGGCAGATGCGCGGCCGCGAGCGCGCGCAGTTGCGCGGCGACGTCGCGACTGTCGTTCGGCGCGTGCTCCATGTCGATGCACAGCCAGTCGAAGCCGGCGTGCGCGAGCGCCTCGGTCGCCGCCGCGCTCGAGAGCGTCAGCCACAGGCCGAGCAGCGGCTCGTCGCCGTCGCGCAAACGTGCTTTCAGGGAATTGGTGAGCGTGCTCATCGGCGGCCTCCTGTCGTGCGGCGCACGGGCGGACTGCGATTCGGAAAGAGGAGCGGCGAGGCCGCCGGGCGGAGCGCTGCGCCGCAACAGGCGGGGCGCGCGACGCGTTCGTCGCGGCGGACGATCCGCGATTCGATCATACCGTGATCGCGCCCGCGCGCGGATTCGGAAAACACCGATGCCGGGCCGGCCGGCCCTTGGCGGATTCAGGCAAAGAACGGAGCAGGTGGGAAGCCATGAGCAGCGCGGCGCGACTCACGCGGCGCGCCGCCCGCGTCAGCCGCGCGGATCGCGCTCGACGTCGGCCCAGCAGTTCGGCGTCTCGTACAGACGCACGCGCTCGAGGCGCAGATTGACGCCGTAATGCGCGTCGTACACGTTCGCGAGGATGCCGAACGCGATCGCGGCGAGATTCTCGACGGTTGGAATCCGGTCGAGCACGACCGTCTTGTGGTCGGCCATCCTTTCGAGGAACGAGCGCACGATTTCGTCGCGCGCATAGACGAGAAACGCGTGATCCCACTTGCTGACGAGGTGCTCCATCGCGAGCGCCTTCACGTCGGCGAAATCCATCACCATCCCGCGGTCGGGCGCGCCCTCGGTCTCGACGAGATCGCCGCGCAGCGTGATTTCGAGCACGTAGCGATGCCCGTGCAGATTCCGGCACTGGCTGCGGTGATCGGGAATGCGGTGTCCCGCGTCGAATTCGAGTTTTCGGGTAATCAGCACGATGAATGAAGCGTAAGGCTCAGGGAATGTTCAGGTACTTGTGCGTCTGCATCGACAGCCGCCATTGCGGATGGCGCTTGCACCAGTCGATCGCGAGCTTCGTATTGAGCTCGCGCGACGGGCCGTCCATCGGCTGCACGAGGAAATGCTCGAAGTCGAGCTTCGCGTAATCGGCCAGGTGCTGGTTGTCCTGCGGCACCACCACCTTCAGTTCGTTGCCCTTCGTGACGACGAGCGGCGCATCCGCCTTCGGGCTCACGCAGATCCAGTCGATCGATTCGAGCACGGGCAGCGAGCCGTTCGTCTCGATCGCGATCGTGAAGCCCGCCGCGTGCAGCGCGTCGACGAGCGGCTGATCGAGCTGCAGCATCGGCTCGCCGCCCGTGCAGACGACAAAGCGATGCGCCTCGCCCGCCGGCCAGAGCGACGCGATCTTCTCCGCGAGCGATGCGGCATCCTTGAACTTGCCGCCGTTCTCGCCGTCGGTGCCGACGAAATCGGTATCGCAGAAGCGGCACACCGCGCCGTCGCGATCCGCCTCGCGCCCGGTCCACAGGTTGCAGCCGGCGAACCGGCAGAACACGGCGGGACGACCGGCGTTCGCGCCCTCGCCCTGCAATGTATAGAAGATTTCCTTGACCGTGTACGTCATGCTGCTTCGTTCCGGCTTGCGCCGCTCGCCTTCCGTTACTCGATGAATCCTGTTGCCGCTCGCGCCCACGCGCGAGCGCCACGCCGCGCCGCGCGTCAGACGGGCGCCTCCGTCACGCTTTCGCCGCGCAGATACGCTTCGAAGCCGCGCTTGCGCAGCTTGCACGCCGGGCATTCGCCGCAGCCGAAGCCCCAGTCGTGCAGCTCCGAGCGCTCGCCGACGTAGCACGTGTGCGTCTCCACGCGGATCAGCTCGACAAGCGGCTTGCCGCCCAGTTGCTCGGCGAGCCGCCACGTATCGGCCTTGTCGAGCCACATCAGCGGCGTCTCCAGCACGAAGCGCGAGTCCATGCCGAGATTGAGCGTGACCTGCAGCGCCTTCATCGTGTCGTCGCGGCAATCCGGATAGCCGGAGAAATCGGTCTCGCACATGCCGCCGACGAGCACGCGCAGCCCGCGCCGATACGCGATCGCCGCGCCGATCGTCATGAACAGCAGGTTGCGGCCCGGCACGAACGTGTTCGGCAGGCCGTTCGACGCCGTCTCGATCTCGATCGCGCGCGTCATCGCCGTGTCGCTGATCGCGCCGAGCACCGACAGATCGACCATGTGATCGTCGCCGAGCTTGTGCGACCACTGCGGAAAACGCCGCTTCAGCGCATCGCGCACGCCCTCGCGGCATTCGAGCTCGACGCGGTGGCGCTGACCGTAATCGAAGCCGAGCGTCTCGACGGTCTGATAGCGCTCGAGCGCCCAGGCAACACACGTGGCCGAATCCTGGCCGCCGGAAAACAATACGAGCGCGCCGTCCTTAGCGTCTGTCCGAATCACCGTGATACTCCGTGAATGATGAGCGAGCGCGCCGGCGATCCGACGCGCGCCGGCCCACCCAGTATAGGCAGCAGCGCGCGGCCCGAAACGGCGCGGCGCTTATGTCGCTCATCGCGCCGCGCGGGCGGCGCACGGACCCGCGCGATGCACGAGCCGCCGAAACGAAAAAAGGACTTGCGGCGCCTTCTCGCGCATCCTCAAGTCCTCTAAGTCTTTGAGTCGACGAAGATTTTATCACGCCGCCCCGCAATCGGCCGAGGACCGGAATGCCGCGCCACAAACGAAAAACCCCAAGAACCTGGCGATTCTTGGGGTGGGATACTGCTGGTGGCCTGGGGCGGAATCGAACCACCGACACGCGGATTTTCAAAACGTACCGCCGACACCAGCGCCCCGTCTGGCAAGGCATCGCGGCCGCCCAAGAAGCGAAAAGCAGCCTGAAGTATTACACAACTTGGCACATTCCGGGCACAGCCCGGTTCATCCTCGGCACACGCGGCATCCGCCAGCAAGCCCCCGCGCGACGCTGAACGGGATGCCGGATCGCTCACGCGCGCCATGCGGCAGAATTGAGCGTGGACATGTAGCCCTCAAGCACCGCCTTCGGAGCTTTACCGGCACACCACAATCCGTTAAAAATCAATGCCTTGCGCAACTCGCAATTTGCAAAACCAAGGCTAATCAAGGGCAATCAAGGCCATCCCAGCTCATCCAAACTGTATTTTCACTGTACAGCGCAAGTCCGGATCGGGGCCTGACGCGGTCTCGCGAGACGTCGATTTTTCAAAAATCTAGGTGTGCGCGAGCATTCGTAGCACTTCTATCAGGTCACCGATAATCCGCTGTTCCGGCTGCACCCCAGCGGAAAGGTCGTCGAAAGAAATCCCCGACTGTCCATCAGTAAACCCAATCTTTTTTGCATACACACGAGCTACCATGCCGGCAAGTCGGCCTGTGCTCTTCGAAATTCGAACGCTCTTTCCGCCCGGCACGGGACCGTGGAGAATCCACGCACTTCTGTCCGCGCTGCTCTTTACGCGCCCGCCGGCTTCCTTAATTTTTTCGAGAAAGGCTGCTACGCGGACTTCGCCGTTGGCGCGCTCAACCTTCTTGCATCGATGCTTCAACCATTCTTCGATGCCCGCAACAAGCTCGTCGGGCTCTTGTCGTCCATCAACGTCAGGTAATTGGCCTTTCGCGATGCTCGTGACCAACTTAAAAAGATCGTGGTCTGTTGCCTCGATGCGTCGCTCGTTCATATCAAGAAACCGCACCATCGACACCAACGCTGTGCGCTTGTTCCCATTATGGAAGGCGTGATTCTGTACGAGGGAATGAAACAACGCGGCTGCCTTCGCCTCGACGGTACGATACTTTTCGACTCCTCCAAGCGAAACTCGTGGGCGACCCGCGGCCGACGAGACAAGACTAGCCTCGGGGTCACGAGGCCCGGACGGCTCAATGGGATCACCGTCCTCCCTGAAGACGATCGCAAGAACCTCATGAATGTAAAGAACGTCCGTGTCGGACAAGTACCGGATCATCTCGCCCCCGCTTCTATCGAATGCTGACCTCAATCGATCGAAATGTCATACGGCCCGTGACCGCTAGGCTACACCGATAGTGACCGACGACAGTAGGTCAGTTAGGGGAAACGTCAGGATGATCGAGGTGTCAGAGGCAGCTTGATGATTGGTGAGATCTGGTACATTTCCGCCTATGCTGGTGTATGAGAGAGATCGTTACCTCGTCTGAGAAAGGGGCAGAGAGCCTGATTGCACCAGCCCACGGCTTCGAAAGGTAAGAAATACCTATCGGGCCTACGGGCGGCGCTCTGCTCGTGAATCCTCGCCCTAGGCGAACAACGCAATTCACATGACTGACATTCTGAGCCTTTCTCCCGAAGTCCTAGATTGGGCCGCCAGTCAAACCGGGGGCTCGCTGGAAGACATCGCGCGGACGATCTCGAGACGCACCCCGGAAAAGATCATCGCGGGAACGCTTACAACTTCTCAGGCAATTAAGTTTGCGTCCGCAGCAAAGGTGCCGTTTGGCTATCTATTCTTAAAAGCTCCCCCTGCGCCGCGGGTTCGTCCAGAGCTCGTAGATTTCCGCACGATCGACTCGTTGTCGGCGCCTTTGTCGCGTGATTTCTTCGAAGTGTACGACGATGTGAAATTCAAGCAGGTTTGGTACAAGGATTTCCTCGAAAGAGAAGGGGCCGAGCCGCTGGAATTTGTTGGTCGAGGACGCAGGCAATCTCTTGATTCCGCGCAAGTTGCCGCGCAAATCCGCGCCGCGCTTCGCTTGGATACCGTTGCGATGGGAAAAAGCAGAACTGCCGAAGAGCTATTCAGTTACTTGTCCGCGCAGACAGAGGCAATCGGCATACTTGTATTTAAAAATGGGATCGTGGGAAACAACACGTCCCGGCCGCTATCTGTTTCGGAATTTCGTGGCTTCGCGATCAGCGACCCAATTGCGCCAGTCGTATTTATTAATGGCCGTGATGCTCCCGCAGCCTGGATGTTTACACTCATACACGAGATCGCTCATATCTGGCAGGGAGATATCGGCGTTTCGGACGCAGATACGGTGTCGCATAACGGGGACGAAAGATTTTGCAACGCGGTAGCTGCCGAAGTACTTGTGCCCTCGGCGGACTTTACCTCGATGTGGGCGCAGGCGCGGGGTGCTTCTAAGGCACGGCTTAACGAATTGCGTCGTCAATTCAAGGTAAGCTTGCTCGTCTTGGCGCGACGCGCATTAGACTTCAATTATATTAGTGAGTCGTTATACCGTGAAATCTATCTGATCTCGCAAAAATCGGCGGCGAAGGTGGACGACACGGGCGGTGGAAATTTTTACGCGACACTTGCGGTGCGAAATAGCAGGAAATTGGCGAGGCGCGTCGCGTCGCTGGCAACCTCGGGTAACATCAGTTTGCGTGAGGCAGGTCAGCTATTAAATACAAATCCCAATAACGTCGTTACTTTCTATGAGAAGCAGCGTGCGCTTCCTGCTTGATTCTGACGTCCTGATTACTGCGAAAAACCTGCACTACAATCCAAATTTTTGCACAAATTTCTGGATGTGGGTGGCGCACGGATTCCAACATGGCACTGTGTATAGTATCGATAAAGTGCGGGATGAATTGCTGAATGGAAAAGAAGACGATCCGCTTCGTGGGTGGGCATCCCAGCCAGCGTTGGACGGCTTTTTCCTAAACAGCGTCCCGAGTGCCCCTAAGTGGCAAAAATTAGCTACCTGGGCGATCGAGCACGTGCCGCCGTTTCAAGCTGCCGCGCAGGACAAGTTTCTGGACGTAAAGTCGGCCGATGCATGGCTGATCGCGTTCGCGGCTCACAATCCTGGATACGTGATCGTGACGAATGAACAGCCTGCACCGGAAAGTCGCAAATCCATCAAGCTACCGGATGCTGCCGCGGCGGTCGGCGTTAGCACAATGTCTTTGTTTGACTTGCTATCGCAGCATGCAATTGGTGATTTCGCCTTTAAGGCTTAGCCGATCCGCAACATCGCGCATCAAAACGCACGATTTCCGCGCACTGAGATACGGCTGGAAACCCGCACCACAATCGGCCGCAGGCTAAGCGACCATGCGCACGAAAACAACCCTATCAAGCGAAGCCCGCAGGCGAGGAGGGGACTGCGCAAAAGCCGCCGCAGTGACCGTCGGTGCGCAGGCGGGCCGGACCCTCAAATACCCCGTGCGGCCGCGTCACGGCCTCGTGGAGCCGCTCGCGGCGCGCGGCCGGAACGCGGCCACCCTGCCAGCGCCAAGCCGCTGTAGGCCCTCTAATCGCGCCGTCGGAATCGCCCCATACCGCTTTCGCAGCCTCGCGGCAACAGCAATCGGGACGATGGGACGCTAGATGGGACAACGGGACGCTAGTCGGGACACAGATGGGACAGCGACGGGACACGCCGCGCGCCGTCCCACCGAGTCGCTCTGCGGTTCGCGTTCCCCAGACGCAAAAAAGGGCCGCGCCCGGTTGCCCGGTGCGCGGCCCTGCCTTTGGCCGATGCGATTCGTTACGCTGGTTTGTGCGTCTTGAGCCACTCCTTCAACACGGCATTCACCCGCGTTTGCCAGCCTCGGCCGGTCGCTTTGAAGGCGTCGAGCACGTCATCGTCGAGCCGAATCGTCGTCGCGGTTTTGTGACTGCCGAGCGGCCGCCCCGGCCCACGGCGGACCAAGCGGTCGCCGACGTACTCGTCCGCCCGCTCAAAAAATTCGTCGGTCAGCTCCGGCGCGTCGTCCGGATCAACCCAATCTGTGTGCGTAGCGCGCTTGCTCACGGTCATTTGCTTTCCTCATGCTGATAATGCGGCGAGCCTCGCCGCGTGGCGTCCAAACCATCACGATCATGCGGCCGTCCAGCGTGCCGACCGTGATGTAGCGCGATTCAACGTAATCCTCCCGCGTATCCTCCAACGTGAAGTGGTGCCCGGCGAACACCTCCACTGCACGCGCGAAATCCAGCCCCCGCTCGGTCAGTGTCTTGTCGCGTTTGTTCGGATCGTATTCAAGTTCCATGAGCTTTATTGTAAGTACAAAAATATCCCGGCGCAACGAATATTTGTACATACTTTTATCCGTGTGAGGCAGCGTTCGCGGGCGCGGACGCGTCCCGCTCAATGCGCTACGCCGCGACCGGCGCCGGCGGAATCTCGTAATCGTCGAACGTCACGACCTCGTCGCCGAGCCAGTCGTTCAGCTCGGCGAAGCGCGCCTGTAGCGGCCTGATTTCGTTGCGCCCGAACACGCGCGCGGCGGTATCCGGCGTGCCGAACCCGCCCGAATTGCTCGGCACGATGCCGAGCAACTGCGGCGGCACGCGGTGTGCGGCGAGCAGGTCATCGCGCGTCACGTTCTTGATGTTGAAGAACTCGTCCTTCGCGGCGACCTCGGACACGGGAATGAGCTGGATGCCGTCCTTCTTCCCGCCCGGCGCGTACATGAACACGTTGCGAAAGTTGCCCGGCCCCTTCGCGTTCTTCAGCGCGTCGCGCATGTTGTCCACGTCGTCCTGCTTCTGCGCGGCGTCGGTCATGTACAGGATGAAGCCGGCGTGGCTGCCGTTCTCGTAATACTTGCGCCGGAACAGCGTCGACGATTCGTTCAGCCACGCCGAGTGCAGCGAGCTCAGATACTCGGGCAGGCCATAGACCTCCTGATTGATGTCCGGCCGCACGAGCTGGAACACGCTGTCGGGCTCGAACTCGTGCCGCTCCTGCCAGCCGTTCACGTACACGAAGCCGCTGAAATCGGCCTTGCGCCGTACGTACTTCGCGAGCGCGGGCTCGAGCCGCAGCGTGCCGCCGACCATGTTGCGGCGGCGTTCCAGATAGCCGTTGCCGAACGTCAGGAAATCGAGCGCCCACCGCTCGAACGCGTGCCGCGACAGCCAGCGGTGCGGGCGAAACGTCGACGCCAGCACGTTCGCCTTGAAGAACAGCGCCGAGCTATGGTGCGTGCTCGCGCGAAACGATTTCGCCAAGCCGGCGAAGCTGACCGGCGGCTCGAACCATTCGCCGTTCGACCAGCACTCGACGTAATCGAGAATCTCGGCCCGGTTCATGACGGGCGTCGGATCGTCGAACGTGAAGACCTCGGCGCGCGCCGGCGCGGCGCTGCCGGCGCTCGGATTGGGCGCGGCCGCGAACGTGCGTGGCGCGCGCGATCGGCGCTTGCTCATGCGTAAAACTCCGTGAATGAAGATGAATGAATGCCGCCGCCGGCGAGCGGCTCGCGGTCGATCGCGTGCAGGCACGCCCACGCCAGGTCGGCGTGGCCCGTCTCGTCGGTGCGGCCGGCGGTGTAGGTCGCCTGACGGCCGCTCGCCGTCATCGTCTGTTTGATCGCCATGAACGCGGCGGCCAGATCGGTCCAGCCCGCGTCGAATTGCAGCCGGCCGTTCCGGACGACGGATTGGCCCTTGAGCACGAGGCGGGTTTTCACCTCGGGCGAGTAGTTCAGCGCGACGGCGGCCGGGAAGAACTTGCGCACGAGCTGGTAGACGCCTTGCCCCATGCCCGTGGTGTCGATCGCGATGTAGCCGACGTTGTAGCGCTGCGTGATCGCCTCGATCGCCGCGGCCTGTTCCTCAAAGTCGTTGCCGCGGAACTGGTGACGTTCGAGCACGCGGAAGGCGCCGCCGTCGACGCGCGGCGGCGCCACGACGACGAGGCCCGCCGAGTCGCCCGTGAGCGCCGGATCGTAGCCGACCCACACCTCGCGATAGCCGAACGGCCGCAGCAGCAGCGGCGAGAAGTCGTCCGCCCATTCCTCCCACGAGTCGACCATGCAGCGTTGCAGGTCCGACAGCTTGAACACCGACAGCGAATCGTCGATGAAGTGGCACATCAGCAGGTTCGCGAATTCCTCGGCGCTGTATTCGCGGCGCAGCTCGTCGATGTCGAACAGGTTGCAGCCGCCCGCCATCGCGTCGAGCACGGTCACGATCTGCCGCCACTGCGCGTCCCCGCACAACATGCCGCGCACGAGCGCCTCGTGGCTCGTGTCGATCTGGATGCGCTCGCCCGCGGCGCGGCCGCGGTTCGCGTGCGCGCCGCTCCAGAACGCGTACGCCTCGTGCGTGACGCTGGACGGCGTGCTGAAGTAAGTCTTGCGCCAGCGCTTGTGCATCGCCATGCCGGAGGCGACCTTGTTCAGCTCGCGGAACTTCGGAACCCAAAAGTATTCGTCGAAGTAGAAGTTGCCGTGGTACGACTGCGCGGTGCGCGCGTTCGTCCCCAGGAAGTACAGCGTCGCGCCGCTCGGCAAGATGATCGGATCGCCCGTGAGCTCGATGTCGGCCGCCGCGCGCGCGAACTGCGTGATGTACTGCTTGAAGACGTGCGCCTGAGCCTTGCTCGCCGACAGGAAGATTTGATTACGGTCGGTGTCGAGCGCGTCGACGAGCGCCTCGCGCGCGAAGTACCACGTCGCACCGATCTGCCGCGATTTCAGGATGTTGCGCGTGCGCTGATCGCCGTTCCGATACCAGACTTTCTGATAGTCGAACAGCGAATCGCGGAACGCTTCGATGATGCGCTTGTGCTGTTCGTCGCTGATTTCGTTACGGGGCGCACGGCGTTTCGGGCCGGCGTTGCGCGACGCAATCTTCGGATTCAGGTCCGATTCCTTCCCCGTCTCGTCGTACTTGCGCACGCGCGCGAGCCGCTCGACTTGGCGGCCGAGCAGGTCGATTTCCTTGTAGTCCGCGCCGTCCTTCTTCTCCTTCGCGATCAACACCATCATGCGCACTTCGAGCGATGCCTCGATGCGCTCGACGGGCGTTGCGTCTTTCCACTTTTCGCGGCGGCACCACGACGCGACGGTCGCGGGCTTGATGTCGAGATGGCGAGCGATCGACGCGATGCGCCAGCCTTGCCAATAGAGCGTGCGCGCGACCTTGCGCACGTCGTTTTCGAGCTGATGAGGGTCCGTAGTTTCAAGCATGCGGCCAAGCGTAGGCCGCCGCGTGCGCGCGAGCACGCGCAGCGCGCTGTACCCGCGTGACCCACAAACGCCGCTCGTTGAGCCGTAGCGCATGAACGCCGAACATGAGAAGCACGCTCACTCAACCACGTTCGACCCTCTCTATGGCAAGCAAAACCAAATTCTTCCGCGTCGCAGTGGAAGGCGCGACCGTCGACGGTCGCGAGATCAAGCGTGAATGGCTCACGCAGATGGCGAAGCACTACGACCCGAAGCTGTACGGCGCGCGCGTCAACCTCGAACACCTGAAGGGCTGGGCGCCGCTCTCGGCGAACAACCCGTTCGGTGCATACGGCGACGTGATCGCGCTGAAGGCGGCCGAAATCGAAGACGGCCCGCTGAAAGGGAAGATGGCGCTGTTTGCGCAGATCGATCCGACCGACGAGCTCGTCGCGCTGTCGAAGAAGCGCCAGAAGATTTTTACGTCGATCGAAATCAACCCCGACTTCGCCGACATCGGCGAGGCGTATCTCGTCGGGCTCGCCGCGACCGACGACCCGGCGAGCCTCGGCACCGAAGCGCTGCAATTCGCCGCGAAGCGCTCGAACAACCTCTATTCGCCGGCGTGCGAGACGGCGATCGAATTCGAAGGCGCGACCGAAACGGCCGGCCTCAAGGAATGGGTGAAGGGCCTGTTCGCCCGCAATCGCGAGAACGACGACGAGCGCTTCGCCGACGTGCGCGAAGCGGTCGAACGGGTCGCCACCCATGCGCACCACACGGGCCGCGAAGTCGCGACGCTGAGCGCGGCTGTCACGAGCGCCACGAGCGCGGCCGCCGACGCGAAGAAGCGCGCTGACGAAGCGTTCGCCGCCGTCGAAGCGCTCACCGAGAAACTGTCGAACACCGGCAACGGCGCGCCGCAGCGCCCGCCGTCGACCGGCTCGACGGGCGAGCTCGTGACCGACTGCTGACCGACTGCTGACCCATCCCGCACACCACACAGGAGAATTTCCCGATGAGGAAGGAAACGCGCAAAGCGTATGAAAAGTTCGCCGCGCAAATCGCCAAGCTGAACGACACGGCCGACGTGTCGGCGAAGTTCGCGGTCGAGCCGACCGTGCAACAGCGGCTCGAAACGAAGATGCAGGAATCGAGCGAGTTTCTCAAGCGCATCAACGTGCTGCCCGTGACCGAGCTCGAAGGCGAAAAGCTCGGCCTGTCCGTGTCCGGCCCGATCGCGAGCCGCACCGACACCACGAAGGCCGCGCGTCAACCGATCGACCCGACGGCGCTCGACAGCAACCGCTACCGCTGCGAGAAGACCGACTACGACACGGCGATTCCGTATCGCAAGCTCGACATGTGGGCGAAGTTCGCCGACTTCCAACAGCGCATCCGCGACGTGATCCTCAACCAGGGGGCGGTCGATCGCATCATGATCGGCTGGAACGGCGTGAAGGCGGCCGCGACGACTGACCGCCAGGCGAACCCGCTGTTGCAGGACGTGAACATCGGCTGGCTGCAACAGTACCGCGAGCGCGCGGCGCAGCGCGTGCTGCACGAAGGCGCGAAGCAGGCCGGCAAGGTGCTCGTCGGCAAGGCGGGCGATTACGAGAACCTCGACGCGCTCGTGATGGACATCGTTTCGTCGATGATCGACCCGTGGTTCCAGGAAGACACGGGCCTCGTCGTGATCTGCGGCCGCGAGCTGCTGCACGACAAGTATTTCCCGATCGTCAACGCGACGCAGGCGCCGACCGAGCAGCTCGCGGCCGATCTGATCGTGAGCCAGAAGCGCATCGGCAATCTGCCGGCCGTGCGCGTGCCGTTCTTCCCAAAGCGCGCGCTGATGGTCACGAAGCTGTCGAATCTGTCGATCTACTACCAGGAAGGCGCGCGCCGGCGCACGCTGAAGGAAGTGCCGGAACGCGACCGCATCGAGAACTACGAATCGTCGAACGACGCCTACGTGGTCGAAGACTTCGGTTGCGGCTGCGTGGCCGAAAACATCGAACTGGCGGCGGCATGACGATCAACACGCCCGCCCGCGCACACTTCAATCGCGTCTCGGCCGCGCGCGCGGCGGCGGCCGCGTCGCCCGGCGCGACGATGAAGGGCGCGACCGCCTATGAGCTGATGCTCGCGAAGCTCGCGGCCGACCGCCGCGCGCTCAAGGGCATTCAGTCGATCGAGCGGAAGATCGAGCTGAAACGCAAGCTGCTGCCGGACTACGCCGACTACGTGGCGGGCGTGTTGAGCGGCGGCCGCGGCGCGCAGGACGACGTGCTCGTGACGGTCATGGTCTGGCGCATCGACGCCGGCGACTTCGACGGCGCGCTCGCGATCGCGGCCTACGCGCTCGCGCACGGCCTGACGCTGCCCGACCAGTTCGAGCGTTCGCTCGCGTCGCTCGTCGCCGAGCAGTTCGCCGACGCCGCGCTGTCGTCGTTCCTCGACGGCGAGACGTTCGACGCGGCGAGCCTCGAGCTCGTCGACGATCTGACGCGCGCGGCCGACATGCACGACCAGGTGCGCGCGAAGCTGTACAAGGCGCTCGGCTACGCGACGCAGGCCGCCGCGCCGGCGCGCGCGCTCGACTATCTGCGCCGCGCGGTCGCGCTGAACGATCGCGTCGGCGTGAAAAAGGACATCGACCGGCTGACGAAGCAGGTCGAAGCTGCGGGCCGTCGGGGCGACGGCGCCGACGGCACGTAAAGAGCCCACCTCGGCATGGCGGCACCGGCGCCCAGGCCCTACGCCTGACGGTCACGGACCTGGTGCGCCGGTCCACCGCCACCTCATTGTGAACCGACCATGAACAGCTTTGTTGCCACCGCCGCGCCCGCCGTCGCGGCGACGCCGATCGAAGGCACGTTGACGAACGACGGCTTCTTCCCGGACATCGATCTGTCCGCGCTGCGCGACGCGATGCGCCTGGACGGCACCGTGACGGCCGAGCGGCTGCGGCACGCCGCGCGCGACGCGCTGCTGACCGTGAACGACGAGCTCGCCGCGTGGCGCGCACGGCAGCGCGCGGCGGGTGCGGCGACGCTCGCCGACGTGCCGGCGCCGCGCATCGATGGCGAATCGGCACACGTGGCCCGCTACCGGCGCGCGGTGTACCACCTGACGCTCGCGGACGTGACCGAGAAGTACCGCGGCTACGACACGACGAAGAGCGGCGGCCAGGTCGCGGCCGATCTGGCTGCGACGGTCGACGACGCACGCCGCGCTGCGCGATGGGCGATCAGCGACATTCTTGGCCTGGCGCGCTCGACGGTGGAACTGATCTGATGGCCCGCCCCCTGTACCGCATTCGTCAGTTCGCGCAATCCCGCGTGCGCGGCGGAAAGCTGTTCTGCGCCGGCGCGTGCCAGGTGCAGCAGCGCGTCGCTGGCCTGTTCTGGCTGGAGATTGCCTATTGCTCGGATCACACCGGCGCGGAGGCCGCAATACGAGCCGCCGTGCTCGCGCGCCGGCGAGCCCGACTCAAGCCGCGCGTGCTCGGCCTGTTCGATCGCGACGGGCAGGCGCTCGGCGAATGAAGATTTCAGCGCTGCAAGGCGAGACGCTCGACGCGCTGTGCTGGCGGCACTACGGCAGCACGGCGGGCACGGTCGAAGCCGTGCTCGAAGCGAACCCCGGCCTCGCCGAACTCGGCGTGGTGCTGCCAATGGGAACCGTCGTGGAGATGCCCGAGCGCAGCGCGATCGAGACGACCACGCCGCTATTGCAACTGTTTGACTGACCGGAGCCGAATGAATGGCTGAACCGAACACCACCTCGGCTGCGGCGCTGTTCGCCGCGGTCGGCCTCGCCGGCATCGCGCCGGGCGTCGACGGCGACGCGCTGATTGGCGCGTTCGCGGGCGCGGCGCTCGTCGTCGTCACGTCGAAAGACCTCGGCCTCGCGAAGCGCGCCGCGTACATGCTCATCTCGCTCGTGATGGGCTACCTCGCCGCGCCCGAAATCATTCACGCCGTGCCGATCCGCTCGACGGGCGTCGCCGCGTTCTTCGCGGCCGCGCTCGTGATCGCGGTCACGCTGACGCTGATCGAGCGCGTGAAGGGCATGGACCTGTTCGCGCTGTTTCGCAAGGGAGACTGACGTGCATGTCTCGTCCGCACTCGTCGCGCTCGCCGCGCACCTGGCCGTCATCGTGCGCGTGCTGACCTACCGCAAGAACGGCGCGCGGCATCGCTTCCACGTCGCGTGGGCAGCCTGGGTGATCGTCGCGATTTCCGGCGGCTCGGCGATCGAGCTGCTGTTTCATCCGAAGCCGACCGGCTTCTTTCACGCGGCGCTCGCGGTTCTGCTCGCCGTGTTGGTGTACCTCGCGCGCGGCAACGTCGCGCGCCTTCTACGGAGTGACGAAGCGTGAACATCCTTCGATTCAACGATCACGGCGCGGAAGTCGGGCTGCTGCAGCAGCGCCTCGTGCGCGCCGGCTACCCGGTCGACGTGTCGCACCTTTACGACGAACAGACCGAGCGAGCCGTCCAGACGTTGCAGGCGGCCGCGGGCCTCGTCGTCGACGGCATCGCCGGCCCGAAGACGTACCGGGTGCTCGCCAGCGGGCAGCGCGACCCCAAGCACCTGACGGACGCCGACCTCGCGCGCGCGGCCGCGACGCTCGGCGTATCCGTCGCGTGCGTGCGGGCTGTCAACGAAGTTGAGTCCCGCGGCGTGGGCTTTCTGGACGACGGCCGGCCGAAGATCCTGTTCGAGCGGCATGTCATGTATCAGCGGCTCGTCGCGAATGTCGGCAGGGAAGCGGCGGACGCTGCCGCCGCACGATGGCCGGGCGTCGTCAACCCGAAGCGCGGCGGCTACCAGGGCGGCGCCGCCGAATACGTGCGGCTCGACACCGCGGCGCGGATCGACGCGACATCCGCTTACGAGTCCGCGAGCTGGGGCGCGTTCCAGATCATGGCGTATCACTGGAAACGCCTGGGTTACGCGAGCGTCGACGAATTCGTGTCCCGTATGGAGCTGGGCGAAGCCGAGCACCTCGACGCGTTCGTGCGGTACGTCGCGGCCGACAAGAAACTGTTGGTCGCGCTTCGTGCCCGGAAGTGGGCGGCGTTCGCGGAAGGCTACAACGGCCCGGAATTCGCGATCAACCTGTATGACGTGAAGCTCGACCGCGCGTATGCGAAGTACGCCGGCGCGGGCAAGGCGGCCGCATGAGCTTCGCCCGCCTGACGCCGTGGCTGGCGCTGATCGCGCTGATTGCGTTGGTCGCGAGTTGCCAGCACGGCCGCGCGCTGCGCGCGCAGCTCGACCGGGCGACCGACGACGCGCGCCGCGCGAAACACGAGGCGCAGGCGAGCGCTGCCGTCATCGAGCGTCTGTTGGCCGATGCCAAGGCGAAAGATGCGCAGCGCGCGCAGCTCGATCGCGCGCGCGCCGGCGTCGACGCGACGCTCGCGACCTATCGAAACGAACTGCGGAGACTGATCGATGAAAACACCGCCGTGCGCGCCTGGGCTGCTGGCGCTCTGCCTGACGACGTTGTGCGCCTGCACGCAAGCCCCGCCCTCAATGGCGCCGACGATTACGCTCAACGAATGCGCGGCGGTGACGCCGTGCACGATGCCGGCGATGGCGCCGCGCACCAACGGTGAGCTGAGCGACGCGTTGCACGTCGCGCGCGCGGCGTGGGCGCGCTGCGCGTCCGAAGTCGACATGATCGCGACGTGTCAGGCGCGCGTGCGGCGGGCGGACGGCCATGAATAAGCCGAACAGCCTGCGCGCGGCGCTCGTCGCCGCGTTGCCGCAGCTCAACGCCTCGCCGGACCAGTTGCTCGTGTTCGTCAACGAAGGCCGGATCGAGGCGACGGGCACGCGCACGGCGTCGTTCGACTATGAATACGAGTGCGAGATCATCATTCGCGACTTCATCGGCAACCCGGATGACGTGATGATCGCCGTTGTCGAATGGGCGCGCGCGAATCAGCCGGACCTCGTGACGAATCGGGACGAGCGCCGCAACTGCATGACGTTCGTCGCCGACATCCTGTCAAACAACGCCGTCGACCTCGGGCTCAAAATGAAGCTGTCGGAAAGCGTCGTGGTCGGAACCGATGAAGCCGGCAACCGGACGGTCGAGCACATCGACGACGCAGCCGACGAGTGGCTCTCGTGACGGACGATCTTCAGGCGCTCGAACGGTGGGCGGGTGGGCTGCTCGCGAAGCTGTCGCCGGCGGCCCGCCGTCAACTGCTGCGCGAGCTTGGCCGCGATCTGCGGCGCGCGCAGCAATCGCGCGTGGCCGCGCAGCGGAATCCGGACGGGTCCGCTTATGCGCCGCGGAAGGTGAAGGCAGGCGGCAAGCACTTGCGCGAGAAGGCCGGCCGTGTGAAGCGCGAGGCGATGTTCCGGAAGCTGCGCACCGCGCGCTATCTGCGCATCGATGTCGACAACATGGGCCTGGCGATCGGCTTTGACGAACGGCTCTCGCGCATCGCACGTGTCCACCAGGAGGGCCAGAAAGCGCCCGTCGAGCCGGGCGGCCCGCTCGCGCAGTATCCGGTTCGCGTCGTGCTCGGTTTCGCGGATGCGGATCGTGAGCTCGTGCGCGATCGGCTATTACGTCACCTGAACCGCTGAACCGTTCACCGCGGCCTTGAACCGCGTCGATGCGATCGCGCAAGAGGCCACATTCGATCGGCATCGTATGCGGCCCTCGGCTGTATGTTATGGAACTGGACAATCATTCCAAGGCTGCGCGAAAGTCGCCAACCTCGCCAAGCATGCTCCCCCTGTAGGCTTTCAAGGCCGACTCCCATTCATATTGCTTAGGATGCGCTGCAAACCAACTGTTGACAAAATTTTCTAGGCGATAAGTGCCACTCCAATCTTGGTTATCGCTTATCCAAAAGTCGTAAAGGTTGTTCGGGACGTTATCTGGCGAAAGCGTCTCCGCAAGCCATGACCAGAGATGATCACAGGGGATCATTGCGACGACGCCATAGATCGGCTCCATGAATTCGGCTACATAGTGTTCATGGGCAACATAAGCTTTTACTGCATCGTTCGGATTAATCGCCAGGATGTCTTTGATGTGCCACGACTTCATGATGGAGTCGGTGTAAGACAGATAACCTTCATAGCGAGCCTGTGCAAAAGCTGCCAGCATGTCTTCATGATGTTTTTTCGCGCGCGCCTCAACCAGACGATAATCTTGCTCTGCCCGAACGCAGTATGCTGCGTCCTGCACTGTGTATTGCCCGTAATTGCAGGGAGGCAAGGTACCGTTAGCAATGCCTTGAATGTAAGGCGAGTTAAGGGCATCTTGTGCCAAGCTATAGCATGCTTCCCAGAGTTGAGAAGTAATCGAGTTGGCTGGCGGTGGCGATGTGGAAACGTCTAACTTCGCCAGCGATGGATGGTCTAGTTGGATACGCCGCGGCGTCCTCGTCACGAGTGGCTTCATCATCATGCTCCGTCTATTTTATGGGGACACTTTATTTTTAGCGAAATAATTAATTAAATTTCGCATCGAGGCCGATTAAATCGAGCTCGATCCGTAGCTGAAATTTATATTTTTAATTACCCCGCCAGCAATGACCCCGTCCCGCGCATTAACGACCCTCAAGTACCGACGTTATTATAGGAGATAGGAATTAATATTTTTCCACCCCTATTTAAATTGAGGTTGAATCACATCATTCAATAATCCGCCGAATCGTTTCATTTAACTACTGCGCTGCCTGCCCCCTGAGTCATCCGTCGTAGCGTCGAGCCGGGCCGATGCGACCGCGTGATACGCCCCATTCGTCTCGCATCCGATCCAGTGCAACCCGCCTCCCGCGCCGCGGCGAGAAACGTCCCCGATCCGGCAAACAGATCGCACACGACGCCGCCGGCCGGCACGAGCCGCACGACTTCGCGCGCTATATCGAGCGGCTTCTCGGTGACGTGTTGCTTCGGCACCGGCAAGCGGCACGGGAACACGCCCGGCAGATACACATCGCAGTCGCGCATTGCGCCGCGGCTCGCCCATACGACGAATTCGGCCTGTTGCGCGAAGCCGCCGCGCCGCGGCCGCGTGCGGCCGGGCGTCTTGTCCCATACCGCGACGCCGCGCAGGACCAAGCCGGCCGCCTGCACGACATCGGTCAGCGTCGGGAGCTGGCGCCAGTCGATGAAGCTCACGAGCAGCCCGCCCGG